>NZ_CAXAOV010000001.1:0-1651901 GCF_963971045.1 Pseudomonas sp. EL_65y_Pfl2_R95 | reverse complement strand
GATCTACGCGGCCAGAGAGATCTGCTAACCAGCATCAACGGCATCGCCGACAAGACAGCGGCGTTGATACTGGCTGAGCTGGGAGATATCCAGCGTTTCGACAGCAGCCGAGCTGTTACCGCCTTTTCCGGGCTCAATCCGAGGCTGCAGGAGTCGGGGAAATTCAAAGGGCATACGCGGATATCGCGCACGGGTTCTTGCAGATTACGAGCCGGACTTTATATGCCGGGTGTCACCTCCATAACGTATAACCCGGCCATTCGAGCGCTGGCTCAGCGAATGAAAGCCAACGGCAAAACGGGTAAGCAGATCGTCTGCGCAGCGATGCGCAAACTGCTTTGCATCGCCTACGGCGTACTGAAATCCGGGAAACCGTTTGATCCTCATCTCGCTATTGCAAGGTGAGGTTCAAGACGGTATCTACGGAACGTCAGCCACCGAGTGCGCATCGAAGGTTAATGATGGCCGTTCACGAGGCTGTTACTGCGCTAATGCCTCGGCAACAAAGTCGAGGCGGTCTTGGCCAAAGTGCAGTTCGTCACCGACAAAGAAGCTCGGCGCGCCAAATACGCCTCGTTTTATGGCTTCTTCGGTGTTGGCTTTCAAGCGCTCCTTGACGGCCTCGTCTGCCACTAGTCGGGAAAATTCTTCAGGGTCAAAACCCGCTGCCGACAGCACCTGTGCGACCTGCTCGGGGTCACCCATGTTTATCTTTTGCACCCACATGGCTTCAAACACGCTTTTAACAAACAATTCAAAGCGTTGGTCATCGAGATACCCTGCCGCGCCGCGCATCAGGTGCAAGGTGTTGATTGGGAAGTTGGGGTTAAACGCCAGCGGGACTTGGTAGCGTTTAGCGAAGCGCGCAAGGTCTTGCAGCATATAGCGACCTTTTGCCGGAACTTGCACAGGTGAACTGTTGCCCGTGGCTTTGAATACACCACCCAGAAGCATGGGCCGCCAGCTAATCTGTGCGCCAGCATTGGCTGCAATCTGCGGCAGCTGGGTCCAGGCCAGATAGCTCGTGGGGCTGCCGAAATCGAAGAAAAATTCTACCTGTTTGCTCATTGGGTAACTCCTGTCATTTGATTGTTGCGCCGAGCATCAAAAGGTTTCCATCCATGGCCGTAAGTCCAGCTCATGGGTCCAACTGTCGCGGGGTTGGCAATGCAATTGCCAATAGCTGTCGGCGATGTGTTCAGGGTTGAGAATTCCGTCCTGCTCCTTGAGTGCGTAGCGTTGCGGGAATGTCTCGCGAATAAACGCGGTGTCGATAGCGCCGTCGATAATCGGGTGGGCAACATGAATGCCTTGTGGACCCAGTTCGCGAGCCATGCTCTGGGCCAGCGCGCGCAAGGCGAATTTTGCCCCGGCGAATGCGCAAAAGCCTTTGCCACCGCGCAATGAAGCGGTCGCGCCGGTGAAAATGATCGTACCCTGGCCCCGCGGCAACATCACTTTGGCTGCTTCACGACCGGTCAGAAACCCAGCCAGTGTCGCCATCTCCCAGACTTTGCGATAGACCCGTTCAGTGGTTTCAGTGATTGAAAAATTGACGTTGGCACCGATGTTGAAAATCACTGCGTGCAAGGGGCCTATTTCACGCTCAATGGTGGCGAACATTTCGATCACCTGTTCTTCGACACGGGCGTCGCAGCCGAAGGCGCGGGCGGTGCCGCCTGCCTGCTCAATACTTTCGACCAAGGGTTGCAGTTTTTCCGCGTTGCGCCTGGCTACGCAGGTGACGAAGCCCTCGCGGGCGAACCGCTTGGCGATCTCGCCACCGGTTGCGTCGCCAGCGCCCACTACCAAAACTGCTTTGCGTTGAGTTGTCATAGCTACTCCGTGTCAGGGTTCTGTTTTGGAACTCATAAGAATAGTCGGTTCCATTTAGGAACCTGTCAAGTTATTCTTGTTTGGCAATCTGCGGAGGCTATCTATGCGCTGGGAAGAACTTGATCAACAACCGTGCTCCTTGGCTCGCACCTTATCGGTGGTCGGTGACCGCTGGACCCTGTTGGTGTTGCGCGAATGTTTTATGGGCGTGCGCCGTTTTGACGACTTTGAGCAGCGTCTGGGCGTCACCCGGCACCTGTTGTCTGATCGTCTGAAGAAGCTAGTTGAAGCTCAGGTGCTGAGCAAGCAAGCCTACCAACAGCGGCCGGTGCGCGAGGAATACCGGCTAACTGCCAAGGGGCGAGATTTGTACCCAGCGATCATGGCATTGGTGCATTGGGGCGACCTGCATATGAGTGAGAATGGCGAAGCGCCAATTCGCCATAGGCACACTCACTGTGGCGAGCAGGTACATGGGCAGATGGTGTGCTCGCATTGTGCTGAGCCGCTTTTGCCGCAAGACGTTCAGTTGGAGGAGTCACCCAAATACCGTGGCAAGTTGCTGCCCGTGCGCGCGCTCGGCGATTGAGGCCGCGTTTGTCGGCTTAAAAGAGGCGAGCCAGCAGGGCAGTGACGGCCGTCTCTACGCGCAGGATGCGCTCGCCGAGTTGAACCGGACTCAGCCCCGCCTCATGGAGCTTTTCGATCTCATAAGGGATCCAGCCGCCTTCTGGGCCGATGGCCAGGGTTACCGGGCGCTCCACTGCTCGGGGGCATGCTGGGAAATCTCCTGGATGTCCGACCAGCCCCAGGCTGTCGCCCACCATCTGCCGCAGTTGGTCCTCAACAAAGGGCTTGAAGCGCTTTTCGATACGGATCTCTGGCAGCACCGTATCGCGGGCTTGCTCCAGGCCCAAAATGAGCTGCTCGCGAACCGCCTCTGGTTGCAGAAATGGTGTCTGCCAAAAGCTTTTCTCCACCCGGTAGCTGTTTAGCAAAACCACGCGGGCGACGCCCATTGAGCTGATGGTTTGCAGCACGCGGCGCAGCATTTTCGGGCGCGGTAGTGCGAGCAACAGCGTGAGTGGCAGTTTTGCAGGCGGCGCTTGGTTCAGCTCGAACCGGATATGGGCCTGCTGTGCATCCAGTTGCAGGATCTGGCCATTGCCCATCAGCCCATTGATGCGGCCAACCCGCAAGCTGTCGCCAGCTTCAGCGCGATGTACTTCCAGCATGTGTTTAAGCCGCCGACCTGTGAGGATGGCCTGGTCGGCGCTAATGCAGTCGCTGTCTTCGAGTAACAGCAGGTTCACGGTTTGGTAGCGGGCGGCTGGTCGCGGGTCTCGCTGGCGGCTTGCGCTTCTGCCTCTTCGGCTTCCAGTCGCTCACGGCGCTTGACCATGGCGCCACAGAGCAAGCCAGCTTCAAACAGCATCCACATGGGCACCGCGAGCAAGGTTTGCGAGAAAATGTCCGGCGGCGTCAGGACCATGCCAATCGCAAAGCAGCCAACCACAACATAAGGACGGCCTTTGCGCAGGGTCGGGACATCAACAATACCGACCCAAATCAGCAGAAAGGTCGCCACCGGAATCTCGAAGGCCACGCCGAAGGCGAAAAATAGAGTCAGTACAAAGTCGAGGTATTGGCCTATGTCCGTCATCATTTCGACCCCTTCCGGGGTGACGCTGGCAAAGAAGCCGAACATGATCGGGAATACCACGAAGTAGGCGAACGCCATGCCGCCGTAGAACAGCAAGATGCTGGAGATCAACAAAGGCACTGCTACGCGTTTTTCGTGCTTATACAGGCCGGGGGCAATAAAGCCCCAGATCTGATGCAAAAGCACAGGTATGGCGAGGAACAGCGCGACCATCATGGTCAGCTTGAATGGCGTCAGGAAGGGCGAGGCCACACCTGTTGCAATCATCGTCGCGCCAGCAGGCAAATAGCTACGCAGTGGGGCAGCCACGAGGGCGTAGATGTCTTGCGAGAAGTAGAACAGCCCAGCGAAAAGGACAAATATCGCGAATACGCAGCGCAGCAGGCGCGTGCGCAGCTCAGTCAGATGCGAGATAAGCGGCATCTCTTCATCTTGATGATCAGGTAGTCGGCTCATGGTTGTTGGGCTTTATCCGGGCTGTCAGCAGCGCTTGTTTTTACGGCAGAAGGCTCTTCGGCAGGCGGCTCTGTTGGCGCTGTCGTCACGGCAAAGGCTTCGTCAGGCGCCGGGGTAGTCGGCAAGCTTTCAGTGGCTGAACTCGTCGACTCACCGAAAGGTGCTGGAGCTAAGCTCGCAGCAACAGTCGTTGGTGAGGCTTCGGCGGTTGGCTTGGCAGTGCTTTTACCCGGCGCCAGAATGTCGTTTTTCATCGACTTCATTTCTCGCTCAAGGTCGAGAATCTGCTCGTTGTGCAGTTGCCGGCGAATTTCATCTGCGCCAATCTCGCGCTCAACGTCAGCTTTGATTGCGTTGAAGCTACGTTTAATCCGGCCAATCCATAAGCCCGCTGTCCGTACTGCCCCCGGCAGGCGCTCGGGGCCGAGCACTACCAAGGCGACAAGTCCGCACAAAAGCAGTTCAGTGAAACCGATATCAAACATGTGAGCTGACTCTTAGTACCTGAAAATAGTACCTGTAATACAGGACCGGCTGATGAACGAGTAAGCAGCCAGCCGGTGCTACGCGCGCGAAGTGCGCAGCAACAGGGCGGGGTGTTCAGCGAGCATGCAGCGACTAGAACAGACTTAGTCTTTCTTTAGCGGATCTTCAACCTTGCGCGCTTGAGCGTCAAAGGTCTGGCCTTTTTCGTCTTCAACTGGCGGTTTGTCTGCGTCTTCAGTGCCCATCGATTTACGGAAGCCCTTGATCGCGTCGCCGAGGTCCGAACCAACACCTTTCAACCGTTTGGTGCCGAACAACATGACCACGATCAACAGAATGATCAGAAGCTGCCAAATGCTAATTCCACCGAAACCCATGATGCGTACTCCGATTTAAATAAGGGTTAGGACTCTGAGCGTGCCGCTTTTTCGGCATGCCCACTTAATCCAAAGCGTCGATCCAGTTCGTCCAGCACTGCTTGCGGGTGCTGGTCCAGTGCGGCCAGCATAACCATGCTGTGAAACCATAGATCGGCTGTTTCATAAATCACGTCGCTGCAGTCTCCACTGATTGCAGCATCCTTTGCGGCGATGATGGTTTCAACCGATTCTTCGCCGACTTTCTCTAAAATCTTGTTCAGGCCTTTATGATACAGGCTAGCCACATACGAGGAGTCTGCGGCTGCGCCTTTGCGTGACTCAAGGACTTCAGCCAGGCGGGTCAGGGTATCAGTCATGGCTGTGTCCTTCGGCATAAATGGCTTTTGGGTCTTTGATTACTGCGTCGACTGTTTTCCATGCGCCATTCTCGAATACGCGGTAGAAGCAGCTTTCGCGCCCAGTGTGGCAGGCAATACCGCCGAGCTGCTCAACTTTGACAATAACCACATCGGCATCACAATCCAGGCGCAGCTCGTGGAGCTTTTGTACGTGGCCGGACTCTTCACCTTTGCGCCATAGTTTACCGCGCGAGCGCGACCAATAGATGGCGCGGTTTTCGCTGGCGGTCAACGTCAGGGCCTCGCGGTTCATCCAGGCCATCATCAGCACCCGGCCAGTCTGGTAATCCTGGGCAATTGCCGGAACCAGCCCGTCGCTGTTCCAGTTTATTTCATCAAGCCAATCGTTCATTGCACATTCCGCCCTGTTCGGGCTGTTCGAGTCTCTAGTTTGCCAGTACGGCACGGGTGTGGCTATCGGCGCAGCACCAGATAAATGCCGCCGATCAGCATTGTCCAGATCGGCCAGGCTGGCAGCTCAAGCTGTAAACCTTGGCTGACTGCACCGGCAATCAGCACACCCCCGAGCAGGCGCGCCGGCCAGTTTGAGTGGCTTTGCTCTTCGGTTCTGACCGTCAACTGCTGCTGATTGAGCTTTTCCAGTGTATCGCGGGCAATCTGCGACAGGTGTGGAACCTGTTCCGCCTGTTGTTGCAGGTTGCGTAGCAAGTGTATCGGACTGTAGCGCTCGCGCATCCAGCGCTCCAAAAATGGCTGCGCGGTGCTCCACAGGTCCAGGTCTGGGTAGAGCTGGCGGCCCAGTCCTTCAATATTGAGCAAAGTCTTTTGCAGCAACACCAACTGCGGCTGGACTTCCATATTGAAGCGCCGCGCGGTCTGGAACAGGCGCATCAGCAGCTGGCCGAAGGAAATATCCTTGAGCGGCCGCTCGAATATTGGCTCGCAAACCGTGCGTATAGCTGCCTCGAAATCGTTGACCTTGGTTTGCGCGGGTACCCAGCCTGAGTCGATGTGCAGTTGGGCCACGCGGCGGTAATCGCGCTTGAAGAACGCCAGCAGATTGCGCGCTAAGTAGTCCTGGTCTTCTGGTGTCAGGCTGCCGATGATGCCGCAATCAATGGCGATATACTTCGGGTTCCATGGCTGGCTGGTGCTGACGAAGATATTGCCCGGGTGCATATCGGCGTGAAAAAAGCTGTGGTCGAACACCTGGGTGAAGAAAATCTCGACGCCGCGTTCAGCCAGCAGTTTCATGTCAGTGCGCTGATCCGCCAAGGTCGCCAGATCAGTAACTGGAATGCCGTAGATACGCTCCATGACTAGCACTTTGGGCCGGCAATAGTCCCAGTAAACCTGCGGTACGTAGAGCAGTGAAGAACCATCAAAATTGCGCCGGAGCTGACTGGCGTTGGCGGCTTCACGGAGCAGGTCGAGCTCATCGTAAATGGTTTTCTCGTAATCGCTGACCACTTCCACAGGGCGCAGGCGGCGAGCATCGGCCGAGGCTTTCTCCGCCAACTTGGCGATGATAAACAGCCAGGCGATATCTTGGCGAATAATCGGCTTGAGGCCGGGACGGATGACCTTGATCACCACTTCTTCACCGGTTTTCAACTTGGCCGCATGGACTTGAGCAACCGAAGCAGATGCCAGCGGCTGTGGGTCAAAGCGGGCAAAGGTGTCGGTTACTCTGGCGCCCAGTTGTTCTTCGATGAGGGCCAGTGAGTGCGCCGGGTCGAACGGCGGCACTTGATCTTGCAGTTTGGTCAGCTCATCGGCCACATCGAGTGGCATCAAATCGCGCCGGGTGGAAAGCAACTGACCGAACTTGATGAAAATTGGCCCAAGCTCTTCTAAGGCTAAACGCAAGCGTGCGCCGCGACTCAGGCCCAGGTCTTTGCGGGGCAGCCAGCGCCACGGCAATCCGTAGCTGAGCATGCGCAGCCAGAACGGCAAAGGTAAGGCAAAGAGAAAGTCATCCAGCTGATAGCGGATGACTACGCGCAGGATTCGGAACAAGCGACGTGCGGCGAGCAACTTCATTCTTTGGGCTTATTACGTTGGGCGAGACGTTCGATGCGTGCATCGAGACGGTCGAGGGCTAACTTCAGGTCATCCAGTTCGGCAAAGCGCGCATTGGCTTCACGTTGGCCAACCAAGGTGCGCGATTCTTCGCTGAGATAATCGGCGAGGTTCAAGCGCAAGGTATCAAGAGTTTGGGATGTCCAGCTAACCCGGCTGCGCAGATGGCTGCCGAGGAGTTGGCTGCCGACCGGGCCGAGCCACCGCGACAGTTCATATTCCCAGTCGAGTTCAAGGTCTTGCAGTACAGCAGCAAAGTCGAGGAGCACAGCGCTGTCACCCTCAAGCTCTACTTCCGGGCTATGCAGCACCGCCGTTTTATCGCTGCTGGTGGCTAAACGAAGCAAGTGGGAGGCCGGCGCCCGCAGGCGGCAATCCACTTCGCCCTCCCAGCGGGCGGCCAGCATCAGGCCTTCGCCGTCGGGCATGATGAACAGGCTCATGGCTGGCGACTGGCAGTCAATGGCAATGACTTTGCCTGCCAGTGGCTCAAGGCGTGGCAGCGCAGTGCTGTCCAGTGCCAGCACACGGTTGAGGCCGGTTTCGACCCCGGCCAGCAGCCCGCTCAACAGCATCAGGGTTTGATACCGCGGTGCAGCGCGACGATACCGCCAGTCATATTGTGGTAGGTGGTGCGCTCAAATCCGGCATCGACCATCATTGCCTTCAACGTGTCCTGATCGGGGTGCATGCGGATCGACTCAGCGAGGTAGCGATAGCTTTCCGAGTCATTGGTGATCAACTTGCCCATCAGCGGCATAAAGGTGAACGAGTAGCGGTCGTAGATTTTCGACAGCATGGCGCTTGATGGCTTGGAGAACTCCAGGATCAACAGGCGTCCACCAGGTTTGAGCACCCGTAGCATCGAACGCAAGGCGTCTTCTTTATGGGTGACGTTGCGCAGGCCAAAGGCGATGGTCACACAGTCAAAGTGGTTGTCCGGGAAGGGCAGCTTTTCGGCGTCGGCCTGAACAAACTGGACGTTGCCGGCAACGCCCCGATCCAGCAGGCGATCCCGACCGACTTTCAGCATCGAGTCGTTGATGTCGGCCAGCACCACTTCACCGGTTGGGCCGACCAAGCGTGAGAATTGGCGCGTGAGGTCGCCTGTGCCACCGGCAATGTCGAGCACCTTGTTGCCGACACGCACGCCAGACAGTTCAATGGTGAAGCGCTTCCACAGGCGGTGCATGCCGCCGGAAAGCAGGTCATTCATGACATCGTACTTGGCAGCCACCGAGTGGAACACTTCTGCGACCTTTTCAGCCTTCTGGCTTTCCGGCACGTCTTTAAAACCAAAGTGTGTGGTCGGTTCGCTGTCGCTGTTCTTGCGCGGATCGTTCATGTTGCGCTCACTTGAATCATAGTGAGCGACATTCTAAACCTGCGACGTGGCTTATGTCTTGGCATGTGCTCCATAGCCGCGAGCAGAGCGACCAGCAGGCCTGCTATAGTCAGGCAAATTCAGGTTGCAGCCCGAGGATACCAATGGCCAAAATTGACATTCAACGCCCTCACTCACTGGGTCGCGACGGTGCCCGTGAAAAAGCCGAATACCTGGCAGAGCGTTTATCCAACGAATATGGCGTGCGCTATCAATGGAAGGGTGATGTGCTCGAGTTCAAGCGCAGTGGGGCAGACGGTCGTATTGAGGTCGGTGAGGATCAAGTCCGGGTGCAGCTGAGCCTGGGATTAATGCTCTCGGCGTTGAGCGGGACTATTAAACGTGAGATTGAGCAGGTCCTGGATAAGCATCTGCAGGCTTAACAATCACTAGCGTCAGGCGCGGGTTTGACGCTACCCATGCCGGCGGACAGAAAAGCGCTGTCCGCCTTTACTGGCCGCACTGCATATTTATTGCAGAATCTTTGGGCTTAGTATGTGGTTTCTAATTTTCCTCGATAGGCTGTGTCTCAAGCCTGCACTTTGTGGGCGTTTCCTCTTAATTATTTGAGTGAGGTGCACCATGTCTAAAGTCGCTATCAAAAAGAAAGTTGTCGTCGAAGACAAAGCCACCGTGCTGACCGACGCCAAAGTCTATGCGCGTAAAATCTGGCTCGCGGGTTTGGGCGCATACGCCAAAGCCGGTCAGGAAGGCGCAGAATATTTGAAAGACCTGATCAAGACCGGTGAAGGTGTTGAGCAGAAGGGCAAAAAAATCGTTGATCAACAAGTCGATGCGGCCAATAGCCAGATCGACAGCGTGAAAACTAACGTGCGCAGTAATGTCAGCAGCGTTAAAGGCAAAGTTGAATTGCAACTCGACAAAATCGAAAAGGCGTTCGACACTCGTGTTGCCTCCGCTCTGAACCGTATTGGTATTCCGTCGAAGCAGGACATCGAAGTCCTCTCTGCTAAGCTGGATGAGTTGAGTGCATTGCTTGATCACGTCTCGCGTACCAAATAAGGAGAGTCGGATGGCTGTTAAGAAGAAAGTTGAAAAAGAAGCTAGTTCGTGGATCGGCGGCGTAGAGCGTTACTCGCGTCAAATTTGGCTGGCCGGTTTGGGCGCCTACTCCAAAGTCAGCAAAGACGGCACCAAGCTGTTTGATACGCTGGTCAAGGATGGCGAGAAAGCCGAGAAGCAAGC
The DNA here is from genome assembly GCF_963971045.1 of Pseudomonas sp. EL_65y_Pfl2_R95. Classification (NCBI taxonomy): domain Bacteria; kingdom Pseudomonadati; phylum Pseudomonadota; class Gammaproteobacteria; order Pseudomonadales; family Pseudomonadaceae; genus Pseudomonas; species Pseudomonas sp. EL_65y_Pfl2_R95. The sequence continues at coordinate 1,642,049 of NZ_CAXAOV010000001.1, read as the reverse complement.
CAAGACCGAAGTCGACAAACAAGTCGATGCGGCTAAATCTTCGGTTGATTCACGTGTGGGTTCTGCCAGGTCGAAAGTCGACGAAGTACGTGGCAGAGCAATTGGTAAGTGGGGCGAGTTGGAAGAAGCTTTCGACAAGCGTTTGAACAATGCCATTTCGCGCCTTGGTGTACCGAGCCGCAATGAAGTGAAAGCGCTCAATGCCAAAGTTGAAGGCCTGACCAAGCAGATCGAAAAGCTCACTGGCGTCTCGGTTAAGTCGGTTAAGCCAGCGGTCAAGGCCAAGCCAGCACCTAAAGCAGCAGCCAAGCCAGCCCCAAAGGCGGCCGTTAAACCGGCAGCGAAAAAACCCGTGGCAAAGGTAGCGGCTAAACCTGCTCCTAAAGCTGCCGCTAAACCAGCTGCTAAACCAGCTGTAAAAGCAGCAGCCAAGCCAGCGCCAAAGGCAGCGGCTAAACCGGTGGCTAAACCCGCCGCCAAACCGGCAGTAAAAGCGGCCGCTAAACCTGCTGTTAAACCGGCGGCTAAGCCTGCTGCAAAGCCAGCAGCGCGCAAGCCAGCGGCTAAACCCGCCGCCAAGCCTGCTGTAGCCAAGCCTGCTGCAGCAACGACACCTGTTGCTACACCAGCGGCTGCACCTGCGGCTAACTCACCGGCTACACCGGCAGCACCAACGACACCGACATCCCAGTCGTAAGCGTTTAGCTGTTACTCAAAAAGCCCGGCATCTGTGCCGGGCTTTTTGTTTCCTGTGAATTAGTCTTCCAGGTAGCGCTGAGCCAAATGTTCGGCGGCAAATCGTGATTCTGGGCTCAGGTGCGGCGCGACCAGCATCATCACTTGATAGACCACCAGGCGGCTTTCACCGTCACTGCCGATGATGCGCTGATAGTCGAGGGAGAACAGCAGCGTCAGGGTGATCTGCTCAACCAGTTGGCCAAGCGACTGCGTATCGCTAAGCAGTTGCTCTTCGGCCTTGAGTCGCGCCAGCAAGGCCGCGAGCGTGCGCTTCAGCGCGTTAAGCCAGTGGCGCATCCCTCGGGCAATTTTGGGCAGGCGTCCGGTTAGGTTGGACAGGTCTTGGAAGAGAAAGCGGTAGTGGGCCATGCGCTCGGCAATCAAGTGCAGGAACAGCCAGTAATCTTCAACATCCAGCTGGGCGTCTTCAGGTGGGTCGAGCAACGGTGCTAGCTCGGCTTGGAAGCGTTCAAACAGCCCGGTAATCAAGGGCTCTTTGCCGTGGAAATGGTAATACAGATTGCCTGGGCTGATGCCTAGCTCATTGGCGATTTCCAAGGTTGAAACATTGGGTTCGCCCTCTTGATTGAACAACATCAGGGCACATTCGAGAATCCGTTCACGAGTTTTCATGCAGGTTTCTTATTGTTAATGCACATGGCACGAAGATAACTGTGCTGCGGCGTTTCGGCCAGCAGATTGCGCCGGCTGCAGATACGCATGCAGTCCAGGGCGGGACAACCTTGGAGTTTCCTTCGTCATTGAAACCATGTCTGGAGCGGCCATTTCGGTAGGCTGGACGATGTTTTTATCGTCCAGCATTTGCAACCATGAATATCCGAAAATTTGCATGTTCCCAGTGGACAAGCTCAGTGGTGTCACTTCGTGTTTTTGGCTTTCGGGGTGCCGCCTAGCGTGCGTGTACGTAATGACCGGGCGCCTCTGCCAGCTGCGGATAATTCTGGTCACCCGTGGCCATTATGGTTTCACGCTGAGTCCCAGAGCGGGCCTGTATCCATTCCAGCCAAAGTGGCCACCAGCTGCCTTGCTGATTTTTAGCATCGTGGTACCAGGCGCGTGGATCTGAAGTAAGTTTCGGGTTCTCAAAGAAATTGGCTTTAGGGTTGCCCGGTGGATTGAGAATGCTTTGGATATGGCCGCTATTCGACAAAACAAAGCGCCGGTCGCCACCGAGAAGCAGGGTTGAACGATATACCGCATCCCAGGGCGTAATGTGATCGTTGATGCCCGCGATGTTGAAGCTGTCGACGTTAACCTTCTGCATATCAATCGGGGTGCCGCAAATTTCCAACGCACCGGCGCGAGTCAAAGGGTTGTATTTGAAGAACTCGATCAAATCGCCATGCAGCGCAGCGGGTAAACGGGTGTTGTCGTTGTTCCAGTAAAGGATGTCGAACGCTGGGGGTAGTTTGCCCATCAAGTAATTGTTGACCCAGTAATTCCAGATCAAATCATTGGGCCGCATCCAGGCAAAGACCTTGGCCATATCACGGCCATCAAGCACGCCTTGTTGATAGGAGCGTCGCTTGGCTGCTTCAAGGGTTTTTTCATCAGCAAACAGCATCGCCGGGCTATCGATCTGGCTGTCGAGCAAGCTAACCATATAGGTTGAGCTGGCAATCTTACGCAACTGGCGTTTAGCCTGCAGGTGCCCTTGTAATGCGGCGATGGTCAGGCCGCCAGCACATGCGCCGAGTAAGTTGACATCTTTACTGCCGGTGATCGCGCGGCAGACATCTATCGCCTCTTCAAGCGCTTGCACGTAGCTCGAAAGGCCCCACTCGCGGTGTTGCGGGTCGGGATTGCGCCAGCTGACGACGAAGGTTTGCAGGTTGTTTTTCAAGGCGTACTGAATGAAGCTCTTCTCGGGTGAGAGGTCGAAGATGTAAAACTTGTTGATTTGTGGGGGCACGATAAGCAAGGGCTTGGCGTACTGTTTCTCGCTCATTGGTTTGTACTGAATCAGCTCGAGCATTTCATTACGGAAAATCACCGAGCCCGGGGTGGTTGCCAGATTCCGTCCCACCTCAAATGCATGCTTACTGACCTGGCTGGGCATGCCGCCGTTGTTCATCAGATCGTCAAGTAAATGATTGAGCCCTTTGAATACACTGGTGCCGCCGCTGTTGAACAGCTCTTTCAGGGCCAGTGGGTTGAGCAACGAGTTTGAGGGCGACAGCGCATCACTCAACAACGACGAAACAAAGCGTGCGCGTGTGCGGTCATCCGCCGACAGGGCGCTTTCATCTATCCAGCTGTTGAGTTGTTTTTGCCACGCCAAATAGGCTTGCAGGCTACGCCGGTAAAAGGGGTTATGGTGCCAGGTCGGGTCACTGAAGCGGCTGTCATGAGGGTTGACCTTGTGTGGCGTATCGCCTGCCAGTACGCGGCCTAACTGACCTCCAAATGCCAGTAAATGTTTGGCACTGTGTACGGGCTGCTTGAGTCCCTGCAGCGCTAAAACGCGGAATGTGGAGATAACATCGCGACCGCGCAGACCGGAAATGGCGTTCTGCGCATTCATGGCTCTGGTAGGACTTGGCAAACTGCTTTTGCTGGTTTTATCAGGCATGAAATAACACTCCGTCGTTATTACGCTGCGCAACCTCGTATGCATTGCTGCGCTTTGTAGCTGGGTTACCGCAGCTATGAAGCAGCAGTTGAACGCGGGCAAAGTCGCCAGGACTCATTGTTCTATATTGAGCAGCAAGGCTTGTACCAATATGGCTAAACCTGCATTGCAGAGCCTGCGAGGCCCGCAGGCAATAAAATGGCCAGCCCTTAAATGAGTCAACTATAGGTGCCAAGCACTACAAGAGTGCGACAGTCTTGTGACTACCATTTCTTCAGGGCTAGTGAGTTGAGGCGGCAACTGGTACCGGGTGCATCACTGCACGTTGGCGCTCTTCGTCGAGGAACTTCATGATAATGGGTGCGACCGTTTCGGCGCGGGTCACCAGAAATAAGTGGCCATCATCAATCACATGCAGCTCGGCATTTGGAATACGCCACGCCAGTAAACGCATATTGATCAGGGGGATAATCGGGTCGTCATCACCGGCGAGCACCAAGGTCGGCTGATGAATTTTGTGCAGCCAGTGAATGCTTGTCCAACCCAGGCCTGCAAATAACTGCCAGTAGTAACCGACCTTGCCTGAGGAGCGCACTTTACTGGCGTGGGCCATGGCGAGCTTCGGATCTCGGCGGAAGGCGCCACCGTAGATGATTGGGGCGATTTGTACGCCGTATGAGGGCTGTATATAGCGCCGAGGGCTGGCCATGCGCAGCAGAACCTTGGGCTTGCCGGGCACCATTACCGCGCCCGCAGCAGTTGCCGCCAGTACCAGTTTTTTGCAGCGCTCGGGATAGTCGTGAGCAAATTGTTGGGCTAACGCGCCGCCCCAGGATACGCCGATCACATTGACTTGACCGTAGTCCAGATAGTCGAGCATTCGCGCTGCGAGCTTGGCCAATCCAGGGAAGCGATAAGGCGTGCTTGGGGTGGATGAACCGCCCACGCCAGGGACGTCGAAGGCGATGACTTCGAGTTCAGGGTCGAGCGCTTTAACGAATGGCATAACCAACTCAAGGTTGGCGCCAATGCCGTTGAAGATCAATAGCGGCGCGATTTTGCTGTTACCAGGGCGAACCGCAGTACGGATAGTCTGGCCATCCAATTCGATGGTGCGAAATACAAATGGTAGCGACATACGCGTAGCCCTATCAGTTAAACCGTTGAGGTGGACGGTCTTGGCTGTATCCATAGCCTCCAGATCATTCTGGTCCGCTGAGTGCTCAGCGAGCAGCGCAGTTCTTGCGCTGCGGGCATCAGTGCGCAGTGCGCAATTAATTAGCGTTCGTGTACATAGGTGCCGGGTGCAGCTTCACCTGCCGGGTATTTTTTATTGCCCAGCTGGGCTTTCGCCGGTTTTGTTTTACCTGAGCGCTCGGCCAGCCATTGTTGCCAATGCAGCCACCAGGAGTCCGTGTGTTTGGTTGAGTTCGCCTGCCAGTCTTTGGGGTCATCTGGCATCTCGGCGTTGGTCATGTAGCGTGATTTGGGATTGCCCGGCGGGTTGAGGATGCTCTGGATGTGCCCGCTGTTAGAGAGAACGAACTCGCAGTTACCGCCAAACAGTTTGGCTGACTTGTAGCACGACTCCCACGGCGTGATGTGGTCAGTGTTGCCTGCTACGCAAAACAGATCGCTCTTAACCTGTTTCAGGTCAATAGGCGTACCACAGACCTCAAGTGCACCCGTGCGCGTCAATGGGTTGGTGACGAACATATCAATGAACTCGCCATGCAAGGCAGCCGGCAAGCGTGTGGTGTCATTGTTCCAGTACAGAATATCGAAAACAGGTGGTTCGTTACCCAGCAGGTAGTTGTTGACCCAATAGTTCCAGATCAAGTCATTGGGCCGCATCCAGGCAAACACTTTCGCCATGTCGCTGCCTTCGAGCACGCCCGCTTGGTAGGAGCGCCGCTTGGCCGCTTCAAGGGTTTTCTCATCGGCAAACAGCGCGACCTGCGTATCCATCTGGGTGTCGAGCACACTCACGAGCAAGGTCAGGGCATGGACTTTCTGCTCGCCCAGCGCCGCGTAATGGCCGAGTAGCGAAGTGGTGGTCAAGCCGCCGGAGCACGCGCCCAGCATGTTGATGTCTTTGCTGCCGGTAATAGCGCAGATCACCTCAATCGCTTCTTTAAGCGCTTCGATGTAACTGCTCAGGCCCCATTCGCGCTGGGCTTTGGTCGGGTTGCGCCAGCTGACTACAAAGGTCTGCACGCCATTGCGCAACAGAAAGCGCGCCACGCTTTTCTCCACCGACAAGTCGAACACGTAATACTTGTTGATCTGCGGCGGTACGACCAGTAGAGGCCGTTCGTGGACTTGTTCAGTGACAGGGGCGTACTGGATCAATTCGAGCAGGTCATTGCGAAAGACTACAGCGCCTTCAGTGGTGGCCAGATTTTTACCCACCTCGAAGGCAGACATATTCACTTGGCTCGGCATGCCGCCGTTGTTGACCATGTCTTTGGCAAGGTGGGAGAGGCCGTCGAGCAGGCTTTTGCCGCCCGTCTCGAAGAAGCGTTTGACTGCCATTGGATTGGCCAGCGTATTGCTTGGCGCCATGGCTTCAGTCATCAGATTAACCACAAAGTGACCGCGGCTGGCATCTTGTGGTGACAGGGTGCTTTCGTCGATCCACTGGTGCAGTTCTTTGCGCCAAGCCAGGTAGGTTTGCAGGTAGCGCCGATACAGCGGGTTTTGGCTCCAGGCAGGGTCATTAAAGCGCTTATCCGTAGGATCGGCCTGTAGTTCAGATTGGCCGAACATAACGTTTTTCAGCTCGAGACCGAAATGCGCGACATGCTTGGCACTGTGTAAAGGTTGCCGCAGCGCAAGGGACATCACCATTCGCGCTGAAGTAAGCAGGTCTTTACCACGGATCCCAACGACGGGATTAAGGCCAAGGGTGTTTTCTGAAGCTTGATGCTTCAGGGCATCATTATTTTTATCAGCCATTTGACGCTCCATTGTCCTGAGACACCGACCTCAATTGCATTATGCGCGCGGACATAAGCAAGGGCGCGGCGTTACTCGGGTTACCGTATGCAATTAACATGACTACTGTATGCAGCTGGTTGCTCCAGATGCAGGTAACTTGCCAGTTACTTGGTTACCCGAGTTTTTGCCTTTACGCAAGGCGTGCGTGTGCAGCATTGAGTTAAAGCAGTATGCCTTGAGAGATTAGAAAATGCGTTCTAACTGTGCGCTCGCAATGGCGGGCAAACGCAGCAATGGCCGATTTGGTGCGTGCGCGGTGGGTTGGAGCAGGCCGTGGTGCGGCGCCCGCTTACTGCATGAGCCGCACAATTGATTCGCTGGGGTCGCGCGACTTGCCAGCGGCTTGCAGCTCGGCGAGGTAGTCTGACCAGAGTTGATCCTGACGAGTGGCAAGCTGATAAAGGTAGTCCCAGCTAAACAAGCCGCTGTCATGGCCGTCATCGAAGCACAGTTTCAGTGCGTAGTTGCCTGCGGGCTCGATGCTGCTCAAGCCGACATTGAGCTTGCCGGTTTGCAGGATTGGATTGCCGTGACCCTGCACCTCGGCAGAGGGTGAGTGGACGCGTAAAAACTCGGCAGGCAAGGTGTAGCTACCCTCAGCGTACTTCAGCGTCAGGGTTTTCGATGCCTTGTGCAGTTCGATTGCGCTGGGGATTTTCGCCATGGAGAGTGTTCACGCCGTGCAAAGGGTTAAAAGACAGTAGCTGCTTGGGCGGCGGACGCTTGTCCTTCATTGGGTAATGATCAAATGTGCAGCGATCAACACATCCAAGTATCAGGAACCATATTAAGTGTCCGTCGGCCCAGTGGTGGATGAAAAAGACGTCATCCACCCTTGTACGCCAAAGCCTATCGCGCGGCTAGAGAATATAACGCGACAGGTCTTCGTCTTCTGCCAGTTCGCCCAAGTGGCTGTTAACGTAGCTGGCGTCAATCAGAATTGGTTTGCCACTGTGGTCGGCGGCCATATCGCCAGCGCTGAATGACACTTCCTCAAGCAGGCGCTCGAGTAAAGTGTGCAGACGACGTGCACCGATATTTTCAGTCTTCTCGTTAACCTGCCAGGCGATCTCGGCGATGCGCTTGATGCCCTCGGCGGCAAACTCGATACCCAAGCCTTCAGTGTTGAGCAGTGCTGCGTATTGCTCAGTAAGTGACGCATGGGGCTCAGTGAGGATGCGCTCGAAGTCTTCTGGGCTCAGGGCTTTGAGTTCTACGCGAATTGGCAGGCGGCCCTGCAACTCAGGGACCAGGTCGCTCGGCTTGCTCAGGTGGAAGGCACCGGAGGCAATAAACAAGATATGGTCGGTTTTGACCATGCCCAGTTTGGTGTTGACTGTGCAGCCCTCGATCAACGGCAGCAAATCACGCTGTACACCTTCGCGGGAAACATCCGCACCCCCGGTGTTGCCGCGCTTGGCGACTTTGTCGATTTCGTCGATAAATACAATGCCGTGCTGTTCAACGGCTTCCAGCGCGCGCGCTTTAAGCTCTTCTTCATTGACTAGGCGCGCGGCTTCTTCCTCGCGAACCATCTTCAAGGCATCTTTGACCTTGAGCTTGCGGCTCTTGGTTTTGCCTTTGCCCATGTTCGAGAACAGGTTCTGCAGCTGGTTGGTCATCTCCTCCATGCCCGGCGGGGTCATGATTTCGATCCCGGCTGGGCTGTCGGCGACTTCGATTTCGATCTCTTTGTCATCCAGCTCGCCTTCACGCAAACGCTTACGGAACAGCTGACGGGTGTTGGAGTCAGTGCTTGGTGCGGCTTCTTCTTGGAAACCCTTGCGAGCTGGCGGCAGCAGGGCATCGAGGATGCGATCTTCGGCAGCATCTTCGGCACGATGGCGCACGCGGACAATTTCCTGCTCGCGGAGCATCTTCAGCGCCGCATCAGCCAGGTCGCGAATGATCGACTCAACATCACGGCCAACATAGCCCACTTCAGTGAATTTAGTCGCTTCAACCTTGAGGAAGGGCGCGTTAGCCAGTTTGGCTAAGCGGCGAGCGATTTCGGTTTTACCCACCCCCGTCGGGCCGATCATCAGGATGTTCTTCGGGGTGACTTCAGCGCGCAGCTCGGCGGGCAACTGCATGCGCCTCCAGCGATTACGCAAGGCAATCGCTACAGCACGCTTGGCATCGTCTTGGCCAATGATGTGGCGATTCAGCTCGTGGACAATTTCACGGGGTGTCATGGACATGGGTAATAGGCTCCAAACGGCACTCAGGCGGATTAAATCGCTGAGTCCAGTTCCTCGATAGTCAAATTCTGATTGGTGAACACACAAATTGAGGCGGCAATGTTGAGCGCGCTTTCGGCCACTTCGCGAGCGGTCATGTCCTCAGTGTTTTGCAGTAAAGCGATTGCCGCAGCCTGGGCGAAACCGCCGCCAGAGCCCATGGCGATCAAGCCGTGTTCAGGTTCAACGACATCGCCGTTGCCAGTAATAATCAATGATGCATCTTTGTTGGCGACCGCTAGCATGGCCTCTAAACGGCTCAGTGAACGATCGGTGCGCCAGTCTTTCGCCAGCTCAACAGCGGCGCGGACCAAATGGCCTTGGTGCTTTTCCAGCTTGCCTTCAAAGCGCTCAAACAGGGTAAAGGCGTCTGCAGTTGCGCCCGCGAACCCTGCGAGTACTTGGCCGTGGTACAGGCGACGAACTTTTTTCGCGTTGCCTTTCATCACGGTATTGCCCAAAGAAACCTGGCCGTCGCCGCCCATGACGACTTTGCCGTGGCGGCGCACTGATACGATTGTGGTCAAGGGGAGAGTCTCCACGCTGCGGGGCGAAAATGCCCAATGTAGAAACAAATGGGGGGGCGGTTGGCGCTTTTCAACCGAGGCGTTGGGATTTTCGATTAATTAGGTGCTGAGGGCGTAACAGAAAATTGCTGACCGGCTCAGGGCGAGCCGGTCATAGGCAGGAGTCAGTTGGCCTGGCGCTGTTGCAGCAGCAGGTTGCTGAAGCCGTTGGCCGCAAGGGTTTTTTGCGACTGCGACAATTGCTCGCGGGTCGAGAACGGACCCACCAACACGCGGTGCCAGGTTTCGTCCTTGACCTTGCCGGCCTCGACCCGAACGCTCTGACCGAGCAAGGTGATTTGCGCGCGCACACTTTCAGCATCGTCCTTGCGCCGGAACGAGCCGGCCTGCAGGAAAAACTGAGTGGTCACGGGCGCAACCTGCGCGACTACCGGTGCCGGTGGCGGTGTTTCGCCTTTAAGCGCCGCTTCTGCTCGTGCAGCATCAATCTTCGCCGCTTCAGCAGGGGTTACCGGCTTCTGCTCAGGCTTGCTTTGGGGCAAGGCTTCTGGCGGCACTATGACCTCTGACTCAGGGAGCAAGGTGTAGAAGTCATACTTGGGTTTAGTTGATTCAGGCTTAGCGGCAGGTTTGGCTGCCTTGGCATTGCGCGCCTGTTCGGCGCGGTCACGCTGCACCTCGCCACTGCCTGGCTTGAGGTTCATCAGCAGCATTACAAAAACGCCAATGGCCAGGCCGCAGGCCAGCCAAATCCATCCCGGAATGGGCTTTTTTGCAGGTGCTTTGTAACGACTGGCCCCGCGTTTAGGGGCCGGTTTTTTACGGGCTGCCACTTACATACGCTCCAATGTTTCCAGGCCGAGCAATTGCAGACCTTGTTTGAGTGTGCGGCCGCTCAGTGCAGCAAGGCGCAGGCGGCTTTGCTGGGTTTGCGGGGTGTCGGCGTTGATGATTGGGCAATGCTCGTAGAAGCTTGAGAACAGGCCGGCAACATCATAAAGGTAGGTGCAAAGAATATGCGGCGTACCTTTGTCGGCAACGCTGTTGAGTACTTCACCGAACTGGGCGAGCTTACCTGCCAGTTCGATTTCTTGCGGAGTCTGCAGGTCAAGCGGGCCGTTAACCTCATCAAAACTTTTTCCGAGCTTGCGCAGCACGCTGGCGACCCGGGTGTAGGCGTAGAGCAAATAGGGCGCGGTGTTGCCTTCAAAGCTGAGCATCAATTCGAAATTGAAGCTGTAGTCGCTGGTGCGGTGTTTTGACAGGTCGGCGTACTTAACCGCGCCAATCCCGACGGCGTGGGCAATAGTGCGCAGCTCATTTTCGCTGATGTCCGGGTTTTTCGCTTTAACCAACTGGTAGGCGCGCTCTTCGGCTTCGTCGAGCAGGTCGATCAATTTCACGGTGCCGCCATCACGGGTCTTGAACGGGCGCCCGTCTGCGCCGTTCATGGTGCCGAAGCCCATGTGTTCGAGTTGCATGTCAGCGCCGACAAACTCAGCACGGCGGGCCACTTCAAACACCATCTGGAAGTGCAGGGCCTGACGTTGGTCGACGAAGTACAGGGCGCGGTCAGCTTTGAGGGTCTGGCTGCGATACCGCATGGCCGCAAGGTCAGTGGTTGAGTACAGATAGCCGCCACCGGCTTTCTGCACAATCACCGGCAGCGGATTGCCTTCAGCATTTTTGAATTCGTCGAGGAATACACACTTGGCGCCCTCGCTTTCGCTGAGCAGGCCTTTGGCTTGCAGGTCGGCGACGACCTTGGCAAGGTCGTCGTTGTAAGCGCTTTCGCCGCGCACGTCGGCTGGCGTCAGTTTGACGTTGAGGCGGTCGTAGGCTTTCTGGCAATGGCTCAGGGAAATTTCATTGAAACGGTGCCACAAGCGCATGCACTCCGGCTCACCGGCTTGCAATTTCACCACCAGTTCGCGGGCCCGGTTGGCGAAGGTTTCAGAGTCATCGAAGCGCTTCTTGGCGGCGCGATAGAAGACTTCCAGGTCGGACAACTCGCTTTTGGCAGCCTCTGGGTTTTCTTCCATATAGGCCAGCAGCATGCCGAACTGGGTGCCCCAATCGCCCACATGGTTTTGCCGGATGACGTCGTCACCGAGAAATTCCAGCACCCGGGCAACCGCGTCACCAATGATGGTCGAGCGCAGATGGCCAACGTGCATCTCTTTGGCCAGATTTGGCGACGACAAGTCGATAACAACTCGCTGCGTGGGACCGGCTTTGCGTACATTCAGATGCGGGTCTGCAAGCGCGGCTTCCAAGCGCTGAGCCAGTGCCGCGTTGTTCTGATAAAAATTAAGAAAGCCCGGTCCGGCGATTTCGACCTTATTGATTTGCGGGTCGGCAGGCAGCGCAGCAACCAGCTTTTCAGCCAGATCACGTGGCTTCATCCGCGCAGGCTTGGCCAGCATCATGGCGATGTTGCTGGCGAAGTCACCATTGCTTTTGTCTTTGGTGTTCTCCACCTGAATCGTCGGGGTCAAGCCTTCAGGCAGCACGCCTTCAGTGGTGAGGACGGTCAGGGCTTGTTGGATCAGGTGGCGAATGCTGTCTTTCATGGTCTGCTCTGTCGGCCGATCGGGCGCGGCTGCGCGTGAGGCACTGGTTGAAAACTGTACATTATCGACAGCTTGAGGGGCTCGCATCAAGGGCAAAGCTCTCAGTGGTGATTAAAACCCTGATGGTTTGCCCCATAAGCCTAGCCTGTAGGCGCGTTGTTTAGAACAAGTCTATTGGATCGACATCCAGCGACCAGCGCACGGCTCTGCCGCTGGGCATTTGTTCAAGGGCATTGAGCCAGCTATTAAGCAAGCGGTGCAGCGGTGCTCGGGCATTGCTTTGAATCAGCAGTTGTGCGCGGTAACGCCCCGCCCGGCGCTCCATCGGTGCGGGCACTGGGCCAAGCAGCTCGATGCCGCTGAGCTGTAGTTCTTCGAGTTGCAGTTCAGCTTCAGTGCAGGCTTGATCGAGAAACCCTTCAGCCTGGCCCGGTTTGTGTGCTTCGGCGCGCAGCAGGGCCAAGTGACAAAAGGGTGGCAAGCCGGCGCTGCGGCGTTCACTGAGGGCTTGTTCGGCGAAGGCGAAGTATCCCTGCTCGGTGAGTTGTACTAATAGCGGGTGATCGGCCAGGTGGCTTTGAATGATCACCTTGCCGGGCTCTTCAGCACGGCCTGCGCGTCCGGCAACCTGCACAATCAATTGGGCCATGCGCTCGCTGGCGCGGAAATCGGCAGAGAACAAACCGCCATCTGCGTCGAGGATTGCCACCAGCGTGACCCGGGGGAAGTGATGGCCTTTGGCGAGCATTTGGGTGCCGACCAAGATGCACGGCTCGCCTTTCTGAATGGTATTGAACAGCTGGGTCATGGCGTCTTTGCGTGAAGTGCTGTCACGATCGACCCGCAACACCGGAACCTCTGGATACAGAATCTGCAGGCGTTCTTCAGCACGTTCGGTGCCTGCGCCTACAGGGCGCAGGTCAACGCTTTTACATTTCGGGCAGTTGTGCGGCTGACGCTCGCTGTGACCGCAGTGATGGCAGCGCAGCTCACGCGTGCGTTGGTGCACCGTCATCCGGGCGTCACAACGCGGGCATTCAGATAGCCAGCCGCAGTCATGACACAGCAAAGTCGGGGCAAAACCGCGGCGGTTAAGGAATACCAGCACTTGCTGGCCGGCCTCCAGGGTTTTGCGAATGGCTTGCTGCATTGGCCCCGAAATACCCGAGTCCAGCGGCAGGCTCTTTACATCGAGGCGTAAAAACTTGGGTGCCTTGGCGTTGCCCGCGCGTTGATTAAGGCGCAGCAGAGCGTAGCGCCCCATATTGGCATTGTGCAGGCTTTCCAGTGAAGGCGTGGCTGAGCCGAGCACAATCGGGATGTTTTCTTGATGGGCGCGGACAATGGCCAGGTCGCGGGCATGGTAACGCAGGCCTTCTTGCTGCTTATAAGAGGCGTCATGTTCTTCATCGATGATGATCAGCCCCGGATTTTTCATTGGGGTGAACAGCGCCGAGCGGGTGCCAATGATGATGTCTGCCTCGCCGTCGCGGGCAGCTAGCCAGGCGTCAAGTCGGTCACGGTCGTTGACCGCTGAATGGAGTAATGCGATGCGGGCATTAAAGCGGCGCTCGAAGCGCTCCAGTGTCTGCGGGCCTAGATTGATCTCGGGGATCAAGATCAGTGCCTGTTTGCCGGCTTCCAGGGTTTCACGGATCAACTGCAAGTAGACTTCGGTTTTGCCGCTGCCAGTCACACCTGCGAGCAAATAGGTGTTGAAACTGCCCAGTCCCGAGCGAATCGCCGTGGTGGCTGCGCTTTGTTCTGGATTCAAGCTCAGCTCAGGTTGCGCCAGCCAGTTGGTGGGGCGCGGGTGAGCGGCGTGGCGCCGGACTTCGACACGTATCAGGTCTTTTTCGCGCAGCAGATCGAGGCTGTCTTTATTCAGTTGCAGCTGGCTGAGCAAGCCGTGGGCGACGCCATGGGGGTGTTGGGCGATGGTTTTCAGTGCGTCACGCTGGCGTGGCGCGCGGCTCAGGCGCGGGTCTTCGAGGCTGGCGCCGTCATTGGCCAGCCAGAAGCGTTCCTGGCGTGCCTGTGCAGGTTCGCCTTGGCGCAGTAAAATCGGCAAGGCCCAGCTAAAGGTGTCGCCCAAGCTGTGCTGGTAATATTGCGCTGTCCACAGGCAAAACTTGAAAAAAGAGCTCGGCAGCGCTGATTGCTCATCGAGCAGTTCGAGTGCCGGCTTGAGTTTGTCGATGGGCACTTCGCTTTGATCGGTGACCTCAACCAGTATGCCGACCAGCTCGCGTCGACCAAATGGCACGCGTAGCCGGACGCCCGGCTGCAAAGCGTCGGGGGAGACACCGGCAGGGGCCAGGTAGTCAAACAGTCGGCGCAGCGGCGAAGGCAATGCGAGGCGCAAAATAGCGTCGGTCACACACAGGCTCCCGGTGAGAAGGAGCCGAATATTAGCATGTGATCAGGCGACAGCCGGTGCTTTACACTGCTTGCGTGAGTTTCTGGGTCTGGTATAGTCCGCAACCCGTTCCGTGCGGTACCTGACATCCGGTTAGGTGGCGGCACACATTATTGAGGAATACCCCATGAAAGCCGATATCCATCCAGAATACGTCGCTATCGAAGCTACTTGCAGCTGCGGTAACGTTATCAAAACTCGTTCGACTCTGGCTAAGCCACTGAGCCTCGACGTTTGCTCTGAGTGCCACCCGTTCTACACAGGCAAACAGAAAGTACTGGACGCTGGCGGCCGTATCGATCGCTTCAAGCAGCGTTTCGGTGTTTTCGGCGCGAAGTAAGCGACCGAATCGTCAAGAGCGGCCCGATGGCCCTCTTCTCGAAACTAAAAAAGGCGTCCCTGGTGGGCGCCTTTTTTGTATCTGGATTTTACCTTGCTCCGGCGCTGGCGCTTTGTCCTGCGGCGGTTCAGGCGCCGCAGGTTGCGGTCAGCCGTGTGGTCGATGGCGACACCTTGCGTTTGGTAGATGGTCGCAGTGTGCGCTTGATCGGCATCAATACGCCTGAAATGGGCGGCAAAGGGCGAACGGTTGAGCCCTTTGCGGTGCAGGCGAAACGGCGTCTAAGTGCTCTGGTCGCCGCCAGCGATGGACAGATAACCTTGCAGGTAGGGGGCGAACCCAAAGACCATTATGGGCGTGTCCTCGCTCATGCCTACGATGCTCAGGGGCGCAGTCTGGAGGCGCAATTGCTGGCTGAGGGGCTTGGTTACTGGGTGGCTGTGGCGCCTAACCTTGAGCAGCGCAAATGCTTTCAAGCCGCCGAGCAATCAGCCAGAGCGTCCAGGCTCGGTTTATGGCGAAACTCCCCGGTTATAGCAGCCCATGCGCTCAGTGCTGGCGGCTTCACGCTGGTGCGTGGTGTTGTTAAACAGGTGCAGCGAAATCGTGGGGGCTTGTGGTTAGAGATGGGAGAGTCGCTGGTGCTGCGTGTGCCGAAGGGGCAAGTAGATGGGTTTGTCCGTGCTCACGGCCAGGGCTTGCTTGGGCGCGAAGTTGAGGCGCGTGGCTGGGTAGTTGACCGTGCCAGACCTAGCTTGAGTGCCAGGCAACAGGCGCGCTGGATGCTGACGCTTGGGCATGAGTCGATGTTGCAGGTGTTAGCTGACTGACGATTGGTCGTGAGTTGGATTTTAGTCTTGCTGAGTAGGCAAATCATGGGCAATCAGTACTAAGGCTGACCGAACAGTCTTGTGCAGCTGTATACAATTTGAGTATCCTCGGCGGTCTGCCTTAATAGTCCAAAAAAGCGGAACGCCAATATGTCTGATTTGAAAACTGCCGCTCTCGAATATCATGCCCAACCGCGTCCGGGTAAGCTGAGCGTAGAGCTGACCAAGCCAACTGCAACTGCTCGTGATTTGTCCCTGGCCTATAGCCCAGGTGTTGCCGAGCCTGTGCGTGAAATTGCCCGCGATCCTGAGCTGGCGTACCAGTACACCGGTAAAGGTAATCTGGTTGCGGTGATCTCTGATGGCACCGCAATTCTTGGTCTGGGTAACCTTGGTCCATTGGCCTCCAAGCCAGTTATGGAAGGCAAGGGTGTGCTGTTCAAGCGTTTCGCCGGTATTGATGTGTTCGACATCGAAGTCGATTCTGAAAGCCCGCAGGCGTTTATCGACACTGTTAAGCGTATTTCGATCACCTTTGGTGGTATCAACCTCGAAGACATCAAAGCCCCTGAGTGCTTTGAGATCGAGCGCGCGCTGATCGAGCAGTGTGATATCCCGGTATTCCACGATGACCAGCATGGGACAGCGATCGTAACGGCTGCTGGCATGCTCAATGCGCTGGAAATCGCTGGCAAAAGGGTTGAGGACGCAAAAATTGTTTGCCTCGGTGCGGGTGCTGCTGCGATTTCGTGCATGAAGTTGCTGGTAAGCATGGGCGCCAGGGTCGAGAACATCTACATGATCGACCGTAAAGGCGTGATTCACGCTGGTCGTGATGACCTTAATCAATACAAGTCAGTCTTCGCCAGCGAAACCGATAAGCGTACCTTGGATGACGCGCTGGATGGTGCTGACGTATTTGTCGGCCTGTCGGGTGCCAACTTGCTGAGCCCTGAAGGTCTGCTGCGTATGGCGGCAAACCCAATTGTCTTTGCCTGTTCTAATCCAGACCCAGAGATCAAGCCTGAACTGGCGCACGCCACTCGCAGCGACGTGATCATGGCGACAGGGCGTTCAGACTATCCAAACCAGGTCAACAACGTGCTGGGCTTCCCGTTCATCTTCCGTGGCGCTCTGGACGTTCGCGCCACGCGCATCAACGAAGAGATGAAGATTGCCGCTGCTGTTGCGCTGCGTGATCTGGCCAAGCTGCCGGTACCTAAAGAAGTGTGCGACGCCTACGGCGGTATCGAGTTGTCCTTTGGTCGCGAGTACATCATTCCGAAACCAATGGACGTGCGTCTGATCACTCTGATTTCTGATGCTGTCGCAAAAGCGGCTATCGAGAGCGGTGTAGCAACACTGCCTTACCCTGCAAATTACCCCCTGCAATCAGTGGATGATGTGTTCAAGGGCTAAGATTGCTGCATAAAAAACCCGCTTCGGCGGGTTTTTTGTGTCTGGGATTCAGGCCGGGGTCTGCATGGGGTGCGGCAATGCACGGCTTGTTCGCCATTGATCAAATAGCGAGATGATTGATCATGGGTAAGTAATTCGGGTGAGTGCGGCGTTTGAATGGTGGATGAAAAAGGCGTCATCCACCCTAGGGTAGAGATGCGCAATGGCGGGTTCGTAGGGTCTGACAACGCGAAGCTTGTCCACCATGGCCTGCACAAACAAGCCGAGTATTCTAGACCGCAATGGTGGATGAAAAAAGCGCCATCCACCCCTTTAGCCCACAGCACGGGTGGATGGGCTACGAGGTTCTAGAACAGGTCCATTGGTGCAGAGTCATCTGCGGGCAGCGGGCTGCCTGGAACGCCTAGATTAGGGTCGATCTCGCCCATGGACGGCGGCGTATCTTCGTTCTTGAACAGCTCAAAGTAAGCGTCAGGCGTGCCGGGTGAAGCAGTGCGGCCACTGAATGGGTCAATGCGCAGCGTCAAAATGCCAGGTGGCTCTTTTGGTGGGTTGCTTGGCTTGTCTTTTAAAACCGCGCCCATGTACTTCATCCAGATCGGCAGGGCTACCGTGCCGCCAAACTCATGACGGCCAAGGCTTTCTGGCTGATCAAAACCTGTCCATACGGTGGTCACGTAGTCGGCGTTGTAGCCAGAGAACCAGCTGTCTTTGGACTCGTTAGTGGTGCCGGTTTTGCCGGCCAAGTCATCGCGTCCCAGTGCCAGTGCGCGACGCCCGGTACCGCGTTTGATCACATCCTGCAGCATGCTGGTCATGATGTAGGCGGTGCGTGCATCAATGATGCGCTTGGCAACCGCAGGCTCAACCGGGGCCTCAGGATCAGTTGTTTCGGTTTGCGGAACGATGCCGGTGTCCAGCGCCGGTGCTTCAGGTGCTGCCTGGCCAGCTTCGCTTTCGGCGAGCTCTTGCTTTTGCTCGGCTTCGGTCGGTTCTACGCTCGGCACTGATGGTGGGTTGGCGGTAAACACCGTTTTGCCGTGGCGGTCATCAATCCTCTGGATCAAGTAAGGCTGGGTTTTGTAGCCGCCATTGGCGAATGTGGTCCAGCCGGTGGCGATTTCCATCGGGGTCAGGTCAGCGGTGCCAAGGGCCAGAGACAGGTTCGGTGGCAGGTCTTGCTTGTTGAAGCCGAACTTGGTGGCATAGTTGCGGGCGTAGTTGACGCCAATCGCCTGAAGCAGGCGGATCGAAACCAGGTTGCGCGATTTATACAGGGCGACACGTAAACGTATCGGGCCCAGGAAGGTGTTGTTGTCGTTCTTCGGTCGCCAAACCTCATCGGTGCTGCTGCTGGTGAAAACAATAGGGGCGTCATTGACCAGGGTGGCAGCGGTATAGCCTTTATCCAGTGCGGCGCTATATACGAAAGGTTTGAAGCTTGAACCTGGCTGGCGCTTAGCCTGCACTGCGCGGTTGTAATTGCTTTGCTCAAATGAGAAGCCGCCGACCAGTGCGAGAATCGCACCGTTTTTCGGGTCAAGCGATACCAGTGCGCCTTGCGCTGTAGGCATTTGCACAAAGTTAAGAGTGCCGTCATCGCCGCGCTGTACGCGGATAAGATCGCCAACCTGGGCCACTTCGCTCGGCTGCTTAGGTCGAGGTCCCATGCTGTTGGTGTTAAGGAATGGGCGTGCCCACTTCATGCTTTCCCAGTTGACGGCTTCTTCTTTGCCGTCGCGGGTCAGGACGAGGATGCCGCTCTTCTCGACTTGCGTGACAATGGCTGGTTCAAGGCCCCCCAGTGCTGACTTCTTCGCCAGTTCGGTCAGCCAGGTTTCCTTGGTCATGCCGGGTAGGCGGCTTTCCGGTCCGCGATAGCCATGGCGCTGATCATAAGACAGCAATCCGCCACGCAGTGCGTCGTTAGCGGTTTGTTGTTTGTCACTTGGCACCGTGGTGTAAACATTGAAGCCTTCGGTGTACGCCTCACTGCCGTAGCGGCCGACCATTTCGGCGCGGGCCATCTCTGCAATATAGGGGGCTGCCAGCTCTGGGGTCGCTACGTGATAGCTTGCATTGACCGGTTCAGCGAGTGCCGCTTGATAGCGTTCCTCATCAATTTTTCCGAGCAGGTGCAGGCGGCCAAGAATCCAGTCGCGACGTTCTTTCGCGCGAGTCGGATTAACGAGTGGGTTGTAGCGCGATGGGGCTTTGGGCAAGCCCGCGATCATTGCAAGCTGTGAGAGCGTCAGTTCACCAATAGGTTTGCCGTAATAAACCTGTGATGCTGCTTCGATACCGTATGCGCGCTGGCCAAGGTAGATCTTATTGACGTAGAGCTCGAGAATTTCATCTTTGCTCAGCTCACGTTCTATTTGTAAGGCCAGCAGAATTTCGTTGATTTTTCGCGAGAAGCTACGCTCATTGGTGAGGAAGTAGTTCTTTGCGACCTGCATGGTGATAGTGCTGCCACCGGTTTGAATTTGGCCACTTTTTAAAATTTGCGTGGCAGCGCGCATCAAACTACTCGGGTCGACGCCATAATGGTGCTCGAAGTTGTCGTCTTCGGCCGCCAACAATGCGTTGATGAAGTCAGGGGGGATGTCTTTAAATTCGATGGGGGAGCGGCGCATCTCACCAAACTCAGCGATCAGCTTTCCGTCGCTGCTAAATACCCGTAAAGGTATTTGCAGCTGGATGCTACGCAAGGAGTCGACAGAGGGCAGGCTCGGGCTTAGGTAGAGGAAAGCCCCACTTAAACTGAGTAACAGGCCACAAAAAATGGCGACGCAGGACCATGCAAAGAATTTCAGCAAACGCATCAAGATTTTTGGATTTCCAGATAAAAGAATGAGTTAAGAACAAGACAAAGCAAAAAGGAAAAAACCGATCACATTATAAGCGTTTTTTTCCACTGGGAGCCATTTGCGCTTCTGTCAAGACTGTTATTTAATGTAGAAAAACATAAATAGTCCGTAAGTAACGGATGCCAATAGGAAATCGGTCGTGCTAGGGCTCTTCAATAAGAAAGCGAATACGCTGCTGGGGATCGACATCAGTTCGACTTCAGTAAAGCTCCTCGAGTTGAGTTGCTCAGGAGGCCGCTACAAAGTAGAGGCCTACGCTGTTGAGCCGCTCCCACCTAATGCTGTAGTTGAAAAAAACATCGCCGAGATGGAGGGGGTCGGCCAGGCACTCACGCGCGTGCTTTCCAAGGCGAAGACGGGGGTTAAAACTGTGGCGGTTGCCGTCGCAGGGTCTGCAGTTATTACCAAGACCATTGAAATGGAAGCTGGGCTTTCTGACGATGATCTTGAGAATCAGCTGAAGATTGAAGCGGACCAATACATTCCTTACCCACTGGAAGAAGTTGCCATCGACTTCGAAGTGCAGGGTTTGTCGCCGCGAAATTCTGAACGGGTCGAAGTGTTGCTTGCGGCATGCCGTAAAGAAAACGTCGAGGTTCGTGAAGCCGCATTGGCCCTTGCAGGGTTGACCGCCAAGGTGGTTGACGTCGAGGCCTATGCACTCGAGCGCTCGTTCGCCTTGCTCGCAGAGCAACTCGGCTCCAGTGATGATGACCTGACTGTCGCGGTTGTCGATATTGGCGCAACTATGACGACATTGAGCGTTTTGCATAACGGCAGGACCATCTACACCCGTGAGCAAATGTTCGGTGGCAAGCAACTGACTGAAGAAATTCAGCGTCGTTATGGCTTGTCGGTCGAGGAAGCCGGTCTTGCGAAAAAGCAAGGCGGCCTTCCAGATGACTACGACAGTGAAGTGCTGCAACCGTTCAAGCAGGCGGTTGTGCAACAGGTGTCGCGCTCGTTGCAGTTCTTCTTCGCCGCGGGTCAGTACAACGACGTTGATTACATCCTGTTGGCCGGTGGTACGGCTTCGATTCCTGATCTCGATCGCCTGATTCAACAGAAGATCGGCACCCAGACACTGGTCGCTAATCCGTTCGCTGATATGGCGTTAAGTAGCAAGGTCAATGCGGGGGCGCTTGCAAGTGACGCGCCGGCACTGATGATTGCTTGTGGTCTGGCGATGAGGAGTTTCGACTAATGGCACGGATTAACTTACTTCCGTGGCGAGAGCAGTTACGCGAGGAGCGCAAGCAGCGTTTCCTTGTTGCTCTCGGCGGTGTGCTGGCGGTTTCTGCAGGCCTGGTGTTTTTGGGTGATCAATACTTTAACAATGCGATCGAGCAGCAAAATGCGCGCAATGAATTTGTGCGCAAAGAAATTGCCGTGCTCGATACCCGGATTAAAGAAATCAGTGAACTGAAAAAACGCCGTGAGCAGTTACTTGAACGGATGAAAATCATTCAAGACTTGCAAGGCAATCGGCCGATTATTGGCCGGGTTTTTGATCAGTTAGTGAGAACCCTGCCCGATGGCGTTTTCTTTACCGGGCTTAAAATGACCGGCAAGAACATCGCCATTGTCGGCGCCGCTGAATCCAACAACCGTGTTTCGAATTTAATGCGCAATCTCGATTCCTCAGAGTGGCTAACTCAGCCCAACTTGACCGAAGTTAAAGCGGTGACGGCTGGGGCGATAGATCAGGCGAATGTGTTTCAGCTGACGGTGCAACAAACCCAGCCGAAGCTTGAAGGCGAGGAAGTTAAAAAATGAGCCTGAGAGAATCGCTGGATGGTTTGAAACAGATTGATATTAACGATCTGGACTTGAATAACGTGGGCTCCTGGCCGGCAGCGGTCAAGGTGATTGCGGGTGCCTTGCTGTTAGTCCTGGTGCTGGCCCTCGGTTATAAATTCCACTTGGAAGACCTGCAAACTCAGCTTGCTGGTAAGGAGCAAGAAGAGGTTACGCTCAAAGAGCAGTTCTCTTCTAAAGCTTTTCAGGCGGCCAACCTTGAGGCTTACAAAGAGCAAATGAAGGAAATGGAAGTCTCATTTGGCGCGCTGCTCAAGCAGTTGCCAAGTGATACCGAAGTTCCAGGTCTGCTCGAAGATATTACGCGCACAGGTTTGGGCAGTGGTCTTGAGTTCGAAGAGATCAAGCTCCTTCCTGAAGTGACGCAACAGTTTTATATCGAGCTGCCGATACAGATCAAAGTAGTGGGCACTTATCACGATTTGGCGACTTTCGTCAGTGGTGTCGCCAGTTTGCCGCGTATTGTCACGCTGCATGATTTTGATCTTGTCCCGGCCAGTAAAGACACAACGAGCAAGCTGCGGATGTCGATCCTTGCTAAAACCTACCGTTATAACGACAAGGGGGTGCAGAAATGAAACGCGCCCATTTAGCCGCTCTTTTAACGGTGTTGACACTTAGTGGTTGTGGCTCAAGCAGTGATTTTGCCGACCTGCAGTCTTATATGGACGAGGTGCGTGCGCGACCTAAGGGTTCCATTGAGCCGCTGCCTAAGTTCCAGCCCTATGAAAGTTTTACTTACAGTGCCGCGTCACTGAGAAGCCCATTCCAGCCGCCCGTGAAGATTGAGATGGTGCAACGCACCAAAGGCTCGAAAGAAATCAAGCCAGACGAAACGCGGGTTAAGCAATTCCTTGAAGGCTTCAATATTGAAATCTTTGAGATGGTCGGTACGTTGTCCAATGATCGCGGCACATTTGCCTTGGTCAGTGGTGCAGGGGGCGTTCATCGGATCAAGGTCGGGGATTACCTGGGTCGAAATAACGGACGCATCATTGCGATCAATGAGTCAAAAATTGATGTGATTGAAATCGTTCCAGATGGTGAAGGTGGCTGGCTTGAACGGCCGCGAAGCCTCTCCCTCAAGGAGCGCTCTTAAATGAGCGGAGAGAACATGAAAAAAAATAATCTGTCTGCCAAACGGAACCTGAGAATGAATAGCTCCCTTACGCGTCTAAGTATTTCCTTGCTGGGGGTACTCCTTTCGCCTGTGCTGTTGGCAGCTAACCTGGAAGCGCTTGATGTTGCTGCGTTGCCAGGTGATCGCGTTGAACTGAAAATGACCTTCGACGAGCCCGTTGCGGCGCCTCGCGGCTATACCATCGAACAGCCAGCGCGCATAGCACTGGACTTGCCTGGGGTTGCCAACAAGCTGGGGACCAAGAACCGTGAACTGGGTGTGGGCAATGCACGCAGTGTGACGGTGGTCGAAGCTAAAGACCGCACGCGCCTGATTATTAACCTGGCAGACCTGGCACCTTACAGCACGCGGGTTGAAGGCAATAACCTGTTCGTTCTGGTCGGTGCCAATGCCGGTGCAGCTACTGCAGCCGCCCCAGCCGCCGCTCCAGCGACTTCGACTTATAAAAAGCCGCAAACCAGAAGTTATGTGGCTCAGACCAAGGCGATTAGCAATATTGATTTCCAGCGTGGTGAGCAAGGTGAAGGTAACGTAGTTATCACCTTGTCAGACCCAACCGTGAGCCCGGATATTCAAGAGCAGGGCGGTAAAATCCGCCTGGATTTTGCAAAAACCCAATTGCCAGAAGCCCTGCGCGTGCGCCTGGATGTTAAAGACTTTGCCACGCCCGTACAGTTTGTCAGTGCGACCGGTTCGGCGGATAAAGCCAGTATTGTCATTGAACCGACAGGTTTTTATGACTACCTGGCCTTTCAAACGGATAACAAGCTGACGCTGAGCATTAAACCGCTGACCAAGGACGACGCTGAAAAGCGGAAGACCGAACGTTTTGCTTACAGCGGTGAAAAGCTCTCGCTGAACTTTCAGGATATTGACGTGCGCTCGGTGCTGCAGCTGATCGCCGACTTTACCGATCTTAACCTGGTTGCCAGTGACACCGTCGCCGGCAATATCACCTTGCGCCTGCAAAATGTGCCGTGGGATCAAGCCTTGGATCTGGTGCTGAAAACCAAAGGCCTGGACAAGCGCAAAGTCGGCAACGTGTTGCTGGTGGCGCCAGCGGACGAAATTGCGGCGCGTGAGCGTCAAGAGCTGGAATCGCAAAAACAAATCGCTGAGCTGGCTCCGCTGCGCCGTGAGTTGATTCAGGTCAACTACGCCAAGGCCTCTGATATGGCCAAGCTGTTCCAGTCGGTGACCAGTGCTGACGGCAGTGCGGATGACCGTGGTTCGATCACAGTCGATGACCGTACCAACAGCATCATTGCTTACCAAACCCAAGAGCGCCTCGATGAGCTGCGCCGTGTTGTGGCTCAGCTCGATGTGGCAGTACGTCAGGTAATGATCGAAGCGCGTATCGTCGAAGCCAACGTCGACTATGACAAGTCGCTGGGTGTTAACTGGCGCGGTGCGCAGGTTGGCAACGGTAACTTTATCGTTGGTGGCAGCGGCGGTGACCGTACCATTGGTGGTTCGGGTCCAGACACTGCGTTAGGTAACTTTGTTGATATGGGTGTGACAAACGCAACGTCGTCACTGGGTATCGGCTTTGTTACCGACAACACCATTCTTGACCTTGAGCTGTCGGCGATGGAAAAAACCGGTAACGGTGAAGTGGTCTCGCAGCCTAAAGTTGTGACCTCGGATAAAGAAACCGCGAAGATCCTTAAAGGTGCGGATATTCCTTACCAGGAAGCCTCTTCAAGCGGTGCGACCTCTACCACCTTCGTAGAAGCTGCTCTATCGCTCGAAGTGACGCCGCAAATCACCCCTGACAACCGCATCATTATGGAAGTCAAAGTGAACAAGGATGAGCCGGACTTCGCCAACCAGGTAAACGGCACGCCAACCATTCGCAAGAATGAGGTTAATGCCAAGGTCTTGGTCAACGATGGCGAAACCATTGTGATCGGTGGTGTGTTCTCCAACGAGCAGCGCAAAGGTGTGGACAAGGTGCCGTTCCTTGGCGATCTGCCCTATTTGGGTCGCATGTTCCGCCGCGACATCGTTCAGGATTCGAAATCTGAGTTGCTGATCTTCCTCACCCCGCGCATCATGAACACCCAAGCTGTCGCGGTGAGCCGTTGATTAAGTGCAAAATCTGATACTTGTTGGCCCGATGGGCGCTGGAAAAAGCACCATCGGGCGGTTGTTAGCCAAAGAGTTGCGTTTACCCTTTAAAGATTCTGATAAAGAAATCGAGCACCGGACCGGGGCAGATATCCCCTGGATCTTTGATGTCGAAGGTGAGCAAGGCTTTCGTGAGCGTGAACAGTCGGTAATCGTTGAGTTATGCGAGTCTCAGGGCATGGTGCTGGCCACAGGTGGCGGCGCCGTGATGCGCCCTGAGAATCGTGCTGCCTTATATAAAGGCGGCAGAGTGGTTTATTTGCATGCCTCTGTTGAGCAGCAAATCAACCGGACCGCGCGAGACCGTAATCGACCCCTGTTACGGGCCCCTGATCCGGGTAAAGTCCTGCGCGATTTGTTAGCGTTGCGTGATCCGCTGTACCGTGAAATCGCCGATATTGTGATCGAAACAGATGAGCGACCCCCACGAATGGTCGTGCAAGAGATACTTGAGCGACTAGAAGCGCTTCCTCCCCGTTAAAGCGCAGCCCGAACTGCGCTATCCTAGAGCCCTTTTCTGACAGGGGGCTGCATGCAAATTCTTCAAGTCGAGCTCGGTGAGCGTAGTTACCCTATTTATATTGGTGCAGATCTGCTCGCGCAGCCGCAGTTGCTGGCTCAGCATATTGCCGGCCGTCAGGTGGCTATCGTCACCAACGAAACCATCGCGCCCTTGTATTTACAGGCTTTAAAAGAGGCGCTCAGTGGTTTTAGCGTGACGGCAGTTGTCTTGCCGGACGGCGAAGTGTTTAAAACCTGGGAAGTGCTGCAGCAGATTTTCGATGGGCTGCTAACGGCACGGCACGACCGGCGCACAACCATTATTGCCCTGGGCGGTGGAGTTGTCGGTGACATGGCCGGCTTTGCCGCTGCCTGTTATCAGCGTGGGGTGAATTTTATTCAGATGCCAACGACCTTGTTGTCACAGGTTGATTCTTCGGTGGGCGGCAAGACCGGGATCAACCATCCACTTGGCAAGAATATGGTCGGGGCGTTTTATCAGCCGCAAGCGGTATTAATTGATACTAAGAGCCTCGTCAGCCTACCGCCGCGAGAGCTATCCGCCGGTTTGGCCGAGGTGATTAAATACGGCTTGATTTGCGATGAACCGTTTCTGCAGTGGCTGGAAGCGAACATGAGCGCGCTGCGTCAATTGGATCAGGCTGCTTTGACCCAAGCGATTGAACGCTCTTGTGCGGCAAAGGCGCGTATAGTCGCCGCCGATGAGCGCGAGTCAGGTCTACGGGCGACGCTCAACTTAGGGCATACCTTCGGCCATGCGATTGAGACACACATGGGCTATGGTGTGTGGCTACATGGCGAAGCGGTTGCTGCGGGTACTGTCATGGCGTTAGAGATGTCAGTGCGGCTGGGTTGGATCGAGCCAACTGAGCGTGATCGCGCCATTCGTCTGTTTCGCGCTGCGGGTTTGCCTGTAGTGCCACCGAAAGTGATGACCCCGGAGCACTTTCTAGAGCATATGGCTGTCGATAAGAAAGTACTCGATGGTCAGCTAAGGTTAGTGTTGCTCCGTCAAATGGGCGAAGCGGTGGTTACCAGTGAGTACCCGCGTGAGATTTTAAGTGCCACGCTAAGCGCCGATTATGCAGCGATGGCTGAACAGCAAAAAAATTAAAGAGTGTCCCATGACTAGTTTGCACGCTGACGAGGCGTTCCTCGACCATTACCAATTTAGCCATGACCCATTTGCTGCTCGGGTGCCCGGCTTCAAGTTTTTCCCTGCTCAGCGCAAGCCAGTGCTGGGTCAGTTGCACCACTTGGCGCGCTACAGCCAACTGCTGCTGGCCGTAACAGGCCCCCAAGGCAGCGGTAAGACGTTGTTGCGTCAGGCCTTGGTCGCGAGCACCAATAAACAGGCGGTATTGAGTGTCGTTGTCACGCAAAACGCCGGTGAAGGCATGGGCGTGTTGCGTCAGGTTGCCCAGGGCCTGCAGGTTGCGCAGCCGGACATGCAGTCGATTTTGGCTCAGGTCGGTCAGTTGGCTATTACCGGTCAGGAAGTCTATGTGCTGGTTGATGATGCTGAGCAACTCAGTGACAGCGATCTACGCAACCTGGTGACCTTGGCTGCGGGCGGTCCAGAAGGGCGCCCCCATGTATTCCTGTTTGCTGAAACGGCGATGCTGCCACGTTTTGATCAGGTGTCTGACGGCGAAGAGCACTTCCATATCATCGAATTGGAGCCTTATACCGAAGAGGATATGCGTGAGTACCTGGCGCTACGCCTGGAGGGTGCGGCGCAGGGTCTGGAAATCTTCAATGAGGAGCAGCTCGCAAGCATTTATGAGCAATCCGAAGGCTGGCCGGGTGCGATTAATCTGGCTGCCCGCGAAGTCTTGGTCGAGGCCATGCAGGCTAAGCGTGCGGCTGGCAAGACCTCTGGTTTTGCGTTCAATATACCGCGCAAGCATATGTTGGCGTTGGCCGTGGTGGTGGTCGGTGTACTGGTTGCCTGGATGATGCAAGGCCGTGATAAGCCTGCAATGCCAGAAGGTCAGGCTCAAGCACCGGCGGAAAATGTTCAACCACAGGCGCCGGCAACTGAGCAGGCAACGGATACGGCCCAGCAAGGCACAGACCCGGCAGAGCCAGCCATTGAATTTGCGGGCTCTGATCAGCCGATGCCGTTGCCTCTCGTGGGTAAGTCA
Organism: Pseudomonas sp. EL_65y_Pfl2_R95; assembly: GCF_963971045.1. NCBI lineage: Bacteria > Pseudomonadati > Pseudomonadota > Gammaproteobacteria > Pseudomonadales > Pseudomonadaceae > Pseudomonas > Pseudomonas sp. EL_65y_Pfl2_R95. Next base: position 1,614,742 of record NZ_CAXAOV010000001.1, on the reverse strand, counting down.
CAGCCGGTAATCCGTGACGGTGAAGTGAGCAATAACCAAGCGCCGGCCGAGGCTGCACCCGCTGAGCCTGAATCTGAGCCAGCGTCTGACACGGCTACCACACCAGCGCCAGATACTAATTCGCGCTTGTTGGTCGATACCCGTAAACAAGTGCCGGCCGAGGAGCCTGTCACCCCGGTTAAAGCCCCTGAAGCCACCAAGCCAGCGGCTAAACCTGAAACCGCTACGCCAGCTGCAAAACCCGCCAATATCACCGGTTGGTATGCCGATCAGGCAGGTTCGCGCTACACCTTGCAAGTTGTAGGCACCAGTTCGGAAAGCAACGCCAAGGCGTTTGTGAGTCAAAATGGCAGTGAATATCATTACTTCATGAAAATGTACAAAGGTAAGCCGTTGTACGTTGTAACCTATGGTAGCTTTGCCAGTGCGGATGCTGCTAAAGCCGCTATCTCCAAAATGCCGGCGAAGGTCCAGGCAGGCAAGCCTTGGCCACGTACCTACGCCAGTATCAAGCTGGAAATCGCTCAAGCTCGCTAATCACGCTGCTTAGACGGAGATGACCAGTTAGTCGGTAGCACGACTAACTGGTCTGAAATTTCGTTTTAGCGACATAAGATTGCATTAGGTCGTCACTTAAATTTGTGACGTCCCGAGCGGATATGTACAATGACCACCCTTTTGCCTGCGCAAAGCTGGGGCAATGTCCTGCGCGCACGGTAAGTTGTTGAATTAGAAAGTAATTACCTCCCTAGAAAAGGAGGCAGCCTGGTGAGAGTCCCTATGAAAGCAGGTTTGTACCGTCCTGATGAGTTCAAGGATAACTGCGGCTTCGGCCTGATAGCCCATATGCAGGGCGAGGCTAGCCATCACCTGCTGCAGACCGCTATCGAAGCCCTGACATGCATGACCCACCGTGGTGGGATCAACGCTGACGGTAAGACTGGCGATGGCTGTGGCTTGCTGATGCAGAAGCCTGACGCATTCCTGCGGGCGATTGCCCTGGAGCAGTTGTCTGTCGAGTTGCCTGAGCAATACGCTGTGGGAATGGTTTTTTTCAACCAAGACCCGACCAAAGCGCAAGCGGCTCGCGAGAATATGAATAAAGAGATTCAGGCCGCAGGCCTGAGTCTGATCGGCTGGCGTAAAGTGCCGATCGACACCAGCGTATTGGGCAGGCTGGCACTTGAGCGCTTGCCGCAAATCGAGCAGGTGTTTATTGGTGGCGAAGGCCTTAGCGATCAACAATTCGCGATCAAACTGTTTTGCGCGCGCCGCCGCTCTTCCGTGGTGAATGCCGTTGATCCTGAGCACTACATCTGCAGTTTTTCGCACAAGACCATCATCTACAAAGGGTTGATGATGCCGGCTGACTTGCAGCAGTTCTACCCAGACCTGGGTGATGAGCGTTTGCAGACGGCTATCTGTGTCTTCCACCAGCGCTTCTCGACCAACACGCTGCCGAAATGGCCGTTGGCCCAGCCTTTCCGTTTCCTTGCGCACAACGGTGAAATCAACACCATCACCGGTAACCGTAACTGGGCGCAGGCGCGGCGCACCAAGTTTGCCAATGGTCTGATCCCTGATCTCGACGAGTTGGGTCCGCTGGTCAACCGCGTGGGTTCTGACTCATCGAGCATGGACAACATGCTCGAACTGATGGTCACAGGTGGTATCGACCTGTTCCGCGGCGTGCGTATGATCATTCCGCCAGCGTGGCAGAACGTTGAAACCATGGACGCCGATTTGCGTGCGTTTTATGAATACAACTCCATGCACATGGAACCTTGGGACGGCCCGGCTGGCGTTGTGCTGACCGATGGCCGCTACGCCGTGTGCCTGCTTGACCGTAATGGTCTGCGTCCAGCGCGCTGGGTGACGACCACCAATGGCTATATCACCCTCGCGTCGGAAATCGGCGTGTGGGATTACAAGCCAGAAGAAGTGATCGCCAAAGGTCGTGTCGGCCCGGGACAGGTGCTTGCGGTTGATACTGAAACCGGTCAGGTGCTCAACGCCGAAGACATCGACAATCGCTTGAAGTCGCGTCATCCCTACAAGCAGTGGTTGCGTAAGAGTGGCTTGCGTATTCAGGCGACCATGGACGACCACGATCATGGCTCTGACTTTTACTCGGCCGATCGCCTGAAGCAATACATGAAAATGTATCAGGTGACCTTCGAGGAGCGCGACCAAGTGCTGCGCCCGCTGGGTGAACAAGGTCAGGAAGCCGTCGGCTCGATGGGCGATGACACGCCAATGGCGGTGTTGTCGCAACGGGTACGCTCTACCTATGACTACTTCCGTCAGCAGTTCGCGCAGGTTACCAACCCGCCGATTGACCCACTGCGTGAAGCCATTGTCATGTCGCTGGAGATTTGCCTCGGTGCCGAGCGCAATATCTTTGAAGAGTCGCCAGAGCACGCCACCCGCGTGATCCTCAGCTCGCCAGTTATTTCACCGGCCAAATGGCGGACCTTGATGAACCTGGATAGCCCAGGTTTTGAACGTCACTTCATTGACATGAACTATGACGAAAGCATCGGTCTCGAGGCTGCTGTCAGCAATATGGCTGATCAGGCAGAAGAAGCGGTGCGCTCAGGCAAAGTGCTGCTGGTACTGAGCGACCGCAATATCGAGCAAGGCAAGTTGCCGGCTCATGCGTCGCTTGTGGTGGGTGCAGTACATCACCGACTGACCGAGAAAGGCCTGCGTTGCGACTGTAACATTCTGGTCGAAACAGCCACTGCCCGTGACCCGCATCATTATGCAGTACTGCTCGGCTTCGGCGCCTCGGCGGTCTATCCGTTCTTGGCTTACGAGGTGCTCGGCGATCTGATCCGTACTGGTGAAGTGCTTGGCGACCTGTATGAAGTGTTCAAGCACTACCGCAAAGGCATCTCCAAAGGCCTGCTGAAGATCCTTTCAAAGATGGGTATCTCGACTGTCGCCTCCTACCGTGGTGCGCAACTGTTTGAAGCCGTAGGCTTGTCCGATGAAGTGGTCAATATCAGCTTCCGTGGCGTTGCCAGTCGCATCAAAGGCGCACGCTTTGTTGATATCGAAGCCGAACAGAAGCTGCTCGCCAATGAAGCCTGGAGCAACCGCAAGCCGATCCAACAAGGTGGTTTGCTGAAGTTTGTTCACGGCGGTGAGTACCATGCTTACAACCCTGATGTGGTCAACACTCTTCAGGTGGCTGTGCAGCAAGGTAATTACGAAAAGTATAAAGAATACAGCGCGCTGGTTGATACACGTCCGGTGTCGATGATTCGCGACCTGCTCAAGCTGAAACTGGCTGACAAGCCAATGAGCCTTGATCAGGTTGAGCCGCTGGAATCGATCTTCAAGCGCTTTGACTCGGCGGGTATCTCGCTGGGTGCCTTGTCGCCAGAAGCTCACGAAGCCATCGCCGAGGCGATGAACCGTCTGGGTGCGCGTTCCAACTCCGGTGAGGGTGGCGAAGATCCATCGCGTTACGGCACCATCCGTACCTCGAAAATCAAGCAGGTGGCCACAGGTCGTTTCGGCGTCACGCCGGAATATCTGGTCAATGCCGAAGTGCTGCAGATCAAGGTCGCTCAGGGCGCTAAGCCGGGCGAGGGCGGTCAGTTGCCGGGCGGTAAAGTTAACGGTTTGATCGCACGTCTGCGTTACGCAGTGCCGGGTGTCACCTTGATTTCACCACCGCCGCACCACGACATCTACTCGATTGAAGATCTGGCTCAGTTGATTTATGACCTCAAGCAGGTCAACCCCTCTGCGCTGGTTTCGGTCAAGCTGGTTGCCGAGGCGGGCGTTGGCACGATCGCGGCCGGAGTGGCCAAGGCCTATGCTGACTTGATCACCATTTCTGGATACGACGGCGGCACCGGTGCATCACCGCTGACCTCGATCAAGTATGCAGGCGCACCGTGGGAGCTGGGCTTGGCTGAAACGCACCAGACCCTGCGCGGCAACGACCTGCGCGGTAAGGTCCGGGTGCAAACTGACGGTGGCTTGAAAACCGGTCTGGATGTGATCAAGGCGGCGATTCTCGGAGCTGAAAGCTTCGGCTTCGGTACCGCGCCCATGATCGCCCTGGGCTGTAAGTATTTGCGTATCTGCCACCTCAACAACTGCGCCACCGGCGTGGCTACCCAGAACGACAAACTGCGTAAAGATCACTTCATCGGTACGGTTGAAATGGTCATGAACTTCTTCAAGTTCGTGGCTGAAGAGACCCGTGAGTGGTTGGCGCTGGTTGGCGTTAGCAGCTTGGAAGAGCTGATTGGTCGGACTGATTTGCTGGAAATTCTGCCAGGTGAAACCGCAAAGCAGAACAATTTGGATATCAGCCCGTTGCTCGGCAGTGATCTGATTCCGGCTGACAAACCGCAGTTCTGTCAGGTTGATCGCAACCCGCCGTTTGATAAAGGTTTGCTTGCCGAGAAGATGGTTGAATTGGCCAGCGCAGCGATTGAGTCAGCCAGTGGTGGCGAGTTCGCGCTTGATATCTGTAACTGCGACCGCTCGATTGGTGCTCGTGTCTCCGGTGAAATTGCCCGCAAGCATGGCAATCAAGGCATGGCCAAGGCACCTATTACGTTCCGCTTCAAGGGCACTGCGGGCCAGAGCTTTGGGGTGTGGAACGCTGGTGGCTTGAATATGTACCTGCAAGGTGACGCCAACGATTACGTCGGTAAAGGCATGACCGCCGGCAAGCTGGTGATCACTCCGCCGCAAGGCAGCCCGTTTGCAACGCAGGAAAGCGCCATCATTGGCAACACCTGCCTGTACGGTGCAACTGGCGGTAAGCTGTTTGCAGCCGGTACAGCCGGTGAGCGTTTCGGCGTGCGTAACTCGGGTGCCCATGCCGTTGTGGAAGGTACGGGCGATCATTGCTGCGAATACATGACCGGCGGTTTTATCTGTGTGCTGGGCAAGACGGGCTACAACTTCGGCTCAGGCATGACTGGCGGTTTCGCCTATGTGCTTGATCTGGACAACAGCTTTTACGACAAAGTGAACCATGAGCTGGTTGAGATTCAGCGCATCAACAGTGAAGCGATGGAGGCTTATCGCAGCCATCTGCAAACTGTGTTGGCTGAGTATGTGGCTGAAACAGCCAGTGAATGGGGCGCTAATCTGCTTGAGAACCTAGACGATTACTTGCGTAAGTTCTGGTTGGTTAAGCCCAAGGCTGCAAGCCTTAAGTCGTTGCTGTCGAGCATGCGCGCTAACCCGCAATAAAACAGCTTCAAGCGACTGATCTGAGCCTTGCTGCTCAGGTCGGTTGCTCACCGTGATTGTCTTGCTGCGCCGGTTTCAAACTGCGCACGCTGTTGAGAGGTTTTGAAATGACTGAACGTCTGAATAACGACTTCCAGTTCATCGAAGTTGGGCGTAAAGACCCAAAGAAGAAGCTGTTGCGTCAACGCAAAAAAGAATTTGTCGAAATTTACGACAACTTCAAACCGGCGGTTGCTGCTGATCAGGCGCACCGTTGCCTGGGCTGTGGTAATCCCTATTGCGAGTGGAAGTGCCCGGTGCACAACTTCATCCCTAACTGGTTGAAGCTGGTCTCCGAAGGCAACATTCTGGCCGCCGCCGAGTTGTCGCACCAAACCAACACGCTGCCAGAAGTGTGCGGCCGGGTGTGCCCGCAAGACCGTCTATGCGAAGGGGCCTGCACCCTGAATGATGGTTTTGGCGCAGTCACCATTGGTTCGGTCGAGAAGTACATCACCGACACCGCGTTCGCCATGGGTTGGCGTCCGGATATGTCTGGGGTTCAACCGACGGGCAAGCGTGTTGCCGTGATCGGTGCAGGCCCTGCTGGCCTGGGTTGCGCTGACGTTTTGGTACGCAGCGGTGTGACCCCGGTGGTGTTCGACAAGAACCCGGAAATCGGCGGTCTGCTGACCTTTGGTATTCCAGAGTTCAAGCTGGAAAAGACCGTGCTCAGCCATCGCCGTGAAGTCTTCACAGGTATGGGGATTGAGTTCCGGCTCAATACCGAAATCGGTAAAGACATCAGCATGGATGAGTTGCTCGCTGAATACGACGCTGTGTTCATGGGCATGGGCACCTACACCTATATGAAAGGTGGGTTCCCGGGCGAAGACTTGCCAGGCGTGCACGATGCCTTGGATTTCCTGATCGCCAACGTCAATCGCAATCTGGGTTTCGAGAAGTCGCCAGAAGACTTTATCGACATGAAGAGCAAGCGCATTGTCGTGCTCGGTGGTGGTGATACTGCCATGGACTGTAACCGCACCTCGATTCGTCAAGGCGCCAAGTCCGTGACCTGTGCCTATCGCCGTGACGAAGAGAACATGCCAGGCTCGCGTAAAGAAGTTAAAAACGCCAAGGAAGAAGGGGTTCGCTTCCTGTTCAACCGTCAGCCTATCGCCATTGTCGGAGAAGACAAGGTCGAAGGTGTCAAGGTTGTTGAGACCCGCCTGGGTGAGCCTGATGCCCGTGGCCGTCGCAGCCCGGAGCCGATCCCAGGTTCGGAAGAGATCATCCCGGCAGAAGCCGTACTGATTGCCTTCGGCTTCCGCCCAAGCCCTGCGCCGTGGTTTAGCCAGTTTGAAATCGAAACTGACAGTCAGGGCCGCGTGGTTGCACCGGAGCAGAGCCAGTTTAAACACCAGACCAGCAACCCGAAAATCTTCGCCGGTGGCGATATGGTTCGCGGCTCTGACTTGGTGGTGACGGCGATCTTCGAAGGCCGTAATGCCGCTGAAGGCATTCTGGACTATTTGGGCGTTTAACAAAGTCATTCTGGGCCTTTAGGGGCTCATGAAAACCTTGCTTGAACGCGGCAAATCGTCACGATAGACAAAAGGCACGGCACCCGCCGTGCCTTTTGCATTGTGGTCTGCGAAAATACCCGCACTTTTTCTGCTGCTGGCGGCTGTAAGGACGCAGTAAGCGTGAACCCGCAGGGCGCGAAAGCCGAAGAACTCTATGAATTACAGAGAATTGTGAACATGACTGCCCTGAAGAACGATCGTTTCCTGCGTGCCCTGCTTAAGCAGCCTGTTGATGTCACCCCGGTGTGGATGATGCGTCAGGCTGGCCGCTACTTGCCGGAATACCGGGCGAGCCGCGCCAAGGCAGGCGACTTCATGAGCCTGATGATGAACCCTGAGTTTGCCTGTGAAGTCACTATGCAGCCACTGGATCGTTATCCACAGCTCGATGCCGCAATCCTGTTCTCAGACATTCTGACCATCCCCCACGCCATGGGTCAGGGCCTGTATTTTGAAGCGGGCGAAGGTCCTCGCTTCAAGAAAGTCATCAGCTCCGCTGCCGATGTTGACGCGTTGCAGGTGACTGATCCTGAGAAAGACCTCGGTTATGTGATGGACGCTGTGCGCACCATCCGCCGTGAGCTTAATGGCCGCGTGCCGCTGATTGGTTTCTCGGGCAGCCCCTGGACCTTGGCCACATACATGGTTGAAGGCGGCTCGTCGAAAGACTTCCGCAAGTCCAAAGCCATGCTCTATGACAACCCGCAAGCCATGCACAACCTGCTGGATAAGCTGGCGCAGTCGGTCACTGCCTACCTCAATGGCCAGATTCTCGCGGGCGCTCAGGCCGTGCAGATCTTTGATACCTGGGGCGGCAATCTGTCATCGGCGGCGTACCAAGAGTTTTCTCTGGCCTATATGCAAAAGATCGTAAATGGTCTGATCCGTGAGCACGAAGGGCGCAAAGTCCCGGTGATCTTGTTCACCAAGAACGGTGGCCTGTGGCTGGAATCAATGGCTGCAACGGGCGCTGATGCGTTGGGCCTGGATTGGAGCTGCGATATTGGTGAGGCGCGCAAGCGCGTGGGCAATCAGGTAGCCCTGCAGGGCAATATGGACCCGACCGTGCTGTACGCCAAGCCAGAGGCGATTCGCAAAGAAGTCGCGCGGATTCTTGCCAGCTATGGCAACGGCACCGGACAGGTGTTTAACCTGGGCCACGGCATCACCCCAGAAGTTGACCCAGCTCACGCTGGCGCCTTCCTCGAAGCGGTGCACGAGTTGTCGGCGCAGTACCACCAATAACCCTGTCGCTGCGCGGCGATTGAACCGCGCAGCCAACGGGTTTGGCTAGAGCCTAGGTTGCAACGCCGAATGGCGTTGCAGGCTCAGCTGATGTGGTTAAGTTTGCCGAACACTGTTATTCGAACAGTGCTTGGACACGAGCCAACACGTCATCAATTATCACATCAGGCGCCGACTCAATGCGCTTGGCCCCACGGGCCTCCAAGTCTACAGTGCGAAGCTGGTTACACAGAACCACGCCCTGTGTCTCAGTGCCAGAGCCACTCAGCGGTACAGCGAAGCCAGCATACCGGGCAAAGTCACCACCTTGGGTAATGGGGGCAATGACAGCCAGCCCTGATGCGTTATACGCCGCCGGCGTAAGCACCAGCGCCGGGCGGAAATCGCCCTGCTGCTCGCGGCCAGCAGTGGGGTTCAGGTTGAGGCGCACAATATCAGCCCGATTAACGTTGGCTCGCTTCACACTTCACGTCCGGCTGGCTGCATGGCGTTCCACTCGGATAGCTCTTCGGGTTCGGGTGCATTCAAATCACATTCGGCCATTAAATCAGCTAGCCGATAGTGCAGTTTGGCCTTAGCAGGTTTAAGCGTCATCACATCGCCAGATGTATCAAGAATGAGTACATCACCGCTGGCAAGACTCATTTGCTTGAGCACGGTTGCCGGGAGCCGAATCGCCGCACTGTTGCCCCATTGCTGAATTTTAACTTCCATCTGATTACCTCATTAAGTAGATACATTGTAGAAACCAACGGAGGAAATGCAAGCGAAATGTCTCTACATAGTATCTACAGTGTAAGGAGCTAGGGCGAGGCAGGCTCAGCCTGCATGAGCAGACGCCTCACGTATAGGGAGTGCAATCACGTTATTTGCACCAGCAGGGTGTATGCGCGTGCTGGAGAAATCTACTTGTTGACGGCTATTCGACTAGCAGGGTTGACGTTCAGAGTGGCGATTACCGGCAAACCCTGAACCGCTCTTACTCGTGATGAGCTCAGTTCAGGGCTTAAAGACTTAAATACCGCTATTGTCATTTAACCTTGGCGAGCTTGCCCTTAAGTGCGACACCCGCTACGAAAGCGCCGGCATGACATTCATAGTTTTTGCTGTCGCGCATCTCGTTGCGTTTGTAGAAGCTGCTGATATCCACCACGGCATTAGCCCCGGCTTGCTTGGCTGATTCTTGCAGTTCAATCAGGGCAGACTTCAACACCCATGAGCAGGCTTCTTGGTCAGACTTGTTGAAGGCGTTGGTTTTTTTGTTGGTGACCACTTCAGTTAGCGGGCTGGATTTACCCGGTACCTTTTCCCCTGCCAAATAGAATTTGACGCTGCCATCCAGACGGCCTTCTTCGGTTGCATCGACTACAACGGTGTGAAAATCGAGCATTAACTTGGTATCACGGGCCTGGCTCAGGCCTGGAACGGCGGCCAGAATAGCCAGAACAAAACTCCAGTGTTTAAGCTGCATTATTGTTATCTCCTTGGTGGTTGTGTTCAGCCTTTTCTATGGCTGTTTTAGTTGTAGAACGGGTAATGCGTTATTGCTCGTTCTGCTCCCAGCGCTTAAAAATCAGCGAGGTATTGACCCCGCCAAAGGCGAAGTTGTTATTCATCACATGGTCATTATTCATCTGCCGAAACGTCCCGCGCAGATAGTCGAGCTGGCCGCACCGTGAATCGACTTGATCGAGATTAAGGGTTGGGACGTACTGGCCACGATTCATCATTTCGATACTGAACCAAGACTCTAATGCGCCGCATGCACCCAAGGTATGGCCGAAAAAGCTCTTCTGCGAGCTGATCGGCATCTGCTCGCCAAACAGGCTGCTGGTGGCCAAGGTTTCCGCGATGTCGCCTTGCTCGGTGGCAGTGCCGTGACCGTTCACGTAGCCAATTGCGTGGGGCTTAAGCTCGGCATCGTCCAAGGCGAGTTGCATGGCTTGGCGCATGGTTGTCTGTTCCGGCTTGGTGATGTGCAGGCCGTCGGCATTACAACCGAAACCGACTATCTCGGCGTGGATGCGCGCGCCACGGGCGAGGGCGTGCTCGAGCTCTTCGAGGACCAATATTCCGGCACCTTCACCGATAACCAAGCCATCGCGTGAGCTGTCATATGGCCGCGGTGAGCTTTGCGGCGCGTCGTTTTGCAGGCTGGTGGCATAGAGTGCATCAAAGACCATGGCTTCAGTCGGGCAAAGCTCTTCGGCGCCGCCTGCAAGCATCATTGGCAGGCGTCCAAACTTGATCGCCTCGTAGGCGTAGCCGATGCCTTGACTGCCGCTGGTGCAGGCGCTTGAAGTCGGTATCAGGCGGCCTTTGAGGCCGAAGAAAATGCTGATATTGGCCGCCGTGGTATGGGGCATCATGCGGATATAGGAGTTGGCATTGAGGCCATCGGCCACCGAGTTCAGCAGCATATTACCGAAGGCTTTGATTTCTTCGGTACTGCCGGTGGAGGAGCCGCAGGCAACGCCCATGCGCCCGTCCTGAATGCTCGGGTCGCCCAACAGATTTGCATCCGCCAGCGCACGCTCAGCCGCATAGACGGCCAGTTTGGATACGCGGCCCATGCTGCGTAATTGCTTGCGTGTCCAATGTTTTGGCGTAGTGAAGCCATCAATCGGGCCCCCGAGACGGGTGTTCAGTTCGGTGTAACGATCCCATTCATCCATGCGCCTAATGCCGCTGCGGTTGGCGCGAAAGTTGGCTTCGATGCTGGCCCAGTCATCACCGAGCGAGGTGATGCCAGCCATGCCGGTAACCACTACGCGTTTGCAGGTTGTCATCAGCACAAGCCTCCGTTGACCGCGAGGACTTGGCGGGTGATGTAGCCAGCCTCATCTGACATCAAAAAGTTCACCGCGCCCGCCACCTCCTCTGGTGTGCCAAGGCGTTGGGCGGGGATCATCTTCAGCAATTCATCTACCGGAACATGCTCATCGAGCATGTCGGTGTCGATAAGTCCAGGCGCCACGCAGTTGACTGTAATTTTGCGTTTGCCCAGTTCAATGGCCAGCGCTTTAGCCGCGCCAATAACCCCGGCTTTGGAGGCACTGTAATTGACCTGCCCGCGGTTACCGATTAGCCCGGAAACCGACGTGATGCACACGATTCGGCCCGGCTTGCGGCGGCGAATCATCGGCATGGTCAGTGGATGGAGGACGTTGTAAAAGCCATCGAGGTTGGTGCGTAGCACTTGGTCCCAGTCATCTTCGCTGAGGGCTGGGAAGGCGCCGTCACGGGTCAGGCCCGCATTGCAGACCACGCCGTAATAGGCCCCATACTGTTCAATATCGGCTTCCAGCTGCTCGCGGCAGGCGCCGCGGTCGGCAACGTCAAACTGCAGAATACGGGCGCTCTGCCCCAGGGCAATAATCTCGGCTTGTACAGCTTGCGCATCCTCATACCGATTGCGGCAATGCAGGACCAAATCATGGCCAGCGCGGGCCAGGCGCAAGGCAATGGCCCGGCCAATACCGCGACTGGAGCCGGTTACCAATATAGGGTCAGACATGCTGTTGGGCCTCGCCGGATTCTTGTAAAAACTGGTTCACGTTGGGTGGCTGGAACACATTGAGCCGCGCCGTGGCATAAATACCCGGGCCCCTGAGGTGGCACTCGAAAACAGCCATGCCGTTGTCATCTTGCAGTGAGCGCGTGGCTGTTATCTGCAACGCGGTGCCCAAGGGGAAGGACTCGACATCGCATTCGAATTTGCGGGTGCCGAGCAGAAAACCCAGGGCTACAGGTTTGCCTGCTGCGCGTGCATGGCAACCGGCAAAAGCCGCGATGCTCTGCGCCATCAGCTCTACCCCAAGCCAAGCGGGATAGCTGCCATCCGCTTGATTGAACAAGCCGCCGGCTTTGACCAGTACGCGGGTTTCGATTTCCTCGGAGCCATAGCTGATGACCTCATCAAGTAAAACCATATCGCCCGAGTGAGGGACCAACTCGGCCATGGAAAAAAGACTCATGGCGTCACTCCAAAGATCAGACTGAGGTTGCTGCCGCCAAAGGCAAATGAGTTGCTCATGGCATAGCGCGGAGCAGTGCTGAAGCCGCTGCCCAATACCGCCAGATTCAGGGCTGGCAATTGCGGGTCACGTTCGCCGTCCCAGATGTGCGGTGGCGCCCATTTAGCGGGATTGTGCTCGCCCAGGGTCAGCCAGCAAAAAGCCGCTTCCAATGCACCTGCCGCGCCGAGCGTATGGCCGCTCAGGGCTTTGCTCGATGAGCAACAAACACCCTCGGGGAATACTGCCTGCACCGCGAGCGACTCCATGGCGTCGTTATGTTGCGTCGCCGTGCCGTGCAGGTTGAGATAATCAATCTGGCGGGCGTCGAGATTGGCGGCGTCGAGCGCTTTGCGCATGGCTTGCTGCGCACCCAAGCCGTTGGGCTCTGGGGCGGAAATATGATGGGCATCCGAGGTTGCGCCGCCACCGATCAGGGCGACCGACTCGATTCCATCGGGGTTCGGGTGGCGGGACATCAGAAACAGCGCTGCGCCCTCACCAATATTGATGCCCCGGCGGTTGCGCGAAAAGGGCTGGCAGCGTTCTTCGCTCACCGCCTCCAGTGAGCTGAAGCCATTGAGCGTCAGCCCGCACAGACTGTCGGCTCCGCCACACAGCACCACATCACAAACATCCTGCTCAAGCAATCGGTGGGCGCTTAGCAGCGCCCGTGCGCTTGAAGTGCAGGCCGTCGAGATGCAATAAGCCGGGCCGCTCAGGCCTAGCCAGTCGCTGAGGAAGGTTGCCGGTGCAGCGATTTCTTGCTGGGCGTATGAATAGTGTGCCGGTAAAACGCCGTTGGCATCATGCAGGGCAATGCTTTGGGTCGCCTCATCGATTCCCGATGTACTGGTGCCGATTACCACTGCCACACGGTGGCTGCCAAAATGCTCAATGGCTTGACGGATCTGTGGCTCGATTTGCCGTGCCGCCGCCAGCAACAACTGGTTATTGCGGCTCTGCGCCGTCTCCATGCCTGCGGGCATCTCCGGCAGGGGGCTGTCGACTGAGCCAAGTGTCAGCTCGCGTCCAGTGCCCCAGCCTGCTTGCTTGCGCATGCCAGAGGTATCGCCACTGAACAGGGCCTTTGCGACAGCCTGGGTTGTGCTTCCGAGTGCGCAAATCACGCCGAGATGATGTAGGTAACTGGGCATTATGGTTTCTCGTCCGAAACGATCTGAGTAACGTGATAACGCACGTGGCCACTCGCCTCAAGGGTGAAGTCAAGGGGGGCACTGTAGCTAATCCGCCAATCGGGGTTCAGTGCGCGCTGCCTTTCGTTAATGATGGTCCAGCTCCCGGCAGGGTAGTGTTGCGCAATGCTGGTGGCACTGCTGAGGGCAAACAACACGGCGGCAAACAATTCGCGAGCTTCAGGATTTGGGGGCAACAGTCCTTCGTTATACCAGCTGCCAGCGACCAATTGCTGGCGCGCCAGCGGGGTACCCATAGGATCAAACAGGGACCAGCGTAACGCGGCACTTTGCGCTTGGATGACCAGCAACCAATCTTGCCCACTGTCGTCAGCTCGACGCTCGATCTGCAAGGTGAGGGGTAATTGGCTTTGCAGATCTGGGGTTGCCTGCGGCACCGGCGTGCGCCCAGCGCAACCGCCCAGCAGCAAAGCCAGGCCGATGATCAAGCTGCGGCTTATCACCGGTGCACCTCTACAGGCTTACGCGCCACGACGTTGACCAAGGTTTCGTCGCGTTCGCCAGTCGGCTTGGGTTTGCGCAGGCGAAGGCGTTCCAACAGGCCAAAATCCTTGGCGCGGCTCCACCACAAATACGGGTATGAGACCTGCGCAGGGCTAAACTCGAAACCTTGCTGATGCAACATCTGCAGGTATTGCTCAGCGGTTTTTTGTACATGCATAGGGTGGCGGAATAACCAACGGATGACCCAGGTATCAATATAGAAACGGGTTGATTCGGCAAACAGCAACAGGCCGCCCGGTTTGAGTACGCGGTAGAACTCGGCCAATGCTTGATCCTGTTCAACCAGGTGATGAAATGTCTGATGGCAAAACAGGATGTCGACGCTGGCATCCGCCAGATTTATGGCCGCGCAATCACTGCTGACCAACTGCACATCTATGCCCGCATTGCTGGCTTCGGTTTGCGAGCATTGCAGGCTCTGCGGATCAGCGTCTAATCCGATCAGTTGGCTCGGGGCAAATGCGTGCTGTAGGAGTTTGAATGACTTGCCTTGCCCACAACCTGCATCCAGCACCACTGGCGCCGCGGGCACGTTTGCGCCCGCCAGTGACTTGAGGTCATTGATCGCCACACGCAACACATGGTGCTGCCAGACATGGCTTTGCAGAAACCAGAAGCCGAACCCGGTTTCCTCGACATAAGTGTTAGCAGCAGGGTTCATAACGGTCCTTGTTCGGTTGGCGAGCAGAGTTGGGCGAGCACCTTCAGGCGTCGCTTTGGCTCGGCAACATAGGGGTTGCTTTGGTCCCAGGCATAGCCCGCGAGAATAGAGCTAATCATCCGGCGGATATGCGGATCGGCATTTTCGAAGAAAATCACATCCTGAAAAGAGCCGTCATACCAACCTTCGACGTATGCGCGAAATGTATCGACCCCCCGTTTCAATGGCTGAGCAAATTGGCTTTGCCAATCGACTGCCTCACCGCTCAATTGGCGATGCAGCACCTCGGCGGCCATGCTGGCTGAACGCATGGCGATGGTCACGCCTGAGGAAAATACCGGGTCGAGAAATTCGGCTGCATTGCCCAGCAACGCGTAACCGGGGCCATGCAGTTGCTTGACGTTTGCCGAGTAGCCGCCCAGTGAGCTGACCGGGGTATCCCAGATCGCATTGGTCAGAATGCTGTTCAGTGAAGGGGCTTGCTGGATCAGTTCACGCAAGCAGACCTCGGGGTCGTGACCTAACCCCTCGAAGCGCTTGGCGTCCGCAACCACGCCAATGGAAGTGCGGCCGTTGCTGAAAGGGATGGTCCAGTACCACACATCACGCAGTTGCGGATGGGTGGTGATAAGGATGCGTTCACGGTTGAAGGCCGGGCTGTCGATATGATCTTCGACATGGGTAAACAGCGCTTTGCGAGCCGGGAAGTCAGACGGCCGTTCAAGGTCGAGCAAGCGCGGGAGCACGCGGCCGTAACCACTGGCGTCGAGCACAAAGCTGCAGTTGATCAAATACTCCTCGCCGTCGTTCACGCGCTTGACGCGTAACTGCGGATGGCTGGCGTTAAAGTCACCCGCCACAACCTGTTGTTCATAACGAATTTCGACGCCTTGGCGCTCGGCTTCGTCTGCGAGGATCTTGTCGAATTTGCCCCGCTCGACTTGAAAGGTCGAACCCTTGCCTGCCGTGAAGCCATCGCGGAAGTCGATGTCGGTAGAACGCTCGCCCCAGGCAAAGGCAGCCCCATGTTTAATCTGGAAACCGGCATTTTCGATAGCATCAAGCATGCCCGCCTCTTCGATAAAGTCGAGGCAGTGCGAGAGCAGGCTTTCGCCAATGGAGAAGCGCGGAAAACGCTGACGTTCAAGCACCAGAACATCATGGCCCTTGCGTTTGAGCAAGGCGCTGGCGATTGCACCTGCCGGGCCTGCGCCAATCACGACGACAGTGCGGGATTCGTTTTCAACGGCCATCATTGGGCGTCCCTGCATGATTGATTTTCCCTGTGCGTGAATTGACTGCTGAAGCGTCAGGACTGGCCCAGGGTGAAAGAATAAAACTCAATAGCAGGCCCAGGCTGACCGTCAGGCCAAAGTTGGCAATTGCCGGGGTGCTGCTGAACATCAGCAGGCCAAATGACAACCAGCTGGTGAGTGCCGACAGCAGGGTGCCAATCAGGCTAACCGCTGCGCCGCCTACTGACTCACGCATCAGAATGGCGTAGTCGATACCGATCGCGGTGATCAGTAACAAGCCGAAAACACTGAACAAGGTCAGTGGTTGACCCAGCCATCCCAAGCAGGCAAGTGCAGTCAGTGCCGCCAGTAGCGGCAAGCTGACCACGCGCAATGCGCCGCGAAGGCCAAAAGGGATGCACAGCAACAGCACAATCGCTGCGCAGGAAATCAGTTTCAGGCTGGCTGCGCTGACTTGAGTCTGCGCGAACACGCTGTTGAGCTCGCCCAGGCGGTCGATTAATTCAACACCTTCGAGGCCTTCGGCAGCGCCTTGCAGCACCGTCGTGCTGGTCTGCCCATCAAGGCTGATCAAACCGCTGACCCCCTGTGCATCGGCGCCCATCCACAAGGGCCGCCAAGGCTCTGCCAGCGGTTCTGCGAGTACGGCATCCAGCGATCGAACCGGCTGCTGCACGAGCGAGTCCACTTCTGCGTCAAGGGCTGCCTGGGGGATGCCAGCGTCGATCAACGGCTGCCAATGCTGCTTCAGCACGTTCAGGGCATTGTGCAATTCACTGCGTTGGGCCTGTGGCAGAACCAGTTGATTGAGTGAGCGGTAACCGCGTAGCGCTTTTTCAGTGACCAGACGGTCGAGGCGCTGGCTCAACGCCGCTTGGCGTTGCAGCAGCTGTTGTTCATTTGCTGCTTTAATCAGGTAAAACTGGCTGGTGGGTTGCTGCCCGGTAAGCTCGGCAATGCGCTGCGCCTGACTTACCAGCTCGGGCTCTTTGCCCAGCCATTGGCGCAGCTCATTCTGCGTGTGAAGCTGGACTATGCCGCCGAGACAAAATAGTGCCAAGCCCAGCATCAATGGCCAGCGAGCACGTTTAAGCATGCGCCCGCGCCAGGTCAGTAAGCGGCTCGCCAGATTGAGCAGGGTGGGCGCAGGTTGCAGATACATGCCGTTAAACCAGGCGGGAAGCAGGCAAACTGAACACAAATACGCGCCAATAAGCCCCGCCGCCGAAAACAGGGCAATTTGGCTCAAGGCGTGAAAGGGGGTGAACGCCAGGGCGATATAGCCCAGCAGGTTGGTGGCCAGACTCAAGCTCAAACCGGGCAGGGTTGCCCGCATCGCGGTCCAGCTTTGCCAGTCTTGCTGCGCCCAGCATTTGCTCAGGTAATGCTGCGGGTAATCAATGGCCACGCCTATCAGGCTGGCACCGAGTATCAGGGTTAGGGCGTTGATCTGACCGAACACCATCACGCAAGCAGCACTGCCCGCCACAAGTGCGACCGCTACTGGCAGCAGGCTCAACAACACGCGTGCGCGGCGATAGGCGAAATACAGCAGGGCGATCAGGGCGATGACGGCGCTGCCGCCAAGCAGGCTGATTTCACGGCTGGCTTGGGTTTGTCCGGCATTGGCGTATAGCACACCACCGCTTGCCAGTAACTGCCCGCCAGCAGCCTTGGCAATGCCACGCGCCTTGGCCACATCCGCCGCCACCAATGCCGGGGCTTGCAGGTCAAATGCGGTGCCATGGCTTTGCGCACGCAGTAGCACCCACGTCATATCTTTCTCGGTAATCAGTAGCGCGCCGCTGCCGAGATCAGCCTGGACCTTGCTGTGTGGATTTAACGTGGTCTGCGCCCGTGCAGTCAGACCCAGCCAATCTTGTTCGATGGGCACCAGTGCGTTATTGCTGAAGGTATCGAACAGCTCTGATACGCGACGTTGGATAAATGCCTGTGGCTGGTTGATCAGCAGTTGCCGGTCGGCAGCAGGAAGCAGTGCCAAGCGCGCCGCCAGAAGCTGTTGACGCAGGCTTGGCAAATCAGTCTGCAAGCTCCACTGCACTTTGGCAAAGTGTTTGCTTGCGCGCAGTTGTTGGCCAATGTGCTCAGCCAACTGAATGGCCTTTGCATGCTCTGGCTGACCGACGAGTAGCAAAAGCTCGCGGTTGAGCGGTTCCTGCATGCGTTTTTCGGCTGCTTGGACTTCCGCGTCAGCCTGACTTTGCGGCAGCAGGGCGAGCAAGTTCGCCGACACAGGGGAACCGTTGCGCCATTGCCAGGCAACCAGGCAAATGAGTGCCACAAGGAGCACGCCAAACAGGCGCGGCAGGTTGCGCTCAGTCAGCAAAGTCGTCTCGCTCGGCCTGTGTCAGTTTGGCTGCGCCTTGGCTGTTTGGCAGTTTCAACAGCGTGCGATCACCTTGAGTTTCAAATAGCTCGATGCGCTGGACTAACTCTCCGCCTTGAATCTCAATGCGGCTGAAAATCTGTTTGAGGATCAATGCGCGCGGCGTCAGTGTCAGCGTCCAGTTATCCTGCACGCCTTGCAGTTGCAGCTGGAAGTCAGTTTCCAGGCCCGAGGTTTCGCCCTGCAACAAGGCCAGAAACAGCCGACTTTGCTGCGCCGCCGCATCATTGCCAGGTTGTGCCACCCAGCCGTCGCGGGTGCGTTTGGCAATGCCAGCACTGTTGATTCGGTAGTCTTGTCTAATCGGACTTTGTAGCTGCCACAACAAACCCTTGTCAGCGGCGAGCACGAACTTGCCGCGACTGGTCAAGGGTTGGGCCATTGCCCGCAGGTGTTTTTCCTGAATAAAGGTGCCACGTATCAGCGCATTTTCAGCCAGTTGGTTGCTCAGCGCTGTCAGGTCAAAGGCACAGGCGATAGGGGTCATCAACAGGCACCACAGCGCAAGGGCCATGCGGCGTAGTGAATGGCTCATGCCAGCACCTGCTCAACAGCGCTAACCAGCGCGCGAGGTGACACCAGTTGCATTTCACGGCTGGCAATTTCCACGGCCACCTGCACGCTGCTGGCGCGGGTCATGCGCTCCCCGGTCGCGGCGTCGCTGATCAGGTAGTGAATCTTCAAGCGGTTTTCCCACTCGATGAGGTCGGCGCGGACAATGAGTTTCTGGCCAAACACGGCACCGCGGATGTAACGCAGTTGCAGATCAATAATCGGCCAGGCAAAACCAGCATCGCGCATCTGTGAGTAGTTATGGCCGATCTTCTCGAGCAGGGCGCAGCGGGCAATTTCGAGGTACTTGACGTAGTGGCCGTGCCAGACCACCTCCATCATGTCGACATCGAAAAAGGGTACGACGACTTCACTTTCAACCTGCAATACACCGCTACTGCGCATAGAGACTCCAGTGTTGCTTACGAATACGCTGCAGGCACAGGCGCAACTCTGCTTCCAGTGCACGATCTTCAATGACAGGTGGGAAATCCTGCGCCATCTGTTCGCGCATTTTCAGCAGTGGTTCAGGCAGTTGTCGAGGGCTGATCTGCAGACGTAGCCAGACGCCCTGATTGGCCGCGAGTAAGGTGGCCGCAGCTACCTGTTCGGTGAGTTCAAGGCTGCGCAAGGCGTCGCGCGCGGCGATGGTCCCCATGCTGACCTTGTCTTGGTTGTGGCACTCGGTGGAGCGCGAAAACACACTGGCTGGCAGGGTGTTCTTCAGCGCTTCTGCGGTCCAGGCGCTGGCGCCGATTTGCACGGCTTTAAAACCATGGTTAATCATCGCGCTGCTGGCTGGGGCTCCGGACAAGTTACTCGGCAGGCCGTGGTTGTAGCGTACGTCCACCAGCAAGGCGAGTTGACGATCGAGTAAGTCCGCGACGTTGCCCACCAGGTTTTTCAGGCTGTCCATGGCAAAGGCAATGTGCCCGCCGTAGAAGTGCCCACCGTGCATTACACGCTCGGTTTCGCCATCGATTAGCGGGTTGTCATTGGCACTGTTGAGTTCGGTTTCGATAAATTGCCGCAACAAGCCCATGCTGTCCGCCATGACGCCCAGTACGTGTGGTGCGCAGCGCAGCGAATAGCGATCCTGCAAGCGGTGCAGGGCGGCAGTGGGCCCGGTGATCGCCAGGTCTTCGCGCAACCAGGCGGCGACCTGCATCTGCCCAGGGTGCGGCTTGGCAGCAAACAGGCGCTGGTCAAAGTGTTCTGGATTGCCTTCCAGGGCGATCACATTTAACGCAGTGATGCGCGTGGCCAGTTGCAGTAAATAGTCAGCCCGCGAATAGGCCAGGCAGGCGAGAGCGGTCATCACCGCTGTGCCATTCATCAACGCCAATGCTTCTTTCGGACGCAAGGTCAGAGGCGTCCAGCCCAGTTCGTCATGCACATCCCGTGCGCTGCGTTGCTGGCCTTGATAGAGCACTTCACGCTCACCGCTCAGGGTCGCTGCCACATAAGACAGCGGGGTTAGATCGCCACTGGCGCCGACTGAACCTTCTTCTGGAATCAACGGCAGGATGTCGTGTTCGAGAAATGCCTGCAAACGTTCAAGTAATTCGATGCGCACCCCGGAAACGCCAAAGCACAGCGATTGCAGACGCGCCGCCAGCACTGCCCGGGTTGCCTCGGGCTCCAGCAGTTTGCCCAGGCCACAGCCATGAAAGGTGTACAGATGGCGCGGCAAGGCTTCAACTTGATGCAGCGGCACTGCGACCACACAGGAGTCGCCATAGCCGGTGGTCACGCCGTAAATCACACCTTCTTTATCCAGCAGGGTGTCGAGGAATCGTGCCCCTTTGGCGATTTTTTCCCGGTAATCGGTGTCGTTCTGCAAATGAGCTTTGGCGCGTTGTTGCGACAGCGCGACAAGGTGCTCAATCGACAGGTGAGTTTCGCCAAAAATAACCGGCTCAGGCTGATGTGTCGTCATCGGTATTCCAAAACGGATAAAAGTTGAACCACTGGTCGGGAGCATCCAGACAGCGCTGGGCCAAACGGTCGGCGAAGCGTTGCGTCCATTCGCTGATTACCTGCTCACGGTTGCTACGCTTCCATTCCACACCGGCGGCAAAAGGCTCAAGCAGGATCTGATAGTGGCCGGCTATTTTCACGCAACTCATAAAATTAACCGGGCACTTGAGCAGGCCCGCCAGTAACCAAGGGCCTTGGGGGAATGCTGCCGGCTTGCCGAGAAACTCGACGTTGACCTGGCGCCCGCCGTGCAACGCGATACGGTCGCCTGCTATCGCCAGCCATTCGCCGCGTTCCAGGCGTTCTGACAATTGCAGCATCACGGCCGGGTTTAGCTCGCTGACTTGGATCAGGCGCATTTTGCTGGCGCCGGCCTCACCGAGTATCTGATTGAATTGCTCAGCGTGTTTGGTGTGGACCAAGACATTCATGCTGACCTCATCGCCCATTTCGGCCAGCGCGCGGCACACCTCAAGGTTGCCCAAATGGGCACCGACAAGCATTTGGCCGCGCTTGCCCTGCATTTGCAGGCGCAGGTTCTGAGGGTCGATCAGCGTGACATCTTTGGCGGTTAATTGGCCGCGCCAGATGTCCAGTTTGTCGAGCAAGGCATCGGCGAAGGCCATGAACTGGGCAAACACCGAGCGTTGCGTCGGCGCGGCGGTTTTGCAGCTCCACCGCATCAAGTTCTGTTGGTACTCAGTGATGCTGCGCCGCGCCTTGGTGCCGAACACAAAGAAATACAGGACAATCAGGTAGAGCAACGGGCTGACCAGACGGCGGCCGAGAATGCGCGCGGCAGATACGGTGAATTTCATCAGCAGCAGACTCCCGCGCTCCTGCTGGGCTGCCCAGTGCTGGTGCTTATCGGTAGTCATCGACGCCACCTGCGCCAGATAATCATCGGCGCCCGCAGCAACATGCCAAAAAACAACTTGGCGTGCATTTTTGAGATCAGCAGATTGTCATACACCAGTCGAAAATGCGAAACACCATCCAAGGGGTAGTGCACGTGGGTGGGCAGCCACTGTATCGGTTGGTTCTGCCACGCCATACGCACCAGAATTTCTGAGTCGAAATCCATGCGTCTGCCCAGTTTTACCCGGTTGATTAGCGCCACAGTGCTGGCCAGCGGGTAAACCCTGAAGCCGCACATGGAATCGCGGATCTGCAACGACAGGCTATTGATCCATACCCAAATATGGGTCAGGTAGCGCGCCAACAAACGCACTTTGGGCACGCTTTCGTCGTATTCGGGGTAGCCGCAGATAACTGCATCAGGATACAGGCGCGAACAGGCGAGAAATGCGCTCAGATCATCGAGGTTGTGTTGACCGTCTGCGTCAACTTGCAGGGCGTGGGTGAATCCAAGCATTTGGGCTTCACGCAGGCCCGCCATGACCGCACCGCCTTTACCCTGATTCTGCAGCAGGTGCACGGCGTAGCAATCGGTCTGCGCGGCGAGCTTTTCGATCACGGCGGTGCACGCGAGGCTGGATCCGTCGTTGATCAGAATACACGGCAGTTCGGCCGAGCGTAATGCCGCAACCACATGGACCAAGGCCTGCTCGTGATTGAACACGGGGACGACGGCGCAGGGATTATGCATGGTCAGCCAGTAAGATACGGCCGGACGAGCACGGCGCATTGTTATGGCTGAAGACAAAGTACAGCTTGCTGCGGTTTATATCGAAACGCAGTGTTAGCTGGATGGCGTCGCCGGGACGCATCAGTTGCTGAAACTTCAGGACTTCCATCCCGACGAAACGTGCCGGTAGAGCGGTGAACAGTTGCCGGGCCGACAGCATCACCCAGTCAATTTGGACCACGCCAGGTACCACCGGGGTTGTGCTGAAGTGGCCGCTGAAATGGGCAAGGTCAATGGGGACGCGCAGTTCTAGCATGTACTCACCGGCGCTCTCAGTGACGGTGTCCGCGGTGATCTGCTTTGGCCTTGGTGCGTCTAGAAGCTGCTCAACATGTGACTGCGCAAGTTTGCCTTGGTTGTTATAAGGCAGCTCAGTCGCCAGGCGCCATCTTCGAGGCAGGGCAATCGGCTCGACATGCTCGCTGAGGTGGTTGCGCAGGGCTTGGGTGACCGCGCGCCGTCCACTGTTGCGCAATGCATGCAGGCCGGCGGGGCTAAGTGCAATCAGCGCACCGAGGAACGCTCGACCTTTATGCAGCATGCCCACCCGTGAGTCGCTGACCCAGGCGTGACTGTTGAGTGCGTGTTCAAGCATGGGCAGTGATATGCGCTTCTCTTCGAGCTTGATGATGCGATCGAGTCGTGCGCGGAGCAAAAAGCGGCCATCGTCTGTAATCTCCGCTGCATCGGCGGTTTCTTCGCGCTGGCCTGCAGGCAGATAGGGCGATGTCAGCGTGAGCGCACCCTCAGCGCTCAGGCCAACCTCTACACCCGCAAAGGGCTGCCAATGTTCGCCGCCCTGGCGCCAAGCGATGCCGCCGGTTTCAGAGCTGCCGTAAATTTCACATGGAAATTGGTGCAAGCGTGTCAGCAGGCTTTGCGCAGCCTCGGAGGGCAGTGCGCCGCCGGATGAGAACACCTTACGCACGCGGCGCAAGGCCTGCCAGTCGAGGTTATCGCTCATACGTTTAAGCAAGGCTGGGCTGGCGACCCAGATGAAGTCGGGGTGGGCGAGGCTCGCGCACTGTATGTCTTCACTGAAGGGTTGGGCGCGGCGCAGAAATGTCCGGCCAGCACAGAGTGGCCACAACACCCGAAAAAGCAGCCCATAGATGTGTTGGGCAGAGACACTGGCGACCACCACTGCACTGCCCATCGCGTCTCCCCACAGCTGCTCCAGCGCGGTGACTTCATTGGCCAGTTGCTGCAGGTTTTTTTCGATCAACTTGGGCTCGCCACTTGAGCCGGATGTGCACAGCGTCAGGCAGCAAGCGGTACTGTCTAAACAGATGGCATTGGCCGGCGTGGAATCCTGTGTATCAGGCAAGGCATCGAGCCACAGGTCAACCTGCGCCGCGAGCTTTAAGCGGGTTTGCTGTTGGCCGTCGGCAGGGAGTAACACCTTGACGCCCGCCTGCCACGCTGCAAACAGGGCAATCGCCAAGTCAGCGGCGTCGTCGAGATAGATCGCGATGCGCTGAATTTGCTGGTCGTTAAAGTAGCCTGCCAACGACAGTGTCCGCTGGCAAAATTGCGCGTGGTTAAGCGCCGGTTCAAGGCTGATGTTGCGCTGGGCTTGCGGCTCCAGCAGCAATGCCTCAAGGGAAATCCATTTCATGCGAATCTTCTTACACGTTGGCGAACTAGCCATTCAGCAGCGAACAGCAGCCCCATCAATAAATAGGAAATCAAGCCGTTGTACATCGTCCACCATGACAGCGGGGCCCATAATGTAAGGGTTGTCGCGATTAAGCCGTTACAGAAAAAGAACAGCGCCCACACTTGGGTGACTTTGCGTGTATAGCGTATGGCAATAGCCGGTAACTCAGGCTCACGCAAACGCGCCAGGCGTTCAATCAGTGGTGGCCCGAATTTAAGACTCAGCACAAACATGATGAGCAACATGCTGCTTAATAGCACGGGATACCAACGCAACAACCCGGGTTCACCTGCGACGCCGAGCAGCGCACAAAACACCAGCGCGGCCAGCGCCATCCAGCGGCCGCCCGGACGCTTTTCACCGAGCAGCAGTCGGGCAAGCCATAAACCGCCGAGAAGCGCTGCAAATAGCCGGGGCGATAAATGCTCAATACCGAAATACACCGCAAACGGATATGCCAGTCCGGCAACCAATAAAACCAGACCTAGCAGGCGGCTCATACAGGTTCTGGGTTGACCAGCTTGAAAACGGCCTCGACCACGTCACCTACAGTGCGCACTGATTTGAACTCATCGGCGGCGATTTTTTTGCCGGTTTTACGTTTGATGTGATCAATCAAGTCGACCGCATCAATGCTGTCGATTTCCAGATCTTGGTAGAGGTTGGCGTTAAGGCTGATGTCCGCGGCGTCAAGTTCGAACAATTCGACGAGGGAGTCGCGCAGTGTATTAAATATTTCATCACGATTTTGCATGCTATTAACGCTCTCAAACGGCCTGACGTGCAGATACAAAAGCCGCCAGGTTGGCAACATTGGCGAAGTGTTGGCGGGTGTCTTTGTCTTCTGCATCGATTTTGATACCGAAGCGCTTCTGGATGGCCAGCCCCAATTCAAGTGCATCCACCGAGTCGAGTCCGAGGCCATCGCCAAAGAGTGGTTGATCAGCAGCGATGTCCTCTGCGGACATGTCTTCAAGCCCCAGTGACTCAATGATTAAATTTTTAATTTCGCGTTGTAATTCGCTCATCTGTTGCGAGCTCCTTGATGAAGTAGTGGTGCAAGTAGTCATTGAGCTTGCGTGAAGCTATCGGCGTAGGGGCAGAAGCCTTGAATTGTTCGGGGTTGATATCCGGGCCAACGCGCAGTTGGAAGTGAAAGCGCCGAGCAGGAATGCTGTACCAGGGCTCAGCCTTGGTCAGGGTGCTTGGCGACACGCTGATTGTAACCGGAGTGATCAATTGCGCGCCTCGGATAGCGATGGCTGCAGCGCCGCGATGGAAGTTGGGCGGCTGGCCTGGGACGGTTCGAGTGCCTTCGGGAAAGACGATTAGGCACTGTCCGTTGTGCAACGCCTCGGCTGCCTCATCGAGCATTTCCATGCTGCCGCTATTGCTGATGTATTCAGCCGCACGTATCGGGCCGCGCATACAGGGGTTGTCCCACAGATTTTGTTTGACCACGCAGTTGGCATCGCGAATCAATGAGATCAGCACCACCACATCAATCAGTGAGGGGTGGTTGGCGATGATCATTTGCCCGGGTTTTCCTAAGCGATCGGCACCTTCGATGCTGTACGTCAGGACACCACTGCGATACATCAACTGAACAAACCAGTGGAAACTGATGCTGATGGTTTTGCGCGCTCTGGTCCGGCGAGCGCTTGTATCGCCAGGAACAAGTGACAGTAGCGGAAAAACCACCGCTCGGAGCAAGACTCCCCCTACGCCAAACAGGCCAAAGCACAGGGCTGTAGCCAAGAGGCGCCAGACATAGGGCGGGCTGCGCGGGCTCAGTTTGGCTTGCGTGACCAAGTCCATTGCCTTCGGCTCCAGTAGTGGGTGAGAGTCTGGCCAGTGCAAAGTGTCCTGATCAAGTTCAAGGGGTGCGGCCATTGCGTAATTGGGCCACTTCCCGGGCGCAGTTGTAACTGCCAGTCGTCGCCAGGTGTCAGTAACAGTCCCACGGCATAAGGAAAAGGCACGTCGTCGATATAGGCTGCATAGATGGCTGCAGGCGACTCTTCGGCGATCACCACTAAAACTGCTGGCGCCCCTTCATTGAGTAGCAAGCAGGCTTCTTGTATGGCGTGCTCGAGGCCGTCTCCGCCGGCCGCAAGAGCGGTCATTTCACTGGTGTCGCCCCGTAATATCGACCATTGGCCGATAATTGCGTTATGCACTGACAAGCTGAATTGCGTAGGAGACAGCGGCTCATTTTGCGCAAGGTCGTGCAGCAGGGCCAAGGTACGTGGGGTTTCGCCGTGGCGGGAGACAAAGACAAAGGGTAAGGCCGGCAATGATTCGGCCAGCGGCCACGCGACATTAAATACCATCCGCGCCAGACGACTTAAGCGCCTGCGCTGCATCGGTGCAATAAAGCTGACATCGGGCTGTTGCTGCTCATCTGGAACCCGCACCGGTGCCTTGCTCCAAGCATGCCACTGTTGCGTGCTTTCCAAGTTCGGGGCCCAGGCACGCCATTGTTCTATGTTGAATTGCATCACGGCAGATAATACCTAGCCCTTGGGAAATATTTATTCGCTACAGCAGCCCTACTATTTGGCCAAAAGTGCGAGGGTATAAGCCAATCATCGTCATGGGCAACGTGTAGTAGGCGGGCGGTGTGTATATGGCGGAATAGTGGCATTATCTAACTGGCATGAGTCTTGCGCAAACCCTAGTCTCGATTGTTTGTGAGCGAATAAGCTGAAATTTTAACCCTATTAAGCTGATATGTTTGAATGAATAATCGGAGATGCTAGGTTACATCAGCCTTGTCATGTACTTTCGCTAAAATTCATGGCTATTCAGGGATTGGGAGCAATTAAAATGCGGCGTGTGGTTTTCAACCAGAAAGGCGGTGTTGGTAAATCCAGTATTGCCTGCAATTTAGCGGCTGTGAGTGCCTCGCAAGGTTACCGGACGTTATTAATTGACCTTGATGCGCAAGCAAACTCCACCCATTACCTCACGGGCTTAACGGGCAGCGAGATTCCGCTGGGCATTTCCGAGTTTTTTAATCAGACCTTGTCAGGTGGGCCTTTTGCCAAGAAGAACAAGGTCGATATCTACGAGACCCCGTTCGATAACCTGCATGTAATCACAGCCACTGCTGAGCTCGCCGACCTGCAGCCTAAGCTCGAGGCCAAGCACAAGATCAATAAGCTGCGAAAGCTGCTTGAAGATCTGTCTGAAGATTATGAGCGGATCTACCTTGATACACCGCCGGCCTTGAATTTTTATACGGTTTCGGCGCTTATTGCGGCTGATCGTGTGCTTATCCCCTTCGATTGCGACAGCTTCTCGCGCAACGCGCTGTATGGCTTACTGCAAGAGATAGAAGAGTTGAAGGAAGATCACAACGAGGATCTGGAAGTCGAAGGGATTGTGGTCAATCAATTCCAGCCGCGCGCGACCTTGCCCCAGCAATTGCTCGATGAGTTGGTCGCTGAAGGGCTGCCTGTGCTGCCAGTCAACCTGATGAGTTCAGTGAAGATGCGTGAATCGCACCAAGCCTGCACGCCACTGATCTACCTGGAACCCCGGCATAAACTGACGCTGCAGTTCGTTGAACTGCACGACCTGCTCAATAACGCCGATTAACCAAGCGCTTTTGCTTGATAGCCCCTTGTTTGTCCACCCCAAGCGCTGCTTGGGAAGGGTGGATGACGCCTTTTCCATCCACCAAAAAACGCTGCAAATCCCAAGTCCAACGTACCTGATCAAGCCTCTCGCAGCTTGATCCGATGTGGACAAGCTTCGCCTCAGCGCACCACGAAAATATCGCAGGGGGCTTTGTGTAAAAAGTGCTGGGCAAGGCTGCCAAGCAGCGCTTGCGATAGAGCGCTGCGACCATGACTGCCAAGTACCATCAATTCTGTCCGTCGGCTTGTCAGTTGTTCCTGCAGGGCTCTTAAAATGCTGCCTTGCTGCACCGAGTGACTGAGCTTGGGACCATTTTCCGTGAGTTTCAGCGCCTCATCTTCCATCAACTGGTCGATCAACGCGCTCTGGGTTTGCAGTTGCAATTCAACCTGCTTGGCGTTGCCTTTATTAGGCTCGAACACGTGCAAGGCGTGTATTTCCGCGGAGCTGGGGAGCAATTCGTAGGCTTTGTTCAAGGCGCAGCAGGCACAGACTGAAAAGTCGATGGCGGCCAATGAGCGCT
The DNA here is from genome assembly GCF_963971045.1 of Pseudomonas sp. EL_65y_Pfl2_R95. NCBI lineage: Bacteria > Pseudomonadati > Pseudomonadota > Gammaproteobacteria > Pseudomonadales > Pseudomonadaceae > Pseudomonas > Pseudomonas sp. EL_65y_Pfl2_R95. Next base: position 1,586,631 of record NZ_CAXAOV010000001.1, on the reverse strand, counting down.
TATAGGGTTTAACATCATTGCGCGCGACAATGAGCATGGGCACGCTACTGCGCCGGGCTATGCGGTCGAGGCTGGTGCCGGAGAAGTAGTCATGGCGAGAATGGTGTGCGCCCAGTACCAGTAAGTCGCAGCCAAGCTCATTGATTTGCTGCAAGACAATCTCAGAAGGTTTGCCGCTGAGAATGCGCAAACTGGCTGTTTTCGGTGCAAGGGTGCTCAAGCTGCGATCCAGTGAGCGTTTGGCTGCCTCGTGTTGCTGCTGGCTTTGCGTCGGGTCGAGCACGTGCAGCACCGTTAGCTTGGCATCATGTTGGGTGGCAAGTTGAGCGGCCCTGCTCAAGGCGAGATCGGCTGTGTCTCTTAAATCGTGGGCGATAAGAATATGTGCAGTCATTGAAGATCTCTCCGGCCGACCCCTGTCGACACGCATTATTATGACCCATCAATTAGCTGGTCTTTTGAGCTATAGCAAGGTCATGCGTCAGTGCATGCGTAACTGATAATAACCACAACTTTCGGCTACTACTTCTCCGCTGGCATCCCTTAGCTGAAGTTCCAGGCTGTACTCGGCTTTTCCAAGACGTTGGGCTTCATCTTCCAGCCGTTGTATTTCAGTTGCGCTTAAGTGCGCCTCAACAGTGATATCACCTTTGGCCGGACGCCGAAAGCGCAGGCTCATCTCTTTGACAATTGGATAAAAGCGCTTCACATCAAAGCTGGTGAGAAACAGGGCGCCGCCCGGAATTTCCGCGAGGGTAAACAGGGCGCCAGCGTACATGCTGCCGATGTGGTTTTCATTGCCAGCCAGGGGCATGCGTAAACAGACAAACCCATGCTCAAGCGCTTCGGCCTTGAGGCCACTGCGTTTAACAAAGGCAATTTGCTCTTCAGTCAGTTGGCGGGCGATCTCGAACGGCAGTGACATAGGTAGGCCTTGTGGGGGAGGAATCCATTTAGCCTAAACCCTGGTTGCCAGACTGCAATTGACCGGATCGACCGCCGGGCTTGACCCCAGCGCTCAGGCTGTTGATTGCTGGTCAAGCCAGGCGATCAATTGTGGTAACGCCATCACGCCGCTCTGCCGCGCTACTTCTTTGCCCTGGCGAAACAAAATCAAGCTTGGGATCGAGCGGATGCCCAACTGTCCGGCTAGCTGTTGATGAGCTTCGCTGTCGAGTTTGCCCAAGCGGTACTGCCCCTGCAGTTGGCTAGCGGCCTGATTGAAGGTTGGGGCGAAGGCTTGGCAGGGGCCGCACCAACTGGCCCATACATCGACGAGCAATGGCAGATCGCCTTTGGTCTGGCTGGCAAAATTGGCCGGGGTTAATTCAATGGGCGTTTTGCTCAGTAGCCCTTTCTTGCAACGGCCACAGCTGGGTTTGTCGCTCAGGCGCTCGTTGGCGATACGGTTCAGGGCATTGCAGCTGGGGCAGGGGATAAGCAGTGGCTCGGACATGATGAACTCCAGGTCTATTGCTTAATAGTTGTGGCCAGCGCAGGTTGTTTTCAAGCCGACACCGCCGCAGGGCTTAAACCGGGACCAATGGCCAGAACAGCGGAATGACAATGGTTGCGACCACCCAGAGCAATAAATTAAGCGGAATACCAATTTTCATAAAGTCGGTAAAACGGTAGCCGCCAGCGTTATACACAAAGGTATTGGTTTGATAGCCGATAGGCGTGGAAAAGCTGGCGCTGGCGGCAAACATCACGGCGACCACAAAGCCTCGTGGGTCGACGCCCAGGTGCTGCGCCAAGCCAATCGCGATGGGCGTGACCAATACCGCAACGGCGTTGTTCGAAAGCATCTCGGTAAGTATCGAGGTGAACAGATACAGCATCGAAAGCATCAGCATTGGGCCGGCCCATGGCAGCCAGCCCATCATGTTTTCGACCAGTATCTTAACCAGCCCGACTTTATCCATCGCGATGCTAATGGCGAGCATGCCGAATATCAGGCTGAGGATTTTCCAGTCGACCGCTTTGTACGCGTCCTCAACATCCAGGCAGCGTGTTGCCAGAACGCTCACTGCACCGATAATTGCCAAGCCTTCAATCGGCATCACGCCAAAGGCTGCAAGGAGCATTACCGCCAGAGTTGCAATGATTGCGATTGGTGCCTTGTCGCGACGAAAAGCACGTTCCTGTACGGCGTTAAGGCTGATCAGCTCGCCATTGTCGGCGAAACGTTTGATCTGTGCGGGCGTGCCTTCAACCAGCATCACATCACCGAACTGCAACTCGAAATCGTCCAGGTTGACCTGCACGTTTTCGTCTTGGCGGTGCACGGCAAGCACGGCGATACCGTAGCGCGCGGTCAAGTCGAGGTCGCGCATTGGCCGGTGGCTGTAGCGTGAGTTACGCCCGACTATAGCTTCAGCGAGAATCACATCGTGACTGCTGATGGTCTCGAAGGCATCACTGCGATTAAACGATAGGTGGCCGCTTTCGCGCAGCTCGACAACGTTCTTGACCTGGCCGTGAAGTACCAGGCGATCGCCGCTGGCGAGCAGGGTTGTGTGTGCTGGCGCAGTGAGCTCCAGATCGGCGCGAAACAACTTGAGCACCTGCAGGCCACTACCGCCATTGAGATTGGCTTCGCTAAGGGATTTGCCGATCACAGGCGAGTCATGGGGCACCAGCAGCTCGGTCATAAAGGTGCGGTCGAGATCGGGGCGTAACTGACGCGACAGGGTGTCGCGGTCTGGCAGCAGGTGACGGCCGACCAAGAGTAAGTACGCCATACCCGCTGTCGCCAGAATCAGGCCAGCGCCGGTGATCTCGAAGATACCAAAGGGTGCCAAACCAGCCTTGCGGGCAACACCGTCGACCAGAATATTGGTCGAGGTGCCGATCATGGTCAGGGTGCCACCTAGAATGGTTGCATATGACAGGGGAATTAACAGCTTCGATGGCAGGGTTCCCGCACGACGTGCCAGCGAGATGGCGACCGGTGTCAAAATCGCTACAACCGGGGTGTTGTTCAAGCAGGCGGAAATTACCAATGCGGTCAGGGTTAAACCTGTCAGTACGCGGATCGGACTGGTGCCCACAAGGTTGCCCAGCCAATTACCCAGTGCGTCGATACAGCCGGTGCGTTCAAGCGCTGCGGAGAGCACGAACATGCAGGCGATAGTCACTGGCGCAGAGTTGGAGAGCACACTGAGAACTTCGGCCGGGCTCAGCAATTGCGTGACCAGCAGAGCCGCGACAGCAATGGCGGCGACGATATCCGGGCTCCACTTTTCCCTGATGAAGGCAATAAGCACCCATATAAGCAGTGCGCCAACAAATAGCAGTGGTAGTGAATCCCCGAACATGGGCGTCCTTAAGCGTTGAATCTGGTGTGAGGTATCAAGCGCAGCATTGCCTTTTGCGTTTGGTCGCCAAGATAGTGGGCTTTGCTTAGATAGTCTAAGAATGTTTGAGAAGGTTTATATGTCTTTTCGGTTTAATAGATAAGCTGTACCCATTAGCTCGTCCGCCACTGTGGCTGTGCCGCGCAGTTGATGCGCGTTAGGCTTCTGATTGATCTCAGTCGATGTCGATAAGGAGTGAGCAATGCAACAGTTAGGCATTCTGGGCGGTATGAGTTGGGAATCGACCAGCAGTTATTACCGGTTGCTCAACCAAGGTGTGCGCGAGCGTCTGGGTGGCCTGCATTCAGCTCCGCTGCTGCTGCACTCGGTCGATTTTGCCCAGATCGCAGCACTGCAGAAGCAGGGCGACTGGGACACCGCTGGCCACGTTTTGGCCGAGAGCGCCCGGCGTTTAGAAGGCGCGGGTGCTGCGGCCTTACTGCTCGCCACTAACACCATGCACAAGGTCGCGCCAGCGATTGAGGCGGCGGTGGACATCCCGCTGCTGCATATAGGCGACGCGGTGGGGCAGGCGCTGCAACAGCGCGGAGTGAAGCGCGCGGCACTGCTGGGCACGCGCTTCACCATGCTTGAAGACTTTTATCGCCAGCGCCTGGCTGAACGCTTTTCGATAGAGGTGCTGATTCCGCCCCAGGATCAGATCGAAGAAATCGATCGGGTGATTTTTGCCGAGTTATGCCAAGGCCGGTTTGAGTCCAGCTCCCGTGATTACTATCTGCAGTGCGTGGCGCAACTGCACGCGCGTGGCGCGGAAGTGGCGATACTGGGTTGCACGGAGATCGGCTTGCTGCTGGAAAATACCCCGGCAGCGCTAGCACTGCTCGACAGCACCGAGTTGCATGTCGAGATGGGGCTGAACTGGATGCTGGCGGGTGTTGATACCTAGCTTGGGGTTGGCGCTGAGGATCAGGACGAGCAGCTGATTTCCAAGTGTTTGCCCCAATCGGGTGGGCGCTGGGCGAAGCGCTCTTTGCCAGGCTGTTCGGCAAAGGGCTGGCTGAGCACGTGGTGTAACTCGCGCACGACGCTGTAATCGCCTTTTTCTGCAGCTTCGATGGCCTCCTGCGCCAGATAATTGCGCAGGATGAATTTTGGGTTGACCCTGTGCATGCGTTCCCGGCGCTGCTGTTGTGACTGCCCTTGCAATGGGTCGCGCGCCTTGTATTGCTCAGCCCAGGCGTCAAAGCCGGCTAGATCGGTGAAATCTTCGCGCAGCCGTGCAAGGGCTACCTCTGGCTCGTTTTCGCCCAGCTCGCGGAAGAACAAGCTGTAGTCGATCGCACTGCTCTGCATCAGCTGCAACAGGCGCTGGACCAAGGCTTCGTCGCTGTCTTCGGCGCTAATAAACCCTAAGCGGCGGCGCATCAAATCCAGGTATTGGCTTTGGTACAGCGGCAGGAACAATTCAAGGCTGGCGCGTAAGGCTTCTACACTGATCAGCGCAGTTAAAGCCTGGCCGAGCGCTGCAAGATTCCACTGGGCGATGGGCACTTGATTGCTAAAGCTATAGCGGCCGGTGTCATCGGAGTGGTTGCAGATGTGCTGGGCATCAAAGTCATCAAGGAAGGCGAAGGGGCCGTAGTCGAAGGTGATGCCTAGAATCGACATATTGTCGGTGTTCATCACGCCGTGGCAAAAACCGTAGGCCTGCCAATAGGCGATCATCTCAGCGTTGCGCTCAACGATCTGGCGAAACATCTGTAAATACGGATCTTGATCCTGCAAGCAACTGGCGAAATGGTTGTGCAGCACATGCTCAGCCAGCTGTTTTAGTAATTCGTGCTGCTGGGTGTAATAGAAATACTCAAAGTGGCCAAAGCGAATATGGCTCGGAGCCAGGCGCAGGACCATGGCAGCGGTTTCCTGCTTTTCGCGCCAGACTGGCGTGCTTGAACCGGTCACGCAAAGTGCGCGGGAGCTGGCGATACCCAAGGCGTGTAAGTGCTCGCTGGCGAGAAACTCGCGGATCGAACTGCGCAGTACGGCGCGGCCATCGCCCATGCGCGAATAAGGTGTTTGCCCAGCGCCTTTGAGGTGCAAATCCCAGTGGTCGCCTGCCTCGTTAATCGCTTCCCCAAGCAACAAGCCACGGCCGTCACCGAGGCGTGGGTTGTAGCCGCCAAATTGATGGCCGGAGTAAACCATTGCCCGCGGTTCAGCGTCGCTCCACAGCTTATGGCCTGCAAATATCTGCGCAAAAACCTCGGTTTCAGCTTCGGCTGGGTCTAGATCCAGCAGCGCCATGGCTGACTGGCTGACCACCACCAGGCGCGGTTCGGCGATAGGTTCAGGCAGGACGTGGGTTGAGAATGCATCCCCCAGACGGGCAAAGCGATTATCAAAAGTCAGCTCGCTGAGTTGTTTCAAGACGCTACTCCGGTAAAGCGACGACGGCCGAGGGGTTAGCTCAGCCGTCAAATTGAAGCCCTACAATAGCGCGAAGCCTAGTTCGGGTCGACCGCAGGAGGGGTTGGTTTGTCTAAGCTCACTGGGGTTGGCTCGTCGGTGGGTGGCGCTAACGCCGACTCAGCCTCTGGTTCAGGTTGCTTGCTGGTCTGGACGATTACCGGGCTGGTGGTTTTCAGGTTCAGCTCGGCGCCGTTAAGGTTCTTGACCATGACATCCAGTTGATTGAAGGCCATCTCGATTTTGTGCTCACGGAAGCTCATGGCAATGCGCGTAAGCAACTCATCGGTGGCCGCGTTACGGTCACCCAGGTCGCGAACATGGACTCGCAACTCATAATTAAAAGTGCTGGCGCCAATCGTCAGGAAGAACAACAGCGGCTCAGGATCACGCAATACCCGCGGGTTTTCCATTGCTGCTTGCATCATCAGCTTGCGGGCAAGCGCAAGGTCGGATTCATACGCCAAGCCGATCATGACGGTGATTCGAGTGATGGTGTCGTTCAGTGACCAGTTGACCAGTTGATCGGTGACGAAGGTTTTGTTCGGCACAATGATTTCTTTGCGGTCAAAGTCAGTAATGGTCGTCGCCCGGATGCGGATCTTGCTCACGGTGCCGGACAAATTGCCGATGGTCACAACGTCACCGATACGGACCGGGCGCTCAAACAGAATGATCAGGCCGGAAATAAAGTTGGCGAAAATTTCCTGCAGGCCAAAACCCAAGCCTACCGAGAGTGCTGCGACCAGCCACTGTAGCTTGTCCCAACTCAAGCCGAGGGTCGACAGGGTCATGACCGAGCCGATGGCGACGATGGTGTATGACAGCAGGGTGGTGGTGGCGTATGAGCTGCCTTGTGCGAGCTTCATGCGCGACAGCACCAGCACCTCAAGCAAACCGGGTAAATTGCGACCGAGGGCGATGGTAATGCCGATGATCACCAGAGCACCCAATACGTCGCTGAGACTGATGGGAACCATGCTGGCCATGGCACCAGTACCGCTGACGTACTCGTAGAGGGTGAAGTTGTCGAGGTAGGAGAACACTGAAATCAGGTCAGCCCACACCAGCCAGAGCAGGCTGATAAATATGCCGAGCAAGGCCAGTCGCACCAGTCTCAGGGATTGTTGGTTGACTTGGTCGATATCCAGGGTGGGTTCTTCGACCACCACTTCGCCCGATTCGGATTCTTCAGCGGCTTGGGCGGCTTCGCGTTTGGCGACCGCCCGCTGGTAGGCCAAGCGCCGCGCCGCAACCGAAAGGCCACGGACGAAGGCCGCTTCGACTATCAAACCGATCATCATCAGGCCAAGTGTGTCGAGTAAGCGGTCAGTAAGCTTGATAGCGGTGTAGAAATAACCCATGCCGACCATCACAATCAGTACCAACGGCAGCATGCAGATGATACATGCGACGAAGGTGCGGAATATCGAGGTGGTTTCTCGGGCGGGGCCGGTCAGCAAAACCCGACTGAGCAGCCAGGCCATCAGCGCGTAACAGGTGACGGAGATGGCGATACCCAGTACATCATCTGCCAGTCTTTCTGGCTGATACCCGGCAATGGTCACAACGGCCACAAGGGTCAGAATAACCAGGCCCAGATAGCGCACATAGCGTCGCAAGTAGGTTACATGCGGACGTGTCCAGCGGAAGTGCAGCTCAGCGACGCCACTAGGCGATAGTATTCGGTAGATGGTGTACAGCACCATCCAGGCTTGGGCCATGCTGAAAAAAGCAGAGCCTAGGCTGGCGTTTTGCCCTCGCGCATCCATGTGCAAAGCAAAGCCGCAGAGCGCAAAGAACAGCGTGCCCGGCAATGCCAGCAGAATGTTCAGCAAGATAGCCATCGGCGTGTGCAGTTGGCTGTCGTTTTTGTAGTGGCCAATATCCTGGTGGATCTCGGCCAGCTTGCGAGTGATTGCGTTGCGCCGCCACAACAGTAGGCCGATCAATAGCAGCAGCGGGAGGAACAGCAGTGGCTTACCGATCAATCCAGCCGCAAACTCTTTAGCGCTCGAGCCCCAGGCTAGGTTGTCGAGCTGGCGCTGGAGCTTGGCTGGCATATTTTTAAACCACTCGAGGTTGAGTGGTTTATTGCTTGGAATCCAGAACATCTGCTCTTCAAGGGTTTCGCTCAGCGTCTGAGCCGTGCTTTGCAGTTGTTTTTGCGTAAGTTGCAGGGTAATTGATTCGCTGAGCAGCTGCCCCAGTTCATTGTTGACTCGGTCGAGCAGGTCACGGCGCGTCTCAATGATGCTCAGCAATGATTTGCGCAACTCTGGACTCATGTCGTCGTCGGGCTGCTTCTGCTCTAGGCTGTCGATATAGGCCGATGGATTGCTAATCAGGTCGCGCTGTTGGTTGAGCTCGAATTGATAGAGACGAATGTCGGCGATGTCGTTCGGCAAATCCTTGTCAATATCCAGCGTTGGCAGCGCTTGCTTCTGCTGGTAGAGGATTTTGGACAGCAAAATACTGCCTTGCAGCACGCTGATTTGTTGATCAAGTGCCTGGTCGCTCTGATTGACCGCGTCTAGCTGCTGCTTGGTTTGCAGGTTTTTCTGGGTGATCAGGTTGAGGCGGTTGGTGGCTTTGAGCAGGTAATCGGAATATTTGACGTTGAGTGCGCTTTCGCGGCTCAGCAGGCCATCGGTACCCAGCTTTTCGGCACTTTGTGCCTGCTCCGCGACTGTCATCTCCGACTGTTCGCGGCGCTTTTGATTGATCAACTGCTGGAGATCAGTCAGCTCTTGTTCAAGGCGCTTGATGCGCTCATCGAGTAACGCCCGCTGACTGGAGCCCAAGTCTTGCAGCAGGCTGTTGCTGCTCAGTTCTTGGCGGCGCAGTTGGGTTTGCGCATTTAATTGCGCCACTTCAGCGTTAAGTTGGTCGCGGGTTTCATTGGTGATGGGCATACCATCGAGTTTGCCGCTTTTCAAGGCATCGGCAATTTCGCGCAGGCGCGCTTGGTTGCTACTGATCTCTGCCTGAGCGCGCTCAGGGCGTGTCTGCGAGGTGATAATCAGGCTGTTGGCATCGATAATCTGCTTCTGCCACTCGCTCAGCTGATTATTGCGATCACTGAGCATCTCCTCGAGATCAGACACCTTGGTTTTGCCATAGCGATCGGCCACCGGGGTAGGTTGGCTGGCTTTGAGTCGCGCTAGTTCACGCTGGGCTTCACCGATCAAACGCGGGGCTTGGGCAACCTGCTTATTCAGGTCTTCGAGGTTTTTCTCAGCCTGTTCTTTCAGGCGTAACAGGCTAAGGGTTTTCTCAAATGTCTGTTTTAGCTGGGTCAGCTCGGCCTCAGGCAGTTTGCTGTCGGTGAGTGCAGACAGCTGATTCTGCACATCACTGGATGATGGCGGCTCAACGGCAAGCGCCAGTGAGCTGCTCAGAAACAGACTGATGAAAATGAAAGCAATGTATTTACGGATAGAGGGCATGGTCGCGTACGTGCGGCTCGAAGTTGAATGAGTTTAGAGGAATAGGCCGGGGCCGGGGCGACTGCCTTCTGGAAATTTAACGCCGACCTTGCGGATCTTGTTGCCTTCCATAGAAGCAACTGTCCAGGTCAAACCTTGCCATTCGACCTGATCACCAATAACTGGTTCACCGCCGATCTTATGGGCGATGAAACGACCGAGTTGCATGTCGGCTTGGTTATCACTCAGTTTCAGACCGTAGAGTGCGGCCACGGCACCAACTTCCGCATCGCCTTCGAGTACGAAATCGCCAAAGAAGCGCAGGTCCTGGCCGCGTGTCGGGGCTTGGCTGAACAGCTTACCGAGCGCTTCCAGGTCGTGGGCATGGCCGATCACGCAGAGTAGATCGCCCGCATCGAGTTTGGTACTGCCCGATGGGTGGAGCAACTCATTGCCGCGAAAAAGCGCCGCAACCCGTGTGCCTTCAGGCATTTTCAGCTCGCGCAGGGGCGAGCCGATGCACCATTTTTCGGCGCCCAAGCGGTAGATGAATAATTCCCACTGGCTGGTGGGGTAAATCTCCAGACCCGAGCGGCAAAATGGCGCAGGCTGGGGCGGAACTGTTACCCGTAAAAACTTGGCCGCGAGCGGTAAGCTGGTGCCCTGTAGGAGCAGCGAGACAATGACGATAAAGAAGGCGACGTTGAAAAACAGCTGAGCATTCTCGAGCCCTGCCATCAGTGGGAATACGGCGAGAATAATAGGCACCGCTCCGCGCAGGCCGACCCAGGCAATAAATGCCCGTTCACGGTCATGGAATGCAGGAAAGGGCAAAAGACCAAGGAACACCGAGAGCGGTCGCGCAATGAAAATCATCCACAGGGCCAAGCCCAGTGCGGGGACCGCGATTTTCAGCAACTCGTGCGGGGTTACCAGCAGACCCAGGACGAGGAACATGCCGATCTGTGCCAACCACGTCAGGCCGTCGAGCATATGGAGAATGCCATGGCGCGAACGGATGGCCTTATTGCCGAGCAATAAACCACACAAATAAACAGCAAGAATGCCACTGCCGCCCAAGGCGTTGGTGATCGCAAAGATAATCAGGCCGCCGCTGACCACCAGTAGCGGATACAGACCATTGGCCAAGGTAATGCGGTTGATCAGATTCAGCAGCAACCAGCCGCCAACCAAGCCGAGAAATGCGCCCAAGCCAAACTGTAAGCCAAGGTGGATCAGCAGGTCCCAACTGAAACCGGTTTGCCCGGCCTGAAGCATGGCAATCAGGGTTACGGTCAGGAATACCGCCATCGGGTCGTTGCTGCCCGACTCGATTTCCAACGTGGAACTCACCCGTTCGTTAAGGCCGCGACCGCCGAGCAGGCTGAATACGGCTGCGGCATCGGTTGACCCAACAATCGCGCCAATCAGCAGGCCTTCCATCCAGCTCAGTTTAAACAGCCACGCGGCTGCTACACCGGTGAGACCGGCCGTAATCATGACGCCGACAGTGGCCATTGAAAGTGATGGCCACAGGGCTACGCGGAAGCTTGAAACACGGGTGCGCATGCCCCCATCGAGCAGAATAATGGCCAGTGCAAGGTTACCGACCAAATAGGCCAGCGGGTAATTGGAGAAACTGATGCCTCCAGGGCCATCAACGCCTGCGAGCATGCCCACGCCGAGGAATATGACCAGAATCGGGATGCCGAAGCGCGAGCCGAATGCACTGACCAGAATGCTCATGGCTACCAGCAATGCACCGATCAAAAAGAGACTGTTGATGGTACTGGCATCCAAAGCGACATACTCCTTTATTAACGGGCAGGGCGCCTATGCATGGCACGTGCCACAGATAATAACCTGTGAGTTTGTCCTGTGGTTAAAAAAACACATGGCGTTATATGTATGGAGCGTTAAGCCCGGTAAGTGCGCTTGGCCTCTCGGGCGTTGCGTCCAGAGCGGGGTCAGGGCAAGGTTTTGAGCGAACGCCTTGTGCACATTGCATGCACAAGGCGCCTGTCCAACGGTGAGGTCAGAACCAGCTGTCTTGCATATTCAGGCAGGTGTCATCGCGGCTTTCGAGGATTGCCAGTTCGTGATGGCAGCCTGGAACTTCCCACGTCAGGAAGTAGCGCGCCGCTTGCAGCTTGCCTTGATAGAAGTCCTGATCCGCCGGATTGTCCTTTGCCAGGCCTTCTTCTGCGCGAATAGCCTGTTCCAGCCAGCGCCAGCCAATCACGGCATGACCAAATACTTTGAGGTACAGCGCTGAATTTGCCAGCCCCTGATTGACCTTGCCGCTCATCAAGTCGCCGAGCAAGGTCAACGTCACGCTGGAAAGTCGCGCCAGCAGTTGTTCGAGTGGCGTGCGCAGGTTGTTCAGCGACTCGAAAGCGCCGGCGCGCTCGCAGCACTGTTGGATCAGCTTGACCAATTGTTTGAGCGCCGCGCCGTTGTTCATCGACACCTTACGACCTAGCAGATCGAGTGACTGAATACCATGGGTGCCTTCATGGATCGGATTCAAGCGGTTATCGCGGTAATACTGTTCCACCGGGTATTCACGGGTGTAACCGTGGCCACCGAGGATCTGGATCGCCAGCTCGTTCGCCTTGAGGCAATACTCCGACGGCCATGACTTCACAATCGGCGTCAGCAGGTCCAGTAACTCCAGTGCAGAACGGCGCTGTTCTTCGCTTTCCAGTGTTTGGGTGTCATCAAACAGGCGAGCGGCATAGAGACCAAGGTCAAAGGCACCTTCTACGTAGGCTTTCTGGGTTAGCAGCATGCGCCTGATGTCGGCATGTTCAATGATTGAGACCTGTGCCGAGCTTGGGTTTTTGCCATCCGGCAAGCGGCCTTGCGGACGCTGCCGGGCGTAATCCAGTGAGTACAGATAGCCGGCATAGCCGAGCATTACTGCGCCCATGCCAACACCGATGCGCGCCTCATTCATCATCTGGAACATATAGCTCAGGCCTTGGTGCGGTTTGCCCACCAAGTAGCCAACACACTCGCCATTATCGCCGAAGTTCAACGCTGTCGAGGTGGTGCCGCGCCAGCCCATCTTGTGGAACAAACCGGCCAGCAGCACATCATTGCGCTTGCCCAGCGACCCATCATCGTTAACCAGGAACTTGGGCACGATAAACAGTGAAATGCCCTTAACCCCTGGTGGGGCATCGGGTAACTTGGCCAGCACCATGTGCACGATATTTTCTGACAAGGGATGGTCGCCGCCAGAAATAAAAATCTTGTTGCCCTTGAGCCGATAAGAGCCATCTGCAGCAGGTTCGGCGCGTGTGCGAATGTCCGAAAGCGATGAGCCAGCGTGGGGCTCTGTCAGGGCCATGGTGCCGAAGAAGCGACCGTTAATCATTGGCTCAAGGAAACGCTGCTTTTGCGCATCGTCGCCAAAGGCTTCAATCAGATTGGCCGCGCCCATGGTCAGCATCGCGTAGGACGACGTGGCGATGTTGGCGGACTGGAAATGGGCGAAGCAGGCCTGCGATAGCAGATTGGGGAGCTGCATCCCGCCCACGTCGAATTCACGTGTGGCGTTTAGAAATCCAGCCTCAAGGAAGGCATCGACTGCAGGTTTGATTTCCGGAATCAGCTTGGCCGCACCATCAACGTACTCGGGTTCATTCTCATCATTTTTACGGTTGTGGGGGGCGAACAGGTTTTCGGCAATGCTGCGGGCGGTATCGATTGCTGCATCGAAGGTTTCCCGGCTGTGCTCGGCAAAGCGCTCGCGCTGGGTCAATGCCTCGGCATCGAGCACTTCGTAAAGTTCGAACGCAAGATTGCGGGCGTTTAGCAGAGTCTCGGACATGATTGGCCTCCTGTTGGTCGGCCCGAGTCTAGGCAGGTGCCCAAGCACTGCCCAGTATTATCCATTGGCGTGATAAAGCACTACATGCTCAATATCATGCCCTGCCTTGCGACGGGCTCTTAGCTAGCAGCGCTGCTGCGGGGAATCATAACGGTCCAGTACAGGCCCCAGAGCAACGCGCCAGCGCCAATCGCAAAGCATTGGGTGAGGGTGGCGCCCATTTGCAGTGCTTGCTCTGCCAGCCAAGGGCCGAGTAATTGGCTGGCGCCATACAAGGCAATCAGTGCGGCAGACAGCCGAGGACCTTGATGCGGGTGGAGATGGCGTGCGAGGCGCTGAGTCAGAAACACGGTGCCGATAAAACCACCGCCGACCAAAATTGCGCAGAGCAGGATACCCACGGCGCCGGGCCACAGCATTGGCGCGGCAGCTCCCAGGCCTTGCGCTGCATAGTTGCACAGCAGGGCGCGGCGATCACCAATGCGCGCCCCCAGGCTGTTCCACAGGGCAATCGAGACGAGGCTCGCGCTCGCCGTCCATAACCAGGCGCCACTGACCAGTGGGTCGGAGGGATCGAGTTGCTCTTTGGCCAGCGAGGGTAAAAATGTCATCGGCAGGATATAACCCAGCCCGGCCCCGGTATAAGCGAGAAACAGCGGTGTGCTGGCGCGGTCGAACAAGCGCGTTTGCCGGTGTTGTACCTGCACCGCTGGGGCGTCCAGTTTTAGACGACGCAATAAGCCAATGCTCAACAGCGCCAGCGGCAGGCTAAGGATCGCCATTGGCCACCAGCGATCTGCGCCGCTTAGCCAGGAGGCTGGCAAGGTAGCGGTTGCGCTTGAAAGCAGCAGGCCGCCACCCAGCCCGAGGTAAATCAAGCCGCTAAGTCGTGTACGCTGATGCTGCGCGAGCCATTCGAGGACCAGTGCAGGGGCTTGAACAAAGACCACGCCATTGCTGATGCCATTGGCCAGCCGCAACCAGGTCAGGCTTTCAACCGAGGTGGCATAGACCTGTGCCAAGGTCAGCAGAGCATTGACCAGCAGGGCCAAGGGCAGGGCGATGCGCATGCGTGCCGGCGCATGCAGAACCAGGGCTAACAACGCGCCAATCAGGTAACCAATATAATTCCAGGTGGCGACTCTTGCCCCTTGCTCAAGTGTCAGCAAGCCATCACCGATCAGATAAGGCAATAGCGGCGTGTAGGCGAAGCGGCCTAAACCATGGACAACAACCAGCGCGCTTGCGCCAGCAAGTAATGCCAATATCACGTGGCGTTGCGGCAGAGAGTTCATTGAGTGACTTAATTCTTATGTGGAAACAAACCATAACGGTTGTGGTCGGTGCCGGGGTAGCAAAACATTGTGCTTAACCGACAAGGCTAGCGCATCAGGCTTGGCTGTTCATAAACAACAACTGCGAAATCTGCTGAAGCAGGTAAACTGTAGGGCTCAGAGGAGCCTATCACCATGAACTACCGTCACGCCTATCACGCTGGCAATCACGCCGATGTCTTAAAGCACCTGGTTTTATGCCGCATGATTGCTTTGTTGTCGCGCAAAGAGGCGCCATTTGCCTATCTCGATAGCCATGCAGGTGTGGGCTTGTATGACTTGCGCGGGGATCAGGCGACGCGCACCGGTGAATGGCTTGAGGGCATTGCCAAGCTTTGGCAGGCTGATGATGTGCCTGAACAATTTGCCGATTATCTGGATGTGATCCGGGCAATGAATCCTGACGGTGAAATGCGTCACTACCCCGGCTCGCCAGAGCTGGCGCGCATGCTGACCCGTGAACAGGATCGTTTGCAGCTCAATGAGAAGCACCCGGAAGATGGGCGACTGCTTAAAGAGAACATGAAGGGTGATCGGCGGGTGGCTGTGCATTTGGGTGAAGGCTGGCACGTACCCCGTGCGCTGTTGCCGACCCCGGAAAAGCGCATGCTGATGCTCATTGATCCTCCTTTTGAGAAAGACGATGAGCTGGATCGCTGTGTAGAGTCGTTAAACGATGCAATTGGCCGTATGCGCCAGGCAATCGTAGCGATTTGGTACCCAATCAAGGATCTGCGCCAGCTGCGCAAATTTTACCGTGATCTGGAAAAGAGCGCTGCGCCGAAGCTGCTGCGGGTTGAGCTGTATGTTCACCCAACGGATGAGTCACTGCGCTTGAACGGCTCGGGGCTGGTCATCAGCAATCCACCATGGGGCCTGGAAGATGAACTCAAGCATCTTTTGCCTTGGTTGGCTGAGCGTCTGGGCTTGACGCAAGGCGGTTGGCGCATGGATTGGCTGATCGAAGAAAAAGCGGCGGGTTAAGCTGACTTGCCGTGAAATAGGTTTTCAGCTTCTCGCCCATAGTCAGGGTGTTTTCGCGGTTTTTGGTGGATGAAAAAGGCGTCATCCACCCTATGGGAAACACGACTGGCTTGAGTTGGTAGGGTGTGACAACGCGAAGCTTGTCCACCATTGTTCGAGCAGCGGAATGCTCGATTATGGGTAACTCATTCGGGTATGCGCAGCCATAAAAAAGGCGACCTGTGTAAAGCAAGGTCGCCATTTTTTACGCTGGATATTTATGCTGGCAGACACACGCCTGTGCCGCCTAAACCACAATAGCCGCTGGGGTTTTTCGCCAGGTACTGCTGGTGATAAGCCTCGGCGTAATAGAACTCACCGGCGTTGCTAATTTCAGTGGTGATCGAACCTAAGCCGGCTTTGTCCAGTTCAGCTTGGAACATCGCTTGGCTCTCAAGCGCTTGAGCCAGTTGCTCATCGCTGGTGGCGTAAATTGTTGAGCGGTACTGGCTGCCTTGGTCGTTACCCTGACGCATGCCCTGAGTTGGGTTGTGGGCTTCCCAGAAGACCTTTAGCAGCGCTGCATAACTGGTGACTTTAGGGTCAAACACCACCAGCACAACTTCAGCGTGGCCGGTCAAGCCAGAGCAGGCTTCCTCGTAAGTTGGGTTTGGAGTGATTCCGCCCGCGTAACCTACAGCAGTGCTCCAAACGCCAGGCTGTTGCCAAAAGCGCCGTTCCGCGCCCCAAAAGCAGCCGAGACCAAAGACCGCAGTCTCCAAGCCTTGTGGGAATGGGCCCTGAAGTGCGTTGCCGTTTACGAAGTGCGCGTCGGGTACAGTCATCGCCACATCACGTCCCGGCAATGCCTGCTCGGCCGTTGGGAGTTCGAGTTTGTTGACAAGAATTTGCGAACGCAGAGCCATGAGCCATTTCCTCAACATCGTTTTCATGTTTTTGATAGACCGCCATTGTGCGACGACGTTACACAGTCGGCCAGCCCGAACTGAGTAACAGCCTACCGCATGTCTGATGTCGAAGTGGCTTAGTTGCGAATATAACGCTTCAAGCTGTCAATCAGGTTACGCCCGGCAATCGCTTTGTCGAACAGGAAGCCTTGGCCAATATCGCAGCGTTGACGGCGAAGAAACTTCAGTTGCGCGCTGGTTTCGATGCCTTCGGCAACCACTTTGATTTTCAGATTGTGCGCCATGGCGATCACGGCAGAGGTGATCTCCATATCATCCTGATTCTCGGGGATGTCCTTGATAAAGCTGCGATCGATTTTGATCACATCGATCGGGAATTTTTTCAAATAACTCAGCGACGAATAACCGGTGCCGAAATCGTCCATGGCCAAGCTGAGGCCGAGTTTCTTCAGGTTTATAAGCTGGCTGCGCGTGTCATCGGTCGCTTCCAGGAGCAGGCTTTCAGTCAGCTCAAGCTCTACCCGCTCGGGTGGCAGCTGTTCTTCTTCGATTATGGTGCGAATGGCGCCGACAAGGTCGGGGTCGGTGAACTGTTTGGGTGAGACATTGATCGCCACTTGGATCGAACCCATGCCCACGGCTGCAAGCTGTACGCTCATGCGGCAAGCCTGACGAAATACCCATTTGCCAATTGGTATGATCAACCCCGTTTCTTCGGCAACGCCAATGAAGTGGTCAGGGCTGATCATGCCTTTCTGCGGGTGATGCCAGCGCAATAGCGCCTCAATGCCAACCAAGGCGCCAGTCTTCAGGCAAAGTTTGGGTTGATAGAACACTTCAAGTTCATTCTGCGTCAGGGCCCGACGCAGATTGTTTTCGACAAACAGCTTATGGTCGGCCTCGGCATTCAGCGCTTCAGTGAACACATAAACCTGATGTTTGCCGTTGGCCTTGGCTTTATGCAGTGCAAGGCCGGCGTGTTTGGTCAGTACTTGCGGGTCGGTACCATGTGCAGGCGCGCAGGCCAGGCCAATTGAGCCGGTAATGCTGATCAGTTGATTGTCGACAAACAGCGGTTTGTCCAAGGTATGGAGCACTTGCGCGGCAACCACCTGGCCCGCTTCAAGGTCATGATGGTCCAGCAAGATAGCAAACTCGTTACTGGCAAAGCGCGCCAGAATCGCGGTCGGCGTCAGGGTGTTACGCAGGCGTTTGGCCAGGCTGGAGAGCAGCTTGTCCCCGGTTTGATGACCGAGACTGTCGTTGATCCGCTTGAAGTTATCGATGTCTACCAGCAGCAGGCTGATCCCAGTGTTATCTGGCACTGCGAAGCGCTTTTCCAGTGCCCGAATAAACGAAAAGCGATTGCCCAGGCCAGTCAGGTTGTCGTGAAAGGCCAAACGCTCAATGCGTTGCAAGGCGCTTTTGCTTTCGGTGATGTCTTCATAGATACCAATGTAGTGGGTCAGGGTGCCGTCATCGGCATGCACCTTGGAAATCGACAATTGGCTCCAGTAGGGTTCAAGGTTTTTACGGCGGCTTTTGAACTCGCCTTGCCAGCTATTGTGCCCTGATAGGCCTGACTGGCTGTTAAACAGCAAATCGCTGAGGTTTTCCAACGCTGGCAGTTCGGAAATTCGCCGGCCCTGCACCTCTTCTGCGCTGTAAAGGGTTATCGCGGTGAAACTGGGGTTTACGTATTCAACCAAGCCATCGCGATTGAGCAAGATAAACGCGCTGGCGCTTTGCTCGACCGCGCGCTGAAAGAGGTACAAGGCTTGTGTGGCCGTGCGCCGCTCTTGATTGGATAACACTTGGGCATATTGATCAGCCAGTTCGCCGCAGAAGGCGATCTCGTCAGTTTTCCATTGGCGCGGTCCGTCAATGTGCTCAAGGCACAGCAGACCAACAACTTCGCCGTCGACACGAATCCCCGCATCAAGCATGGCGCCAATATTCAGCGGCTTTAAGTAGTGCTGTAACTCGATGGTTCGCGGATCATTCAAGGCGTCTTCGATATGCAGCGAACGCCCCGAGCGCATGATATTCATGTAGTTGGAATAGAGCTTGAGGCTAAGCCGTTCTTCCTGATGGTGTTGTTGGGTGTCGGCGTGATACACGGTCACCGACTCCAGATAGTCACCATCCATTAGCCAAATGCACGCCCGGCCAACGGAATAAGCCTCGCAGGCTGCTTGAGTAATAAGCTTGGCTGCATCTTGCAGGGCGTTACCCTGGTAGATGTGGCTGGCCAGGCGCAGGATTAATTTCTGCTGGGCCAGGGTGCGTTTTTTCTGCTGCAGGGGGTCTTCAATTTGCGCCAGGAGCTGAGCATTTGGCGCATGCCCCGGGCTGGACTGCGCCTGTTCGGGTTGCCCTGCATGTGGCGCTGTAGCTGTGACCAGCAGATAACCGCGCAGCAGGTTATGGCCGCGCTGTTTGAAGGGTTCACCCATTTCCATCAGATTGAGCGCGCCCAAAGGCGTGTGCAATGTGTAGTGCACGAGGTAATGGGGTTGCTGGCTCAGTTGCTGCTGGATTTGGTCATGCAGTGAGTGGCGCGCTTCGGGCTCCATCAGGCTGGCGTAGGGTGATTCAACCAGCGCACATAAATCGCTCGCAGCAATGCCTAATTGACGCTCACACGAAGGGTCAAGAAACAGTAGGGCCCAACTGGCCTCATTCATCCGCTCGAAACGAAGCATGCCTAGCCGTGATGGGACTGGCAACTGCGTCACAACCTCGGCCGCCAATGGGGTGGCGACGGTGGGATGGCTTCTCATTAAATGCTGTGCTTCCAGTATGCTGCGCTGGGCGAGAAAGTCTGCCCAATTCACTATAGCGTCAAGTAAGGGTGCATTATGCAAATGCGACTGACAAGAAAACTAATTTTTGCCTTGTTGATTAGCAGCGGTTTGGTTTCTGTAGCCCCTGTATCGGCCGACTCTGCCACTGGCTTGAGCAGTCCTGAGCAAGCAAATTACCTGCATGAGCTCAAACGTCTCTACAGCACTCAAGATGAGCGCAAAGCGCTGCTGGCGCATGTCAATAAACTGCTGGAGACTTATGCCCTGCGCGCCGGCTATCAAGTTGGCCAAGCTGAGCGCAGCGATCTTCTATACAGCGTGGCACTAGGTGCGCAGGGCGAGTTCTTGTTACGTGAAGAGACTCGCGGCGAAAACCGCAGCGATATTGCTGTGCGTAATCAGCGCATTGAGGTCTTTGGTGTTGACCCTTATATCCGCTACGACTGTCCGACCAGCGGAATAAGCTGCAGCCTTAACAACCCGGTTACCGGAGGCACCATGTTAACCATAGTGCGGGATAACAACGGCGCTGCTGAACTGGCTAAAGCCTTGAGTTTTCTGGTGCGTAACCTGCAGAAGGGCTGAACCGCCATCCACCCAGATAAAAAAACCCCGCCAATGGCGGGGTTGAGGATGCGAGCGTGGCGTGCTCGAAACGTATAACTAAGTCGTTACAGGAGCATGGTGCGAATATCGCCCAATACATCGCCTAAACGCTTGGTGAAGCGTGCTGCTGCAGCGCCGTTAATCACGCGGTGATCATAGGACAGCGACAGCGGTAGCATGAGTTTTGGCTGGAAAGCTTTGCCATCCCATACTGGCTGTATAGTTGCCTTGCTGACGCCCAGAATCGCAACCTCTGGCGCATTGACGATCGGCGTAAAGCCGGTGCCGCCAATGTGACCAAGGCTGGAAATGGTGAAGCAGGCGCCTTGCATAGCGTCTGGAGAAAGCTTCTTGTTACGCGCTTTATCCGCCAGCTCCGCGGCTTCAGCGGCCAATTGCAGCAGGCTCTTCTTGTCGACGTCGCGGATTACCGGGACTAACAAGCCATCCGGGGTGTCCACAGCGAAGCCAATGTGTACGTACTTCTTGCGAATGAAGGCTTTGCCGCTTGGCGCCAGCGAGCTGCAGAAATCGGGCATTTCCTTGAGCATGAATGCGCACGCTTTGAGCAGCAATGGCAATACGGTCAATTTGACACCGGCTTTCTCAGCGACGGCTTTTTGCGCGACGCGGAAGGCTTCCAGTTCAGTGATATCGGCGGAGTCGAACTGGGTCACGTGTGGCACATTCAACCAGCTGCGGTGCAGGTTGGCGGCGCCAATCTGCATCAGGCGTGTCATCGCCACTTCTTCGATTTCACCGAACTTGCTGAAATCGATTGCCGGAACCGGAGGAATGCCCGCGCCGCCCGTTGCGCCTGCGGCTGCCGGTGCATCTTTGGCTTTGTTCATCATGGATTTGACGTAAACCTGTACGTCTTCCTTAACGATTCGGCCTTTAGGGCCGCTGCCAGGCACCGCTGCCAGATCGACACCAAATTCGCGTGCCAACTGACGAACTGCCGGGCCGGCGTGAACCTTGCCGCTGGTAACCGGCGCTGAGCTGGCGGCGACAGGCGCTGCAGCTTTGGGTGCGTCTGATTTAGGTGCATCTGCTTTAGCCGGAGCTTGGGCAGGGGCTTCATCAGCAGGTGCAGAACCGGCAACTTTCAGCTTTAGAATCAGGTCGCCGGTACCGGCTTCGTCATCCAGCTTGATTTCGACGCTTTCAACCACGCCAGCCGACGGCGAAGGCACTTCAAAGCTGGCTTTGTCCGACTCTAGAGTGAGCAAGGACTGATCAACTTCAATGGTGTCGCCCGCCTTGACGAACAGCTCGATAACCTTGCCTTTGGCGTCAGAGCCGGTGTCAGGGATACGGACTTCTTCAATCGAAGAACCCTTGGCCTGCGCTGGAGCGGCGGCCGCTGCCGGTGCAGGTGCTTCTTTCGCCGACGCAGGTGCAGATTCTGCTTTGGCTGCGGGTGCGGAGCCTGCAACCTTGAGCTTTAGAATCAGGTCGCCAGTGCCGGCTTCATCGTCGAGTTTAACCTCAAGGCTTTCCACTACACCGGCGGCTGATGAAGGCACTTCAAAGCTGGCTTTATCCGATTCGAGGGTGATCAGCGATTGATCAACCTCTACGGTGTCGCCAACCTTGACGAAGATCTCGATGATCTTGCCTTTGGCATCTGAGCCGGTGTCCGGGATGCGCACTTCTTCAATGCTCGAAGTGGCTTCCTTGGCAGGGGCTGCGGCGGCTTCGGCTTTTGGCTCCTCTGCTTTGGCAGGCTCAGGCTCGGCCTTTTTCTCAGGCTCGGCAGCTGCGCTTTCGCCTTCAACTTCAAGCTCCAGCAGTTCGTCACCTTCTTTCAGGGTGTCACCCAGCTTGACCTTGATGCTTTTGACAACCCCGGCTTTAGGTGCTGGGATTTCCATACTGGCTTTGTCAGACTCAAGGGTCAGCAGGCTTTGTTCGGCTTCAATGTGGTCGCCGACCTTAACGAACAACTCAATTACTTCACCCTCACCACTGCCGATGTCGGGTACGCGAATCAATTCACTCATCGTTTCGCTCCTTAGCAGTCCAGTGGGTTGAGTTTTTCTGGGTTGATGCCGAACTTGGCGATGGCTTCAGCCACCACTTTCGGTTCGATATCACCGCGATCAGCCAAAGCTTCAAGTGCGGCCAGCACTACGAAGTGACGGTCAACTTCGAAGAAGTGACGCAGCTTCTTGCGGCTGTCACTGCGGCCGAAACCGTCAGTGCCCAGTACTTTGTACTCTTTGCTTGGAACCCATTGGCGAATCTGGTCCGCAAACAACTTCATGTAGTCGGTGCTGGCGATAACCGGGCCTTTACGGCCAGTCAGGCACTGCTCAACAAAGGTCTGCTCAGGCTTCTGCTCTGGGTGCAGGCGGTTACGACGCTCAACGGCCAAGCCTTCACGGCGCAGTTCGTTGAAGCTGGTAACGCTCCAGACGTCAGAGGCCACGTTGAACTCATCACGCAGAATTTTCGCGGCTTCACGAACTTCACGCAAGATGGTGCCAGAACCGAGAAGTTGCACATGGTGTGCGGCTTCTTTGGTGTCTTCTTCAAGCAGGTACATGCCCTTGATGATGCCTTCTTCGGCACCCTTTGGCATGGCTGGCTGCTGGTAGGCTTCGTTCATCACGGTGATGTAATAGAAGATGTTCTGTTGCTCTTCCATCATCAGACGCGTGCCTTCACGAATGATCACCGCCAGCTCGTAGCCGTAGGTTGGGTCAAACGTGCGGCAGTTGGGGATGGTTGCCGCCATGATGTGGCTGTGGCCATCTTCGTGCTGCAGACCTTCACCGTTCAGGGTGGTACGACCTGCAGTACCGCCGATCAGGAAGCCGCGGGTGCGGCTGTCGCCTGCGGCCCAAGCCAAGTCACCAATACGTTGGAAACCAAACATCGAATAGAAGATGTAGAACGGCAGCATTGGCTGGTTGTGGCAGCTGTAGCTGGTGCCCGCAGCGATAAACGATGACATCGCGCCGGCTTCGTTGATGCCTTCTTCGAGAATCTGGCCTTTCTTGTCTTCGCGGTAGAACATCACCTGGTCTTTATCGACCGGCTCGTACAGTTGGCCTACAGATGAGTAGATGCCGAGCTGACGGAACATGCCTTCCATACCAAAGGTACGGGCTTCGTCCGGAATGATCGGGACGATGCGCTGACCGAGTTCTTTGTCCTTGACCAACTGCGCAAGAATCCGCACGAAGGCCATGGTGGTCGAGATTTCACGGTCGCCCGAGCCATCAAGGATCGCTTTCAGCGTATCCAATGGTGGGGTTGGGATATTGAAACTGTTGGCACGACGCTGTGGGACAAAACCGCCCAGTGCTTCACGGCGCTTGTGCAGGTATTTGAACTCGGCGCTGCCTTCTTCTGGTTTGAAGAATGGCAGGTTCTCCAGCTGGTCGTCGTTGACGGGGATGTCAAAACGATCACGGAATTTCTTCAGGCTATCAACATCAACTTTCTTGGTGTTGTGCGCGGTGTTCTTGGCTTCGCCTGCACCGGTACCGTAACCCTTGATGGTCTTGGCCAGCACCACGGTCGGCTGACCTTTGTGGTTGACCGCGTCATGGTAAGCCGCATACATCTTGTATGGGTCATGACCGCCACGGTTGAGCTTCCAGATCTCATCGTCAGACAGGTCGGCGACCATGGCTTTGAGTTCTGGCGAATTGAAGAAGTGCTCGCGAACGAAGGCGCCATCTTTGGCCTTGTAGTTCTGGTATTCACCGTCGATCACTTCGTCCATACGGCGCTGCAGGATACCGTCGGTGTCTTTGGCCAGCAGTGGGTCCCAGAAACGGCCCCAAACGACTTTGTTGACATTCCACTGGGCGCCACGGAATACGCCTTCGAGTTCCTGGATAATTTTGCCATTACCGCGAACCGGGCCATCAAGGCGCTGCAGGTTACAGTTGATGACAAAGATCAGGTTGTCGAGTTTTTCGCGGCCAGCCAGCGAGATTGCACCCAGAGACTCGGGCTCGTCACACTCGCCATCGCCCAGGAAGCACCAGACTTTTTGCTTGCCTGCTGGGATGAAGCCACGGTCTTCCATGTACTTCATGAATCGCGCTTGGTAGATCGCCTGAATCGGGCCAAGGCCCATGGAAACAGTCGGGAATTGCCAGAAGTCCGGCATCAGCCACGGATGCGGATACGACGACAGGCCTTTGCCATCGACTTCCTGACGGAAGTTGACCATTTGTTCTTCAGTGATTCGACCTTCCATGAATGCACGGGCATAGATCCCGGGTGCTACATGGCCTTGGAAGTAGATCAGGTCGCCGCCGTGCTCTTCAGTCGGGGCCTGGAAGAAGTAGTTGAAACCGATGTCATACAGCGTCGCGCTGGAAGCGAAGCTGGAAATGTGGCCGCCCAGATCTGGATCGGCCAGATTGGTGCGCATCACCATTGCCATGGCGTTCCAGCGAACCAACGAGCGAATGCGGCGTTCCATAAACAGGTCGCCAGGCATGCGTGCTTCGTGGGTTACGGGAATCGTATTACGGTATGGTGTGGTGATTGCGTAAGGCAGTTGGGCACCGCTGCGGGTTGCCAGTTCGCCTAAGCGAGTCATCAGGTAGTGAGCGCGGTCTTCGCCTTCTTTGTCGAGTACAGACTCAAGTGCGTCCAGCCATTCCTGGGTTTCGACGGGATCGAGGTCTTGCATGGCTTGCTCCAGGGCGGAAAGGCTTCCAGAATCGGAGGCCAGGATTCACAGCCGGTTTTGTAAACTGGCCATTTAAAATTCTTGGATGTACCGGAGGTAGGGCCGGCGCCGTGTAGTTTTACTACATTTCGACGGCGATTTCAGCATTTTGGATACAATCTTTAGTAGCAAAACTACAATTTATTTAGTTGCAGTCTGTGTAAGCCGCTCTAGATCAGGGGTCTGGCCTATTTACGCAATTGCAGCCTGTCAAAAGGATAGACCATGAGCCTGCCCATGCTGGTCGCTTTACCCGCTAAGTTGCAAGCCCAAGCTGACAGCGCAAAGCAATCGCTGGGCAATGCCATGAGCGAATTGTCTGCGCAGGCGCTCAACCAGTTTGATAGCTGGCCAGCTGAGCGCCACGTAGCGCTGTTGCGGGTGTTGGCCTGCAGTGATTTTGTTCAGCAGCAGGCCTTGCGTGACCCGCAAATGTTGCTTGATCTGGCGGCCAGTGGAGAGCTTGAACGTGGCCTTGCGGGCGGGGAAATGCGTGGGCAGTTGGCGGCAGCGCTTGAGCAGTGCAGTGATGAAGACGGCATGGCGAGTCGCTTGCGGCGTTTTCGTAATCGGCAGCAGGTGCGGATCATCTGGCGCGACATCAACCGTTTGGCGGATTTGCGGGAAACCTGCAGTGATCTGTCTGAACTGGCTGATTCAAGTATCGATCTGGCCTACCACTGGTTGTATCCGCGCCACTGCGAGCAGTTTGGCACGCCCGTTGGGCGACGCACCGGCGAAGCGCAGCATATGGTTATTCTGGGGATGGGCAAGCTCGGCGCCCATGAACTCAACCTGTCGTCCGACATTGATCTGATTTTTGGCTATCCCGAAGGCGGTGAGACCGAAGGGGTTAAGCGGCCCCTGGATAATCAGGAGTTCTTTATTCGCCTGGGCCAGCGCTTGATCAAGGCGCTGGACGTGATTACCGTCGATGGCTTTGTATTTCGCACTGATATGCGTCTGCGTCCCTATGGCTCGTCGGGATCGCTGGTGTTCAGCTTCAATGCGCTTGAGCAGTATTACCAGGATCAGGGTCGCGACTGGGAACGCTACGCGATGATCAAGGCGCGGGTGGTTGGTGGTGATCAGGCCAGGGGTGCTGAGTTGCTGGAAATGCTGCGTCCCTTTGTTTATCGGCGTTATCTGGATTTCTCGGCAATTGAAGCACTGCGCAATATGAAGCAGCTGATTCAGCAGGAAGTGCGGCGCAAGGGCATGGCAGCGAATATCAAGCTGGGCTCTGGCGGTATCCGTGAGGTTGAGTTCATCGCCCAAGCGTTTCAGCTGATTCATGGCGGGCGTGACTTGAGTCTGCAACAGCGGCCGCTGCTGAAGGTGCTTGCCACCCTCGAAGGTCAAGGCTATCTGCCGGCTGCGGTAACCGATGAACTGCGCCAGGGCTACGAGTTCCTGCGTTACACCGAGCATGCCTTGCAAGCGATTGATGACCGGCAAACCCAGATGTTGCCGGACAATGATCAGGACAAGCAGCGCGTAGCATTGATGCTCGGGTTTGATGACTGGGCAGGGTTTCATCAACAGTTAATGCACTGGCGCGGACGTGTCGACTGGCACTTCCGCCAGGTCATCGCGGATCCTGATGAGGATGAAGGCAGCGCCGACTCGGATGAAGTCGTCGGCTGCGAATGGATGCCGCTGTGGGATGACGTGCAGGACGAAGAGTCTGCTTGTCGCCAGCTAGCCGAGGCCGGTTTTGCCGACGCCCAGGCAGCATGGCGTCGTTTGGTCGATTTACGCAACGGCAATCAGGTGCGCGCGATGCAGCGCTTGGGTCGCGAACGGCTGGATGCCTTTATTCCACGGCTCTTGGCCCAAGCCGTTGAGCACGACGACCCTGATTTGGTCATGGAGCGGGTACTGCCGTTGATTGAGGCGGTGGCGCGGCGCTCTGCTTATTTGGTGCTGCTCACGGAAAACCCAGGTGCGCTTGAGCGATTGCTGACCTTGTGCGCAGGCAGTCCCTGGATTGCCGAGCAGATTACACGCTTCCCGTTGCTGCTCGATGAGCTACTTAATGAAGGCCGCTTGTTCAATCCACCATTGGCGCCGGAGCTCGCTGCTGAGTTGCGTGAGCGGTTGGCGCGGATCCCGGAAGACGATCTTGAGCAGCAAATGGAAGCCCTGCGCCATTTCAAGTTGGCCCATCGTCTGCGTGTTGCCGCCTCTGAGATTACTGGCACTTTGCCGCTGATGAAGGTCAGCGACTATTTAACCTGGTTGGCAGAAGCCATTCTGGATCAGGTGTTGGCATTGTCCTGGCGCCACACCTGCGCCAAATATGGCACGCCCAAGCGCATGGGCGGGGACGATTGTGATCCGGGTTTTATTATTGTCGGTTATGGCAAGGTCGGCGGGATTGAGATGGGCCATGCCTCGGACTTGGATCTGGTGTTTATCCATGATGGCGACCCGCAAGCTGAAACCGATGGACCAAAATCAATCGATACCGCGCAATTTTTCACGCGTTTGGGTCAGCGCATCATCCATTTGCTGACAACACAGACGAACTCCGGTCAGCTTTATGAAGTGGATATGCGCTTGCGACCATCGGGCGCATCGGGTTTGCTGGTGAGTTCACTCGGGGCTTTTGAGCGCTACCAAGAGAACGAAGCCTGGACTTGGGAGCATCAAGCCATGGTGCGTGCCCGCATGCTGGTTGGTTGCAAGCTGGTGGCGGCTGAATTTGAGCGGGTCAGGGCCTCTGTTCTGGGGCGTAAGCGTGATCTGGACAAGTTGCGGGCCGAGGTCAGTGAGATGCGTGCGAAGATGCGCGATAACCTTGGAACGCGCAAAACCGCGGCGGGAACTGCTGAAAATGCTTTCAGTGCCGAATCCGAGTTTGACCTCAAGCAAGACGCTGGAGGTATCGTCGATATTGAATTTATGGTGCAATATGCGGCCCTTGCCTGGTCGCATGAGTACCCCGAACTGCTTGAGTTTACCGACAATATCCGCATATTAGAGGGATTGGAGCAGGTCGGCGCCTTAGCGGGAGATGATGTTCTGCTCTTGCAGGATGTCTACAAGGCGTACCGTTCAGCGGCTCACCGTCAGGCGCTACAAAAGCAGCCTGGGGTGGTCAGCGGTGATCAGTTTCATGAACAAAGACGCAGCGTCTTGCGAATCTGGCAGGTGCTGGGATTAACCTGAACTTAGCTCGGCTTTGCAGCGTAAGCGCTGGGCTGGTGTGTTTGAATCAAATTTGAGGACTAGCAATTATGTCGATGGCCGACCGTGATGGCGTGATCTGGTATGACGGCGAACTGGTTCCGTGGCGCGATGCAACCACGCATGTGCTGACCCACACGCTGCATTACGGTATGGGCGTTTTCGAAGGTGTGCGTGCTTACAACACCCCAGAAGGTACGGCTATCTTCCGTTTGGAAGCGCACACCGACCGCCTGTTCGATTCAGCTCACATCATGGGCATGACGATTCCGTTCAGCAAAGAGCAGATCAACGAAGCCACCCGTGCTGCGGTGCGTGAAAACAACCTTGAGAGCGCCTATATCCGCCCGATGGTGTTTTACGGATCAGAAGCCATGGGCCTGCGTGCGCACGGCTTGAAAACCCAAGTGATAGTTGCCGCCTGGAACTGGGGCGCCTACATGGGTGATGAAGCCTTGCAAGTGGGTATCAAAGTGCGTACCAGCTCCTTCACCCGTCACCACGTCAATATTTCGATGACCCGCGCCAAGGCTAACGGTAACTACATCAATTCGATGCTGGCGCTGCAAGAAGCGATCTCCGGCGGTGCTGATGAAGCAATGCTGCTTGATCCAGAAGGCTATGTGGCTGAAGGGTCTGGCGAGAACATCTTCCTGGTCAAAAATGGCGTGGTCTACACCCCGGAAGTCACCTCGTGCCTGAACGGCATCACCCGGGACACCATTCTGACATTGGCTGAAGAGCACGGGATCAAAGTGGTCGAGAAGCGCATCACTCGTGATGAAGTCTATATCGCTGACGAAGCCTTCTTCACCGGCACTGCGGCTGAAGTCACGCCGATTCGTGAAGTCGACGGCCGCAAGATCGGCGAAGGTCGTCGCGGCCCTGTAACCGAAGTGTTGCAGAAGGCTTATTTTGACTTGGTTACCGGCCAAACCAGCGCCCACGCGCAGTGGCGCACACTGGTTAAGTAGGGCCTGGAGTTAACCTGAAACAAGGAGGCATTCTGGCCGGTTGAGCGTTGTTCGCAACGTTTGCCGACGGGTCTGCCTCCTTGGTCGTTTCTGGAATGAGCATGAAAATACTGATCGTAGGCCCTAGTTGGGTGGGTGACATGGTGATGGCGCAGACACTGTTTCAGTGTCTCAAGGCGCGTCATCCCGACTGCGAAATCGACGTTCTGGCGCCAGATTGGAGCCGGCCGATTCTTGAGCGCATGCCTGAAGTGCGCAATGCCCTGAGCTTTCCATTGGGGCATGGTGCGTTGCAACTGGCGACGCGCCGTAAAATCGGTAAGTCGCTTAAGGGTCAGTACGATCAGGCTATCTTGCTGCCTAATTCACTGAAGTCTGCCCTGGTGCCGTTTTTCGCCGGTATCCCCATGCGCACTGGCTGGAAAGGCGAGATGCGTTACGGCCTGCTCAACGATGTGCGCACGCTGGACAAAGAACGCTATCCGTTGATGATCGAGCGCTTTATGGCGCTGGCATTCGAGCCCGGTGCAGAGCTGCCTAAGCCTTATCCAAAGCCATTGCTGGAGATTGATCCGGTCAGCCGGGATGCGGCGCTGGCCAAGTTTGGTTTGAGCCTGGATCGCCCGGTGTTGGCGCTGTGCCCGGGGGCTGAGTTTGGTGAGGCCAAGCGCTGGCCCAGCGAGCATTACGCCAAAGTCGCGGAGATGAAGATTCGAGCAGGCTGGCAAGTCTGGTTGTTCGGCTCGAAGAATGATCATGCGGTGGGCGAGGAGATTCGCGCCCGCTTGATTCCAGGTTTGCGTGAGGAGGCCTGCAACCTGTCGGGCGATACCAGCCTGGCGGAGGCAATTGATTTGCTGTCATGCGCTGGTGCTGTGGTCTCCAATGATTCAGGCTTGATGCACGTGGCTGCGGCACTGGATCGTCCACTGGTCTCGGTCTATGGCTCAACGTCACCGCAATTTACGCCGCCGCTGGCCGAGCAGGTTGAAATCGTGCGTTTGGGGATTGAGTGCAGTCCGTGTTTTGACCGCACCTGTCGGTTCGGCCACTACAACTGCCTGCGCCAGCTCAAGCCTCGCCCGGTGATTGAAGCCCTGGAGCGCTTGGTGGCTGACCCGGTCGAGGTTGAATAGTGCGGGTTTTGCTAATCAAGACGTCTTCGCTTGGCGACGTGGTTCATACCCTGCCTGCGCTGACTGACGCTGCGCGAGCCATTCCCGGCATTCAGTTCGATTGGGTCATTGAAGAAGGCTTTGCCGAGATACCGACCTGGCACCCGGCTGTGGCTAAGGTGATACCGGTGGCGATCCGTCGCTGGCGCAAAAGCCTGCTGCAAACCTTGAAAAATGGTGAGTGGACCCGCTTTAAGGCAAGTTTACGAGCCGATCGCTACGACCTGGTTATTGATGCTCAGGGATTGCTCAAAAGCGCTGTGGCGACCCGCTACGTCGATGCGCCCATTGCCGGGCTTGACCGCGACTCGGCGCGCGAACCCATTGCCTGTCGGTTTTATGATCGGTGCTATGCCGTGCCACGCGAGCAGCACGCATTAGAGCGCGTGCGTCAATTGTTCGCGCAAGCACTGGATTATCCATTACCGCAAACCCCGGCTGATTATGGCCTTGACCGTGCGGCGATGGCAGGTGAGGTCGGCGAGCCATATTTGTTGTTCCTGCACGGTACTACCTGGCCGAGTAAACATTGGCCGGAAGCTAACTGGCGTGAGCTGGTTAGGCTTATGACTGAGCAAGGCTGGGCGGTACGTTTGCCCTGGGGAAATGAGACCGAAAAACAACGTGCCGAGCGCATTGTCAGCGGTTTTGGTACCGCTCAGGTTTTGCCGAAATTGAATCTGATCGGTATGGCAAAGGTTATCGCCGGGGCTAAAGCCTGCGTTGCAGTCGATACCGGGCTCGGGCATTTGGCGGCAGCGCTTGATGTGCCGAGTATCTCGCTGTATGGCCCGACACTGCCAGGACGTGTGGGCGCATATGGTCGTTCGCAGGTGCACTTGTGCGCTCCCGGCCCTAATTCTGGGTTGGGCGATCGGCACAAGCCATGCTTTGAAAATCTACCCGCAAGTCAAGTGGCTGCCGCGCTCGACACATTGCTTTCAACCCAGGAGGCGGTGTAATGCGGTTGGCATTTATTCTCTACAAGTACTTTCCCTTTGGTGGCTTGCAGCGCGACTTTATGCGCATCGCCCTTGAGTGCCAGCAGCGCGGCCACAGCATTCGCGTATACACGCCGATTTGGGAAGGTGATGTGCCCGACGGCTTTGATGTGATTGTGGTGCCGGTCAAGGCGCTGTTCAACCATCGGCGCAATGAAAAATTGACTGCTTGGATCCAGGCCGATTTGGCCAGGCGACCGGTGGATCGCGTGGTCGGTTTCAACAAGATGCCGGGGCTCGACGTCTATTACGCGGCTGATGGTTGTTTTGAAGACAAAGCGCAAAATCTGCGCAACTCGATCTACCGCAAGTGGGGCCGCTACAAGCACTTTGCTGATTACGAGCGTGCCGTATTTGCTCCTGAATCGAAGACCGAGATCCTGATGATTTCCGAGGTTCAGCAGCCGCTGTTTATCAAGCATTACCAGACCCCGCTGGAGCGCTTCCATCTGCTGCCGCCGGGCATCGCTGTTGATCGTCGCGCCCCGGCCAATGCCGCTGAAATACGTGCTGAGTTTCGCCGTGAATTTAAGCTTGCCGATGACGACTTATTGCTGGTGCAGATTGGTTCCGGCTTTAAAACCAAAGGCCTTGATCGCAGTCTGAAGGCGCTAGCTGCATTGCCGCGCGACCTGAAGAAGCGCACGCGTTTAATCGCCATTGGCCAAGATGACCCAAGGTCATTTTTGCTGCAGGTGAAAACCTTGGGACTGTCTGATCAGGTGCAAATCCTCAAAGGCCGCAGCGATATTCCGCGCTTTTTGCTGGGTGCTGATTTACTGATCCATCCGGCTTATAACGAGAACACGGGCACCGTATTACTTGAGGCACTGGTTGCGGGGCTACCGGTGTTAGTCACTGATGTCTGCGGCTATGCCCACTACATCAGTGATGCCGATGCTGGACGAGTGGTGCCGAGTCCGTTTGAACAAGATCGCTTGAATACGCTACTGGCTGAAATGTTGGTCGATGACCAACAGCGCGCCGATTGGCAAAAAAATGGCTTAGCCTTTGCCGATATCGCCGATCTATATAGCATGCCGCAACATGCGGCCGACGTCATACTAGCGGAGCGCCCATGCGTGTAATGTTGAGCGAGCCCTTTAAAAGTCTGTGGGCAGGCAAAGACCCCTTTGTCGAGGTCGAGCAGTTGCAAGGCCAAGTCTATCGTGAGTTGGATGGTCGTCGTACGCTGCGTACGGTTGTGGCGGGCCGTGGTTTTTTCGTGAAAATTCATCGCGGTATTGGCTGGGGTGAAATCGTCAAAAACTTGCTGGTGGCCAAACTGCCTGTACTGGGCGCCAGGCAAGAGTTCGAAGCGATTGAGCGCTTGCAAGGTGTTGGCATTGACACCATGACCTGTGTGGCCTTCGGTGAACGAGGCCGTAATCCAGCCCAGCAACATTCGTTCATTATTACCGATGAGCTAGCGCCAACTATCAGCCTTGAAGACTACGCCGTCGATTGGCCGTCTCAGCCCCCGCAGCCACGACTCAAACGCGCCCTTATTAAGCGCGTTGCGCAAATGGTCGGTGAGATGCATCGCGCCGGGGTGAATCACCGTGACTGCTACATCTGTCACTTTTTGCTGCACACCGATAAGCCGGTGACCGCGGAGGACTTCAAGCTCTCGGTGATCGATCTGCACCGTGCTCAGCTTCGACAGGCAGTACCGCGGCGCTGGCGCGATAAAGACCTCAGTGCCCTGTACTATTCGGCGCTGGAAATCGGGCTGACTCAGCGCGATAAATACCGTTTTCTTTGCAGCTATTTTGCCGCCGCAGGGCGCCCACGAGCATTGCGTCAAATCCTAGCTGAGGAGCAACCTCTATTGGCCCAGTTAGAGCGTCAGGTGACAAAACTGTATGCGCGTAAGGTGCGTTATGGAGGCGCATTGTAATGGCAGGTTGGAAATTAGAAGCTGCTTACAGTGGTTTGGCCGAAGACTTTGGTAGTTTGGATGCAGTTTTTGCCCTGCAGGGCGACAAGATTACGCGCGATGCAATTTCCGAGGTGATTCGGGTTGAGCGTCAGGGCGTGCGCTACTACGTGAAGCGCTACAAGAGCGCAGGCAAGGGTTTCAGGCGGTATATCGGACGCACCCGGGTGCGTACAGAGTGCCGTAATTTAAAGCGCTTTGCGAAGTGGGGCGTACCGACCTCGCAGGTTGTGGCTTCAGGGCTTGAACGCAAGAATGGCGCATTTGTTCGCGGTGCCCTGATTACTCAGGAGTTACCAGATACTCAAGATCTGGCCGCCATGGCTATTGACCATGACCCGCGCTTGCAGCGAGCGCAATGGGTGACTCAGGTCAGCGAGCAAATAGCCGCGATGACCCGCTGCCTGCATGACAATAATTTCACGCACAATGACCTAAAGTGGCGCAATTTGCTGGTTGATGGTCAGGCTCAGGTATTCCTGATCGACTGCCCAACAGGGAGTTTCTGGTGGGGCGTTTTCCTGCAGTACCGGATCATCAAAGACTTGGCATGTCTCGATAAAGTCGCCAAGTACACCTTGTCGCGCACCCAGCGGTTACGCTTTTATCTGCAGTATGCTGGGCATCAGCGGATGGACGCTCGCGATAAAAGAAATGTTCGTCAAATTCTTAAATTCTTCGAGGGGCGAGAGTGAAAGATTTTATCGCCAGCGAGGAACAACGACTCCTTGCACGTCACAGCTTAGATAGCTTTGAAGCGTTATGGGCACTACAGCTTGAGGCTGTAGATGAGCCGAACACTGAGCGTGGCGGCTGGAGCACGGTGTTTCGGCTGGAACTAGAAGATAAAGCTTTTTATCTTAAGCGGCAGAGCAACTACCTGACCCATACACTGACCCATCCCTTGGGCGAGCCGACGTTTTCCCGCGAGTTTCGTAATATTCAGCGCTACAACGAGCTGGGCATTCCGGCGTTGCAGGCTGTGTTTTATGCGCAGCGCAAAGTGGCAGGTGAGCAGCGGGCGCTTTTGCTGACGCGAGCCTTGGATAACTGGCAAGATCTTGATCAGTTATTACCGGGCTGGGGCGTGATGCCGGTGGCCCAGCGTAATGCGGTGCTGGATGCCTGCGGTCTACTCGCCCGGCGGCTGCATGCCAGTGGTCAGGTCCATGGCTGTTTTTATCCCAAGCATATTTTTTTGCAGGCGCGTGGTGAGGTCTATACCGCGCAATTGATTGATCTTGAAAAAACCCGCCCTGCCTTGTGGGGTGACCGTGACCGCGTTAAGGATCTAGAGCCGTTACTGCGACGTGCGCAGGTGTGGACCGAAGCTGATGTGCAGCGCTTCCTCAGTGCCTACTTAGGCTCCAGTGCGAACATGGACCATTGGCTCGAACGCTTGACCAGGCGCCGTAAAACCAAGGCAGTTAGTGCATGAACCTGATTGAACTGCAGCGCGCTGGCCGCTCGCCGAGTCTCCCTTTAGCGCTTGAAGGCGTCGCCCGCTCAGGCATACAGCTACACAGCTTGTTGCGCGTGCTGCCAGGGCAGCGTTATGTCGGTAAGGCGTTGTGGGGTGAGCAAACAGTACTGGCAAAAATTCTGGTGGGGAAAAACGCTGAGCGGCATTTTCAGCGTGAGCGTGAAGGGGCGCGGTTGCTGGCCGCCCAGGGTCTGTTGACCCCTAAGCTACTTGAGCAGGGAAACCACCCGGGGCAGGGTGGCTGGCTGCTCTTTGAGTTTCTAGAAGGCGCTTTGAATCTCGCCGACGTGTGGCACAGCCTGCCGGCACATGCAGCGCTTAGCGATGCCCAGCGCGACTTGTTGGGTGAGGCCCTTGGGGTCATTGCCCAGATGCACCGTAAAGGGCTTTGGCAAGACGATTTACACCTCGATAATCTAATGCGCCACGACGCTCAGCTTTATCTGGTTGACGGGGGAGGTGTCTGTGCTGAAACGCCGGGCAGCGCCCTGAGTCGCAATAAGGTAATCGCCAATCTAGGGGTGTTTTTCGCCCAGTTGCCCGCCAGCCTCGATCCCTACCTTGAAGAGTTGCTGGTCAGTTACCTGCTGGTGAATGCCGAGCATGCCTTGCCGTTAGAAACTTTGCAGACAGAAATCAACAAGGTCCGGCGGTGGCGTCTGCGTGATTTCATGAGCAAAGTGGGCCGTGATTGCAGTTTGTTCAGCGTGCAGCGCGGGGCCTCAGCATTACGCATTTTCAAGCGTAAGGAACACGCCCTGCTTGAGCCGCTGTTAGCCAAGGCTGATGCAGCGATTGACGGCGGCAAAGCGTTGAAACGTGGCGGCTCCTCAACGGTGGCCGAAGTGCAGCTTGGCGAACGCAAATTGGTCGTCAAACGCTACAACATCAAAGGCTTTGTCCACTGGCTAAAGCGCTTCTGGCGACCAAGTCGCGCCTGGCACAGTTGGTGCGAGGGCAATCGCTTGGCATTTTTGGGGATTGCCACCCCTGCGCCGCTCGCGATGCTGGAGCTGCGCAGCTTTTGGTTACGACGAAGGGCGTATCTGATTACCGAACATGTTGCAGGTGAGGATATACTCTGCCGTTTTAGGCCATATGCCGCTTCAGATTCGCAGACGATGCCAGCAGAATCCGAACTTGAGGCATTGGAAGAGCTGTTTACGACGCTCAAGCGCGAGCGTATCAGTCATGGCGATCTCAAGGGCAGCAATATGTTGTGGCAAGGCGGCCGTTGGGCTTTGATTGATCTTGATGCCACGCAGCAGCACGCTTCTGAACGCAGTTTTGCACCGGCGTTTGCCCGTGACCGGGCACGGTTTTTACGTAATTGGCCAACGGACAGCAGCTTGTACCAGCTGCTTGATCAGCGTTTAGCTAAATAAATAAGTGCTGCACTGCTTGAACAGTGCGGCAGATTTCAAGAGGTTTATCCTGTGGCACTGACGATTCTTGGATTATCTGGCGCGCTGAGCCATGACCCATCTGCAGCACTGTATATCGACGGTAAGTTGATCGCGGCGGCTGAAGAAGAGCGCTTTGTGCGTGATAAGCATGCAAAAAACCGCATGCCCTACGAGTCAGCCAAGTTCTGCCTGGAGCAGGCGGGTATCAAGCCGTCTGATGTCGATGTCGTAGCCATCCCGTTTGCGCCGATCAGCATTTTTGACAAAGCACGCTGGCACTATGCTAAGCGTTACTGGTACGCCCCGGACCGTGCTCTGGACGCCATCCTCACCGGTAACCGCCGGTACAAACGCTACCGCAACAAAATCAAATGGTGTTTGGAGCAACTTGGGTTTGACTTGAAGAAGGTCAAGATCGAATCTGTCGAGCATCATTTGGCCCACGCATCCAGTGCCTATCATTGCTCCGGCTTTACCGAAAAGACCGCGATCCTTGGTATCGATGGCAAGGGCGAATACGCCACCACTTTCTTTGGCTATGGCGAGAACGGCAAGATTCACAAGATCAAGGAATTCTACGATCCGGATTCGCTTGGCGGTCTCTATGGGGCGATGACTGAGTTCCTCGGTTTTGAAATGCTTGATGGCGAATTCAAAGTCATGGGCATGGCGCCTTACGGCGATGCGTCCAAGTATGATTTGTCGCGCCTGGCCTCATTCGAAAACGGCGAGCTGGTGATCAACACCGAATACGCCAACGTCATCGGCCTGCGTCGCTATAAAGAAAACGGCAAAGGCTTTTACTTCACGCAAAAGTTGATCGACTGGCTCGGTCCTAAGCGTGAAGGTGACATCGCCGATGATCCGTACATCCACTATGCCGCCAGCATTCAAGCGCTGTTTGAAAAGCTCGCCCTGCAAATGATGGATTACTACTTGGGCGACATCATCAAGGAAACTGGCAAGATCGCTTATGCGGGTGGCAGTGCCTTGAACGTCAAGCTCAACCAGAAAATCATCGCTCGCCCGGAGGTCAAGGAGTTGTTCGTCCAGCCTGCCGCCGGTGATGCGGGTACTGCAGTGGGTGCGGCGGCTTATATATCGACCCAGCGCGGTGTGCCTGTGGAGAAGATGGAGCACGTTTACCTCGGCCCGTCGTTCTCCAACGAAGATGTGATTGCAGCCTGCGCGCGCCACCCGAGCAAGCCGATATTCAAGCAGATCGACAATATGCCGCAGCGTATTGCCAAAATCATGGTCGACGGTAACCCGGTTGCCTGGTTCCAAGGCCGCATGGAGTTCGGCCCGCGTGCGTTGGGTGGTCGTTCTATCGTTGGCTGCCCGAGTATCCCGGGAGTGGCAAACCGGATTAACGAACAGATCAAGTTCCGTGAGCGTTGGCGCCCATTCTGCCCATCCATGCTCGACACCGTCGGCGCGCAGATGCTCAAGGTCGATCATCCATCGCCGTTTATGACCTTCACCTTTGAAGTCAATGAAGAGTGGAAAACCCGCGTGTCCGAAGTGGTTCACGAAGACGGCACCTCGCGGGCCCAAGTGCTTAAGCGTGAGTACAATCCGCGGTACTACGACATGATGAAAGAGCTTGAAAATCTCACTGGCAACGGCGTTTCGCTGAACACCTCACTTAACCGCCGGGGTGAGGCGATGATCTGCTCGCCAACCGATGCGCTCAATATGTTTTATGGCTCGGATCTGCAGTATCTGATCATGGAAGATATTCTGGTGGTTAAAGATGGCGTGGACAGCTATGACACGCTTGCCTGAACGTTATGTTCTGCAGTTTTGCCACGGTTATGACGGGCCTTTCCTGGATTGCGCCCGTCAGTACGCAAGCTTGTTTGCCGGTACGGATTACAAGGTTGTGACTGTGTTTTTGACCGGCGCTGCTGATTCAGCGGTCGCCGAAGGCTGTGCTTCCGATGAAGTGCTGTTTCTCGAGCGCAGTTCTAAGTCAGTGCGCGGGCTCAAATTGGCAGCCATCAAGCAGTTTCGTAAGATTGCTGCTTCACGGAACTTCAGCTTTTGTATTGCGCACCGAGCCAAGCCTATTTACATCGCTTTGTTGGCAACTGACCTACCCGTTATAGGCGTGCACCACGCGTTTAATGATTACCAGCGCAAATCGCGCCGCGTGTTTGCAAATCTATTTCGCAAGCGCCTGAGCTTGCTTGCAGTATCTGATGCGGTTCGTGATGATATTCGAAGATACCTTCCTGGCTGGCCAGAGCAGCGTATTCAGACCTTATACAACCGCATAGATATTAGTGCACTGCAAGCTCAGCAGCTCTCACGTGAAGCGGCCCGTGCAGAATTAAATCTGCCAAATAATGCTTGGGTCGTGGCGAATGTCGGACGTCTGCATCCGGACAAAGACCAAGCGACACTGTTGCGCGGGTTCGCTTTGGCTTTGCCGCAATTACCCAGCGATGCCGAGCTGGTTATATTGGGTAGAGGACGCCTTGAGCAATCGCTAAAGGATCTTGCCCGCGAGTTGGGTATTGCCTCGCAAGTCCGTTTTGTCGGCCAAGTGGCGAATGCCAAACGCTTGTTCAAGGCATTTGATGTTTTTGTCCTGAGCTCAGACTTTGAGCCGTTTGGAATGGTCTTGCTTGAGGCGATGGTCGCAGGCGTGCCGCTGCTGGCAACAAATTGTGGTGGGGCTACAGAAGTGGTTGAAGGTGTTGGCTTGCTATTCCCGCTGGGGAATGCCGACTTACTTGGTGAAGGTTTGCAATCCTTGGCTCAACTCGATGAATCGCAGAAACGCGTCTGTGCGGACCTGATGCTTGAGCGACTGCAGCAGCGATTCTCCGACCAGGCAGTGCGTGAAACCTTCTGGAACCTTGCGCAAGTAAGCTCGGAGGCTAGATGCTCAGTTACCTGAACAGGCGGTGTGAAGTCTACAGGCTCTATGCTGTTGCCACTGTACACATCAGCCCATCGCCCATGTCCGCCGGTAATAAAATTGCCCAGAGGAGACGTAATTCGCTTTTTGTGGTGAGAGGCCTCGAGCAGACGCTTGATCAAGGTTTGAGCTGTAAGCATGCTAGCCAGTCAGTGACGAGTAATCCCGTGCCTACGGGATGGG
This sequence comes from Pseudomonas sp. EL_65y_Pfl2_R95, assembly GCF_963971045.1. NCBI lineage: Bacteria > Pseudomonadati > Pseudomonadota > Gammaproteobacteria > Pseudomonadales > Pseudomonadaceae > Pseudomonas > Pseudomonas sp. EL_65y_Pfl2_R95. The sequence continues at coordinate 1,547,956 of NZ_CAXAOV010000001.1, read as the reverse complement.
TGTCGCCGCTCAGCACTAAACGTTTTGGGCTGTTTAGCCGATGACGCAGTCTGTTAATCCGCAGGATGATTCTATGCAGTGGCCTTTGGTCTCAGTTTTAGTGCCATGTTACAACCATGAGAAATACATAGAAGAGAGCCTGCTAAGTATTTTGCAGCACGACTACGACAATATTGAGTTGATCGTCGTCAATGATGGCTCAACGGATGGCAGTGCCGATGTGATCAATGGGCTGCGGCAACGATACGACTTTCAGTTTTACTCACAAAGCAATCAAGGAGTAAGCGCCGCACTGAACAACGCGCTAGCGCATGCGCGGGGTGAATTTATTGTTACCCATGACTCAGACGACATAATGCTACCCGGCAAGCTGCGCTACCAGGTGGGTTATTTGCTCGAAAACCCTGACGTAGGTTGCGTGGGTGCCCGTGCGATCATGGTTAATTCAAAAGGCGAGCAGTGTAAGGCGCCTAAGGTAAAAACGCAGAAGATTAAACGTTTCGATTTTTCCGAGTTACTCGAGCTCGCATTCGCCGTTGGTGGGCCTGTGGCGGTTTATCGACGTGAAGCGATTGATAGGGCGGGTGGCTACGATCCCGCTATCAAAATTCAAGATTTCCAAATAACTTTGAAAATTGCCCATCTAGGTTATCGGGTTGATATGCTTCCGGGGTTCGTGATGTTATATCGACGTCACGATACAAACATTTCCAAGACCGCTTACAAAAGCCAGCTTGATTATGACATGGCTGTTATTGACGCTTATCAGGACCATGCGGGCTATGCCTCTGCAAAGGTTAGCGTGATTAATAAGGCGCTAAAGGAGGCAGTGGTTGATGACCCTGCGTTCGCTTGGAAGCTTTTCAAGGGCCTACCGATTCACAAATGGAATCTGGTTACCTGGAAGCGGTTTCGTCGTTTCTTAACCAAACGGTTTTTTTAAGTGGCGGCCTAATCGCCCGACCTTATTGCCTTTGTGTGCGGATATTTAGTGTGATTCATCAATTTAAAAGTACCTGTAAAGAACTGAGTTTCGCCGGGATTTTGTTAGGGTTAGGCATATTTTGGAGTGTAGTAGGGGTCATTTTTACCCCTACTATGAAGCTGTATAACCAAATTCTTATTGCGCTGGTTTATCTTCCGAGCCTTTATCTGCTGTGTCGGTATCCCCAGCACTTGGTGGCTTTATTTTGCTCATCAAAAGCGCTGTGGTTTCTGGCTGTGATTGTGGGATGGGCCTTACTCTCCCTAAGCTGGAGTCATGGCGTTGAGCGCCTAGGGGTTGCGATTAAACGCGAGCTACTGTTCACGATGTTGATCGTGGCGGGCGTATTCTGTGTGCGCAAGTATCCGGAGCTCGTGCGTCCGACGCTCGTCTTGCTGGGTGTCATTGCAAGCCTTTACTCTCTGCTTGCACTGTGTCTAGGCGATGCATTTGGCCCAGGACGCATCAATGGCTTTGGTGGCTTCCTGGATAACCCCAACTCTGCGGGTTACACCATCGCATTCATGATGGTTCTGGCATCAGCTACGTGGCCTGCAAAGTTAAGTTGGCGCATGGTCTTTATCGCCATGCAATTGTGTTCCTTAGCCTATGTGATCTCTACCGGAAGTCGGGGTGCGCTGCTTTCACTGGCTGCAGCCTGTTTCATCTTCACCATGGTTGGTGAACAAACCGCTAGACGCCTAACGGCCCTCGGCTCGTTGGTGGTAGTGGTTATTGCGGTAATCGCGCTGGACCCCCAGTTGGTTGCACGCGGTGATTCGTATCGCCTTAAACTCATTATGGATGGGCTTGAAGTTGCGAAACAGAATCTGTGGTTTGGCTTGGGGATGGGCACAGAGTACGGGGTAACGGCGGGCGCAGCCGTGCTTCAGCATTGCCATAACTTTATTGTCGATACGCTTATTCAATATGGCGTGGTCGGGGTCGTGCTTTGGGCGGCGATGTGGCTCTACATAGGCTGGCTTGCCTGGTGTATGCGCAAGGGTCCATTGGGTGCAGTCCCGCTCCTGACTTGGATTTTTGCCTCGGTGGCATTGCAGTTCGACGTATTTGTCCTGTTTGGGCGTTCGCGGGCAGTATGGCTTGAGGTATGGATACCCTTGATATTGATCGCGGGCCTGGAAGCCAACCAGACTGATGCGTTCAAGTCGTCCCGTGCGCCTGTACAAAAAATCACCTGACAACTGCTGCTCAGGACTTTATGGCTGCTGAATCGCGAATAACCCGGCTTTGCAGTTCGGCGAAAGGGAAAGTGTCGAGCAAGTTTTCGCGTTGTAGGTAACTGCTGAAGTGCAGCAGATTGCGCCTTCTTAGCGAATCAGGAAGCGCGCGGCGATAAATACGCATGTCGGAAATATCGATGAGTCCGAGCCCGCCTGTTGCGCATTCCACGATGTTGCCCAAATGCAGTGATCTGAAGTACACGCCCTTGTCATGCAGCAGGCGTATAAACTGCGCTAGTTGTTCGATGCGGCTCTGCCAATTGAAGCCTGTTTCAGCACTGACACCGCGCAGTGTTTTGCCCTGCAGTGGATCATAGTGCACGGCTCTGAAGCGGCTATCAGGAAGGAGGTAGTGCTGCAGAGGGGTCAGGGTCGCAATATTCTTGCGTTTTAATGCTTCGGCGTTATCAATAAAGCGTTGGGAGTAGGGAACAAGCAAGGCAGACGAAACCAAGCGTTTACGTCGAAAAACCTTTATAAAGCGGCCATCTTCCAGCAAAAACACCTTTGGCCCGTATGTATCGGACTCTAGGATTTTGGCGTTTGCGACCATTTTCACGAATTGCTCATCGCTAATTCGCGTTTTAGGGATCGACATGTAAATCCTCATTTTGATCAGTTACAAGCCCAAGCAAATAGCTAGGTTATTGCCATTGTTCTGGTTTTGCCTGTGTTAAAATTCAAACTTTGCCACGACAGCCTGAGACAACAATGAAAGCTGCGCCAAAAGACGACTCGCCGTCGAGTTTGAAAGTTTACCTGCGATTATTGACGTATGTGCTGCCGTATTGGGGTGTCTTCGCCGTCAGTATTATCGGCTTTGTGCTGTTCGCGTCCAGTCAGCCGATGCTCGCGCATATGTTGAAACTCTTTCTTGATGGTCTTCAACATCCCGAAGGCGCAATGCTACTTGGGGTTTCAGTCATTCTCGGCGTGCCGATTCTAATTGTACTCATTGCCCTCTATCAGGGTATAGGTTCATTTCTGGGCAACTACTATTTGGCCAAAGTTGCCCGTGGTGTCGTACACGATTTGCGCTGCGCACTGTTCGATAATTTGCTACTGCTGCCTAATCGCTATTTTGATAACAATAATTCAGGCCACCTGATTTCACGTATCACCTACAACGTGACTATGGTGACAGGTGCTGCCACGGACGCGATCAAAGTCGTGATTCGCGAAGGGTTGTCGGTGATATTCCTGTTCGGTTACCTGCTGTATATGAACTGGAAACTGACCATGGTGTTGTTGGTCATCATGCCGTTCATCGGGGTTATGGTCTCCAGTGCAAGCAAAAAATTCCGCAAGCAAAGCAAGAAAATCCAGGACGCCATGGGCGATGTCACCCACGTAGCATCCGAAACCATTCAAGGGTATAGAGTGGTTCGCAGCTTCGGCGGTGAAGCCTATGAGCAGAAGCGTTTCCACGCTGCTAGTGCCGATAATATGGATCGCAGTCTCAGAATGACGCGCACCCAAGCGATCTATACCCCCATGTTGCAGTTGGTGATCTACATCGGCATGGCATTTCTGATGTATCTGGTTTTGTATATGCGCGGCGATGCATCTGCGGGTGACTTGGTGGCTTACATTACAGCGGCCGGCTTGTTGCCTAAGCCAATTCGTCAGCTTTCTGAGGTCAGTGCGACGATTCAGAAAGGCTTGGCTGCTGCTGACAGCATCTTTGCACAACTCGATGAGCCCGTTGAGGTCGACAAGGGCACTGTCGAGAAAGAGCGGTTAACCGGCGAGCTTGAAGTACGTAATCTGAATTTTCAGTATCCGGGTACGGACAAAGCCGTACTGGCCGATATCAATTTCTCAGCCAAACCTGGGCAAATGATCGCCTTGGTTGGGCGGTCGGGCAGTGGTAAGTCGACGTTGGCCAATCTGATTCCGCGCTTCTACCACCATGAAAGCGGTCAGATTCTGCTCGATGGCGTCGATGTGGAAGATTACAAACTGCGCAACCTGCGTCGTCATATTGCCTTGGTGACCCAGCAGACCACGCTATTTAATGACACGGTGGCCAACAACATCGCCTATGGTGATTTAGCAGACGCGCCCCGTGAGGACATTGAAAAGGCAGTAGAAGCGGCGTACGCCAAGGAATTTGTCGATAAACTCCCGAAAGGGCTCGACACCGAGGTTGGCGAAAATGGCGTGCTGCTTTCTGGTGGTCAGCGCCAGCGCCTGGCAATTGCCCGCGCCTTGCTCAAGGACTCTCCGGTGCTGGTGCTCGATGAGGCCACTTCTGCGCTGGATACTGAATCTGAGCGGCATATTCAGGCAGCACTTGATCGGGTGATGAAAGGGCGTACAACCCTGGTGATTGCTCACCGCTTATCGACGATTGAAAAAGCAGACCTTATTCTGGTCATGGATCAGGGACAGATTGTTGAGCGGGGCACCCATGCCGAGCTCTTGGCATTGAACGGTTATTACGCACGTTTGCATGCCATGGGTCTGGATGAAAACGCACCGTTTGATCACGCCTGATAAACTACTCGACCGCCACCCAAGGCCCTCGGAGTTCACATGAAGTTGTCCATGCCACGTTTTGAACAAGCCCCGGTTTTAGTCGTGGGCGATGTCATGCTCGACCGTTACTGGCATGGCGGTACTTCGCGGATATCGCCCGAAGCGCCGGTGCCGGTGGTCAAGGTGGATCAAATTGAAGATCGTCCAGGCGGCGCCGCCAACGTGGCCTTGAACATCGCTGCACTGGGCGCTCCAGCCACGCTGATCGGCGTGACCGGTGAAGATGAAGCGGCTGACAGCCTAAGCGACAGCCTGCGCTGCGTAGGCGTCAAAACCTGTTTTCAGCGAATTGACGATCAGCCAACCATCGTCAAGTTGCGCGTCATGAGCCGTCATCAGCAATTGCTGCGCATGGACTTTGAAGAGCCGTTCAACACCGATGCTGATGCCTTGGCCAAAGATGTCGAATCGTTGCTCGGTGGGGTTAAGGTGCTGGTTTTATCTGACTATGGCAAAGGTGCGTTGAAGAACCATCAAGCCTTGGTTCAGCTCGCGCGTAAGCGTGGTATTCCGGTGTTAGCTGACCCTAAGGGCAAAGATTTTTCGATTTACCGTGGTGCAAGCCTTATCACGCCGAACCTCAGTGAGTTTGAGGCCATTGTGGGTATCTGCACCGACGAGGCGCAGTTGGTCAGCAAAGGCGCCAAATTGATGGAAGAACTTGAATTGGGTGCGTTGCTGGTAACCCGTGGCGAACACGGCATGACTTTGTTACGTCCGCAGTTCGCGCCGCTGCACCTGCCTGCCCGGGCCCGTGAAGTGTTCGATGTCACGGGTGCTGGCGATACAGTTATTTCAACCTTGGCGGCCTCAATTGCGGCGGGAGAAGAACTGCCACAAGCGGTGGCACTGGCAAACCTGGCGGCTGGCATTGTTGTTGGCAAGCTGGGAACGGCGGCGATCAGCGCGCCGGAGCTGCGCCGTGCGGTCCAGCGTGAGCAAGGCTCTGAACGCGGCGTAATGACGCCTGATCAATTGCTGGTGGCGATTGAAGATGCCCGCGCCCATGGCGAAAAAATAGTGTTCACCAACGGCTGTTTTGACATCCTCCATGCCGGTCACGTGACTTATCTGGAGCAGGCTCGTGCACAGGGCGAACGTCTGGTGCTGGCAGTAAATGACGATGCCTCAGTCAGTCGCTTGAAAGGCCCAGGTCGGCCGATCAATTCCGTTGACCGACGCATGGCTGTACTGGCCGGACTTGGTGCGGTTGACTGGGTGGTGAGCTTCACCGAGGACACCCCGGAGAACCTGCTCAAACTGGTCCAACCCGATGTTCTGGTCAAAGGCGGCGACTACTCAATAGACAAAGTAGTCGGCGCGGATATCGTCACAGCTTATGGCGGTGAAGTGAAAGTGCTGGGCTTGGTCGAAAATAGCTCGACTACGGCCATCGTCGACAAAATCCGCAACCGTTAACCCTCTTATACCCTGGCCACTGGCTTTATCGCCGCTGGCCAGCGGCTGTTCGGTCATGGCCGGGCTCCAAGCCTGACCCCATCATCTTCGGCATCTTTAATCGCTCAGGGAGCGAGATGCCATGCCTTCGACAGTCAACGGTCATGCCCTGACCTTGCTCAATCGTTTTGCGCAGGCCGATTGGCCCGACTACCTGAAAGTGCGTAAACCCTTCGAAAACTTGGTGTGCAGCGGCGCGCGCTCGGGATTCAAAATCGCTGCGCGGCGCTCCAGCAGGGCGCAGCCCGCTTTGGCTTTGGCGGACTCCAGCGCGCTATTCGATCTGTCACTGTCAGATGAACAGAAGATGCTGGTCGAGATGCTTGAGCGTTTCGCCAGCGAAGTCTTGCGCAAAGAAGCGTGCGCGGCTGACGAGCAGGCAACTGTTACTGCGCAACTGCATACACAAATGGCGGAACTGGGCTTGGTGCATTATGCCGTCAGCGAGCTTCACGGTGGCTTGGCTGGCGAGCGCACGGTGCTCACGAACGCCTTGATGGCTGAGACATTGGCCAAGGGTGACATGTCACTCGCTGCGAGCATGTTGCTACCGTTGTCCGGCGCTAACTGTGTCCGCCGATGGGGTTCGGCTCGGCAACAGGCGCAGTGGTTGCCGCGGTTTCTCAGTGAAACTGATCGGCCCGAAATGGCGATTGCGGTCAATGAACCGCAGACGCTGTTTAACCCGTTGAAGCTCGCGACCCGTGCCAAGCGCAAGACCAGGCACTATGTGCTCAATGGGGAAAAATGCTTGGTGGTCGGCGGTCTTGCGGCCAGTCATTTTATCGTTGCTGCGAATACGGCTGATGGGCCCGCTTTGTTTATTGTCGATGCTCTGAGCAAGGGCCTGGAGCGTAAAGCTGATCCGGCAATGGGGTTGAAGGCAACCGGAACCTGCCGGATGCGATTAAGTGCTGTGAAGGTGCCGCTTGAGGCGCGACTCAGTGCTGATGACTTTAACTACCGCAGCTTTCTCGATTATTCCGAGCTGGCTTGGTGCGCATTGGCGGTGGGTACTGCCCAAGCGGCCTTGGATTATGTCATCCCCTACTGTAACGAGCGAATCGCCTTTGCCGAGCCGATCAGTCATCGTCAAGGCGTGGCATTTATGATCGCCGACATGGCCATCGAGATTGATGCCATGCGCCTGATGATCTGGAATGCATGCTCCTTGGCTGAACGCGGAAAACCTTTTCAGCGAGCCAGCTATTTAAGCCATCTGCTCTGCGCGGAGAAGACCATGAAAATTGCAACCGATGCAGTGCAGTTGCTGGGTGGCCATGGTTTCACCAAAGATCATCCGGTAGAGCGCTGGTACCGGGATATTCGGGCGCTCGCAGTGATTAAAGGCGGCTTGCAGCTTTAGTCGGCAGCGGCCAAAGCGGCCTCAAGGAGTGATCATGAATCTGGATACCCCCAAAAAATTCAAGGGCCTGGTGAGCCATGCCCAGCAAGTTGCCGAGCTTTACTACCGACCTATTTCGCGTAAGTACGACAAATCTGAACACAGCTACCCCCGGGAGTTGGAGCTGCTCGCCGGCTTGATTGACAGTATGAATGACGGCTCGCCTGAGGCGGTTGGGGCGATCTCCGCGAGTAAAAATAGCCAAAGTGAGGCTGATCAGGGCATCAAAAACGGCGGCAACATGGCGGCTTTACTTGGCATCATGGAGCTGTGTTGGGGTGATGTTGGTTTGTTGCTGGCGATGCCACGCCAGGGGTTGGGGAATGCGGCCATTGCTGCGGTGGCTAATCCTGAACAACTTGAGCGCTTCAAGGGCGTATGGGCTGCAATGGCGATTACTGAACCGGGTTGCGGCTCTGACTCCGCTGCAATTCGCACCACTGCTGTTAAGACCGGTGACGACTACCTGCTGAATGGCGAGAAGATTTTCGTCACTTCAGGTGATCGCGCCGATGCCGTGGTGGTCTGGGCCACAGTTGATAAGTCCCTCGGGCGGGCAGCAATCAAATCATTTGTGGTTGAGCATGGCACGCCGGGCATGAGCGTAACGCGCTTGGAGAAAAAACTTGGAATCAAGGCCTCAGACACTGCCTCCATCAGTTTCACGGATTGTCGGGTGCCTGCGAGCAATATGCTTGGCCAGGCTGAGGTCGATGTCGAAAATGGTTTCGCCGGGGTGATGGAAACCTTTGATAACACCCGGCCATTGGTGGCGGGCATGGCGATTGGCGTGGCCAAAGCGTCCCTTGACCGCACGCGAGATTTACTCAAGGACAGCTTCAAGCTTGATTACGCTACACCGCTGCTAAGTGTCAGCCATGCCCAGGCAACGCTCTACCGGCTGGAGGCTGAATGGCAAGCGGCGCGTTTGTTGACCCTTAAAGCCGCCTGGATGGCAGATAATCGGATTGCAAACTCGAAGGAAGCCTCTATCGCCAAGGCTAAAGCCGGGCGAGTGGCAAATGAAGTGACTTTGAAGTGCGTCGAGTTGGTCGGGGCTTTGGGTTACGGTGAGGACGAGCTGTTGGAAAAATGGGCGCGCGACTCAAAAATTCTAGACATCTTTGAGGGCACCCAGCAGATCCAGTTACTGATTATCGCGCGGCGCTTACTGGGTAAGACATCCTCTGAGTTGAAGTAGTCCAGCGGCGTCAGGCATGGCTCGCGGCTTTAAGTGGTGGGCTCGGCGGTCTGGGCGATGCGGCTTTAGATGGCTGCTTGGGTTTTGCAGGCACTTGCAGCGCTTGCTGTTGTACCCAGTCTTTCCAGCTTATGTGCGAGTCTCGAACCACCCAGCCATCCTGAGGCGCGAAGCTCTCTGCTAGCCAGACGCCGCGAGTCGCTGCGACTTTTAGTGCGCCTTTGTGCAATGTAAATAGCTCGCCGGTAGGGCGGCCTTGGTCAAGTGGCAGCAAAAACAGATCGGGGCGGGTGCGTTGCAGGCGCGCAACGAGCTTGCCGTTTTCAAGGCATTCATCAACGTGGAATAGGCTCAGCTGTTTAGCCTCTTTGGGCAGTTCCAGACTGAGGTCGTAAACCAGCTGTAATGAAGCTGTTGGCACGTGTACATAAGCACGGGGCCGCTCAAGCAGGGTCAAATTTCCACATTGCACGGGGCGCGCAGCGCCTGACAGAGGGCTTAAGCGGAAGTTGACTGCTTCGCGATAATGCAGGGTGCCTTGATAGGGGGCAGGCAGCCAAGTGTCACCAAATCGACCACTTAACCAGCCTTCCGGGGTTTCCAATAAGCACTCTTCAGCGACTTCCTGGATGGCGGTGAGCAAGGGTAAGTTGAGTTCATGGGCAGGGACATAACCGGAGATGAGCTTGAGGACAACATCGCCGCGGTCAAGACGGCGTTGGCGGACCAACACCCAGTATTCACGGCCTTGCCAGTTCAGGGTCAGGCGAACTGAAACGCCAAGATTAGCCAGTTGAACAGAGAAGCATTGAGGGTCAGTAATCGCTATATCGGTTCGGCGCTGAAGCATTTCCTCGAAGTTTAGCGGCCAACCGTAGCCTTGGTAGGTCAGGCCGTCGGGAGTGGCTTCTACACGCAATGGCAGGGTTTGAAATTTGCCAGGATCTTTGCTGATTAAGGTGCGCGACATCTCAACTCCTCTACGGCTCACTAAATCAAAATTTAGCTGGTGCGGTGGATGATGGCTTCAGACGCTAGAGCCTGCCACAACTTCAGTGTCGCTTAAGCAGTGAACTGGCCAGCAAGTGTTTCAGGTGATGTCTCGAATAACGGCTGCTGCGCTTGCGACGTTAGCGGTTAAATGTTGCGGATTAATGGTGCCGATAATGGCACTTGAAACGGCCTGATGGGCAAATATCAATTCAAAACTGGCGCGGATTGGGTCCTCGCCAGGTGCCAGGCACAGGTGACCGCTGGCCAACGCTTTCTTGATCAAAATGCCCTTGCCGTGCTGCTGTGCGTAATCCAGTACCGGCAACTCGCCTTGTTGATTGAGGTTATAGGTGACCATGGCGCAATCGCCATCCTCTAGCGCTAACAGACCGCCGTCTACCGTTTTACCCGATAAGCCAAAACCACGGATCTTGCCTTCATGTTTTAACTCGATCAGCGTTTGATAAACACCGCTGTTGCTAAGCACCGACACGTCGTTGCCATCTGAGTGGACCAGCACCATATCAATGTAGTCGGTCTCCAAGCGCTTCAGGCTGCGTTCCACTGACATTCGGGTGTGTGCTGGGCTGAAGTCAAAATACGAGAGGCCGTTTTCAAATTCTTCACCGACCTTGCTGACAATCACCCAGTTTTGGCGTTGGCCGCGCAATAATGGACCTAGGCGGGTTTCACTAGTGCCATAAGCCGGGGCGGTGTCGATCAGGTTGATGCCCAAATCCTGGCTCAGGGCGAGGAGGTTACGCACACTGGCATCATCGGGAATAGTGAAGCCATTGGGGTATTTTACCCCTTGGTCGCGGCCAACCTTAACGGTGCCTAAACCCAGCGGAGAGACTAATAGTCCCGTTGAGCCAAGTGGGCGATGCAAGCCATGCAGGGTTTGGCTCAAAACACGCTCTCCCATATCGGCTCCGCCACTGCAGGGCGAGGCAGATCGGGTAATTCAGACGCTGCGCCCGGCGTGATCCCATCGCGCTTAAGTGTTGCCAGAACGCGGTCGGCAAAGTCGGGGGCAAGGGCCAACTTTGTTGGCCAGCCAACCAGCAAGCTGCCAGCATCCGTTAAAAAGGCATTATCGGGGCGCACCAGACCGGATTGCGCGGGCTCCGCACGGTCAACGCGCAGGGTTGCCCACTGCGCGTTGGAGAGGTCAACCCAAGGCAGTAAGTCGCCCAATTCTTTTTGCGCGGCTTTTATCTGCGCGTCAGAGTCGCGGTCCATAGCGTCGCCTTCTGCGATATCGCCACCCAGATACCAAACCCATTGGCCGTCAGCGGCCGGATGCGTGGTAACCGTAACCCGCGGCTTTGGACCACCACCCAAGCAGTGCGCGTAGAGCGGTTTCAAGGTCGGTCCTTTGACTAAAACCATATGCAGCGGGCGCAACTGTTGTTTCGGCTGGCTGATGTCAAGCGTTTGCAGCAGCTGTGCATTGCCGCTGCCAGCGCTGAGCACAATTCGTTGTGCCCGAATGTCACGGCCATCAACGCACAGACCGCTTAATTTGCCGGCTTCGAATAACGGCTCGATGCGTTGCCCTGCCAGCAAGCTATCACCCGCCAATACGGCGAGGCGTTTGATCAGGCTGGGCACATCCAGCACCAGTTCGGCGAGGCGGTAAACCTTGCCTTTGAATTTTGCATGCTGCAGCGCCGGCGGCAGTTGATCGCCTTTTACCTGATCGACACGGCCGCGCACGGCCTTGCTGGCAAAAAAACTGGTGAGGTTACCGGCAATTGTGCCGGGTGACCAAAGGTAGTGGGCATCAGAGAGTAAGCCGACGCCGCTGAGATCGAGTTCGCCGTTACCCGCCAGCGCTTCGCGCCAGCGCCTCGGCATATCGGCAATCGCTTCCGAGGCCCCGGTGAGCGCACCGTGCAGGGCATACTTAGCGCCGCCGTGGATGATCCCTTGTGATTTAACACTCTGGCCGCCCCCTAAGGTGGCGCTCTCAACCAGGATGGTGGCGAAACCTTCTTTGCGCAAACGTGCATTCAGCCATAGGCCGGCAATACCGCCGCCAATGATTAGAACGTCTGTGCTTAGAGTGGTGGGCATGCGCGCGTCTCATCTAAAAAGTCAGACGCCCAGTATAACCTGCCTGCTGGATTCAGCTCGCCGAGTGGCGTCGAAAACCTGGGTTGGCCTCTAGTTAGTAGACGCGGCAAAACGTCACGCTTAGTGGGCTGTGGTTTGGGAAAACAGCTGAATAACCATGACGCCCGCGACAATCAGGCCCATGCCAAGCATGGCTGGCAGGTCTAGACGTTGTTGATAAATAAAGGTGGCGGCAATGCTCACCAGAACAATTCCCAGCCCAGCCCAGACCGCATAGGCGACGCCGACTGGTATGGTCTTGACCACCAGGCTGAGCATCCAGAAGGAGATCGCATACCCAACGATAACCAAAATCAGCGGTAGAGGCTTGCTCAGTCCGCTGATGGCTTTCATGGATGTTGTAGCGATGACTTCCGCGGTCACTGCAATCGCTAAGTAAAGGTATCCGCTCATAATAGGTGTCTCCTCGGCAATGCAGGCTATTCTAGTTGTTTAATTGATGGGATAAAGTGATTACCTGCCTGTATAGGAGATAGGTTGTGCAGTGGAGTCTTGAGCAAATCCGCCTATTTGTCAGTGTGGCTGAAGGGCGATCGTTTTCTGCTGTTGCGCGGCAGTTGAACCGGGTTCAGTCCGCCGTCAGCAGTTCGATCGCAATGCTCGAAGCGGACCTTGGGGTGTTGTTGTTTGAGCGCAGTAGTGGTCGCCAGCCGCGATTGACCGAAGCGGGCGCTGCGCTGTTGGAAGAAGCGCGCGAGGTGCTGCGCCAATGCCAGCATTTAGAGAGCAGAGCGCTGGGGTTGGTGCGGGGGGAGGAGTTGCGCCTGCGCTTGGCTTTGGATGAGGCGATGCCATATCAGCCTGTGCTCGACAGTCTTGAGGCCTTATCAACGGCTTATCCTCTACTTGAGGTTCAACTGGCCAGCGGTGCACAGGGTGAGGTTGCGCGAAAACTGTTGGGTCGCCGGGCAGACCTGGGCCTGCTGTTTCACCATGAGCAAATGCCCGACGCACTGGAGCGACAACGTTTAGGCACGATTGAAATGGTGACCGTTTGTGGTGCCGGGCATCCGCTTGCGGGACTCAAGCCCATTGACCGGCGTGAGCTGGCCCGGCATCGGCAACTCTTGATGGTGCTGCAAGACAGTCATTACCCGGGTGGTGAACAAATCAGTCCTGCGGTGTGGCGCACTGACAGTTTTTACGCCATGGCTGAATTATTGATGCGCAACTTGGGCTGGGCGTGGTTGCCACGGCATGTGGTGCAGTACCCGACCTATCAAAACCACCTAGTGGAGTTGGTGACTGACTGGACGCCACCTTCACTTGTAGTTGAACTGGTGTGGCGTCGTGATGAGACATTGGGCCCCGCAGCCCGTTGGCTGGCGGACCGCTTCGCCGAGCATTTGCGTGCAATCGGCTGATCGGGCAATTGGCCTCTGATAAGCTGACGCCCAATCATCAAGACCGTTAAGCCGAGAGCTTATGAATCGATTGCTATACACCCTGCTGTTTCACCTTGGTTTGCCAGTGGTTGCTGTGCGTCTGGCACTGCGCGCGCGCAAGGCATCTGCCTATGCGGCGCGAATTGGTGAGCGCTTTTCCTTTGGCTTGCCAGCGTTTAAACCGGGAGGAATCTGGGTACATGCGGTTTCGGTCGGCGAGAGCATTGCGGCGGCGCCAATGATCCGTGAGCTGATGGCGCGCTACCCTGATTTGCCGATTACCATCACCTGCATGACACCCACTGGCTCGGAGCGTATTCAGGCAATGTTCGGTGGCGCTGAATACCAAGGTCGGGTGCAGCATTGTTATTTGGCCTACGACCTGCCTTGGGCGGCGTCGCGCTTTTTAGAGCGGGTTCAGCCCAAGCTTGCGGTCATCATGGAGACCGAGTTGTGGCCCAATCACATCAATCAATGTGCAAAGCGTGGTATTCCGGTGGCGCTGGCCAATGCACGTCTATCCGAGCGATCGGCGCGAGGTTATGCAAGGTTTTCCAAGCTGACCGGACCAATGTTGGCGCAAATGAGCCTGATCGCCGCGCAAACTCCGGTTGAGGCTGAGCGTTTTCGCCGCTTGGGCGCACGTGATGAATGTGTGCAAGTAACCGGCTCGATCAAGTTTGATCTGACTGTCGACCCTGCATTACTTGAGCGTGCACATGCGCTACGCGAAAAATGGTCAGCGCTCGAGCGTCCCGTATGGATCGCCGCCAGTACCCATGAGGGAGAGGACCAGCAAGTAATTGCTGCCCATCGTCGCCTATTACAGCAATGGCCTGATGCTCTGTTGATACTGGTGCCGCGTCACCCTGAGCGTTTTAATGCGGTGTTTGAGCAAATCAAAGCCGCTGGGTTGCGGGTGCAGCGCCGCTCCACTGGAGGACCGGTTACCGTCGAGCATCAGGTATTACTTGGCGACACCATGGGCGAGTTGTTATTTCTTTACGCGCTGGCCGATGTTGCATTTGTCGGCGGCAGCTTGGTTGCCAATGGCGGGCATAACTTGCTGGAGCCGGCTGCGTTGAGTAAGCCGGTATTGAGTGGGCCGCATTTATTCAACTTCCTCGAAATTGCCAATCAGTTGCGTGAGGCGGGCGCCTTGCTGGAAGTGAATGACGCGGGGGCGTTGGCCCAGGAGGTGGCTCAGCTGTGGCAAATACCGCAGCAAGCAGCGGCCATGCGTGCAGCCGGCCTGGCGGTAATGCGGGCCAATCAAGGTGCGCTAGAGCGGTTGTTGGCAGCGCTGGGGCTATTGATCAAGGCAGGCTGATTATTTCTCAGTGCCAATAAAAACCCGACATCGAGTCGGGTTTTTATCTGGCGCGGCAAACTTAGTAGTTTGGGTTACCCTTCATCTGCTGTTCAGCCGCTGCAGCCAGATCCGGCGGCAGGAAATCCTTGTCCGGGTTGTAGTCTGGCTTCAGGTAGGTGTCCAGCGCTTCCAAGTCACCTGGGCTCAAGGTGCCGGCAGCCTGTTTCAAGCGCAGATTGTTGAGGATGTAGTCGTAACGGGCATCGTTATAAGTACGCACTGAGCTGTACAACTGGCGCTGGGCATCCAGCACGTCGACGATGTTGCGGGTACCCACCTGATAACCAATTTCGGTGGCTTCAAGTGCGCTCTGGTTGGAGACGATCGACTGTTTGCGCGCCTTTACGGTTTCAACATCGGTATTCACTGCGCGGTGCAGGTTGCGCGTATCTTGGACCACCTGACGGCGCAGGCTTTCGCGTTGCTGCTCGGTTTGGTCCAGGCGCTGGTAGGCCTCACGTACTTGTGAGCTGGTCAGGCCACCGCTGTAGATTGGGATGTTCAACTGCAGGCCAATCGAGCTTTGCTCAACATCGCCACTGTAAGGGGGGATGCCGGTGTTCAGACCGCTGTTGGTAAAGCCCAGGCTGTCGTTGTCACCTTTCTTGTAGCTGGCCACAGCATCGAGGGTAGGTGCGTGACCGGCTTTGCGCTGGCTGAGGGTTTCTTTCGCAGCATCAACAGCATAGTTACTGGCCAACAGGTTGAGATTCTGAGCGGCTGCCGTATCGACCCATGCCTTGGCATCATTAGGTGTTGGCGCCAAGATCGGCAGCGTGTGACGCATGCCTTCAAGGGCTGGGTAGTCGCGGTTGGTCAAAGTGGTCAGGGCCTGAAAGGCATCATCAACCTGACGCTCAGCAATAATCCGGTTCGCGCGAGCGGTGTCGAAGCCTGCCTGCGCCTCAAGCACATCGGTTTTATCCGATAGGCCGACATCGAAGCGTTCGTTGGACTGATCCAATTGGCGCTTGAATGCAGCTTCCTCAGCTTTGGTCGAGGCCAGGTTATCTTGCGCGCGAAGCACATTGAAATAACTCTCGGCGCTTTGCAGAATCAGGTTTTGCTCGGTGGCTGAGAGATCCAGCGAGGCTTGTTCGCTTGTGGCTTCAGCAGCTTGCAACTGGAACCAACGGTCTGCCCGGAACAGGGGCTGGCTCAGGTTAGCCTGATAAACCGTGCCACTGCGATTAGCGGTATAAGACGGTGAGTCGAGCTTGGTGCGGGTGTCGGCAAGCTCTGCGCCACCTGACAAGTTAGGCAGCAACCCGGCGCGTGCCTGGGGCACGATTTCGCGACGTGCTTGATAGTCAGCACGAGCTGCGGCGATATCGGCGTTATTCTGCGCCGCTTCCCGATACACGGAGATCAGGTCGTTCATTGCGGTGGTCGGAGCTTGTGCAGCCCAAGCTTGACCGGTTATCGCAGAGGTAACGGCGACAGCCAGAGAAAGTCTACGCAACATTAGGGCGTGTTCCTAGAATTAGCGGTAATCGACAAGGCTAAGCGTCACTGCCAAGAGGGTCAAGGCTGACAATTAGCGTCATGAGTGTAGTTTGCAACAAGCTATGTTGCGTACCCGCAACAATCCACAACTTAATATTACTACTGTTGAGTTTAATATCTCTCATGTTACCGCGTCACGAATAGATCGGGCCAACACAATTGGGCCATTTTCAGAGTGCCAAGCAGTTCGATTGGGTTATAGCTACCGGGGGCTAAACGCTGATAGCTTTTTGCCGTCTGGGACATGCCCGTCTGGGACATGCCCGTCTGGGACATGCCCGTCTTGGGACATGCCCGTCTTGGGACATGCCCGTCCGGGTCGTAAACCGACGCGTGGGTCAGCTTATTTTGACTTGTGGGTTGGTTTTCCCAACCGTGCTGATTAGAATGGCGATGTTCTTGTCGGGGTGCCCTAATTGAGGGGCTGAGATTGGCTATTGCCGGATCCCGTTGAACCTGATCAGGTTAAGGCCTGCGTAGGGAACAAGATGTCCTCGCCACTGCCTCGGCGAGTCTTCTCTGCACCGCTCCGGTGCGCCCGCGCCAGCATTCTCTCGTTCAAGTTCGCTCCGACAACTATCTCAGGAGAGAGCCGTCGATGAGCGTACAAAAACAAAATAGCCTTAAGAACCTCAGTGAGTCCGCCCAGGTTGACTTGCAATCTGTTCAGCCGTTTACCCGTTCGCAGAAGGTCTACGTAGAAGGTTCACGCCCTGATATTCGCGTGCCAATGCGTGAGATCAGCCTGGACGTTACCCCCACCGATTTTGGGGGTGAAGTGAACGCCCCGGTACTGGTCTACGACACATCTGGCCCCTACACCGACCCGCAGGTGCAGATCGATGTGCGCAAGGGCTTGGCTGACGTACGCTCGGCGTGGATCGCGGACCGTGACGATACAGAACAGCTTGAGGGTTTGAGTTCACATTTCGGCCAAGTACGGCTGGCCGACGAAGAACTGAGCAAGATGCGCTTTGCCCATGTGCGCAATCCGCGGCGGGCCAAGGCCGGTCATAACGTCAGCCAGATGCATTACGCCCGTCAGGGCATCATCACGCCTGAAATGGAATACGTGGCGATTCGCGAGAATCTCAAGCTGCAAGAGGCCCGCGCTGCAGGTTTGCTCAAAGACCAACACCCGGGGCAAAGTTTTGGTGCATCAATCCCGCAACAAATTACCGCTGAGTTTGTGCGTGATGAAGTGGCACGCGGCCGGGCGATTATTCCGGCCAATATTAACCACACTGAACTTGAACCCATGATTATTGGCCGTAATTTTCTGGTGAAAATTAACGGCAACATTGGCAACTCGGCGCTGGGGTCATCGATCGAGGAAGAAGTGGCCAAGCTGACGTGGGGTATTCGCTGGGGCTCGGACACGGTTATGGACTTGTCGACCGGCAAGCACATCCACGAAACCCGCGAGTGGATTATCCGCAACTCGCCAGTGCCAATCGGTACTGTACCGATCTATCAAGCGCTGGAAAAAGTTAACGGGGTTGCCGAGGACCTGACCTGGGAGTTGTTTCGCGACACCTTGATCGAGCAAGCCGAGCAGGGTGTTGATTACTTCACTATTCATGCTGGTGTGTTGCTGCGTTATGTACCGCTGACCGCCAAGCGCGTGACCGGCATTGTTTCGCGCGGTGGCTCGATCATGGCCAAGTGGTGCCTGGCACACCACCAGGAAAACTTCCTGTACACCCACTTTGACGAAATCTGCGAAATCATGAAGGCCTATGACGTCAGCTTCTCACTGGGTGATGGCTTGCGTCCGGGCTCTATTGCAGACGCCAACGATGCCGCACAGTTCGGTGAGCTGGAAACACTGGGGGAGCTGACCAAAATTGCCTGGAAGCATGATGTGCAGTGCATGATCGAAGGTCCGGGCCATGTGCCGATGCATCTGATAAAAGAGAATATGGACAAGCAACTCGAGTGCTGTGATGAGGCGCCGTTCTACACGCTTGGTCCGCTGACTACGGATATCGCCCCTGGCTATGATCACATCACTTCAGGCATAGGCGCGGCGATGATCGGCTGGTTTGGTTGCGCCATGCTCTGCTACGTCACGCCCAAAGAGCACTTGGGCCTGCCGAATAAGGACGATGTTAAAACTGGCATCATCACCTACAAAATCGCGGCCCACGCGGCTGACTTGGCCAAGGGGCATCCGGGTGCGCAGATCCGTGATAACGCCTTGTCCAAAGCGCGCTTTGAATTCCGTTGGGAAGACCAGTTCAACCTCGGCCTCGACCCAGACACTGCGCGCAGCTACCACGATGAAACCCTGCCGAAGGACTCGGCGAAAGTCGCGCATTTCTGCTCCATGTGCGGGCCTAAGTTCTGCTCAATGAAGATTACTCAGGAAGTGCGTGAGTACGCCAAGGTCAATGGCTTATCGGAAGAAAGCAAAGCGATCGAGGCAGGCTTCAAGGAGCAAGCGCAGCGCTTTAAAGAAGAAGGCTCGGTGATCTACCGACAGGTCTGATTCAGACCCACACTCCAACACCACCATCGCCCGACTCTGATCAGTCGGGCGATGGTGGTTTCAATACTAATTTTTGTGAGTCTTGCGTGTGAATACTCCCAGTACTTATTCACCCCATCACGCGGTACCTGCTGACAAGCGGGTGTTTGGTGCGCGTGACTTGTTTTCGCTGTGGTTCTCGCTTGGTATCGGTTTGATGGTGCTGCAACTCGGTGCGTTACTGGCGCCGGGTTTAGGGATGGCTGGAGCAATGCTAGCTATTGCTTGCGGTACGGCGGTGGGCGTGTTGCTCCTCGGTGCTGTGGCGGTGATTGGTGTCGACACCGGCTTGTCGGCCATGGCCGCGTTAAAGCTCAGTTTGGGTAGTAAAGGCGCGGTGGTGCCGGCCTTGCTCAATATTCTGCAGTTAGTGGGTTGGGGCGCATTTGAAATCATTGTCATGCGTGATGCGGCGAGCCTGCTCTCGGCCCGGGCATTTGGTGAGGACAGCGTGCTGACCCTTGCCGCGTTATGGACTGTGTTTTTCGGTGCAATCGCCACCTTGCTGGCGGTAACCGGTCCCCTGACATTTGTTCGGCGTGTCCTTCGCAAATGGGGCATTTGGCTGTTGCTTGGCGCCTGCATTTGGCTAACCTGGAATTTGTTCGATAAAACCGATTTGGCGGCGCTTTGGGCGCGAGCGGGGGATGGTTCGATGCCGTTCGCCTTAGGCTTTGATATCGCCATCGCCATGCCGTTGTCATGGCTGCCGCTGATTGCCGATTACTCCCGATTCGGTAAGCGCGCCGCGAATGTATTTGGCGGAACTGCGGCCGGCTTCTTTCTTGGTAACTTCTGGCTCATGAGTTTAGGTGTGGCCTACACCTTGGCATTCGCACCAAGCGGTGAGGTCAATGCGTTACTGCTCGCATTGGCAGGTGCTGGGCTGGGGATTCCGTTGCTGCTGATTCTGCTCGATGAGTCGGAGAATGCATTCGCCGATATTCACTCGGCGGCAGTGTCGGCAGGAATCGTGCTCAGCGTCAAAGTTGAGCACCTGGCGTTGGCCATTGGTGGGTTGTGCACGCTGATCGCCCTGTTGGCACCTTTGGCGGAATACCAGAACTTCTTGTTGCTGATCGGTTCAGTGTTCGCACCGTTGTTTGGCGTGGTGCTGGTTGATCACTTTATCCTGCGCAAACGTCAAGCGGCTCTGGCGCCTCAGGTCGGCTTGCGGTGGGACACGCTACTGGCATGGGCATGTGGCGTTGTGGTCTACCATCTGCTGAGCAATTTGCTGCCAGATGTCGGCGCAACCCTGCCAGCCTTGTTGATCGCTGGCGGGCTGCAATGGCTGTTCGGTCGGATTATTGCTCAGCCGGTAAGTACTCCGGCTTGAGAATGGCGCGCAGTTGCGAATAGGGGATGGTCAGCGACACATGGCCGCTGGAGTATGGCGCCAGGGTATAAACGTCATACTTCAGCAGTACCGACTTCTTGAGCAAGGCGATGTTAGCCGTGCGAGTGAAAGGCCAGTTTTTTAGATACTCTGGATCTTGATCGAGCTTATTAGCTTTCAGCCAGCGCTGATGGGCTTGCTCTGCTGCCTGCCAAAAGGTGTCTTCAGTGCCCGGTTTAAGCATGTCGCGCAAGGTCAGCGCTTTGTGCAGGTCACGGTCGTAATTGATAAAGCCGCGTCCTGGCATGCCATGGGCGCCGCCTGTCGCTAAGTAACTGGAAAGCTCAATGATCACGAGTTGGTCATGTTGCTCACGCAATTTGGCTTGAAGATAGGTTTTCCAGCCTGAATCGGCGCGCGCCAGAAAATCCTTTTCATAGGCCTGCAATGAAGCCGGCAATGGCGAGTCCGGTGCGTCGGTGGTCATGCGCAGCAGTGCATGCTCAATCAGCGCAGTTAGCTGAGGCTCTTCGGCGAAGCTCAGGGTGTCTATGTTGACTAGAGGGCAAGGCTCACCGGTGCAGCCCGGCGTTACGTGCTCCCAGGCGCTACGTTGAGCCACCAAGGGTTTGTCGCCAGGCATCATGCTCTGGCAGGCGCTGAGAAAGAGGCTAATACCGATGATTGCGAGCTTTTTGGTCAGAGACATGTAATCCATCGTTTGGCTGAAGGCTGTTAAGGGTTGCAGGCTTCGACTCCAGCTTGGCGCTTGAGTTCGAGCCCTTGGAACCCAATCTATGCTGCATGATCCCAGTTGCACCTGCACCCGTAAATTCCTGTGGCCACTAATGTAAAGAGGCTGCGTTGTGCGAGTTGCAGGGGTAGGATGCGTGAAAGTCAGGTTAACAGACTGAGTGAGGATTCAATGCCAGACACTTTTAAACCGGGGCCGAATGCGGTCGAAATCGTAGAGCGTGAAGCCTGTTTTCGAGGTTTTTACAGCCTTGATCGCTTGCATTTGCGTCATCAACAGTTCTCCGGTGAAATGGGTCCGTTGCTCAATCGAGAGGTTTTCCTGCGTCACGATGCCGTCTGCGTGCTGCCTTATGATCCGCAACGTGATGTGGTGGTGCTGATCGAGCAATTCAGGGTTGGCGCTATGCATAAAAGTGCCAATCCCTGGTTGCTGGAGTTGGTCGCTGGTCTGATAGATAAAGACGAAGAACCGGAAGAAGTGGCACACCGTGAGGCGATGGAGGAAGCGGGTCTGAAATTGGCGGCGTTGTGGCCGGTCACTCAGTACTATCCTTCACCGGGAGGCTCTAACGAGCGCGTGCATTTGTTCGTAGGTCGTTGTGACAGTGATGGGGTTGGTGGGGTTTTTGGCCTTGCCGAAGAAGGTGAAGATATCCAAGTGCATGTATGGCCCTTGGAAGATGCATTGGATGCGGTCAAAGATGGGCGCATTGATAACGCCGCAAGCATTATTGCTCTGCAATGGCTGGCGCTTAACCGCGCCGAGGTTAGGGGGTTATGGCAGTAAATTTGATACGTGATCGTTACCGCGTTGACTTGGTCGAGTTGCAGACGGCTTGCGAGGCGAATTATGCGCGATTAATGCGCTTACTCCCGGCCATGCGCGAAGAAGCCAGCGCACGCCGCGTGGCGGTTAGCCAAGGGGAAAAACTGCTCGGTGTGCTGGCGTTGGATGTGCTTGAAAACTGCCCGTACACCTCGACCATTCGTGTGCGGCAAGAACACAGCCTGCCCTGGCTGCCAGTGCCAGCGCTGGAAGTGCGTGTCTATCACGATGCACGCATGGCTGAGGTGGTTGGCGCTGAAAGTGCGCGACGCTTTCGTGGCGTTTATCCTTACCCGAATGCGGACATGCATCAGCCCGATGAGAAGACCCAGCTCAATCTATTTCTCGGAGAATGGCTAAGCCATTGCTTGGCCTGCGGCCATGAAACCGAGCCGCAAATCTAAGGCTGATTCTGGCCTGCCGCTCTACCGACTGAACCTTCACTGCCAATCTTGATCAGCTAACTGGCGTAATCTGACTCATCCAGAGTCTGTAACAGCGTCACGAGCGCAGGGATGGTAAGGCAAGCCTTTAACAGGTTAGAAGGCACCGGGGTCGCGTTCGACTTTAGGTGTTCCTAATGAGCATTTTCGCCTGTTTGCAGCGCCATATTGTCGAGCGCAGTAGTTTTTACATAGTCTGGTGTGGGCAGACCTGATGCTTTATTACGGATGATGGTTTTGATTGGGTGAGTCGTACATAAGGGGCGGGATGGCTCTTTGCTTTTAAGGTCGAGGATTTCAAGCACTTGTGCGTAGGATCTGTGAACCAGACCGCGCAAATCGAGTTTCGCCTCGTTGTGCAAGCCGCCATAATCAAACCATTCCGCTCAAGGAGACGGCCTTGCCGAGCGCGCAAAATTATCCTGCTGACTCATCGGTACTGTTGGTTCAGTTATCGGATAGTCATCTATTTGCTGAAGAAAACGGCAAATTATTAGGCATGGACACTCAAGACAGCTTGCAGCGAGTAGTTGAGCGGGTTCTCGACGAGCAGCCGCAAATTGACCTGGTGCTGGCCAGTGGTGACCTGTCGCAAGATGGCAGCGAAGCCTCCTACACGCGTTTCCGGCAGATGACGTCGGTCATTCGTGCGCCTATGCGCTGGTTTCCCGGTAATCACGATGAGCTTCCTGCCATGCAGGCCGCCTGTGTTGGCACTAATTTGCTCGATACTGTGATTGATGTGGGTAATTGGCGGGTGATTTTGCTTGATTCGGCCATTCCTGGCGCGGTGCCGGGGTTTCTCGGTGACCGTCAACTGGCGCTGCTTGAACGCGCACTGAGTGAGGCGCCTGAGCGTCACCACCTGATTTGCATGCACCATCACCCGGTACCGATTGGTAGTCGCTGGATGGACCCGATTGGCTTGCGAAATCCAGATGCCCTATTTGCGATTGTGGCGCGCTTTGCCCAGGTCCGCGCCATGCTTTGGGGGCACATTCACCAAGAGTTCGACCAGGTGCGCAATACGGTGCGACTCTTGGCTTCGCCCTCGACCTGCGTGCAGTTTGCGCCCGGCAGTGAGGAGTTTCAGGTTGATACCAGTGCGCCCGGTTATCGCTGGTTGCGCTTGTTTGCGGACGGGCGGATTGAAACCGGAGTATCGCGCGTGACGGGCATCGATTTCGAAGTCGATTACAGCGTTAAGGGCTACTGATCGATACGCGAGGCCAAGAACCTGCATGGTTTGCTGCAAACACCATGAAACAGGCGCTTGCAGCTAGTGGTCGTGACCTAGTAGCCTCCTTCCCATGACTGAAACTATCCTTTATTTGCATGGACTTAACAGTTCGCCCGACTCGCTCAAGGCCAGTCAGTTGCGCCGTGTCATGACCCAGATGGGACTGGCCGAACAATTACGCGTGCCGGCATTGCATCATCACCCGCGACAAGCCGTCATGCAGATGGAAGCGGAAATTGAAGCATTGGGCCGGCCGCTGCTAGTCGGCAGTTCACTGGGCGGCTACTATGCGACGCATCTGGCGGAGCGCCATGGCTTGAAAGCCCTGTTGATAAACCCGGCCGTTCGGCCCCATGCCCTGTTTGACGGTTACCTGGGGCCACAAAAGAATTTTTACAGCGATGAGACGTGGGATCTGACAGCCGATCACGTCAGCGCACTGGCGGAGTTGGATGTGACGCCGTCGCAAGATCCAGCGCGTTATCAGGTATGGTTACAAACCGCCGATGAAACCTTGGATTATCGTCATGCACAGGCCTTGTATCGCGGGTGTGCGCTGCGAATTCAAGCGGGTGGCGACCATGGGTTTCAAGGCTTTGCCCAACGCTTGCCGATGTTATTTGCTTTTGCCGGTATTGCGCCCGACTTGTGGCACGATATCGACTTTTCTGCGCTTTGAATGACTCACATTGCACTGCGTCGCTGTCGCTGATCAAATTCACCAGCGCAATAAGCGGTTTTGTGAGTGCCTCGATTAACTGAATGAAGATTAAGAGACCCTATGGCCAGTTATAACGCCGATGCCATCGAAGTCCTTTCCGGTCTTGACCCGGTGCGCAAGCGCCCGGGCATGTACACCGATACCAGCCGCCCTAATCACTTGGCTCAGGAAGTCATCGACAACTCGGTCGACGAAGCACTGGCCGGGCATGCCAGCAGCATACAAGTGATTCTGCATGAGGATAACTCCCTGGAAGTGACCGATGACGGTCGCGGCATGCCAGTGGATATCCACCCTGAAGAGGGTGTTCCCGGGGTCGAACTGATTTTCACCAAGCTCCACGCCGGCGGTAAGTTTTCCAACAAAAACTACCAGTTCTCCGGCGGTTTGCACGGTGTGGGTATTTCGGTGGTAAACGCCTTGTCGACCCTGGTCGAAGTGCGGGTTAAGCGCGACGGAAATGAACACCGCATGACCTTCGAGAATGGCTTTAAGGCCAGTGAACTTGAAGTGGTCAACACCGTTGGCAAGCGCAACACCGGGACCAGTGTGCACTTCTGGCCAGATGCCAAGTATTTTGACTCGCACAAATTCTCGATCAGCCGTCTCAAGCACGTGCTCAAGGCGAAAGCCGTGCTGTGTCCGGGGTTAAGCGTCAGCTTTGAAGATAAAGCCAGCGGCGAACGGATTGAGTGGCTATTTGAAGATGGTCTGCGTTCCTATTTGGTTGATGCCGTAAGCGAATACCCCCGCCTACCGGATGAGCCATTCTGTGGCAGCCTGGCGGGCAATAAAGAAGCCGTCGACTGGGCACTGCTGTGGCTGCCTGAAGGCGGGGAGAGCGTTCAAGAAAGCTACGTCAACCTGATCCCGACTGCGCAGGGTGGTACTCACGTCAATGGTTTGCGCCAGGGCTTGCTGGATGCCATGCGTGAGTTCTGCGAGTTTCGTAATTTGTTGCCGCGCGGCGTCAAACTGGCGCCTGAAGATATTTGGGAGCGAATCGCCTTCGTCCTGTCGATGAAGATGCAAGACGCCCAGTTCAGCGGGCAAACCAAAGAGCGCTTGTCTTCACGTGAAGCCGCCGCCTTTGTTTCAGGGGTGGTTAAAGATGCCTTCAGTCTGTGGCTAAACGCTCACCCTGAGTTTGGCCAGCAGTTGGCTGAATTGGCAATCAGTAACGCCAATCGCCGGCTCAAGGCGGGGAAAAAGGTTGAGCGCAAGAAAATTACGCAAGGCCCTGCGTTGCCGGGCAAGTTGGCCGATTGTGCGGGTCAGGACCCAATGCGTTCCGAGCTGTTTCTGGTCGAGGGTGATTCTGCTGGCGGTTCTGCCAAGCAAGCGCGCGATAAAGAGTTCCAGGCAATCATGCCGTTACGCGGCAAGATCCTGAATACCTGGGAAGTGGATGGCAGTGAAGTGCTGGCCTCGCAAGAAGTGCACGACATTGCCGTGGCCATTGGTATTGATCCGGGCTCCAGCGATTTGACCCAGCTGCGCTACGGCAAGATATGCATCCTTGCCGACGCCGACTCGGACGGTCTGCACATTGCAACCTTGCTTTGCGCACTGTTCGTCCAGCATTTCCGTGCCTTGGTTGATGCCGGACACATTTTCGTCGCCATGCCACCCTTGTATCGAATTGACTTGGGAAAAGAGATTTTCTACGCCCTCGACGATGCAGAACGTGACGGTATTCTCGACCGTTTGGTTGCAGAAAAGCGCCGTGGCAAGCCGCAGGTGACTCGATTCAAAGGCCTTGGTGAGATGAATCCACCGCAGCTGCGTGAAACCACCATGGACCCCAATACCCGGCGTCTGGTGCAGTTGACGCTGGAAGATTACCCGGCCACCCAAGAAATGATGGACATGCTGCTGGCAAAAAAACGCGCAAGCGACCGTAAGGCGTGGCTTGAATCTAAAGGCAATCTGGCTGAGGTGTTGCTTTGAGGCAAACGCTTTATGCCCTGCTGTTGCTGAGTGTTGCGCCAATTTTAGCAGCGAATCCGTTGGCTGTTAGTCAGCCGGTTGAGTCGCTCAAGATAGTCAGTGAACACCCGATTGATGGCATGCCTGCGGGCAATCTGTCCGGGTTTGCATGGTGTGGTGATGCGCTGTGGGCGGTGTCCGACCGAGATGATGGGCGCATTTACCGTCTGGCTGGCGGCGAAGGCGCCTGGCAAGCTGAGCCCGAATTATTCAGCGCACCGCCTGCCCCCGAATCTGGCTTGCCATGGGGAATTCGTGCGCGGGCGTGGGCGACCGGTCTGGTGCGCGGTGGCACACTCGATTTTGAAGGTGTCAGCTGCGACGCCATGGGCAATCGCTATCTGGTGAGCGAGGCCAAGGCTGCCGTGTTGATGCTGCCGGTTGCTGCGGACCCCGAGTGGCTGCGCCTGCCGGAATCGCTGGTACGTCAGGCCCGCGGCAGCGGCATGTTGCTGCACTCCAATGCATTGCTTGAAGGTGTCGCGATCGATCCCGAGGGTAATCGCATATGGCTGGCCGCTGAGCGTGAGCGTCGTGGCTTACTGGTGCTGCATAAGAAGCGTTCGGTGTGGGAATGCACCGGCGGTTGTGTCTTGATCAGCGAAAGCGGTAAAAGCGCTGGGCCGGAGCAGCTTGGTAGCAAGCCACAGCCCAAAGACTTCTCCGATCTGAGCTATTACGCAGAAAAACTGTTCACCCTCGAGCGGCAGGATCACCGTATCTGCCGGCGCACACTGAGTAATGGCGAGGTTGAGCGTTGCTGGTCATTTGCTGATGAGGTGTTGACTGAGGCACGGCGTTATCCAAGTGCATATGGCCGCGTCGAAGCCCTGCAAATTGATGAGCGCGGCGCATGGTTGGGGGTCGACAACGGCGGCCTTATCCGCGCAGATGGCGAGGCGCGCCCGGTCGTTTGGCGTATTGCAGCGCCGAAAGGTGGATGGGAGGCGAAAAAGTGAGCGCCCAGCCTGCTGGAAAACGCGCAGGGCGAGTGATGTTAATCCTGGCATGGGGCGCAGGCTTGTTCCTGGCTACGCATTTTTTTGGCAAGCTTGAAGACCAGCAGCGCAATCCGAATAGCACGCCTCAGTCGATTCATACCAATGATTATGTCGAGGTGCGCCTGGCCAGCAGTCGGCAAGGACACTATTACGCGACCGGGCAAATAAACGGTCAGAACGTTGAGTTCTTGCTGGATACCGGGGCCACGGATGTCGCGGTACCCGCTGAGCTTGCCCGGCAATTAGGGTTGCAGGCCGGTGCAGCTGTCACAGTGAGAACCGCCAATGGCCAGTCAATTGGCCATAGAACGCGGCTTAAATACCTTAAATTAGGCGACATCGTGCTGGAAGATGTCGCTGCTCTGATTGCACCCGGCATGGCCGGTGATGAAGTATTGTTGGGCATGAGTGCCCTGAAGAAACTTGAATTTACCCAGCGCGACGGCACGTTGTTGCTGCGCCAATCCACCTTGCAATGAGGCACGCATGAGCGATTCTCTCGATTTGAGTCTGGACGGCGTTGAGCGTCGGTCCCTTGCCGATTTTACCGAGCAGGCTTACCTCAACTATTCCATGTACGTCATCATGGACCGTGCATTGCCACATATCGGCGATGGTTTGAAGCCTGTTCAGCGGCGCATTATCTACGCCATGAGCGAACTGGGGCTGGACGCGGACTCCAAGCACAAGAAATCTGCGCGTACTGTCGGTGACGTGCTCGGTAAGTTTCACCCCCACGGTGATTCTGCCTGTTACGAGGCCATGGTGCTCATGGCGCAGCCGTTTAGCTATCGCTATACCCTGGTGGATGGTCAGGGCAACTGGGGTGCGCCGGATGATCCAAAGTCCTTCGCGGCCATGCGTTACACCGAGGCGCGCTTGTCGCGTTATTCCGAAGTTTTGCTCACCGAGTTGGGCCAGGGCACCGTTGATTGGGTGCCAAACTTCGACGGCACCATGAACGAGCCGGCAACCCTGCCTGCACGTCTGCCGAACTTGCTGCTCAATGGCACCACCGGTATTGCTGTGGGTATGGCGACCGATGTGCCGCCGCATAACCTGCGTGAAGTGGCTGCAGCCTGTGTGCGCTTGATCGACGAGCCCAATGCTACGGTCGAGCAGCTCTGTGAGCATGTATTGGGCCCGGATTACCCAACCGAAGCTGAAATCATCACGCCGCGCTCTGATTTGCTGAAAATCTATGAAACCGGCCGTGGCTCAGTGCGTATGCGAGCGGTATATCGAGTGGAAGATGGTGATATCGTCGTCACTTCACTGCCACATCAAGTCTCAGGTTCCAAAGTACTGGAGCAGATTGCCGGGCAAATGCAGGCCAAGAAGCTGCCGATGGTGGCTGACCTGCGTGATGAATCTGACCATGAAAACCCATGCCGGATCGTGATTATCCCGCGTTCAAACCGGGTTGATGCAGCTGAGTTGATGCAGCACTTGTTTGCCACCACGGAGCTTGAATCGAGCTACCGGGTCAACACCAACGTCATCGGTTTGGACGGCAAGCCACAGGTTAAGAACCTGCGACAAATGCTGCGTGAATGGTTGGAATACCGGGTCAATACCGTGCGCCGCCGTTTGCAGTTCCGATTGGACAAGGTTGAGCGGCGCTTACACCTGTTGGAAGGTTTGCTGGTTGCCTTCCTCAATCTGGATGAAGTCATCCATATCATTCGCACCGAAGAACAGCCCAAAGCGGTGCTGATTGAGCGCTTTGAGCTGACAGATATTCAGGCCGATTACATTCTCGATACGCGCTTGCGTCAGTTGGCGCGTCTGGAAGAGATGAAAATCCGGGGTGAGCAGGACGAATTAGCCAAAGAGCGCGAAAAGCTGCTCAAGCTGCTAGGCAGCGAAGCACGCCTGAAGAAGCTGGTGCGTGACGAAATCATTAAAGACGCTGAAACCTACGGCGATGATCGTCGTTCGCCGATAGTCGCCCGTGCTGAGGCCAAGGCACTGTCCGAGAACGAACTCATGTCTGCAGAGCCCGTCACCGTGGTGGTCTCGGAGAAGGGCTGGGTACGTTGTGGTAAGGGCCATGATCTGGATGCGACAGGCTTATCCTATAAGGCCGGTGATGGCTTTAAAGCCATGGCGCCGGGACGTTCCAATCAATTTGCCGTGTTTATCGACTCAACTGGGCGAAGTTACTCATTACCCGCGCACTCGCTGCCCTCAGCTCGGGGGCAGGGTGAGCCATTGACCGGGCGCTTGACGCCGCCGCCAGGGGCGACCTTCGAGTGCGTAATGCTGCCGGACGATGACGCCCTGTATGTGATTGCCTCTGATGCAGGTTATGGCTTTGTGGTTAAAGGTGAAGACCTGCAAGCCAAGAACAAGGCTGGCAAGGCCCTCCTGAGCCTGCCCAATGGTGCCAAAGTGATACCACCTAAGCCATTGGTCAGTCGTGAAGACGATTGGCTGGCAGCGGTAACGACCGAAGGCCGCCTATTGCTGTTTAAAGTGGCTGACTTGCCACAACTCGGTAAAGGTAAAGGCAATAAAATAATCGGCATACCGGGTGATCGAGTGGCGTCACGCGAAGAGTACGTCACGGACCTGGCAGTTCTTCCAGTTGGGTCGACGCTGGTGTTACAGGCTGGCAAGCGCACACTGTCGCTCAAAGCGGATGACCTCGAGCATTACAAAGGTGAGCGTGGGCGGCGCGGCAACAAGCTGCCACGGGGCTTTCAGCGGGTTGACAGTTTACTGGTTGAGTAGCTGGGTAACACCTGAAATACTCACTGGTAGATCAATGCTGGAGTCTGGCGTGGGTTTCTAGGATGATATAGCCGCTGGCTGATGCTGGCGGCTTTGATTTTTTAAGCCGCATTTCTGGTGTGAAGCGCATCAGAAAAGGCTCGGGTTAGCCCCAGTCTTATAGTTAATATTTGGCTGTCAGCTGAGTTTTTCTCAGGGTTTTAACTCGCTGAAAATGAATGTTATCGCCTAAAACCACTTACGAATTCTATGGATATATAGACCGGTCGAATGACTGGCTGGATGATATTGATGACTGCAATGCGACTCCCTCTGATTCTGTTGGTAGCTCTACTCGGGTTAGCTGGCTGCGCACGTTACCAGCCTGTGCCCTTGTATCAGCTCGACAGTGGTGACGCGAAGGTGCCATCTGCTCAAGATGGTTTGGCGGTGTTGTTGGGCCCGGTATCGATTGCCGATTATTTGCAGCGTGAAGCCTTGTTGCAACGCCAGGCCGATGGCAGCCTGATAGCCTCCAGAGACGCGCGCTGGGCCGGTAGCTTGGCCGCAGATATTGACCAACAACTGCTCCTGCAGCTGTCTTCTCAGCTGAACAGTCAGCGTTTGGCCCTTGCGCCCGCTGCGCCCGGCTTTGCTCCGCAGATTCAAATTCTGATGTCGATAGCTCGACTTGATTCGGGGCCTGAGCGTCCGGCAGTGCTGGAAGCGCAGTGGCGCTTGATGAACAAGAATGGTCAACTGCTGGACGGTAAACTGGTGCGCTTGGAGCAAGCCCATGGCGGCTCGATTGCGGATCAGGTACATGCCCAGAGTAACTTGATGCGCCAATTGGTCGAGCAAGTCGCGGTGGCCGTTAAAGAGCAAGACGGTGAGCTTCCGGCCATTGCCGAGCAAGCACCTAAGAAAGCGCCTGCTGCAACCCCAAAGAAAGAAGAGACGCCGAAGATTCCCATGGCTCAACCGGTTCGAATCGACTCTGAAGTGTTCCGCTTCTGATTGCAGACTCAGCCAGCCAACAAACCCGCATTTATGCGGGTTTGTTGTTTCTGTGGGCGAATACTGCGTGTCCGGCACCGGCACCGGCACCGGCACCGGCGGGCAGAGCGGTGGGCACAAGGGCGCTGTGTGTTGTGCAGGCCTTGTGTCTCTGTCGGCAACACAAGGCGAGGCCTGTCCACCCTTGGCGCTTGGCGCGCAGTGTAGAGCCGCGGACAGAAGGGCGCTGTCGGGTCTAAGCGCTTGCGCGACCTTACTGGTCGCGCAATTTGCCTAGCTGGCGCTCCAGCAGTGCCGGGTAGGGGTCGAGCAACCTTTCGACGCAGTAAGCGCCCTCTGGGCTGGCGATAGCGCGGGTGCGAGCGCGTTGACGCACCAGTTCATCATTGGCTACACCCCGTTCAACCAACAGCAAGTTACGGCTGTGTTGGGACAGCGCCAAGGCATCCTGCGAGGTTTCGTTGAGCAGCAAGTCGCCTTGGCTAAGGTCCATCAGGTCTTCGCCCAAGGTCATGCCCAGCTGCAATTGCAAGGTGATGCCGCTGTCCGCGACCTCAATTTGCAATGCGTGGCCCAGTGCGCGCATCAACTCGCCGCAGCAAATGGCGTGAATCAGGTATTCCTCACCACTGTCTTGGCGATGGAAAAGCATCAGGCTGCTGCCATCTTTCAGTGTGTGCAGTTCTGCTTGGTAGAGGCTGGCAGCGCGCTCCAGGCAGTCGCGGTAACGCTTGAGCAAGTCCATCAAGCGTGCGCGCGGTAGGCGCCTTAGCTGTTCTTGGGCACCTAGCTGTATGGCCAGCACCGCGCTTGGCTCGGATGGTTTTGGCGCTGTCGGCAGAACGCGCGTTGGCGCGGGCGCTGGAGTGGTTTCAGCGAAGTCGCCCTCGGGCTCATCATCATGCAGATCAGCGAAGGGGTCGTTAGTCGTTTGGATGCTGCTGTTCACCTGCGGCCGAGGATTAATGCGTGGTGCGGGTTGATCATAATCGTGCTCGTCGTCAGCATCGTCCCTGGCGCTAAGATTCGGCATAGAAAACCCCGGCTCATCGCCATCGCCATCGCCATCGTCTTCGCCTGCCTCAGGCTCATCGCCATAGTCAGCGTCATCGTAGAGGTCTTCGGGCTCCAGTTCGTGCTCCGGCTCTGGCTTTTCTGGAACCAGGCGCGCTTGCAGTTGCCGGGCAAGGTCGCCAATTTCATCTTGGCGGCCGGCTCCAGGAGCAGGATCATCCGGGTCGCGCAGCCACACACGCAATTGCAGGATTGGCGTCGAAATATAACGCCCCAAGCGCAGGCTCAGGGTCAGGGTCAAGGCCAGCAAGATCAGGCTGAGAATGCCCATGCTTTGCAGGCTGATCGTCATGGGCTGCTGGAACTGACGCATATCCAGGCTGATGCGCAGTTGCCCGGCTATTACATCTTGAAAGGTGATGGGCGTGGAGTACAGCCCTTCGGTTTCGCCGAGCATGCCCTGGCTTGGGCGCGAGCCCGCTTCGGCAAGAATGCGGTTGTCGACACTGTAAATGGCGGCATGGGCGACCAGCGGGTTCTTCACCAGATTATTTAACAGCACGTTAAGGCTGAGAATATCGTTGGAAACCACAAGTTCAGTGGCAGAGCTTGCCGTTTGCGTAATCAGGCTGGTGCCCAGCGCTTCCGCTTGCTGATGCATGGCTTGCTTGAACTGCATGCCAATCACCCAAGCATAGATCACCAGCGCCATAAAGACGAGCAATAGGCTATGGCTGGCGATACGCAGCGCAAGCGGCACACGGCGCTGACGCAGGGCTTGGAAAAGCAGGATGAAGAAATTGTCGGATTTCACAGGTGCGGGCCGGTTCACAGCGCTCGGTTCTTGTCGACTGAAGATGCCGCGCAGTATAGCGAGCGGCCCGCGTACGGCAAAGCACCGCGCATGCCCGAATTGCTTGGAAAGTGGGTAGAATATGCGTTCTTCACCGGCCCAGCTGGGTATAACGGCCTGCTGAATAATTATTCGGTTGGGTGTGGGGGTGTCGAAACAGGCTGGGAAGGTGTTTTTTTTATCTAGCTATTGTCTTTTGGCGTTCAAATTTGCACGTCATTAACTGTCTTGACGGCCTTTTTGCGGCTGTTTATCACTTAATCGAGCCTTTGGAGGGTGCGCCTTGCGCGAAATCGTCCTGATCAACATCACCGGTGAAGATCGTCCCGGTCTAACCGCCGCCATTACCGGTGTATTGGCCCAAGGCGGGGTCAGTATTCTGGATATCGGCCAGGCGGTCATTCACGATACCTTGTCGTTCGGCATTCTGGTCGAAATTCCCGATACTGAACGCGGCTCTTCTGTGCTTAAAGACGTGCTGTTCAGCGCATACGAACTGGACCAGCAGGTGCGCTTTACCCCTGTCTCCGAGGCTGATTATCAGCTTTGGGTCGATGGCCAGGGTAAAGCCCGGCACATTGTCACCTTGCTGACGCGCAAGGTCACGGCAGAGCAGCTTCAGCGGGTGAGTGCGATTACCGCTAAGTATGGATTGAATATCGATCATATCGATCGCTTGTCGGGGCGCATGCCATTGGATATGCCCGCTGAGCAGGGCAAAGGCTGCATTGAGTTTTCAGTGCGCGGGGAGCCTGCAGATCCTGCTGCCTTGCGTGCCGAGTTCCTCAGTGTGGCTCAAGAGTTGAATGTGGATATCGCCTTCCAGAGCGACTCGCTGTTTCGCCGTAACCGCCGCCTGGCTGTGTTTGACATGGACTCGACGCTGATCGAAGCCGAGGTGATCGACGAATTGGCCAAGGCTGCCGGTGTGGGGGATCAGGTCTCTGAAATTACCGAGCGGGCAATGCGTGGTGAGCTGGACTTTGCCGCTAGTTTTAAAGAACGTCTCGGACTGCTTAAGGGGTTGCCGGAAACGGTGCTCGAAGACATTGGGGCGTCACTGCGCTTAACCGAGGGCGCCGAAACACTGTTCAGTGAGCTGCACCGGCTGGGGTTCAAAACGGCCATTTTGTCTGGTGGTTTCAGTTATTTTGCAAAGCAGTTGCAAGCCAAACTGGGTATTGATTACGTATTC
The DNA here is from genome assembly GCF_963971045.1 of Pseudomonas sp. EL_65y_Pfl2_R95. NCBI lineage: Bacteria > Pseudomonadati > Pseudomonadota > Gammaproteobacteria > Pseudomonadales > Pseudomonadaceae > Pseudomonas > Pseudomonas sp. EL_65y_Pfl2_R95. Next base: position 1,514,088 of record NZ_CAXAOV010000001.1, on the reverse strand, counting down.
GCCAATGAGCTGGAAATTGTCGATGGCCTAGTCACTGGCGTGGCTGTTGAACCCATTGTAGATGCGCAGCGCAAAGCTGATTTGCTGCGTCAGCTGGCTGAGAAAGAAGGTCTGCGTTTGGAGCAAACCATTGCGGTCGGCGACGGGGCTAATGATTTGCCAATGCTGGCTATCGCAGGGCTGGGCGTGGCATTTCGCGCCAAGCCTCTGGTTAAACAGTCGGCCAAGCAGGCGATTTCGACTCTGGGCCTCGATGGCATTCTGTATTTGCTCGGCTTTCGTGATCGCGACGGTCTGGAGTAACTAGCAGGCAGCGGGCAGGAGGATTTAGGCGATGAACGATGCAGAGCCGAGCAAGCGGCTGTTTTTCGCCTTGACCTGTTCGGCTGAGCAACGCAGTGCAATCTCTCAATGGCGCAGGCATCTGCAGCTGCGTTCTGGGCGACCTGTTGCGGCGGAGAACTTTCATCTGACCCTGGCTTTTCTTGGCGCTGTGCCTGTCTGTCAAATTGCTGCAATCTGCGCTGCAGTTGATCTTCTGCAGGCCAAGGGCAATGCGCTAACGGTTTTTCTCGATGCACTGGATGTCTGGCCGCGCTCCAATGCATTGGTGCTTTGGCCGCAAGATCCGCCGCCAGCGCTTGGCCAGTTGGTCTACGCCTTGGAGCAAGCGCTTTTACCCTTTGGTTTGTTGCTGGCCTCGCGTGAGTTTCGCGCGCATTTGACCTTGTCCCGGGAGTACAAAGGCTCAGCGCCGGAGGCAATGACCCCACCGGAGTTCGTGCTTAAGGCCGATCACTTTGTATTGTACGAGTCGCACAAGGGCCGTTACCGCGAATTAGCACGTTGGACCCTGTAGGTGACCACACGAAGCTTGCCCGCCATGGGGTCGAAAATGCCCGCACATCTGGGGCGGAAAATGGTGGCCGAAAGGCGCGTCGACCACCTTACTCGTCGTCAGAAGCGAAGTCGTAGTTCATGGTTTGCGTCGGCCCCTGCAGGTAGAAGCCCTGAATGTAGTTGACCCCCGCTTGCCAGAGGGTTGACAGCACAGTGGCACTTTCCACGAAGGGGACAATGGTCAGCTTCGCTTGGGAGTGCAAACTGTCGAGCAGGGTTTTCAGCGCTTCCTGGTTTTCAGGGCGATTGAGGTCTTGGCTGAACGAGCCGTCGATTTTCACGAAATCGATGTGCAGGTGCTTCAGTGAGTTGAACGGGTTGAGGGCACAGCCAAATTGACTGAGCACCACTTTGCAGTGCAACTCATTGAGCCCTTGAGTCAATGCCTTGGCTTGCTTCAGATAGGTAATAGCGTCGGTTTCGCTGAGCTGGAAGGCCAGTGCGTCTGAAGGCAGGCGTGCGGCTTTGAGGGCTACGCTGAGCCACGGCAGTAACGTCTGGTCTTGCAGGCTGGCGCTGGATAAATGAACAAACAGGCGCGTGTTATGGCCATTGCTGCGATGTTCAGTGAGTTGTTTGATGGCATTGAGGATGACCCAGCGATCAAGTTTTTCACCCAATCCGGCCGTAACCGCATCCGCGAGAAAGTCAGTCGGCTGGACCTCTTCCCCCTTGGAATTGAGCATGCGCAAGAGCACTTCGTAGTGCTCTTGGTTATCGCCGCGCAGGCTGATAATCGGCTGGAACAGCAAGCGCAAGCCATTGTTGTCCAAGGCCTGTTTAATCATTGCGACTACATCGCCGCGGTTCGCAGCCGCTGCGATCACGTCGGCAGGGTTGAACAATTTGAGGGTATTACCCTGTTCCTGTTCATCGGCACAGCGGTGGGCACGGTCGACTACAACTTGGCCATTGGGCGTGGTCTCATTGAGTCCGGCTACCCCAATCGACAGCGTGGTTTGCGCTGTGCGGCCATTTACATCGAACAGATGGCTTTCGATTTTTTTCAGTAGGGCCAAAAGCCCCGGCTCAGCTTGCTCGGGCGTGACGCCCAACTGCAGGGCGGCAAATACATCGTCGCCAAATCGTGCCAGTTGCGCCTCTCCGGCAAAGTGGCTGCGCAACAGGCCAGCAAGATCAGCCAGTAATAGATCGATACCGGCAATGCCGATGTCAGCGAGTAATGTGGCGTATTGATCGAGGCGGATGTAGGCGAGGCTCGACGGTTGTCCGGCGTTCACTGCGCGATCGGCTGCCGTGTCGATCAACTCCAGAAAATGGGGGCGGTTGAACAGCCCAGTAACCAGGTCCTGACTGCTTATTTCACGCAGCTTTTCTTCCAGTTCGCTATTGTCAGCATCCGAGCGAATAACCACTTGGGTGCAGGGCTCGCCGTCGTAGGTGGCAGGCAGAAAGCTCATGCGTGCCTTGAAGCGCTTGCCGCTGGCTTTGACGCCGGAAAACTTCAGTTCGGCCGCACTTTCGCTGTCTGAGTAGTTCTTGAGAAAATTCTTGAATTCGCTTTGGTCGCTGCCGTCGATCAAGTCGATCATCGGCATCCCTTCAAGCTCATCTGCATCTTCGTAGTCGAACAGTTCGAGGTAGGCGCGGTTGGAGTAGATATGCATGCCGTCATGCACGTAAGTGATGGCGTCAACCGAGCTTTCAAGTAAAAGTTGGCAGCGCTTTTCGGCTTCGCGCAAAGCCACTTCTGCACGCCTGCGAGCGCGGCGTTCTTCGAGATTTTGCAGCTCACGTTTAGCGATCAGAATCAGTCGTTCGTCCTCACCTTGTGGCAAGGCATCTTGCGCACCCATGGTCAGGGCTTCGGTGATGCTGTCGGAGTCGTTATCGGCAAGCAGTTGAATGGCGGGCACATCTTTGGCCATGCGGCGGATCGTGCCGATGGCCTCTGTTGGCGAGAGTTGTTCACTGCTTGGCGCACAAATGAGCAGGTCCCAGGTTTGTTGCAGCACCTCGCTCAAATCATCGCTGGAGGTAAGACGGTGAACCCGTGTTGCACTGCCCGAGTTACGAAACAGGCTGACAAGGCGTTCGGCCTCGTTTTGCGAGTCTTCGAGAATCAGGAGGCGAATTGTCTTTTTTTCGATGGCCATTGTTCAGTTCGGTCTGCGCCAAGGTATTCGAGCACTCGGCCAAGGATTGATTGTCGGTGGGGCAGATTTATCGCTGTTTGTACGTTCCAACCCAAGGGCATAGCACTGCTGATGCGCCTGGGTTGAGCAATGCAAAGGAGTGCGAATAGAAAACATGCCTCACTGGATCAGTGACCTTGGCAGCACACTAAATAAGTGAAGTTGCACGGAATCTACAGCGACTTCCAGAGTGAGTCAAAGTCTTCCTCGGAACCTGCACGCTGGCTTCCCGCTGGTGTGACGGGCTTCCCGGCATCATCGCTGGCGACGCTGTTGAGGCGATACTCGAATTGATTGAAACTACCGGTGCAAGCGTGCTTTTGGCCGAGCACGGCGCGGTGTTCGATGCCGGCGATATTGACCAGCACTTTATTGCCTTCCTGAAAGGGCAGGCGCGGAACAATAACCGAGGCGGGGCGTGAAATGGCGCTGATTTCTGGCAGCAATAACCCGCGCAGGTAGCTGCTGTTTTGTTCACTTTTACGAATCAGTTGCAGGCCGCAGGGCTGGGCGTGAGGGGCAATCAGTTCGATCCCCATCTGGGTGCCGCCACCACGGGCCTGCCGGATCCAGCGGACCACTGCGATGCTCCAAGCTTGTCCGGGCGCATCCTGAATGCCCAGCAATTCACCTGCTTGCAGTTGGCTGGGTACTTCCCTTGGCCACGTCAGGCAGTAACCACCTGGGCTCAGATTAATGATGGGCAACTCGAATGTCGGAAAGACCTGGCTTTCGACGTCTTCATTGACCGCCACCTGGGCTTCATTCGCTTGCTTTTGCGGCTTTTGATACTCAATTTCTTCAAAAGGCAGGCCGTGATCCCAGGATGGGTTTTTCTGGGCATCAAAGGCATTTGACCAGACGTCAGGCTTGCCTTGGCTCTCTTTGAATTCGGCCTTGTTGACTTCTTCCGGGAGTTTGAGGATGTCGGCAAAGGTGCGCTTATTGGCGATAAAGTAGTGCAGGGCACTCATGCCAATGCACAGGGTCAACGAGCCTTGGCCATCGCTGCGCTGAAAGGTGCGTTCGGAAATGTCGCCCCACGCCGCGCTCAGGTGTTGCAGCAGGTCAATACTTAGCCCTTCGGGAATCAGAAGTTGCGACTTTCCGGCAGACTCTGGCGGCAATAGCAGGTGTTCCTTGATCGCATCAATCAGTGGATGGGTATCGATTCCGATAGCCACCTGCAGGTCTTTTTTCTGGAATAACGAGGTGTAACGTGGTGGGCCATCAACTTGGGTAGCAACTGCAAACAAGCTCTCCGGGTCATTGCCATCTTCGATATTGACCAAGGTGCTCCACTGCTCAAGAGCCTCGGCGACACGGCCAATAGCGCTCTGGCGCATTTGATTGCAGCGTGAGCAGCCCATCAATGCCGCCACGATGTAGTTTTGCTCAACGCTCAGGCCTTGGCTGTGGCGAGCCAGAGGGTCGCGCACAACAATGTTCTTCACCTGCCGTTGTTTGGCAATCAGGTACAGCTGATGTAACTCAAGCCACAGCCCTTCAGGAACCGGGCAGTAAAGTTGGCTGGCACGGACTAGAGGGCCACAGAGGCTGTGGATTGCCCGTTGCAGGGCAATCGTCAGCAGTTGCTTGGATTCTTTAGTGGTCTTAATGACGTTCCGCGCGATAACCAGCTTGTAGCCGTTAGCAAGATGGTTTTGCAGGGCCTGACAAAGGTTGGCCACTTTGCGCGGGCGTTCATCCAAGACGATGGCTTGATTGAGAAAATGCTTTTCCAAGTGCTGACAGACGTAATGCACCTCTGGGCGCAGCAGCTCTAAGAGCTGTAAGCGGTTCTCGGAGGGGGTCAACAGTTGGTTTATTTCAACCAGCGCTTGATAAAGCTGGCGAGCCGTTTCACCGATGTTGGCCTTTGGAAGTTGGGCTATCCAGCGTTTAAGGTCGCGCGGAGTAGAGTCACAGAACGACAAGCTCTGGTTTTTCGGCGTCGAAACGCGAAGCAAGAGGTGAGGTGCTTGTGTCTCAGTCAAACTTGAATACTCCATGCCAGCAAAGGGCCAACATTCTAGTGGTCATACTAGAAACTCTAGCAGCATCCTTACGTGACACAGGGTAAAGAAGAGATGTATGTGACTGAGTCACAACACTATTAGCACAACTCTTGGCTTAGCCCTTGGTGCCCGGCATTCCCTAGCCGGGCAGTTACACAACTGTACACTATTCAATGAGTCGCAGTGTTTATGCGGCGGTTTCAGGCCCATAGGCGCCCATCAACTGGCCCATTTGTACACTGCTTCCAGCGCTTAGTGCTTCGCTCCATTTAACCTGCTCGGGGCCGAACAGTACAACCGCTGTCGAGCCCAGCTTGAAACGTCCCATCTCGGCGCCTTTTTCCAGATGAATTGGCGCACGGGCAGTTTCATCGTAGCTAAAGGTTTTCAGTTCGCGCTTTGGTGGTGTAACCAAGCCGGCCCAGACGGTTTCGACCGAAGCAACAATCATTGCGCCGACCAACACCACGGCCATTGGCCCGCGCTCGGTATCAAACAGGCACACCACACGCTCGTTCCGGGCAAACAGCTCAGGCACATTCTCTGCTGTGGTTTGATTAACCGAAAACAGGCGGCCTGGTACGTAAACCATCTGTTTCAGTGTGCCTGCCAGCGGCATGTGAACGCGGTGATAGTCCTTAGGCGACAGGTAAACGGTCGCAAATTCGCCACCCATAAAAGGGCTGGCCAGTTGCGTATCACCGCCGAGCAATTCGACCACGCTGAAACTGTGACCTTTGGCCTGGAATATCCGACCATGCTCGATTTTGCCCAGTTGGCTAATGGCGCCATCTGCGGGGCAGAGTACTGCATCAGCACGGGTGTCGAGTGGGCGGGCGTCGTCTTTGAGGGCGCGGGTGAAAAAGGCATTGAAATGCTCGAAAGCAGTTGGGTCTTCGACCTTTGCCTCAGTCATATTCACGCCATATTGTGTGATAAACCAATTGATCAGGCGGTTTTTGAACCATGCCGAGCGGCACTCAGCTGCGCAACCAATCAAACGCGACAACAAATGGTGCGGTAGCAGATATTGGCTGATGATGAACAGGCGTTGTTTCATTGCGATTCCTTAAGACCTTCTTGGATAGCGCACTGCCTGCGATAGCGCAGGCAAAGCACTTACTGATGCGTTTGTGGTGGTTATTCTACCGGGGTATCGGGGTGGTTGCCCCATTCACCCCAAGAGCCGGCGTAGGCTTTAACCTTTGGATAGCCAAGGGCTTTTGCCGCCAGATAGGTAAAGCCCGAGCGGTGATGTGTCTGGCAATGGGTGATGATTTCTTTGTCCGGAGTGATACCCAGCGTTTGCAGCACCTCTGCCATGTCCCGACGGATGCGCAACGAGCGAGTTGGGTCCATGCCGGCTGTCCATTCAAAGTTGATGGCCCCGGGAATGTGGCCACCTTTTGCGGCAAGTACTTTGTCGCCACTGTACTCGCCGGGGGCGCGAGCATCCCAGATTGCCAGATCGTTAGCGCCAAGGCGGCTTTGCAGGTATTCACGACTGGCGGTTGGGCCGTCATCCAAGGTCAGTCTGACTGCTTGGTTGTGCAGAGTGGGCTGCTCGGTGCTGACTTCCCGGTCTTCGTCGAGCCAGGCGAGCAGGCCGCCATCCAGGTAGTGATAATTACTGTGGCCGATAACATCCAGCAGCCAGATGAAGCGACCGGCCCAACCGCCGCCTTCGTCGTCATACACCACATAAACTGCATCGGGGTTGTGCCCCAGTTCAGTAAATACCTGCTCAAGATCTTCAATTGCAGGTAGCAGGCCGGGGGCGGGAGGACGGCCCAGCTGCGTACGCTTTGGGTCAATGAAGTAGGCGCCGGGGATGTGCCCGGATGCATAGCGCCCGGCGCTGGTGAGGTCGACCAGTATAAGGTTGGGTGCGCCAAGACGACTGGCCAGTTCAGCAGGTTCAATAACCAGAGGGAGTTCAGCGAAGGCGGACATGCCGGACCTCAGAAAAATGAGTATATCGCCAGCATTGTAGCGGAAAGGAGGGTGAATCTTCGAACAACACTACTGTGCGAGACGTTACGGCGGGTGAATGGGTTCGCTGAACCATGTCTGAGCGGCTTATGGGTGAGCCGGAGGCGCTCTTAGCGCCCGCGATTGGCAAAGCTGTTGAGTGCGCGCTCAATGCACTGGCCGGTTTTGGCGAAGATTTGCAGGCGGTTTTCATCCAGCTCCGCCCCGTTGCAATCGCAGATCGCAATCATCGCCACCCGGCCATTGCTGCCCAATGACCTGAGCATTACGTGTTCGCTGGGGAATAGCGCCTTTAGGGCACCGGGCAAACGCGCCGAAAATTGGGCAATATTTTCCGGGGTTAAACGCAGTTGTCCGGGTTTGCTCAACAGCGTGCGGATAACCTGACTTTGTTGCGGGTCAATACTCAGCCCATTGGCCGATGAATCAAGGCCAATGCCTTGCTGCGCTACCAGCTTGCTTTGCGTGCGATCAGCCAGCAGCAAAAGGACGCGCTGCATACCCCCTGCTTGCAAGGCGCGGCTGGCGCAGGCAGTTAATTGCAGGACATTATTGAATGCGCTGGGCTCGCTAAGAAGTTGTTGGCACAGCTGGCGCCAGTCTTGCACGTCTGCTTTGCTAACAGTTTTGCTGGGCTCAGTCGCTACCAAGTGGCTGGTATGCCAGGGCCAAAGCAGTGCTTGAGCAGGATGCCAAAGGTCAGTGGTGACCAGTTTGCGAGCACTGATAGCGGCTTGCTGATGGATTGATTGCTGTAAATCGGCAACCGGCAATTGCAGGTAAAGCCCGGTGAGTTGCTGCCAGCGCAAGCTGTGCGGACCATCCCACGCATGGTGCGCAGACAGCGCCAAACCATTGGCCAGCAGGATGCAATTGGCCGGTTGGCTGAGCCAGCGCTGCAGCTCTGGATCGGCGTCCAGGCATTGTTGCTGATGCAGTGGGTGTTCATTGTCGCGGGCAATCAATAGGGTTTTTGCAAGAAATCGTCGGTCATTGAGCAGCAACCGGTAGCTGTGGCAAATCCACTCGGGCAGTTTCCAGCGTTCGGCAACGGCCAGACAAAGTTGCAGCAAGGGTACGCCGAGCATGTCGATCTCGACCTTTTGCGCAGGCTCGGCTTTGACCAGAACACGTTGCTCCCAGGTACTTAGCAAGTCAGGGTAAGCAGCCACCAGCGCCCACACCGGGGCGAGAAACAGCATGCTGCCCCAATGGATTTCCTGCCACAGTCGCGCTAAACGACTGGAGAATAAACCACTGGCTTGCTGCGAGGCGTGTTGGCTGATCAGCTGGATTTGGCGTAATGCCAAGGGTATTTCCTCGCGATTTAACGCGGGTAAGCGCTCAAGTAAGGTCTGGGTGCGTTGCAGACCCAGCCGGTTAAGCGCGTTCTCGAGGCTTTCGGCCGGTTCGCCGAGGGTGTTCTGTGATGCATTGGCCTCGCGCAGCACACTGATCGCCAAGGCTGGGCTAGTTTGAATCAGTTCCGCTATCTCGCGCAAAGAGCGCCGACTGTCCGTCAGTGCGGCCAGAACTTTCTGTCGGCTTTCTATCTGCACCGGCATCAACTGGTTATCTAATAGCTCCAGCCATGCTTTAAGAGTGCGAGGTTTAGCAATTTGATTTGACATTGGGTGGGCCAAACTGGCTTTTATTATTAACTGACTATAGTCTCGCCCAAACCTTCCGATATAGAGAAGGGTTGTTTCAACTATTCCTTATTTCAGGCGCGTAAGTTTTTAAATTATGGCAAAAATCATCGGCATCATAGTGGTGTTCGCCAGCGTATTGGGTGGTTTCATCCTGTCTGGCGGCCATGTAATGGCATTGGTGCACCCGTTTGAGGTGCTCATTATCGGGGGCGCGGCATTGGGGGCATTTCTCCAGGCAAACCCTGGTAGCACCTTTATGCACGTATTCAAGAAGTCGCTGAAGATGTTCAGTTCGCGCTTCAAGCACTCCTACTATCTGGATGTGCTGCAACTGATCTACGAAATCCTTAACAAAAGTCGGCGTGAAGGCATGATGGCCATTGAGGCTGATGTCGAGAATCCGGCGGCGAGCCCCATATTCAGCAAGTACCCGGCGATCCTCAAGGACGAGCGGATGACCGCGTTCATCTGTGATTATCTGCGGATCATGTCGTCCGGCAATATGGCGCCGCACGAGCTTGAGGGCTTGTTCGACATGGAGATCGCCAGCCTCAAAGAAGAGCTTGATCACCCTGGGCATGCGGTTGCCAAGATCGCCGATGGCCTGCCAGCAATGGGTATTGTGGCCGCCGTATTGGGTATTGTGATAACCATGTCGGTGCTGGCCGAGGCGAATAACGCCGAAATCGGTGAAAAGGTCGGGACGGCTCTGGCCGGTACCTTTATGGGGATTTTGGCCTCTTATGGCTTTTTTGGTCCGCTGGCCAGCTCCCTGGAGCATGATGCCAAAGAAGAGGTCAATGTCTACGAGTCGATAAAGGCGGGTTTGGTTGCTTCTGCGTCCGGCATGCCGCCATCGCTTGCTGTCGAGTTCGCGCGTAAAGTCTTGTACCCGGCGCACCGCCCAAGCTTTAGCGAGCTTGAACAGGCTATGCGTGGAAACTAAAGGCTGAACCATGGAGAACAATCAGCCAATCATCGTAAAGCGCGTCAAGAAAGTCGCGGGTGGCGCCCATGGCGGCGCGTGGAAAATTGCCTTCGCCGACTTCGCAATCGCGATGATGGCATTCTTTATGGTGATGTGGCTGATGTCGTCGGCCACCCCCGAACAGAAAAAACTGATCTCCGGTTACTTTCAGGACCCTATTGGCTTTACTGAAAGTGCCAGCCCCTATGTGATTGATCTCGGCGGCTCGCCAACCCCTTCACCTGATCGCACCTTGAACCCCGAGATGAAGCCGGATGCGTCGCAGAGCGCCACTGATGTGCAGCCTGATGCATCATCTGACGCGGCCCCGGTTGATCCGCAAAAGGCCGAGAGCATTGCCGAACAGATGGAGCGTGAGCGCTTGGAGTTGTTGCTGCAAGAGCTGCAAACCAAAGTCAACGAAGATCCACAACTGCGTAATTTCAAGGATCAGATTCTGTTTGAAATTACTCAGGCTGGCTTGCGTATTCAGATTATGGATGCCGAAAATCGCCCCATGTTTGACATCGGCAGTGCACGCCTGCAGCCCTACTTCGAAGATATCTTGCTGGCGCTGACCGATACCATTAATGCAGTGCCGAACAAGATCAGTATCAGCGGCCATACCGATGCCAAACCCTTTGCTGGCAGTGGCGGCTTTGGTAACTGGGAGCTGTCTGCCAACCGCGCAAACGCGGCACGGCGCGTATTGGTAGAGGGCGGTTATGACACCGATAAAGTGGCGAGGGTTGTAGGTTACGCATCCTCCGCACTGTTTGATCGCGAAAACCCGTTAAATCCGGTTAACCGGCGGATCGATATTGTTGTACTGACCAAGAAGGCCCAGCGCGCAATTGACGGTGCTCAAGGTGCCGGAGACGCGCCGGCCACCGAGGCTGCAGACAAACCGGACGCTAAAGGTGCAGCTATTGCCCCGCAGGATATTCTGCCTGCTGATGAAATCAAGCAGCGTTTGAATATCTTCGAAGACGGCGCGTTGAAGCTCGATCAGCCCGAGCCTTAACTCGGCGAACGCTGGCGTGGTCTTAGCGTCAATGCGGCTGTCGCGATCCACCTTTGTTGATCGCGACAGCCCGCTGCCACGGATGCATCGTTGATGCGTTCCAGTGGACAACCTGACGTTGCCCATCGAGTGCGAGCAGCTTAATAGTCGTCTTCTGGCAGGGTAGTCAGAATATGCCGGTAGCTGGCCATGCGTTGGGGCTGTATACGGCCGTCTTCAAGGGCTTTAAGCAGCGCGCAGCCAGGTTCCCGGTCGTGCTTGCAATCGCGAAAGCGGCAGTGTCCGAGCAGGTCATGGAACTCGATAAAACCCGCTTCAACGTCATCGCGGCTGACATGCACCAAACCAAACTCGCGAATGCCGGGTGAGTCGATAAGCTCACCGCCACCGGGGAAGTGAAACAAGCGTGCTGTGGTCGTGGTGTGAGTGCCCTTGCCGGTCAGTTCAGACAGCGGGCCGACGCGGGTTTCAACTTCGGGCAGCAAGCTGTTTACCAGCGACGACTTGCCGACACCGGACTGGCCGACGAAAACACTGACGTGGCCGTCGAGTTGCTGCATAAGCTGGTCCATGCCGTCACCCTGATGAGCCGACACCTCAAGCAGCGGGTATCCCAACTGGCGATAAACGCCAAGCATGGCATTGAGCGCGACGCCGTTTTTATCGTCAATCAAGTCAGCCTTGTTGAGCAGAAGCAGCGGGCGAATACCGGCGTGCTCGGCTGCGACCAAATAGCGGTCGATCAAGTTGGCGTGCGGTTCTGGCAGCGGCGCAAAGACGATAACGATCAGATCTACGTTGGCCGCGACAGGTTTTAATTGGCCGCGAGTATCTGGCCGGCATAGCTCGGTATTGCGCGGCAGTTGCGCAACAATAACCCCGATCCCTTGATTGCCGGGACGCCAAACCACGCGATCGCCAGTGACCATGGTCGGCAAGTTGGCGCGCAGATGGCAGCGAAAGACCTGGCCGGCCATGTCCCCTTCGAGCGCTTCGACTTCAACTTGAACGCCGAAGTGGGCGATCACCAGCCCCGTTTGCTCGGGGCCAAGGTCGCCGCCTTCCAGCGTTTGCAATGCTTGTGATTCGCGCTTGGCGGCGCGGGCAGCGCGCTCGCCCTGAATTTTTTCGATGCGCCAGTTTTGCCGGCGATTGAGTTGGCGTTTGGCCATGAAGGTTCCGAAGGTGTGTTACATAGGGGGATTATTTCGCTGGCAATTCTAGCACGGGCAACGACAAAGGCTGTTGCTCCGGCTAGACGGCGAGGCGCATCAGCCGACAAAATCAGTAATTTGAATCACGGCGGTGCCAAATCATGGCGCGGCAATGATGGAGGCGGGTGATGGTGTTGGTTGAGGGCTTGCGCAGATTAGCTCAGCGTTATCCGGCTTTGGTGGCACTGCTCGCGCAGTTGCTGGCGACCGCCTTGCTGACCGCTGTTGTGCTGGCGGCTAATCACCTTGCCGGGTGGCGTTTCGGGTGGCTGACTGCAGGGCTGTTGCAAGGGTTGATGGCTGCGACTCTGGGCCGTTGGCTAGGTTTATCACGCTGGTGGTGGTGGCTGAATCTGGGCTTTGTGCCTGCGCTGTTGGCTTTTGGCGGCGCGCCGTTGCCGTCCTGGGTGTTTCTTGCGGCCTTTTTGCTGCTGTTGCTCTTCAACTGGAACAGCTTCACGGAGCGGGTGCCTTTGTACCTGACGGGCGCGCAGGGCACTCAGTTGCTGGCAGGCATCATTGCGCAACAACCTGCGCCGCTGCGTTTTGTTGACTTGGGGTGCGGCCCCGCCGGGCCATTGTTAACACTGGCTCGGCAGTTTCCCACAGGCCAGTTCGTCGGGGTTGAGACTGCGCCCTTGTCCTATTTGCTGGCCAAGTTCCGCGCGCTGTTTCAGAGCAACTGCAGCATTCGCTATCAAAGTCTTTGGCGCACTGATCTGGCTGAATTCAATGTGCTGTACTGCTTTTTGTCCCCTGCGCCCATGGCCGCGCTGTGGCAAAAGTCGGTTCAGGAAATGCGCCCCGGGGCATTGTTCGTGAGCAATACCTTCGAGGTGCCGGGAGTAGCGCCGGAGCAAACCCTGCAATTGAATGACTGGCGCGACTCAAGTCTGCTGCTTTGGCGTATCCCCGGCTGATTTATTCGCTAAACTGGCGGCATTGCAGGGTGTGTGAAAACGTCACGAGCGAAGGCAAGACAAGGCTTTAACAGGCGAAAAAGCGCAGTTTAGGTGTTCTAAATGAGCATTTTTCGTCTGTTTATAACGCTGTATTGTCGAGTGCAGTAGTTTTCACACAGTCTGACTGGCTAGGCCTTAGAGGAGCGAACTATGCAAAGCGCAAACAACTTGATTTGGATCGACCTGGAAATGACCGGTCTTGATCCCGAGCGTGACGTGATCATCGAGATGGCGACCATTGTCACCGACACCGAGCTTAACGTGCTGGCTGAAGGTCCGGTCATCGCCGTGCATCAGACTGATGAAGCGCTGGCGGGCATGGATGAGTGGAATACCCGAACCCATGGCGAAAGCGGGCTTACCCAGCGGGTGCGGGACAGTAAAGTCAGCCAGGCTGAGGCTGAAGCGCAAACCATCGCCTTTCTTGAGCAGTGGGTGCCTAAGGGCAAGTCGCCGATTTGCGGTAACAGCATTGGTCAGGATCGTCGTTTTCTGTATCGCTATATGCCGACGCTGGAGGAATACTTCCATTACCGCTATCTGGACGTTTCGACCCTGAAAATTCTGGCTGATCGCTGGGCGCCGCAGATCAAGGAAGGTTTCGTCAAAAAAGGTACTCACCAAGCGTTGGATGATATTCGTGAGTCCATCGCTGAATTGCAGTATTACCGCGAACACTTCCTCAAGGCCTGATGGCGGCGACCGCTGTGGTCAGGGCTGGTTGTGACGCTTGAGTGCCCACTCGACATGCTCACGGACCAGCTCGGAAGGATAATCACGGCGTGCTTTAAGCGCCTCGATGACCGGGATGCTTGAGGGCGCATTCCCTAGACCTACAGCCAAGTTGCGCAGCCAGTTCTCGTAACCGGCGCGGCGCAGAGGTGAGCCCTCGGTGCGACTCAGAAACTCCTCTTCGCTCCAGCAAAATAGCTGTGCCAGCTCGGAATTATCGAGTTGGTGGCGTGGTTTGAAGTCAGATTGCTCGGTGGGGCTGGCAAAGCGATTCCAGGGGCAGACCATCTGGCAGTCATCACAGCCAAAGACGCGGTTGCCGATGGGGGCGCGTAACGCTTCGGGAATTGAACCCTTGAGCTCAATGGTCAGATACGAAATACAGCGCCGGGCGTCCAGCACATAGGGCCCGACAAACGCCTGCGTCGGGCAAACGTCGAGGCACGCCGTGCAGCGTCCGCAATGTTCGCTGCTGTGCGGGGCGTCCACCGGCAGGTCGATATCGACAAACAACTCGCCTAAAAAGAAATAGCTACCGGCTTTACGGTTAAGCACCAAGGTGTTTTTGCCGATCCAGCCCAGCCCTGATTGTTCGGCGATGGCTTTTTCCAGCACTGGCGCACTGTCGACAAAGGCGCGAAAGCCAAAGGGGCCAATCGCCTGCTGGATACGTTCTGCCAGGTGCTGCAAGCGCTTGCGAATCAGTTTGTGGTAGTCGCGGCCCAGCGCGTAGCGCGATATATAAGCCTTTTCCGGCTGGGTCAGGCGTTTAACCATCTGGGTATCGCCCGGCAGGTAATCCATGCGCAGCGAAATCACCCTAAGCGTACCGGGTACTAACTGGTCCGGGTGTGAGCGCTTGCTGCCATGGGCCGCCATGTAGTTCATTTCACCCTGGTAGCCCTGATCCAGCCAGCGCTGCAAATGAGCTTCATGCTCGCCCAGATCAAGCCCGCTAATCCCCACCTGCTGAAAGCCCAGTTCTCGGCCCCAGTCTTTTATCGACTGTGCGAGTTGGTTGAGATCTAGCGAATCGATTGACATGTTCAGCGGCAAACCAGGAGATGAGGTGCGTATAATTCTGCCAGACAACGGAGTACTCGCATGCCGGATTCTGCAGACAATTTACCATTTGCCCTTTATAACGCCACGCAGGTGCGCCAGCTTGATGCCAGTTTAATTGCGGCGGGCACTCCGGGTTTCAAACTTATGACACTTGCCGCCCACGCTATATGGCGCGTATTGCGTCGGCGTTGGCAGTCCATTGGTGAGCTGACCGTGTTGGCTGGGAAGGGCAATAACGCCGGTGATGGCTACCTGATTGCCGAGTTGGCCTTGCGTGCGGGTTGGCAGGTTCGAGTGATTGCCGTGGGTGACACGGCTGCGTTATGCGGTGATGCGGCGCTGGCGTTTAAGCAGGCGCAGGCGGCAGGGGTGCTTGTCGAGTATTGGTCTGGACAGGCGGCGCTCAAAGGGGTTGTGGTTGATGCCTTGCTCGGAACCGGGTTGGCGGGGCCGGTGCGTGAGCCCTATGCCGCTGTTATTGGACAAATCAACAAAAGTGGTTTGCCGGTTCTGGCGGTCGATATTCCGTCGGGCTTGAGCGCGGATACCGGCCAGGTGCTTGGCTGCGCTGTGCGAGCCGATATCACTTTTACACTGATTGGTTTGAAGATTGGCCTGTTCACCGGGCAAGCGCCTGAATATGTCGGGCATATAGCCTTTGATGACCTGCAGGTGGACCCTGCCATTGTGGCCGCGCAAGCAGCGACGGCCCAGCGCATCGCCAAGGGGAATGCGCCGCAGTTACCTGCACGGCGCCCGACCGTGCATAAAGGTCAGTTAGGGCATGTGCTGGTGGTTGGAGGCGATCATGGCTTTGCTGGCGCGGCTTTGTTGACCGCACAAAGTGCACTGCGCAGCGGTGCCGGGCTGGTCTCTCTGGCCACTCGCTGTGAGCATGTTGCGGCGGCTCAGGCGCGCATCCCCGAAGTTATGGCGGCCGCTGTTGCTTCTGCCAATCAACTGCTGGCGCTCGGCCAGGGCGCATCAGTGTGGGTATTCGGCCCCGGTTTGGGCCAGCGTGCATGGGGCCGTAGCCTGTTATCGGTCGCGGCAATCAGTCAGGTCCCGCAGGTCTGGGATGCGGATGCGCTGAACCTGTTGGCTTCGGGTTGTGTCTCACTGCCAGCAAACTGTGTAATTACGCCGCATCCGGGTGAAGCCGCGCGCTTGCTTGGCCTGAGTACTGCTCAGGTGCAGGCCGATCGACCGGCAGCTGCACGGGCACTGGCTCAGCAGTTTAATGGGGTTTGCGTGTTGAAGGGGGCGGGGAGTTTGATTGCTGACCCTGGCGGGCACCTGCGGCTCTGTGATCATGGCCATCCGGTGATGGCGGGTGCAGGGCTGGGCGATGTTTTGGCCGGGGTCATAGGTGCGCTGTTGGCGCAAGGGTTGGCGCCCTTTGCTGCGGCAACCTTGGCCGTGTGGTTACATGCGAGAGCCGGTGAGCGCCTAGCAGTCATGGGCGTCGGCTTGGCTGCCAGTGATTTGTGTGATGCCATTCGTCAGTTATTACAGGAGCAGTCTGTTGTCTGAGTTAGAGCTGTACGTCGCAGATGAGCAGGCGATGGTCGAGTTGGGCGGGCGTATTGCCAATATTACGGCAGGTACTGGGGTAATCTACCTGCACGGGGACCTTGGCGCCGGTAAAACTACCTTTTCCCGCGGGATAATCCGTGGTTTTGGTCATATGGGGGCGGTTAAAAGTCCCACCTTCACCTTGGTTGAGCCCTACGAGTTGGGTGACGTAAGGATCTATCACTTTGACCTGTATCGCCTGGTCGATCCGGAAGAACTGGAGTTCTTGGGGATCCGCGATTACTTCGACGGCGATGCATTGTGCCTGGTTGAGTGGCCCGAGCAGGGCGCAGGCGTTTTGCCAAAGGCGGATATGGACATTACCATTAGCGTGCAGGGAGCAGGGCGATTGCTGCGTTTCCAAGCGAATAGCCCGCGCAGTACTGCCTGGTGTGCCGATTTGGCCATTGGGAGATGAATAAGATAATGGGGTCGGGTATGCGCATAAGCGCGCGTTTAGTTTTAGTAGGGGTCGTGCTGGCTGCATTGGCTTCAGAGGTATTTGCTGCCTCTGATGTGCGCAGTGTTCGCTTATGGCGAGCGCCGGACAATACCCGGTTGGTCTTTGATTTGTCCGGTCCGGTCAAGCACAGTGTGTTTACCTTGGCGGCACCTGACCGCATCGTGATTGACATCAGTGGCGCTAAACTGGCGACTTCGCTGGATAAGCTGTCGTTGAGCAATACGCCCATTACCGGTGTGCGTTCGGCGCAGCGCACGGCCGATGACTTGCGCGTGGTGATTGACCTTAAAGAAGCGGTCACACCTAAAAGTTTTACCTTGGCTCCTAATCAACAATACGGCGACCGTCTAGTCGTCGATTTGTACGATAAAGGCGCTGACAGCACACCAAACTTGCCGCCCACTACGGTAACGCCTTCAGCCCCTGTTCCCGTGACGCCGACTCAGGCGCCACCGAAGTTGACCCCGGTGCCAAGTGGCAAGCGCGAAATCGTAATTGCCATTGATGCCGGTCACGGCGGCGAAGACCCGGGCGCGTTGTCGTCGGTCAAAGGTCGGGTAGAGAAGAACGTCACCCTGGCTATCGCCAAAGAATTGCAGCGACAAGTCAATGCCGTGAAGGGCTATCGTGGAGAGTTGGTCCGCACCGGCGATTACTTTATTCCTCTGCGCAAGCGTACCGAAATCGCGCGCAAGAAAGGCGCGGATCTGTTCGTCTCGATTCACGCTGATGCGGCTCCATCGCGCGCCGCTTTTGGCGCCTCGGTGTACGCCCTGTCTGATCGCGGAGCTACGTCGGAAACGGCACGGTGGTTGGCTGACTCGGAAAATCAATCTGACTTGATCGGGGGGGCAGGCAATGTCAGCCTCGATGATAAAGACCGCATGCTGGCAGGTGTGCTCCTTGATTTGTCGATGACGGCGTCCTTGTCGTCGAGCTTGAATGTTGGTCAGAAAGTGCTGAGTAATATTGGCCAGGTGACGCCGTTGCACAAACGCCGTGTTGAGCAAGCTGGGTTTATGGTGCTGAAGTCGCCGGATATTCCCTCGATTTTGGTTGAGACGGGGTTTATCTCCAACAACAATGAAGCCAACAAGTTGGTCACCGCAAGTCATCAGCGGTCTTTGGCGCGCTCGATCATGACTGGGGTTAAGCAGTTTTTTGAGCAGAACCCACCGCCGGGCACATACATCGCCTGGATGCGTGATTCGGGCAAGATCGCCCAAGGCCCTCGTGAGCACCGGGTCAGCTCTGGCGATAGCCTGGCACTCATTGCTTCGCGTTATCAGGTCAGTATGGCGTCGATCAAAAGCGCCAACTCAATGAGCTCAAATGTGGTCAAAATTGGCCAGGTGCTGAAGATTCCTGCTACCTCCCTGGCTGCCCAACCATGACTGATGCTGCAAGAATCCAGCTGCTTAGTCCGCGGCTGGCCAACCAGATTGCCGCTGGCGAAGTTGTAGAACGTCCGGCCTCGGTGATTAAAGAACTGCTGGAAAACAGTCTCGACTCTGGCGCCAAGCGCATTGAGGTGGATGTTGAGCAAGGTGGCGTCAAGCTGTTGCGAGTGCGTGATGATGGCGGTGGCATCTCCCCGGATGACTTGCCCCTGGCGCTGGCCCGTCACGCCACCAGCAAGATTCGTGAGCTTGAAGACCTTGAGCACGTCATCAGCATGGGCTTTCGCGGTGAGGCGCTGGCGTCGATCAGCTCGGTGTCGCGTCTGACGTTGACTTCGCGTATTGCAGGCGCTGAGCAGGCCTGGCAAGTCGAAACCGAAGGCCGTGATATGCAGCCACGGGTGCAGCCCGCTGCGCACCCGGTTGGTACCTCGGTGGAAGTGCGCGATTTATTCTTCAATACCCCGGCGCGGCGCAAGTTCTTGCGTGCCGAAAAGACCGAATTCGATCATCTGCAAGAAGTGATTAAGCGCTTGGCGTTAGCCCGCTTCGATGTCGGTTTTCAATTGCGTCACAACGGGAAAACCATTCTCTCGCTGCACGAGGCTCATGACGAAGCCAGCCGTGCCCGACGGGTTTCGTCGGTCTGCAGCAATGGCTTCCTGGAACAAGCCTTGCCAATTGAGATTGAGCGAAACGGCCTGCGTTTGTGGGGTTGGGTGGGTTTGCCGACGTTTTCGCGCAGCCAGGCTGACTTGCAGTATTTCTACGTTAACGGACGTATGGTGCGCGACAAGCTTGTGGCTCACGCCGTGCGTCAGGCATACCGCGATGTGCTGTTCAATGGCCGCCATCCCACCTTTGTCTTGTTTCTCGAGATTGATCCGGGCGTGGTCGATGTCAACGTGCACCCGACCAAGCATGAGGTGCGTTTTCGTGATGGGCGCATGGTTCATGACTTCCTGTATGGCACCTTGCACCGGGCGCTGGGCGATGTGCGTCCTGAGGATCAGTTGGCTGCGCCTGCATCGGTAAATGCCATGGTCCGCCCGACAGGGCAGGCTGCTGGAGAGTTTGGCCCGCAAGGTGAGATGGGCCTGGCGGCCAATGTGCTTGAGCGGCCGCAATCGGACTCGGTGTGGCGTTCGCCGGGAGCAGGTTTTCAGGGTGGGCGCGCCGCATTGCCTGCAGCCGAAAGCCAAGCGGCTTATCGTGAATACTTCACGCCGATGTCGCCGGCCGTTGGGCCGGTTGGCTTGCCGCCCGAGCAAGGCGATGTGCCGCCACTGGGTTATGCAATCGCCCAGCTCAAGGGTATTTATATCCTCGCGGAAAACGTGCAAGGCATGGTTGTAGTTGATATGCACGCCGCCCATGAGCGCATCACCTATGAGCGCCTGAAAGTGGCGATGGCCAGCGAAGGTTTGCGCGGTCAACCGTTGTTGGTGCCTGAGTCGATCGCTGTCAGTCAGCGCGAAGCTGACAGTGCGGAGGAGCATGCTGCGTTGTTCCAGACCCTGGGTTTCGAGTTGCAACGCCTCGGTCCGGAAACCTTGGCGATCCGCCAGATTCCGGCGTTGCTCAAGCAAGCTGAAGCCACGCGACTTGTGCAGGATGTGTTGACCGATCTGCTTGAGTACGGCACCAGTGACCGTGTTCAGGCGCATATCAATGAATTGCTCGGCACCATGGCTTGTCATGGCTCGGTCAGGGCCAATCGCCGCCTGACGCTGCCTGAGATGAACGCGTTGTTGCGGGATATGGAGCACACCGAACGCAGTGGCCAATGCAACCATGGTCGGCCGACCTGGACGCAAATGGGCATGGACGATTTGGATAAATTATTCCTGCGCGGACGCTAGCTGGCCGCGCGCCTTCCTTGAGAAATATAAGCAATGTCTGAGCGTCTGCCGCCAGCAATATTCCTGATGGGGCCCACGGCTGCCGGTAAGACCGATTTGGCTCTGGAGCTGGCACGGGCGCTGCCGTGTGACCTCGTCAGTGTCGATTCGGCGTTGGTCTATACCGGCATGGATATTGGCACCGCAAAGCCCGACAAAGCCACCTTGGCTGAATATCCCCATCGTTTAATTGATATTCGCGACCCGGCCCAGAGTTACTCGGCGGCGGAGTTTCGTGCAGATGCCTTGGCGGAAATGGCTGAAATCACGGCCAGAGGCCGCATCCCGCTTCTAGTCGGCGGCACCATGCTCTATTACAAGGCCTTGCAGGACGGCTTGGCTGATATGCCTGGCGCTGATGCGCAGGTACGTGCCGCGCTTGAGGCGCGCGCCTTGGTTGAAGGGTGGGCGGTGTTGCATCAGGAGTTGGCAGCGGTTGATCCCGTGTCGGCCGCGCGGATTCATCCTAATGATCCGCAACGCTTAATCCGGGCGCTTGAGGTGTATAAAGTCAGTGGTTTGAGCATGACTGAGCACCGCCAGCGCCAAGCGCAACAAAATGTTGAGGTTAACCCGGCGACTGCTGGCCATTTACCCTATAATGTCGCTTGCATGGCCATCGCGCCGGCTGATCGAAGTGTGCTCCACGAACGAATTTCACGACGTTTTCAGATGATGCTTGAACAAGGCTTCATCGAGGAGGTCGAACTTCTGCGTAAAAGAAGTGACTTGCACCCGGGTTTACCGTCTATACGTGCAGTAGGTTACCGCCAGGTATGGGAATACCTTGATGGCGGTGTAAGTCGTTCAAAGATGCAGGAACTGGGGATTATTGCGACTCGCCAGTTGGCCAAGCGGCAGTTTACATGGCTGCGCAGTTGGGCTGATGTGCACTGGCTGGACAGCTTAGCTTGCGACAATGCGTCACGTGCCTTGAAATACTTTGCATCGGCCTCCATATTGAAATGAGACCATGCCGTTAGCCGTCTATCCTTAAGGGGAAGCGGCGCTAAGTTGTTTATTGATTCTTAAATTATTGAAATTGATCCTTAAAGGAGTGCGGCACATGTCAAAAGGGCATTCGCTACAAGACCCTTACTTAAATACCCTGCGTAAGGAACGCGTCCCGGTATCTATTTACCTGGTTAACGGGATTAAGTTGCAGGGACAAATCGAATCTTTCGACCAGTTTGTAATTTTGCTGAAGAACACTGTCAGCCAGATGGTCTACAAGCACGCAATTTCCACCGTAGTGCCGAGCCGTCCGGTTCGTCTGCCAACCGCTAGCGAAACGGAGCAGGCCGAGTCAGAGCCAGGTAACGCCTGATTTTAGGGGGCTGTATTGTTCTTCGAACGCCATGAAGGTGGTGAACGGGCCATCCTGGTTCATTTGGATGGCCAGAACTCCGAGGCGAGTGAAGATCCGCAAGAGTTTCAGGAACTCGCTGTTTCAGCGGGTGCTGACACGGTGGCCTTTCTCAGCGTGCCGAGCAATCGGCTGACTGCGAAATACCTTATCGGTAGCGGTAAGGTTGAAGAATTGCGTGACCAGGTCAAGGCCGCTGAGGCCGATCTGGTGATCTTCAATCACGTCCTGACGCCCAGTCAGGAGCGGAACCTTGAGCGTGCCTTTGAATGTCGGGTGTTAGACCGTACGGGTTTGATTCTCGATATTTTTGCCCAGCGTGCGCGTACTCACGAGGGTAAGTTGCAGGTCGAACTTGCTCAGTTGGATCACATGAGTACTCGTCTGGTCCGCGGCTGGACTCACCTTGAGCGACAAAAAGGTGGTATCGGCTTACGCGGTCCGGGTGAAACACAGCTCGAAACCGACCGCCGCTTGTTGCGGGTTCGTATTCGTCAGATTAAGCAAAAACTCGATAAGGTCCGCAGTCAGCGCGAGCAGGCACGTCGTGGTCGACAGCGCGCGGATATCCCTTCGGTGTCGCTAGTGGGCTACACCAACGCCGGTAAATCGACCCTGTTCAATGCCGTGACCGAATCCGAGGTCTACGCGGCTGACCAATTGTTTGCCACCCTTGATCCAACACTGCGTCGTCTCGACCTGAACGATTTCGGCCCTATTGTGCTGGCTGATACCGTGGGCTTTATTCGCCACCTGCCACACAAATTGGTTGAGGCGTTTCGTGCGACCCTTGAAGAGTCGAGTAACTCGGATTTGTTGCTGCATGTAATTGATGCGCATGAGCCCGAGCGTATGGCGCAGATCGAGCAAGTGTTGGCGGTGCTGACTGAAATTGGTGCCCATGAGTTGCCAATTCTTGAGGTCTACAACAAGCTTGATCTGCTTGAGGGGGTTGAACCACAAATTCAGCGTAATGCCGACGGCAAGCCACAACGTGTATGGTTGTCGGCACGCGATGGGCGTGGTCTACCTTTAC
Source organism: Pseudomonas sp. EL_65y_Pfl2_R95 (assembly GCF_963971045.1). Classification (NCBI taxonomy): domain Bacteria; kingdom Pseudomonadati; phylum Pseudomonadota; class Gammaproteobacteria; order Pseudomonadales; family Pseudomonadaceae; genus Pseudomonas; species Pseudomonas sp. EL_65y_Pfl2_R95. The sequence goes on along the minus strand of NZ_CAXAOV010000001.1, from coordinate 1,491,665 downwards.
TTAAGCAGGCAATTGCGGAACTCTTGAGTGATGATCTGTTTGTAGGCACATTACAGTTGCCGCAGAAGCTTGGCCGGTTGCGGGCTCAATTTTTTGAGTTAGGCGCCGTGCAGAGTGAAGGTCACAGTGAAGATGGCAGTAGTTTGTTGGCAGTACGTTTGCCGCGTGTGGAGCTGAACCGGTTGGTGAGTCGCGCTGGTCTGCAGCCGTTGGAATTTATCGAGCAACACACTTTGCAATAAAGCCTGTGTCAGCGGTTGTGCCGCTGAGGCTGGGCATTCGGTAGCATTGGCCGACGCGTCGTGGACGCGTCTTTGCTTTATCAGATGGAGAGCGCTATGGCTTGGAATGAGCCGGGTGGCAACTCGAATAATCAGGATCCGTGGGGTGGGCGCCGTAATAACGGTGGCGATCGCAAAGGTCCTCCAGATCTCGACGAGGCCTTCCGCAAGCTACAGGAAAGCCTTAACGGGTTATTCGGTGGCGGTAAAAAACGTGGCAGTGGCGACGGTGACAATGGTGGCAGCAGCAAGGGCGGCTACGGCATGCTCCTGGTTGGCTTCCTGGTGATCGTGGCTTTTTGGCTTTACAGCGCGATCTATGTTGTCGATGAGCAGGAGCAAGCGGTTGTTCTGCGTTTCGGTAAATATTACGAGACTGTAGGCCCTGGCCTGAACATCTACTTCCCGCCGATTGATCGGAAATTTCAGGAAAACGTCACCCGTGAGCGTGCTTACAGCAAGCAGGGGCAGATGTTGACCGAAGATGAAAACATCATCGAAGTGCCGTTGACCGTGCAGTACAAGATCAGCAATTTGCAGGATTTCGTACTTAACGTCGATTCGCCCGAAACCAGCTTGCAGCAAGCAACTGATAGCGCGGTGCGTCACGTGGTGGGTTCGACCGAAATGGATCAGGTGCTGACCGAAGGTCGTGAGCTGATGGCCAGTGAGGTCAAGGAGCGCTTGCAGCGTTTCATGGACAACTACAAGACCGGCATCGTGGTGACTCAGGTGAACTTGCAAAGTGCTGCGGCGCCGCGTGAAGTTCAAGAGGCCTTCGATGACGTGATTCGTGCGCGTGAAGATGAACAGCGCGAGAAGAACAAAGCTGAAACCTATGCCAATGGTGTGGTGCCAGAAGCACGTGGTCAGGCCCAGCGCTTGGTCGAAGATGCCATGGGTTACCGCGACGAAGTGGTCTCCCGCGCTCAGGGTGAAGCTGATCGCTTCACGGCTCTGGTCGGTGAGTACCGCAAGGCGCCGGACATTACCCGTGAGCGTCTGTATCTCGACACCATGCAAGAGCTGATGAGCAATACCAGCAAGGTTCTGGTCACGGGTGACAAGGGGCAGAACAATCTGCTTTACCTGCCGCTGGATAAAATGATTGATGGCCGTAAAGGCAGTGGTTCGAGCGCAATTTCTGGCAGTGCTTCTGCAAGTGATCCAGATACCAGCGCCGTGCGTACGCCGCAACCGGTTGATTTGCGTTCAAGGGAGAGCCGCTGATGAGTAGTAAATCACTGGTTGCCCTGATCGTTGCAGTGGTTCTGGCCATCGTGGCTTGGAATAGCTTCTACATCGTTGCTCAGACCGAGCGTGCGGTGTTGCTGCAATTCGGGCGTATTGTTAATCCGGATGTAAAGCCGGGTCTGCATGTGAAAATCCCATACGTCAACAAAGTGCGTCTGTTTGATGGCCGCTTGATGACATTGGACGCAAGCAGCTCGCGTTTCCTTACCCTGGAAAAGAAAGCATTGATGGTGGATGCCTACGCCAAATGGCGTGTGCGTGATGCCGAGAAATACTACACCGCAACATCTGGCGTTAAGCAGACAGCTGATGAGCGCCTGTCGCGTCGTCTAGAAGCTTCGCTGCGTGACCAATTCGGTAAGCGGACCCTGCACGAATCGGTGTCGGGCGAGCGTGACGCCTTGATGGCCGATGTAACTGCATCGCTGAACAAGGCTGCGCAGGCTGAGTTGGGTATCGAGGTGGTTGATGTGCGAGTTAAAGGCATTGATCTGCCTAAAGAAGTAAACCGCAGTGTGTTCGACCGTATGGGTTCGGAGCGTGAGCGTGAAGCTCGTGAGCACCGCGCCAAAGGTAAGGAGTTGGCAGAAGGTATCCGTGCGGATGCCGATCGTCAGCGCCGCGTGTTGTTGGCTGAGGCCTACCGCCAGGCTGAAGAGCTGCGCGGTGAGGGTGATGCTAAAGCTGCAGCCATCTACGCCAAGGCGTACGGTCAGGATCAGGAGTTCTACTCTTTCTACCGTAGCCTGAAAGCTTACCGTGAGAGCTTTGCGGACAAGCGTGACGTGCTGGTGCTGGACCCTAGTAGCGAGTTCTTCCGCTATCTGGAAAAATCCAAGCAGCCATAACTGTTAACCCGACGGACGCATGTCGTCCGTCGGGGTGACCGTTTAAGAAAACGTGGTATGATGCGGCAGCCGGGAAAATCCCGGCTTTTTTGCGTCTGTGGGAATCATGTGGCAGGAATTAGGCATTGCAGTGTGTTTGGTGTTGGTGCTGGAAGGCATCCTGCCCTTCCTCTATCCGCGTCGTTGGCGCGGTACGGTCGAGCAGCTAGTTCAGTTGCCGGATCGCGGACTGCGTCTTATGGGGCTGACCAGCATGTTGCTGGGCACAGCACTTCTTTATTGGCTTCACTGATGGCTTGTGCCGCCCGGATCAAGAGGGGAATGGCGAAATGGCGACGGTAGACCGCTGGCTGCTGCCAGATGGCATTGAAGAAGTTTTGCCTCCAGAAGCTGCGCGCATTGAAGTGGCGCGTCGGCAGGTGCTGGATCTGTTCCAGTGCTGGGGTTATGAATTCGTGGTAACGCCGCACATTGAATACCTTGAGTCGCTGCTGACAGGCGCGGGTCAGGATCTCGATCTGCGAACGTTCAAAGTGATCGATCCGTTGTCGGGTCGGCAAATGGGTTTCCGTGCGGACATCACGCCGCAGGTGGCGCGCATTGATGCGCACACCTTGCGTCGCGAAGGGCCGAGCCGTCTGTGTTATGCCGGCAGTGTGTTGCATGCGCAGCCACGGGCATTGACCACCTCGCGCAGCCCAATCCAGCTGGGTGCCGAGTTGTATGGCGACGCGAGCCCGGCGAGTGACGTGGAAGTCATCAGTCTTTTGGTTAACACGCTTGAGTTGGCCGTGGTGCCGGATGTGCACATGGACCTCGGTCATGTTGGCATCTATCGCGGGCTGGCACGGGCAGCGGATTTGTCCGGTGCGGTTGAGCAGCAGTTGTTCGATGCCCTGCAGCGCAAGGCGATTGATGAAATTGCTGAGCTAACCGAAACACTTCCAGCTGAATTGCGCAAAATGTTGCGCGCCTTGGCTGAGTTGTGTGGCGGCCGTGAAGTGCTCGATCTGGCGCAGGCGTGTCTGGTTGAAGCGCCGGATGATGTGCATGCGGCGCTGGATGATCTGTTGGCGATTGCCGATGAGCTGAGCCTGCGTTATCCGGAGTTACCGTTGTACTTTGACCTGGGCGAGTTGCGTGGCTATCACTATCACACGGGTGTGGTGTTTGCTGCATTTGTGCCGGGCGTCGGTCAGTCGATCGCTCAGGGTGGTCGTTATGACGATATCGGCGCAGACTTTGGTCGCGCGCGCCCGGCAACCGGTTTCTCGACAGATTTAAAGACCTTGGTGAGTTTGGGCAACATGCAGTTGGCAGAAGCGCCAGCGGGCATTTGGGCGCCTGATCACCACGATGTTTACCTGTGGCAAGCGGTACAAAAGCTGCGCGGCGAAGGTGCGCGGGTTGTACAGGCTCTGCCAGAGCAGACTTTGGCTGCTGCGCATGAGGCTGGCTGTGACCGTCAGTTGCAGTTGCGCGATGGTCGTTGGCAAGTGACGCCCCTGGCGTCCTGATATGTTTCCGTCGGTTATCGCCGACATCTAGCTTGCGCGAATGAGGACAAGTGTTATGGGTAAGAATGTCGTAGTCCTGGGCACCCAGTGGGGCGATGAGGGCAAGGGTAAGATCGTCGACCTGCTGACCGAACAGGCTGCTGCCGTAGTTCGTTATCAGGGTGGTCATAACGCTGGCCATACGCTGGTAATCAACGGCGAGAAAACCGTTCTGCACCTCATCCCGTCAGGCGTTCTACGCGACGGCGTGCAGTGCTTGATCGGCAACGGCGTGGTGGTTGCCCCGGATGCGCTGATGCGTGAAATCATCAAGCTCGAAGAGAAAGGCGTGCCGGTGCGTGAGCGCCTGCTTATCAGTCCTTCTTGTCCGCTGATCCTGTCGTATCACGTGGCGCTGGATCAGGCCCGCGAAAAAGCCCGTGGTGATGCCAAGATCGGTACCACAGGTCGCGGTATCGGCCCGGCTTACGAAGATAAGGTCGCACGTCGTGGCCTGCGTATCGGTGATTTGTTCCACCGTGAGCGCTTTGCTGCCAAGCTTGGTGAGTTGCTCGACTACCACAACTTTGTGCTGCAGAACTTCTACAAAGAGCCGGCAATCGACTTCCAGAAAACCCTGGATGAGTGCATGGAGTACGCAGAACTGCTCAAGCCAATGATGGCTGACGTTACTGCGATCCTGCATGACATGCGTCGTGACGGCAAAGACATCATGTTTGAAGGCGCGCAGGGTTCGCTGCTGGACATCGACCACGGGACGTATCCGTACGTGACCAGCTCCAACACCACGGCAGGTGGCATCGCTACCGGTTCGGGTTTTGGTCCGATGTACCTCGACTACATCCTCGGCATCACCAAGGCTTACACCACACGTGTGGGTTCTGGACCATTTCCGACGGAGCTGTTTGACGAGACCGGCGCGTTCCTTGCCAAGCGTGGCCACGAATTTGGTGCAACCACGGGTCGTGCCCGTCGCTGTGGCTGGTTTGACGCGGTTATCCTGCGTCGCGCTATCGAAATCAACAGCATCTCGGGCCTGTGCCTGACCAAGCTGGACGTGCTCGACGGCCTGGAAACCATCAACATCTGTGTTGGTTACAAAGATCAGAACGGCGACGTTCTGGTTGATGCGCCGACTGATGCTGACAGCTACATCGGCCTGCAGCCAGTGTACGAAGAAGTACCGGGCTGGAGCGAGTCGACCTTGGGCGCCAAGACCCTTGAAGAGCTGCCAGCTAATGCTCGCAACTACATCAAGCGGGTTGAAGAGCTGGTCGGCGCTCCTATCGATATCATCTCGACCGGTCCTGACCGCAACGAGACTATCGTGCTGCGTCATCCATTCGCGTAATTATCGCGATGGGTTGAAAAGGGTCGCCTCGTGCGGCCCTTTTTGCATTCTGCACTGGCCAAATCAACGCTGTCGCATGGCTGTTTTTCGGTTGCAGAAAAATCTTTGGGCATAAAGCTTGCTGGGCCTCAATAAATCCCTGAAGTCGCCGTTATAGAAGTACGGTTGTTGAGGAGTCGTCCCGTGTTCGCCATTGCTTCGTTGTTACGCAGTCGTTTGCTGCGCCCGGTTTTTATTGCCTTGGGCTTGGCGTTATTGGTGCAAGTGTTGGTGGCGGTTGTGCTGACGCGCGCAACAGTCAACACCCTGGTCGAGGATTTGTCTGCCCGATTGAATAGCGATACGCAGCGCTTATCGGCTGATCTTGATGCGGCCAGTTCCGAGGTGCGCGGTGGCCTTGAGGGGCTTTCCAGCAGAACGCAGGCAAGCTTGAATGCCGGGCTGAAGGAGCGCTTGAGTGCGGAGCAGGTACAGTTGCGCGGCGTGCTTGAAAGCAATCTCAAGCAGTCGGCAAATGATCTTGCGCAACTGCTGGCTGCAGTTGCGCCCAAAGCCATCTGGGATAACGATGTGCCGGCGCTGACCGAATTGGTGCGCATGGCCCATCGTAATCCGAATGTGCTCTTTGCCGTCTATGTCGATGCCAGCGGTGAGCGGTTGACCCGTCACGTCAATCGTACCGATGAGCGCGTTAAAGCCCTGATCGGCAAAGGGCAGGGCCGTGGTTCGCTGGATAAGTTGCTCAATGCGGCGGCCAATGATCCTGGGGTCTACATCGCTGAGTCATCGATCAATCCAATGGGTTCTGAGATAGGCAAGGTCATTCTCGGTATCTCGACTGTGGATGTCGACAATGTGGTCGCGCAGTTTGATCAGCGCTTCACTGCCCTGATTGCCAGCAGCGGGCAGTTGGTTTCGGACGGTTTGAGTGCAGCGGCCAATGACAGTGCCGGTGCATTGGCGGCACGGCTGAAAGGTGCTCAGCAAACGGCGCAGGCCATGACTGACAACAGTCGCGATGCCATTGAGTCTGCGGCGCAGAGCCTGCGCTGGAATATCAGCATTGGTTTGGCCTTGGTCGGCCTGGCGATTTTGCTGGTGCTGGCGCTAGTGCTGGGTCGCCGGGTGGTGAGCAAGCTGCACGCGCTAATTGCGGTCATGGATGATTGGGCGGCAGGCGAGGGTGATCTGACTCGGCGGGTGCAGGTCAGCAGTCAGGACGAAATCGGCGACATGGCGGCCGTGGTCAATCGCTTTGTCGGCAAGTTGCAGCCGATCGTGCGAGAGGCTGGTGATATTGCGGTGCGTACCGGTGTCGAGATTCAAGGTTTGGCGGCGCGCAGTGCTACAGCCGAGGTGTCTGCGGCCCGTCAGCGTGATGAGGTCGCCGGAAGCCTGCAGGCGCTGGCGCAGATGGTCGAGGCCGCTCAGGCGGAAAGCCATTCGATGCAAGAAGCCTTGCAGCGTGTCGGTTCGATTCGCCAGGCAACTCAGGATAACGCAGCAATCGCCAAGCGCGTGGGTGGCTCGATTGCCGAATTAGTCAGCAGTGTGGACACGGGTGCCGCAGTGATTCAGCGTCTGGCGCGGCAGAGCGAACAAATCGAGGTGGTGCTGACGGTGATTCACGGCATTGCCGAGCAAACCAATTTGCTGGCCTTGAACGCGGCAATTGAAGCGGCGCGTGCGGGTGAAAGTGGTCGCGGTTTCGCAGTGGTAGCGGATGAAGTTCGCGCCTTGGCCAGTAAAACCCAGCAGTCGACCGGTGATATTCAAGCGCATATCGGTGCGTTGCAGCAGGGCGCGCGCGAGGCGGTAACCGCGATTGGTCAAGCCAGCCGACAGGCGGCGCAAGGTTTGGCCGCGCTAAATGAGAGTGAGCGCGTGCAGAGTTCAGTGCAAATAGCCGTGGAAGAGGTGCATGGTGCAATCAATGCGGCGGCCAGTGCAGCCGTGCATCAGGCGCAAGATGCCGATGCGGTGCGTGGGCGGGTTGAGGTGATTCACTCGGAGGCGCAATATGCTGCTGAGGCGGTCGCGGCAACGGCTAATAGTGGTCGCGTGTTAGATGGCCTGGCCACCCAGCTCAGAGCCAGTCTCGGTCAGTTTCGGGTCTGAAAGCCGCTAAATACAAGGCCGCCAAGGATGTTTGGCGGCTTCTGTAAATTGCCTGCTAAGCTAAATGGCAGGCATAAAAAAACCGAGCCGTTGGCTCGGTTTTTTCGAATTTGGTGCCCAGGAGAAGACTCGAACTTCCACGACCGTAAGGTCACCAGCACCTGAAGCTGGCGTGTCTACCAATTTCACCACCTGGGCATTGATTGCAAAGATTGCTCTTTTACGATCAACTACAACAACGTTTGCCGTCGTTGTGGCGCGCATAATACGGATCGGTATTTTACTTGTAAACCCCCGTCGTTAAAAAATTTTATTATGCGGTTCGGGCTGACCCGGACACCTGTTTCGCGCTTCAATAGGCGCATGGCAAACCGAATTTATATAGAAAAGGTGAATCCTCTCTAATGGCCGATTGGCAATCCCTCGATCCCGAGGCCGCTCGTGAAGCGGAAAAATATGAAAACCCCATTCCTAGTCGCGAGCTTATTCTCCAGCATCTCGATGAGCGTGGCTCCCCGGCAAATCGCGAACAGCTGCTGGAAGAGTTCGGGTTAACCACAGATGAGCAGATAGAAGCGCTGCGCCGCCGACTGCGTGCCATGGAGCGCGACGGTCAGCTTATTTACACGCGGCGTGGCACCTATGCGCCGGTCGATAAGCTCGATCTGGTCCTGGGTCGCATTAGCGGTCACCGCGACGGTTTCGGCTTTCTGATCCCGGATGATGGCAGCGATGACCTGTTTCTCAGCCCTGCGCAAATGCGTCTGGTCTTTGATGGCGACCGCGCTTTGGCACGGGTCGCCGGTCTCGATCGCCGTGGCCGCCGTGAAGGTGCCGTGGTTGAAGTGATCTCCCGTGGCCATGAATCCATTGTTGGCCGTTATTACGAAGAAAGCGGTATCGGCTTTGTGATTCCGGATAACCCGAAAATCCAGCAGGAAGTGCTGGTCACTCAGGGTCGCAATGCGGGCGCCAAACAGGGCCAGTTTGTAGAGGTGAAAATCACCCACTGGCCAACGCAGCGCTTCCAGCCGCAAGGCGATGTGGTGGAGGTGGTGGGTAACTACATGGCGCCGGGCATGGAAATCGATGTTGCCCTGCGCAGCTACGATATTCCCCATGTCTGGCCAGATGCGGTGGTTAAAGAAGCCAGCAAGCTCAAGCCGGAAGTCGAAGAGAAAGACAAGGAAAAGCGGGTTGATTTACGTCACCTGCCGTTTGTCACCATCGACGGCGAAGATGCGCGCGACTTCGATGACGCGGTGTATTGCGAAAAAGGCGGCGGTAACTGGCGTCTGTTCGGCGGTGGCTGGAAGCTTTACGTAGCCATTGCTGACGTTTCCCACTACGTCAAAGTCGGTTCGGCGCTTGATGATGAAGCGCAAGTGCGCGGCAACTCGGTGTATTTCCCGGAGCGCGTAATTCCGATGCTGCCGGAAGAGTTGTCCAACGGCCTGTGCTCACTGAACCCGCATGTTGACCGTCTGGCTATGGTGTGCGAGATGACCATCTCGAAAACCGGCAAGATGACCGATTACCAGTTCTACGAAGCGGTTATTCATTCCCATGCGCGCCTGACCTACAACAAAGTCAGCACCATGCTTGAGCAGCCGAAGACCGCAGACGGCAAAGCACTTTGTAGTGAATACAAGGAAGTGTTGCCCCATCTCAAACAGTTGTATTCGCTGTATCACGTGTTGCTTGAAGCGCGGCATGAGCGCGGCGCGATTGATTTCGAAACCCAGGAAACTCGAATTATCTTCGGGGCTGGGCGCAAGATTGCCGAAATTCGCCCAACTCAACGCAATGATGCGCACAAGTTGATTGAAGAGTGCATGCTGGCCGCCAACGTCGCCACAGCCGCCTTTATGCAAAAGCATGAAATTCCGGCGCTGTACCGCGTGCACGATGGTCCGCCGCCTGAGCGCTTGGAAAAACTCAAGGCATTCCTCGGTGAGTTGGGCTTAAGCCTGCACCGTGGCAAGGCCAAAGATGGTCCGTCGCCGAAGGACTATCAAGCCCTGCTTGAAACCATCAAGGATCGTCCGGATTACCACCTGATTCAGACCGTGATGCTGCGCTCCTTGAGTCAGGCGGTGTATAGCGCCGATAACCATGGCCACTTTGGCCTCAATTATGATGCTTACGCCCACTTCACCTCGCCGATTCGTCGCTACCCGGATCTGTTGATCCACCGGGCGATTCGCAGTGTGATTCGCTCCAAGCTCGATACGCCACACGTGCAGCGTGCAGGCGCAACAAGCATGCCGAAAGCGCGGATTTATCCGTACGACGAAGCAATGCTTGAAGAACTGGGCGAGCAGTGTTCGATGTCTGAGCGCCGCGCCGACGAAGCCACCCGTGATGTGGTCAACTGGCTCAAGTGCGAGTTTATGAAAGACCGCGTGGGCGAGACCTTCCCGGGCGTGATTACTGCGGTGACCGGCTTTGGTCTGTTCGTTGAGCTGAAAGATATTTACGTTGAAGGCTTGGTGCATGTCACCGCGCTGCCGGCGGACTATTACCACTTCGATCCGGTTCACCATCGTTTGGCCGGTGAACGCACTGGGCGCAATTTCCGTCTGGGTGACAGCGTTGAAGTGAAGGTGATGCGGGTCGATCTCGACGAGCGCAAAATCGACTTCGAAATGGCGCAAAGCGTCACCGATGCACCGATTGGGCGTAAGCGCGGCGACACGGCGCGTGGGCGTAATGATCGTTCCGGCAAAGGTGAGCGCAGCAACAAAACCGAGCGTGCCGGTAAGGGCGAGCGCGAAAGCAAGCCGTCCGCCAAGGCTGCACCTAACGCTGACGTGCAGAAAAGCCGTGACGTTAAACGCGCTTTGCTCGCCGGCTCGAAGACCAAGCCAAAAGCTGGGGCGTCGAAGTCAGGGGCCAAAGCCGAGGGCAAGCCAGCGGCGCCGTCCAAACACCGTAAAGGCCCGCCAAAGTCTGGCGCCGCGACCAGCAGTGCACCGCGTAAACGTAAGGCGAAACCATGAGTCAGTTGGAAAAAATCTACGGCCTGCATGCCGTAGAAGCATTGCTGCGGCATCACCCGAAGCGCGTCAAGCAGGTTTGGTTGGCTGAAGGTCGTAATGACCCGCGTGTGCAAACCCTGATTGCCCTGGCGGGCGAGTCACGTGTGCCGGTGGGGCAGTGCGAACGCCGCGAGATGGATGTCTGGGTCGAAGGCGTGCACCAAGGCGTAGTGGCTGATGTCAGTCCGAGTCAGGTGTGGGGCGAGGCCATGCTCGATGAGCTGCTCGACCGTACCGAAGGTGCCCCTTTGATTCTGGTGCTCGATGGGGTAACTGATCCGCACAACCTCGGCGCCTGCTTGCGCACTGCCGATGCGGCGGGTGCGCTGGCGGTACTGATTCCGAAAGACAAGTCAGCCACGCTCAATGCAACCGTGCGTAAGGTGGCCTGTGGTGCGGCTGAAGTGATTCCGTTGGTGGCAGTGACCAACCTGGCGCGCAGTCTGGAAAAACTTCAGCAGCGCGGCCTGTGGGTCGTCGGCACGGCGGGTGAGGCCGAGACCGAGATTTACGATCAGGACCTGACCGGGCCTACCATCCTGATCATGGGTGCGGAAGGTCGCGGTATGCGCCGCCTCACTCGCGAGCACTGTGATTACCTGGTCAAGTTGCCAATGGCCGGCAGCGTTAGCAGTCTTAACGTCTCGGTTGCCACCGGCGTTTGTTTGTTCGAAGCGATGCGCCAGCGGCGCAACGTCAAGAAGTAAGGCTGTTTGCGTGTTGCGAACCGCAACGCGCAATAGCTGAACCCCTCGATGGGGCGGGTTGCCGGGCATTTTCGGCGAGCCGCCCTGTTGTCGCGCGATTGTTCAAATAATCACCAGTTTACCTTGCTTGTCGTCGGGGCCTTCTCTAGAATGTCGCCCCTTGCCGTGACGGCAGGCGCTTTTGTGCCCTCCGTTCAGCAAGACTAAACAAGTGAAATTCACTCCTTGCCTGACTGCATTAAGCGGCAGGCTACAACCCGTAAGGAGCATTTATGCGTCATTACGAAATCATCTTTCTGGTTCACCCGGACCAGAGCGAGCAAGTCGGCGGCATGGTTGAGCGTTACACCAAGCTGATCGAAGAAGACGGCGGCAAAATCCACCGTCTGGAAGATTGGGGCCGTCGCCAGTTGGCGTACGCTATCAACAACGTTCACAAGGCTCACTACGTGATGCTGAACGTTGAGTGCACTGGCAAAGCCCTGGCTGAGCTGGAAGACAACTTCCGTTACAACGACGCTGTGATCCGTAACATGGTCATCCGTCGCGAAGAAGCAGTCGTTGAACAGTCGGAGATGCTCAAGGCCGAAGAAAACCGCAGTGAGCGCCGTGAGCGTCGTGACCGTCCTGACAGCGCTGAGTCTGATGACTCGAACAGCGATGACAGCGACAACAACGACAGCGACAACGCTGACGAGTAATCCACGGATCTATTGAGGAGCCTATCAAATGGCACGTTTCTTCCGTCGTCGTAAATTCTGCCGTTTCACCGCTGAAGACGTGAAAGAGATCGATTTCAAAGATCTCAACACGCTGAAAGCTTACATCTCGGAAACCGGCAAAATCGTTCCTAGCCGTATCACCGGTACTAAGGCTCGTTATCAGCGTCAGCTGGCTACCGCTATCAAGCGCGCTCGCTTCCTGGCCCTGCTGCCTTACACCGACAGCCACGGCCGCTAAAACCGGATGTTCGACAAGTAGTAAGGGATTAACGCATGCGCGCCTTAGCTGAATTTATTATGCGCGGCCGTGTGCAGGCCACTCTCGTAGTGGTTGGATCGGCAGCATTGCCGCTGTTGTTCTGGTTGAGTGCTGCTGCAGGGTGTCTTGTACTCCTGCGGCGCGGTTTGAGTGATGCCTTGGGCATCCTCGCATGGGCATTGCTACCGGCTCTTGGCTGGTGGTATTTCGGCGAACCGCGCACCTTGATGGTGTTGCTGGGCGCGCTGGGAATGGGGTTGTTGTTGCGCTCCAGCATGTCTTGGAATCGTGTGCTGCTTTGCAGCGTGGCATTAGGCCTGGTGTATGGGTTGGTTTTGGGTGCGGTGTTCCGCGAGCCTATCGATGCCATGGCGGGTGAGTTGAATAAGCTCATGCCGCAAATGCTTGATGGGGTCTACCAGCAAATGTCGGTAGATGAGCGAGCGCGTCTGGACAGCCTGATTGCACCGGTTTTGACCGGATTGCTGGCAGCTTTGTTGCAGATTGTCAGCCTGTTGAGCCTGATGCTTGGGCGTTACTGGCAGGCGTTGTTGTATAACCCGGGCGGTTTCGGGCGCGAATTTCGCACCTTGAGACTGCCGCCGCCGTTAGCGATGTTGCTGCTGGTGGGCATGCTGTTAGGGCCGAATCTCGGTCCACAAATGGCCATGCTGACACCGTTGTGCAGCGTACCGTTGGCATTTGCAGGCATCGCCCTGATTCATGGGTTGGTGGCGCAAGGGCGGATGTCCAAGTTTTGGCTTGTGGGGATGTACATCACGCTGTTGCTGTTTATGCAGCTGACTTATCCGTTACTGGTGGTAATCGCCATTGTCGACAGTCTGTTTGATTTTCGTGGGCGTCATGAGCGTAAAAAAGGCTCTGACTCCGCGAACGGTGAAGGTTAAAAGTTAAGAGGTTATTACCAAATGGAACTGATCCTGCTGGAAAAAATCGCCAACCTGGGCAACCTGGGCGATAAAGTGAACGTTAAGTCCGGTTACGGCCGTAACTTCCTGCTGCCGAAAGGCAAGGCCACTGCAGCTACTGCTGCAAACGTTGCTGCTTTTGAAGAGCGCCGTGCCGAGCTGGAAAAAATCGCTGCCGAGAAGAAAGCTTCTGCTGAATCTCGCGCTGCTCAGCTGGCTGAACTGGAAGTCACCATCACCGCTACTGCGGGCGATGAGGGCAAACTGTTCGGTTCGATCGGTACTCACGACATCGCTGATGCTCTGACCGCCTCTGGCGTTGAAGTGGCTAAAGCTGAAGTGCGTCTGCCGAACGGCACTATTCGTCAAGTTGGCGAATACGACGTAGCCGTGCACCTGCACAGCGACGTTGAAGCAACCGTTAAGGTTGTTGTTGTAGCTGCTTAAGCAGTATGCGACATAGTAGGCCTTGCACTTCGGTGCGGGTCTGCTGACAATCAGGCACGGCATTGCGCAAGCGATGTCGTGCCTTTTGTTTTTATGCACCCACAGAATTATTCTCAGAGCTTATGAACGACATCAGCATTCCTGAACAATACGACTTGCAAACTTCGGCCCTGAAAGTGCCGCCGCACTCGATTGAGGCGGAGCAAGCGGTGCTCGGCGGCTTGATGCTCGACAATAATGCCTGGGAACGCGTGCTGGACCAGGTCTCCGATGGCGATTTTTATCGTCACGATCACCGCCTGATTTTTCGCGCCATTTTCAAATTAGCTGAGCGTAACCACCCGTTTGACGTGGTGACCCTGTCCGAACAGTTGGACAAAGAAGGCCAGCTGTCGGCAGCCGGCGGCTTGGCCTATCTCGGCGAACTGGCCAAGAACACGCCATCCGTCGCTAACATCAAGGCCTACGCGCAAATCATTCGTGAACGCGCCACCTTGCGCCAGTTGATCGGCATCAGCAGTGAAATCGCGGACAGCGCCTACGCCCCTGAAGGGCGTACCGGTGAAGAGATTCTCGATGAGGCCGAGCGCCTGATCTTTCAAATTGCCGAAGCACGACCGAAAACCGGCGGGCCTTTGGCGATCAACGATATTCTGGTCAAGGCCATCGACCGCATCGACACCCTGTTCAATAGCGGCGATGCGATCACCGGCCTGTCCACTGGCTTTAATGATCTGGACGCACAAACCAGCGGCTTGCAACCCGCTGACCTGGTGATCGTGGCCGGACGTCCGTCGATGGGTAAAACCACCTTCGCCATGAATTTGGTTGAGAACGCGGTGCTGCGCAGCGACAAGGCGATTGTGGTGTACTCGCTGGAAATGCCAGCGGACTCCATCGTCATGCGTATGCTCGCCTCCCTTGGCCGTATCGATCAGACCAAGGTGCGTGCCGGCCGCTTGGATGACGATGATTGGCCGCGCCTGACCTCGGCGGTGAACCTGCTTAACGACCGCAAGTTGTTTATCGACGATACCGCCGGTATTTCACCCTCCGAAATGCGCGCTCGCACGCGCCGTCTGGCCCGTGAGCATGGTGAGATCGGCATGATCATGGTCGACTACCTGCAGCTTATGCAGATTCCGGGCTCAAGCAGCGAGAGCCGAGTCAACGAAATCTCCGAGATCTCGCGCTCACTTAAAGCGCTGGCCAAAGAATTCAACTGCCCAGTGGTTGCGCTTTCGCAGCTTAACCGGGGTCTTGAACAACGGCCGAACAAACGGCCAATCAACTCCGACTTGCGGGAATCGGGTGCGATTGAGCAGGACGCCGATATCATTATGTTCGTGTATCGGGATGAGGTTTATCACCCGGAGACCGAATACAAAGGCGTCGCCGAAATCATCATCGGTAAGCAGCGTAACGGTCCAATTGGCACCACGCGCCTGGCGTTCCTCGGTAAGTACTCGCGCTTTGAGAACTTGGCGCCGGGCAGCTATCAGTTCGACGAAGATTAACCGCTCAAAACCTTTCTAAGAGCAATAAAAACAGACGCCCAGACGTTAAACTGGCCGCCTGTTTTGCTTTTTGGATGCCGTGTTTATGCGCCCGCTTGTTGCCACCATCGATTTGTCTGCCGTTTGCCATAACTATGCCGTTGCCAAGCGCTGTGCGCCGGGGCGAGAGGCGTTTGCGGTGGTTAAAGCCAATGCGTATGGGCATGGGGTGCAGGAGGTGGTGGGCGCGTTGAGCGGGATTGCCGATGGCTTTGCTGTCGCCAGCTTAGAAGAAGCCGCCCAAGTGCGCGCGGTGCAGGGGCAGGCAAGGATTCTGCTGCTCGAAGGCTGTTTTGAAGCAGGCGAGGTGCAAAAGGCGCAGCAACTGCGTTTGGACATCGCCGTGCAAGACCATCGGCAACTGCAGGCGGTGCTGAGCGCTCCCGCAGGTTCGCCACTGAACATATGGCTGAAGCTCGATACCGGCATGCATCGCCTGGGCTTTGATAGCCTTGGGCTGCGCGCTGCCTATGCGGCACTGGCCGGCAATCAATGCTGCAATGAGTTGAATCTGATCAGTCACTTTGCCTGCGCAGACGAGCGCGGCCATGAGCTGACTGAACAGCAACTCGAATGCTTTCTGGATGTGCTTGATCTGGATTTTGATCAGCGTTCCCTGGCCAATTCTGCCGCCATTTTGATGATACCTGCGGCGCATATGGATTGGCTGCGGCCTGGCATCATGCTTTACGGCGCAACGCCTTTTGCTGATTTAAGCGCCGCGGAACTGGGGCTCAAACCGGTGATGACGCTGACTGCGCAGCTGATTGCCCTGCGTCATGTCGCAGCGGGTGAGTCAGTTGGTTACGGCGCCAGTTGGGTGGCGTCGCGAGATTCGGTGATCGGCACTGTCAGCTGTGGCTATGCCGACGGTTACCCACGCCATGCCCCGGTAGGTACTCCGGTTGTGATTAATGGCCAGCGTGTGCCGCTGATTGGTCGAGTTTCCATGGACATGCTAACCGTCGATTTGACTGATTCAGCTGGTGCCGGCGTTGGCGACTCAGTGGAGCTTTGGGGTAATCAATTGCCTGTGGATGAAGTGGCGCAAGCGGCTGGGACCATTGGCTATGAACTCTTGACCAAGGTCACCTCTCGCGTGCCACGGCGCTATCGCCCCAACGAATAGTCTTTCGCTCAATGGCCATAAGCCTGCGCGCATACATCGCGAGCACATGGACGATCAGAGGCGCGCCCCGGAGCGTGGTGATAAGCCTAATTTGAGGATGGCGTTCCCACCTGAGTCGCGTGGGGGCGCGATTCAGGGTTCAGAGGCGGGCGACTTCGATATGGCGGGGGCTGGGGTGCTGCGATTGCCCCGGGTCTTGCTGATAACTGATAAAAAAGTGGCGGCTAAATACCGTTTTGCGTCGAAAACCCTGCAGCACTGACTCCAGGGGGTGGTCGTCAAAGAAGCCACAGAGCAGACTTTGAGTAGGTTGCAGATGATGCTCAAGCACGTAATCGAGCAGCGCCTTGAAGACTTCGGGATTGTCGTGGTCAATTGCCAGGCTGTGGAGGATCAAGTAGTTGAAACAGTGGCCTGGGGAAGGCAGGCGCAGGCCGCCAAATATTCTGCTGTACAGATTGTAGGGTCGGCGCAGGGCCGCTACCCAGGGCGTGTATCGGGTTACGCGAGTCTGCTTGAAAGGTTTTTGATTCCATATGCCTACGCTGCCAATCGCTCTGCCATTGCTGAAGGCGATGAGGTAGTGATTGATCTTGAGGCATTGATAATAGGCTCTGCCGGCTAACAGGTCGTTGACGTCATAGCGTGGGAATCCTTGGCGGTGGCTGGCCTTGTCCCAAAGGTGTTGCAATAGAGGTGCATCCTTGATGGTGGCCGGGCGGATTGTCAAACCGCTGTCGGGCCCAACGTTGCGCTGTTGGGCGGGTAGCACACTGGTGACCACCCGTCCGCCACGGTAGAAATTAGGCAACCATGGTCGGCCACGGTCGATAATGCCTAATGGAATCAGGTTTTCTTCCAGGATTACCGCTTCCATCCAGCCTTCTTCCGTACCTATGTGCGCAGCAATGGCCAGAAACAGCGTCTTTAGCGCGTTGCCTCCACGAGCTTCGGGGGCCACACGCAAGTCATGCAGGTACCTGACCAATTCAACTTTGCCATTGATGTACTGCCGACGCTGACCAATATCCACCATGGCAATCAGGACACCAGGGTTATTCAGGTCTTCCGCTACCAGTACATGTTCGTGTTCGCAGCTAACTAAAGCACCCGCGAAGAAGTTCGGCTCTCGCTCAAATGTGAGGGTAATACTGCCTATTTGGTGAACACGTTTAAGCAGGGCCAGTAGAGCGGTGTTGTCTTTGGCCGTGGCAAGGCGGGTGTGGATTTTTGTGTTTTTGTTCACGGGGTTGCCTGTAATGCTTGGCTAATTGCTTCGGGCAGTGGACTTGGCCAATGCCTAAGCGCTTCGGGTTTTATGTTGTCTTCAAACATTGCGCGTGCGCGCACCTGATCTACATAAAGTTGGCGCATGTTCGGCATGCTGATGCAGCCGTTGTTTAAGCTGCTGCCCCCAATGACCCTGCTCAGGAACCTTGGAAAACGCTTGGCGACTATTACCCCGCTGATCGAGAAGGCAAAGGTCAAGAGTAGGGCTCCAGATGCAAGTAACACGGAGAGGCCCATACGACTAAATGGGTCAATGTCATGAACACGGAATCATCTGCTGTATGGGCCATGGGAGTAGAGGCAGGTTGGGTCGGGTGAGTCCGGCAAACACGCATTTTGGGTTAGCCGTTTGCTAGTGTCTGGTTTCCGGAGTTGGCTGGGTAACGGTCTAAAGTTCTGTCTAACCGTTGGTCAGTTGGTGAGCGCCATGAGAAACCCTTATAACAAGACGGTTTAAACGGCTGGTTGTTACTGATAGTGGCGTGTTTTTCCGTTGGATCGATATTTCAAACGGGGAGCTTACGAAAGTTAGGCTGCAGCCTCGTCGGGTTTCTCAAGCAAGTTGCACAGCACTGGCTACGCTTTGTTGCACAATGGCCGTGCTCGGGCGGCCGTGCCGTGCGTTTAGCGGTTTTTTATAACGCTAAAGCCTGAGTGTAGTCGTCGGGTTTGGTTAAAAAATATGCTATTATCCGCGCCCGTGAAATTCCATGAACCCTACGGTTACCGTCATGCAAGCAGTCAAGCCATTATTCGATTATCCAAAATACTGGGCCGAGTGTTTCGGACCAGCACCTTTCCTGCCGATGAGCAGGGAGGAGATGGATCAGCTTGGCTGGGATTCGTGCGACATCATCATCGTCACCGGTGATGCGTATGTTGATCACCCATCGTTTGGCATGGCGATTATTGGCCGTCTGCTCGAAGCCCAAGGCTTCCGTGTCGGGATCATCGCGCAGCCTAATTGGCAGTCCAAAGATGACTTCATGAAGCTGGGCGAGCCGAATCTGTTCTTCGGCGTTGCAGCGGGCAACATGGACTCGATGATCAACCGCTACACCGCGGATAAAAAGATTCGTTCGGATGACGCCTACACCCCGGGTGGGCAGGCCGGCAGTCGTCCGGATCGCGCCAGCCTGGTCTATAGCCAGCGCTGCAAGGAAGCCTACAAGAACGTGCCGATTGTCCTCGGTGGTATTGAGGCCTCTCTGCGCCGTATTGCCCATTACGATTACTGGCAGGACAAAGTCCGTCACTCGATCCTGATCGATGCCTGCGCCGATATTTTGCTGTACGGCAACGCCGAGCGTGCAGTGGTCGAGATCGCCCAGCGTCTGTCCTACGGCCAGAAGATCGAAGACATCAATGACATTCGTGGCACCGCCTTTATTCGCCGTGACACGCCAGAAGGCTGGATGGAGATCGATTCCACGCGTATCGACCGTCCCGGCAAGATCGACAAGATCATCAACCCGTACGTGAACACTCAGGATACTCAGGCCTGCGCCATCGAGCAGGAAAAAGGCCCGGTTGAAGACCCCAACGAAGCCAAGGTCGTGCAGTTGTTGCCGCACCCGCGTCTTGAGCGTGACAAAACGGTTATTCGCCTGCCTTCGTTTGAGAAGGTGCGCGGTGACGGCGTGCTCTACGCTCACGCCAACCGCGTGCTGCATTTGGAGACCAACCCGGGTAATGCCCGCGCGCTGGTCCAGCGTCATGGTGAAGTGGATGTCTGGTTCAATCCACCGCCGATTCCGATGACCACCGAAGAGATGGATTACGTGTTTGGCATGCCCTACGCACGTGTTCCGCATCCGGCGTACGGTAAGGAAAAAATTCCGGCTTACGACATGATTCGCTTCTCGGTGAACATCATGCGTGGCTGTTTTGGCGGCTGTACCTTCTGTTCGATCACCGAGCACGAAGGCCGGATCATCCAGAACCGTTCCGAGGAATCGATTATTCGCGAGATCGAAGAGATCCGTGACAAGGTACCTGGCTTCACCGGGGTTATTTCCGACCTCGGCGGACCAACCGCCAACATGTACCGCATTGCCTGCAAGAGCCCGGAGATCGAGGCTGCATGCCGCAAGCCGTCATGCGTGTTCCCGGGCATCTGCGAGAATCTGAATACCGATCACTCATCGTTGATTCAGCTCTACCGTTCGGCGCGTGCGCTGCCTGGAGTGAAGAAGATTCTGATCGCCTCCGGCCTGCGCTACGACCTTGCGGTTGAGTCGCCTGAGTACGTCAAGGAGTTGGTCACCCACCACGTCGGTGGTTACCTGAAGATCGCTCCGGAGCATACCGAAGAAGGCCCGCTGAATCAGATGATGAAGCCGGGCATCGGCAGCTACGACAAATTCAAGCGCATGTTCGAGAAGTATTCGAAAGAGGCGGGCAAGGAGCAATACCTGATTCCTTACTTCATCGCCGCCCACCCGGGCACCACCGATGAAGACATGATGAATCTGGCGCTCTGGCTCAAATCCAACGGCTTCCGGGCGGATCAGGTGCAGGCTTTCTATCCATCGCCAATGGCGACGGCAACGGCCATGTATCACTCCGGTAAAAACCCGCTGCGCAAAGTCACCTACAAGAGCGATGGCGTGACCATCGTTAAGAGCGAAGCGCAACGCCGTTTGCACAAGGCTTTCCTGCGCTATCACGACCCGCGTGGCTGGCCAATGCTGCGTGAAGCGCTTGAGCGTATGGGCCGCGGTGATTTGATCGGCAACGGAAAGAATCAATTGATTCCATCCTTCCAGCCCGAGACAGACGGCTATCAAAGCGCCCGCCGCAAGAACTCGACGCCAGCCGGTAGCAAGAAGGTCGGCAAGCCGATGCTCACCCAGCACACCGGCCTGCCGCCACGCGCCAGCGACGGCAGCAAACCGTGGGACAAGCGCGAGCAAGCCAAAGCCGCTGCCTTCGCCAAGAACCAGGAAGCAGCCAGAGAGCGCGCAAACGCGAAAAAGGGCAAAGGCAAAAAGCCTGTTAAGGCGCCTGCTGTTCCGCGTTAATTAAGTCGATTCGCAGGCAATTGAAAAAGCCAGCTCGGGGATGCCCAGCTGGCTTTTTTACGTTCCGGGTTGCGACGCCGCTTAACCTCGAACAGTATCAAGGGCTCAACAGTTAAAGAGATCGCCATGATTCGGCTCGCCATCGCCAGTGATGAACCCTGTATCAAGGACTGCGCCGAGCAAGCCTATGCCGGCTACGTTTCGGTGATTGGTCGTAAGCCCGCGCCCATGCGTGCTGATTATGCCGCGCAGATTGCGGCTGGGATTGTTTATCTGGCTACAGATGAGCAAGCCAAGTTTCAGGGCTTTATCGTGTTCTACGGCCAAGACGGACAGCTGCTGTTGGAAAATGTAGCTGTGTTGCCCAGTGCCGCCGGGCGTGGCGTGGGCAAGGCCCTGATCAGCTTTTGCGAGCAGGCTGGACGCCAACGGGGTCTTGCGAGCGTGCTGCTCTATACCAATGAGCTGATGAGCGACAACCTGATGATCTATCCAAAGCTGGGTTATCTGGAGGTGGACCGGCGCACTGAGCAGGGCTTTCAGCGGGTGTATTTCGAAAAGCGCCTGAGCTGATCCAGCACCATTTGATCAGCGAAATAAAAGCATTGCTCAGTCGCTTTGTTGCGCTCTGAAAAATACATCAGCAGGCACCTTGAAGCGCTGGGTTAGTGCCCGTATCTGCCGAACATTGAGCTGACGCTTACCACCCCAAGTGGACCAATGATGGCTTACGCCGAGGGATAAGCCTTCCATTGCCTCACCCGTATCGCTTCTGCGCTTCAATCGCCAAGCCATTACCGATGCTGCCGAAGTTGTTGCCTTCGACATGGCGAGCGTTTGGCAGCATTGCGGCGACGCTCTGGCGTAGCGCTGGGATGCTGCTTGAGCCGCCGGTGAAGAACACCGTATCGACATCTGCCACACCGACGCCTGCATTATTCAGCAACTGGCCAACGCTGGCGCGAATGCGCTCCAGCAGAGGTTCGATGGCGCTGTCGAATAGCTCGCGGCTCAGTTCCGCAACCAGTCCCGGCTCGACACGCTTTAAATCGATAGGCCTCAGGTTTTGCTCGGTCAGCTCGATTTTGCTGTCTTCGACCTGCATGGCCAGCCAGTGCCCGGCGCGTTGTTCAATCAGCTTGAACAGGCGGTCGATGCCGGTTGGATCGACGATGTCGTAGCGCATATTCTTTAGCGAGAGCTGGGTTTTTTGTGCATACACCGCATTGATGGTGTGCCAAGTCGCCAGGTTGAGGTGAAAACTGGTCGGCATCAGCGCATCACTTTTCATGCGGCTGCCATAACCAAATAGTGGCATCACTCCTTGCAGACTCAGCTGTTTGTCGAAGTCGGTACCGCCGATGTGCACGCCGCCGGTGGCGAGAATGTCGTGGTGACGTTCGGCAACAGCGCGGCGCTCAGGCGAAAGACGCACCAGTGAAAAGTCTGAGGTGCCGCCGCCAATATCGACGATCAGGACCAGCTCTTCCTTGCTGATGGTGCTTTCGTAGTCGAATGCCGCAGCAATGGGCTCATACTGAAACGAGACGTCTTTGAAGCCGAGCTTATGGGCTACTGCGACCAAGGTGCTCTGGGCTTCTTGGTCGGCGGCTGGGTCATCGTCAACGAAGAATACGGGACGGCCCAGTACAACTTCCTCAAACGGACGTTGCGCAACCGCTTCTGCGCGACTTTTAAGCTCGCCAATAAAGAACCCGAGCAGGTCTTTGAACGGCAGCGCACTGCCGAGCACAGTGGTCTCACTTTTCAGCAGTTTTGAACCAAGCAGGCTTTTCAAGGAACGCATCAGGCGTCCCTCATAACCTTCAAGGTATTCGTGCAGGGCAAGCCGGCCATAGACCGGACGGCGCTCTTCAAAGTTGAAGAAAATAACCGAGGGCAGGGTGATCTTGCCGTCTTCGAGTTCGATCAAAGCCTCGCTGCCGGGCCGCTGCCAGCCGACGGTTGAGTTGGAGGTGCCGAAGTCGATGCCGCAGGCGCGGGCTGGAGTAGAAAAAGACATGCTGCGCGCTGTTCCTGAAAAACGGCCGCGCATTCTATGCGAGCTGGCGCGCGAATGCTCCCCATCTGTTGCTGTTTGCGACAAATGAAAGGCGTTGAAGCCTAACTGAGCCCCAGGGTGACAGCGGCCAGAATGCCGTAGCGTGCGGTTTTGGCAATGCTCACCAGCAATAGAAAGCGCCACAAGGGTTCGCGCATGACGCCCGCCACCAAGGTCAGAGGGTCGCCAATAATAGGCGTCCAACTGAGGAGCAGGCTCCAATGGCCATAGCCTGCGTAAAAGCGCTGTGCCCGTTGCAATTGCCGTGGACTCACTGGAAACCAGCGCCGCTGGCTAAAGTGCTCAATGTAGCGGCCGAGCCACCAGTTGATCACTGAACCCAGGATATTGCCCATGCTGGCAGCGATGAGCAGTAATCCAACTGAGTAATCCTGGCTCAGCAGCAGGCCGACCAAAAGCGCTTCGGATTGCAGCGGCAGTAAGGTCGCCGCACCAAAGGCGGCCAGAAATAAACTCAGGTAGACCGAGAGGGCTAGCATGCAGGACGGGCTCGCCGCTTAACTGTGCACAGGCACGCAGCGGCGGTTTCGCCTAGGACTGCTTGTCTTTCTCAGTCTGGTGCATGATTTCTTCCAGCTTGAGCCCGGTTAGGCCATGAATCGTGCGCCACAAATAATAGAAAATTGCCATCATCATGATCATCGACGGGATCGCAATCATGGGGTAGCTCAACAGTGTCAGCCTGCCCAACTCATCGTTGAAGGCTTCGCTTCCCGCAGGACTGATCACGATCCAGCGCGCCAGGATGTAGTTCATCACCGATGAGAAAAAGAAGGTGCCGCTAAGCAGGTAGGTGGCCCTGAGCAGGCGCGCCTCAAACAGCTGTGTGTTGCCGCCTTCCTCAAGTCGCTCATGAATCTTGTCGACATTGAGCACGGTTTTGTTGAACAGCATGGTGCGAATCAGCGGGTAGCGGGTACGCGTCGATACCAACACGGCAATACCGATTGCGCCGGGTACCGCTGCTTCCTTGATCGCCAGCCATTGGTTATTCAGGTGCAGCAAGCCGATGCCGCCGGTGAGGATCACACTCACCAAGCCGAGCAGGGCAATGAAATTGAATTTGCGGTATTTGATCAGTTCGAACGCGCCCCAGCCGATCGGGAAAGCCAGCGCCAGAATGAGCGCGCCGTCCGGACCAAGCCGGGCTTCGCCGCTGAGCTTCATCAATACCAGCGACGGTAAGACGATACTGACGAGCAAATCGATTAGCGGGCGGGGTTTATGTTTAGGCGTTGAGGCTTCAGTAATGTCGATCATATCTGTCATAGCGCGAAGTTGAGTAGCGATCATCGCCTGCTTGAGCCGTCTCGGCTAGTCCGATTGTCGGTTCAAATGTGTGTTTTTTGTTCAGACAGATATCTGGTGCATTGAGTGACAGTGGTTTTGGGGTCGCACGATTGTGCCCAATCAATCACTTTTGTGGCCCGCAAACTGCTTCAGATTCGTGTCGCGAGCGATTGGCAGTTTGTTCAGGTAGGCTGAAATTCTGTTAAGCAAATGCTCTGTTCCGGCCGATAGATAGCAATGAATGTAATACATCGGCGAGTGCGGACGTCTACTCATTATTGTTCCCGAGTCTGCAGTGAGTGGCTACCGTTAAAATTTGTGCGTGAGGGGTTTGGTTTGAAGGGGTCTTTGTCGCGTAATATTGTCGCAGTGCTGCTGTTGAGTCTGTGTGCTGCTGGTGCCAATGCGAGCATTCAACTGTTCACTGAGGAGGCCGCGCCGCTTGCCTTTTCTGAAGGCAAGCAAGTAAGCGGTATGTCAGTCGACATTGCTCGCGAGTTGATTCGCCGCACCGGCAGTCGTGATGCACAGATAAAGATCAGACCCTGGGCGCGCGGTTACGATAAAGCCTTGCGTGTAGCCGATACCGCCATTTTCTCCACGGTGCGTACCCCGGAGCGCGAAAAACTGTTTCAATGGGTGGGCCCGATCTTGCTCGGCACCACCCGTTTCTATTCGCTGAAATCACGCAACTTGCAGATCAACAGCTTGGCAGACGCCAAGGCCAGTGGTCCTTTGGCCGTGCCTAAGCAGTGGTACACCTTTGATGCCCTGAAAGAGTTGGACTTTGACAACCTTTACGGCGTAGCCACTGCCAAAAATATGGTGACCATGTTGAAGCATGGTCGGGTTAAGCTCATTGCCACTCAAGACGTAACCCTAAAAGACGAACTTGCTACGGGTGGCCTGACGGTTGCTGAAGTACAGAGTCATGTCCCTTTTATGCAGTCAGCCTATTACATTGCCTTTTCGTTGCAGACAGCTCCTGAAACTGTCGCAATCTGGCAACAGGCCTTTGATCAAATGCGTAATGACGGCACTTACTCGGTCATTTTGAAACGTTGGTTGCCCGATGTGGATCCAATGCAAAATATGCCGCATCCCTAATTGCTTAAACCGCAACGGCCCTTTCGCCGCCTCGGGCGAGAGACAGGCAGTCGAGCGTCGATTCAATTTTTAGTTTTTGGAAAATACAGTCTATGCCAATCATGCAACGTGCTTCCCACCATGAACTACGCAGCGCTTTTCGCGCCTTGCTCGAAGCCAATAGCTGCTTTCATACCGCTTCGGTTTTTGACCCGATGTCTGCCCGGATCGCCGCTGATCTGGGGTTTGAGGTGGGTATCCTGGGCGGCTCAGTGGCCTCACTGCAGGTGATTGCTGCCCCGGATTTTGCCTTGATTACCCTTAGCGAGTTTGTCGAACAAGCCACCCGTATTGGTCGTGTCAGCCGCTTGCCGGTGATTGCCGATGCAGACCACGGTTATGGCAACGCGCTTAACGTGATGCGCACAGTGGTTGAGCTTGAGCGAGCGGGTATCGCCGCGCTGACGATTGAAGACACCTTGCTGCCTGCGCAGTTTGGGCGAAAATCCACTGATCTGATCAGCATTGCAGAAGGGGTGGGTAAAATTCGTGCTGCCCTTGAGGCGCGGGTTGATCCTGACCTGTCTATCATTGCGCGGACCCACGCAGGCGTGCTGGAGGTCGACGAAGTTATTAGCCGCACCCTGGCCTATCAGAGGGCCGGCGCAGATGGTATCTGCATCGTGGGCATTGAAGATTTCGAGCACCTTGAAAAAATTGCTGAGCACCTGAGCGTGCCTTTAATGCTGGTGACTTACGGCAATCCCAAGCTGCGCGATGATGCCCGTTTGGCCAAGCTTGGTGTGCGCATCGTTGTTAATGGCCACGGCGCTTATTTTGCGGCGATCAAGGCGACTTATGACGCCTTGCGCGAACAGCGCGGGGCGGTTGCTTCCGAGTTGAGCGCTTCGGAATTAGCCCTCAAGTACACCCTGCCAGAAGAGTACATTGTCTGGGCTGAAGAATTCATGGACGTTAAAGAGTAAACCTGAGCGACGGTCTGTCCTTGTCAAATGCTCAGTTTTGGCGCATACCCTAGACGTTGAAACGTCTCTCGGGAGTCATTCATGGCGGGCGGTTGGGCAAGTGATGGTGCAGTGCAGGACCAGATCGACAGCAGTATTGAAGATGCTGTCGCGCGGGCCCGTGGTCAGTTGCCGCAAGGCGAAAGCCTGAGTCGGTGCGAAGAATGCGATGCGCCGATTCCGCAAGCGCGTCGTGAAGCGATCAAGGGCGTGCGTCTGTGTGTGGTCTGTCAGGCTGAGCAGGATAAAGCCAACGCCGGCGGGGCAGGCTACAACCGCCGCGCCAGTAAAGACAGCCAACTGCGCTAGCGGTAAACGCGGCACGGGTTGTATCGTACATTGTGCAGCCCTTTGACGACCCAGCGTCTGTTTCCAGAGACGCTCCACATCACCCTCAAGCAAGCTAAGCTAATCCGGCAGTGCCGCCAAGGCGCGTGCTGATCCTGCGGCCGTCACCGTTGAAGGGAGTCTTGGGCAATGAGTCAAAATGATCGGGCGAGTGTCGAGTGGCCAAGCTATGTCGAGACCTTCAAGGTCGCTGGCGGATTTTGGAGTTTACTGGGCCTGAATCTGTTGTTTCGCGCCGCGGTTAAGGGCAAGTTGAATTTTAAATCGGATATTGCCAAGTTGCGTCGTCAGCAGCAGGCATTGGACGCCAGGCTCAATCCTGATGAACAGGCTGAGGGCGATGGCGCGGTGACTGGGCAAGCCTTTGCCGCACATTGGATCAGTCCATCTGAGGCCAAGCCTGAGCGAGTGATTCTATACCTGCATGGCGGTGCATTTCTGTTCAGCACCCCGCGTACCCACGGGCGTATGGTGCGCAGTTGGTGTCAGGGGCTGAATGCCCGCGCATTGATGGTCGATTATCGCCTTGCCCCAGAACATCGATGGCCAGCCAGTATTGATGATTGTTACGCCGCCTACCGTTGGTTATTGGACAGCGGTGTGATGGCGCATAACATCGTATTGGCGGGTGATTCAGCGGGGGCTAACCTGTCGCTGGCGTTGCTGCATCGGCTGCGGGAAGGCAGGGAGCCAATGCCTGCTTGTGCTGTGTTGATATCGCCCTTTGTCGACTTCACCATGAGCAGTCGCAGCTTGATCACCCATCAGGCCAGTGACCTTATGTTTACCTTCAGCAGCATTGCCTCAGTACGCAATCTGTACGCCGATCCCGAGCAATTCCTTGAACCCTGTCTTTCGCCATTGTTTGGTGACTATCAAGGGTTTCCGCCACTGTTCTATCAGGCCAGCGATACAGAAATGCTCCGCGATGAAAGCCTGCGCTCTGCTGAACGCGCTCATATTGGCGGCGTTGATGTCACCGTTGAGTTGTGGCGCGGCGGCCTACCGCATGTGTTTCAGGTATTTCATAAATTGCCTCAAGCCCGTTTGGCAATGCAACAGACCTTGGGATTTATACTCAAGCACGTTAATTGGTAACGTTGGCCCGGTCATAATAGGGCCCGCAGTTGCGGGCCTTGTCTTTGCTGCAGGCGTTAGAACAGAAAGTAACGCTGGGCCATTGGCAAGACTTCAGCCGGCTCGCACCAGAGCAATTGACCGTCAGCCTTTACCTGATAGTTCTGCGCATCGACTTCGATGTTTGGCAGGTAATCGTTGTGGATAAGGTCGGTTTTCTTGACCTCGCGACAGCCTTTGACCACCGCAATCTGTTTCTTTAACCCGAGCTGTTGGGGAACCCCGGCCTCCATGGCTGCCTGGCTGATAAAGGTCAGGCAGGTTGCATGGCGAGAGCCGGCATAACTGGCAAACATTGGCCGGTAATGCACGGGTTGGGGGGTTGGGATCGAGGCGTTGGCATCGCCCATCAAGCTGGCGGCAATGGCGCCACCTTTGAGAATCAGCGTCGGTTTAACCCCGAAGAATGCCGGGCGCCAAAGTACTAAGTCAGCCCATTTGCCCACTTCGATTGAGCCCACTTCATGGCTGATGCCGTGGGTGATTGCCGGGTTGATGGTGTACTTGGCGATATAGCGTTTGATGCGAAAGTTATCGTTGCCCTCGCCGTCACCCGGTAATGCCCCGCGCTGTTGTTTCATCTTGTCGGCGGTCTGCCAGGTGCGGGTGATCACTTCACCAACGCGGCCCATGGCCTGGCTGTCAGAACTGATCATCGAGAATGCGCCCAGGTCATGCAGAATATCTTCGGCGGCGATGGTTTCACGGCGAATACGGCTTTCGGCGAAGGCCACGTCTTCGGCAATGCTTGGGTCCAGGTGATGGCAAACCATAAGCATGTCGAGGTGTTCGTCGATGGTGTTTTTGGTAAACGGCCGGGTGGGGTTAGTCGAGCTAGGCAGCACGTTGAGGAAACCGCAGGCCTTGATAATATCCGGGGCGTGGCCGCCGCCAGCACCTTCGGTGTGATAGGTGTGAATCGTCCGGCCCTTGAATGCACCTAAGGTGGTCTCGACAAAGCCTGACTCGTTAAGCGTGTCGGTGTGGATTGCCACCTGCACGTCGTATTGATCGGCCACGCTCAGGCAATTGTCGATGGCTGCCGGTGTGGTGCCCCAGTCCTCGTGAAGTTTCAGGCCAATGGCGCCGGCTTTGACTTGTTCGATCAATGGCTCTGGCAGGCTGGCGTTACCCTTGCCGGTAAAGCCAATGTTCATGGGGAAGGCATCCGCCGCTTGAAGCATGCGCGCCATATGCCACGGCCCGGAGGTGCAGGTGGTGGCGTTGGTGCCCGTCGCCGGGCCAGTGCCGCCACCAATCATGGTAGTCACACCGCTCATCAAGGCTTCTTCAATTTGCTGTGGGCAGATAAAGTGAATATGGGTGTCGATGCCGCCAGCCGTCAGAATCATGCCTTCGCCAGCAATAACTTCAGTGCCGGCGCCGACGGCAATGGTTACATCGGGCTGAATATCGGCGTTGCCACCTTTGCCGATTGCAGCGATACGACCGTCCTTGATTCCAACGTCGGCTTTGACCACGCCCCAATGATCGATAATCAGTGCATTGGTGATCAAGGTGTCGACCACATCTTTTGCGCATAGCTGGCCTTGGCCCATGCCATCACGGATGACTTTGCCACCGCCGAACTTGACCTCTTCGCCGTAGGTCGTGAAATCCTTTTCGACCTCAACCCAGAGCGCTGTATCGGCCAAACGGACCTTGTCGCCAACGGTGGGGCCGTACATGTCAGCGTAGGCTTGTCTGCTGATTTTCATTGAATATGTCCTGTGTCTGGCTGGCGGTTGAATTGCGCCATGCCGGATAACGGCGGGTTAAAGATTGGCATTCATTTAACGCGTAGCATTTGTGGCGGGCGATCTTGCGGCGACCTGTTAAAGGTCGCCCATAATGCGACCGGCAAAACCAAATACGCGGCGCTGCCCAGCCAGTTCAACTAGCTCAACCTGACGTGACTGGCCCGGCTCAAAGCGCACAGCAGTGCCTGCCGGAATATTCAGTCGCATGCCCCGCGTGGCAGCACGGTCAAAGGTCAGCGCATCGTTGGCTTCAAAAAAATGGTAATGCGAACCCACCTGGATCGGCCGGTCACCGCTGTTGGCAACGTTTAGGCTAAGGGTGGCGCGGCCGATGTTGAGTTCAATATCGCCCGGCTGGATCTGGTATTCACCTGGAATCATGTGGGTTGGCCCATGGTTTTGTAATAGATGGCCGTCGGCGAGTAACTGCCGTCCGGACTTTGGCAATAATCAGGCAGCTCGCCGACCCGCTGGTAACCTTGGGTACGGTAGAAAAGCTCAGCGGTAGAGCCCGCCTCAGTGTCCAGATAGAGCAAGCCACGATTTTGTTTAATGGCTTCTTGCTCCACTGCATGAATCAACTGTTGGCCGAGACCGTGACGGCGGGCTTGGTTCAAGACCAGAAGCTTTTGCACTTCGGCACGGTTGCGACCATTGGCTTTCTGACACAGGGCCAACTGCACGCACGCCATCACCTGCTCATTATCAACGACCACCCAAAGCAACACGCTGCCATCAATCACGCCAGCCTGTACATCGCTGATGTAGTCGTTCGCCTCAGCCTCGCTCAAGTCAGCCAAGAAACCGACAGAGGCGCCGTGGTTGACTGCATCAAAGAGCAGTTCAATCAAACCCACGCGATAGTGGGCAAAACTTTCGGGGTGAACGCGACGTAGTTGGGCCCTGCTCATTCGGCGTTACTCCTTTTCGTCCTGCTGTTCAGCATTCGGTTCGGCATTTAGATTGAGCTGCATAAAGGTCAGGTCAAGCCAGCGATCAAACTTGCGCCCCACTTGTGGCATTTGCCCGGTGATGCTGAAACCGAGTTGCTTGTGCAGGCGGATCGAGGCGCGGTTTTCGCTCTCGATGGCCGCAACCATCACATGCAGCTTGGCGTCGCGTGCGCGGTCAATCAGTACGTTCATCAGCGCTGGGCCGATGCCCATCCCGCGTTGGTCGGCGCAGACGTAGACCGAGTGTTCAACGGTGTGTTTGAAGCCTTCAATGCTGCGCCAGGTGCCGTAGGTGGCATAACCCACCAAGCGGCCGGTGCTGTTGCGCGCGGCGAGCACCGGAAAGCCCGCGCCAAGCCGCTCACGCAGCCAGAACCGGCGGTTTTCCAGATCGACTGTGGTTTCATTCCAGATGGCTGTGCTGTTAAGCACTGCATCGTTATAAATGGCCAGCAACTCAGGCAGATCATCTTCAGTGGCGTTATCGATGCTCACGCGCAGCTCCTTGGTGCAACGCACTCTTACGCGATGGGTTGATGTACGGTGACCAGCTTGGTGCCATCCGGGAACGTTGCTTCAACCTGAATTTCCGGAATCATTTCCGGTATGCCTTCCATCACTTGGTCGCGGCTGAGTAACGTCGTGCCGAAGTGCATCAGCTCTGCAACGGTCTGGCCGTCACGGGCACCTTCGAGCAGGGCGGCTGAGATCAAGGCAATAGCTTCCGGGTAGTTCAGTTTGACCCCGCGAGCTAAACGTCGCTCGGCAACCAACCCTGCAGTGAAAATCAGCAGTTTGTCTTTTTCCCGTGGCGTTAAATCCATCAGTGTTTCTCCAACCTACAAGGCATCAATAATTTTAGCGAAACTCAGGTGTTCCAAATTCGCGGAGGCACGGCTTCGCGCCCTAACACCGCAGGACGCAAAAGCTGCCACAGCTGGATCAACCATGCGCGTGCATGCAGGGCTTCGCTGGCCAGGCAGCGAGCAACCAAGATGCCCGGCAACTGGCTCAGGTCGCCGCGTAGTTCGAGGCTATGGTGCGCGCAAATTTCTCGGCAACGTTCCAGCAGTGCTGGATCGATGTCTGCGCTGAGTAACAGGGTAGCGAATACCGGCCGGCCATCCAGACCAATCGGTGAGTCGAGTAAGCCATCGTTGCCTGTTACGCGTTGACGCTCATGCCAAAGCAGCTCGCCGTCGCGGCGGATATTCAGTTCGGCTTGAAAGTGGCCGAGATCAAAACGTTCATGACTGGCCGGGCGGCCCAAGGCAACGATATCCCAATAGAACAGCCGAGCATCGCCGCTTAAGTCGATGTTGCTTATCAGCTCGGCTTGAGCGGCGCTGTAGACAATGGTTTCTTGCGGCAACCATTCCAACGTCGCCCCCGCTTCCACGCGTATATCTAACTGCTGATACGCAGGACCTGCAGCGCGATACCACTTGGCAGCGCCGGGGCTGGTTAACTGCGCCCAAGCGTTATCGCCGACCTTGATGTTGATGTCCAGGCGATCGCCGCCGGCAATTCCTCCCGGCGGATGAACAATAATATGCTGGCACACTTCTGGCCCCTCGGGGTACAGGTGCTTTTGCACCCGCAACGGCCCTTTGTGACGGCGCATGACTGGGCGAGTAGTGTCGGCATCGCGGGCATAGCCTAGTTCCAGCTCCGCATGCCAGCTGGGGGTAAATATCGCGTTAGAAATGGCTGAAGTAATGGGTGCGTTCATAACAGGCTGATTAGTTGGCATGGGCGTTAGTTTGTGCGCAGTACGCCGCTTTTAAAAGGCGTAAGACGCCTTAAGGCTTAAATCGCTACAAGGCCTCTGACGCCATCTGCTTCCATGGTTTCACCGCGTCCTTGTTGGACAATCTCACCCCGTGACATCACCAGATACTGATCGGCCAGTTCAGCGGCAAAGTCATAGAATTGCTCGACCAACAGAATCGCCATGTCACCGCGCGACGCGAGTTTTTTGATCACCACACCGATCTCTTTAATCACCGAAGGTTGTATGCCTTCGGTGGGCTCATCGAGAATCAACAAGCGGGGTTGACTGGCCAAGGCACGGCCAATTGCCAACTGCTGCTGCTGGCCGCCAGATAAGTCACCGCCACGACGCAGCTTCATTTCTTTGAGCACCGGAAACAGCTCATAAATAAAGTCCGGGACCTGCTTAGCCTGGTTGCCGGGAAAGCGCGAAAGGCCCATTAGCAGGTTTTCTTCAACCGTGAGGCGCGCGAAAATTTCACGCCCTTGCGGCACGTAGGCAATGCCTGCAATCACGCGCTGGTGCGGCTTGAAGCCGGTAATGGCTTGGTCTTCCCATTTAACTTCACCTTGTTTGGCGGGAATCAAACCCATCAGGCACTTGAGCAGGGTGGTTTTGCCAACGCCGTTGCGTCCGAGCAGGCAGGTGACCTCGCCGACTTTTGCATCGAATGACAATCCGCGCAGGATGTGACTACCGCCGTAGTACTGGTGCAATTGTTGAACTTGCAGCATAGGGATGTTCCTTGTCTAAGCAGCCTTAGCGGCCGAGATAAACCTCAATCACGCGTTCGTCGGCCTGCACTTCGTTGAGTGAGCCCTCGGCAAGCACGCTGCCTTGGTGCAGTACGGTCACGTGATCTGCAATAGAGCCAACAAAGCCCATGTCATGCTCGACCACCATCAATGAGTGCTTGCGTGCCAATGACTTGAATAGCTCGGCGGTAAATTCGGTTTCGGCATCGGTCATGCCGGCAACTGGCTCATCCAGCAGCAACAGTTGTGGGTCTTGCATCAACAACATGCCGATCTCGAGAAACTGCTTTTGGCCATGGGAGAGTAAGCCCGCCTGACGATCACGAGCGCCATCCAGGCGAATGGTTTCGAGCACTTGGTCAATTCGGTCTCGCTGTTCGCCATTGAGTTTGGCGCGCAGACTGGACCACACTGACTTGTTGGTCTTTTGCGCCAGTTCAAGGTTTTCGAACACGCTGAGCGCTTCGAACACCGTCGGTTTCTGAAACTTGCGACCAATTCCGGACTGTGCGATCTCGACTTCACTCATCCGCGTCAGATCGAGGGTTTCACCAAAATAGGCGCTGCCGTTATCCGGGCGGGTTTTGCCGGTGATGACATCCATCATCGTGGTTTTGCCTGCGCCATTTGGGCCGATGATGCAGCGCAGTTCGCCGACGCCGATATACAGGTTGAGATTGGTCAGGGCTTTAAAACCATCGAAGCTGACGTTGATGTCTTCCAGGGTCAGGATGGTGCCATGGCGAACGTTAAGGCCTTTTTCTGCCAGACGCCCAGCGCCAATGGCATCTCGGGCATTGCTAAGCGGGTCGTAAATCGGTTCAAGCATGGCTTCCGGGATCGGTACGGCTCTCATTGTTTGGGCCCTCGCTTAAGCAATCCGATAATGCCGTGGGGCAAATACAGGGTAACCAGGATAAACAGCGCACCTAGCGCGAACAGCCAGTACTCGGGGAATGCCACGGTGAACCAGCTTTTCATGCCGTTGACCATGCCAGCTCCGAGCACGGGGCCAATCAAGCTGCCGCGACCGCCCAAAGCCACCCAGACCGCTGCCTCAATTGAGTTGGTCGGCGACATTTCGCTGGGGTTGATGATGCCGACTTGTGGCACATACAAGGCCCCAGCCAAACCGCACAGCACCGCCGATAACACCCAGATAAACAACTTGTAGCCGCGTGGGTCATAGCCGCAGAACATCAGTCGGTTTTCCGCATCGCGCAGCGCAGTGAGCACCCGGCCGAATTTGCTCTTGGCCAGTTTCCAACCGAGTAGCAAGCTGGCAACCAGCAGGGCCACAGTGGCTAAAAATAGCGCTGCACGGGTTGCCGGTGCGGTGATGTCAAAGCCGAGAATACGCTTGAAGTCGGTAAAGCCATTGTTGCCGCCAAAGCCGGTTTCATTGCGAAAGAACAGAAGCATGCCGGCAAAGGTCAGCGCTTGGGTCATGATCGAGAAGTACACGCCCTTGATCCGCGAGCGGAAAGCGAAAAAGCCAAATATAAAAGCCAGCAAGCCGGGTGCTAACACCACCAGACACATGGCCCAGATGAAGTTATCTGTGCCCATCCAGTACCAAGGCAGCTCTTTCCAGGCAAGGAAGCTCATAAACGCTGGCAAGCCGTCACCTGCAGACTGGCGCATCAGGTACATGCCCATGGCATAGCCACCCAGCGCAAAGAATAAGCCATGGCCCAGTGATAGCAGGCCGGCGTAACCCCAGACTAGGTCCAGCGCGAGCGCAACAATCGCGTAGCAGAGGATCTTGCCGACCAGCGTCAAGGTGTAAGCATTAACGTGAAAGGCGCTGTCCGCCGGGGTTAGGTGGAGCAACGGCAGGGCGATCAGCAGCGCCAGTATCACTACGCCAACGGCAATGGATAACTGCGGACCCAGCTTGGCGCTGGTGCGTGCCAGCAGGGTTTGATTCAGGGGCATAGTCATTAATCGATCACCCGCCCTTTGAGTGCAAACAAACCTTGCGGACGCTTCTGGATAAACAGAATTATCAGCGCGAGGATAAGGATCTTGCCGAGTACGGCGCCGATCTGCGGCTCAAGAATTTTGTTGGCGATACCCAAGCCAAACGCGGCCATAACGCTGCCCGCCAATTGGCCGACGCCGCCCAGAACGACCACTAGAAATGAGTCGATAATGTAGCTCTGGCCAAGGTCAGGGCCGACGTTGCCAATCTGGCTCAAGGCCACGCCGCCAAGACCTGCTATGCCTGAGCCAAGGCCGAAGGCAAGCATGTCGACACGGCCGGTCGGCACGCCGCAGCAAGCGGCCATGTTGCGGTTTTGGGTGACGGCGCGAACATTGAGGCCCAAGCGGGTTTTATTCAGTAGCAGCCAAGTCAACACCACCACGAACAAGGCAAAGCCGATGATCACGATGCGGTTATACGGCAGCACCAGATTTGGCAACACCTGAATGCCGCCAGACAGCCAGTAAGGGTTGGCGACCTCGACGTTTTGCGCGCCGAATATCACCCGTACCAATTGAATCAATACCAGGCTGATGCCCCAGGTTGCCAGCAGGGTTTCCAGCGGGCGACCGTACAAATGGCGGATGACTGTGCGTTCCAGTGCCATGCCGATAATGGCAGTGACAAAGAACGCGACGGGCAGAGCCACCAATGGATACAAGGCCAGTGCTTCAGGGGCGAAACGCTGGAACATCACCTGGACCATGTAAGTCGAGTAGGCGCCAAGCATCAGCATCTCGCCATGGGCCATATTGATCACGCCGAGCAAGCCGAAGGTAATAGCCAGGCCGAGGGCGGCGAGCAGCAAAATTGAGCCAAGGCTCATGCCGCTGAATGCTTGACCGAGCAACTCGCCAATCATCAGCCGGCGTTTTACCTGCGCCAAACTCGTTTCGGCGGCAGTGCGGACATCCGCATCGGTTTCGGCATCATCTGCCAGCAGTCGCTCGAGGCGTACACGGGCCAACGGCTGGCCGGTTTCACCGAGTAAGCGCACGGCTGCCAGACGCACCTGCGGGTCGCTGTCAGTCAGTTGCAAGCTGGCCAGCGCGAGGGACAACGCATCGCTTACGTTGTCATCCTGCTCTTGAGCCAAGCGCTCGTTTAGCAGTTGCAACTGCGCCGGTTTAGCACTTTTCTGCAGGTCTTGAGCGGCCTGCAAACGAACCGCAGGCTCAGGCGAGAACAGTTGATGGCTGGCCAGAGCGGTAGCGACAAGCCCGCGCAGGCGGTTGTTCAGGCGTAACTTGCGCAGCTTTCCGTCTGGCTTGACGGCATCGCCTTCAGCCGCTTGATAGCCAGAATCGGTTTTATAGAAAGGGGTTTTGTTGCTGTCTGCCTCAACCCGTCCGCTGTTTAAAGCTTCAAGTAATGACAGGCGCGCTGCATCGGGGGCGGCGGCCCAAGCTTGTAAGAGCTTGGCCTGATTTGAGGAATTGGCGGCGCTGAACTCAGCCGCGTCCCCGGCGTAACTGCTCGACCACGACAGGCAGAGCAAAAGCGCGAGTGAAAGCCGGTAAAGGGCAGTGGTCATCATGCAGTTCCCTGTTAAAGCACCACCTCTCTTGATGGAGGTTTTGGCGTGATCTGCGCTTGTTTAGCGTGCACCCAAGCGCAGAGCGTATTAACCCGTCAGCCTTTACTTGGATTTGACGGCGTAGTCCGGCTTCTTGTCGTTACCCTCGATGTAGGGGCTCCAAGGTTGTGCACGGATTGGACCATCGGTCTGCCAGACCACATCAAACTGACCGTCATCCTGAATCTCGCCAATCATTACCGGCTTGTGCAGGTGGTGATTGGTTTTGTCCATGGTCAGGGTAAAGCCAGATGGCGCGGCGAAGGTTTGCCCGGCCATGGCGTCACGGACTTTATCGACATCTGTTGTGCCTGCTTTTTCAACCGCTTGCGCCCACATATTGATGCCGACGTAAGTGGCTTCCATTGGGTCGTTGGTCACTGCTTTATCAGCCCCCGGTAAGCTCTTGGCTTTGGCGTAAGCCTTCCACTTTTTAACGAATTGTTCGTTGACTGGGTTTTCGACCGACTCGAAGTAGTTCCAGGCCGCCAACTGGCCGACCAGAGGCTTGGTGTCGATACCGCGTAGCTCTTCTTCGCCCACCGAGAAGGCCACAACCGGCACGTCTGTGGCTTCGATGCCCTGATTAGCCAATTCTTTGTAGAACGGCACGTTGGAGTCGCCGTTTACCGTGGAGATCACTGCAGTTTTGCCGCCTGCTGAGAACTTCTTGATATTGGCTACGATGGTTTGGTAATCGCTGTGGCCGAACGGGGTGTAAACCTCTTCGATGTCTTTGTCGGCAACACCCTTGCTGTGCAAGAAGGCGCGCAGGATCTTGTTGGTGGTGCGTGGATACACGTAATCGGTACCTAACAAGAAGAAGCGCTTGGCACTGCCGCCGTCTTCGCTCATCAGGTATTCAACCGCAGGAATTGCTTGTTGGTTGGGGGCCGCGCCGGTGTAGAACACGTTAGGCGAGAGTTCCTCACCTTCGTATTGAACCGGGTAGAACAGCAAGCCATTGAGCTCTTCGTAGACCGGTAATACTGATTTGCGCGAAACCGAGGTCCAGCAACCAAAGGTCACGGCGACTTTATCCTGGGTCAGTAACTGCCGGCCTTTTTCAGCAAACAATGGCCAGTTCGAGGCTGGGTCCACTACCACAGGTTCCAATTGTTTGCCGAGTACACCGCCTTTGGCGTTGATCTCGTCGATGGTCATCAACGCCATGTCTTTCAGAGATGTCTCTGAAATAGCCATGGTGCCTGAGAGCGAGTGAAGAATGCCGACCTTGATGGTATCGGCTGCGTGTGCACTGAATGGGAATAGACCGCTGAGAATTAAGGCACTGGCGGCGAGTGTCGTTTTCAGAAAAGGACGGCGTTTCATTCTTATGGCTCCATGCGCAACTGTTGGAAGTGTCAGCTTCCAATGGCAGCATCCGTGCCAATCTGTATAACTAGCTGTTTTGTATAGGTTTAACTTGGTTTTTTAGCGAAATGCCAATCCCCTGCTGCGCTGCGATGGTGCATGAAGGGGCATGGCAAACACTCGACAGACGGTCGCGCACCGGATTAGGGCAGCAGGTAATTCTTGACCCCGGTAAAGATAATTTGTGCGGCCAACGCGCAGACAAAAAGCCCCATCAGGCGGCTAACGATCTGTAAGCCCTGGTCACCCAGCAACCGCTCAAACTGATTGGAAAGATAGAGCACAACCCCCACGGTAAAACTGGCGAGGGCAATGCCGAGGACCGCCACGATCTTGTCACCCCAGTGCGGTTGGCTGGCGCCCATCAGCAGCAGTGCACCTATGGTTCCGGGGCCGACAGTGAGGGGGATGGTCAGTGGCACGATGGTTACATCTTGCTGCACGTTATCCGTTTGTATGGCTGACTTCCCCTGGGCCATTCCCAGCGCCGAAATAAACAGCACACTGCCCGCGCCGATGCGAAATGCATCGATGGTGATGCCAAACAAGGTAAAAATATGTTTGCCGAACAGGTACAGCAATACACTTGCAATCAGTACCCCGGTGGCGACTTTCCACGCCAGCTTTTTACGTTCTTTTACGGTGTATCCACGGCTCAAGCCAATAAAACACGAGAGCACGAAGAATGGGCTGTAGAGCACAAGCAGTTTCAAATACAGGCTGAATAAATCGGACGCCATTGGGGGCTCTTGATTGCATAAAATAATTAAGTGGAGGACGTCAAAGCATAGATCAAGCTGTGCGGGCCGCCCTGCGATGGGGCATATGATCAGCGATTAAAGCGCTGATCTCCAGCCCTGATTAGCTTCTGCCAAGAGGTGCGTGAGTCAGGGTGTATTAGCGGTGCGAGAGGCGCGCTGCTCGATCCAGTAATTGATCAGCTCCCGCAACTGCGAGAGCTCGACCGGCTTGGCCATATGGCCATCCATGCCGACCAGGCGCGCCCGTTCTTTGTGTTCACTGAGGATGTGCGCCGTAAGGGCAACGACTGGTGTTCGCGGGTGCTGGCCAGCCGCTTCCCATGCGCGTAGCTGTTCGGTGGCGGAGAAACCATCGAGTACTGGCATTTCGCAATCCATCAATACCAGGTCATAGTGCTTTGATTTGATCGCTTGCAGGGCTTCTTCGCCGTTGCTGGCCGTGTCGGGCTGCAAGTTGAGTTTGCCGAGCATGCCACGAATCACTTTGGTTGAAATGGTGTTGTCTTCGGCGACTAAAATCTGAAAGTCAGCAGGTGCTTGATAGCTTGCGTTAATGCCTGGCAGGGACTGTATCGGCTTGCCATCGCGGCGGTGGGTCAACTCGTCTGCCAATGTCGCTTTTAGGGTGTAGCCGGCCACCGGTTTGGCCAGGATGCGCTTGATACCGGCGTTGCGGGCGATAATCTTGCTCGGCATGTTGCTGATTCCGGTCAGCATGATCAGCAGAATATCGCGATTGAGGCTTGGGTCTTCTTTGATCTTTGCCGCCAGTTGCATGCCATTCATGCCGGGCATTTCCTGGTCGAGCAACACCACATCAAAGTATTCGCCCATGTGCACTTTGCTGCGCAATAGCGCCAGTGCTTCCTTGCCTGACGGCACTGCGCTGACATTCAGGCCCCACGCGCTGCATTGTTGCAGCAGCACCTTGCGGCAGGTTTCGTTGTCATCAACGATTAGCAGGCGGGCGTCTTGCAGGGGGCTGTCGAGATCGGCTGTTGGCTGTTCAAGCAGTTGACTGTCCAGTGGCAAGCTCAACCACAGGGTTGAGCCCTGGCTGCTGCCATTTTGGATGCCGAATTCGCCATCCATCAGGCGGATTAATTGGCGCGCGATAATCAGGCCCAGCCGTCCGCCAAGCTTGGTCGCGGCGAGAAAGTCTTTACTGTGCAGTTCAGCGTGAAGCAAGGCATTGCGTTCACTCGGTGGCATGGGCTTACCACTGTCTTGCACGGCAAGGCGCAAGCGAGGTTTGCCAGCGCTGCTTTCAAGTGCGGCAATGATCAGGATCTCGCCTTCGTCGGTTTGCTTGAAGGCGTTGTCCAGCAGGCTCAGGAGCGCTTGGCGTATGCGCGTGGGGTCACCGCTGATAACACGCGGCACTTGCGGCTGGATAAAGCTGATCAGCTCGACTTTCTGCTGCTCTGCTTTCGCACGAAAGATGTCCAGGCAGTCCTCGATCAAGGCATTCAAGTCGAACTGTACGTCGTCCAGTTCAATCTGCCCGGATTCAAGTTTCGAGATGTCGAGAATCTCGTTGATCAGACTCAGCAGCTCATTACCCGAGCTGTGAATGGTTTGCACGTAGTCGCGCTGTTTGGTTGAAAGTGGGGTGCCCAGCAGCAGTTCAGTCATGCCCAGAACGCCATTCATCGGGGTGCGAATTTCATGACTGATCTTGGCCAAGAACTCGCCCTTGGCTTTGAGCTCTGCCGAGCTTGCTGCCAGCTCACGGCTGGAGCTGAATTTCTCGTAAGTGATGCGTTGCTGTCGCTCGCTCAGGGCAATGCACAGAAGGGTGCTGCTGATCACTATGGTGAGCAGAAAACAGTAGATCAACCAGCTTGAAGGCATCGGCCAGATGCCAACGTTCAGTGGCAGCGTTGCGACGCAGACGGCACAGAGAAAGGCACTCGCCACAAAAAACAGGCGGGCTGGGGCATAGCCACTGCGCCACTGATGCAATGCCACCAGCAATACGCTGAGCCCGCAAACCGCTGAAGAAATATAAATCAACAGGGCAAACTGGACGCTGGTGGTGGCCAGGATGAGCGCGCCTAACCCGGTGATTACTGCGATTTCCGAGACGATCAGCCGCTTAAGAAAACCATAACTGGGCCCATTACGAAAGAAGCTCAGGGTCAGTCCAAGCGCGCTGAACAGTGCGGCTAACAATGAGATATTGACTGCCTGTATCTGATGCGGCTGCAGGCTTTCAAGCCAGTCAGTGCTGAGGCCCAACACGCTGAAAGCGGCAAACAATAGAAAAACATTGGTTGCACACAGCCATAGATTCGCTTGCTCACGGCTCAGCCAGTAGCGCACAAGATTGTACAACGCGAGCATGAAAATACTGCCCAGCAAGGCGCCAAATACCAAGGGCTGGTTTTCATTGGCGGCAATGTCTTGCACGCTGCTCAATGCAATTGTTGGGCGCAGTCGTTGCGCAGAGGCCAGGCGCAAATAAACATCGAGCGGCTTGTCTGCAACAGGTAGTGGTAACAGAAAATCGCGACTTTTTAAGGGGCGACTCGAAAGCGGTAATTTATTACCCGTGCGCACATGGTCAAGCAGGGTCTCGCCATCCAGTACATAGAGGTCCAGGTAGGCGAGATAGGGTGAGAAAACCCGGACCAACTGTTGCTGATCACTGGGTGTTAAACGGTAGTGCAGCCATGCAGCCGTATCGCCACCACTGGTCAGCAGCTTGCTGATATCGACTGGCGCAAATTGGGTGCTGTGTTGCGGGGAGCGGATATCACCGAGCTGCAGTTCGCCGCTGGAATCATTGAGGATTGACCAGTCCGTGCTCGCTTGCGCATGAGCAGGCGCGTGCAGAAAAACTGTCAGCAGAAAGCTGATAAACAGTTGGGTGGCAATCCAGGGCCGACGCACAGTGAATTCCCTATCGAAAGTTGGTCCAAGGAGTATAGGTTAACAAGGTTGTGTGGAAACATGACAAAGACGGCCAATTGGCCGCCTTTGTCGTGATTTCGTCTCAGTTTGTCTTTAGTGTTCGGCGTTTTCACGGTCGATGGCGCGGTAGCCGATATCTTTGCGATAGAAACAGCCTTGCCAGTCAACCTTCGCAGCCAGCGCGTAAGCATTTTGCTGCGCTTGTTGAACGGTATCACCGAGTGCAGTGGCGCACAGGACCCGGCCGCCGGAAGTGACGACTTGACCGTCTTTGAGCGCGGTGCCGGCATGAAAGACTTTACCGGCAGTTGCCGCGGCGTTTTCGAGCCCCTGGATCGCATCACCTTTGGCGTAGTCGGCGGGGTAGCCACCAGCCGCCATCACCACACCGAGGCTTGGGCGTGAGTCCCATTGGGCTTCAACGATGTTGAGGGCTTTGGCTTGCGCGGCTTCGATCAGCAGCAACAGGCTCGATTGCAGGCGCAGCATGATCGGCTGGGTTTCAGGGTCGCCGAAGCGGCAGTTGAACTCGATCACCTTGGGTGCGCCAGACTTATCGATCATCAAGCCTGCGTAGAGGAAGCCAGTGTAAACATTGCCTTCAGCTGCCATGCCTTTCACGGTAGGCCAGATCACTTCGTCCATTACGCGCTGATGAACCTCAGCGGTGACAACCGGCGCTGGCGAGTAAGCACCCATGCCGCCAGTATTCGGGCCGGTATCTTGATCACCGACACGCTTGTGGTCTTGGCTGGTGGCCATGGGCAGCACGTTGGTGCCGTCGACCATCACGATAAAGCTGGCTTCTTCGCCGTCAAGGAACTCTTCGATCACGACGCGTGAGCCAGCTTCACCGAAGGCATTGCCCGCGAGCATATCGCGCACCGCATCTTCGGCCTCACTCAGGGTCATAGCCACGATCACGCCTTTACCGGCTGCCAAGCCATCGGCCTTGATCACAATCGGTGCGCCGACTTTCTGCAGATAGGCGAGGGCGGGCTCGACTTCGGTGAAGTTCTGGTAGTCAGCCGTTGGAATTTTGTGGCGGGCCAGGAAATCTTTGGTGAACGCTTTCGAGCCTTCTAATTGCGCGGCGCCAGCGGTCGGGCCGAAGCAATGCAGGCCGCGCTGGGTAAACAGGTCAACCACACCCGCCACTAACGGCGCTTCAGGACCGACGATAGTCATTTGCACGTTCTGCTCAGCGAAATCAGCCAACTGTTCGATAGCCAATACATCAATCGCCACGTTTTCACATTTGGCTTCAGTCGCAGTGCCGGCGTTGCCCGGTGCAACAAACACCTTCTCGACGCGTGGATCCTGGGCGATCTTCCATGCTAGGGCGTGTTCACGCCCGCCGCTGCCAATGATCAAAATGTTCATATCAATCCCCTACAGGAGGCGGAGCCTTGGCTCCATTGGTGGGCGGTAAAACCATCCACCGATAAATTTCTACGTTCTGTCTAGCTATCGAGGTTGCGATCAAGCGTCTGCATGCTCGGCAGAAGTTGGCTCAATGAGCGCAGTTGCCAAGTGGCAATGAGCATCAGGGAGTCAACTTCCAACAACGCAGGCGGATGCTT
The DNA here is from genome assembly GCF_963971045.1 of Pseudomonas sp. EL_65y_Pfl2_R95. Classification (NCBI taxonomy): domain Bacteria; kingdom Pseudomonadati; phylum Pseudomonadota; class Gammaproteobacteria; order Pseudomonadales; family Pseudomonadaceae; genus Pseudomonas; species Pseudomonas sp. EL_65y_Pfl2_R95. Next base: position 1,448,785 of record NZ_CAXAOV010000001.1, on the reverse strand, counting down.
CAGCGCGGCCGATTTTAGTGCCTAAAATGGCGCATACCGGTGAATACCATTGCGATGCCTGCTTCGTCTGCGGCAGCAATCACTTCGTTATCACGCATCGAGCCGCCCGGCTGGATTACTGCAGTAATCCCGGCCTTGGCAGCGTTGTCGATACCGTCGCGGAACGGGAAAAAGGCGTCGCTGGCCATGACTGCGCCTGGCACCGGCAAGCCGGCATGCTCGGCTTTAATGCCGGCAATACGCGCGGAGTTAACCCGGCTCATCTGGCCAGCGCCAACACCGACGGTCTGGCGATTCTTGGCGTAGACGATGGCGTTGGACTTAACGAACTTGGCCACTTTCCAGGCGAAGATCAGGTCATGGATTTCCTGCTCGCTAGGCGCGCGCTGGGTAACGATTTTCAGGTCGTCAGCGGTGATCATGCCAATATCACGGCTCTGCACCAGCAGGCCGCAATTGACGCGCTTGAAGTCCCAGTCAGCGCTGCGCTGGGCGGACCATTCGCCGCATTCGAGCAGGCGAACGTTAGCTTTTGCGGCAACCACTTCGCGTGCTGCCGCGCTGATGCGCGGGGCGATGATCACTTCAACGAATTGGCGCTCAACGATGGCTTTGGCCGTCTCGCCATCCAGTTCGCGGTTGAAGGCGATGATGCCGCCAAACGCAGATTCTGTATCGGTGGCGTAAGCCAGGTCGTAGGCCTTGCGGATGCCGCCTTCGTTTTCTGGAACCACGGCGACGCCGCATGGGTTGGCGTGCTTGACGATAACGCAGGCAGGTTTAACGAAGCTCTTGACGCACTCAAGCGCAGCGTCAGTGTCGGCCACGTTGTTGTACGACAGTTCTTTGCCTTGCAGTTGCACGGCGCTGGCGATGCTGGCTTCGCCCTTTTTCGCTTCAACGTAGAACGCTGCGCTCTGATGCGGGTTCTCGCCGTAACGCATTTCCTGAGTCTTGATGAACTGGCTGTTGAAGGTGCGCGGGAAGGCGCTGCGGTCTTCAGTGCTGAGTTTTTCAGCGGCCTGATCAATGGTGCCCAGGTAGTTGGCAATCATGCCGTCGTAGGCAGCCGTGTGCTCGAAGGCCTTGAGGGCCAAGTCGAAGCGCTGCGCATAACTCAGGCCGCCAGCCTTGAGGCTTTCGATGATGTGGGCGTAGTCACTTGTATTGACCACGATGGCCACATCTTTGTGGTTCTTGGCGGCGCTGCGGACCATGGTCGGGCCACCAATGTCGATGTTCTCGATGGCGTCTGCCAAATCGCAGTCAGGCTTGGCGACTGTGGCTTCGAATGGGTAGAGATTGACCGCAACCAGATCAATCGGCTTGATGCTGTGCTGCTCCATGACGTCGCCGTCAATGGCGCGGCGACCCAAGATGCCACCGTGAATTTTCGGGTGCAGGGTCTTGACCCGGCCATCCATCATTTCTGGGAAGCCGGTGTAGTCAGCGACTTCGACCGCCGCAACGCCGTTGTCCTTGAGCAGTTTGTAAGTGCCACCGGTGGACAGGATTTCCACATTGAGGGCAACAAGCTCGCGAGCGAAGTCGAGGATGCCAGTCTTGTCAGATACGCTGATCAAGGCGCGGCGAACGGGGAGGCGCGTTGTCTGGTCGGTCATTTCAGAGTCCATCAGAGCAGAGAAATAAACAAAAAGGCGACTGTTTAGGTCGCCCTTTTTGATAAGAGGAGGTTAGAGCAGGTCGTACTGCTTGAGCTTCTTGCGCAGGGTGCCGCGATTGAGGCCGAGTAATTCTGAGGCTTTGGTTTGGTTGCCTTTGACGTAGTTCATCACCGTCTCTAAGAGTGGCGCCTCGACTTCGGTCAACACCAGGTTGTATACGTCTGAGACGTCAGCGCCCTCAAGGTGGGCGAAATAGTTATGCAGCGCTTTCTCAACATTGCCGCGCAAGGTTTGCCCTTCTGCGCTTGGCGTGTTGAGGTGCTGTTTCAAGCTGGTGTTGTCACTCACAGGCGCAATTCCACTTCCAAAAGTCTCGGTCAACATCGTCATGCAGCCACCCCATCTCCATCATTTTGCCGCTCGCGAAAATATTGGCGAACGTTGGCGCACTGTGCGTCCGTACATTCCAGGCGATTGAATTCGGCGCGAAATTCTCTGGCGCCCGGCAAAGTCGCTAGATACCAGCCCACATGTTTACGGGCGATTCGAGCGCCCATCACATCGCCATAAAAGGCGTGCAGTGCGCTGAGGTGTTCTAGCAAAATGCTTTCTACTTCGACCAAGCTTGGCGCGGGCATTTTTTCGCCGGTGCGCAAGTAATGGTCTGTCTCACGAAATATCCAAGGTCGCCCTTGGGCGGCCCTGCCTATCAGTAATCCATCTGCTCCCGTTGCAGCGAGTACGGCTTTGGCTTTCTCCGGACTGGTGATGTCGCCATTGGCCAGCACCGGAATTGAAATCGCCTGTTTTATCGCTGCAATCGTGTCGTATTCGGCATCACCGGTATAAAGGTCCGCACGGGTGCGACCATGTACCGCTAATGCAACTATCCCGGCTTGTTCGGCAATCTTTGCCACCTCAATGCCGTTTTTATTTTGTCTGTCCCAGCCTGTGCGAATCTTCAGTGTGACTGGCACATCGACCGCACCGACAACCGCATGCAAAATTTCACGGACCAGACTTTGATCTTTCAACAGCGCAGAACCAGCCGCTTTGTTACAGACCTTTTTCGCCGGACAGCCCATATTAATATCAATTATCTGGGCGCCCAATTCGACGTTCCGCTTAGCCGCCTCTGCAAGCATCTGCGGATCACCACCGGCGATCTGTACCGAGCGTGGCTCGGGATCATCCTGATGGATCAAGCGTAGGCTTGATTTACGCGTATTCCACAACCGCACATCGCTGGTGACCATTTCGGATACCACCATGCCCGCGCCCAAGCGTTGGCAGAGCTTGCGAAATGGCTGATCAGTAACTCCGGCCATTGGCGCCAGAATCAACTGGTTCGGCAGTGTGTACGGGCCGATGCGTAACGTCGACATAGGGCTTCCGTGCTCAAAAGACAAGCTGATGAGCCAAATAGTAGACGGCGAAAAAGGGGGAGAATCATACCTGCTCTGGATGACCGGATAAAGGCTGTTTTGAACAAAATCTGAACAGTTGCTAGCTTATCGCTATCAGTTATGAGAGCGACACGCTTTTCCTTTAGCCGCTATTGAGGTGAGTGGAAGCTCAGGCTGTAATTAACGGCTTGGCTGCCGGGGTCGAGAATATCCAGTGATATATGGATCGGCGTTTGCGGGGGCATTTCGGCGCGCCCGGCGAGTTCGCCGGCCAGGTATTCGCCAGGGGTAAAGCGACGACTGGCAAGTAGCTTGCCGTTGATGTCGGCAAAACGCATTTCCAGCAAGGGGAAAGGTTGCGAAAAAGCCGCGCGGTTATAGATGATCGCATCGACCACCAGTGCGCCGCTGAACTCGGGGTGTGAGCGCACAACGAGGTTACTGCTTTTGATCATGCTGATGTCAACCTTTGACGGCAGCTCACAGCCGACTTTCGGGCAAATCTGTTCAAAAAGCGGGCGGTACTGGTCCTGGCGAGCCAGTTGCTCGAAGTGATAGGCCACATATTGGCCTGCCAGTGCGCCAGCCGCGAGCAGGATCAAAATACTCCAGCCAATGATCCGACCCCATGATGGCCCTGGCTTTTGCCAGTCAAACTCAACCGGCTCGTCTTCTAATTCGAATAGGGTGTTATGGCCTACATTGGCTTCGTGGCGAGCAATCTGCACCGGGATAAAGGGTACAGGTTCAGGCTCATCATCAATGGCCCCGAGTGTTGGCTCCGGGCGCTGCAGCTCTTCTGGTTGAGCGGTGATCGGCTCCGGGGAGGCGGCCGCAGGCACGTCAGCCTTTACCCCAAAATCAGCATCGGTCAACTGAAACTCGGGCTCGCGGTTAAGTGGCTGCGCGGGAGGCGGTTGTTGCTGAAAGGGCTGGGTCGCCGGCGGGGGACTGCTGTGGGTGTCCTTTTGCTTCAGACCCAAGGGCTCGATGGCCAATTTTTCTGCCGGCTTGGATTCGTCTTCGCGCAGTAGTTCCTCAGCCCAGCGTTCATCGTGCGCTGCCGGGGTATTGCTGGGTGGTGAGGCGAATACCGAGCTGAAGTGGGTGCTGCGTTCAAGCTTGAGAAACTCCTGGGAGAGCTGTTGCTCACGCTCTTCGAGCTTGGCCAGTTCTTCATCGAGGTCCAGCTCATCAAGATCGAGGTCGTCATGGATCCATAACGTGTCATCGGGCGCTTTTGCCTTGCTCGTCGCAGCGACCGGCGGGGCGGCGGGCAGGGGTTTACTCGCTGCTGGGGTAATCACGTGACCCTGTTGCTGCAACTGTTTCGCCGCGTTGAATACGTTCAGGCAGGCCCCGCAACGCACCGCGCCATGTGCCGCACCCAGCTGCGTGGTATTTACGCGGAAGCTGGTCTGGCATTGGGGGCACTGGGTGACAAAACTCTCAGTCATGCGGCGGTCCGAAAACATGGGTGGGGTCTGTTGCTATAGCGGCAACAGATCCAAGTCTAACGCAAGTATTGGGGTAGCTGCAGCGTTGCGTAGTTAACGGCGTACGCCGCTGATTCGTACCCAGCCTTCCTTGCTTGCGGTTGGGTCGAGGTTAAAGTCGGCCGCGTAGGCGGCGCGAACCTCCTCTGCTTGTTCGGCGAGAATTCCCGACAGTGCTAGGCGTCCGCCAACCTTTACCAGGCGGGTGATCTGCGGCGCCAGCGCGACTAGCGGCCCGGCAAGAATGTTGGCGACCACCACATCGGCGGCCTCTTGCGGCATATCGGCCGGCAGATACAGCGGGAAACGTGCGGGAGCGATACCATTACGCCCGGCGTTGTCGCGCGATGCCTCAAGGGCTTGCGTGTCGATGTCGGTACCCACGGCCTGCGGTGCGCCGAGCAGCAGTGCAGCAATTGCCAGAATGCCAGAGCCGCAACCGAAATCGATCACATTGCAGTCATGCAGGGGTTGGCCGTCTAGCCATTCCAGGCACAGCGCGGTGGTCGGGTGGGTGCCTGTGCCGAACGCCAAGCCCGGGTCGAGCAGCAGGTTCACTGCATCAGGTTCCGGGGCGTCGGTCCAGCTTGGAACAATCCACAGGCGCTGGCCAAAGCGCATCGGCTTGAAGTTATCCATCCAACTGCGTTCCCAGTCCTGATCGGCAATTTCTTCGACCTGGTGCTCAGGCAGTTCACCGCCAGTGAGCAGTTGCAGATGTGCGAGCAAGGCGTTGGAGTCGGTGTCAGCCTCGAACAGCGCGAGCAAGTGGGTGTGCGACCAGAGCGGTGTGGTATTCAGTTCGGGCTCAAAAATCGGATTGTCTTCAGCATCCATAAAGGTCACAGATACAGCGCCCACTTCGAGCAGTGCATCTTCGTAGGTCGGCGCTTGTTCCGGGGTAATGGCGAGACGTACTTGTAACCAGGGCATAGCGGGACCTCGTTGGCGGCTAAATCAAATTGAGCGCAAGCTTACTGGAGGGGCTGGCCCGCTTCCACTTTTACCCAGGGCTTAAACAACAAGGGCCGCCAAACGGCAGCCCTTGTCGTAACACACTGGTATCAGTGCTTATCCATGCCCAGTTTCTTTTCGAGGTAGTGAATGTTCACGCCACCTTCGATGAAACCCTTGTCGCGAACCAGCATCCGGTGCAGCGGGATGTTGGTCTTGATACCGTCAACTACCATCTCGTCGAGACCGTTACGCATGCGCGCCATGGCTTCGTCACGGGTCGCCCCGTAAGTGATCAGCTTGCCGATCAGTGAGTCGTAGTGCGGGGGTACGGTGTAGCCGCTGTACAGGTGCGAGTCAACGCGCACGCCAAAGCCGCCAGGTGCATGGAAGTGCTTAACTTTGCCTGGGCAAGGCATAAAGTTCTCTGGGTCTTCTGCGTTGATCCGGCACTCAAGTGCGTGCCCGCGAATGACAATGTCATCCTGGGTGAACGACAGCTTGTTGCCAGCTGCGATGCTGAGCATCTCTTTAACGATGTCGATACCGGTGACCATTTCAGTCACTGGGTGCTCTACTTGCACGCGAGTGTTCATCTCGATGAAGTAGAAGTTATCGTTCTCGTAAAGGAACTCGAACGTACCGGCGCCGCGGTAACCAATTTCGATGCACGCATCGACGCAGCGCTTGAGTACTTCGGCGCGGGCTTTTTCGTTGATGTACGGCGCCGGCGCTTCTTCAAGCACTTTTTGATGGCGACGCTGCAACGAGCAATCACGGTCACCGAGGTGAATCGCATTGCCTTGGCCGTCGGAGAGCACCTGAACTTCCACGTGACGTGGGTTGCCGAGGAATTTCTCCAGATAAACCATTGGATTGCCGAATACCGAACCGGCTTCGCTGCGAGTCAGGCGGGCTGACTTGATCAGGTCTTCCTCTTTGTAAACCACGCGCATGCCGCGACCACCGCCGCCGCCAGCCGCTTTGATGATCACCGGATAGCCGACTTCGCGAGCAATCGCCAGTGCAGTTTCTTCGTCTTCAGGCAGTGGGCCGTCTGAGCCAGGAACCACAGGCACGCCTGCTTTGATCATGGCTTCTTTAGCCGAAACCTTGTCGCCCATCAGGCGTATGGTTTCAGCTTTTGGGCCGATGAAGGCGAAGCCTGAGTTTTCCACCTGTTCTGCGAAATCGGCGTTTTCAGCCAAGAAACCGTAGCCAGGGTGAATCGCAGTGGCGCCGGTAACTTCAGCTGCGCTGATGATCGCGGGAATATTCAGGTAGGACTGGGTGCCGGCGGCGGGGCCAATGCAAACAGACTCGTCTGCCAGGGCCAAATGCATCAATTCGCGGTCCGCTGTGGAGTGCACAGCAACGGTTTTGATGCCCAATTCCTTGCACGCGCGCAAGACGCGCAATGCGATCTCGCCGCGGTTGGCGATTAGAACTTTTTCCAACATCGCTGGCTCTCCTCGGTTCAAACGATTGTGAACAGAGGCTGGTCGTACTCAACCGGCTGGCCGTTCTCGCCCAGAATGGATTCGATAACACCGCTGGTTTCAGCTTCGATGTGGTTCATCATTTTCATCGCTTCAACGATGCAAAGGATGTCGCCTTTCTTGACGCTCTGCCCAACTTCCACGAAATTGCCCGAGGTTGGCGACGAAGCGCGATAGAAAGTACCCACCATCGGCGAGCGGACAACGGTGCCATTAAGTTTTGGCGCCGCTGGGGCTGCAGCTTCAGCAGCCGCTACTGGCGCTGCAGGTGCGACAGGAGCAGGGGCGTACATCGGTTGTGGCGCATAAGCAGGCTGCTTACTGTTGCGACTGATGCGAACGGATTCTTCACCTTCGTGAATTTCCAGTTCGTCGATGCCGGACTCTTCCAGCAGCTCGATCAGTTTTTTGACTTTACGAATATCCATAGCTTTTCAACTCCCAGTTGGGTCAGGGCCGTTCAAGTTCAAGTTGTTCGAGTGCAGCCTCCAGGGCCAGCCGATAACCGCTGGCGCCAAGGCCGCAGATCACCCCTACAGCAACATCTGAAAAGTAGGAGTGATGGCGGAATGCTTCGCGTTTGTGCACGTTGGATAAATGCACTTCGATGAATGGGATGCTCACCGCCAGCAATGCGTCACGTAATGCGACACTTGTATGGGTAAAAGCGGCTGGATTTATCAGAATAAAGTCGACGCCTTCGCCTCTGGCGGCGTGAATACGTTCGATCAACTCGTACTCGGCATTACTTTGCAGGTACAGCAAATGATGCCCTGCATCACGGGCGCGCCGTTCCAGATCGAGGTTGATCTGTTCCAGCGTGGTGGCGCCATAAACGCCGGGCTCGCGGGTGCCGAGCAAATTTAAATTGGGGCCGTGCAGGACCAGTAAGGTCGCCATGTTCCGTGTTCCTTGTTGTTCTTACACGCAGGACTATGCCGGAGTCGCCTCCTGACTGTCCAGTTCTATGCAGTAGCCAGCACGATGGCCGGTGTTTGCGGCAGTTTTGTGACTGAGATGTTTAAAAGCGTTCGCGGGCTTTATCCAGCCGGGCCGAGAAGGTTTTAGCATCGACTTCGCCAACGACACGCAGGTCATGCCATTCGTCGCCGTTTTTGGCGAAGAGTAGAATGGCCGGGGGGCCGAACAAGGAATAGCGGTCCAAAACCGAACGTTGAGCCGGGGTGCTTTCAGTAATGTCGAAGCGCACCAAAACGTAATCCTTCAGTTGCGCACCGACTTTTGGATCGGTCAGCACTTCGCGTTCGATGACCTTGCAACTGATGCACCAGTCGGCGTACCAGTCGAGCAGCAGAGGTTTACCACTGCTCTTGGCCGATGCCAGTGCCGCATCCAGTTCCGCGGCGCTGGTCACGGTTTGCCAGCTGCCATGTTGGGTTTGCGCAGTTGGCATCACTTGCCCATTACTCATTTGCATCCGCCCTAGCGGGCGCAGCGGGTCATCATGGCCTTGCAATGCGCCGACCCAGGCGGTGAGGGCGTAGACCAGCAAGGCCAGGCCCGCGAGTTGTGCGAGTTTGGCTTTCGAGCTCTTGACATTGAATTCCAGTGCGCCGAGGAACAGCGCCGCACCGGCAGCGAGCAAGCCCCACAACGCCAGGGTAACGGGCCCCGGTAACAAGCGATCGAGCAGCCAAATCGAGACGGCGAGCAACATCACCCCGAACAAATTACGTACGCCGTTCATCCAGGCGCCGCTGCGTGGCAACAGTGCGCCGCCGCCGGCCCCGATCAATACCAGCGGCGCGCCCATGCCAAGGCCGAGGGCGAACAGTTGTAAGCCGCCACCCAAGGCATCGCCAGTGCTGCTGATATAGAGCAGTAATCCGGTCAGCGGGGCGGTTACACAGGGTGAGACGATCAGGCTGGAAAGCACGCCCAGGGTTGCCGCTCCTGCAATTGAGCCGCCTTGGGTTTGCGAGGCTTTACGATCCAGTCGGTCACGCACGAATGCCGGTAGACGGATCTCGAACAGGCCAAACATGGCAATGGCGAACAAGGCAAAGAACAATGCAAACGGGATCAGCACCCACGGCGATTGCAGCATGGCCTGCAGGTTGAGGCCGGCGCCGAATAATCCCATCAATGCGCCTAGCGCGGCATAGCACGCCGCCATTGGCAGCACGTAAGCAAGGGACAACACCAGGCCGCGACGGTTGCTTGGGCGGCCACGTAGCACCACCCCCGAGAGGATCGGTAGCATCGGCAGCACGCAGGGAGTAAAGGTCAAGCCGAGGCCCGCGAGAAAGAACAGTGCCAAGTCGGTCCACTGCCAGCTGGCCTTGTCGGCCGTGCCCGGGTTTACAGTGCTTGCAGCTTGGCTACTGGTGCCGCTAGCAGGGATGGCGCCGCCAATGTTGATCTGCTCGGTTTCAGGCGGATAGCACAGGCCTTTGTCTGCGCAGCCTTGGTAGGTGACATTGAGCGTGTAGGCACGGTCGGATGGTGGGTCAATCGGCAGATCAACGTCGACAATGTTGTGGTAGACCTCGACTTCACCGAAGTACTCGTCGGTCTTCTTCTCGCCGGCGGGCATTTGCGCTTCGCCGAGGCCGATGTCAGCTGGCTCAGTGCTGAACTTGAAGCGATGTTTGTACAGGTAGTAACCGTCGGTGGCGACAAAGCGTAGCTTTACGCTGTCTGCCGAGCTGCTGATCAGGTTGAGCTTGAAGGCTTCTCGAACGGGTAGGAAATCGGCGCTGTTATTCAGCGGCGCGCCCAGCGGCGCAAGGGCAGGGCGGCTGTCGAGCAAGCTGGCGCTGGCCGGAAGTGCAATGATGAGCAAGAGCAGACAGAGTAAGCGGCGCATGTGGATCTCGGCAAACAAGTATCCAGCCATCATAGCGGAGCAAGGCGAGTGATGGCATCGGCTGAGCTGTAAGTGGTTTTGTCAGGCCGCTGAAATGCGGTAAACCCCATCAACAGCGCCGCGTACCTAGGGTGCGACAAATGTACGCGGGGCAGGTTGAGGGGGCTTTTTGCCGTTGCAATCAACTGCTCAAGGGCCTTGATCCGTTTCTACAGGTGGAAGGCCTGCACCGCAGTCCGCAATTCTCCACCGAGCTGGAGTAACTGTTCGCCTTGATCGCGGCCTTCGCCGATGCGCTGCAAATTATCATCGCCAAGGCTGTGGATGCGCTCGCTGTGGCTGCGAATTTCACTGACCGCGCCACTTTGCTGGGCAGTGACTGCGGCTATACGCTCGGCAATATTGGCAATGGTGCGAATCGAGCTGACGATTTCATCCAGCGCACCATCTGCCGCTGCGGCCTGATTGGCACTGATTTGCGCATGTTCCAATTGGCTGCGCATGGCCTCGACCGAGTGCCGGGCTGCTTGCTGCAGGCGGGCAATCAACTCCTGAATTTGTTCGGTGGCGCCGCTGGTGCGTTGTGACAGTGAGCGGACTTCTTCGGCGACCACCGCAAAACCACGGCCCATTTCCCCTGCGCGCGCAGCCTCGATGGCGGCATTCAGTGCCAGCAGGTTGGTTTGCTCGGCGATACCACGAATGACCGTAAGCACATTGCCAATGGTGGTGGTTTCTTCAGCGAGGCGCTCGATCGCCTGTGCATTGTTTTGCACTTCGCCGGCCAGTGTGTGCAGGCCGCTAATACTCTGGCTGATGACCTGCTGGCCTTGCTCCAGGGCTTTGTCGGCGTTGCGGCTGGCGTCGGCTGCATCACTGGCGTCGTCAGCAACTTGAACTATGGTCGATTCGAGATTGCCCAGTGCGTCGCGGATCTGCGCAGTGTCTGCCGCCTGGCGCTCAGCGCCTTGGTGCATGCCGCCGTTGAGGTCGGCCAGGGTTCGGCTCGACCCCGCAACTTGCTCGGCGTGTTCACGAATAGTGCCGACCAGCGCCACCAGGTAATTACGCAGGTGGTTCAGCGAGTCTTCGATATCCGCCAGTTCACGGGTCTTGCTCTGGAGTTTAATGGGTTTGGCAAAATTGCCTTGTGCCCAGGCCGATAACGCCGGGACCAACAACGTCAGTACGCGGGTCAGGCGGCGCTGCAAGGTATCAATGGTCAGGGCAATCAACAGAATCAAGACAATCATCGCCCCTTGTAGAAGGCGGACTTCCGCTTGAATCTTGCCGTGCTCGCTGCGCACCAGAGGTTCCAGTTCGTCTAAAGCTTGACTGACTTGATCGACCTGTTTGCGTGTGGCTTGGCTCAATTGATTGCGTTGCTCAATCAGGCTGACCGTTGCTTTTAGCTCATTGGGATAGCGGCTCAGTAAGCTTGCAAACTCGCGCTTCAGGCCAACGCCGCGGTCTTCTACTTGGGTTTGTTCGCTTGTGGTGTCAAGCCCGAGCATTGCGGCAAAACCATCGCTGGCCGACTCGTTGCTTTCCTTTACGCCCAGCAGGGGAAGATCGCCAAGCAGTCGCGCCTGTTCTTCGAGTGCTTCGCGCTCACGTTCAACGTCGGCCACGAGTTCGCTGTTGGCGCTGGCGATCATTTTATTGCGTGCGTGGGCCAATTTGACCAAGTGTTGTGCGGCGCTGAACAAGGGCGGGTGATAGCGCCGGGCATCCATTGAATCGCTGCTGGCGGCATACTGTGCAAGTTGCTCCAGGGCGCCCGCCATCTCGCGCTCGGCTTGTACCAGCAAGCCTTGCGGGTCGCCAGCCAGTTTGCCGGCGGCAAGCAGCTCTCCAGCGCTGAATGTGCGCAGGGCTTCCAAGCTGCCCCGTACATTGCCTGCAAGCTCTTTGGGTAACTGATCAAGCTCGGGTTGCAGGTCATCAATGGCCTTCAACGCCTCGCTGTGGCGCAGAGCATCGCCGCTTTGCAGGTAGTCAAAAATATTTCGGCTGACGTTTTTTTGGAAACGTTCAGACAAGTTCATGTAGCGCTCCATTAGCGCATAGGGTCGCTCTAGTGCTTGCTGCGACCACCACAGCGTTGCGGCTAATGCGATGCAGGCGGTGACGAGCAGGGCGGTGTTCAGATTGGTGAAAAATTTCAGGCGCATAGGGTTCTACCGACAACGGAACGGTATGGGCATGCAGGACATGCCGTAAGTCCATGAAGTTATTGCGTTTTCATTACAGGCGTATGACGTCGATGAAAATTGCTGGGTTGTCTGCAGTTATTGGCGCTTTTTAACTCGTTTTTGTAGGTGCTTGCCCCGCCGGGAGCACGGGTATAACGCGTCGAGCAATGCTAAGGTTGTGGTTCTACTCTGCGTTTCCCTTATAGTGGAGGCCAGTTGCGCAACCCTTGCCTGAGGTTGCGGTCGAACTACCGAATGCCGTAATAGAAGGACATTGCCATGCTGGATTGGAAGAAACGCACAACTGGCACGCGTGACAGCGTCGACGATTCAGTCGGCAACGTACGCAGTTATTTTCGTGGAGGCTGGGTGACCAAGATATTTGGCACACTGCTCTGCATCTATCTGTTGGTCGCGCTGGTTATTGGCTGGTACTGGAGCCAGGAGCCGGATCAATTCTCGGTTCAGCAGCATGCCGAGTCCGCCGCGCAGAACGCCCAGCGGCAGATGGTCAACGGCTACACCACAGTCGAAACCCTTAAATATGTAGCCACTACCTTGCTCAATAAACCCGGTGGCTACTTGTCCAACGACCTCGCGCCTCCGGGCCTGTGGCTGGACAACATGCCAAGCTGGGAGCTGGGTGTACTGGTCCAGGTGCGTGATTTGTCGAGGGCCATGCGTAAGGATTTCTCCCGCTCGCAGTCGCAGTCGACCGAAGACGTTGACTTGGCCAAGGCCGAGCCTCGCTTCAACTTCGACAACAAAAGCTGGGCACTTCCTGCGTCCGAGTCTGAATACCGCGAAGGTATCAAGTCCCTGGACCGTTACCTCGCACGTTTGTCGGGCGACGGTAAGCCTGCTGCCCAGTTCTACACCCGTGCTGACAACCTCAACAACTGGTTGGGCGATGCCGCAACTCGCTTGGGTTCGTTGTCGCAACGCTTGTCGGCGAGTGTCGGTCAGGTCCGCCTGAACACTGAGGTCAAGAATGAACTGGTAGCGGCTGGTGAGGCTGTCAAGGTCGATGAGAACGCCTACGAAACGCCGTGGATGCAGATCGACAACGTGTTCTATGAAGCTCGTGGTCAGGCGTGGGCGCTTGCTCAGTTCTTGCGCGCGGTTGAAGTCGACTTTGCCGACGTACTGGCCAAGAAGAACGCCACAGTGAGTGTGCGTCAGATCATCCGTGAACTGGAAGCTGCACAAGAGCCAATGTGGAGCCCGATGATTCTCAACGGCAGCGGTTATGGTCTGCTGGCTAACCACTCGCTGGTCATGGCCAACTACATCTCACGCGCCAATGCCGGGATCATCGACCTGCGTCAACTGTTGTCGCAGGGTTAAAGGATGCCTATCTCGCAAGCCGAGGCCGACCATCGTGCGGCCTCAGACGCGGAGCGAATCGCCTGGGTTGATGAGCAAGACTGTCAACTCGGGGCGTTGCCTCGCGCCGAACTGCGAGCGCGCGGGCTCATTGGTCGTGCGACCTTTATCCTGCTGTTCAATTCTGCCGGCTTGCTCTGTGTGCATCGCCGTACGCTGAGCAAGGCGCTGTATCCCGGTTATTGGGACGTGGCGGTTGGCGGTATGGTTATGGCCGATGAAAGCTACTGCGAGTCGGCGGCCCGTGAGCTGCAAGAAGAACTGGGCATTGGCGGCGTCATATTGCGTGAGTGCCAGCGCTTCTTTTTTGATCAAGCGGACAGCCGTTTATGGTGCGCCGTGTTTACCGCGGTTTCTGATGCGCCACTGATTTTGCAGCCCGAAGAAGTGCTCGAAGCGCGGTTTATGACGGTGCAGGAAGCCTTGGCGGAGGCCAGCGTTAAAGACTACTGCCCCGATTCACTGCAAGCCTTGCGCGCCTACCTTGAGATACAGGCTGAGCACGGCGCGGTCTGAGTCATTTTTCTGTGCGGTGGCCGTAAGTGTTCAGAATATGCCAGCAGACTGTCCATGATTTTGAACCTGTGCGGGTCAAAGTTGCGACATCAACCCTCAAGCAGGCTGTGTGAGCCTGCATGGCGTATTTTTATGCTTAGCAACGGCCAATTTTCTCGTTACACTGCGCGCCCTTTAAGCCATACCCCTTGGGGTGTGGTGCGCTGCCCCTGCCAGAGTGGGGCTTCGCGGTTGACGTTTGTCAGCCTATCGCTTTCAAACCTGTTGCGCTGTGGCTACTTTGTCACCCCAGCATGTTTCTGACCTGCCAAAGAGGAAAGCCGGTGGTCAAGAAAGCCTCGTCATTTGCCGCATTAAGCGGTTTGGTGTATTCCACGGATACTGGCCGGCATTGCCCGGACTGCAGTCAGCCGGTGGACGCCTGCATCTGCAAAAAAAACCTGATTCCCGAAGGTGACGGCATTGCCCGGGTGCGCCGTGAGACCAAAGGCCGTGGCGGCAAAACAGTGACCACAATCTCGGGAGTGGCCTTGCCGGAGGAACCGCTGAAAGAGCTCGCGAGTGCGCTTAAAAAGCGTTGCGGTTGTGGCGGTTCGCTTAAAGATGGGGTCATTGAGATTCAGGGCGATCACGTCGATCTGCTGCTCGAGGAACTCATAAAGCGCGGTTTCAAAGCGAAGAAATCCGGTGGCTAAGCTGTAGCGGCTACGTGGGTTTTTCTAAACTTCCTCGCTGGATTGCCAGTCAACTACTGAGCAATCGTCATTTTCAGACTTTAATCTGTACTAGCACTGGCTTAGCCAGGGCTATTTATTGCAACTAAGGGAGACATCAATGTCTGCACGACGCACACGTAAAGATGACGGCAGCCAATGGACCGTTGCGGACAGTCGCAGCGTTTACGGCATTCGCCATTGGGGCGCGGGTTATTTCGCGATCAATGACAGCGGCCGCGTGGAAGTGCGTCCAAATGGTCCAGACAGCACCCCAATTGACCTTTATCAGCAAGTCGACGAGTTGCGCGCCAGCGGCCTTAGCTTGCCATTGCTGGTGCGTTTTCCAGATATTCTGCAAGACCGCGTGCGCCAATTGACCGGTGCATTCGACGCCAACATCGAGCGTCTGGAATACCAGAGCAAATACATGGCGCTGTACCCGATCAAGGTGAACCAGCAAGAAGCCGTGGTTGAGAACATCATCGCCACCAAGGATGTCGCCATTGGCCTTGAAGCGGGTTCGAAGCCTGAGCTGTTGGCAGTGCTCGCATTAGCACCCAAGGGTGGCACCATCGTTTGTAACGGCTACAAGGATCGCGAATTCATCAGGCTGGCATTGATGGGCCAGAAGCTCGGTCACAATGTATTTATCGTGATCGAAAAAGAATCCGAAGTTCAGCTGGTGATCGATGAAGCGGCTGAGTTGAAAGTGGCGCCGCAGATTGGTCTGCGGGTGCGCTTGTCGTCACTGGCATCGTCGAAGTGGGCTGATACCGGTGGCGAGAAATCCAAGTTTGGCTTGTCCGCTGCGCAGTTGCTCTCGGTGGTTGAGCGCTTTCGTGCGGCCAAGCTGGATCAGGGCATCCGTTTGCTGCATTTCCATATGGGCTCGCAGATCGCCAATCTGGCCGATTATCAACACGGCTTTAAGGAAGCGATTCGTTATTACGGCGAATTGCGTGGCCTCGGCCTGCCGGTTGATCACATCGACGTGGGCGGTGGTCTGGGTGTTGACTACGATGGCACGCATTCGCGTAACGCCAGCTCGATCAACTACGACATGGACGATTACGCCGGCGTAGTGGTTGGCATGCTCAAGGAGTTCTGCGATGAGCAGGAGCTGCCTCATCCGAATATTTTCTCGGAAAGTGGCCGCTCTCTGACGGCACACCACGCCATGCTCGTAGTGCAAGTCACAGACGTGGAAAAGCACAACGACGAAGTGCCGGTCATCGAAGACCGCGAAAGCCTGCCAGAAACGGTTGGCTACTTGGCCGACCTGCTGGCCCCGACTGATTTCGAAATGGCCACTGAAACCTACTGGCGCGCCACCCATTACATGAGTGACGTAGCCCGCCAATACGCCGAAGGCAAGATCAGCCTGGTCGAAAAAGCCCTGGCTGAGCAGTGCTACTTCGCTGTGTGCCGTCGCCTGTACAACTCGATGAAGGCGCGTCAGCGTTCCCATCGCCAAGTGCTCGATGAACTCAACGACAAGCTGGCCGACAAATACATCTGCAACTTCTCGGTATTCCAGAGCTTGCCGGACACCTGGGCGATTGGCCAGGTGCTGCCGATTCTGCCGCTCAATCGTCTTGAAGAAGAGCCTTTGCGCCGCGCCGTACTGCAGGATCTGACCTGCGACTCCGACGGTAAAATCCGTCAGTACGTTGATGAACAAAGCATCGAAAGCAGCTTGCCCGTTCACGAAGTGCGTGAAGGTGAAGACTACCTCTTGGGGATCTTCCTGGTGGGGGCTTATCAGGAAATTCTCGGGGATATGCACAACCTGTTCGGTGATACCGATTCGGTGAACATCTACCAGAATCCGGATGGCAGTGTTTACCACGCCGGTATCGAAACCCACGACACCATCGAAGACATGCTGCGCTATGTGCATCTTTCTCCCGAAGAGCTGATGACCCACTACCGCGACAAAGTCGCCAGCGCCAATATTACCGCACGCGAGCGCACCACCTACCTCGATGCGCTTCGTTTAGGTTTGACTCGGTCTTCATACCTGTCGTCGTAACCTCACGCAGATCAACAAAACCGGCTTAGTGCCGGTTTTGTTGTTTAAGCGTTTGGGGTTTAGCGGGCGCCTGCCGCATCAACGCAGTGCGGTGTTAGCGCTTGCTTTATAGAGCTGAACTCAGTGCGCGACCGTATGACTGCCGAGGCAGGTGATTACGCTTGGTCGAACTACCTTGAGCGCAATAGGACAAAATACTGGTAGCGGTTTGCTTGATGCTGATCCCTGCTTTTTCAGTGTTGGGTTGTGATCACCTAGAGCGTCGCGAGCGCTATAAAGCCATGCTGAAGCAAAGCGATTTCACTGATGTAATCAACGCTGATGCGTAACGCACTTCAGCGCGGGCAGCTAACAGGTAACCAGCGATCTATTGATGAAATCGAGCAGATTGCAGGGTCACGAATATGCTACTCCTGAAATAGGTTTACACCTATGTAACCTGCCTCCTTCTTACCATCGCTTACCTAGAGTGTTCACAGCGGTAGCCTATCCCCAGAAGAGAATCGATCAACACGTACCTCACCGAACTGCTCTGAGTATATGTAGGCGTAAGCATTCGGAAGTGAGGTTAGAACGCGAGCGACCCCATTCTCCCAAAAAATCGCGGCACCATTGTCGCAGGCAATCGATCTCTCTCTAGAGGCGCGAACCAGATTCAGTAGAGGTTCATGCCGTTGCTCTTTGTCGAGATGCGGGCAGAAAACGCCTGCCACAAACCCCAGTGCCTCTAATCGCTTCAGGCTCCAGCTTGTACCTTCGCTTGCGGTAAACCGATCCGAATCGCTAAGCCCCGCGTCATACCAGCAGATCGCTCCTGCACTTAGACCAGAGAGGACTGTGCCATTCTGTGCAGCCTGGCGCAGAGCAACATCAATGCCGTAGTCTCGCCAGATTGAGAGCATCTTCTGTGTATTCCCTCCACCGATGTACACAAGGTCAGCACTTAGAATCTGCTGCATGGCATCTTGCTGGGAAAAATTTGATTTCGTAGCGAGGAGAAAATCAACCTTACACCCAAGGCGTTCGCCATAGATGTTTTGAAAAGTCCTGCAGTACCCATCTGCATCCCCGCTTGCTGTGGGAATAAAGAGAGCTTTAGGTTTAGCTTTTCCTGTCTGCTGGCAGATAAAGTAATCTAGCTCAAGTGTTTCTAGTTCGCTAATCTCGCCACCACCAATTGTTATAATTTTCACGCTCTCGGCCTTAGTTCAGGAATGCATCACGGCGCTCAGCGATCAACGTTTGCCATGCCAAGCAATCAACATATTCCGCTCCCAAACGTGCTGGAGTAAATGGTGTGGCGCTACGCATTGACGCGCTAACTACCCATCACCCCAAAACCGCGCGCCATCAATGTGGCAAGTAACGGGATAATCAGCAGGAGCAGCAATTCCAGGCGGATGGTCAGGGTGATCATAAATGCCTGGCGGCGGGTGATGATGGGGGGTTGGCCTGCCTGTAGCGTGTTGCGCCAGTTGAGGTAAACATAAGTGGGATACACCGAGAGCAGGCCAACCAGAATAAACAGGCCGACTTTAGTATGGAACACCGAATTGGACAGGTAGTAATGCCACCCTTTGCCGTACCAGATCACCCGGATTAAACCGGTGAGCAAGACCAAACCGGCGCATATGCCATAAGCCAAATCGGTGACAATCAGGCGCCGAGCCTGGGCTATGTCCAGCTCGGCGCGGAACATCACATGCTCAATGCTGAGCAGTGCGAATAAGCCAAAAATCGACAGGTAGTGCAGGTAAGCCGCTATTGCCTCGCCCATAGTATTTCCTTGCTGGTTGCGCAGTGGTTAACACGATGCATCAGGTTTTAGCCGGTCGGCAATTTCGACCCGGTCGCGACCTTTGTTTTTGGCTTGGTAGAGGGCGCGGTCTGCACGTTTCATCGCCTCATGGCCAGTCTCGCTCTCGCAGGTCAGGGCGCAGCCAATACTGATGGTCAACGGCAGTTCGGTTTGCTCAAGGGTGAAGTGGCTGTCGCCGACTTTGCTGCGGATACGTTCGGCTATTTGCTCCAGCTCATGCACGTCGTTGACTAGAGTCAGGACCACAAATTCTTCACCGCCATTGCGGGTAACGATGTCATTGGGGCGTACCGCGGCAGCGATTCTGCGTGCGGTTTGCCACAACACTTGATCACCCGCGTCATGGCCATGGGTGTCGTTGACTTGCTTGAAGCGGTCGAGGTCACAGAACAGCACACCCAGATAAGCGCCTCGGTCGTGGGCTGTCTGTTGTTCCAGCGCGAGGAAGTGCTCCAGGCCTGCACGGTTCCACAATTGGGTGAGTGGGTCGAGCATGGCTTTGCGTTGTTCGCGGCTTAAGGCTGCGCGCAGCTGTTCAGTCTGGTGGCTGACGCGGCGTAATTTCAGATAACCCTCAGCAAGCGTGGCCATGTCTTTGAGCAACTGCATTTCACTGAGGCTGAGTTGTTTGGGGCTTGAGTCAATCAGGCACAAAGTGCCCAGTGCCTGGCCTTCATCGGAGAACAGCGGCTGGCCTGCATAGAAGCGAACGTAAGGGTTGTCTGTGACCAGTGGATTGTCGTTGAAGCGTGGGTCGCTGTGGGCGTCGTTGACGACAAACATATCCGGGCTTTTGATTGCCTGATCGCAGAATGAAATGCTGCGTGGCGTTTCGGCCACATCCAGGCCAATGCGCGATTTGAACCACTGGCGATTACGGTCGACCAAGCTCACCAACACCGTTTGCACCGAGAACAGGTCGCGCACGACCCGCACTATAGTGTCCAAATACGGGTCGGCTGGGGTGTCCAGCAGCTCTTGGTCGTCTAAGGCTGCTTGGCGCTGGGTTTCGCTTTCAGGCAGTTTGAGGCTCAGCATGTTCGGGTTGCGCTCTCTTTGGTATTCACCAACGGTTGTGCTGGTTCATGTGATAAGCATAGGCGCTTAGGCTGATACCGCGTATGGCCATAAAGCACAGAAACGCGATCCACAGTCCGTGGTTGCCAAAACCTTGAAGCAGCCAGCCCACGGGCAAACTTATAGCGACCGCAACAAGCATAGCGTTGCGCATCTCCTTGGCGCGTGTTGCGCCAATGAAAAGTCCGTCCAGTAAATAGCTCCATACTGCGATCAGTGGCAATAGTGCTAAATACGGCAAGTAGATATAGGCGGTTTCCCGGACTGAGGGGATAGTGGTTTGCAGTTGGATGAACCAATCGCCGGCCAGCCAGAAGAACAGGGCGAATAACAGGCTGGCGACTAACGACCAGCCCGTTGCCACAATCAAGCTGCGACGCAGGGCGTTGCGATCCTTTGCGCCCAGGGCGTGACCACAGAGTGCTTCGACGGCATGCGCCAGGCCGTCCAATGCATGGGCGGTAAGCAGCAAACCATTCAACAACAGGGCATTGGCAGCAACGGTTGCATCGCCCAGGCGGGTGCCTTGTACGGTAATCAGAAAGAACACCAACTGCAGCCCCAAGGTGCGAATGAATATATCGCGGTTGACTGCCAGCAGAGGGCGCCAGCTTAGCCAGCGACGCAGCACCTGCCAGTTGACTGTGCCAGCGTATGGGCGCAGCGCTTTGCGGGCCAGCCACAGGCCAAGCAGGGCACCGGTCCACTCTGCTGCGACCGAGGCCCACGCTGCACCGCTAACGCCCCATTGCAGGCCGAGAACCAGGAAGAGGTCGAGCCCGACATTCAATAAATTAGTGGTCAGCAATATTGCCAGTGGGCCGCGGGCATTCTGCGTGCCCAGTAACCAGCCAATTAATGTGTAGGTCGCAAGTGCTGCTGGCAGGCCAAACAGGCGTATCTGGAAATAATCGCGGGCCAGTTGATTAAGCTCCGCCGAGGGTTGCATCAAGCTCAGGGCGATATGGCTAAAAGGCAACGCCAGCACAATCAGCAATACAGCCAGGATGCCGGCGAGCAGCAGGCCCTGACAGAGCACTTGGCGCAAGGCACTGCCATCCTCGCGGCCAGCCGCTTGTGCGGCAAAACCGGTGGTGCCCATGCGCAGAAAACCCATGGCCCAGGTCAGCAAAGTGTACAGCGTACCGCCCACGGCCACGGCGGCTAATTGGTAAGCGTGTGGCAGGTGGCCGACGACGGCACTGTCGACCAAGGCAACCATGGGCACTGAAACATTGGACAAGATCATGGGTGCAGCCAACGCCCACACGCGTTTATGAGTGGGGCGGTGATGCCATGCTTCGATTAAATACTGGATCAAGTTGGCGACGCCTGAATGCAAATTGGGCAAGCATGGCAGGCCGTGGCAGAAAGTTAAATGCACAAGGCGCGCATCAGCATGCAAGCGGGCTGATCAGCCAACACTGCTTAAGGACGGGACATTGCAGGCCAAGCTGGCGGCGCTGCTGGCCCTGAGCCACCCGAACTTTTGATTATTTATCTGGACGACATGGCAATTTGCTTGCGTTGAGGGTCATGTTGTCATACAACTATTGGGTTATGATGTATACATAATTACCACAGGCCTGAAGATTCATGCTCAACCAAAGCAATCCACAGCTTCCACGTCGTAAGCACCGAAGCCTCGCTCAAGAGCTCGTTGCTGAGCTGTCGCAACGTATTCGCGATGGCGAAATAAAGCGCGGAGAAAAGCTGCCTACTGAGTCGGCCATCATGGCCGCGCAAGGTGTGAGTCGCACGGTGGTGCGTGAGGCGCTTTCGCGATTGCAAGCCTCTGGCCTGGTTGAGACGCGTCATGGCATCGGCACCTTTGTCATTGATGTGCCGACCGCCAATGGTTTTCGGATTGATCCGGCCACCATCGTGACCTTGCGTGACGTGCTGAATATTCTGGAGTTGCGGATCAGCCTTGAAGTCGAGTCCGCAGGTCTGGCTGCGCAACGCCGTAGTCCAGAGCAATTGCAAGCAATGCGCGCCGCCTTGGATGCCCTCAAAGACAGCGTCGCACACGCCAGCGATGCGGTCGCTTCTGATTTCCAGTTCCACGTGGCTATTTCCGAAGCTACGGGCAATCGCTACTTCACCGACATCATGAGCCACATGGGTACCAATATCATTCCGCGTACACGGGTGAATTCGGCGACCCTGGCCCATGATGACAAAGGCCTCTATATGGCGCGCCTCGAGCGTGAGCATGAGCAGATCTTCGAGGCCATTGAGCGTCAGGATGCTGAAGCCGCCCGCGCCGCCATGCGTTTGCACCTGACTAACAGCCGCGAACGTTTGCGTCAGGCCCACGAGCAAGCCGAGACCGAAGCGCTGCAACCTGCTGCGTTGTAAAACAAGTGGTGTGGCTTGATGAGCCGTAAGCCCGCCGTCCTTGGTCCTGACGGCACACCCACTTTGATCGATGTGGCGCGCGTCGCCGGCGTTTCGCCGATTACTGTGTCGCGTGCGTTGGGGCGTCCTGAAGTAGTTGCAGCCAAGACGCGTCAGCGGGTGCTTGATGCTGTGCGGATTACTGGCTACGTGCCCAATCTGGCGGCGGGTGCGTTGGCTTCGAGCCGCAGCCGTTTGGTGGCGATTATGCTGCCAACCATCGCTAATTCAATTTTCTCCGATACCGTGCAAGCGCTCACCGAGCGACTGGCGCAAGCAGGCTACCAAACCCTGCTTGGTCTCACCGGTTACGACCCAGCGCAGGAAGAGGCGTTGCTGAGCGCGCTGTTGGGGCGTCGTCCGGACGGTATTGTGCTCACAGGTACCGAACACACCCCTGACAGTCGTCAATGCTTGGCGCGAGTGGGGATTCCAGTGGTCGAAGCTTGGGATCTTTGCGAACACCCGCTGGACATGCTGGTGGGTTTTTCTCATGAAGCGGTTGGACGCGCCGTGGCCACTTACCTACTGGATAAAGGGTATAGGCGTGTTTCCGTTGTCACCCTCGATGATCCACGTGGTATCCGGCGCAGTGAGAGCCTCGCTCAAGCATTGGCTGAGCAGCCTGGGGTTGTGGTGGCGATTGAGCGCTTACCTGTTCCGGCAACGCTCGCCACTGGCCGCGAAGGGCTGAGTCGATTGCTCGCCAGTGGCAAGGCCGGTGATGTGGTGGTATGCAGTTCCGACACCATTGCCCAGGGCGTGCTGGCCGAGGCCGCAAGCCGCCAGTTGGTGGTGCCCACAGAGCTGGCGGTGATGGGCTTTGGTGATTTATCCAGCGCGGCCCATATGCATCCACCGCTCTCAACTGTGCGGGTGGACGGCTTGCGTATTGGTCGCTCGATTGCCGAGGCATTGCTGGCGCGGTTTGCTAATCCGTCCATGGCGCGCACGCCCTTGCGTTTGGATACGGGCTTCGAAGTGATTGAGCGCAGCACCACGTAAATCTATTTTTTTGTGTGTTGAATGATTGCGCAATCATCTTAGAATCAAAAGGGCTGTGTCTTTCCCGAAGCCTTGTACTTGGGCTGTGATCGCCAAATTACAGGCTCTATTGATTCGATGAAGTGGAGACCCCAATGAACCAACAGCCTGCTATGACTTGCGCCGACGACGACCGTATTGCCTGGCTCCGTCTACGCTCTGTGGCCCTGCCACTGGCTAACCCGATCAGTGATGCGAAAGTCCTGACCGGTCGACAAAAGCCAATGACTGAAATCGCCATCCTGATTGCCGAGATCCAGACCCGCGATGGGCATCAGGGTATGGGGTTTAGCTATTCCAAGCGCGGTGGGGGCCCTGGCCAGTTTGCTCATGCAGTGGAAATTGCGCCGAACCTGGTGGGTGAAAATCCAAGCGATATCGCCAAGCTCTGGGACAAGCTGTGCTGGGCCGGTGCATCAGTCGGGCGCAGTGGTCTGGCGACTCAAGCCATTGGTGCGTTTGACGTGGCACTGTGGGACCTCAAGGCCCGCCGCTCGGGTCTATCGCTGGCGCGTTTGCTTGGCGCTCAGCGTGATTCGGTGCGCTGCTACAACACCTCTGGTGGCTTTCTGCACACCCCGTTGGAGCAATTGTTGAAAAACACGGATATATCCCGTGAGCAGGGCATTGGTGGTATCAAGCTTAAGGTCGGCCAGCCCGATTCCGCGCTGGATCTGCACCGCGTTGCCACCGTGCGCAAGCACCTGGGCGAGTCATTTCCCTTGATGGTTGATGCAAACCAGCAGTGGGACCGGCCAACTGCGCGGCGTATGTGTCGCCGGCTTGAAGACTTCCAGTTGGTCTGGATCGAAGAGCCGTTGGATTGCTACGACGCCGAAGGTCATGCCGATCTGGTGCGCCAGTTCGATACGCCAATCGCCACCGGTGAAATGCTCACCAGCCCGGCCGAACATTGGGAGTTTATTCGTCAGCGCGCCGCAGATTATCTAATGCCCGATGCACCACGGGTGGGCGGCATTACGCCTTACCTGCGCGTACAGACACTGGCCGAGCAGGCGGGTATGACACTGGCACCGCACTTCGCTATGGAGTTGCATGTGCATCTGGCGGCAACCCACACACGGGAGCCTTGGGTCGAGCACTTTGAATGGTTGGAGCCGCTATTTGAGGAGCGTCTGGAAACCCGCGACGGTCGTATGCTGGTGCCAACTCGTCCGGGGCTCGGCTTGACGCTGAGTGAGCAAGTTGCGGGTTGGACAGTGCAGCAGGCCGAGGTCGGTCAGCGACCTTAATCCAGTTCGCTGAGCACACTTTTCTCCAGGCTCGCGGCGTCAAGTAAGGCTTGCCTTACCGCCGCGCAGGCTGGGTTGTCATCGTCATCACGGCAAACTATGTGCAGTGTGCTGTGTATGCCACTCGGCAACGCGATGGGCTTGAAACAGAGGTTTTCCTGGCGCAGACGTGAGGCGCTGTAGGGCACCAGGGCCAACCCCATGCCAGCATTGACCAGCGACAGAATCGTCAAGGTCGAGCTAAGTTTCTGCACCACCCGAGGTTGGATATGGTGAGCGCGAATCAAGCCATTGATCAGCTCAGTGAAGGGTTGCCACGACGAAAGAATGAAGGGCTGAGCGTCAAGGTCTTTGACCTCTATCAACGCCTGTCGAGCCAAGGGATGCTGGCGCGGAACGGCCAGCACGAATGGCTCTTGCAGTAGGTTCACGCTGGATATTCCAGGCTGTGTCATCGGCGTGCGCACTATGCCTATATCAATGCGCCTGGCCAGCAATGCTTCTTGTTGCTCGAAGCTAGTCATTTCCTGTAACGCCACTTCGATCTCCGGCAAACGCTCGCGCAGCTCGTTGAGTGCACGCGGCAGCAAGCTATAAACCGCGTTGGCAACAAAGCTCAGGGCTACAGCGCCACTGTCGCCAGCGGCGATGCGACGGGCTGCCTGAGTGGCGCGTTCGGCATGCTCTAGCAGGCTGCTGGCTTCAATCAGAAAAGCCCTGCCCGCTGCGGTCAAGCTGACTGTGCGGGTGGTGCGCGTGAACAGGCTGACGCCAAGTTGATACTCAAGCAAATGAATTTGCCGACTCAGGGGTGGCTGAGTCATGTTCAGCTGTTGCGCTGCTCGGCGAAAGTTGAGTTCGGTGGCAACCATGATGAAACAGCGCAGCTGGGCAAGTTCAAACATTGATTTAATTCGAGTATCAATTGGAAGTTTAATTAGAATAGACGTTATCAATGCGTGACGTCATGCTGTTTATCAATCATGCGCACAACGAGAGATTGCGATGCCCCTTCACATGAATGCAAAGGACTCAATTGCCCGAGTTTGGTCGTGTTCATTCAGGGTGTTGTGGGTTCACACCTTAGGTTATGCCCAGGCCCACAGCGGCTATCGGCGTGGGCCATGGGCAATAAAAAAAGCCAGCCACAAGGGCTGGCCTTCCATCGCTACCGGCTCATCAGGTGCGCAGGATTTCGTTGATCACGCTCTTCTTCGGGCGAATCGCGCTGACCAGTTGCCAGATCACAAAGGCCAATGCCAGGCCAAGGAACGCTGCCGAAATCGGGTTGGTGAGGAAGCTGCTGAAGTTGCCATCAGACATCATCAAACCGCGACGCAGATTGGTTTCGGCCATCGGGCCAAGAATAAAGCCGATGATGAACGGCGCCGGTGGAATGCCTGCTTTGACAAAGGCGTAACCGAGTACACCAAACACCAGAATCGACCAGACGTCGAACAGGCGACTGCTCAGGCCGAAGGCACCAACCACACAGAGTACCAAGATGATTGGCAGCAGGATGTGCTTAGGAATATCCAGCAGTTTGATGAAGATGCGCAGGCCATAGAATTCCATGAACAGCATCAGTACGGTCGACACCAGCAAGGCCGCAAAAATGGTGTAAACCAGCGGGCCTTGGGTGATGAACAGCAATGGACCCGGTTGAATGCCGTGGATCAGGAAACCGCCGAGCAAGATCGCGGTTACCGTGTCACCGGGAATGCCGAGAGTCATGAGGGGCAACATTGCACCTCCGATGCCGGCATTGTTGGCGGTTTCACTGGCAACTACGCCGCCCATGTTGCCTTTGCCATAGCTGTCCGGATCTTTCGCGCGTTTTTTCGAAATGATGTAAGACACCAGATTCGAAGTGCCCGCCCCGATGCCCGGCAGAATACCGATGCCCAGACCGATCAAGCCGGAGCGAGTGGCATTGGGGATCTGTTCGCGAAATTCGGCCATCGAGAAGCCAAAGCCCTTGATGTTTTTCATGCTGACCGATTTGGCCTTTTCACCGGTTGGCGTACGGCCTCGCTCAGCAACCTTGATGATTTCAGCTACAGCGAACATGCCGATCATTACGGTGAGCATGGCGAAACCGCCATTGAGTTCGGCAAAGTCAAAGGTGAAGCGGCGAATCGCTTCAACCGGGGCAATACCCACAGTAGAAACAGCAAAGCCCAATGCACCAGCGAACAAGCCTTTGACCATGGAGCCGGCAGAGAGCGTGGCAATCAGGGTCAAGGAGAATACGGCGATGGCGAAGTATTCTTGTGGGCCGAAACGCAAAGCAACCTTGGCCAGTTGCGGCGCCAGAAACATCAGCGCGATAACGCTGAATATGGTGCCCAGAAACGAGAAAACGATACCGACACCCAGCGCTTTGACGCCTTCACCTTTCTCCATCATCGGGCCGCCGTCGAACACCGTGGCAATGGAGGAGGGGGTTCCCGGAATCTTCAACAATATGGCTGATATCAAACCGCCGGAAGTTGCACCGATAAACAACGCCACCAGCAGTGATAAGCCTGCATGGGGGCCCATAGTGAAGGTCAGTGGCAAGCACAGGGCAACGGCCATGGTTGCCGACAGGCCTGGTACAGCGCCGAAGACGATACCAACGGCAACGCCGACGATCATCAACAGCATAATGTGGATCGAGAAAACAGCGCCGAAGCCTTGCTGCAGTAAGTCGAGCATGATCGATTCTCCTAGAAGCCAAGCAGGCCGGATGGCAGCAGCAGGTCGAAGGCCTCACGGAACAGCGTGTACACCACCGCAGACGTGATCAGCGCAATCAGCACGTAGACCACGTGGTTGACCTTTTGGTTGACGGGGGTGAGTACGATGAACTGCAGGTACAGATAAACCGCGGTCATGATCGGAAAACCAACGCTTTTCAGCAGCGCGATGTAACCGACGATCAACGCCAGAGTTTTGACAACTGCTTTTACGTCCAGCGGCTCGCTTGGGGTTTCTTCGGGTGCGTGTGAACCTTGCTCGGTTTGCGGCATTTTTACCGCTGCGAGCAGGTGCAGTGCGCCAAGCATGCACAGCAAAGTCGAAAGCAGATAAGGGACGAAGGTTGCATCAATACCGCTATGGTGAGGCAACTGGGTCGTCATCAGCAGGTAACCAATGCCGACAGCCAGCATGCAGCCGGCAATCGCCAGCTCACTTTTCTTGTTTGTAGCCATCATTAACCTCTGGGGATGCTTGCATGGCATAGGCCGGCCAACTGGCCGGCCCGGGCCTTACATCATTTGGACTGGCGCAGAGCATCCTTGTACTGCATGAAGTCTTCGCGGGTCTTTTTCAAGGTCGCGATAGCTTCTTCGGTGTTGTAGTAGGCAACAGGTTGTTTGAATGATTTTTTCAACTCTTCTGCGTACTCAGGTTTTTCCGTGATTTGCTTCATGATATCGGCCATCTTTTTCACGATCGCCGGATCAGTGCCTTTTGGAAAGGCAACCACATAAGGCTTGTCGATAGTGAAGTCGACGCCCTGTTCCTTGAAGGTTTTTACATCGCCCAACAGGTCATTGCGTTCAGCGTTCGGCTGGCCAAGCGCATACATCTGGCCGCCTTTAATATAGTCCTGAACTGAACCGTAGCTGATAGCGCCCAGATCCATACGGCCGCCGAGTAAGGAAACCACCTTCTCCGACACCGTGCCCGCATCGATCATTTTCAGCTTAACCCCAGCCAACTGCTCGAACATCAGGCCTTGGATGTGTGAGAAGCTGCCAATCTCGGTGCCATAGGCAATGGTGTTTGGGTTAGCTTTGGCCTTTTCGATCAGGTCTTGCAGGGTTTTCAACCCAGACTGTTCGCTGGAAACAAAGATGGCGCCTTTATCTACACCAGCGATGCAGGAAATATCGAACGCGTCATAGCTGTCTTTCGACAGGCCAGCCACTTCGTTAACAATCAACTGACCCGTGTGGGTAAACAGGATGGTGTTGCCATCTGCTGCAGCGCCTTTGACCTGCTCGGCAGCCAAGGTACCACCGCCGCCTGCGACGTTGGTGACGACCATACTTTTGCCGGTAATTTCACTAAAGTACTTGGCCATCATGCGGGCGTTGAAGTCGGTGTCACCGCCTGGGTTAGCAATTACCACCACTTGTACTGGACGGCTTGGCCAGCTGGCTGCGTCGGCTGCAAACGCATTGGTTTGGCTGCCTAAAACGCCCATCGCAATCATTGCTGACATTAGGGAGGCACGGATTGTTTTTTTCATTGGAGTTCTCCGAGTTATTGAAGGGACGCGTCTTAGCGAGCGCGACCTAGGCTTGGACGTTTCGGGTCGTATTGCCAGCCCGCAACGAGGTACTGCATTGCCATGGCATCGTCACGCGCGCCAGTGGCGACCCGCTTATAGAGTTCATGGGCTTGTTGTATACGGTCCAGATCAGGCTCGATACCTAATCCAGGACGTTGTGGCACCTGAACCTTGCCGCCGATGATCTGCAGTGGTTCGCGGGTCAGGCGTTCCTGGCCTTCTTGCCAGACCCAGTGGGTGTCAATAGCCGTGATGCGCCCCGGTACAGCGGCAGCGACATGGGTGAACATGGCCAGCGAGATATCGAAGTGATTATTCGAATGTGAGCCCCAGGTCAGGCCGAACTCTGCACAGACTTGACCCAGTCGAACAGCGCCCTGCATGGTCCAGAAGTGCGGGTCGGCCAAGGGAATATCGACTGCTTCGAGGCGCAGCGAGTGGCCCATTTGCCGCCAGTCGGTGGCAATCATATTAGTGGCCGTGGCGATGCCTGTGGCGCGCTTGAATTCGGCCATGACTTCACGACCTGAATAACCATTCTCTGGACCGCATGGATCTTCGGCGTAAGCCAGCAAATGGTTTTGCCCTTTGCACAGCGCTATTGCTTCATCCAGCGACCAAGCGCCGTTGGGGTCCAATGTGACGCGCGCTTGGGGGAAGCGGGACTTGATCGCGGCGACGGCAGCCATTTCTTCGCTGCCGTTCATCACGCCGCCCTTGAGCTTGAAATCACTGAAGCCGTAACGGGCTGCAGCGGACTCAGCCTGGAGCGCGATAGCTTCTGGGGTCATCGCCGCGCTGTGACGGTTCCGGTACCAGTCATCACCGCCGCCCTTTACATAAGGCAGGTCGGTTTTGCTGCTATCGCCGATATAAAACAGGTAAGCCAGCATTGGCACGCTGTCGCGCTGTTGGCCAGAGCCAAGCAATTCAGCAACAGGGACATTTAAGTACTGGCCAAGCAGATCGAGGAGGGCGGCTTCAACTGCGGTGATGACGTTATCCAGGCGCAGATTGATTTCATGGGGCTGGCGCAGCACTGCAGCTTCCGCTTCAGACGTCACTTGGTGAGCGATAGTCTGCGGGCCGTCGGCCTTGCCTGAAAGTGCATGCTGCAGGCTGCGAAGCACCCGGTTGTAGGCGCCGATGGGTTGGCCCTCAACCAGGCTGCGAACACGCTCCAGTGCTTGGCGAATACCTTCACCGCCAGGCACCTCGCCGATGCCCATATTGCCTGCGTTGTCCTTGAGTAAGACCAAGTTGCGGGTGAAGTAAGGGGCATGCGCACCGCAAAGGTTGAGCAGCATGCTGTCTTGGCCGGCGACCGGAATCACCTGCATGCTGGTTATTGTCGGGGTCTGATGCATTCCTGATTGACCCATTACAGCGCTTTCCGTGGGCTGTTTAGCCGCTGTAGCGATGAGTTCAGGTGACCCCGTAAAGAGGGTGTGTCCTGAGTATGCTTAGGAATCGCAGGCATAGTTGGATTCTCATATTTGTTTTTATTGGTGTAGTTATGCGTCGTCGTACGACATGACAAATTTGTACCAATCACAGCCAGCGCTGTCAACGATCTTGTGTTCTCTAATGATGCATGGCTGTCTTCAGCTGCGCTTTTATGTAGCAGGGTTGCCCATGCTAGACAGGGTCATGTCTTAATTTGTAGCGTTTTAGACCTAGGTCGAATGAAAGGGGGTAGTCTTTTTAATAGTTGTACGATAACGTATCACTTCAGCTGAAGCTGCTTAACAATCTCAACCGTCCAGGGTGTTCAACAATGAATCCACAAGAACTAAAGTCCATCCTCTCTTCCGGGCTGCTGTCTTTTCCGGTGACTGACTTCGATGCTGCCGGTAATTTCCGCGCCGACACCTATGCACGCCGCCTGGAATGGTTATCGCCATACGGTGCGAGCGCGCTGTTTGCTGCAGGCGGTACAGGCGAGTTTTTCTCGCTCGCCCCTGATGAATATTCATCCGTGATTAAAACCGCAGTCGACACCTGTGATGGCGGCGTGCCAATTCTGGCCGGTGTCGGTGGTCCGACCCGTCTCGCGATTCAATACGCTCAAGAGGCTGAGCGTTTGGGCGCTAAAGGTCTGCTGCTGCTGCCGCATTACCTGACCGAAGCCAGCCAGGAAGGCGTCGCTGCCCATGTCGAACAAGTGTGCAAGTCAGTCAAAATTGGCGTGGTGGTATACAACCGCAATGTCTGCCGCCTGAATGCCACGTTGCTTGAACAATTGGCTGAGCGCTGCCCGAACCTGATCGGCTACAAGGATGGCCTGGGCGATATCGAGTTGATGGTGTCGATTCGTCGCCGCCTCGGTGATCGCTTCAGCTATCTGGGTGGCTTGCCGACTGCTGAGGTCTACGCGGCAGCCTACAAAGCGCTGGGCGTGCCGGTTTATTCTTCGGCTGTGTTTAATTTCCTGCCGAAGATGGCGATGGATTTCTACCACGCCATCGCCCGGGAAGACCAGGCTGCCGTTGGCAAGATCATTGATGACTTCTTCCTGCCTTACTTGGAGCTGCGCAACCGCCGTGCAGGTTATGCGGTCAGCATCGTTAAGGCGGGTGCCAAGATTGCCGGTTATGACGCCGGTCCGGTGCGCGCGCCGTTGACTGATCTGCTGCCAGCCGAATATGAGCAGCTTGCTGAATTGATGAAGGCGCAAGGCCCGCAATAATCTGACCAGAAGCATCTGCACCACCGCTGAGCCGTTCTGGCTCAGCGTCGTTTAGCCAAGCTTTCCAGCATTCCTGTCGTGCGGCAGCGCGATCACTTCTGACACTACTCAATACCCCGATGTGAGTGCCCGCCATGGTGCGCTCAACAAACAACTTTTCGGTGTTAATGGTGGCGGAAAAAGCGTCCACCACCCTAGGTTAGCGTTAGCCACGGATGCGAATTTGCGGGTACCGATGCTGGCGTAGGGTGCGTCAACGCGAAGCTTGGCCACCCTCATCCACGCGTACACCGAAGTATTTGAAGGAGCGCCAATATTCCGAACATAGGTGAGCGCAATGGTGGATGAGAAAGGCGTCATTCACCCTGCCGAGCGAGGGTTATTCCGAGGGGAAAGGCATAAAAAAGCCCGCCTTAAGGCGGGCAAAGTGCGATGAAGGAGGTCACATCGTTGCGATTACAGAACCGACAGCGGGTAGTTGAAGATCAGGCGGTTTTCGTCGAATTCGCTGGTGCTGTAATCACGACGAATCGAGCTGTTGCGCCATTTCATGGAAAGGGCTTTAAAGGTCCCGCTTTGTACTACGTAGGCCAGTTCGGTTTCGCGGCCCCACTCTTTGCCGTCGTCAGTGGTTGCAGTTTTGATGTTGTCACCACTGATGTAGCGGTTCATCAGCGTCATGCCTGGAAGGCCAACACCTGCAAAGTTGTAGTCATAACGTAGCTGCCAAGAACGTTCTTTGGCGTTGTCGTAGCTTGAGTTGTAGCTATCGTTGGCCAGGGTGCCGCCACTGGTGCCGTTAACGCGCATCCACTTGTCGTCGCCACTGACTTTCTGCAAGCCAACATAGAAAGCGTGTGAACCCACTTTGGCAGAGAACAAACCAGAAGCGGTTTTGTTGTCCAGTTCGCCGGCGCGTTTGCTGCCGTCTTCGCTACCCCAGAAGTAGCCAAGGTTGGCACCAAGGAGCCAGTCACCCACGGTTTGAGTGTGCACCAGATTGACGAACTGCTGGCTGTACACGTCTTCTAGCTCTGCGTTCCACAGGCTGAAAACCGTGCGGTCTTTGTTGAAGGTGAATTCACCGCCGACAAAGTTGAAGCGATCTGACTCGGCGCCGTTGAAGCTCATGTCTTCCATGCTGGCGTTGTCACGGGTGCTGTTCTGACGGAACTGGCCGCCGTATAGCGTCAGGCCGTCGATTTCCTTGGAGGTGAGCTGGGCACCCTGGAAGGTTTGTGGCAGTGAGCGGCCGTCATCGGAGCGTAAGATTGGCAATACCGCAAACCATTCGCCCACTTTCAGTTCGGTCTTGGAGATGCGAGCCTTGGCGGCTGCGGCTACACGGCCGTAGTCGTCAGCCGGGCGGCCATCGTCGTGTACGGGCAACAGGCCGGTGCCGGCGGTACCGCGACCACCGTCCAGCTTGATGGCTTCCATGGCCAATACATCGAGGCCGAAACCAACAGTGCCTTCAGTGAAGCCTGAACGGGCGTCAAGCATAAAGCTCTGAGTCCATTCTTCGGCCTTGCCTTGCGGGTAGCCAGGGTTGGTGAAGTTACGGTTGATGTAGAAATTACGTAGGCCAAAACTGACCTTGGCATCATCTACAAAGCCTGCGGCATGGCTGCTCAGGGGCAGGGCAGATGCAGCAATGGCGGTGGCGACAGCGAGTGGAAGAAGCTTGCGTGGACTCATTATTATTTTGCTCCATGTGGAGTTGTTTCTGTTCCCAGGAATAACGCGTGGCCATCAGGAGTCACGACGGTATGCCCTGGGGCGGGATAAAGAGGAATGCCTGATGTTTAAAGCGCCAGCGTCAGGCATGAGCTCGCGGCTGTGGAGTAGGTACAGGGTCGCTGCGAGGCAATGGGCAAGCGATTAGAACGGCGAGTCGGCGTCATGGTGTGACCTGTTCTGTTTATTATTATTGTTATACGTCGTCGTACAACGGCTGAATTATTTGCAAACTGATTTGTTCTTGTCAATGCCTACTTTTGGCTGATATGGCCAAATTGACTTTCTTGTTTTTAGTGCTATCTGAGCATTTTCAGGCACTTTTTGCCGATTTTAGGCTGAATTAATCCTGTGGCGATAATTCCTTGAATTAACCAGTTCGGGCGAGGCGAGGTGATTTTTAAAACTTTAGTTGTAGGACGTCATTTATTGTTATTTCCCGGTTCAGGGGCCATCCATTCCCCGTTTTTTATAGGCGAGCGTCCTCTCGCACGGATCATTTCGGTCATTTTCTACACGTCAGCTTTGCCTTGAACGGCCTGCTCAACCTCTGCCAATGGTTGATAGTGCAAGCTCAATTGCAACTCGGTTGACTGCCCCTGCTGCAGTAAGCGCAGACCGGGTTTGCCGGGCAAGTGGTGGGCATTGATTGGGTGACTGACCGGCTCGAAGCAGAAGAAATCACCGCCCACCGGGCAGAAAAGCAAAAAGTAATCGGCACCACTGACATGACAGGCAAGTTGATAGCCGGCGTCTGCTTGCGTGATCAGGCACTTACCGTCCCAGTTCGTGAAGGCATGGTCTACCAAGTTGTCGGGCAGCGGTTTTAAGTGGTTGAAGTTCCAGTCCTGCGGTAGTGCGCACTCGCTGTTCGGCAGTTTGTCGTCAGTAGCCTTCCAGACAGTTTGCGCAGAGGCGCACAGGCGCGTCTGCGCTGTGCGGGGCAGGTAAGGATGTAACCCGAGACCGTGCCATGCGGCTTTCGTGTCCAGGTGGGTCACACGCATGCGCAGGATCAGTTGGCCCTCGCATAATTCAATGAACTGCTCGGCCCGGTAGGCAAAGGGGGCGCTGCTGGTCAGGCTTAGGTGGGCGTGGCTGCTGCTGTGCTCTTCAACGTGCCAGGCCTGTTGCCACGCGCTGCCATGAATCGGGCAGCGGTCATGGTCGGTGTTTGCGGTGAGCGCCAGCCAACCGTCCGGACATTCGAAGCCGCCTTCGGCAATTCGGTTCGACCAGGGCGCGAGCGGGTAGCAAGCCAAACGCCGGGGCGAACCACTGGCAAGCGCCTGTTCATCACTGAGGCGTAGCAGTGGCTGGTGAGTGTCTTTAGTCACCCAGTTGGCGATACTGCCGCCCACCGCTGGCATCAGGCTGAGGCGGGTTAAGCGGTCTTCTAGCTGCAGCACTGCGTTCGACATGGCGAATAACTCAGTCAGGATGCCGGAATGGAACGGCTTACGGATCAGGGCTGCTTGCTGATGGCGAGTAGCACAACGCCGCAGACAACGATAAGTCCGCCCGCGATCTGCATGCCGTTGAGCAGTTGGTCGAGGATCAACCAGCCAAACAGCAACCCGGCCACCGGCTCAATGTTCATCACCGGCGCGTTGCGAGTAATGTCCAGGCGGCTGACGAAAACGAATAATGCCGAGAAGGCCATTCCGTAGAGCAGCACTAGACAGGCTAAAGCGATCCAGCCGGTTGGTGCAGAAGGGAGGTCCATCCCGCCAGGCAAGATCCCGCTGGCACCGAGAATGGCAGTTGTAACGAACACAACCGCCAAGGTCAGCATGCTGCGTACTGTGCCGGGTAGCGGCGCCAGGCGGTGCGCAGTTATCCATAAGGCACAGGCAAATACTGCTGCGCCGGTCGCGCTGAACAGCACGCCCTCAACCCAGCTGGTATCTACATCGGTCTGGTTGGCCAACTGGGCCGGCACGTTTAGCGCCAGCACCAGGCCAAACAAAATCATGCCCATCAAGAAGGTTGCGCGCCGCGTGGGCGGTGGGCCACCCAGTGCCCAGCTGAGCAAGGCAAGAAAGATCGGTGCCAGGTTCACCACCAAAAGCGCCAGCGCGACCGGAATCCTCATCACCGCCGAATAGATGCAGAAGCTTTGCACTGCAATCAACAAACCGAGCAGCAGTTGCCAGCCCCACGTCTGTCGACTCAAGCGCAGCATCTCGCCGCGATAGGCGACCAGAGCCGCCAGTACCACCAGTGTCACGCCGGCACGGCAAAGCATGGCGAGCAGCAGGCCGGTGTCGTGGTCGAAAGCGATACGCGCAGCAATGTGATTGCCGGCGAACGAGCACGCCAGTGCGACCAGAATGATTACGGCAATGTGGCGTGGCAGTGGTGCTGTGGCAGACATTGGCAGTTGAATTCCTTGGCAATTAAATGAAAACGCCGCCATAGAGGCGGCGCTCCCAATGTGCAGCGCCTTACAGTAGAACGCTTGGTAACCAAAGTGAAATGGCTGGGATGTAGGTGACCGCCATCAGCACCATCAGCAATGCGCAGTAGAACGGCAGCAGCGCTTTGACTGTGTTCTCAATGGTGACCTTGCCAACGGCTGCGCCCACAAATAGCACTGCGCCAACAGGTGGTGTGATCAGGCCGATACCCAAATTGACTAGCATGATCATGCCAAAATGCACTGGGTCAATCCCCAGATTAGTGATCACAGGCAGCAAGATTGGGGTCAGGATCAGGATCAGCGGCGCCATGTCCATCAACGTGCCCAGCACCAGCAACATGGCATTGATGCACATCAGAATTACATAACGGTTATCCGACAGCGTCAGGAATGCCGTGGTGATTTTTGCCGGGATCTGCATCAGGGTCATGATGTAGCCGAAGCTGGCGGCGAACGCGATCAGCACCATTACAATCGACAGCGTACGCACCGTTCGATGCATCAGCTTGGGCAGGTCGCGCCACTTGTAATCACGGTAAATAAACATGGTGACGAAGAACGCCCAGACCACTGCGATTGCCGCTGATTCAGTCGCGGTGAATACACCGCTGAGGATGCCGCCGAGAATGATGAACATGGTCATCAATCCCCACAGCGCCTCGACACAAATTTTCAGCGCCTGCTTGAGCGGGATCACTTCGCCTTTAGGGTAATTGCGACGTCTGGCGAACATCAGGCACATGCCCATCATTACGCAGGTCAGCAAAATGCCCGGGCCAATCCCGGCGATGAACAGTGCAGAGATCGAAACCGTACCGCCAGCTGCCAGTGAGTACAGCACCGAGTTATGGCTCGGCGGCGTTAGCAGCGCTTGCACCGAACCACTGACGGTTACGGCTGTGGAAAATTCACGGGGATACCCCTTGCGCGCCATCTCTGGAATCAACACCGAACCAACCGATGCCGTATCGGCAACCGATGAGCCTGAAATCGCACCAAAGAATGCCGATGCCATGATGTTGACCAGAGACAAACCGCCGCGCACGAAACCCACCAGCACACTGGCGAATGCAACCAATCGGCGTGACATGCCGCCTTCAGCCATGATCGCGCCAGCGAGGACGAAAAATGGAATGGCCAACAGCGAGAATTTGTTGACGCCGCCTGCGACCTGAATCATCACTGCATGAAACGGAATGCCGATCCAGAAGGCGCCAGCCAGCGCCGACAAACCGAGGGCATAAGCCACGGGCATGCGCAGAATAATCAGCAGTATAAAACTGCCCAGTAGAATAAAAGCGTCCATTACGACAGGGCCTCGCTGGTTTCTTCTAATTCTTCGTAATTGACTGCGCGACGGTGGCTTTGGTCGCCGTAGAACAGGCGTTCAACAATAAAGATGAGGGATAAGGCGCCGCCAATAGGAATCGGCGAGTAACACAGGCCAACCCGCAGATCAGGCAGAGATGGGTTGAACTGATGCCAGGTCGCAACGCACAGCTTGATGCCCCAGATCAGCATAAACAGGCAGATGGTTGCCATTAGCAGTTGAACCAGTATTTCTATATAGCGCTGCATCGACTGCGGCATGCGATCGGTGACCATGGTCACAGCCATGTGTGCACCGGCGCGGTAGCTTGCTGCGGCGCCAATGAAGGTGAACAGCACCATCAATAAAATCGCCACAGGCTCAGGCCAGCTTGAGCCACTGCCGAGTACATAACGGGTGAAAATGCCCCAAGGAATAATCAGGGCCATGGTTGCCACGGACAAACCGGCAATCCAAATGCAGCTGGTGTATATCACGTCGTTAACGCGTAACAGGGTGTTCTTCATTAACTTCACCACAGGGCCTTGGGGCAGCTTTGCGCTGCCGCCAAGGACTTTATAGAGAGTAGGTCGTTACTTGACGTCAGCGATACGCTTCATCAGATCGGCGTATTGCGCGCCGTATTTTTCACGGACCGGAGCGGTGGCATCGAAGAAGGCTTTTTTGTCGACGGTAATGAATTCAACGCCATCGGCTTTAAGCTTTTCTTCGCTGGCTGCAGACTTGGCATCCCACAACTTGCGCTCTTCAAACTGAGCTTCCTTGGCAACTTTTTTCACCAGCGCTTGTTGATCGGCGCTTAGCGAGTTCCAGGTTTCCTTGGACATCACAATCGGCTCAGGCAGGATCAGGTGGCCAGTCAAGGTGTAGTACTTGGCGTTCTTATAGTGGTTGTGCTCGAGCATGGTTGGCGGGTTGTTTTCGGCACCGTCAATTACCCCGGTTTGCAAGGCGCTGTAGATTTCGCCGGTGTCCATGGCAATGCCGTTAGCCCCCATGGATGTCATCATGTCGACAAACAGTGGGTTGCCCATTACCCGAATCTTCATGCCTTTCAGGTCTTCGATCTTGCGCACGGGTTTTTTGGTGTAGAGGTTACGGGTGCCGCCGTCCATCCAGGCCAGAGCGACCAGGTTGAATTCTGAATTGGTGATTTTGTCGAGGATTTCCTGACCGATCTCACCGTCGATGACTTTGCGCATGTGCTCTTTGTCGCGGAACACGAATGGCATGTTGAACACGTTTACATCTGGCACAACCGGGCCAACGATGCCAAGGCTGACGCGGGTCATTTGAATGGCGCCGATTTGAGTCTGCTCAACCACTTCTTTTTCAGAACCGAGCACACCGCCTGAGAACATCTTGAAGGTGATGTCGCCCTTGCTGGCTTCTTCGAGTTTCTTGCCCATCGTCTCCTCAGCCACTACGGTTGGGTAGCCTGCTGGGTGGATCTCGGCGAATTTGATTTCCAGTGCGTTGGCCGCGCCAGAAAGGCAAAAGACCAAGGGGAGTGCAGCGGTGAGCAACTTGCGTTTGAAATTCATTTGAATCTCCAGTCTTGTTGTTTTTGAGTGCAGCGTTGCGAACAGTGTTGAACAGCGGGTAGATCAGCCGCGAAACATGGGCTCAGGCAGCCCCTTGGTTCCCGGTTGAAGAGCGAACACACCACCTGCCAGCGGTTGATCAGACAGATCACCGTCGGGGCGAATGGAGGTCACGAATAAAGTGCTCAGGTCGGTGCCGCCGAAGGCGCACATCGTCGGTTTTTTAACCGGCACGGCCAGTGAGCGGTCAAGGCGTCCATCGGGGGTGAACCGATGAATCAGTCCGGCGTCGTTGCCGCAAATCCAATAGCAACCGTCTTGATCGACAGCTGCGCCATCGGGCCGTCCGGCGAACGCGTTCATATCAACGAACACCCGACGGTTGTGTGCTGTGCCGCTGTCGATGTCGTAATCAAATGCCCAGATCAGTTGCACGTCGGGATGAGAGTCGGACAAATAAAGGGTGCGACCGTCCGGACTGAAGCCCAGTCCATTGGGCACGATAAAGTTATCAAGCTGCTTGGAAAGCTGGCCATCGGCAAAACGATACAGCGCACCGACCGATGCGCCGGCTGCCATGTCCAGAAGCATGCTGCCCGCCCAGAACCGGCCTTGGCGATCGCAGCGGCCATCGTTAAAGCGCATGCCAGATTGTCCATGCTCAACACCCGCCAGCAGCTGCGTTTGCAAGCTGCCATCGAGTTGAGGCTTTAACTCGAAGATGCCGCTTTGCATGGCACCAATCCAGCCTTGACCATCAGCACGGCAAGCGATGCATGCCAGCATTTCATCAGCTTGCCAGCTTTGTGCCTGGGCATTGGCGGCTTGCCAGCTGTGCAGGCGGCGAGCTGGAATGTCGACCCAGTACAGCGATTGTTCCTGGATGTTCCAGACCGGGCTTTCGCCAACGGTATTACGAGCGTCGAGTATCAATTCGGCTTGCATGGCAGCGTCTCTGGTTGTTTTGGCGGGTCTGTTGACTAAGCGGCAGTGCTTAGTCGAAAGGACCTGCAGCAACAAAGGCGCCACCTTGATATACCGCGGCGGGGTCATCGGCGGCCACCGGCGGCTGCGCTTCTACTTTGTCGCGGAAAACCTCTGAACTGTCCTTGGCGTGAAAGCCCAAATGTGCGGCGTAGCGGTTGTCCCACCATACCTGCGCATTGTCTGATACGCCATAAACCACGGTGTGGCCGACATCTGGGCTGAACAGGGACTTTTCGATCAACTGAGTCAGGTCGTCGAAGCTCAGCCAGGTCGACATCATTCGGCGGTTTTGCGGTTCCGGGAATGACGAGCCAATGCGAATGCTGACCGTCTCGATTCCGTAACGATCGAAGTAGAAACTGGCCATATCTTCGCCATACGATTTCGACAGACCGTAGTAGCTGTCCGGGCGACGAGGGGAGAGTGCATCGATAAACTGATCCTGCTTGTAAAAGCCGATCACATGGTTGGAGCTGGCAAAGATCACGCGCTTCACGCCGTGCAGGCGAGCCGCTTCATAAATATGAAAGACCCCGCTGATGTTGGCGCCAAGGATCTCTTCGAACGGACGTTCAACCGACACACCGCCGAAATGCAGGATGGCGTCTACGCCTTCGACCAGTGCATGCACCGCTGCTTTATCGGACAGGTCGCACGGAACGACTTCTTCATGTGGGCCGTTGGCTGGATTCATTGGCGAGATGTCGGATAAGCGGATGACATCGGCATAAGGCTTGAGGCTTTCGCGGAGCACTTTACCCAGGCCGCCAGCGGCACCAGTCAAAAGCAGGCGCGCAAGACGCGGTTGGTTTGAAGAGTCGATGGTCATGAGGTGGCCTCTGACTTGGATTGTTATTGTTTGTGCTGTTATACGTTGTCGTATAACTATTTATGGGCTGATTTCAACAGGGCTTACCGATCTTGTCAACGTGACTAAAGTCGATACTTTTACAATTTGGTACAAATAGGTGCTGGATTCTTGGACACTGTTTCCCGGCAATGCCGCGTCTAAACCGCTATTTACAACGAGCCTGGTTGTGCGCAGCTTGGCTTCATTGGCTAACCTGAGAATAAATAGCGCCTGCGTAAACAGGCGCATTCTGTCGGTAGGCCTGAAAAATCCAGTTGGCAATAGATATGGTTGTACGATAACGTATTTCTTCGGCTTGGTATGTTTACCGCCTCAATAATTGTCCCCAGGGTGTTCGAATAATGAATCCACAAGAACTGAAGTCCATCCTCTCTTCCGGTCTGTTGTCTTTTC
The DNA here is from genome assembly GCF_963971045.1 of Pseudomonas sp. EL_65y_Pfl2_R95. Lineage (NCBI taxonomy): Bacteria > Pseudomonadati > Pseudomonadota > Gammaproteobacteria > Pseudomonadales > Pseudomonadaceae > Pseudomonas > Pseudomonas sp. EL_65y_Pfl2_R95. Next base: position 1,408,279 of record NZ_CAXAOV010000001.1, on the reverse strand, counting down.
CGGTTACTGACTTCGATGCGGCCGGTAATTTCCGTGCTGATACTTATGCACGTCGCCTGGAGTGGCTGTCGCCATATGGCGCAACAGCATTGTTCGCTGCAGGCGGTACAGGTGAGTTTTTCTCGCTGGCGCCTGACGAGTATTCGTCTGTTATTAAAACTGCGGTCGATACCTGCGACGGCGGTGTGCCGATTCTTGCTGGTGTAGGTGGCCCAACGCGCATGGCTATTCAATACGCACAAGAAGCCGAGCGCTTGGGCGCTAAAGGCTTATTGCTGCTGCCGCATTACCTGACTGAAGCCAGCCAGGAAGGTGTCGCTGCCCACGTTGAGCAGGTGTGCAAGTCAGTCAAAATTGGTGTGGTGGTCTACAACCGCAATGTCTGCCGCCTGAATGCCACACTGCTTGAGCAACTGGCTGAGCGTTGCCCGAACCTGATCGGCTACAAAGACGGTCTCGGCGATATCGAGTTGATGGTGTCGATTCGTCGCCGCCTCGGTGATCGCTTCAGCTACCTCGGCGGCTTGCCGACTGCCGAAGTCTACGCTGCTGCTTACAAAGCGTTGGGCGTACCGGTCTACTCCTCTGCGGTGTTCAATTTCATCCCGAAAACCGCGATGGATTTCTACCACGCCATCGCCCGCGACGATCACGCCACCGTTGGCAAGATCATCGATGATTTCTTCCTGCCTTATCTCGACATCCGTAATCGCCGCGCTGGTTATGCCGTGAGCATCGTTAAGGCGGGTGCCAAAATCGTCGGCTACGACGCTGGCCCAGTTCGCGCACCGCTGACCGATCTGCTGCCAGACGAATACGAGCAACTCGCTGCGCTGATCGAGAAGCAAGGCGCGCAGTAATTCACCCATAACCCTTTAAACACGCCCCCATGGGGTGGGTATTCAGGGGTTTACACACATTCAACGCGCCGCAGCGTGCTGCGGCCTGTTACCAGGAGGCTACTTGTGGCTGAGACAAAACGCTTTGAAAACTTCATCGGCGGCGAGTGGGTGGCTGGCGCTACTTACTCGGTAAACCGTAACCCGTCCGATCTGGCTGATGTGATCGGCGAATTCGCTCAGGCTGATGCCGCGCAAGTTGAGCAGGCAATCTCAGCTGCTCGCGCTGCATTTGCGGCTTGGTCTACCTCTGGTATCCAGGCGCGTAGCGACTCGCTGGATAAAGTCGGCAGCGAGATTCTGGCCCGTCGTGCCGAGTTGGGCGAGTTGCTGGCCCGTGAAGAAGGCAAAACACTGCCTGAAGCCATTGGTGAAGTGACTCGCGCGGGCAACATCTTCAAGTACTTTGCGGGCGAGTGCCTGCGTCAGTCGGGTGAAGTGCTTGACTCCGTGCGTCCGGGCGTATCGGTTGAAGTGACTCGCGAAGGCCTCGGTGTGGTTGGTTTGATCACCCCATGGAACTTCCCGATTGCGATCCCGGCCTGGAAAATCGCTCCCGCCTTGGCTTACGGCAACTGCGTGGTGATCAAGCCTGCTGATCTGGTCCCAGGTTGTGCCTGGGCAATTGCTGAGATCATTTCGCGCGCAGGATTCCCGGCAGGCGTATTCAACTTGGTGATGGGCAGCGGCCGTGTGGTGGGCGACGTCATCGTCAACAGCCCTAAAGTTGATGGCATCAGCTTCACCGGTTCCGTCGGCGTGGGCCGCAGCATCGCTGCCGCTTGTGTTGCGCGTCAGGCGAAAGTGCAGTTGGAAATGGGTGGCAAGAACCCGCAAATCATCCTCGACGACGCCGACCTGAAAGTGGCTGTTGAGCTGGCAGTGCAGAGTGCGTTTTACTCAACCGGTCAGCGTTGTACTGCTTCAAGCCGTTTGATTGTGACGGCGGGTATCTACGATAAATTTATCGAAGCCATGGCCGAGCGCATGAAGTCGATCAAGGTCGGCAACGCTTTGGAAAAAGGCGTGGACATTGGGCCTGTGGTTTCCGAATCGCAGCTCAATCAAGACCTGAGCTACATCGAGATCGGTAAAGAGGAAGGCGCACGTCTGGTGTGTGGTGGCGAGCGCGTTAAATGCGAGAAAGACGGCTACTACCTGGCGCCAACCCTGTTTGCCGATTCAACTGCAGACATGCGTATCAGCCGTGAAGAGATCTTCGGCCCTGTGGCCAACGTGATTCGCGTAGCGGACTACGAGGAAGCATTGGCCATGGCCAATGACACCGAGTTTGGTCTGTCGGCGGGTATCTGCACAACTTCGCTGAAATACGCCAACCACTTCAAGCGTCACGCCCAGGCGGGCATGGTGATGGTTAACCTGCCAACTGCCGGCGTTGACTACCACGTACCCTTCGGTGGTCGTAAAGGCTCGTCTTACGGTTCCCGTGAGCAAGGTCGTTACGCTCAGGAGTTCTACACCACAGTCAAGACCACTTATATCGGTTAACTAATAACCCGCCCCGTCAGTAAAACCGGCGGGGTGGGTTGTGGCGCTATATGCGCCAGCAGTACTCGACAGCCCTTCATAAAAATAAATTGGGTAAACAGTGATGAACACATCAAGCAATGGCCAAGCCTTCGCTGGCGCGCCTGTTATCACCGAGTTGACTGTTGTGCCAGTCGCTGGCCAAGACAGCATGTTGATGAACCTGTCCGGTGGGCACGGCCCTTATTTCACTCGCAACATTCTTATTCTCAAAGACAACGCCGGCCACATTGGCGTTGGCGAAGTACCGGGCGGCGAATCGATCCGTCAGACCCTCGAAGACGCGCGTACCTTGTTGGTTGGCCAATCCATTGGCGACTACAACGGCATTCTTAATCGCGTGCGCAAGACGTTCGCTGACCGCGATTCGGGCGGCCGTGGCTTGCAGACGTTCGACCTGCGTATCACCATTCATGCAGTTACCGCGTTAGAAGCTGCCTTGCTCGATTTGCTCGGCCAGCACCTGGGTGTGCCAGTCGCCGCGTTACTCGGTGAAGGCCAGCAGCGTGATGCTGTTGAAATGCTCGGTTACCTGTTTTATGTCGGTGACAAGTGCAAGACCGACCTTGATTACCGCGATGAGTCTGATGCCGATGATGCATGGTTCCGCGTGCGTAACCAAACAGCCATGACTCCAGAAACAGTGGTGCGTCAGGCAGAAGCGGCTTATGAGCGTTACGGCTTCAAAGACTTCAAACTCAAAGGCGGTGTGCTGCAAGGCGCCGCTGAAGTCGAAGCCATTCGCGCTTTGGCCGAACGTTTCCCGGATGCCCGCGTGACCCTCGACCCCAATGGGGCGTGGTCGCTGAACGAAGCGGTGTCGCTGTGCCGTGATCTGCACGGTGTATTGGCGTATGCCGAAGACCCTTGCGGCGCTGAAAACGGCTATTCCGGGCGTGAAGTGATGGCTGAGTTCCGTCGCGCCACTGGCCTGCCAACGGCGACCAACATGATCGCCACTGACTGGCGCCAGATGGGCCACACCATTTCGCTGCAATCGGTGGATATTCCACTGGCTGACCCGCATTTCTGGACTATGGCCGGTTCCGTACGCGTGGCGCAGATGTGTAACGAGTGGGGCCTGACCTGGGGTTCACATTCAAACAACCACTTTGATATCTCACTGGCCATGTTTACCCATGTAGCCGCTGCTGCACCAGGTAAGGTAACGGCCATCGACACCCATTGGATTTGGCAGGACGGTCAACACCTGACCCGTAATCCGCTGAAAATCGAAGGCGGCCTGGTACAGGTGCCAAAAGCGCCGGGTATGGGCATCGAGCTGGATTGGGACGCGCTGGCCAAAGCCCACGAGCTTTACAAAGCTCAAGGCTTAGGCTCACGTGATGACGCAATCGCGATGCAGTTCTTGATCCCGAACTGGAAGTTCGATAACAAAAAGCCGTGCATGGTGCGCTAAATAGCGCGCCATCTGCGCCTTGGATATCACTGCCGCAGGCGTGGGCCTCAACCTTTGCTGAGCGTGCCAACGCCCGGCAGTCACGCAAGGTTGGGGCGCGCAAGGGTTCTGCTTGTGCGCTGAGTCAGTTCGTTGTTTATCGTTGGTCGTATTCACAGGATCGAGCGTGGCGATAAGACTGGCCCGAACGCGAAGAGCGCGTGGTTCTGGGTCGCCACGTCTTCAACCGAATCCTGATTCCTAGGTAAGAGGAGAGCATTTCATGCAGTTGATTCCCCATCAGGACTCACCGCGCTATATCCGTCTGCACCCAGCCGATAACGTCGGCGTGGTGGTTAACGAGCAAGGCGTTGCAGCGGGCGGTCGTTTTGATGACGGCCTTGAAGCTGTTGAAGGTATTCCGCAGAGCCATAAAGTCGCGCTGCAAGACATCGCCATTGACGGCGAAGTGGTGCGCTACGGTGAAGTCATCGGCTATGCCCTGGAGCCAATAGTGGCTGGACGTTGGGTGACCGAAGCGCAGTTGCGCATGCCTGAGGCCCCGTCGCTGGACAACCTGCCGAAAGCGACCATCGCAGCGGCACCGGTCGAGCCCCTTGAAGGCTACACCTTTGAGGGGTTTCGCAACCCGGATGGCACTGTCGGCACCCGTAATATTCTCGGAGTAACCACCACTGTGCAGTGCGTGGTTGGCGTGCTTGATCACTGCGTTGATCGGGTGCGCAAAGAGCTGCTGCCGAAATACCCCTATGTTGATGATGTGGTTGCACTGTCGCACAGCTATGGCTGTGGCGTGGCGATCAATGCACCCGATGCGGTGGTGCCCATTCGCACCCTATACAACATCAGCCGTAACCCAAACCTTGGCGGTCAGGCATTGGTCATCAGCCTCGGCTGCGAGAAGCTGCAAGCCAACCAGTTGATGGACGGTGATGCGCTGACCAATGGCATGGACGAAGAAGACTGGCTGTTCCGGCTGCAGGATTCGGGCACGGGCTTCAACGGCATGATCGAGCAGATCATGCTGATGATCGATGCGCGTTTGCAGGTGCTGAACCAGCGTCGCCGTGAAACCGTACCGGCCAGCGAACTGTCGGTCGGCATGCAGTGTGGCGGCAGTGATGCGTTCTCCGGTATCACCGCTAACCCGGCACTTGGTGTCGCCGCTGACTTGCTGGTGCGCGCCGGCGCCACCGTAATGTTCTCGGAAAACACTGAAGTGCGTGACGGTATTCATTTGCTCACTCCACGCGCCGCGTCGGTCGAGGTGGCTGATGCCTTGATCCGCGAGATGGATTGGTACGATCGCTATCTGCAGCGCGGCATGGCAGACCGCAGTGCCAACACCACGCCAGGCAACAAGAAAGGCGGGCTCAACAATATTGTCGAGAAAGCCATGGGCTCGATCGCTAAATCGGGCTCCAGCACCATTGTTGGTGTGGTCTCGCCGGGTGAACGCATTCGCGGTAAAGGTCTGTGGTTCTGCGCCACGCCCGCCAGCGACTTTATTTGCGGCACCTTGCAAATAGCGGCGGGCATGAACCTGCACATCTTCACCACGGGGCGTGGCACGCCTTACGGCTTGTCGATGGTGCCGGTGATCAAGGTGGCTACGCGCACCCAGCTGGCTGAGCGCTGGCCGGATCTGATTGACGTGGACGCCGGGCAGATCACCTCAGGCCGCCTGACCCTGGATGAAATGGGCTGGGCGATATTCCAGCTGTATCTGGATGTCGCCAGCGGTAAATCACAAACCTGGGCAGAGCGCCATCGCTTGCATAACGATCTGGTGCTGTTTAACCCGGCCCCCGTGACCTGAGTCAGGTTGCGCCGGTAACAAGCTAAGTACGTTGCTGACGCCTTGTCTTGCACTGAATCGGCGCAGGCGAGGCATTGAAAAATAACACCAGAGCCTGAGGCGAGGCTGTTGTGGAGGTAATGGTGCTGCAGGAAAAACTGATTCGCGATATTGAACAGGTGGTGGGCCAGGCGGGGTTGATAACCGACCCTGAGCGCAGGCAAAGTTACCTGAGTGACTGGCGAAACGCTTACCGCGGCAACGCTGCGGTGGTGGTGCGACCGGCCAATACTGCCGAGGTCGCGGCGGTGGTGCGGCTGTGTCATCAAGCGGGCGTGGCGATCGTGCCTCAAGGCGGCAACACCGGGTTGTGCGGCGGCTCGATTCCCGACCAAAGTGGCGCGCAGGTGGTGGTATCCCTGACCCGGATGAATGCCATTCGCGAGGTGGATATCGGCAATGAAACCATCACTGTCGAGGCCGGAGTGATTCTGCAGCGCTTGCAAGAAGCGGCTGCCGAAGCCGAACGTTTATTCCCGCTGTCACTCGGTGCCGAAGGCAGTTGCACCCTGGGCGGTAATCTGGCGACCAATGCCGGCGGCACCGCGGTGTTGCGCTATGGCAATATGCGCGATCTGACCCTCGGCCTGGAAGTGGTGTTGCCCGACGGACAGATCTGGAATGGCCTGCGCGGCTTGCGCAAGGACAACACCGGCTATGACCTCAAACACCTGTTTATCGGCGCCGAAGGCACCTTGGGCATCATTACTGCTGCGGTGCTCAAACTGTACCCAGCGCCACGCAGCACCACCACCGGCTGGGTCGCATTGCCGAGCACTGAAGCTGCGATTGAGCTGATTGCGCTGATGCGCAGCCAATGTGGTGATCGCCTGACAGGCTTCGAGATGATGTCGCGTCAGAGTGTTGAATTTGTGCTGGCTCATGTAGCGGGGTGCAATGACTTATTTGCCGAGGTACACCCTTGGTATGTGTTGATAGAAGTCAGCGACACCCTGGCCGATGCCCAACTTGGCGAAATGCTTGAGATGGCGTTGAGTGAAGCCTTCGAACGTGGCATTGCACTCGATGCAGTAGTCGCTAGCAACGAGACGCAAGTGGCCGGGTTGTGGGCGATCCGCGAAGGTATTTCGGAAGCGCAAAACCATGAGGGGCCTAGCCTGAAACACGATATCAGTGTGCCGGTGAGCCGCATTCCTGCCTTTATCAAGCTTACCGATCAGCGCCTGCATGAGGCGTTTCCCGGCGTGCGTATCGTGGCTTACGGGCATGTCGGTGATGGTAATTTGCATTACAACATCAGTAAGCCTCTTGGCAGTGAAGATGCGCCATTTAAAGCGCAAGCCGAGGCAATTATGCAGGTGATTTATGATGCGACTCTGGAGTTTAGCGGCAGCATCAGCGCTGAACACGGTTTAGGTCAATCGAAACGTGAAGCGGCTGTGCGCTACAAAGACCCCCTTGAATTGCAACTGATGCGCGCCATTAAAACCGCACTTGACCCTGCTGGCTTGATGAATCCCGGCAAGGTGCTTTAACCCCTCATCCAACTAAGGAATTCCATGACCCGCATTCTCCAGATTGGCCCCTTAAGTGAACGTTTCAATCAAGCGCTGGCCACTGAATACCAAGTTACAGCGTTGTGGCTGCAGGCTGATCCGCAGGCGTTTTTACGTGAGCAGGGCGAGCAGTTTGAGGTGGTCGCCACCTCGGCACGTTTCGGCCTGAGTACCGAGCAGATGGCACTGCTGCCCAAGTTGAAGGCCGTTTGCAGCTTCGGCGTTGGCTACGACTCTATCGCGGTGGATCAAGCCCGTGATCGCGGTATTCCTGTGAGCACCACGCCGGATGTGCTAACGGATTGCGTGGCAGATTTGGCCATGGGCATGCTGATTGATGTGTCGCGGCGCATCGCTGAGTCCGATCGTTTCGTGCGTTCAGGCAAATGGGAGCAGGCGGGCTTTCCATTGGCCATGCGTGTCAGCGGCATGCGCCTGGGCATTGTCGGTCTGGGCAGTATTGGTCAAGCCATTGCTCGCCGTGCGGGTGGTTTCGACATGCCGGTGCGGTACCACAGCCGTCGTCCGGTTGCCGACAGCGCTTACACCCACGAAGCCGATTTGCAGGAACTGGCGCGCTGGGCAGATTTTCTCGTGGTGGCATGCCCAGGCGGTGATGCCACCCGCAATCTGGTCAATGCTCCCGTGCTTGAAGCGCTTGGGCCAAAAGGCTATTTGATCAACATTGCCCGCGGTTCAGTGGTCGATGAACCCGCGCTGATCAATGCCCTGCAACAGCATCAGATTGCCGGCGCTGCGCTCGACGTATTCGCTAAGGAACCGAACGTTCCGCAAGCGCTGCGTGACATGAACAACGTGCTGTTGCTGCCTCATGTTGGCAGCGCCACCGTGCAGACTCGTCAGCAGATGGAAGACTTGCTCACGGCCAATATCAAGGCCTTTATCGAGTCAGGTAAGTTGCTTACGCCACTGTAGCTTCTAAGTGCAGAGGCCTGTCCTCCAGGTCTCTGCGTAGCGGCTGTTAAACGCTTTCTGGCAGTTTGGCGATGACCTTGATTTCGAACTGGAAACCATAGAGCCACGTCACGCCCACGCAGGTGATATTAGGGAAGGGGGCTTCGCCCCAAAACTCGGGCACCACCTGCCAAATCCGCTCAAACCTTTTTTCCGGGTCGACGATAAATACAGTGACATCCACCACGTCGTCAAAGCTGCAGCCAGCCGCTTTCAGTACCGCGTTCAGATTGGTGAATGCAAGCCGGACCTGATCCTCCAAGTTCTCCTCAGGAGAACCATCTTCTTTGCTGCCAACCTGGCCCGATACAAACAGCAAACCGTTGGAGCGAATTGCGGGCGAGTAACGGTTGCGCTCGTATAAAGCTTGGCGGCCAGCCGGGAAAACCACATCGCGATTATTCATAGTAAGTCTCCATCAAGCGGTCAGAATTAACCTTGAGGAGACTCTAGAAGCTTGCGCTTGGACGATAAACCAGCAACCTTAGTCATCACTGTTTGTGAAACTCAAACAATCCCTTGAGAGGCTGGGCGCAATGGACCGTTTCGATGCGATGCAGGCGTTTGCCCGGGTGGTGGAAGCGGGCAGCTTTACCAAAGCTGCAGACACCCTGCACATGAGCAAAACCACTGTGACCCAGTTGGTACAGCAGCTTGAAGCGCGCCTACGGGTCAAGCTACTTAACCGAACGACGCGTAAGGTGGCGTTGACGGCTGACGGCGCGGTCTATTACGAGCGCGTGGTCAAGCTGCTCAACGATATGGATGATGCTGAAACCAGCTTGTCCGCGGCCGCTGCATTGCCCCGTGGGCGGTTAAGGGTGGATGTGCCCAGCCCTTTTGCCAGATTGATTTTGATCCCCGCATTGCCCGAATTTCACGCGCAGTACCCTGACATTCAGATTGATATGGGGGTTAGCGATCGTATTGTCGATATCCTCGGGGAAAATGTTGATTGTGTGGTCCGGGGCGGCGAAATAGCCGATCAATCGCTGATGGCCCGGCGTATTGGCGACCTGCAGCTTGGCCTCTACGCAGCGCCGAGTTATCTGCAGCGCGTTGGCACCCCTGAGCATCCGCAAGAGCTGGAAGACTCCGCGCAGCGCACCGTTGGGTTTATTTGGGCGCGTACCGGCAAACCCTTGTCCTATTCCCTGCGCCGTGGCGATGAACAGCAGCAGGTGCAAGGGCGCTATGTATTGGCAGTGGATGACGGCAATGCATACCTGGCTGCGGGGCTTGCGGGTTTGGGGGTTATTTGGCTGCCGGATTATATGGCCAAGGCCCCTGCAGCAAACGGCGAATTGCTGCGTTTGTTTGAAGACTGGCAACTGGAGCCCATGCCCATGTATGTCGCTTTTCCGCCTAATCGGCACATCAGTATCAAGTTGCGGGTGTTTATCGAATGGGTTGCCCAACTGATGGTGCAGCACGCGCCGATAGTCGAGCGCAGTAATGCGTGATCGGGGTCATGTAGCACTGCCATTCAAATAGTCTAAAGTACTGCGCTTGATCTGCTCGTGACGGGGCTGCTCAAGGGCTCGTCTATAGTGTCTGGTTTTACGCTCGCCATAAAAAATGGAGTTTGCGATGCGCAACAAAGGAATATTGCTTGGCTTAGTACTGAGTTTGCTCGGGGGGTGTGATTCCTCGTCTGACTCGGCCCAGGTTACGGCGTCAACTAAAGCTGAAGCGCCGGTCAGTACGCCTGCCGCCAGTGGCCCTGCGCAGCCCAAGCCTGCCATTGACCGCGAAGCCTTAGCCAAACGCTACGCTGATCGCGAATTGACGGTGGTCGATGCTTCCGAAGTGCAACTCGATGGTGCCAGCGCGCTGTCGGTGAGCTTTTCTGTGCCCCTCGACCCTGAGCAAAACTTTGCTCAACGCCTGCACTTGGTGGATACCAAAACCGGTAAGGTCGATGGCGCTTGGGAGCTGGCTGACAACTTGATGGAGTTGCGCCTGCGCCACCTTGAGCCCCAGCGTAAATTGGTACTCACCGTGGATGCCGGTGTGCGAGGTTTGAATGGTGCCAGCCTCGGCGCTGAAAGCATTACCCGTCTGGAAACGCGCGACCTGCAAGCCAGCGTTGGGTTTGCCAGCCGTGGTTCGTTGTTGCCTACGCGCCTGGCGGAAGGTTTGCCAGTGATTGCCTTGAACGTCGACAAGGTCAATGTCGAGTTCTTCCGCATCAAGCCCGAGTCGCTGCCCAAGTTCCTGAGCCGCTGGGGACGCAACACCAACCTGGACAGTTGGGATGCGCAATCACTGATGCCCATGGCTGATTTAGTCTACGGCGGCCGCTTTGATCTGAACCCTGCACGCAACACCCGCGAGTCTCTGCTGCTACCCATCACTGGCCTCGAACCCTTCAAGCAGCCGGGTGTGTACTTGGCCGTAATGCGCGAGGCGGGGGGCTACAGTTATTCCCAGCCGGCAACGCTGTTCACCCTCAGCGACATTGGTTTGTCTGCCCACCGCTATCACAACCGCTTGGACGTGTTCACCCAAGCGTTGGAGGGGGGTGAAGTCCAGGAGGATGTTGCCCTCGAGTTGCTCGATGGCAAAGGCCAGGTGCTGAGCACGGCGAAAACCGACGGCATGGGCCATGCGCAAATGCCGCTGACCGACAAAGCTGAAGTGTTGTTGGCGCATCTGGGGGCTCAAACCAGCTTATTGCGTCTGAACAGTTCGGCGCTGGATCTGGCCGAGTTTGATATTGCCGGGCCCAAGGCTCACCCGTTGCAGTTTTTTGTATTCGGCCCGCGTGATCTGTATCGACCGGGTGAAACCGTGCTGCTCAATGCGTTGCTGCGTGACGCCGATGGCCGGCCGCTGAAGTCGCAACCGGTGAATGTAGAAGTGCGTCGTCCGGACGAGCAAGTCAGCCGAAAGTTTGTCTGGACGGGGGATGAATCAGGTTTTTATCAATATCAACTGCAACTAGCTGAAGAGGCGCCTACCGGGCGTTGGCAACTGGTGCTGGACCTGGGCGATGGTTCGCCGCAGCTGTATGAGTTTTCGGTTGAAGATTTCCTGCCCGAGCGGCTGGCCTTGGAGTTGCAAGGCAGCGAGCAACCGTTGGCGCCGCAACAAGACGCCCGGTTCGACGTCACGGGGCGCTATTTGTATGGTGCGCCGGCCGCCGGAAATCGCATCAGTGGTCAGGTCTATGTACGGCCACTGCGTGAGGCGGTGAAAAGTCTGCCGGGTTATCAGTTTGGTTCGGTAACTGAAGAAGATCTCAATCAAGACATCGAATTGGATGAGCAAAAACTTGATCCGCAGGGCAAGGCGACCCTGGATGTCGAGTCACGCTGGTCTGAGGCAAAATCGCCGCTGCAGTTGGTTCTCCAAGCCAGCCTTCAGGAGTCCGGCGGGCGGCCGATTACCCGGCGTTTGGAGCAGCCGGTATGGCCGGCCGAACGCTTGCCTGCGGTACGTGGCGTATTCGACGGCGAAGAGGTTGATGCTGACAGCCAGGCTGAGTTCGAAGTGCTGGTGGCGGATGCACAGGGCAATAAGCTTGCGGCGGATCAGCTCACGGTGCGCCTGATTCGCGAGCGCCGCGATTACTACTGGAACTTCTCTGACAACGATGGCTGGAGCTATCACTACAACGAGAAGTACCTCAATCTCAGTGAAGAAACGCTCAATGTTGGAGCCGGCGGCGGCGCTAAAATCAGCTTCCCGGTGGAGTGGGGGCCATACCGCGTCGAGGTGATCGATGCGCAAACCGGCATGCTCAGCAGCATGCGTTTCTGGGCCGGTTATCGCTGGCAAGACAACGCCGATGGCGGCGCCGTGCGCCCAGATCAAGTCAAACTGGCACTGGATAAACCGGCCTATGCTGACGGCGATACCGCCAAGGTCACTGTAACCGCACCGGCGGCTGGCAAAGGTTATCTATTGGTTGAGTCGAGCGACGGCCCGCTGTGGTGGCAAGAAATCGAGGTGCCGGCTGAAGGCAAAAGTTTTGATATTCCGATTGCCAGCGAGTGGGCACGCCACGACCTGTATATCAGCGCCTTGGTGATTCGTCCCGGTGAGCGGGCCAGTAATGCCACGCCAAAACGGGCGGTGGGTTTGCTGCATTTACCGCTGCAACGGGCCGAACGCAAGCTGCAGGTGAGCCTTGCGGCACCTGAGAAAATGCGTCCGCTGCAGCCCCTGAGCATCAAGGTCAAGGTGCGTAACGCAGACGGCAGCATTCCCAAGCAAGCGCAGGTGCTGGTGGCTGCTGTTGACAGCGGCATCCTCAATATTACCGAGTATGCAACGCCAGATCCTTTCGCCAGTTTCTTCGGCCGTAAAGCCTATGGCGCCGATCAGCTGGATGTTTATGGCCAACTGATCGAAGCCGGGCAAGGGCGCATGGCCAAGCTGGCATTCGGCGGTGACGCAGCGTTGGCCGCAGGCGGTAAACGTCCGGATACCAGCGTGCTGATTGTCGCCCTGCAAGCCAAACCGCTGAATCTCGATGCGCAGGGCGAAGGCGTCGTCAGTCTGGATATTCCGGACTTTAACGGCGAGCTGCGTTTAATGGCGCAGGCCTGGAATGCCGACCATTTCGGTATGGCGGAGGCTAAAACCGTCGTCGCTGCACCGCTGGTGGCAGAGTTGTCGGCGCCGCGCTTTATGGCCGGAGGCGATCAAACCACCTTGGCCCTTGATCTGACTAACTTGTCCGGGCAGGCGCAGACACTCAAGGTTAACGTCACGGCCAGCGGCCAACTGCGCAGTGATTACCCTGAGCAGTCGGTACAACTCAAAGAGGGGCAGCGCAACACCCTGCACATCCCGGTCAGTGCCTTGGGCGGTTATGGCCAAGGTCATGTAAAGGTCGCCGTACAGGGCTTGAGCCTGCCGGACGAAGTGCTGAAGCCCTTCGCCCGCGATTGGGATCTGGGTGTACGCCCGGCTTATCCCGCGCAGGTGAGGCAATACCGCAGCGTGATCAAAGATCAGCCATGGAGCCTGCCCGAAGGTGCCCTTGATGTCTTCGAGGCCGCGGGGCTTGAAGCACGCTTGGCTGTGTCGAGCCGCCCACCGCTTAATTTGGGCGAGCAAATTCGGGCGCTCAAGGCTTATCCCTACGGTTGTCTTGAGCAAACCACCAGTGGCCTGTATCCGTCACTGTATGCCGATGCAAGCACCCTCAAGCGTCTGGGGATCAAGGGTGAACCCGATGCCCAGCGCAAACGCTCGATTGAACTGGGCATTGAGCGCTTGCTGAGCATGCAGCGCTATAACGGCAGCTTTGGCCTGTGGGGTGCAGACAGCCCGGAAGAGTATTGGCTCACGGCTTATGTGACGGACTTCCTGCTGCGTGCCCGGGAACAAGGTTTCGCGGTGCCCGCAGAGGCGCTGAAGCAGGCCAACGAACGCCTGCTGCGTTATGTGCAAGAGCGTAATCTGGTCGATGTTGATTACAGCGAGAACGTCGAGCACAGCCGTTTCGCGGTACAGGCCTATGCCGGTTATGTGCTAGCGCGCAGCCAGCAAGCGCCATTGGGTGCCTTGCGCAGCTTGTATGAACGCCGCAGCGACTCACGCTCTGGCTTGCCGCTGGTGCAGCTGTCGATTGCCTTGGCGAAAATGGGTGACCAACCCCGTGCTGGTGCAGCATTGGCCGATGGTTTAGCGCGCCAACGTGCCGGCAACAGTTGGTTGGCGGATTACGGCAGCCCATTGCGTGATGATGCATTGATTCTGGCGCTGCTTGAAGAGAACAACCTGGCGGCGAATAGCCGTGAACAGCGCTTGTTCAGCCTGGCCGACGAAGTGGCGAGTAATCAATGGTTGTCGACTCAAGAGCGGAATGCGTTATATCTGGCCGGTCGCAATCTGTTGAGCACGCCTGAGCCGGATTGGAGTGCGGCGCTGCGCAGCGGCGATTTTAACTTCGACCTGAGCAATCAACAGTCGGGTATCAAGCTTGAAGGGGCTGAGCTTGCCGCGCCGTTGAGTATTAGCCAGCAAGGTGACGAGGCCTTGTATCAGCAACTGACGATCTCCGGCTATCCGGCTCAAACGCCCAGCGCTGGTGGCGAGAACCTGAGGATCGAACGCGATTACCTGGGCATGGATGGCAAACCCTTGGATCTCGATAATTTGCAAAGTGGCCAACTGGTGCTGGTGCATATTAGTGTGCGGGCCAAGGATCAGCGGGTGCCCGATGCCTTGGTGGTGGACCTGTTGCCTGCCGGTCTGGAGCTGGAGAACCAGAATCTGGCGCAGAGTGCGGCCAGTCTGGATGATGCCAGCAGTCAGGTGAAGGAGTGGCGCGAATCGATGCAGAATGCGGGGGTCAAGCATCAGGAGTTTCGTGCTGATCGGTATGTCGCGGCGCTGGATGTCAGCCGCTACCAGAGCAGTCACTTGCTCTACTTGGCGCGAGCGGTAACCCCCGGTAGCTACCGTGTGCCGCCGCCGCAGGTTGAGTCGATGTATCGGCCGAACTGGCAAGCCCTGGGCGCCGCGCCTGAGCGAATGGTGGTCAAGCCGCGTCAGTAGGGTGGGGCACCGCGCAGCCAGCTTATCAAGTGGCTGCGCGGTTGCAGATGACTGCGTTGTTTAGCCAATGCTGGGCATTTCTCAGGCGATTAAGCCGCTAAGCAGCCACAGACCTAAAAACGCCCAGATTAAACCGGCGATAATGCCCGCGCGCATAAAAGCCCGAACGGCCTTGTAGAGCATGAGTAAGCCAACGAGCAGGACCAAAACGCTCAGGATGGATGGGGTAATGCCAAGGGTTTCCGACATGCCATTAATAAAACCGCCAATGGCACCGCCAAAGGCGCTGAAAAAGCCACTGAGGGCATCGACAATAAACTTAACCACGGCGCCAAAGGCCTGGCCGAGTGATTCAAAAAAACCTGCTGCCTGCATGCTGTTATTCCCTTCAATTCTGAGCTCATCATACCCGAGCTTGAGCCGCTTACCGTGCTCAAAATGACCGTCAGTGTGCCATTCATTCGCCATTGCTGCTGGCGTATTGGTCAGCAAAGGGCACCTTTGGGTTCCCATGCTGCGGTTAAATACTTGGTGCACAGGATATTCGTTTGAACAGCACTTTAGTGAGTCGTTGGCAGCGCCTGCCAGCCCGCTGGCGGGTGCTGATTGCACTGCCAGTGATAGCCATCGTCAGCCTTCTGATACTCGATAAGTTGTTTCCCTTGCCGATGCCGGAAGACGATCAAGCGCGGGTGGTGCTAGCCGAAGACGGCACACCGCTGTGGCGCTTTGCGGATGCCGAGGGTGTGTGGCGCTACCCGGTGACTATCGATCAGGTTTCACCCTATTACCTGCAAGCGCTGCTGACCTATGAAGACCGCTGGTTCTATCAGCATCCGGGGATCAACCCGCTGGCGGTGCTGCGTGCTGGCTGGCAAAACCTGCGGGGCGGGCGGGTGGTTTCCGGGGGGAGCACCCTGTCGATGCAGGTGGCGCGGTTGCTCGACCCGCACTCGCGGAGCATGGCCGGCAAGCTCAAACAGCTGTGGCGAACCTTGCAGCTTGAATGGCATTTATCCAAGGATCAAATCCTCACCTTGTACCTCAATCGCGCCCCATTCGGCGGCACGCAGCAGGGGGTGGCCGCAGCAAGTTGGGCTTATTTGGGCAAACCGCCGAGTCAATTGACTCGGGCCGAGGCGGCCTTGCTCGCGGTGCTGCCGCAGGCGCCGAGCCGCTTGCGCCCCGACCGTCATCCGCAGCGCGCCCAGGCTGCACGAGACAAAGTCCTGCAGCGCCTTGCTGCGTTTGATGTGTGGCCGCAATCAGCGGTGAAAGATGCCTTGGAGGAGCCAGTGCTGCTGGCGCCCAGGCAGTCACCGCATCTGGCTCCTCTGTTGGCCCGACGCTTGAACACTGCGCAAAGCCCGGCCTTGATTCACACCACGCTCGATGCCGCTTTGCAGCGTCGACTCGAAGACTTGCTGATGGGCTGGAAGGCGCGGTTGCCGGAGCACACATCGGCGGCCATTCTGGTGGCTGAGCTGCCGAATATGGCGGTCCGTGCCTATCTTGGCTCGGTCGATCTGGCGGACAGCCAGCGTTTTGGCCATGTTGATATGGTCAGCGCGACGCGTTCGCCGGGGTCGACCCTTAAGCCCTTTTTGTATGGCATGGCGCTGGATGCCGGGCTGATTCATTCAGAATCGCTGTTGCAAGACGTGCCGCGCCGCTACGGCGATTACCGTCCAGGCAACTTTGCTGCGGACTTCAGCGGCCCTGTATCGGTAAGCTCAGCATTGGCGCGCTCGCTGAACTTACCGGCGGTACAGGTGCTGGAAGCATACGGGCCAAAGCGCTTTGCCGGTGAATTGCGCAGTGCGGGTGTACCGCTGGCATTGCCGCCGCTGGCTGAGCCGAATTTATCACTGATCCTGGGCGGTGCTGGCAGTCGTCTGGAAGAGTTGGTCAGTGGCTACAGTGCGTTTGCCCGGAGCGGCAATGTCGCGCGTTTGCGTTACCAGCCGCAAGACTTGTTGTATGAGCGGCGTTTGCTGTCACCCGGCGCCGCCTGGATTGTGCGGCGAATCCTCAGTGGGCAAGCGCGGCCCGATACTGATCCCCATGCCGACTTGGTGCAGCGCCCGACCCTGGCCTGGAAAACCGGCACAAGTTATGGCTTTCGCGATGCCTGGGCGATTGGCGTGGCGCCTCGCTACGTGATTGGAGTGTGGATTGGCCGCCCAGACGGTACACCGGTTGCCGGCCAGTTCGGCTTAGCCTCGGCGGCGCCTTTATTGCTGCAGGTGCACGACTTGCTGGTCAATCGCGACAGCCAGCGAGGCATTGCGCTGCCGCGTGACCCAAAGCCAGCCAGTGTTGGCGTGGCCGCGATTTGTTGGCCCTTGGGGCAGCCGCTCGACAATAAGAGCGAAAACTGCCGACGTCAGCGTTTCGCCTGGACGCTCGACGGCACCACGCCGCCGACGCTGCGCGCCCAAGAACAACCGCTAGGCCTTGGTCTGCTCGAACGCATCTGGCTGAACTCGCAGCAACTGCGGGTCGATGCCGGGTGCCCCGGTGCCACAGCACGTGATATTGCCCTTTGGCCCTCACCGCTTGAGCCTTGGTTGCCGCGCAGTGAACGCCGCGCCGCTCGCTTGCCGAAAGTGGACAGCAGGTGTCCGCCCCATGCCGCCCCCAGCGCTGCACCACTGAGCATTGTCGGCGTACGTGATGGCGACCGTTTGCGCCAACCGGCCAGCAGTGATCAGGCCTTGCGCATTGAGTTGACTGCGCTGGGCGGTAGTGGGCGGCGCTGGTGGTTTCTAGAGGGCCAGCAAGTCGCGGAAACCGCCGCAGATGAGCCCTTTGTTCACGTTTTCAACCGCACCGGTGAGTTCCAGCTAAGCGTGCTTGATGAAAGTGGACAAACGGCGTTGCTGCGCTTCAGCGTGCTGCCGTAGGCCATCAAGCCGAAGCGTGCCCGCAATGGCCTGCAAGTGAAACTTTTAAGAACGGCCAATTATCGCGGGCACAATGGTGGATGAAAAAAGCGTCATCCACCATACGGAGCAGGTTGTATGCGGGTCGTAGGGTGCGACAACGCGAAGCTTGTCCACCATGGATGATGCGCTACGGCTTTAAAGTTCTTTACTCAATAGTTGCGGGCAACGGGGCTATAAAGCGCTATCCGCTCGGCGATCTGTATAGCCTGAATAGTCCCTGACTGTGCTGTTCATATCAGGCTCGGCAGTGTTAGATAAGGTTTTTACCTGTATGCGGAGCGCGTTGATGACGCCCAGAGATGTATGTTTTGCCCTGCTGGTCATTGTGGTTTGGGGGCTTAACTTTGTGGTGATCAAGGTCGGCCTCGATGGTGTACCGCCGATGTTGTTGGGTGCATTGCGTTTCACCCTTGCCGCCATTCCCGCAATATTCTTCATTAAGCGACCTGACTTGCCGCTGCGCTGGTTAGTGGCCTATGGCATGACCATTTCATTTGGGCAGTTTGCCTTCTTGTTTTCCGCCATGTCGGTGGGTATGCCCGCCGGGCTGGCCTCCTTGATTTTGCAGTCGCAAGCATTCTTCACCCTGATGTTTGCCGCGCTGGTGCTGGGCGAGCGCGTGCGGCCGAGTAATCTGCTTGGTTTGGTGGTCGCGGCAGCGGGTCTGCTGTTAATCGGCATGCAGAGCGGCGTGGGCATGACCCTGGCTGGATTTTTATTGACGATCTGCGCGGCGGTGATGTGGGCGATGGGCAATATCATCACCAAAAAAGTCGGCCAGATTAACCTGGTCAGTCTGGTGGTGTGGGGCAGTTTGGTGCCGCCACTGCCGTTTCTGGCGATGTCATTGGTGTTTGAGGGGCCTGCGCAGATCGAGACAGCGCTGCGCACCATCAGCCTGTCGTCGATACTGGCCATCGTCTATCTGGCTTTTATCGCCACTATCTTGGGCTATGGCTTGTGGAGCCGTTTAATGTCGCGCTATCCGGCCAGCCAGGTCGCGCCCTTCTCAATGCTGGTGCCGGTTATCGGCTTGAGTTCATCGGCGCTGCTGCTTAATGAGCAACTCAGTCATTTGCAGATGATCGGTGCCTTGCTGGTCATGGCCGGGCTGGCAATCAACGTATTTGGTGGTCGAGTATATGGTCGTCTGGTTGCGCCGCAGTCCTGACTGAAACGGTGGCCGCCGTAGGCTGTGTCAACGCGAAGCTTGGCCACCATGGCCCGCGCAAAAAACCGAATGTTGGCGACCGAAATGGTGGCCGAAAAGGCCTCGACCACGCTACGGGAACATAACAGGGCGCACATTGCGCGGCCTTTACTTGGCGCTGGCGACCGCACTGCTTTACTCTTACGTCACACATGGATGTCAGCAATGACTGGGCCGCGCAGCCGAGTCATTGCTGCTGGCATCATTTCTGACGTTCTGATCAAGGCCTCGGACTGATCACGATTAGGGGCATAAGATGTCGTTATCTTCGCGTTTTAAGCAGTTTGTTCATGGTTTGATGCTGGCTTCTGCACTTGGCGCTACGGCTGCATATGCAGCAAAGCCGGTCGTGGTCTCATCGAAAATTGATACTGAGGGCGCAGTCCTTGGTCAATTGATTGCGCAGACCCTTGAGCAGGGCGGCGTGCCGGTTAGCCTGCGCCTACAACTGGGCGCCACAAGCATTGTGCGCACCGCGCTTATCGCAGGTGAGATTGACATCTACCCGGAGTACACCGGTAACGGCGCGTTCTTCTTCGACCGTGCGGACAGCGACGTCTGGAAAGATCCCAGCAAAGCCTACAGCACTGTAAAAGAACTCGATTTAGCCAAAAATCAACTGGTGTGGCTGCAACCGGCGAATGCGAATAACACTTGGGCGATCAGCGTTCGTGGTGATGTGGCCCGTGAGCATAAATTGGTGTCTCTGGAAGATCTGGCGCATTACCTGAGTCAGGGCGGCGATTTTAAATTTGCCGCCAGTGCCGAGTTTGTGGATTCGCCTACCGCTTTGCCGGCGTTTCAAAAAGCCTACGGCTTTACCCTCAAGCCTGAGCAGTTAGTGGTGCTTTCGGGCGGCAACACTGCTGCCACGTTACGCGCCGCAGCGCTGCAAACCAACGGCGTCAATGCGGCCATGAGTTATGGCACTGACGGGGGCTTGAGCGCGTTGGATCTGGTGGCCTTGACCGATAGCAAAGGTGTACAGCCGGTGTATCAGCCTGCACCGTTGGTGCGTGCCGAGGTGCTCAAGACTTATCCGCAAATTGAGACCTTGTTGGCTCCGGTTTTCGCCGCACTTAATGAAAAAGTCCTGCAAAAGCTCAACGCTGATGTAGCGGTCAATGGTGCTGATCCAAAACAAGTGGCCCATGATTTTCTGGACGGCCTTGGTCATTAATGTCCGCCGCTAAATCGGGTGAGTCCAATCCTGTAGTTGTGGTGTTGGTGATGCTGGCGTTGCTGGTCGTCTGCAGCGCCAACTTTGCCAGTGTTCAAGCCAATCGAATTGTCCCGGGGCAGGGGCTCGGCTTGCTGGCAGGACTCGGCTGGCCGTGGTTTTTAACGGTTGTCACAGCCTTGCTGGTGCTCGCTGGTTTAGCGCTGCGGCCATCCCGTAAGGGTTACTGGCTAATGCTCGGCCTTAGCGGCGCATTGCTGGTTCAACTGCCATTGGCTCTGGCCTGGTTTATTCAGCTGCATATTAATCCGGCGCAGCCTTACGCTCGGGTCGGCTTGGCCGGCAGTTGCTGGGGGCTGCTGTTTATTGGCGCACTGCTGCTGGTCGAGTTGCAGCAGCGTGTTGCAGGTGGAAATCACTGGGTAAAGCTGGTGATTGGATTGGTGCTTGGCGTTACCGGGTTGCTGATTAGCACCGGTGCTTTGGCACCCTTAGCCCTGTTGAGCGAATACCGCAGCCGCAGCGCAACCTTCTGGCAATTGCTTTACGGGCATTTGAGTCTGGTGGGCGGTGCATTGCTGGTGAGCCTGCTGATCGGTTTTTTGCTGGCATGGCTGATCTTGGCCATACAGCCCCTGCAACGTCCGGTCTTCGCCGTGCTTAACTTCTTTCAAACCATTCCGAGTCTGGCCCTATTTGGCTTGCTGATTGCGCCATTGAGTTATTTGTCTGCCCATTCACCCTTGCTGCAACAGTTGAATGTCCGTGGCATCGGCTGGGCTCCGGCTTTGTTGGCATTGATCGCATACAGTTTGCTGCCGGTGGTGCGTAATACCTGTGTTGCATTGCAAGGCGTTGGCTCGGAGGTTATTGAGTCGGCACGCGGCATGGGCATGAGCCCTTGGCAGGTGTTTGCTCAGGTGCGACTGCCGTTGGCGCTGCCGGTGATTATTGAAGGGGTGCGCATTACCAGTATTCAGGCGATCGGCCTCACCGCCGTTGCGGCGTTGATTGGTGCCAGTGGCTTTGGCAGTTTTATTTTTCAGGGGCTGGGGCAAGGGGCGATGGATTTGGTATTGCTCGGTGCTTTGCCAACAATCCTCTTGGCATTACTCGCGGATGCCCTGTTCAGCAGTCTGGGCTCATGGGCTAAAACAGGAGGGCAACGATGACTGGCAAGGCCATGATCGAGCTTCGCAATGTCAGCCGCCAGTTTGGCGATATCACGGCGGTCGATAACCTGTCGTTGCGTATCGAACAGGGTGAGATTTGTGTATTTATCGGCACCTCGGGCTGCGGGAAATCAACCACGCTGCGCTTGCTTAACAAGCTGATTGACTGCTCCAGCGGCGAAGTCTGGGTCGACGGCGAAAACGTCGCGACGCTCGACAGTAAATTATTGCGTCGGCGCATGGGCTATGCCATCCAAAGTACGGGCTTGTTCCCGCATTGGACGGTGGAACGTAATATCGCGGTGGTACCGCAGCTACTGGGATGGTCGAAAGACAAGATTGATGCCCGGGTGCGCGAGCTGCTTGAATTACTCTCGTTACCCTATGCAACCTTTGCCAATAAATTTCCCAGCCAGCTTTCTGGTGGTCAGGCGCAACGGGTTGGCGTTGCGCGCGCGTTGGCGGCTGATCCAGATATTCTGTTGATGGATGAACCCTTTGGCGCGCTGGACCCGATCACCCGTGAAGCACTGCAAAACGAGTTGCTGCGTATTCAATCGCACATCCATAAAACCATTGTCTTTGTGACCCACGATATTGATGAAGCCTTGCGCCTGGCGACCCATATTGTGGTCATGGATAAAGGCCGGATTGTGCAGCACGACACCCCGGAAAACCTGTTGAATCACCCGGCAAACAGCTTTGTTGAAAATCTTCTGGGGCAGAGTGAGCGCGGCCTCAAACGTGCCAGCCTCCAGCGGGTAGAGCAGTTTATGTCGGCACTCAGCTCAGAGTTGCCCGAGGTTTCTATTGCGGTTGGCAGTAGCGTGCGCCAAGCCCTGTCGCTGATGTTATGGCATCGCGTCGATGCGCTCTGCGTCTGTGACCAAGATGCCAAACCGCTGGGGATTTTGCCTATCCGCGCTGTATTGAAGCCATGACCAGTGCTATTAAAAATTGGCGAGGACCGCTGTTTTGGTTGGTCCTGCTGATGACCGCAGTGTTCGCCATGGGCCAGTTTGAAGGGCTATTTCGCCAATTGACACCTGATGCACGTGAGGTGATTTATCAGCGGGAAAGTTTCGCTCAACTGCTGCTTAACCATTTGCTGGTGGTAGCCGTTGCGTCGGCTTTTTCTGTGTTTATTGGGGTTTTGGCCGGGGTGCTGGTCACGCGCAGATGGGGGCGTGATTTCTTACCACTGGTGAGTCAGATAGCATCCATCGGACAAACCTTTCCCCCGGTAGCCGTGTTGGCGCTCTCGGTTCCATTGCTTGGTTTCGGTAACCTGCCCACCATTTTCGCGCTGATGCTTTATGGCTTGTTGCCGGTGCTACGCAATACCCTGGCGGGTCTGCAAGGTGTGCCGCCATCGGTCGTGGAAGCCGCGCGCGGAATTGGTATGGGGCCGCTGCAGGTCTTGCTGCAGGTCGAGTTGCCACTGGCCAGCCCGGTGATCCTGGCCGGCATCCGGACCTCGGTCACCATTACCATCGCCACCGCAGCGATTGGCTCGACGATTGGCGCCAGCACCTTAGGTAATCCGGTGATTGCCGGCTTGGTGAACGGCAACACAGCGTATGTCTTGCAAGGCGCTGTGCTTATTGGCGTGCTGGCCATCTGTGTCGATAGCACCTTTGAACGCGTGCAACATGGCTTAGCCTCACGGTACGGCCGTTAAGTCGTTCAGCGTAGGATTAACAACGGGCAAATGCTGGAGGCAATTAGCTGCGTGGTGGTGCTGCCGAGCAAAAATTGACGAATACGCGAATGGCCGTATGCGCCCATCACCAGCAGATCGACCTTCTGTTGCAGTTGATAGGCGCGGATTGAAGGCTCTACATCCGCCTCGCGCCAGACAAGTGTGACTTCGCTGGCTGATGTCTTGAGCACTTCAGCGGCTTCATCGAGCAAGGTGTGACAGGTCGCACTGTCGCTGCCTACCATCAGTAAATGACAGTGCAAGCCCTGCAGTAACGGGCTACTGGCAACCATCTGCAAAGCCTTGCGTGCGGTGAAACTGCCGTCATAGGCGAACAGGTAATTCTGCGGCGCGAGGAAGTCGCCACAGGTGATTAATGTCGGCCGCTGGACAGTGCGAGTCACGCCCTCCAACTGGCTGCCGACATGCTCGGAAACGGTGTCGTTGGTGGCCCCGTGACGACCAATGACCAGCAGGCGGATGCTGTCTTCGAAGGCAACCAGACTTTCCACCAGGCTGCCGTGACGCTGGCGCATAAGCGGCGTGTCAGTACCTGCCTGAATGGCCCGTGCTTGCGCCGCTTCAAGTATCTGGTGGCTCTGATCCAGTGCTCGCTTGCTGTGCTGCTGATCGACACTCGCGAGTTCTTCAAGCAAGTGCTCGCGCGTGCCCAGGCCGATAATACCGCTGAGATCACTGCGCTGCGGATACTGAGTCTTATCTAAAACATGCAACAAACTCAGTGGGGCTTGCAGACGCTGACTTGCCCACACAGCGTAATCACAAACAGCAGCGGCGGTGGTTGAACCATCAATGCAGGCGAGTACTTCTGACATGGGCAAATCCTTATTTAATCCAATCGAATCAGAGGGCCTAATGACCGATCAAGGTATCAGCGGCTTCGGGTTTGTCGTGCACACCGAACCGGTCGACAATTGTTGCACTGGCTTCATTCAAGCCTAGCACTATGACTTCGGTGCCTTCGCGGCGCAGTTTGAGTACCACCTTATCCAGCGCCGCTACCGCGGTGATATCCCAGAAGTGGGCGCGGGTCAGGTCGATGGTGACCTTGTCGATTGCTTCCTTGAAGTCAAAGCCGGCAGTGAACTTGCTCGATGAGGAGAAGAATACCTGGCCGACAACTGAGTAGGTGCGGTGAGTGCCGGTGCTGTCCAACTGCGACTCTATGTACAGGTAATGGCCAATCTTGTTGGCAAAAAACATGGCTGCCAGCAACACGCCGACCAGCACGCCGTAGGCAAGGTTGTGGGTGAACACCACAACGGTAACAGTGGCGAGCATGACGATATTGGTCGATAACGGGTAGTGCTTGAGGTTACGGATAGAGTCCCAGCTGAAGGTGCCGATGGAGACCATGATCATCACTGCAACCAGTGCAGCCATTGGGATCTTGCTCACCCAATCGCTCAAGAACACCACCATTATCAGCAGCACCACACCTGCAATCAGCGTCGACAGTCGACCACGTCCGCCGGATTTAACATTAATCACCGACTGGCCAATCATGGCGCAGCCCGCCATGCCACCGAGCAAGCTGGAGGCGATGTTGGCAACGCCTTGGCCTTTGCATTCGCGGTTTTTGTCGCTGCTGGTGTCGGTCAAGTCGTCAACAATGGTTGCGGTCATCATCGATTCAAGTAAGCCCACCACAGCCATGGCAGCGGAGTAAGGCAGAATGATTGCCAGGGTCTCGAGATTTAGCGGCACATCGGGCCAGAGAAATATGGGCAGAGTGTCGGGTAAGGCACCCATGTCGCCAACCGTACGAATGTCGAGTCCCAGAGCAATTGCTACCGCGGTTAACGACAAGATGCACACCAGGGGCGAAGGGATGATCTTGCCAATCACCGGTACATAGGGGAACAAATAGATGATCCCCAGACCGGCCGCGGTCATGGCGTACACATGCCAGGTGACATTGGTCAGTTCGGGCAGTTGCGCCATGAAAATCAGGATCGCCAGGGCGTTAACAAAGCCGGTCACTACTGAGCGTGAGACAAAGCGCATTAATGAGCCCAGCTTGAGATAACCTGCACCGATTTGCAGTACGCCACAGAGCAAGGATGCCGCCAGCAAGTATTGCAGGCCATGATCCTTGACCAAGGTCACCATCAGCAAGGCCATCGCGCCGGTTGCAGCGGAAATCATGC
Organism: Pseudomonas sp. EL_65y_Pfl2_R95; assembly: GCF_963971045.1. Classification (NCBI taxonomy): domain Bacteria; kingdom Pseudomonadati; phylum Pseudomonadota; class Gammaproteobacteria; order Pseudomonadales; family Pseudomonadaceae; genus Pseudomonas; species Pseudomonas sp. EL_65y_Pfl2_R95. The sequence continues at coordinate 1,383,163 of NZ_CAXAOV010000001.1, read as the reverse complement.
CCGGTCGCCCGCCGACAAAGGCAATGACCACGGCAATGCAGAACGAAGCATACAGACCGACTTTGGGGTCGACCCCGGCAATAATCGAGAACGCGATGGCTTCAGGGATTAAGGCCAGTGCAACCACTAAACCGGCAAGGATGTCGCCGCGTAGATTGAACAGCCAGGTATTTTTAAGCGATTGCAGCATGTCGATTTCCAGTGGGGCGAGTGTCCGCAGGCGGCTTCATGTCTTCCGTTGAACCGAAATTCACAGATGCGCCTGGCGCTCAGCAAGCGCAAAAATGACGCGCTGAGGAAGGACTGGGTTTTGATTTAGCGGGGAAAATAACACACCAAGCTTTTAAAATCAGAGGTTCCTGACCACGCGGTGTGCTTCATCCGCGGCGGATGAGCCAAATGCCGGCGACGATCAACAGCAGTCCGCCAACTTTTCCGGCGCTGATCGGCGCCTCTTTAAAGCCTGCCCAACCAAAGTGGTCCAAGGTGACCGCCATCGTCAACTGTCCGGCAATCACCAGAGCCATAAACAGCACGGCGCCCACACGCGGACCTGCAAATGCGGCGGTTGCAATAAACATGACGCCAAGCATGCCTCCACACCAATGCCACCATGTCAGGCCTTTCAGGGCGCCTAGCGAAGGGACCTCTCGTTGTGCCAACACCAGCAGTAACAGCGCCGTGGTTCCGACCGCAAAAGAAATCAGCGAGGCCGCCAGCACGCTGGAAACCTGCTTGGCCAATTGTCCGTTAATACCCGCCTGTAGCGGCAGGCAAGCACCGGCGACAAAGGGCAGGGCGAGTAACCACCAAACGGTAGCGGGCATAAGTCAGATCCTTGGGCGAGGGCCGGGCATTATGCCGCAAAGTGCATACCCTAAACAGCCAACGGAGCCGTATCCGAGCACGGCGGGGTGGATAATTACATTATTTCGAACTATAGGTTAGTTAGTTGGAGTAGAAGTTGTGCAAAAGTGCATTATAACTTTCTGATTAGTTGAACCTGAATAACATGCTCATAATCAGGGGGTTATATAAACGGTTAATACCAAGATACGGTTGTTGCTAGCGGGTTATTGGACTTTTATAAGCCTCAGGGTGTCGGGTTTTCGCAGTATGAAAACTTTGAGATTTACAACACTTATAGAAGGACTCTAATCATGAACAGCTCCAGAATAATTAAAACAAGTACAGCACTCGCCTTGATACTAATGGTGTCAGCTACTGCCGGTTGCAGCAGTGGCGGTGGCGGTTCAAAGAGTGTGGTAGATGGCAGTTCGTCCGATCCTGTTGCGTCTACTGATGACGGTAATTCAAATGGGTCTGGAACAGGTACCGGCAATGGTTCAGGCAACGAAACTGGCAATGGTGGTGGCAATGGCAATGGCAATGGCAACGGCAATGGCAATGGCGGTGGAACAGGTGGTGGCGACGGCGATGGCGATGGCGATGGGACGCCACCTGTTGTGATTGTTGATCCCGACCAAACCCCGCTGGTAACCGCGACTGTGGTTGATAACCTCGGCAATACCACCGGTGCTGTTGGCGACGGCCTAACCCAGATTGGTGATCAAATTTCCAATACCCCAATTGCTGGTAATACCGATCTGACTTCAGGCGTTGGTGGGCTGGTTTCATCAACCGGCGCAGCCGTTAATAGCCTCAGCACTGGCTTGAACGATGGGTTGGGGCAACTCGGCACCGACAGCAACTCTGTGGGTATCACTGTCGCGGGTGCAGGTAATGCGGTGGGAGACCTGGGTACAGGTGTTTCCAGTGTGGGCAAATCATTGCAGCTTGTTGGAGGAGGCTCTGCTATTGAGCAAGTGCCTCTGGTGGGTGGCGTTGTTAGCCAAGTCGGCAGCGTTGTCGATGGCGTAGGTGAACGGGTGACCATGCTTGGTGACACATTGAGTGTTGCCAGTACTACTGGGCCTCTGGGCCAAGTCACTGATCTGGCCGGCTCAAAACTACTGGTCCCGGTTGTGAGTATTGTTGAAGGCGCCACGCAGACCATCGGCACTGCAACTGGCCTGGGCGAGCCTGTGTCCGGCTTGGTCGCCAAGGTGAGCGGAACCCTGGGCGGGCTTGGCGATAAAGCAGCAGGTGTCGGTGGTGGTAACGCGCTCACCTCCACCATAGGCGGGGTATTGAGTGGTGTCGGCGGCACTGCAGGTGCAGCCAGTGGCTATGTGAATAGCGACGGTGAGGGTGTTTCTGGCCTGCCATTAGCAGCCGGTGGCCTCAACAGTCTGGTGGCTAGCACCAGCGGTGTAACCAGTGCGCTGGGCCAGAAAACCACGCTCGGCGGCCCGGTTGGAGGCTTGCTCGAAACCACTGGCGGCGCGGTTCAATCGCTTAGTCAGGGCCTCAATCTAGGCAGCGCCAACGGCATTGTCAGTAGCGCAGCAGTGAATGGGGGCGGGCTTGGCGGCACTGTTGCCTCACTGGGTACTCTGGTCGGCGGCAATGGCCTGCCCAATACCAACAATGGCCTGACAGCACCGTTAACCATTGCGGGTGCATCGCTGGGTAAGGTGGTTACGCCAGTGGTCAGCGGAGTGAGCACCGTCACTCAGCAAGTCGGCGCTGCCACGCAACTGGGCACGCCGGTAAATGCTGCGCTTAACCAAGTGGGTGGCGTCGTCAGTGGTCTTGGTTCCCAGGTTGCTGCGGCGAGCACTAACCCAGTGTTGAACCAAGTCGGTAATACGGTGAACACGGTTGGTCAGACTGTTGGGGCTCTCGGAGGTTTGGTTAAAGGTGCCACAGGCACGGGTACAGGTACTTCAGGTGGTCTTGGAGGCTTATTAGGTGGTTTGGGTGTTGGAGCTGGTGTCGCTGTAAACGGTGGTGCAAGCGGTGGCCTGACTGGAGGCCTGCTAAACCGTAAATAGTCGACAGCATTAGGCGCCGACCTCTCTCCCCGGGGCTCGGCGTCATTTTTGTATCTGCGGTTAAAACGTGTCAGTAGTTTGGTCATGGAGTGTCCTATGCGCGCTTTGGTAGTTCCTGTTTTGCTCTGTCTTTCATGTTCTCAAGCGGTCTTGGCGCAACAGTTGCCAAGTTATCTCAACAGTAATGATGTCGAACGAAACCTACCCACACCCAACCTCCCGGTTGATGCCTATCGGCCGGCGATTCCGGATCTGCAGATCCCAGATCCCCAGCCCACGCAATTGCAAATGGGTTCGAAAGTTAAGATCAGCAACATTCAAATCGCAGGGGGGAGCGTTTTTTCACTTGATGAAGTCGCGGCAATTTTTCAGCCCTTGCTGGGACGTGAGGCCAGCATTGGTGAGTTGATCACCGCCACGCGCAGCATTACGCAACGCTATCAGGCAGATGGCTATTTACTGTCCTACGCCTACCTGCCTCCGCAGTCATTCAAGGATGGCGTGGTGCGCGTGGTGTTGGTTGAAGGCTATGTGAAGGACTACCAGCTGCGTGGCGATATTGGTGCTGTCTCGAGCTACGTGCGTAAGCTGTTGGACAAGATTCAGGGTGAGCGTCCGCTAACCCGCAGAACATTTGAGCGTTACACCACGCTGTTGACCCTGGTCCCGGGCCTCACCATTGGTGCGCAGGTACCGCCGCCGGGTACGACGGATGGTGCCACTACATTAATTGCCGAAGCCTCTCGCAAACCCTGGACCTCAAGCATGAGCCTGAGCGATAGCAGCCGCGATCAGATCCAAGCCGTACTCGCCGGCAGCAGTAATGCACAGACTGCCTTGGCAGAGCAGATCACCTTGAGTGCTTTAGTGCCGCCTGGCGAAGATGATGAGCAATACTACCGGCTCGATTACAGCCAGTTTCTGGGAAGCGAGGGCACGCAATTAAGCCTTTATGGTTCGAGTTACAAAAGTGAGCCCCATGACCGCTTGCGCCTGGATAACGGCATAGAGCTGACCCGAAAACGGCAGAATGACCGCTACTCAATCGGCCTGACCCATCCATTTATCGCCGCGCCTAATCAGTTCTGGACCGCCGGTGCCCGACTCTATGCGGTGAATGATAAAAGCCAGTTCGACGTTGTCGATTTTCCCCTGAGTATTGATAACGACACGGATATCCGGGTGCTCGGCCTTGAAACCGACTGGCGCCAGACCGATAACCAGCGCTTACGGATTCTCAGCGCGGGCCTCTACCAAGGCATCGATGGTATGGGGGCGGATACGGATAACGCGCTCTATGACTTGGACTTTTTGCGCCTGCGTTTGTCTGGCGTGCAAAGCGATCAGTATGGGTCAAACTGGCAGGGGGTCATGTCCGCCGCCCTGTACTGGACCGATGACAACCTGCCAGATGCCGAAACCGTGGTACTGGGCGCGCAAAACTTTGGGCGTGGCTATCCCAGCGACCAAGCCTCTGGCGACAAGGGCTGGGGCGCCTCCTATGAGGTTAACTACAGTTACCGGCGCGAGAGTGACTGGTTGCGGTTGTTGCAGCCCTATGTCGCGGTCGATGCGGCACGCAGCTGGTATAACGACTCGCCCTTGCCGACCTCGCAACTGTCTTCGGCGGCGCTCGGCCTGCGTTTTGGTGATGCCCGCTACTACAACATCTCAGTGGAGGCTGCCAAGCCGATGTCTGACGTCGCGCTGGACAGCCGTAACCGGCGTCCACGGTTGACCTTCAGCTTTAGCTATCAACTTTAAGTGCGGCCATAACGGGTGGGCGCCAAAGCGTCGTCCACCCCGTGCGCCTCAGGCAACGGGTCAACCTGAGGCTTGCCCATCATTGATAAAGCCACTCTATGAATAGCCAATGCCGCAATTGGCTGCAGGCTGTTTCCCTGGCCAAAAAAAACGCTCCGTACCACTGGGGCAGGGAGCGCGCGGAGTTAAACCATTGGGTAAAGTGTCAGTACTGCGCGGCTTTTTCCGGCAGGGTTGGCAGCAGTCTGTTGAGTATTTCAAGTAAGCGGTCTTGATAAATTGGCTTCTTAAAAAAGTCCAGAACGTTTAGCCCGAGCACATCCACCACGTCGTCTGCTTCGGCGTGGCCGGACGTGACAATAATGGGTAAGTGTTGGCGCGAACAGTGTTCGCGCAAGTGCTTGATCAGCGTCGTGCCGCTCTCTTCCGGCATGCATAAATCAGTAATGACCAACCCGATAAAGGGGTGGCGCGTCAGGTGCTCGAGGGCTTTGCGCACCGAGTTTGCGGTGTGGCAACAATAGCCCTCTGATTCCAACATTTCTGCCAGCTCCAGCAGAATGTCCGCTTCATCATCGACCAGAAGTAACTCTTGGCGCGCACTGGATTGAAGGGGCATCGCATGACTCCTAGCCTTATATCTAACTTAATCAGTTAGCCTTGAACTAGGTTGGGCAACTTGCCCCGCCGACAGCGCCGCATACATCCACGAAGATACCTTTGACAGCCGTACTAATGGGGCCGGCAAAGCCGACCAATACCACCGCCACTAAAGTAGCCACAATTGCATATTCAATACCCGCTGCGCCTTTTTCTTCTTTGAGAAAGGTGGTGGTTTTTACCACGGCTGCAATATGAAGTTTTCGAATCACGTTAATGAGGGACATCTTAATCTCCTTATTTTTAGACGTACTTGCACCTTGATCATTGTGCATGCGCCCCTCTAGCGCAACTGTAAGAAGTAATTAGACCCATGGGTATAGTTATAAAGTCATAGTGGTTAAGTGGCGTAATTACGGCTATCACTGTAGTCAGTGAGTAAGCCTTTTGACGTGCTTGTTACAGTCGGGTGGAGCGGCTGTAACAGAGTGATGCTATGCATCGTCGCAAAATGTGCTTACTGCTACCTGTATTGATGCCAAACACCAACTATAAGAAGGCATTCACTAGTTGTCAGGGCAAAGGAGCGAGTCATCATGGACAGCCGGGTAACCATGGCGTTGGCTGGGGTGTTGTTGCTGGGTGCAGTGGTTGCAGGGTATTGGGGAATTACCTTGAGCCAACAACCACTGCCAACCCCTGAGGTCACGGCCGCAACGCCAGTGACTGAACAACCACAAACACTATCAACACGTATCGATGAGGCCACTGACAGCGTGCAGCGTACGGCTGTGGTTGTCGCCGTTAAGCCCTTGGCGCCTTTTGTGCCGATCACGGCTGACGATGTCGCCATCGAGCTGCTGCGCGTAGCGCCTTCCGATAGTTTCTCAAGCATTGAGCAAGTCGTCGGTCGAACCAGTTGGAACGCTATCGATGCAGGGACGTGGCTAAGCCAGGAGAGTTTCGAGGCTGGCGGGCCGCTGGCGCAAATGATTCGTCCGCAAGAGCGTGCCGTGGCCGTGGCCGTTGATGAAATCACCAGCGGAGGCGGCCATGTGCGCCCCGGTGATTATGTGGATGTACTGTTGTTTATGCAGGAAAAGGACGGGCAGAAACAGCAGACTGCTCAGGTCGCCGTGCCTGCGGTAAGGCTCTTGAGTTATGGCCAGGAGCTGGGTCCGAACTTGCAGGGGCAGGCACTTCAAAGCAAAGACAAGGACGATGAAAAAAGACCAGCGAAAGTCGGGCGCAGCGTGGTTCTGGCGGTGCCGCAGGAGTTGGTAACTCGCTTAATGCTTGCCAGTCAGGCCGGTATCTTGCGCTTGGCCGTGCGCAGTGCGGATGAGCACTTGCAGGCACGCTACGCCGCAGGCGAAATCAACTTGGTTGCACTGGATGAACAAAGCCGCAGCTTATTGCCGCTCAATCAACTTGAGAGTAAAGCAGCGAGCCGTGTTCCGACCCGCAATCAAGCCCCGCGTGCGGTTGCCCGTACTCCTGGAATACAGGTGTTTCGCGGCGTCGATAACGCTTGGCAAACCCCCTGACCCCGCAAGGAAGCCAAACCATGATCTGTATAAGTCGTCGGATCGTTTTCAGCCTAAGCCTTATCAGTTGCGCTGGCATTAGTTCAGGCGTGGCATCGGCTGCAGCAGCCGGATGTTCATCGCTTACAGCAGTGCCTGCGGTGGTTGAAGTCGGGCAAAGTTTGCAGCAACAAATCCGTTATCCAACGGCAATCAAGCGTCTGGCTATTGGCGATCCTGAAATTGCCGACGTGCGCCTGACCGCCAATGACAGTTTCTTGTTGACCGGTAAAAAATCTGGTGCCACCAGCTTAATGGTCTGGACGTCTTGCAGCGCTGAACCGCGCAGCAGCATGGTCTATGTCGAAGGCCTGGCCACTGCAGCGTTAGCGCGGCCCGTTCAGCCTGACTCGTTAGGTATGCCCGTGAGTCAGGTGCAGACCGATATCCGCTTTGTTGAAGTCAGTCGCAGCAAGATGAAACAGGCCAGCACCTCGATATTCGGCACCGGCTCGAATAACTTTCTCTTTGGTGCGCCCGGGACCGTCGGCGGGGTCACCGTTTCGCCCGGTTTGGTGGGCGGCATCAGTCCGGCCATTCCGTTGGTAAACAGTGGCTTCAATATTGTTTTCGGCGGTGGCAGTAGCAAGGTTCTGGGGCTGCTTAACGCGCTGGAAAACAGCGGTTTTGCCTACACCCTGGCCAAGCCAAGTCTGGTTGCCTTAAGTGGCCAGAGCGCCAGTTTTCTCGCCGGTGGTGAGTTTCCGGTTCCGGTGCCGAGCGCTGGTAGCGATAACATCAGCATCGAGTACAAGGAGTTCGGTGTACGCCTGACGCTAACGCCAACGGTGGTCGGCAACAACCGAATTAACCTCAAGGTGGCCCCTGAGGTGAGCGAGCTGAATTTCCAGAATGGAATTGAGATTGCAGGGACCACGGTTCCAGCCCTGAATGTGCGCCGCACAGATACCAGCATCAGCTTGGCGGACGGCGAAAGTTTTGTCATTAGCGGCTTGATCAGCAGCAGCAATCGCGCGCAGTTAGACAAGTTTCCGGGCTTGGGCGATATCCCCGTTCTTGGGGCCTTATTTCGTTCAACCAATATCAGCCGTGAAGACAGCGAGTTGCTGATGATTGTGACTCCGCACCTGGTCCAGCCTCTTGCAGCGACTGCGCAAATGCCCTCTTTGCCGGGTGAAAACCTGCGTCATTACGATCCGAACTTTTTCAAGATGTACTTCTTCGAGAACGGTAACTTCGATAAACGCTCCGGTCTGTCGCAATAGGGGGTGTTTATGAGTCAGACATTTTTAGCCTTGACCCGTAATGACGCCGATTTGGACTGGTTGCGAGGATCATTGAGCTCACTGGGCGAAGTGCTCAAGGTGGGCCATGGTGCTTTGAACGAAGTATTGTCTCTGGCCGACGTGACCGGTGCCGGCCTGCTATTTGTTGGCCTCGATCGTGAAAATCTGGTGGCGCAAAGCTCACTGATTGAAGGGGTGCTTGAGGCCAAACCCATGCTGGCGGTTGTGGCGCTGGGTGATGGCCTGGATAACCAGCTGGTGTTGAGCGCGATGCGCGCAGGCGCTCGAGATTTTATTGCTTACGGCGCACGTACCAGTGAGGTGACCGGCTTGGTCCGCCATCTCGGTCGGCGTATGCCAAGCCTGCAACCGAGTGCGCAAGCCGGCAAATTGATCGCCCTTTATTGCCGGCAACAGGATGTTGATGCGAGTTTGATATCCAGCCATTTGGCATTGGCGATTTGTCAGACAGATCAAAGCACCTTGCTCCTCGATTTAGGTTTGCCCCCAGGCGAGTGCTTGGCCACGCTGGGGCTGCAAGCGTCATTTAACTTTGCCGATGCCATGCGTAATACCCGGCGCATGGATGCGAGCCTGATTGACAGTGCCTTTAGTCAGACCCGATGCGGCTTGCGGGTACTGTCGCAAACGGCTAAAGACCAACCGCTGCAAACGGCCACAGCGGCTGAGTTGTACTTGTTGCTTGGTGCGCTGCGTCAGCATTTCCAATATATCGTGGTCAACCTTGCAGGTCAGCCTGACAGCGAAGCATTACGTCTGTTTGCAGCCAACGCAGAACGCTTGCTCTGGTGCACCGATCAAAGTGTTTCGGGCTGTCAGCGCAATCTTGAGTTGCTTGGCAATTGGCGCGATGCCGGGGTCAAGTTGCACAACGCCAGCCTGTTGATTGACCGCTATATGCCCGGCGTTGCACCCGATAGCGAAACCCTGGGAAAAACCTACGCACTGCCGGTAATTGAAGTGCTGCCGTCTAGCCCGGAAGTGCGAATGAGCGCCCGTAATTTGGGTCGCAGCTTATTTGAAGTATCACCCCGTGAGCGGATCAGCAAAGCGCTTCGCCAGTTGGGTTGCTTGTTGGCCGAGCGGCGCAAGGCGCCGGGCGCTTCACGTTGGCCTTGGCCACGGAGGAAGTCCGCATGAGTAGCGAAACACTGTTTGGCGGCACCGCCCGTTACAGCCAAGAAGGCCAGTATGATGGTCAGGGCCTGAAGCTGGTTCTGCACCGCTATATCATCGACGCCATTGACGATGAAGGGGTCAATATTCTTGAAAGCCCCAGGCCGCAAATCGCCCATTTTGTCACCGATCGCGTCGTTGATTACGTAAACCGCCATCACCTTGCCGTTTCGCGCTACGAGATGGAGCGACTGGCAGAAGAATTGGTTGATGAGCTCACCGGTTTCGGGCCCCTTGAGGTGTTGCTGCATGACGTTTCGGTGACTGAGATTCTGGTCAATGGACCGAATCGGGTCTTTATCGAACGTGATGGCATGCTCCATCAAAGTGACCTGCGATTTATTGATGACTTGCACGTTCAGCGGGTGATTCAGCGAATTTTGGCACCTCTGGGACGTAGGCTGGATGAGTCTTGCCCAATGGTCGATGCGCGTATGCCAGATGGCAGCCGGGTTAATGCGATTATTCCGCCAATCGCACTGGATGGGCCGTGCCTGTCGGTGCGCAAGTTTCGCAAAGACCTGCTGCAAAGCGCGGATTTGCTGGCACATCAGTCAGTCGATGAAGCGGTTCTACAGTTTATCCGGCTTGCCGTAAGCCAGCGCTGCAATGTTCTGGTTAGCGGCGGCACCGGCACTGGCAAAACCACCATGCTCAATGTCATGAGTTTGTTGGTGGCTGAGCACGAGCGAATCGTGACCATCGAAGACACGGCCGAATTGCAGCTGAATCACCCTCACGTCGTACGCCTTGAAACACGCCCGCCGAATGCGGAAGGCCATGGTGAAGTGGCGGCCAGTGACCTGATTCGCAACGCCTTACGGATGCGCCCGGACCGGATCATTCTGGGGGAGATTCGCGGTGTAGAAGTGATCGATGTGTTGCAGGCGATGAACACCGGCCACGATGGCTCAATGAGCACCGTACACGCCAACAGCGCGCAAGATGCACTGCTGCGTTTGGAAACCTTGGTCGGCCTCACCGGACGCCAGGTCGCGGAACGCACCTTACGTCAGATGATATGCGCCGCATTGGATGTGGTGATCCAGTTAACCCGCTTGCCCAATGGCCGCCGCTGCGTAAGTGAGGTGGTCGAAGTGGTGGGCATCCGTGATGATGTCTTCGTGACTAACACCCTCTTCCGCCTTGAAAAACACTCAGGCCGATTCCTTCGCGAAGCCGTGAATCCGGCCAGTGAAAAGCTTCAGCATGCTTGGCGGCAACTCTAATGAAAGCGTCCTTGCTGCTAGCTGCAGTTTGCTTGGTGTTGGCAGCACTGGCCGTGCTGGTGATGCAGCATGGTTGGCGTCAAGCTCGCTCGGAGCACGTAGTTGAACGGCTCGGACAAGCAAAACCAGAAATGGCTAAGGATTCTCGCTGGGGCTGGCTTGAGCGTGCATTCTTGCGTGCGGGGCTGAAACTGCCCAGTAACAGACTTGGGATTTTGTTCAGTAGTTGGATCGCACTGCTGACTTTAGCTCAGCTGATTGGCGGTTGGATGCTGGGGCTGATTGCGCTGGTGCTGCCACCGCTGGTCTTACACATGTTGCTCAGTTGGCGTTCACGGCGGCGCTTGCGCCGTGTGGTGCATCAATTGCCGCAGATGCTTGATCAGGTGATGCGCAGCTTACAAACCGGCCGGACCTTGGGCGACGCACTGGTAAAAGGAATCGATACCGCACCGGAACCCTTGCATGGGGCCTTATCGCGGGTGCAACGAAATGTGCAATTAGGCGTCAGCTTGCCCGAGGCACTGGATGATGTCGCCGAGCTTTACGCGCAAGAAGAACTGCGCATTCTCGCCTTGGGGGTCAAGGTCAATCACCGATTTGGCGGCAGCGCCATTGAGCTACTGGGCAGCCTTATTAAGGTGATTCAAGAGCGCGAGCAGATGGCTCGTCAGCTTCGCGCCATGACAGGTGAAACACGGCTCACCGCAGTGGTGTTAGGGGTATTGCCGATTGCCATGGCAGCTTACATTTTGGCGGTTAACCCGAGTTATTTAATGAGTATGTGGCTCGATAGCAGTGGTCAGAAAATGCTGCTCAGCGCTTTTATTCTGCAAGTGATCGGCACTGTCATGTTGTGGCGAATGCTGAGGAGTATTTGAAATGGCTTGGGCCGTGATGGGTCTAATGCTCGCAATGGCTGCTGGGCTGCTTATTGCTAATTCGTTGCAACAGCAACGTCAGCGTACTTTGATTGCCAGGCGTCTGGCCGGCGGCCGTCAACAGTTTCAGCACAAGGTCAGACGTAGTGATGCGTTAATTCAACAGATAGGGCGTAGTCATTTGGGGCGAAAGTTGTTTAGCCTCGATGGCGAGAGCCATGTGCTGCTCAACCGCATTGGGTGGCGCCGGACAAATCAGCGGGCACTTTATCTGGCTTGCCAAGTGATTGCCCCGGTGATGATCCTGGGGCTGGTGGTTCTGGTAAGTTCGTTGCTGGTTGAACCGCCTAAAAATGCTTGGGTGTATATGGTGCTCGCGGTGGGCTGCGGTTTTTTACTGCCCAAGCGCGTGCTGTCGATGGCAGCTGCTCGACGCCAGCAGCAACTGATCAATGAAGTCTCAATATTTATTCCGCTTTTGCGCATTCTGTTTGATGCCGGGCTGACAGTTGAGCAATCGCTTCGTGTGATCAGTTTGGAAAGTGAAAAGTTACTGCCCGTGCTCACCTCAGAACTGGATGCCGTGCTCAAGCATGTTGATTCCGGGATGGAGCTTGCAGACGAACTGAGCATCATGGGCAAACAGCTGGATGTCGATGAACTCAGCGACAGCCTGGCGATTTTGCAGCAGTTGATTCGTCAAGGTGGCGGTGCAATGAGCTCGCTGCTGGCGCTGAAAAAGATCCTTGATGAGCGGCGCTTGACCAACCTTCAGGAATACATCTCCAAGCTATCAGGGAAGATGTCAGTGGTGATGATGCTGTTCCTGTTTCCTGCGCTATTGATCGTTCTGGCCGGGCCCGGAATGAGTGCAATTAGTCGCGCACTTGGAGGTATCTCATGAAACTTGCAGCAGCGTTGTGCAGCGCACTTTGCGCAGCAGTATTAAGTGGTTGTGCGGCGCACCAAGTGATGCCGGGCGATGCCGCGGATAACGGTAAATCTTGCGCAAACAAACCGACGCAAGAACAAGAGTTAGCCCTCAATTTGGCCAAGGAGATGGCGGATGAAGGACGCCTGTACGCGGCTTTGGCTAACTTGCAGGGCCTGCCGCAATCTTCGCCAGAGGTACGCCTGCGCCAGGCGCGGATCATGCGCAGTATCGGTCGTGGCGAAGCCCAGGAACTTTATCAGAGCTTAATCGGTACCTGCCTCACAGCGGCTGGCGAGCAAGGGCTGGGTCAGCTCGCGGCGGCGCGGGGTGACCAGGCCGAGGCCCTGCAACGATTGGAACGTGCCGCTTCCCTGGCGCCAACTGATGCCAAGATTCGCAATGATCTTGGCGTGGTGTATCTCAGGCTAAAGCGCACAGATGATGCCCGCTTTGAGTTTTTAACTGCGGTCGAATTGAGTCAGTCAGACAACTTGCCAGCGACCAATCTGCTGGCACTTTTGTTTGTTGAAGATAAGTCGCAGCAAGCGGCAGATCTGGTTTCACGTTTGCACCTCAGTGCGACCGAAGTGCGTGAAGCACTCAAGCGCTCTGAACAACTCAAGTCTTCAGCGCCAACCTTGTTGCCGCTGGCCAGTCAGGCGTCGAAACCCGATCCAGCAGCAGTGGCGGTTGTTGGGGTGCTTGGCGAAGCAGTCAGCCAGATCACACAGGATGTTCAGCCATGAAGGGGTCGCAGAAAATCAATTTGGCCGCAGGCTGTTTGCTCGCTTTGGGCGTGATATTGCCTGTGGCGGTGCAAGCAGATGAACCGGTGACCAGCAGGCCGCTGCCTCAGCTTTCGAAGACCGAAAGTTGGTTAGCGATTCAACGTGATGGGCGAGCAGCCTCGGTAACACTGCAAACCGCTACACCGGCTGAGCGTGAGCTTGCCTATCAGCGTTGGCTAGACAGTTTCAGTCACCCGATTCCTGATTTCTATGAGCAGGAAACGGGTGGGAAAATGACCACGGGTAGCGGCAGTAATTAGCATTGTTTAGTGCAGGGTAGGGTGGATGACGCTTTTTTCATCCACCGTTAACAGGCACCGCTCTGCGAGTGACGGCTATCGGGTGCTACGTCTAACCAGGTCATGGCTCGGCTGAGTCATGGTGGACAAGCTTCGCGTTGTCACATCCTACGCAGAGTAACGAATACAGCGCGGCGAATGTCGCTTTTCCATCCAGCTTAAAGGAGTACTGGAATGGCTCGCAGTTATTCTCCTCATAATAGGCTGAGTTACCAGCGTCAGCGTGGTGCGATTGGCATCATGGCCGCGATGGTGATGCTAATGGCCTTTGCTTTCCTGATGCTGGCAGTCGACAGCGGTCGCTTGTATCTGGAAAAGCGCAGCGTTCAGCGTGTGGCGGACATGGCCGCGCTGGAAGCCGTGCTTCGTGACGGTAATTGCCAGGCAGGAGCAGGCGCGACCAGCGCACAAGCCTTTGCTGCCGAGAACGCGCAACTTCGTAACGGTTTTAGTCTGGATAGCCAACGCCAACTAATTGCAACCTGCGGCAATGTCGATGCGAGTGGCAGCCGCCGTAGCTTTGCGGCAGATACCAATGGCCGCGCTATTCAAGTCGATGCCAGGCGTCAGGTGCCTGCCAGCCTGATTTTGGGTGGCTTGTTCGGCCAGCAAGTAACGATTTCAGCCCTCGCCGTAGCGGCCAGGCGTGAACCCTTGGCTGCGCTAACCTTGCGCACCACGCTGGCATCGGTCGACTCAACCCAGTCGCCGCTGCTAAACGCAATTATTGGCGGCATGCTTGGTGGCTCAGTCAATCTTTCTGCGGTGGGCTGGGATGGTCTGGCCAAGAGTCAAATCAATCTTGTTGATTTTCTCGACGAACTGGCAATCGAGCAAGGTATTGCATTGGGGGATTATCAGTCGGTACTCGATGAAAATATTTCACTGGGCACCTTGTTGGATGTGGCAGCAAACACTTTGCAGCAATCGGGAAGCAGTGCAGATATTGATGCCGCAATTGCAGGTCTGACAGCACTTTCTGCGGTGGTTCCATCTGGCACGCCGTTGTTGCAACTGGGCGATCTGATCAAGGCACAAAGCGCTACGCAAAAGGCGGGGCTGGGCGCTGCGCTCAATCTTTTGCAACTGGTTCAAGGTTCGGTGGAGTTGGCCAATAGCAAAAATGCTGCAGTGGCCAGCTTGCCCATCAATGTGCCGGGGCTGAGCAATGTCAGCCTGAATATCAAAGTTATCGAACCGCCGCAATTGTCGGCCATCGGCAACCCAGAGCTGGCCAAGGCAGACCCCTATGGCCCCAATCAGATTGCCGTGCGCTCCGCGCAGATTCGCACCGCATTGAGTATTGATTTGAGTGGAGCAACCACTGCATTGGATAATCTCTTACAACCTTCTGGCGCGACTTCGTCCTTGGGTAGTTTTCTAAACAGTGCTCTCAACCTTGATCTGCTCGGCGCCGTTGGTGACTTGGTGCAGGGGATTCTGTGTGGACCTTGTCAGAGTAAACAAATCAGCGCAGCACAGGTGCTGCCTGATGGCCGAATAGACGTGATGCTTGATGTCGCTGAAGCCCAAGCTCGCGTTACCGATTACAGCTGTAATGGCAACACTGAGAAGACCCTTGATGTTGATGTGAAAACATCGGCTCTAAATCTTGCGGTTGGCAAGTTAGGCAATAGCCCTGCTGATGCAGTGAACAAAATATTCAACTCGCCAGACATACCCGTTGCAGCACCCCTGGCGTTAATCAAGCTTGGGGAGCAGACAGTCAGAGCAAGCTCTTGTTTGCTCACCATTTGCTTCGATCCGCAATATCGAACAGCTGGCGGAAGCTGGGTTTCAGATCGCAAGCAAGCAGCCTTCACGGTTCGATCAGGAATTGGCGCCACCATAAACGCTAGCGTAATCGGCAGTGGAGCCAACACGTCACCGTTGGTGTATAGCGCACCCAACGCCAATCAGTTGCCGAACGTGGGCGAAGCACCCTATTTTAAGTCTGCTAACTCCAATAACAATGTCGCCGGCAGCTTGGCCACCACCTTGGCCGGTATCGATTTGGAGCCTTATGCGAGCAGCAGTCCAGGCATACTCGGTGGCTTGATCAATACCTCAGTAAACCTGATCAGCTCGCTGCTCGGCAGCTTGGAAGGGGTGATTAGCGGCGTGCTTGGACCTTTGGTGGATCCTTTGGTCAGCACCTTGCTCAATGGTTTGGGGATTGATCTGGCAAAGGCCGATGTGGGCGCCAATCTCACCTGCGGTACGCGCGCTGAGTTGCTGTTATGAGACTCTCAGCGCGGTGCTTTTCTACTGTATCAGGCTCTGCTGAGTGTGCTCACGTTCAAGTGCGCGTTCAGCGCAATCTAGTGAGCGGTCACCGCAGAGCCTTCACTCTTTCGACTCGGCGAGAGCGCCAAGGCCAACTGCGTGCGGTTGTGCATATGGGTGAGCCGCAGTACCTGAGACACGTAGAGCTTGACGGTGTTTTCGGTAATACCCAGTTCGCAGGCGATCTGATAGTTGGTCAAACCCTTGCCAATCAAGCGTGCGACCTCCAGCTGACGTGGAGAGAGCTGGTTGAAGTGTGCGGGTATTGCCTCCGCGCAATCTGCATCAGGGTCGGGCTGGACTTGGCCAAAATGGCTGCGCATCTGGTGAAGGTCCTGGTGCAGCTCACCGATCGATTCAGCCAGAAAGTGCAGCTTCTGATTCATTTGCTCAAGCTTGGCGCCATCGTCCAAGCGCTCTTGCAAGTGCCGTTCAAGACGCTTAACCGCCCGGCCAACTTCATCCATGTTGATCGGTTTTTGATAGAAGTCAGCAACTCCGGCGCGCATGGCCGAGACAACATCTTGGGTCTCGGTCTGACCGGTGAAAATGATGGCTTCGAACTGACGATTGCCGTCGTAGGTTTTTTCCAGGGTATTGATGAGGCTGATGCCATCTTTGCCCGGCAGGTGCAAATCGCTGAGCACAATGCCGATCTGCGGGTCAGCGCAAAACAACTCGATCGCCTCGTGGGCGCTGTGACAACCCACACAACAGTAGCCGCTATGGGTAAGAAACTCACAGAGTTCGTCAACAATGTCCGGTTCGTCGTCCACGACGAGGAGTTTTACTACGCGTTGATGCCTTTCCATGTCAGCTCATCCGGTTGTTTTAATTTTTCTGTAGCGCTGAATTTGTCGGCGCAATTCGAGGCACGGCTGCAAACAGTGCAGGCTAAAAATCGAACAGATCAATCAATAAGTACGATCGTTCCACACTTAAGGTATAGCACTTTAATAGTATTCAGAAAGTTTTAGTCAGAATAAGGGATGTCAAAAAGCCGACAAAAAGAAATAGACCGTAGGGATAGGCCCCTTTTGAGTCTGGGCGCAGGGACTTGAGGCGGCTCTGGGTGGCTGGGCTGAGCTTTGCCCAAATGGCGCTGGCGAGGGCTGTCCAGGCGATAAAGCAGAGCCCGGCAACGGCTATGGTTATGAGTAGGGTTTGGCTGTTGCTGCACAGGCCAATAAATAGCAGCAATTTGACGTCGGCGGCTCCTAGCTTGTTAAGCATATAGCCGGGCACGCTGAGTAACAGGGCGAAGGCCGCAGCAATACACGCCTCTTCGGGTGTGTTGCCAAGCAGGCTTTCACCGCGCAGAAGCAAGTAGAACAGGGCGAAGGCAATGCCGCCGAATGTAAGCCAGTTGGAAATGCGTTTTGTACGGACATCCTGTACGGCGCAGATTGCTAACCAGATCAGCAAGATGGCGGTATTCATGGCTGATTGTGCTCTGTCAATGGAGGGGTTTTAAGTTGCGCAGAGGTATTTTTCGGGGGTGGCTCGGTCATAAACAAAGAAATCAACCCTGTAATGAGTGGAGGTAGTCGCCATGCAGTACTCCGTCAGAAAAACATGTGCTCACCGTCAGAAGGGGGCTGCCGCGATTGAGTTCGCGCTGGTGTTTGTCCTGTTTTTTGCAATTTTCTACGGCACAGTCAGTTATAGCTTGCCGTTGTTGATGATGCAGTCTTTTAACAATGCGAGCGCCGAAGCGGTGCGACAGGCCGTTGGGCTGGTGCCGGGGCAAGCAGATTATCAGCAAGAGGCACTGGCGGTGGTCAATCAGCAATTGAGTTGGATGCCCAGTTCGGCGCGGACGCTTGTCGCAGTAAATATCACTGCACCAGGCGCCGACGGTGTGATGAGCGTGCGCATCAGTTATCCGTATAACAGCAACCCGCTGGTGCCGTTTTTGGTATTGCCGGGTATTGGGCGGGTCCCCAGCTTGCCGGACGACCTTGTCGCAACCGCTAGCATAAAGCTCAATAATTAAGGAACGGTTATGGCGCGCTGGTTCGGCTTTACCCCTAAAAGTACCTTGGCAGCCAGCAATCCGTCGGCTGAAGATTCAGTTCGACAGGCAGCAAAACATACCCCGCCCAGCGCTGCGGGGTTGAGTCTTTATCTGGATACACAAGGCGTCGTAACCCGTATTGCTGGACCATTGGCGGCACGATTGGCCATCACAGAAACGCAGCGCCCACTGGAGGCTTATCTCTGCCGGGGTTCTGTTCTAGCTGCCGATATGCCGAGTTATCAGGGGCAGGTTCTGGAGCTGGACTTTAATGGATGTGCCAGCACCGTACTGACGTTACGCGGCTGGTTACAAGCCCATGCCGAGGGCTGGTTGCTGCAACTGCTGGATGTCTCCGATCTGCTTGAACACGCCCGCCGCAATGACTTGCGTCATCACCTACTCGCCCAGGCAGGTAGTTTTGCTCAGCATCTGAGTTATCAGTCGCCAGAGCGTTTGCAGTCGGCCACGGTTGAGGTGTTATCTGAATTGCGCCAGGCATTGGGTATCCCCGGTGTGGCCATCGCCTTGCGTGATGAAGCTGGCGACTGGCGGGTTTATGCTCAGCAAAATGCGCCATGGCGTGATCAGCAGGCGCTGGGTAAGGCGCTGGATGACCTGGATCAGGCCTATCCACAGCAACTCAGCGCTGTAACCTTAACCACCAGGCCTGGGCTTCAGGTGTTGTTCCCCAACGGTCTTGGTTTTGTGACGCCCTATCAGCACCAAGGAGTGACGACTGCTTGGCTGTTGTGTGCCGATTTTGATGCCAGGCGACAGGCTCCAGCGCTACAGATTGCCGATTGGACAGGTTTGTTCACCCCGTTGGGGGGGGCTGTTAGCGGACGATTGCAGGCAGTGCAGCAAGCTCATCAGCAAGTTCGGCAAAGTGCATTGCAGGGGTTGTTGGGCGCCGGCTGGTGGGAATTCAACAGCCTCAATCAAACCCTGCAATTAGCCCCGGAATTGGCTGTGATGCTGGGTACAGGTTTAGCCACGGGACTGGAGTTGCAAGCATGGCTTGAACGACTTCATCCCAGTGACCGTGACGAATTTCGGGTGCGCCTCAATGGTTTGGTCGCAGGTGGCCAGAGTTTTATTCAGTGCTTGCGTGTGCAGGTGGAGGGGCAGGCCGCCGACTATCGTTGGTATCGCGTGCAGGCAGTGGCCAAAGGTGCGGGAAGTAAACTGCGTATTTATGGCTTTTTACTCGATATCAGCGATATCAAAGCGCAAGAAACCAAAGCCGCTGAGGCACATGAGCGTTTAAGCAACTTGATAGCCAGCGCACCCGCGGTGATTTATGTGCAGCGCTACAGTGAAGCTGCCCTGCGGCTGGAATTTTGCAGCGACAGCTTGCAGCCGTTGCTGGGCTGGGATCTGGCCGAATTACAAGCGGGCCTGCTCGCCGACATCGTTCACCCAGATGACCACGAAAGCTACTTTAATCGTGGGCGACAATTGCTTCGTGACGGTGCGGTGAGTTGCCGTTATCGGCTGCGAGACCGGCAGGGCGATTATCACTGGCTGCTGGATGAAGCGAAATTATTGCGCGACGAATTGGGCCAGCCACGCGAAGCCGTAGGTTTGTGGCTGGATGTCACCGACGCTATGCTGGCCGCTGAGCGCATCCGCGAAAGTGAAGAACGTTATCGGGTTCTGGTCGAAGATTCTCCGGCGATGATTTGTCGATATCTGCCCGATTTAACCCTCAACTTCGCCAACCGTCCGCTGGCGGAGTATCTCGAACGCAATCCTGAGCAGTTGATAGGTGCAAACCTGGCGGAGTGGTTATCCAGCGAGCAGCAGCAGGCCTTTGCACAGCGTTTACTGGGGCTTACACCTGAAAATCCGATAAGCACCGCTGAAATATGCCTGCAGTTACCGGGCCGCGAGCATGCGTGGTGGGTGTGGGCTGATCGCGGCATTTTTGATCAACAAGGGCAACTGATCGAAGTGCAGGCGGTTGGCCGTGACAACACTGAAGTACGCAAGGCCCAGCAGCAATTGTTCCAAGGCGCGAAGATGGCAACCTTGGGAGAAATGGCAACCGGCATGGCCCATGAACTGAATCAACCGTTAAACGTGATGCGCATGGCGGTGGCCAACACACTCAAGCGCGTAGCGGGCGGTGACGTACCTGCGGATTACCTGCAAGAAAAACTGCAGCGCATTGAGGCGCAAGTCTTGCGGGCAGCGAAAATCGTTGATCACATGCGCGTATTTGGCCGTCGTTCCGAGGTGGAGCATGGCTTGTTCGATCCACTGCAAGCAATAGACGGTGCGATGTCACTGCTGCGCGATGGATTATTGGGCAAGGGTGTCGAGTTGTACTTTGAACCGGTTGAGTTGGCGACCAAGGTCAAAGGTCATGGCGATCAACTGGAGCAGGTGTTGATTAACCTGATGGTCAATGCGCGTGATGCGCTGCTCTCGCGTATGGAGCGCGAACCTGACTCGGGGTTTGCCCCGCGGATTGGTCTGGCGGCGACGTTATTGCCGGAAGGTGTATTGATTGAAGTGCAGGACAACGCCGGCGGCATCGAACCGCGTTTGCTTGAACGCATCTTTGAGCCGTTCTTTACCACCAAGCCGGTGGGCAAGGGGACGGGGTTGGGCTTGTCAGTCAGCTTCGGCATCATCGAGCAAATGGGCGGGCAGTTGAGAGCCTTTAATCGCGAGGAGGGCGCCTGTTTTAGCATTCTGTTACCGGCAGATTTCAGTTCCGAGGTCTAACCTCGCGGAGAATTTAAATTCATTAGCTTGCTGGCAGAAACCCGGCGAGCAGCTAATCTTCATCGTGCTACGTTCCGGCAATGTATCGGGACGACAACTGCCTGATGCAGGAGAATCACGATGGATATGAACCGTCGACAGTTTTTCAAGGTCTGTGCTGTTGGCCTTGGAACGTCGAGCCTCGTGGCCTTGGGAGTTGCACCGCCCAATGCCTACGCCGACCAGATACGCCATTTCAAGCTGGCGCGTACGATCGAGACGCGCAACACCTGTCCTTACTGCTCGGTCGGTTGCGGCCTGATCATGTACAGCCAGGGCGACGCTGCTAAGAACGTCGCACAGAACATTATCCATATCGAAGGCGATTCGGATCACCCCGTCAATCGCGGCACGCTGTGCCCTAAAGGCGCTGGGTTGCTTGACTTCGTGCACAGCGAAACTCGCCTGAAGGTGCCGCAAGTGCGCGAGGCCGGTTCCAGCGAGTGGAAAGAGCTCGAATGGGACGATGCCCTGAATCGCATCGCCAAGCACATGAAGGATGATCGTGACGCCAACTTCATTGAAACCAATGAACAAGGCCAAACGGTCAACCGGTGGTTAAGTACCGGTTTTCTCGCGGCGTCGGCATCGTCCAACGAAGCGGGCTACATCACCCACAAAGTGGTGCGTTCTCTCGGCATATTAGGATTCGATAACCAAGCACGTGTCTGACACGGCCCGACGGTGGCAAGTCTTGCCCCGACGTTTGGCCGCGGCGCCATGACCAATCACTGGACCGACATCAAGAATGCCGATCTGGTCTTGATTATGGGCGGCAACGCTGCTGAAGCGCATCCATGTGGCTTCAAATGGGTGACCGAAGCCAAGGCGCATAACAACGCCAAGCTGATCGTGGTTGACCCGCGCTTTACCCGTTCCGCCTCGGTGGCGGACCTGTACGCGCCTATTCGTACCGGCTCGGATATCGCCTTCCTGGGTGGGCTGATCTACTACCTGATTGAAAACGATAAATACCAGCACGAGTATGTGCGCAACTACACCGATGTCAGCTTTATCGTGCGCGAAGGTTACGACTTCGAAGCTGGGTTCTTCAGCGGTTACGACGAAGCCAAGCGGGGCTATCCAGATAAGTCGGGCTGGGGCTATGAGATGGGTGACGACGGCTTTGCCAAAGTTGACCCAACGCTGAGCCATCCGCGCTGCGTGTTCAATCTGCTGAAGAAACACTACAGCCGTTACACGCCGGATATGGTCAGCAGTATCTGTGGCACACCGAAAACCCAGATGATGCAGGTGTGGGACACCATCGCCGAAACATCGGCACCGGGCAAAGTCATGACCATCATGTACGCGCTCGGTTGGACTCAACACTCAACCGGCTCGCAGATGATCCGGGCAGGCGCCATGTTGCAGTTGCTGCTCGGCAATATAGGTATGCCCGGTGGCGGCATGAATGCCTTGCGCGGTCACTCCAATATTCAGGGACTGACTGACCTGGGGCTGCTCTCAAACCTGCTGCCCGGTTATCTGACCCTGCCCAGTGATTCCGAGCAGGATTACGCGGCTTATATTGCCAAACGCGCCAGTAAACCCCTGCGTCCGGGGCAAATGTCGTATTGGCAGAACTACGAGAAATTCCACGTCAGCCTGATGAAGGCGTGGTACGGCAAAAACGTCAACGCAGAAAACAATTGGGGCTACGACTGGCTGCCTAAGTTGGATGCGCCTGCGCCAGGTTACGACGTGCTGAAAGTCTTCGACATGATGTACCAAGGCAAGGTCAACGGGTACTTCTGCCAAGGCTTCAATCCGATAGCCTCGTTCCCGAACAAGGCCAAGATTGGCGCGGCGCTGGCCAAGTTGAAGTACCTGGTAATCATGGACCCACTCGCCACCGAGACCTCTGAGTTCTGGCGTAACGTTGATGAGTACAACGACGTTAATACCGCCGACATTCAGACCGAGGTGTTCCGCCTGCCAACCTCCTGCTTCGCCGAGGAAGATGGCTCGCTGGTTAACAGTGGTCGCTGGCTGCAGTGGCACTGGAAGGGCGCTGAGCCGCCGGGCAAAGCGCGTACTGATATCCAGATCATGGCGGGGCTTTATCATCGTCTGCGTGATATGTACTCCAAAGACGGCGGTAAATTCGCGGACCCTATTCTGAATCTCGATTGGCCCTATTTGCAGCCGGATGAACCCTCGGCGGAAGAACTGGCCAAGGAGTATTCGGGCAAGGCGATCACTGATCTGACCGACCCGGTATCCGGCGCCTTGCTGGTTAAAGGTGGCGATCAACTGGCAGGTTTTGCGCAGCTGCGTTCCGATGGCAGTACCTCCAGCGGTTGCTGGTTGTTCTGCGGTTCATGGACCATGCAAGGCAACCAGATGGCGCGGCGGGATAACTCCGATCCATATGGTATAGGCCAGACCCTCGGTTGGGCGTGGTCGTGGCCCGCTAACCGGCGGATTCTCTACAACCGCGCCTCGGCGGATGTTTCCGGTAAACCTTGGGAAGGGATGCACAAGCCGCTGGTGTACTGGACCGGTAAGGCGTGGGGCGGCGCTGATGTGCCGGACTTCAAGGCCGATTCACCACCCGATGCCGGGATGAACCCGTTCATCATGAACCCGGAAGGGGTGGCGCGATTCTTTGCCGTCGACAAGATGGCCGAAGGTCCATTCCCTGAGCACTACGAACCCTTTGAAACGCCCATTGGACGTAACCCGCTGCACCCCGATGATCCGCGTGTCACCAGCAACCCGGCGGCGCGTGTATTCAAGGGTGACATGGAGCTGTTTGGCAACGCTGCCGACTTCCCGTACGCAGCAACAACCTACCGGCTGACCGAGCACTTCCACTTCTGGACCAAGCACTGTCGCCTTAACTCGATTGTGCAGCCAGAGCAGTTTGTGGAAATCAGCGAAGTCTTGGGTAAAGAGTTGGGAATCGCGGCAGGGGATTGGGTCAAGGTATCAAGCAATCGCGGCTACATCAAAGCCGTTGCGGTGGTCACTAAACGCCTGAAACCCCTGACGGTTGACGGTAAAACCGTGCATCAGATCGGCATTCCGATTCATTGGGGTTTCTCCGGTGTGGCGCGCAATGGTTACCTGACCAACACCTTGACCCCGTTCGTGGGCGATGCCAACACGCAGACGCCGGAGTTCAAATCCTTCCTCGTTAACGTGGAAAAGGCATAGGAGCTGACGCATGGCTACTCAAGACATCATCGCCCGCTCCGCCACCACCACCCATTCGCCGTCTATTCGGCAAATTGATGAGGTGGCAAAACTCATCGACGTCTCCAAGTGCATCGGCTGTAAAGCCTGCCAGGTGGCGTGCTCGGAATGGAACGACCTGCGTGACGAGGTCGGACATAACCACGGCACCTACGAAGCCCCGGCAGACCTAAGTGCTGACTCCTGGACCCTGATGCGGTTTGCCGAACATGAAGATGAGGCTGGCAAACTCGAATGGTTGATTCGCAAAGACGGCTGCATGCACTGCGCCGAGCCGGGCTGCCTGACGGCATGCCCGAGTCCGGGGGCGATCGTGCAGTACGCCAACGGCATTGTGGATTTCAATCAGGATCACTGCATCGGCTGCGGTTACTGCATTACGGGTTGCCCATTTGATGTGCCGCGTATCTCGAAAAAAGATAACAAAGCCTACAAGTGCAGCCTTTGTTCTGACCGTGTAGGCGTTGGCCAGGAGCCGGCCTGCGTCAAAACCTGCCCAACCGGGGCGATCGTCTTCGGCACCAAGGAGGACATGAAGGATCACGCCGCCGAGCGCATCGTCGACCTTAAATCCCGTGGCTATGACAACGCCGGTTTGTATGACCCACCCGGTGTGGGCGGCACTCATGTGATGTATGTGCTGCACCATGCAGACAAGCCAACGCTGTATTCCGGCTTGCCTGAAGACCCATCCATCAACCCGATGGTCTATGTCTGGAAAGGCGTGGCCAAACCTTTGGGCTTGTTTGCCATGGGCGCAACTGCACTGATCGGCTTCTTCCACTACTTGCGTGTAGGGCGCAACGTGGTTGAGGAGGACGAACCTGATGCAGTGGTGGACAGGGCCGTACACAAGGTTGATCCGACGGTGCATGAGTACGATCCCAATGCCCCACGCTGAGTGAAATGATCAACTTCAGCAGGGGCGCTGGCTGCTGCTGAAGTTCGAGGGAGTCAATATGAGACATGACATCCAACGCTACACCGCAGGTGATCGCACCAACCACTGGGCGGTCGCGATCTTATTCATACTCGCGGCGCTGTCTGGCCTGGCGTTGTTTCACCCTGCACTATTCTGGCTGAGCAACCTGTTCGGCGGCGGTTCATGGACGCGCATTTTGCATCCATTTATTGGCGTCGCCATGTTCCTGTTTTTCATCTGGCTGGTGATGCGCTTCATGAGCCACAATCTCATCCATAAACGCGATGTGCAGTGGCTCAAACAGATCGATGATGTGGTGGCCAATCGCGAAGAGAAAGTGCCTGAAGTTGGCCGCTACAACGGCGGCCAGAAGCTGCTTTTCTGGGTGTTGTTGGTGTGCATGTTGCTGCTGCTGGTGACGGGTTTGGTCATCTGGCGCGAGTACTTTAGCTACTTGTTCGGCATCAATGCCATTCGCCTGTCCGTGTTACTGCATGCCATAGCCGCGCTGGTGCTGGTTATGAGCATTATCGTGCATATTTATGCCGGTATCTGGGTGAAAGGCTCGGTCGGGGCAATGCTCACGGGTTGGGTCAGCAGAGGCTGGGCGCGCAAGCATCACGGGCTTTGGTATAAAGAGGTTGAGAAGGGCGAGCACAAGCACTGAATAGGGCTGAGTCGCGCGGGTGTCTAGCATCCGCGTGAGACTCGCTTTGAACTGAGTGGAGACTGCACTCATCAAGTTGTTATGCGAAAGGAGTCCTGCGTGTCAGGCAGAATATTAGAGCGCGGCGAAATCGAAGCGTCGGCAAATATCCCACCGTTTCTCAACCCTCTGACAGCATCATTATTTCAGCGTCGTGCCGAACGCCTTAAAAGCCTTGCACACGACCATCCGCTCAGTGGTTATCTGCTGTTGATGGCACAACTCTGCGAAGCACAAGACCGCACCCTTTCAGCTTTGCCCGCATTGCCGGGGCCAGACCAGCGCGCGCTGGACTTAAGCCGTGAACACCGTATGCCGCCGCTGGCATTTGAAGCATTGGTGCGCGGTGATGACTGGCTAATTGCGCTGGATAAATTGCTTGAGCAGTTTTCCGTCCAGGACAACCCGGCCGTGACTGCAGCGCTGCAACAGTTAGCGCATGCAGACAGAGGCCAGCGCAAGGCGTGGGCGGTAAACCTGTTAAGTGGTCAGTTTGATTTGCTGCCCGCAGCCGTGGTGCCGATTCTTGGCGCCGGGCTGCAGGTAGCCTTTAGTCATTGGTTGCTGGCGTTGCCCGCTGGCACCTTGAGTGAGCGTGAAAGCTGCACCCAGTGTCCAGCCTGCGGTTCGCCGCCGGTTGCGGGGATGATTCGCCACCGTGGCAAGCAGATTGGTTTACGTTATCTAACCTGCTCGCTGTGCTCCTGCGAGTGGCATTTTGTCCGGGTTAAATGCAGCTATTGTGAAGAGAGCAAGCAACTCGCTTACCTCTCGCGTCAGCGTGATGATGCAAAACCCGAGGCGGCGCCAATACGTGCTGAGGTCTGCCCGAATTGTGACGGTTACTTGAAACACTTCTACCTTGAGTACGACAGTGAAGCCGAAGCCATGGCCGATGATTTGGCCAGCCTTGATCTGGACATGATGGTCAACGAAGCCGGTTATATGCGCCGGGCGCCAAACCTCTTGCTTGCACCCGGCGCAGAATGAGAGCCTACACTGAGATGTGACCCCTCACGTTAAGGACGCTTGATGACGGCCGCTCGTCTACCTTCAGTCGACCGCTTGCTGCGCAGCCCGGCAATCGCGCCATTACAACAACGCTATGGCCGCGAAGCCATGCTGAAAACCCTGCGCGATTTACTCGAAGAGTTACGTGAGCCTGCACAAAGTGGCGCCCTGGCCGCCATCGAACTGAGCGAAGGGGTGCTGGCTGGCCGTGTGGGTGAGCGACTTGCCGCGCAGCACGCGAGTAAAATCCGCCGGGTGTTCAACCTTACCGGCACCGTCTTGCACACCAATCTGGGCCGCGCTTTACTGCCGGAAGAAGCCATCGAGGCGGTGAGCCTTGCCGCCCGTTATCCACTTAATCTTGAGTTCGATTTAGTCACCGGTAAGCGCGGCGACCGTGATGACCTAATCACCGGTTTAATCCGCGAGCTGACGGGCGCCGAAGCGGTGACTGTGGTCAACAACAATGCTGCAGCCGTATTGCTCACGCTCAACAGCTTGGGTGCGCGTAAAGAAGGCGTGATCTCGCGCGGTGAGTTGATCGAGATCGGCGGCGCGTTTCGCATCCCCGACATCATGTCGCGCGCGGGGGTAAAGCTGGTTGAAGTCGGCACCACCAATCGTACCCATGCCCGCGATTATGAAGCCGTGATTAACCCGCGTACTGGCCTGTTAATGCGGGTACACACCAGCAATTACAGCGTGCAAGGCTTCACCGCCAGCGTGCCGACGGCGGAGCTGGCAAACATCGCTCATGCCAATAACCTACCGTTGCTCGAAGACCTTGGCAGCGGCACGCTGGTTGATCTGACCCGATGGGGCTTACCCAAAGAGCCAACGGTGCAGGAAGCGCTGCGCGATGGTGCGGATATCGTCACCTTCAGCGGCGATAAACTGCTAGGCGGGCCGCAAGCCGGCTTGATTCTGGGTAGCCGTGAGCTGATCAACAAGATCAAAAAGAATCCACTCAAGCGCGCTTTGCGAGTGGACAAACTAACCTTGGCCGCGCTTGAAGCCGTGCTTAATCTATATCGCGATCCGGACCGATTATCTGAGCGCCTGACCAGCCTTAAACTCTTGAGTCGTCCGCAAGCCGATATCCAGGCTCAAGCCGAGCGCATTGCGCCATTAATTGCGCAACAACTGGTCGAAGGCTGGCAGGTCTCTGCGCAGGCGGCGTTAGGCATGATTGGCAGCGGCGCCCAACCGGTTGCGCGTTTGCCGAGTGCGGCCATTTGCATTCGCCCGCTGCAATCCAAACGATTGCGCGGTCGCGCCTTGCGCACCCTTGAAGAAAACCTGCGTTGTTTGCCCATTCCCGTGCTTGGCCGCATCGACGATGACGCCTTGTGGTTGGACCTGCGCCAGTTGGATGACGAGTCAGGCTTCATTGCGCAGTTGCACCTGCTAACCGGGGAGTGAGCTGTGATTGTCGGCACGGCAGGGCATATTGATCACGGTAAGACCGCATTGCTGCAAGCACTCACCGGTCAGAAAGGCGACAAGCGACCGGCAGAGCGTGAGCGCGGCATCACCATTGATCTTGGCTATCGCTACGCTGACCTTGGCAATGGTCAACTCACTAGCTTTATTGACGTCCCCGGGCATGAGCGCTTTGTGCATAACATGCTTGCCGGTTCCAGCGGCATAGACCTGCTGTTATTGGTTGTCGCCGCCGATGATGGCGTGATGCCGCAAACCCGTGAGCATTTGGCAATTGCTGAGCTGTTAGGCATTCGTCGTGCGATGGTGGCCTTGACCAAGATTGATCGGGTAGAGCGTCAGCAAGCGATTCAGGCCGAGCAGCAAATCACCCAACTGCTGAGCACTGGGCCACTCGCAGGCTCGGCCCTTTACCCTGTTTCAAGTATTACCGGTGATGGCATTGAAGAACTGCGCGCCGCACTGAAAGGCAGCGCCGAGCATGTGCAGCAGCGCAGCCTTAGCGGTTTTTTTCGCTTGCCGATTGATCGCGCATTCAGCGTGAGCGGTTCCGGAATCGTGGTGACGGGCACCGCTATGGCCGGGCAGGTGTATGTCGGGGATGAATTAACACTCAGTCCCAGTGGCCGCAGCGTGCGAGTGCGCGGTATTCATGCACAAAATCAACCGGCGGATCAGGCTGTTGCCGGGCAACGCGTGGCGTTGAATATAACCGGTGAGCGCCTTGCGCTTGAGTCTGTTCACCGAGGCGATTGGCTGCTGACGCCAGCGCTGCACGCACCGACCACACGCATTGATATTCAGCTCGACATACTGCCCGGTGAAAGTCGGGACTTCAGTCACTGGACACCGGTTCATGTGCATCTTGCTGCGCAAGATGTCACCGGTCGTGTGGCGCTGCTGGAAGGCACCCATGTCGCGCCTGGAAAAACCGCGCAGGCGCAGATTCTGTTCAATGCTCCGGTACATGCCGTGCATAACGACCGACTGGTGTTACGGGACCAGTCGGCGCAGCGAACAGTGGCGGGCGGGCGGGTTCTGGACCCTTTTGCACCTGCACGTAATCGACGTTCCGAGGCGCGTTTAGCTCAACTCAATAGCCTGCTGGTTGATGAGCTTGAGACCTCACTGCCTGCGTTGCTGCACAGTGCAGGCAATGGTCTCGATCCCACGGTTATTGAACGCCAGTTCAACCGCCCGCGAGCACAGTGGGCCACACCGGCTGATGTGCTGGAGATTAATACCCGCCTTGGTTTGCGGCTATTCAGCGTCAGTGTTTGGCAGCAACTCACCGAGCAATTGCTGCAAGGTTTGCAGCGTTTTCATACTGAGTGCCCGGATGAGCTAGGCCCCGACCGTGATCGCCTGCGCCGCTATGCGCTGTCTACCTTGGAGCGGCCGGTGTTTATCAGCCTGCTTGAGCAACAACTTGCTTCTGGCACAGTTGCCAACAGTGGCCCGTGGCTGCACCTGCCTGAGCACCAGGTGCAACTCGGTGAGGCTGATGAGGCTTTGCGCGAACAGCTTTGGCCATTACTTATCGCCGGTAACTTCGACCCGCCCTGGGTGCGTGACCTCGCCAGCACTCTGCAAAGAGAAGAAGCCGAAGTGCGCCTGCTGCTGCGCAAACTGGCGCGACTCGGCATGCTTCATCAAGTGGTCAAAGACCTGTTTTACCCTGAACAAAGCATTCGCGAACTGGCTGCAATAGCCGTGTCTATCGAGCAGCAAAACGGCTCAATAAAACCCTCGATCTGGCGCGACAGCATCAACCTGGGCCGCAAACGCAGTATTCAACTACTCGAATACTTTGACCGGATCGGTTTTACCCGAAGGCTGGTGGGCGAGCGTAAAATCAGAATGGACTCGGCTTTGGCTACGGATAAATAATGCCGGTGCAAACACTCGAATCTTTATAGGGAAATAATATGGCTTCAGCGTTTGCCCACGCAGTCGTGCCACTGGTCGTGTACGCAGTATTCAAAGGCAAGTCCATGAATTTGCGCGTGCTGGTGCTGGCCATTTTTTTGGCCATTGCACCGGATGCAGATGTAATCGCATTCCAGCTGGGCATCCCCTATGGATCAGACTGGGGGCACAGAGGCTTTACCCACTCATTATTCTTTGCCGCAGCGGTTGCTGCAGTGTGCACGCTAGTGTGCAAAGCACTTAATTCAAAGCCTCTGGTGGTGTTCGCCATGTGCTTCACCGCCTGCGCCTCCCATGGCGTTCTGGACGCCATCACGAATGGCGGACAAGGTGTTGCCTTCTATTGGCCGTTCAACTCGGAGCGTTTTTTCCTTCCGTTCAGGCCCGTGCAGGTATCGCCAATTGGTGTTGGCGCCTTTTTCACCGACCGCGGCCTCAGGGTGATTGCCTCTGAACTGGTTTGGATATTTATGCCTGGGTGTGTAATTGGCCTAACCGGGGTTTTTATCAGGCGCAAAGTTCTGGCGGGGGCCGGTTAAGCGCGCTGGGCGCTACGGGTGACGTCACTTGATGTAGTGCCGCATCAGTGAAAATAAATCTGTCCCCATTTCTCAATCATACTGCTGCGATAAGGTATGCTCGTTTCGACGCTTTTTCGACACCTAGGCTGGTGTCAGTAAGGAAGCCTAGAAAATTTCCTTATACATCAACATGGAAGGCAATCACGCCCGGTGGCGTGGCCGGGCTTCAAACCCGGTAGGGGACGGCAGCCGTTCCTAGGTGGGTTCGACTCCCACTGCCTTCCGCCATTTTCTGGCCTCAACCGAGGGTCGTAGAGGCAAGCGATGTTTGAGTCGAAGGTGTTCAAAAACGTGGTCTGTCCCCTATTACACGCTCAATTGTTCCCTGCAAGTGGATAGGGGGATTTTAGCTACATATTAACCATTGCTTATTGAAGCTATTACATAGTTGATAAACGCCGAACAGCTTATTAACATAAAACGAGCATCGGCACTTGTAAGGTTACTTTCCTTCATGAGTGCGTGACGAATACCATCTGAGTCATTTGTGTAGCCATATAGTGAACAAAACGCTGACTTTAGCGCGGGATGCATCAGACCTTTACTTTCCAAAGTCTTTAAAGCAGCTCCTAATGTAGCCTTTTCTTGACCGCTAACGGTTCTACATAAGCTTTCAACTGCTGAAATTGACTCTTTAATCGAGTTTCTGTAGTCAGGATTTGCTCGATCACTCAGCATCGAGATTGCGGTACTCAGATGCTGTCGTACACCATAGTAAGGTGTTGTCTTGGATATGGCATCCTCAATTTCAGCAATCTCATCTGGCGAACTGATTTCAGCAATTTTTCCATCTACGAAGCGGTATGCAGAACTCTCTCTTTCAAGAAAGTAGTTGCATGCGGCAATGAAACCCTCTTTCTGTAATTCTGGTCCGTACTCAACAACAAACTCAATGAAGTCATATATTTCATGCCACTTGGCAGAGAAAAAATATTTCCTTAGAACACCAAGTCCATCCGTTTCATCATAAAAATAAGTTGGTATAGTGTCGATCGGTTTTTTGAAAAAATATAACCACAGTGAGTTGAACAATCTGTATAAATTACTACCTGATATGTAATCTGTTCGTTCACCCATATCAGATCTAAAGCGATCAAATTTTTCCCAATAAAATGCCGTAAGAACACTCCATAAAGAATTTTTCAAATCCTCATCAATGGAGTCAATCTGAAGTATTTTTCCAGTCGGGACTAATCCTCTTCTTTGAGAAAATCTCAATTTTATCTCCATCTTTAAATTTAGCAGAAATTAGACAGAATTTTTTATCTGCACAACGCTACATGTCTTGAAAGAGGTAAGTCACTTATTTCATGAGGCCAAAGCTTAAAGAAGGCCTGCCGTATATTACTCTTTCCATTTATATCCACCAATTAAAGATTCTCGAATATATTTAGATAAGATTTTACTCAAGCGCTTTATGCTTTCGATGAATGAGTAGTAGGATGCGTCGGCTTCAAATAGATGTCTTCGCCATGTTCTTCTTTGATGGTTTCAAGCACAGAAACTAAAATCTCTTTTAAATCTTGACTTTCTATCGAATTAATAATCTTCTCCCTTTCTCTACTAGGTTTTTCTAGAAGCTGATAGATTAATAACTTTAAAGCAGGTCGAAGAAAGCGTTCATTAACACTCTCGACTAGTCCAGAAGGGTTTTCCGTCAATTCTGAGTTTTCTTTTAAGGTATGTGGTGTGTCATTTTTAAAGACATTTCCTTGCGTCAATAGTGGATTGCTTTTCATAAGTTCAGAATTAAGCGCCTTCTGAATTTCAGCGCTATTTATTTTCAAATAGTGCTCGGGATCTTGGTAGTCGCCAGGAGCGTACAATACATTATTATTGAAATATAAAACAACGAAAAAAAGAATTACTATTAAGGAAGGAAATGCCATTACAAAATAAATGAATATTTCTTGTAATTCATTAGGTAAGCCGAGTAGTGCGATAGTTGCAAGTGCTTCTGCCAACCCTGCGAATATAGCTATAATAGTCAATGGATTGCTGACTTTCATATATAATCCTATAGTAGGGACTAAACTAAAATTTATAGAAGTAGCAACTGCAGACCAAATTATTTCTTTGTCAGCAGCATGGCATTGATACTAATGTGCCACACCATTCAGGCAGAGGGTAGACTTCATGATTCAATGTGTCGAAGAAATGTCGAAAACAAAGCGCTTTTATGTGCAAATTCGAGCAGTGCTAAAAGCTCAAACCCTTGCATTGAGCGGGTCAGTGCAGCAATGACATAGCCATACTAAGGGTTTGAAGCCCGGCCACGCCACCGGGCGTGATTGCCTTCCATGTTGATTCAAGTGTCCTGCTCGACACTCACCCTAATGTCGAAAACCGTCAAACCGAGCATACCTTATCAATGCTGCTTGATCCGAGCGCAATGCAAAAAATTTGAATGCCATAACAATCATTTTGCAATTGGAAATTGCCTTTGCCCAGCTAGGATAAACACTAGGCACCTCCAGCTTATCCAAAAGAGTCACTCATCACAGGTTGCATTTGTAAGAAGAGTAAACATGTCGATGAGTTCATTGCTCGCCGGCCCATCTTGAATACACCACACTGGACCTTCAGCACCATCACCTTCAGAAACATAATATGGACATCCACTTTTCATAGCATTCAGATTATGTTTATTTGCTTGGCACTCACTTACAGTAGCTGAAGACTCAATCAACATCAGGTGCTTTGGGGGATTAAGGTATTTGCAGTCGAGTTCTACGGGGGCAAATGGGTTTCGGTCTGATGATTGCTGACCTTTTACTTCTGCAATTTCATCTAAAGAAGCCGCGACGGGAGCCGGACATACCACAGTTTCGGTGTCAGCAATCACCTCATGACTATTAAAAAATACAAAAAGAACAGGCGTAATTAAAAAAATTAGTATTTGAAAGCGCATAATTTACCTAAACGAGAAACGAGCATTTACAGAGAACAGACTATGTGAATTTAAAGGTGGTCTGTCCCCTATTGTTACAGGAGATTACCAAAAGAACATTGTTTCATTTATGAATGAATCTCCTAAATTTGATTTGTAGCCTAACGCTTTGCTTACCGGAAAATTTCGAGCGCAGCGAGTAATTTTTCCGAGTGCAGCAACTTGTTAAGCAGCGCCTGCACTGCGCTTCCTCTGATAAAAGGGAACAAGTTCATCTAGTTGCCAATTTGGATACTCGAAACCATCTGTTTGGCTCATAATTTTTCGAATACTTTCAAAAGCATATTTAGGATCATCATCTAGTACATGAAGTGAGAATGGTGGCTGTGGGTAAAGACCCAAAATATCACCATACATTCGTTCAGCAATGACCCCATCATCTTTAGGGGAAATAATCAAAGACTCACCCGCTGATCTTGCTATATAAAAATTTAGCATGTGGGCCCCACCTTTATCCAGCTGATACCCACACGTTTCGTTTGTCTTGTTGTCAAAAGCATTCCAACTATCAGCCATAGAGCAAGCAACAAAGCAAAGTTTAGGTGTTAGAGGGTAAAATAAGCATGTTTCAGGCAGCTCAATAAAGCCCGTCTGTAAGATCGGGTTGTCGCTTCTTACAAAAAAGTCATCTTCATGGGCTAGAAGTAAACACCAATCGCGATTGGCTACGAAATTCAAATCTAAACAATCCTTACAACCGACTCGACAATGTTTCGGTTCCTCAGTAATCCTAAATAGTTCGCGCGCTTTACTCTCATATTTCATGTGAGTTGGTGTACGAACCAACTGGGATAGTATGAACTGAGCCCAGATAATTCTGTCAGATTCAGATAGTTCACCATAGCTGACAATCTTCTCGTAAATTGGAGCAGCTAAAGTTTCCAATTCTTGGCCCAATGACTTTTCGACTGACCAAGAGTAAAGTCCAAGCTTTCGTCCCCATTGCTTCCATCCCTTAGGAGATTTCTTAACTTCGTCGGTATATGAACAGTAAAAATAAGAGGTATAACCCTGACTATCAGCCCACGCTTTATTCGCGAACTTGGGTGAGTAGTGTGACAAAGGTGGTTTAGCCAAGTATAAACTCCATTTTCTCTCTAGCTGCTTAACAGTTGAGTGGACCGACGGCTTTATGATTGCATATTAGTTACTTCTTCATAACAACACCTGCCCGGTCAATTCAATGCGTAAATTATCTTTATAAAACAATTGGTTATCATATTAATGTTGCATGCGACTTGTATTCGCTTGACCTCCTCATTTTGTATAACTAACAACACTCTACAAAAGCACAGCATTGATGCGATATGGATACCACACCAGCCGAGCCACGCCTGCGATGACGGGTATCAGGAGTATCAGGGGACAGACCACGTTTTATTTTCTCTGCTGAAAACAGCAATATGGACTGATATGAATGTGCCACACCATTCAGGCAGAGGGTAGGGATCAAGAGCATAGGTGTCGAAAAAATGTCGAAAACGAAGGGCTTTTATGTGCAAATCCGAGCATTGCAGGGAACTGAAACCCTTGCATTGAGCGGGTCAATGCAGCAATGACATAGTAAATTGTAGAGTTCGACTCCCACTGCCTTCCGCCATTTCGATCGTCCAAGTGTCAGCCGCTCGGGTAGGGTGGATGACGCTTTTTTCATCCACCACGGGCAACGGCCTACGCTGGAAAATGTCGCTCCAGAAACCCCAGCAGCAAGGCATTCACTTCTGCGGACTTTTCGCTTTGTATCCAGTGCCCACAATCACTTAGCTGATGCTGTTCCAGGCTGCTGACGCGACTTGGCATGCGGCTGATGGTGTGGGCTTCAAGGGTGGCGACAGGGTCTTTGTCGCCGACCAGAAACAGGGTGGGCTGCTCGATTTTTACATCTTGAAGAAACTCGGTTTTTTGCCAGTTACGCTCGAAATTGCGGTACCAGTTCAAGGCGCCGCGAAAGCCGTCTTTTTTAAACGTCTCGATGTACAGCTTAAAGTCTTCTGCGGTGCACCAGTGCGGTAATTCTCCGGGTGTTGCGATGCCGTCGAATAATTTTGAGTCGGCTGGGCGCTTTTGTAGCAGCAGGTTGCCGGAGCTGGCACCCTGCATAAAGATGAGCAGGCTGCGCTCAATGTCGGCATCCAATTCCTGCTCGGCGACACCGGGTTGTTGAAAGTAAATGATGTAGTTGAAGCGGTCGGCAAACAACTCCCGCATGATTTCGATTGCCGGGCGCTTGCCGCGTCCGGCGAAAGGCACAGACATCGTCACCAGCGTGCTAACCCGTTGCGGTTCGAGTTGAGCCAGATGCCACGCCACCATGGCGCCCCAGTCGTGGCCGACAATACACACGTCATGCTGGCCCAGGGCGGTCATACTGGCCTGAATGTCTGCGCAAATCGTCAGTACGTCGTAGGCCTCTATATCCTCCGGGGCGTCACTGCGGCCGTAGCCGCGCATTTCCGGGACAAATATGCGGTAGCCTGCCGCGACCAGTGCGGGTATTTGTTCACGCCATGAGTGCCAGCATTCGGGAAAGCCGTGCAGCAGCCAAATTGGCCGGCCAGTTTCGGGGCCTGCCATATGCACATGCAGCTTGATGCCGTTTACTGCTAAGTCTTGCGATTGCATGCTGAGCTCCTGATGAGCGCTTTTAGGACTCACGCTAGCAGAGGACACCCTTGAGTCTAACCAGCATTCATGGCTCGAATGGTGGGTGACGCAATCTCAGCGCAGCGCTTGTACGCCGCTGTCAGTTGGGTTGTAACCGTCCAGCAACATTCGTTCAGCGAATGCATTCAAGGCTGCATCGCCGGTGAGCATCTGGCGCCTGGCGCTGGCCCAGTCGCTGGGTTGCAGGCGGATCATCCACCCTTCGCCGTAGCAATCTTGGTTAATCAGTGCCGGGCGACGCACCACGTCGATATTGCTGGCTATCAATGTGCCGGCTACTGGCGTACGTGCAGATGAAGCTGCCTTGGCGAACTCGACGATGCCGAAGCTGCGGTCTGCCTCGATGATCTGACCGTCACGCTTGGGGGTGAACGCGAAGATCTGGCCGTAACTGGCGCAGCCATAGGCGCTGAGCCCAATGGTCAGTGTGGCGTCTGCCTCTTCACGTAGCCACAGGTTGTGGGCGGGTGCGTAAAGCAGGTCTTCCGGGAATTCCAAGCCGTCTAATGTCATAGCGTCAGGACTTTGTCGTACTCAAGAATCATCTGGGCAAGCTCACCACCGCTGGCGATTTCATCCAGCTCGAAGATCAAGCGGTGTTCGTCGATGACAACGCCTGGTGCTCGGCACATCAGCAAGCGTACACCAGCCGTTTTCGCTTGTTGGATAAAATGCCTGACCGACTCTCCATCTGCGACTGCATAGAGATTGTCAGCCACACCAGTCTGCGCCAATTGAACAGCTTCGCCGCTTAGAAATACTGTTACCTGTGCATCCATGCAGGCCAGAAGCGTAGCCGTGTAAAACGGTGCTGCGCAGCGTGCGGGTGTGCTTGGGCCACTGTTTACCACAATTAGGATGCGCTGATTGGCGGTACTGCTCATAGGGCTTTGTCCATTTGGATTAAGGCTACACGTTGCCCGTCGGGTGACTCGCGCTCGACTATGGCGTAAGGCTCATAGCCCAATTGACTGTAAAGTAATAACCCTGCGGTGTTGCTGTTGAAGCAGGACAGACGCATGCGTTTGGCATGAACTTCAGTGCGCGCTTGTTCTTCCATGGCCATGATCAGGTACCGTGCAATGCCGTGACCCCGAGCGTTGGGCGAGACCATCACATTGCCGAGGGCGCAATAGACATCGTCTTGCCACTGATAGTGATTGGCGAAACCGACCACTTCATCGTTGAGCAGCACAACTGTACTGTCGCGACGGTGATTGATGGCATCGGCGAGTTGAGCAGGGGTGAGTGGCCAGCTCGCTTTTGGATAGCAGTAGAACAGCTCAGCGGCGCTCTGCACGAAGGTGGCGATGATCAGCAGATCACGCTCTTCGACCAGTCGATGACTGAGGCGATGCGGGCGCGAAGCCATGGTCAATGCGGCGGATACTGACTAAGCACTTTAGTCACCGTTTCGCGGATCGCGGTTTCACGTTCGGCTGGGCTAAGTGCATTGCGCGGCATGATCTGCTGGGCACTGCCGCGCCACACCAGTTTTTTGTCCTTGCCGTCGTAGAGGTCGACCTGAAGGGTACCGACTTTGTAATCAACCGTTTGGGTTTCGGTGTACATCGGGCCACCCCAGTAACCGCCACCCCACGCATTATTCCAGCCGCCACCGTAGTTGGTGGTTAGCAGGTTTTGCCGGTCATCAACAATCATTGCGACTTGAACGCTGAGGTCGCCTTGAGTATTGGCCGATGCCGCGCGCAAACCACGCTGTTCAAGCTGGTCGGTGACGGCATCACGGATGCGCTGTTCGGTAAGGTCGCTTTTTATCCGCGGGTCATCTGGCGAGTAGGTAAGCGCCGGGGTTTGCCACGACCAGCTCTGGTAGCTGGCAAAGTCGCGGTTGGTATCGTAGTCGCGATCTACCTGAATGCTTTCACAGGCACTCAGCAGCAAAATGCTGGCGAGTAATAACATATGGCGCTTCATTCTTTGTCTCCGACATCAACGTTGGGTTCGTAGGCTTATGCAAGCGCGGCAACTGCTGCGGGGCAAATATGGAGTGTTGCAAACAATGTCGCTCAATTCGGAGGATAGCTTGCGAGGGCATTATTCATCGCTTCACGTAATGCCTTGCTGCGTCCACTTTCATCACTGCCGCTAAGGGCTTCGGCGTTACCACTCCAAACAGGCTGGCCATCGCGGCTGTCGAAGAAGTCCACGCGCACGACCGCCACCTCCTCCTGATAGGTACGTACGATGGGCACGCTGCCATAGGCGCCGTAGCGGTCATAGCGATCGTAGTAGCCGCTGCCTGCGCCATAGTAAACACCGCCGTTGTCGTAAGACTGGCGCAGGCGCGTTTCCAAACGCACGCTGGCTGAGACCAAGAGATCAGCGGCTTTGCCGGTTTGTACTGGACGTAAACCGGCGCGGTCGAGGCTGTTACTTAGCGCGCTGCTGATCATTTCGCTGCTGGCCCAGGCACTGCCAGCGGGCAACTGCTTATTAGCCCAGCTCCAACTGCGATAATGGCCATAGTCCCGTGTCGGGGCTGGGTAAGCGCTTAAATCAACATGACCTGCAGGCTGTATCGGCGCTGGCGGCAGCGGGGCTGAAGACGCGCTGTAGGGGTTGTCTGACTGACAGGCCGCAAGGCTGAGCAGCGCTGCCACGCTGAACATTAAGGTGACTGCACGATTCATCTTGCGACTCCTTTAACGTGGTCGGCAGACCCAGTGCAAATAACGACCCAGGCCCGCAAATGTTGGATGTCGTCGGTAAGCCAGCTCCATCTCTAACAGGTCGATGAGTTCGGCCTTTAGTTGAAAGTCGTGGGGCATGTAGTCATGAAAAACGCGCACGCCACTTTGAATTTCGACTTGCCAGTCTACGCTAAGTTGCGTGGCGAGCTCATGGGGATCGACCGGGCGCTGTGGGGTCAGACTTTGCTTTTCACCGGCGAACTCAGCCTTGCGCAGCTTGCGAAAATGTCCCTTGAGCAGGTTGCGGTAGATCAATGCATCTTTATTATAAAAGGCCAAAGACAGCCAGCCGCCCGGCGCGGTGAGTTGGTGCAGCACCGGTAGAATCGAGTGGGGCTCGGCCAGCCATTCGAGTACCGCGTGACAGATCACCACATCAAAGGGTTGATGGCCTTGGCCGAGCAAGTCTTGCCATGGCGCTTGGATAAATGTGGCCTCCACTCCCGCTTCAGCAAAACGCTGACGGGCACCATTCAACATTGGCTCAGCGGGTTCGGCCAGCGTGACTTGATGGCCGCGCTGGGCAAGCCATAAGGACATATGACCCAAGCCCGCGCCTATATCGAGCACCCGCAGCGGACTATCAGGCAAGGCTTCGGCGAGATCGGCTTGCAAGACTGCGAGGCGAATCGCACCTTTGGCCCCACCGTAGATTTTTTCCGCAAAGCGCGTCGCCAGTTCATCAAAATGACGGTCATTCATGAGGCGAAGCGCCTTTCACTGTCGGCCAGTTTGGCGTTCACCACATGCTCCATGTCCAGGCCCAGTTCGCTGCACAACAACAATAAATACAGCACTATGTCACCCACTTCCTGGCCCGCGTGCGCCAGCACTTCATCCGGCAGTTCACGGGATTGCTGTTCAGTCAGCCACTGGAAGATTTCAACCAGCTCAGCCATTTCGACGCTGGCCGCCATCGCCAGGTTTTTAGGGCTGTGAAACTGCCGCCAGTTGTTACGATCACGTATTGCGTGCAAGCGGCTGGTGAGTTCGGTGATATTCATGCTGCGCTCCTTGAAGGCGCATAGCTTGAGATGGATCGGGCGGCTGCGCAAGCCCGGTGGATAACCCTTTACCGCCCATGGTATTGCTCTGATCAGTTATCCAGCGGCTGCCAGGTCCCTTGCATATGTGGCATGTCGTTAGTTCCGGTCAGGGTGAATTGCCCGCTAGGTCCGCTGGCGCTGGATCTAAGAATCACGTCGCCGGGCAGTAGCAGTGGTTTTTTAAAGCGCACATCCACTTGATAGCCACTGACGGGGAGTTGCTCGCCCAGTTCGGCCAACACGCGGCCTTTGTTCCACAGGCCGTGGGCGATTGCCCGGGGAAAGCCAAAGAGCTTGGCGCTCAGTGCAGACAGGTGAATGGGGTTGTAGTCGCCGGCAACTCGCGCATAGCGCCTGCCGATATCGCTCGGCGCATGCCAGTGGGCGCGTTCGGTGAGTGGCATATCCGCCAGTTCCACCGCTGCTTCTGGGCTGCCCTCAAGTTTGACGCCGCGGCAAAGAATTCGACTGTCGCCCTGCCAAAGCAGGCCGAGTTGGTCTTCCAGTCGGGTGATAACGCTGAAAACAGCGCCTTTTTCATGGGGCTGTAAATTCTCGACATGCACGCTGATGCTGAAGGGGCCGTGGCCCGCGAGCGGACGTAACACCTGAATGCTGTTTTCCAGATGAACCAGTCCAAGCAGCGGGAAGGGAAAGCGTTTATCGGTCAGTAATTTCAGCTGCAGCGCAAATGCCAGCACATGCGGGTAAGCGGGCGGCAGCAGGCTGCACTCTAGGACACCGCAGATCTTTCGATAGGACGCAAGATTTTCAGGGTCGATGCTTATTTGCGTGCGCAGGCCTACATCGGGCAATTTTTTGCCGGTAATCCCTCGGCGCAAAACGGCTTGCATAAATAACCCCGGCAACGCCGGGACAGTGTCTAGGTCAAGCCATTGGGTCGTCATATAGTGCGCCTCATTTAATCCTTGGCAGCAGCTTAGTAGCTGCAAACCCTCAAGCATTGGCCACTTCGCTCAAGCGCCTGTCATGCCAGTCAATAGGTTTTGGACAATGGTTTCGCTGTAGCCGTTCGCTAATTTGGCAAGATGCTGACTTGAGCCTGTTTGGGAAAGCTGCCTAAGATGTCTTGCAGTTAATCAATAGCCAAGAAATGTTAAGCATGCGCGATCTTACGGATGATATTGCGTTGATGCGGCCAGTAATCGCCGCATTGCAAACCAGTGGAAATGATCCAGCCAAGGTATTGGCCCGCATTGGTCTACTGGCAGGAGAGTTACCGCCTAAACGCTTTCCTCACGCCCAGCAGGCGAAATTTTGGCAAGCGGTAATTGATGAGACCGGCGAGCCCCACGCCGGGTTGTTCTTGGTCGAGCATCTGCCTATCTATCATGGCCTATTGCTTGAGTATCTGTTCCTATCCAGCGAAACCTTTGGTGCGGGCCTGCGCCACGCCTTGCGCTACGTACGCTTGCTGTCTGATGCACTGAATGCGCGTCTGGATGTTGAGGGAGATCGCGCCGTATTAACCTTGGCAGTGGACAGCGGCGTTTCACGGCATTTCCCAGAGTTGCTTGCCGGTGCTGTTATTCGTTTGTTCAAAGCCCTTACCGAAGGCGAGTTCGCGCTCTATGAGGTGCACTTCATTCACCCCAAAGGGGCTAGCCCCGAGCACTATCGGGCGGTATATGGTTGTCCTGCGCACTTGGGCAGCAAGCGCTATGCATTGGTGTTCGACAGCGCGATTCTGAGCAGATGTTCAGCGCTGGCTCAGCCTGAACTCCTGCAAGTACACGACTTAGTGGCGCAGCGGCAGTTAAGCGAGATTGAGCGGCTTGATCTGGTCAGTCAGGTGCGGGAGTTGATTGCTGAGTTGGTGATCGATAATCGCGCCACTCTCGAACAGGTCTCAAAGCGGCTGAATATGCCTGCCCGGCGTTTACGCGAGCGCCTGAGTGTCGCCGGCGTGCGCTTTAATGATCTGGTCGGTGATTACCGGTGCCGTCTGGCCAAAGACCTGCTGCTCAATACCGATGAGCGCATTGAAGTGATTGTCGAGCTTACCGGCTTCTCGGAGCCGAGCACTTTTTATCGTGCATTCAAGCGCTGGGTTGGACTTACGCCGGTTGAATTTCGTAACAGAAGGAACAGCTAAACAGGGCTTTATCTGGTCCTGAACTTAGCTGTTGTAGTAGTTGAGCGTATGGCCATGCTTCGCGCCGTCACACCCCTCGCGATACGTGGGCTGTGACGGCGCCTGTTGGCTTTTGCGCCTGCCAACTTATGGGCTCAGGTTGTTTTGCGTTCTCAGGCGCCAAGCAGGCTTTGTCCGCATACCCGCATGACCTGACCGGTAACGGCGCCGGAGGAGGGCTGCGCAAACCAGGCCACCGCCTCGGCGACATCTTGCGGCAAGCCACCTTGGCCCATTGAGTTCATGCGTCGGCCTGCTTCACGCAGGGTCAGCGGGATGGCCGCTGTCATTTGTGTTTCGATAAAGCCCGGTGCGACCGCGTTGATGGTGACGGCTTGCTTGGCCAGCGCCGGTGCCCACGCCTCAGTCACACCAATCACTCCAGCTTTACTGGTGGCGTAGTTGGTTTGGCCCATGTTGCCGGCAATTCCGCTGATGGAAGAAATCAGCACCACCCGTGCATCTTCATGCAACTTGTTGGCGTCAAGCAGGGCTTGAGTGAGCACCTGCGGGGCACTGACGTTGACGTTAATCACCGAGTTC
Source organism: Pseudomonas sp. EL_65y_Pfl2_R95 (assembly GCF_963971045.1). NCBI lineage: Bacteria > Pseudomonadati > Pseudomonadota > Gammaproteobacteria > Pseudomonadales > Pseudomonadaceae > Pseudomonas > Pseudomonas sp. EL_65y_Pfl2_R95. The sequence goes on along the minus strand of NZ_CAXAOV010000001.1, from coordinate 1,340,798 downwards.
CAGAAACCTTCGGTCATTTTTGCCAGCGTCTTGTCGCGGGTGATTCCGGCGTTATGCACCAGAATGTCGAGGCCGTCGGGTAGCGCTTCAATCAAAGTTTGCGCTGCATGCTCGGCGCAAATATCCAGCCCAATGCTGCGTCCTCCCAAGCGCGCGGCCAGGGCGTCCAGATCATCCTGCATGGCCGGTACGTCCAGCAACACTACGTCGGCACCATCACGGGCCAAGGTTTCGGCAATCGCCGCCCCAATGCCACGTGAGGCACCGGTGATCAGGGCTGTTTTGCCTACCAATGGCCGCGTCCAATCTTTGACTTCAGCATTACAGGCGGTGAGGGTTAAAACCTGACCAGACACGTAAGCACTTTTGGGCGACAGGAAAAAGCGCAGTGCGCCTTCCAACTGGCTTTCACCCCCTTTACCGACATAGAGCAATTGCACGGTACCGCCACGGCGTATTTCTTTGCCCAGTGAGCGGGTAAAGCCTTCGAGCGCGCGCTGAACGCTGGCGGCCACCGGGTCTTTGATGGTTTGCGGCGAGCGGCCCAGCACCACCACATGGGGGCAGGTGCCGAGTCCTTTCATGGCGGGCTGAAAGAACTCGCGCAGGGTGTTGAGCTGGTCAAACCGGGTTAGCTCGCTGGCGTCAAACACCAGTGCTTTGAGCTTGGGCGAGTGCTCTGCCGTCCAGCGTGGCAGGTCAAACATGCCGTCTTCATTGGCGAAGAGCTGGTCGCTAAGCTTGTTGGCAAAACCGCTGATGGTTTTGCACAGCGGGCCGCCGCTAAGCAGTAATGCCCCGTCGACGGGACGGGTGCGCCCGGCTGTCCAGCGTTCCAGTCTTACCGGCGCGGGTAGGCCGAGGGCGCTGACAACGCGGCGTCCAGTGGCTGAGTTGGCGAAAGATAGATAACGATCCGACATGAAGGGCTCCTGCGAGCAGAACAAAAAAGTTAGCTAAAGGTCTTCTTAAAGGCTAGTGAGTAAAGCATATGACCATGGTTGCAAGGTTCAAAGCGAAAGCCTGCACTGTGTAACAGCTTTAGCCTTTAGCGGTGGCCTAACTTTATGACAACAGCATTGCACAATTGACTTGAAACTTTATTGAGCGGGCATGCTGGCCAATGTGAAGCTGCGGTTTCAGGCTAGCCTATGCGACACTCCAATTTCACTTTCGCAAGGAGTCACCCATGACCCAGCTGCGTCGCGTTGCCATCATCGGCGGCAATCGTATTCCGTTCGCACGTTCGAACACCGCGTATGCCACAGCAAGCAACCAGGAAATGCTGACCAGTGCGCTGGGCGGTTTGGTTGAACGCTTCAACTTGCATGGCGAGCGTCTTGGGGAAGTGGTTGCTGGCGCCGTACTCAAGCATTCCCGCGATTTCAACCTGACCCGCGAGTGCGTTCTTGGCTCGTTGCTGTCCCCAGAAACACCCGCTTACGATATTCAGCAAGCCTGCGGCACCGGGCTTGAAGCGGCGTTGCTGGTCGCTAATAAAATTGCCTTGGGCCAGATTGAGTGCGGTATTGCCGGTGGCGTTGATACCACCTCCGATGCGCCGATTGGGGTCAATGAAGGTCTGCGTAAACTATTGCTCGAAGCCAATCGCAGTAAATCCACCGGCGACAAGATCAAGACCCTGTTGAAAATTCGACCTCGCCATCTGGCACCGTCACTGCCGCGAAATGGCGAGCCACGCACGGGCTTGTCCATGGGCGAGCATTGCGAGTTGATGGCGCAAAACTGGTCAATTCCACGCGATGAGCAAGACCAGTTAGCGGTGGCCAGCCACCAAAAAATGGCCGCGGCATATGCTGAAGATTGGCAAGATGATTTGATGACACCATTCAGCAGTCTGACTCGCGATAACAACCTGCGCCCCGATATCGATCTCGAAAAACTCGCGACCCTCAAGCCTGTTTTCGAGCGCAGTTCACGTGGCACCCTGACCGCAGCTAACTCAACGCCGCTGACCGATGGTGCCTCGCTGGTACTGCTCGCCAGCGAAGAGTGGGCGAAGGCGCGCGGGCTTCCGATTCTGGCTTATTGGCGCGATGGTGAAGCGGCCGCAGTGGATTTTGTCGATGGCGCTGAAGGCTTGTTAATGGCCCCGGTCTACGCTGTGCCACGATTGCTGGCGCGTAATAATCTGGCCTTGCAGGACTTTGACTATTACGAGATTCATGAAGCCTTTGCAGCGCAGGTGTTGTGCACACTTAAAGCGTGGGAGGACCCTGAATACTGCCAGGCGCGCTTAGGCCTGGACCAACCCTTGGGCGCCATCGACCGCAGCAAGCTGAATGTCAAAGGCAGTTCACTGGCGGCTGGCCATCCGTTTGCGGCCACTGGCGGGCGGATCGTTGCCAACTTGGCCAAGCTGCTCGCGGCGGCAGAGCAAACCGAGGCGCGAGGATTGATTTCGATCTGCGCTGCTGGCGGGCAAGGGGTCACGGCCATTCTTGAAAAGTAGCCTTGGCTGATCGCGCTCAAAAAACTTTGATTAATCCATCGGCGCCGTCTAAGGCGCCGTTTTTATATCTGCATAAGTTGCCAGATAGCAGGTGTTTTCTCCGGCAGTGACTAAGCTGCAACTAGTTAATTAAAGGACGACTTCGTTAAGGATTCGGATGATGGCGCGTATCTGTGGGTTGTTGCTGTGCTGGTTGCTCTGTATTTCGGTGCAGGCCGCACAAGTGCCGCTCAGCAAGGAGGATGAGGCATGGGCCAAGGCGCATCCAGTTATCCGTGTAGGGATTGAACGAGAAGGCTGGGCACCCTTTGATGTGATCAACCCGCAGGGTGAATACACCGGGCTTAGCGGCGAGTATTTAAGCTTGATCACCCGCCGGTTGGGGATGCGTATTGAGGTTGTGCTGTTTGATAGCTGGGACGCGGCGTTAGTCGCCTTGCGCACCGACAAAATTGATCTGCTGCCCTCGGTGGTTCGTACCCCTGAACGTGAGACGTTCTTGCGATTTACCAAGCCTTATGTCGTGAGTAGCAGTTTGGTGTTTACCCGTTCGGATGAGCACCTGCAAACACTTGCAGATCTGGACGGGCATGAAGTCGCCGTCGAGCGTGGCTATGTGGTTGAGTCGCGGCTTAAAGAGTCCGTTCCAGGTGTTCGGCTGATGCGTGTCGACAGCACCGCTGATGCACTACAGGCATTGTCGTCCGGGCGTGTGGATGCTTATGTCGGCGATATGATTGTCGCCACGTATCTCATCCGTGAGCTCAACCTGACCAACATTGAGGTCCGTGCCGAATCGGGCTTAAGCAGCAGTGAGTTGAGTTTTGCCGTGCGCAGGAGCGCACCCGAGTTGCAGCGACTATTGGATGCTGGTTTGTTGACCGTAACGGATCAGGATACAGCCACCATCAAAAGCCACTGGTTACCGGCACTGACCGAGTTCAACTGGCAGCGTTTACTGGAAGTCGGTTGGCCTTACCTGCTCGGTTTTTTGCTGCTCATGGCCTTTGTTTTGGTATGGAATCGCCGGCTCAGTGTGCAAATTGCTGAGCGCGAGCGAGCGGAAGCAGAGGCTCAGTTGCAGCGGCGTACATTGACCGCCTTGATTAACGCGATTCCAGATCCCATTTGGTTTAAGGACGAAAAGGGCAATTACGGCGGAATTAATCAGGCTTGCGCCGATTTGTTTGGCCTTACGCCCGAAGAAGCCATAGGTAAAAACGATGTCGAATTGCTCGGCATTGAGTGGGCCAATGCCCGTGCGGGTCACGATAAAGTCGCCTTGGCGCGTGGCGGCGCATTTGAGACCGAAGGCTGGGCGCTATACCCGGATGGTCGCCGTGTGGTGTTTGATACCTTGCGCTCGACATTTCAGGACGATCAAGGCGCGCTCTTGGGGTTGGTTGGTGTGAGTCGTGATATTACCGTGCGCAAACAAGGGGAAGAGGCGCTGCTGGCAGCAAAAAACATGGCCGAAGATGCCGCGCGGTTGAAATCAGATTTTCTCGCCAATATGAGCCATGAAATTCGCACGCCGATGAACGCCATTATCGGAATGTCGCACCTCGCTTTAAGGACGGACCCCTCGCCGCGACAACGCGACTACCTGAATAAAATCCAGCAGTCTGGTCAGCATTTGCTCGGCATCATTAACGCCATTCTCGACTTCTCGAAGATCGAAGCGGGCAAGCTGAGTATTGAACATATTGATTTCGATTTACGTCAGGTGCTTGAGAACGTTGCCAACCTGGTCGCCGAAAAGGTAAACGAGAAGAATCTGGAACTGATTTTTAATCTTGATCCCGCGGTGCCGCAGTTTTTGGTAGGTGACCCGTTACGCCTGGGGCAGGTGCTGATCAACTTCTCTAATAATGCGGTTAAGTTCACTGAAAATGGCGAGGTTGAGCTGCAAATTCGAATCGAGCAGCGTGATAGCAAGCAGGTACAGATTTACTTTGCAGTGCGCGATACCGGCATCGGCATGGATAAGACGCAGATCAGCCATCTGTTTCAGTCATTCCAGCAGGCGGATACCTCGACCACCCGAAAATATGGCGGCACAGGGTTGGGTCTGGCGATTTGCAAAAAACTGGTTGAGGCCATGGGCGGCGAGGTGGGTGTTGAAAGCCAGCAAGGTAGGGGGAGCCTGTTCTGGTGCACAATTCCTTTTGGTATTGGGACTGATCAAGGCATGCCAGTTGCGGTACCCACTTCCCTCAAAGGTCGACGGGTGCTGGTGGTTGATGACAACAGCACGGCGCGTCAGGTGTTTGAAGGGCTTCTGAGCAACATGGGCATGGCGGTTGAGCTTGTCGAGTCGGGTGCTCAAGCGTTAACTAAAATCGCCCAAGCCGATAACCGTAACACGCCCTATGAATTGGTACTTATCGACTGGCAAATGCCGGTAATGGACGGCATTGAGACGACGCGGCGCCTGCATGGCCTGAACCTGCGCAAGGCGCCGAGCGTGTTGATGGTGACGGCTTTCGGGCGTGAGGAACTACTGCTCAGCGCCAAGTCGGTCGGGGTTGATGATGTGTTGTTCAAACCGGTAAATCCGAGCTTTTTACTTGATGCCGTATTGCGCAGTCTGGACGCTGAGGCAGCAGGTTTTGTCAGCAGCCCACAAGCCCTGCTACATGAGTGCCCGGACTTCAGTGGTCGCCGGGTGCTGTTGGTTGAAGACAATGAGCTTAACCGTGAAGTGGCCATCGGCTTGCTGGAGGAAAGCGGGTTGCTGATTGACGAGGCCGAGCATGGCGAAATAGCCCTGACCAAACTACGTGCAAATCCGGATGATTATTACGCACTGGTGTTGATGGACATGCAGATGCCAGTGCTTGATGGCATTTCAACGACCTTTGCGATCCGTAAAGAACCGCGTTTTGCCAAGCTCCCCGTCATCGCCATGACCGCTAACGCCCTGCCCGAAGACCGTGAGCGCTGTATTCGCGGCGGTATGAATGATCACATTGCCAAGCCCATCGAACCCCGCGATCTTTGGGCAACCCTGAGTCAATGGCTTGCGCCAGGCAAGAGTGTCGCATTGGCCCAAGCGCCTACTGAATCCGGGAGTGACAGCGCGGGGCGCGCTCTCACTGAGATGCAGTTGCCTGGCATTGATGTTGAAACAGCCCTGCGTCGGGTGCTAGGGAAAACCGAGTTGTATCAACGATTGCTGACTAAATTTGCCAGCAGTCAGCAGGGTGTCATTGGTCGAATCCGTGCGGCCATCAACGTAAATGATAAACAGGCGGCAGAGCGTCTGGCTCATACCCTGAAAGGCCTGGTAGGCAACTTGGGCGCAACCGAGATGCACGCTCAGGCAACGGCACTGGAGTCCGCTATTACAGATTCTCAAGGGCAAGAATTAGAATCGCTGTTGAAACCTTTGGAGCTGGGTTTGATCGAACTTGTAACGGCTATTCATCAGCAGTTTCCAGCGGAGCCTGTGTGCGTTGAAACCGATGTTGATGAAGCCAAATCGCGTGAACTCTGTGCCGAGCTTGAGCGCTTGCTGATCGAGGATGATCCCCGTGCAAGCAAGTTCTTTGACGCCAACTCTGTTGAGTTACGCAAGTTCTTCAGGGGTGACTATGATGCACTTGCCAGTGCAATGCGCGTCTATGACTTTATCAGCGCGCTCGGAGCAATCAGAGACCGCTGTCGCCGCGATACTTGATGGAATAGAGATGAATCATTATGGATGACAGTTTGAACTACCCAGATCAACCGCTGGTTCTGGTGGTTGACGATGTGCCGGACAACCTCGAACTGATGAGCGAGTTATTGCTCGACAGTTATCGCGTGAAAGTTGCCAGTAGTGGTCTTAACGCGTTGCGCATAGCCGCTAGCAATACCCCTCCAGACTTGATCTTGCTCGACATCACCATGCCCGGCATGGACGGCTATGAAGTCTGCCGTGCGTTAAAGCAAAACCCGCAAACCCAGAATATACCGGTTATTTTCCTGACCGCTAAAAGTGAGCTGGCCGATGAACAGCTTGGCTTTGATCTCGGCGCGGTTGATTACATCACCAAGCCGATAAGCCCGCCGATTGTAATGGCGCGGGTTAAATCCCATCTGCAGCTCAAGGCCGGGGCGGATTTTCTGCGTGACAAAAGCGAGTACCTGGAGCTCGAAGTGCGCCGGCGCACCCGCGAAATAGAAAAACACCAAGAGGTGGCTATCGAAGCTATGGCCGGGCTGGCCGCGATGCGCGACAACCCATGCAGCCTGCACCTTGCCCGGATCAAGCCCTATATGGTAACGCTGGCAACAGCCCTGGCACGCCAGCAGCCTGGCCTGAGCGTCGAACTTAGTAATGAGCGAATAGCCCAGTTAGGCCGCTCCGCATTGCTGCACGGCATTGGCAAGCTGGTGTTACCAGACCGTATTTTGCTGAGTCCAACCAAGCTGGAAGGGCATGATCTTGAGCTTATGCAAGGGCATGCAAAGGCAGGGTATTTGGCACTTGAGGCCGCAGAGAAGCAGCTCGACAGTCAGCACAGCTTTTTGAGCGACGCCAAGGACATTGTCTACAGCCAGCATGAAAACTGGGATGGCAGTGGTTATCCACAGGGGCTGCGTGGCGAGCAGATTCCTCTTTCCGCACGGTTGATGGCGGTGGCTGGGTGTTATGAGCAGTTAACCAGTCATCATGCGTATCGCCAGCCCCTGAGTCATGAAGAGGTGACTGCACGAATCAACTCCGCCAGCGGCACCTTGTTTGATCCATCGGTGGTGCTGGCATTTATTGAGGCGGCCGACGCTTTTTCAGCAATAGCATTGTCCCTTGAGGAAGATGCCGAGGCGCTCAACTTTGAGCTTGAACGGCTAAACGACTCCATGGGCGAGTCGATTGAACTGAGCTTGCCGGCTGAGGAGTAAGGCGATTACGCGGTCCATTCCAGTGTCAGTGCTTCTTGCCAGGCAAAACGTTCAAAGTGGCTGGCGACGACATTTTTTAGCCGATCAAGCTGTTCGTCGGTTTCGGCCTGTACGCTCAGCTGCAAGCCGGTATCACTGGCTTGCAGCAATGCCAGTCCCATTTCAAATTCGATCTGCCCCTGTTGTTCATCAAAGTTAACTGGGATTTTGTGCGCGAAATGTTTGCACAACCGACCAATATAACGGGCCGGTGTTTCGGTGCTGACGAATGCAGATGAAGTCAGTGTCATTGGGGTTCCTTGGGAAAAGTAGGGGTGGGTTACGCTTTTTCATCCACCATTTGTGCTTATGAACATTCGGATCAGTGGCTGGTTTTGCAGCGCATTGCATTTCAACTAGGGTGGACCAACTGCGCCTTGTCAGACCCGAGTGCATAAACAATGCGTTGCGAATCCGGCAAGAATCTTGTTCATCAATAATTTCATAAGGCTAAAGGTCAGATAAATAGGCTATAAACGCTTTAACTAATAAGCAGGGCTTAATAATGGAGCAGTTAAAGCGCATGGCAATCTTTGCCACTGTGGTTGAACGCGGCTCAATGGTCGCAGCCGCCGAAGTCCTTGGTATGACCGCATCTGCCGTGAGCCAGCAGATCCGCAAACTGGAGCAAAGTACTCAAGTCAGTCTGCTCCATCGCACCACGCGCAAGCTAACCTTGACTGAAGCGGGGGCTGGGTTTTACCAAAGCAGCGCGCAAGTCATGGCCTTGGCTCAAGAGGCTGAGCAGCGTCTGGCTGAGATGCGCGATGCAGCAGTTGGCGAGTTGCGTATCGCGGTGCCGGTCGGCTTCTCCGGTCGGCATTTGAGTGATGCGCTGTCTCCCTTGTTGCAAGCGCACAAAGGCCTGAGCGTACAGCTATTCTTTCAGGATGAGCGCATTGATCTGGTTGAAAAACGGATCGACTTGGCGATTCGGGTCGGCCCGCAGCAAGACTCAAGCCTGGTTGCACGACACATTGGTGATGCCGTCTTTATACTCTGCGCGGCGCCAAGTTATTTGCTTACTCAGCCGCAGATCACGCGCCCGGAAAATCTACTTGACGTCACGTGGTTGCTGCTAAGTACCACGCAGATGCATGAGAGCCTTAAACTGCTTGGGCCAAACGGGCAGACAGAGAACATCCGTATTGAGGGCCGTGTGGCTTGCAACAACCTGCTTGCGGTGCGTAACTTTACGCTGGCAGGCATGGGGGTATCGCTGCAGCCCCGGCATGAGATTACTGATGAGCTGGCGAGCGGCCAGTTGCGCGAAGTGTTACCGGGCTGGCAAATGCCTCCCCTGGGGATATACATCGTGACGCCGAGGCGTGATGTGCAGCCCGCAAAAGTGCGCTATGCGGTCGAGGCGCTGCGCCGACATTTGTTGGCAAATTGATCGGATCAAGCAAGGTAATGGTGGTATAGACTGGGCGCTGTCGAAAGATTGCCGTATAACGAGCAGAACAGGTGAAGTGAGCCACAAAGGACCCGTGATTAAAGCTGATGAAGACTCCAAAACGTCTTGAACCCTTAGTCGAAGATGGTCTGATCGACGAGGTGATACGCCCGCTAATGAGTGGTAAAGAGGCTGCAGTTTATGTAGTGCGCTGTGGTCAGCAATTGCGCTGTGCAAAGGTCTATAAGGAGGCAAATAAGCGTGGCTTCCGCCAGGCTGCTGAGTACCAAGAAGGTCGTAAGGTGCGTAACAGCCGTGATGCTCGGGCCATGGCCAAAGGCTCGAAATACGGTCGTAAAGGTCAGGAAGATGCCTGGCAGAACGCTGAAGTAGGTGCCTTGTTTCGCCTTGCCAGTGCAGGTGTTCGCGTACCTAAACCCTATGACTTCCTTGAAGGCGTGCTGTTGATGGAGTTGGTCGATGACGGTGAGGGCGATGTTGCACCACGCCTCAACGATGTTGACCTGCACCCGGATGATGCCCGCGAGTTCCATGCCTTTATGATCGAGGAAATCGTCAAGATGCTGTGTGCCGGTCTGGTGCATGGTGACTTGTCTGAGTTCAATGTGCTGCTTGGCCCAGACGGGCCGGTGATTATCGACCTGCCGCAAGCGGTCGATGCGGCCGGCAATAACCATGCATTCAAGATGCTGGAGCGTGATGTTGGCAACATGGCCGCCTATTTCGGACAGTTTGCCCCTGAACTCAAGTTCACCAAATACGCAAAAGAAATGTGGGCGTTGTATGAGGAAGGCAAATTAACTCCAGAGTCGGCGCTGACGGGTGAGTTTGATGACCCCGAAGATGCTGCAGACGTTGATGCTGTAATGCGTGAAATCAAGGCCGCATTGGCTGAAGAGGCGCGGCGTCAGGCCCTGCTTGATGCGGATGATGCCCCATCCGGGGAGGAGCCTCCGCCGCCTTGGATGCAGTAAGTAAAAAGCCCCGTTGCAGACAGTGTGAAAACTACTGCGCTCGACAATACTGCGTTATAAACAGGCGAAAAATGCTCATTTAGAACACCTAAACTGCGCTTTTTCGCCTGTTAAAGCCTTGTCTTGCCTTCGCTCGTGACGTTCTCAAACAGCCTGATTAGGGGCTTTTTAATGGGTGCCTGTCGCGGTTACAAGCTGGCCGCGCCAAAGGTGTCGCAGCTGCCGAGTTTGCCGCTGTTAAACCCGGCTTTAAACCAACGCATACGCTGCGCTGAAGTGCCGTGGGTGAATGAGTCTGGCATCACTTGGCCGCGGGTTTGTTTCTGTAAACGGTCGTCGCCAATGGCATTGGCGGCGTTCAATGCTTCTTCCAGATCGCCAGGCTCCAGCCAGTTGAGGCGACGCTGGGCGCTGTTGGCCCAGACGCCCGCTAAACAGTCGGCTTGCAGTTCCTGGCGGACCAGCAAACCAGTGCTGCCTTCCATGCGTTGGCCGGCTTTGCGCGCGGCATCGACTTTTGCTGAAACACCGAGCAACGTCTGAACATGGTGGCCGATCTCATGAGCAATGACGTAAGCCTGGGCAAAGTCACCGGCAGCCCCGAAGCGTTGTTCAAGTTCCTGAAAGAATGACAGGTCCAAGTAGACCTGCTGGTCACCGGGACAATAGAACGGCCCTACAGCTGAATCGGCAAAGCCACAGGCGGAATTGACGCCGCCATTGAATAGCACCAGTTTCGGGTCTTTATATTGGCGGTTGGCACTGCTGAAAATTTCACGCCAGGTATCTTCGGTGTCCCCCAGAATTGAGCGAACAAATTCAGACTGCTGATCATTGGCCGCCGGATTGTTGGCTGATGATTGCTGTGTGGGAGCAGGGGCACTGCTTTGGGTGGCTTGGCCAGCAATATTGCCAAGTATCTGCAGCGGATCCTGGCCCATCAACAGGCCGACCACTACGACCACGGCAATCCCACCGAGGCTCAAACCGCGGCCGCCTCCAAAGCGTCTGCCACCGCCGCCACTGCCGCGTGCATCCACTACGTTGTCACTGCGTCGTCCTTTGCTCCAGCGCATTACCCGATTCCCTTTGAAAGTGCTGTTATCAGTGTTGCTCAGTATATGCCAGACGCCAGTCCGGTCGTCAGTTACGGCTGATGCTAGGCGCAAGCCGTAATGACGCCTAAGCTATGGCTTTGGACGCTTTAAAGGATTTAGCAATGCTATTGGCGAGAGTGGTACTGGTAATTCAGATCGTCATATTGTTCGGCTTGGGCCTGGCGTATTTTGTCAGCCCGCAGCAAATGGCTAATGTTTCGGGCATGTTGCTGATGGAGTCCGCAGCGATTACCGATGTTCGCGCCTATTACGGCGGCTTGCAGATTGGCTTGGCTGCATTTTTGGGGCTGGCGTTGACTCGTATCGATCTGACTCGCAGCGCCTTGACCTTAATGGTGCTGCTCTACAGCGCCTTGGCGGTGGCCCGGTTGGGTGGCTTGTGGCTCGACGGCGGGGCCGGGCAAACCTTCAACCTCTACATCTTGTTGTCTGAGGTTGTTGCTGGGGGGCTGAGTTTCTACGCCCTGCGCGGTCTTAACCGCGCGTAGGGTGGGGGCGCCTTTTTTCAACCACTCATGCAGTCGCAGGTTTCAGGCTTGATTGCTGCGACTTGGCGGGCACGTTTCAGGTTGCCCGCTCTAGGTCGATGCTTACTTACGCACCAGCAGTACACCTGATTCCATGTGGTGGGTGTAGGGGAACTGGTCGAACACAGCACATTGTTCAATCCGGTGCGTGTCGCTGAGCTGTTCGATATTGGCGGCCAGGGTTTCCGGGTTGCATGAAATGTACAGAATGCGCTCGAAACGTCGGGTCAGCTCACAGGTGTCTGGGTCCATGCCGGCGCGCGGCGGGTCGACAAATACGGTGCCGAAGTCATAGCCCTTGAGGTCGATACCGGCCAAACGGCGGAAGGGGCGCACCTCATTCAGCGCTTCTGTGAGCTCTTCTGCGGATAGGCGTACCAAGGTGACATTATCCACGCTGTTGTCTGCCAGGTTGGCCAACGCGGCGTTGACCGACGACTTGCTGATCTCCGTGGCCAGAACTTTTCGCACCCGTGTTGCCAGCGGCAGGGTGAAGTTGCCGTTGCCGCAATACAGCTCAAGCAAGTCGTCCTGACGTTCGCCCATGGCGTTAAACGCCCAGTTGAGCATCTTCTGGTTTACCGTGCCGTTGGGCTGGGTGAAGGCGCCTTCTGGTTGACGGTAACTGAAAGTGCGTCCGTTGACTTGCAGTTCTTCAACCACGTGGTCGCGGCCAATCACCAGGCGCTGACCTCGTGAGCGGCCGATAAGGCTCACCCCGAGCTCAGTGGCAAGTTGCTGCGCGGCGTTTTGCCAGTGCTCATCAAGCGGGCGGTGATAACACAAGGTTATCAGTGCATCGCCAGACAATGTGGTCAAAAACTCCGCTTGGAACAGTTTGAAGCTGAGCGCTTCGCTGGCTTGCCAAGCGGCTTTGACACGCGGCATCAAATCATTGATCCGTTCGCTGGCAATCGGGAAGTCGTCAATCAGGATGGGCGTGCGCTTGTCGCCGGGCGCAAACATTGCGTAAAAGCGCTGACTGTCTTCACGCCACAGGCGGAACTCGGCGCGCAAACGGTAATGTTCGCGGGGTGAGTCAAACACCTCGGGTGCTGGCGCATTGAACGGCGCGAGCAGATTGATCAGGCGTTGCTGCTTTTCTGCCAACTGCGCGTCGTAGCTGGTTGGATCGAATTGTGGCGCACTCATGAAAAACTCTTCAGCGTAGTCAGAAGGCTGCAGGTTAACCTGCAGCGCTTGTGAGGTGTGGGCGCGGGCAAACGCGCTTAAGCGTTAAACCAGGCAAACTTGATTACAAACAAAACGGCCAGGATCACCAGCGCTGGGTTCAGTTCTCTCCAGCGGCCGGACAGCAGTTTGATAGCCGCCCATGTGATAAAGCCAAACGCAATGCCGTTAGCGATTGAGAAAGTCAAAGGCATCGCCAAAGCAGTAACCACAACAGGCGCGGCCAGAGTGATGTCGCTCCAGTCGATTTCCGCCAGGCCTGCGGTCATCAACACGGCAACAAACAGCAGCGCTGGTGCGGTTGCGAAGGCGGGAACACTGCCGGCCAAGGGGGAGAAAAACAGGGCCAGCAGAAACAGAATCGCCACCACCACCGCAGTCAAACCGGTGCGCCCGCCTGCGCTGACGCCCGCCGCTGACTCGATATAGCTGGTGGTGGTTGAGGTGCCCAACAAGGAGCCGACCATCGCCGCGCTGCTGTCTGCGATCAATGCACGGCCCATTTTCGGCATGTAACCGTCAGCGCGCATCAGACCGGCTTTTTTGGCAACAGCAATCAAGGTGCCCGAGTTGTCGAACAGGTCAACGAAGAGGAACGCGAAGACCACGCTGACCAAGCCGATGTCCAGTGCGCCCATGATATCGAGTTGCATGAAAGTCGGCGCCAGGGATGGCGGCATCGAGACAAAACCACCGAATTGCGACACGCCCAAGGCAATACCCAGCCCGGTGGTGAGCAAAATGCCGATCAGTACGGCCCCCGTCACCTTGCGCGCTTCAAGAGCAACAATCACAAAGAAACCCAGAATTGCCAGCAGCGGCTCAGGCCTGCTCAAGTCCCCCATGCCTACCAAAGTGGCCGGATTGGAAACCACGATACCGGACTCTTTCAATGCGATCAGGGCGAGAAATAAACCAATGCCCGCGGCTATCGCGGAGCGCAATTCCAGCGGGATACTGTTGATGATCCATTCGCGTATCTTGAAGATCGACAGCAGAAAGAACATGCATGCCGAGAGAAATACGGCACCCAATGCCACTTGCCAGGTGTGGCCCATGTGCAGGACCACGGTGTAGGTAAAGAAGGCATTTAGGCCCATTCCCGGGGCGAGGGCGATAGGGTAATTGGCGATAAACCCCATGATGGCCGAGCCGATGGCAGCGGCCAGGCAGGTGGCAACAAAGATCGCGCCCTTGTCCATGCCGGTTTCACCGAGGATGCTCGGGTTGACGAACAAGATGTAAGCCATCGTCAGGAAGGTGGTCAGACCGGCCAGCATTTCTGTACGAATCGTGGTGTTGTGTGCTTTAAGTTGGAACAGTCTTTCCAGCATGCTGGTTTCCCCATGGCGCTAAATACGCCGAAAATGGCCTGATCGATAGGAAAGCACATCTATCCCTGAGTGCACTTTATGGCGGGTGGTTGCGCAAAAGGCGCGCATCATACCAGTAAGCCCGGTGGTGGTGAATTTATGACCCGACTGAGTATTTGGGTTCTGTCTGGTCGAGGATAAGCAGATGACTGTACGTGCCGTAATTGCGGTAGCCGATGGCGTTGATGAGCTTGAATGTGTGACATTGATTAATGTCCTGCGCCGAGCTGACATTGAGGTGATAGTGGCCAGTATAGAAGGCCGGCGAATGATTACCTGCGAACGGGGCACCCGGTTAACAGCCGACGCCATGCTGATTGACGTGTTGGCGCAGCGTTTTGATTTGATTGCCTTGCCGGGCGGCATGCCCGGCGCCGAGCGTTTGGCCGAACACCCACCACTCGCGGAGCGGGTAAGGCAGCAAGCCAAAGCCGGGCTGTTGTTCGCGGCCATTGGCGAGGCACCTGCGCTTGCCCTGCAGCAATATGGGGTATTGCGCCAGCGCCGTATGACCTGTTATCCGGCCTTTAGTGATCGGCTTTCTGGCTGCGTCTTTGTTGATCAGCCGGTGCTGGTCGATGGCAACTGCATCACAAGCCAAGGGCCCGGCAGCGCGTTGGAGTTCGCCCTGACATTGGTTGAACAATTGTTGAGTAAAGCCCAGCGCCGCCAAGTCGCCGCAGACATGCGCGTGCTTTAAACGCTGGCGCTGGACTGTTTTGTAGCGGCCAGTTCTTGCTCGGTCTGCTCCAAGGTATCTCGCTGCGCCAGTGTCGGGAACAGCTTGATCCAGGTGCCCGTGACCAACAGCGTGCCGACCCCTCCGAGCACCACGGCGGGCACGGTGCCGAGCCAATGCGCGGTGAGCCCGGACTCGAACTCGCCGAGCTGGTTGGAGGCGCCGATAAACAAACCATTCACGGCACTGACTCTGCCGCGCATGGCATCAGGTGTTTGCAGCTGCACAAAAGCACCACGAATCACCATGCTGATCATGTCCGCTGCGCCCAGCACCACCAACACCAGTAAGCTAAACCAGAATGACGTCGACAAGCCGAAAGCGATGGTAGCCACGCCAAAAATAGCAACGGCGGTGAACATGGTTCTGCCGACCTGACGATTGATCGGAAACCGCGCTAGCCAGAACGACATCAGCAACGCACCAACGGCGGGAGCTGAACGCAGCAGGCCCAGCCCCCACGGACCTGTCATTAGAATGTCCTTGGCAAACACCGGAAGTAGCGCCGTGGCGCCACCCAGTAAGACTGCAAATAGATCAAGTGAGATGGCGCCAAACACATCCGGGCGGCTACGAATAAAGCGAATGCCTGCCAGCAGATTGTTTAGCGAGGCTTTTTCCTGACTTTGCTGGGCGGGGTGTTTGGGCAGGCTGAGCATCAAGCCGCACGCCAGTGCATAAAGAATTGCCGTAGGCACGTAAACCCAAATGCTGCCGAAAGCGAACAGAAAGCCGCCCAAGGCGGGGGCGACGATGGTTGCGGTTTGCATGGCTGATGCCGATGCTGCAACCGCCGCCGGAAATAACGCAGGCGGTACCAGACGCGGCAACAGCGCCTGAGTGGCGGGCATTTCGAACGCTCGTGCCGCGCCCAAGCTAAACGCCAGAAGGAATATCATCTCGCGGCTGATATCACCGCTGTAGCTGCTGATCACCAACGCCAGCGCAATAAGGGCCTGCACCGTCTGGCAAATGGCGGCAATGCGCGCCCGGTTGTAGCGGTCTGCAACGTGGCCGGTGTGCAACATAAACAGCACACGGGGAAGAAACTCGGCTAAGCCAACCAAGCCGAGGTCAAGCACACTGCCGGTGAGCTTGTAGATGTGCCAGCCAATCGCAACGGTGAGCATCTGAAAGCCGCTGGCGGTTGCCACACGGGCAAGCCAGAACGCGATAAAGGGGCGATGGTGGCGTAGCAAGGCAGGCGTGGTGTTTGACATAACAGCTTTAGCTCGGGCTTGGGCGGGGAGCAGAGTCTAACTGAAACAAATTATTTCAGCTTCCTGCGGGTATTATTTTGGCTTGTCACTGCCGTTGTTTATGACGCTCTTTTTATCCACCATGAAGCTCCTGCGGCTAACGCTCTGGTAGGGGGGGCGACGCTCTTCTCGGCCACCATTTAGGCAGGCACAGGCGATTATTGGTAAACCCCCGGTGGCCAAGCTTCGCGTTGACGCACCCTACAACGGCCATCATTTGCGCAGCCACCTTCTATTATTGGTTAACTCCGGAGGACAAGCTTCTGTTGCCGTGTTCGCGCTCGGCCCGTTTATAATGGCGATCGCTCGATTTTTTGCAGAGAGCACTCGATGCAGCATTTAGATTTATTGGTGATTCGTCAGGCATTGCAGTGGTCGCAGGCCGGGCAGCGGATTTGGCTGTGTACCGTATTATTCACCTATGGCTCCGCGCCCAGGGCGCCCGGCTCTTTATTGGTCGTCAACGAGCAGGGCGGTTGGTTGGGCTCGCTGTCTGGCGGCTGTGTAGAAGATGATTTTCTCCAGCGAGTGAGTGAAGGCGCCTTTCCTGAACCGGCAATCATCGTGCGCTACGGTGACGGCACTGACAGTCACTCCAATGTCAGCCTGCCCTGCGGTGGGGTCTTGGAAGTGCTGGTGGAAAATCTCGCCCCCAGTTGTGAGGTGCAGGCGCATTTGCGTGAATTGCAAAGCGCCTTGCTCGGCCAGCGTCGGTTGTTACGCTCGGTCACGGTGCCCCAAGGTACGTGGCAATTGAGTGCGGATGTCGAGCACGGCCCACGGGTGCGCCGTGAGTTAGATACCTTGCAGATCCGGATTGGCGCGGCGCAACGCTTGCTGTTGGCGGGTTATTCGAGCGTGGCACATGTCTGCGCAGAGTTCGGTAAAACCCTGGGTTTTGAAGTGGTGCTCTGTGACCCGCGCGATGATGTGCTGGAAGGCGTTGAATTGCCGGGCATCGAGATCCGCCGTGAATTACCCTCGATGGTGATCGCTGCGGGCGGTTGCCACGCCGACACCGCCGTAGTGGCGCTGACCCACGACCCGCGAATCGATGATCTGGCAATGATCGAAGCGGTGCGTACCGACGCATTCTATATCGGCGTTATGGGATCGCCACAAACCACCCAGAAGCGATTTGCGCGCTTGTTGCACTCAGGCGGGCTGAGTGAGGCTGATCTGGCGCGTATCCAGGCGCCTATTGGCCTCAATATTGGCAGCAAGACACCTGCTGAAATTGCCTTGGCAGTACTGGCCGACATCGTCCGCCTGCGCAATGGTATTGCCAAGGACCAGCTCTGAACAGCGTGGCCAGCGACGTTATCGCCGTGGTGCTGGCCGCAGGGCGAGGGCGGCGCTTTGGCAGTGATAAGCGCCTGGCCCAACTCAGTGATGGCCAAGGATTGCTGGCCGCAACTGTTGGCCACGCTCAGCGGCATTTCGTTCAGCTTTATGTGGTCCTGCGTGACGACGACGATCCGCTGGCGCTTGGGCTCACTGAGCAAACAGCCGTCGTGCGCTGCGTCGATGCCGATCAAGGCATGGGCAACAGTTTGGCGGCGGCAATTACCGAGGTGGCGGCGCTGCACCCTCAAGCGCGAGCAATTGCCGTGTTGCTGGGGGATATGCCTTGGCTAGCGGACCTCACATTGCAACGGCTGGTGCAAACGGCTGACAGTGCGAAGATTGTTTACCCGGTCTACAAGGGTGAGCGTGGTCATCCGGTCATATTCGGGCGGCAGTATTGGCCGCAATTACAGCGGCTAAAGGGCGACCAAGGTGCCAAGGCGCTGTTACAGGAGCATGCCAACGATTGTATCGGCGTGGCGATTGACGATGCTGCAACCCTGCTCGATGTTGACCGTCCAGAGGCGCTGCGCTGAACATCAGCGCTGATCGCGACAAACAACCACAGCGATGATTCCCCAGTTTGCAGCTACTCTTAATCCCGAGTAAACCGCTATGGGATTATCCTGTAATGATACTGATCAGTGCTTGGCTTTTAGCGGGGCACGCGGTTTTCACCGCCACTCAATTGCGAAGGAGCGCGCATTGCCTCATTCCTACTGTTAGTTATAAGAACCCTGACGTCATTTGACGATCAGAGTCTAGAGAATCACTTGGCAGGCCTCGAATGATGCGAGGTTTTGTATAACCTGATTGAGGACGCGCCATGTTTGGCTTAGAGGCATTGGAGTTAGCCCGGATCCAGTTTGCTTTCACCATCTCGTTTCACATTATATTTCCTGCAATCACCATCGGTTTGGCCAGCTACTTGGCTGTTCTCGAAGGCTTGTGGCTGAAAACTGGCAAAAGTGTGTACATGGATTTGTATCACTTCTGGTCGAAAATCTTTGCCGTTAACTTTGGTATGGGCGTGGTTTCAGGTCTGGTTATGGCTTACCAGTTTGGTACTAACTGGAGCGCGTTCTCAGACTTTGCCGGTGCCGTCACTGGCCCCTTGCTGACTTACGAAGTGCTCACTGCGTTCTTCCTCGAGGCGGGTTTTCTCGGGGTCATGCTCTTTGGCTTGAACCGCGTCGGCCCAGGCTTGCACTTTTTCTCTACCTTGATGGTTGCTATCGGTACGCTGATCTCGACATTCTGGATCCTCGCGTCCAATAGCTGGATGCAGACGCCACAGGGTTTCGAAATTGTTGATGGCCGGGTTATCCCGGTCGATTGGTTCGCGGTGGTGTTCAACCCCTCGTTCCCTTATCGCCTCCTGCACATGGCAACTGCCGCGTTCTTGGCTACTGCATTCTTTGTCGGGGCATCTGCTGCCTGGCACTTGCTGCGTGGTCGTGACACGCCTGCGATTCGCAAAATGCTGTCGATGGCGATGTGGATGGCCTTGATTGTGGCGCCGATTCAGGCGGTCATTGGTGACTTTCATGGCCTCAATACCCTGAAACATCAGCCGGCAAAAATCGCGGCCATTGAAGGCCACTGGGAAAATACGCCAGGTGAAGCCACGCCATTGATTCTCTTTGGTTGGCCGGATATGGAGCGTGAAGAGACGCGCTTCAAGGTCGAGATTCCCAAACTCGGCAGCCTGATCCTGACCCACAGTCTCGATAAACAAGTGCCTGCGCTTAAAGAATTCCCCAAGGAAGACCGTCCTAACTCGACCGTGGTCTTCTGGAGTTTCCGGGTCATGGTCGGCCTCGGTTTGCTGATGATTTTGACAGGGGCTTGGGCGTTGTTGCTCCGACCGCGGGGCAAGCTGTATGAAAACCGCGCTTTCCTGAACCTGGCGCTGTGGATGGGGCCTTCAGGCATTGTCGCGATTCTAGCGGGTTGGTTTACCACTGAGATTGGTCGGCAGCCTTGGGTGGTATACGGCTTGATGCGTACCTCGGATGCTGTTTCAAATCATACCGTGATGCAGATGAGCGTGACCTTGGTACTTTTTGTCGTGGTCTATTTTGCCCTGTTCGGTGCAGGGTTTGGTTACATGATGCGTCTGGTGCGCAAAGGGCCTGTGCCTGTAGAAGGCACCAACCATCAGGAAGGTGGCCCAGGCCAGCAACGCACCCCGGCTCGTCCGCTGTCTGCTGCGCCGGATGATAACGAAGACACTCAGACTGAAAGGAGCTGAACATGGTCGGCATAGATCTCTCGCATATCTGGGCTGTGATCATCGCCTTTGGTGTGATGATGTACGTGGTCATGGATGGATTCGATCTGGGCATCGGCATCCTGTTCCCATTCGTTAAGGATGACAGCGAACGTGACCTGATGATGAACTCGGTGGCGCCGGTTTGGGATGGCAATGAAACCTGGCTGGTATTGGGTGGCGCGGCCTTGTTTGGTGCTTTCCCTCTGGCTTATGCCGTGGTGCTTGAGGCGCTTTACCTGCCGCTGATCTTTATGTTGCTCGGCTTGATCTTCCGTGGCGTGGCCTTTGAGTTCCGCTTCAAAGCCAAGGCCCATAAAAGGCATATCTGGGATAAAGCGTTTATTGGTGGCTCAATTACCGCGACCTTCTTTCAGGGCGTCACGCTTGGCGCTTATATCGATGGTATCGAAGTGGTTGGCCGATCTTATGCCGGCGGTCCACTGGATTGGCTCAAGCCTTTTGCGCTGTTCTGTGGTCTGGCGTTGGTGGCCGCCTATGCCTTGCTGGGTTGCACCTGGCTGATCATGAAAACCGAGGGGCGCCTGCAAGAACAAATGCATGACTTGGGCAAGCCGCTGATTCTGGTGGTCCTGGCCGTTACCGGTATCGTCAGCTTGTGGACGCCTTTGGCCCACCCCGAAATTGCCGAGCGCTGGTTCAGCCTGCCTAATCTGTTCTGGCTGTCGCCGGTGCCGATTCTGGTTCTGCTCTGTACCTGGGCGTTGTGGCGAGCCGTGCAAAAGCGTCAGCATTACGCACCGTTTTTGTTGACCCTTGGCCTGATCTTCCTGGGCTACAGCGGTTTGGGCTTGAGTCTGTGGCCAAACATCATTCCACCCAGCGTGACCATCTGGGACGCGGCATCGCCGCCGCAAAGCCAGGCGTTTATTCTGGTTGGGGCGCTGTTTATCATCCCGTTTATCCTGATGTATACCGCATGGAGCTACTACGTCTTCCGCGGCAAGATCACCCATGAACATGGCTACCATTAAGGAGCGCAGCATGACCGGCACCCAGCAGAAGAAACCCTTGTATCAGCGCATAGGCTGGCTGGTGGCGATCTGGGCGGGCAGCGTGGCGGCTCTGGGCGTTGTGTCATTGTTGCTGCGCTGGTTTATGAGCGCAGCAGGGATGACCAGCTAGGAATATCAGCACCGGCAACGGTGGCCTCGTAGGCTGTGGCAAGGCGAATATCCGAGAGCGTAATGGTGGATGAAAAGAGCGTCATTCACCCTACGGAGCGTCACATGTTAGGGCGCCAACGGGGCCGTTGTAGGGTGCGTCAACGCGAAGCTTGGCCACCATTATCCGTGCAGATATACCCGAATATTCGAGACCGCAATGGTGGCCGAAAAAGGCATCGACCGCCCTACAGGAGCTTCGACAAGAATTGCTCTAAACGTGGGTGCTTGGCGCTGCTGAAGATGTTGTCCGGTGTATCGCTCACCAACAGCTCTCCGTCCTCCATAAACAGCACGCGGTCCGCTACTTCGCGGGCAAACCCCATTTCGTGGGTGACCACCACCATGGTCATGCCTTCATGGGCCAGACTTTTCATCACATCCAGCACTTCGCCGACCATTTCCGGGTCGAGCGCTGATGTAGGTTCATCAAACAACATCACATCGGGGTTCATTGCCAGTGCGCGGGCAATGGCGACACGCTGTTGCTGCCCGCCAGAGAGCTGCGCCGGATAAACATTCAGCTTGTCAGCCAGACCCACCCGCTTCAGCAGCTTTTCGGCGTCTTGCTCGGCCTGCTTAGGCTCACGTTTGGCGACCTTGATCGGGGCCAGCATGACATTGCCTTTAACCGTTTTATGCGGAAACAGGTTGAACGACTGAAACACCATGCCGACGCGCTCACGCAGCTTGTTGATGTTGGTGCCGGGGGCATACATATTGATGCCGTCGATGATGATCTGACCGTCGTTGATCTGCTCAAGCTGGTTGAGT
The DNA here is from genome assembly GCF_963971045.1 of Pseudomonas sp. EL_65y_Pfl2_R95. Classification (NCBI taxonomy): domain Bacteria; kingdom Pseudomonadati; phylum Pseudomonadota; class Gammaproteobacteria; order Pseudomonadales; family Pseudomonadaceae; genus Pseudomonas; species Pseudomonas sp. EL_65y_Pfl2_R95. Next base: position 1,319,221 of record NZ_CAXAOV010000001.1, on the reverse strand, counting down.
GCTCGCAGAAAGGTCGACTTGCCTGAGCCCGAAGGCCCAATGATTACCACCACTTCGCCGCGGGCAATGGTCGCGCTGACGTTCTTGAGCGCATGGCAGCCATTGGCGTAGATCTTGTTGACTTGGGTGGCAATGATCATGTCATTGCCGGTGTAGGCTTCAGTCACTGGCGGCTAACCTCTTTTCAATGCGACGAACAATCCACGACAGTATCGTCGTTAGAATCAGGTAAAGGCCGGCAACGGTGATCCACACTTCAAACGTCGCAAAACTGCCGCTGATGGCTTCGCGTCCAGCTTTGGTCAGGTCGGTAATGGCGATCACCGAGACCAGTGAAGAATCCTTGATCAGGTTGATCAACTGGCCAGCCATCGGCGGCAGGGTGCGCTTGAACGCTTGCGGCAAAATAACGTGAGTCATGGCCTTGGGATAAGACATGCCCAGCGAGCGCGCAGCTTCCATTTGCCCGGGGGAAATCGACTGGATACCCGAGCGCACAATTTCGGCAATATAGGCGCCGGTAAAGATTGATAGCGCCATCACCCCAGCCGAGAAACGGTCGAGGTTGAGCATGGTGCCGACGAAAAAGTACATGATGAATATCTGTACCAGCAGCGGTGTGCCGCGAATCAGGCCGATATAGGCAAACGCCAGATTCTGACAGGCGGGATTGTGGGATATTCGCATCAAGCCAGCGGCCAGACCGAGCAAGGTGGCGAAAAACAGTGAGATCACTGAAATTTTCAGCGTTACCCATAAGCCGTTGAGCAGTGGACCGGCGCGCCATTCCACCGTGCGGGCAATCACATCACCTTCGAATATCAGGTCGCCCTGGCTGGCAACCGCTTGGTCGTATTCCTTGAAAACTTGCGTTTTGCCGCCGTCGTCCAGGGTGAGGGTGATTGCATCCTGAGTCACGTCAGTGATGGTGCCATTACCGCTGGCGCGTAGATCGAGCGGGGCGGTGTTGACGATGTAAGGCAGCACACGTGCCCATTGCCAGCTGTAGTTGATCTGCTTCGAGGCCATGTACAGCGTGCCCATTAGGCCCGCAATTATAAGTACGGATAAGCCGTGCCAAAGCCAGCGTCGGGGACTGGTCAACAAAGTGACCTCCTGAAAATTTAGGTTTTGCGGTAACGCGCGGGGCATGTGGAAATCAGGCCAGAGGGTCAGTCTGGCCTGATGGTGTTACTGAACCTGGTTGAGCCAGGTGTCGCTTTCAAACCACTTCGAGTAGAGACGATCGTAGGTGCCTTCACCCTTGATCTGACGCAGGAAGTTATTCAGCAGGTTGAGCATTTCCGGGTCGCCCTGGGCAACAGCCCAGCCCAGTGGCTCGAAGGTGAATGGCTTGTTCAGGTGAACGACTTTGTCTTTATTCTGGGCGAAGTAGATCGCGTTGAACGGCAAGTCGTAGATGAAGGCATCAGCCTTGCCATTGGTGACTTCAAGCACCGCATCCGACTGGGTTTCGAACACGTTGATCTTGGCTTTGCTGAGCAGACGCTTGACCGCTTGCTCACCGGTGGTACCGAGTTTGGTGGTGATGGTGTACTGCGGATCGTTAAGGTCTTTGTAGTCGTTGATTTTACCCTTGAGTTTAGGGTTCAACAGAATGCTCTGGCCGATTACGATGTAGGGATCAGCAAAGTTCACCCGCATATTGCGCTGGGTGTTGATGGTCATGCCGCCGTTGATCATGTGGCACTTGCCGGTCAACAGGGTTGGAATGATGCCGTCCCAAGCGGTATTGACCGGAACGTATTTAACCCCCATCTGCTTGGCGAGCAATTTGCCCATGTCGATATCGAAGCCGATAAATTCGCCGTTTTTGCTTTTCATTTCGAACGGCATGTAGCCCGCGTCGAAACAGATTTTAAGCTCCCCTGACTTAACAATGTCGTCAAGAACTGGACCCGCTTGAGCTGTGATTGAAGCACCTAGCAGGCTGGCGGTAATCGCCAAGCCGGTGAAAAATTTTCTCATGTGAGAGTCCTTATTCTTCTGAGCGCATTATTGCGTTCTTATTAGTTGGCATCTGCCTTTTGTAAAGGCGCCTTTGTTATAACAGGTTAAGCCTTGAATGAAAAAGACCTAGGTCAACCGCAGGTCGCTCAGAGAGAAATCCGTCGTTATCAGTTACTTAATGGCCTTGAGAATGACAAATTTCGGGTTCGACGCCACTTGTTCGACGCCACGAAACAGGCGCTTGAGCTTTTGGTGGTAGCCCAGATGGCGGTTGCCGACGATCCACAGTTCGCCACCCGTTACCAGCGCGTTATGGGCTTGCTGAAACATCCGCCAGGCAAGAAAATCGCCCACCACTTGCTGTTGATGAAAGGGCGGGTTGCACAGCACCAGATCCAATGTCTCTGCCGGTTGGTCGGCCAGGCCATCGCCGGCGCGGATATCCGCAGCGCGCTCCCCCAGTGCTGCGTGCCAATTTTCCCGAGCTGATTGCACCGCCATATACGACTCATCAACCAGCGTCATCTGCGCTTCTGGATTGCTCAACGCATAGGCAATCGCCAGCACGCCGTTGCCGCAACCCAAATCAGCCACGCGCAGCGGACTTTGCGCTTTAGGCAGGTGCGGCAAGAATGCGCGGGTGCCGATGTCGAGTCCTTCGCGACAGAATACGTTGGCGTGGTTGATCAAGTTGAGTGGCGGCTTTTCCACGGTGTAGCGACTGGGGTAGGGCGAGACTGGTTGCGGTTTTTGCTCTGGGGTCGCCAGCAACAGACGCGCTTTTTTGACCGCCAATGAGGCCTGAACCGGGCCGATGTATTTTTCCAGCAGATCACCGGCCGCACGCGGCAAATGTTTGACCATACCCGCCGCCACAACCTGAGCGCCGGGTGCTAACTGGTCGTGTAGGCGAATCAACTGCTCCTCGAGTAGCGCGAGGGTCTTGGGGATGCGGATCAACACGCGGTCAAACGGCCCTTGTGGGGCCTGTTCAGCGGGCATGAAGGTGACAGTGTCTGCGGCCAACTGATTACGCAGCAGATTGATGTGCAGCGCCATATGCCCCAGATGTGAGTCTGAGCTGCTGATAATCTGCGGGCGATTGTCCGGGATGGCTGCGAGGGAGCAGGCAAGCGCGCCAAAGCTGTCATTGAGGATCAACACGCGAAGTGCTGCGTCAACACCTTGTTCGGCGAACTGGGTTAGCAGGTATTCGTCTGCGGCATCAAACGCCTGCAGGGTTTCATGGGACTGCTCTGGCTGGCGGATCAACGCAAGCTCGGCAAAAGGCGTAACAAATATAGGCATATAAGCTGCTGGTTTTTATCAACGAAAAAGTGCGCGACACTGCAGGCAGATGGGCCGGGCGGTTAGAAGGCTATAGCTTAGCTGTTTTACGCCAGTCACCGTGCAGCAATAGTGCATGGGCAACGCCCGGGCCCAACCACCAATGCACGTGGGAGCTTTATGAGCGCTAGTGATGACAAATTCACCCGGCAAACCCTTAGCCATGTAGAGGTTTGGTCGCCGACGTTATTCAGTTTGCGCTGTTCGCGTGATCCTGGGTTTAGGTTTACCGCCGGGCAATTCGCGCGCTTAGGCGTCACCAAGGCGGATGGCACAGTTGTCTGGCGGGCATACTCCATGGTTTCTGCGCCGCACGATGACTATCTTGAGTTTTTTTCAATCGTGGTGCCGGACGGTGAGTTCACCTCCGAACTGAGTCGGTTGTCCGCTGGCGATACCTTGCTGGTGGATAAGCAAGCCTTTGGCTTTCTTACCTTGGATCGATTTATTGATGGCCGTGATCTATGGCTGATCGGCAGCGGTACAGGCTTGGCGCCATTTCTGTCGATCCTGCAAGGCCTTGAGGTCTGGCAGCGCTTTGAGCGAATTATTCTGGTCTATAGCGCACGCACGGCGCAGGAGCTGGCGTATCAGCAACTGATTGAACAGCTCAGCACCTTGGAACATTTGGCTGAGCATGCCCACAAGCTGGTTTATGTGCCTGTAGTCACCCGTGAGTCGCTTGCCGGCTGCCTTAATCAACGTATTACAGCGTTGCTTGAGAACGGCGAGCTAGAGAGAGCTGCAGGTGTGGCGATGGATGCTGAACACTCGCGGGTGATGCTTTGCGGCAACCCGCAGATGATTGATGATCTGCGCCAGCTTTTGAAAAAGCGCGATATGCAATTGAGTCTGACCCGCAGGCCCGGCCAAGTCGCTGTGGAAAATTATTGGTAGATGGCGTGAGTAGTGATTTTGGTAGGGTGTGTCAACGCGAAGCTTGGCCACCGAGGCTCAATTGATAATCAAATGTGCCTGCGGAAGTGGTGGCCGAAAAAGGCGTCGACCACCCTTCGGGAGCGGTAGCAAATACGCGTCGACCCGTTGTCAGACCTTATCTTTCAGCAGGTCGCGGATTTCAGTCAGCAGCACTTGTTCTTTGGTTGGCGCCGCTGGCACTGTCGGGGCGATTTCTTCCTTGCGCTTGAGGCTATTCATGACCTTGATGGCCATAAAGATAGCGAAGGCCACAATCAGGAAATCCACCAGCGTCTGGATGAACTTGCCGTAGTTCATGGTCACGGCTGGGATATCGCCCTGCGCCGCCTTGAGGACCACAACGAGGTCGCTGAAATCGACACCGCCGATCATTACACCCAATACCGGCATGATCAGGTCGCCCACGAAGGATGCAACAATCTTACCGAACGCCGCGCCGATGATGATACCGACAGCCATGTCGACCACATTGCCTTTAACGGCAAAAGCTTTGAATTCACTGATAATGCTCATGTTTCCAATCCCTGCGATCTATGGTTGTAGGTTTATTTTAAACACTCAATTGCATTTAGCCACAAGATCGTCCGTGCTTCGTCAAAAATGTGGCTGCCCGATTTTTTTGGAGCGTCAGTGCTAAAAAAATTGACGCCTTCGCCTTTGGGTGTGAGCAAGCAGAGCCTGCAGGCTCGACTAGGCTGAAGGTAAACACACTAAGAAGAGGGCGCAAACATGCCGTTGGAACATCACTCCCTAAAACATGAGTTTCCTCAACACGCCGCGCAGTTCATTGCCTTGGCCCAGACGAATAAGCGCTTTGCCCGGCTCGTCGAAGAATATGAAGCCCTGGATAAGCGTATCTATGAGATCGAAGACGGCCACGACTCGATGGACGATTTGAACTTGCAAGGCTTGAAGATGCAGCGCGTCTCGCTTAAAGATGACATTTCCGACTTGCTCAGCAGCAAGGGCGATTAGGCTCCAAGCGCGGGTTCAGCGCGACCTTGCGGATCAACAATTGGCAGCGTTGTACAGTGTCGCCGCTTCCTCAGGACAGGCTATGATGGACGCTTTGCTCTGAGGAAGTCTGCTGATGGCTAAGGCCAAACGACTGTATGGCTGCACCGAATGCGGTGCCACATTTCCCAAGTGGGCCGGTCAGTGTGGTGAGTGCGGCGCTTGGAATACCCTAGTCGAAACCATGCTTGAGGCGAATGCGCCCGCTCCCAGCGGGCGCAGCGGTTGGGCCGGTCAGCAGGCACCGTTAAAGACCTTGGCCGAAGTCAGCGTTGAAGAGATGCCGCGCTTCTCGACTGCATCTGGCGAGCTCGACCGGGTGTTGGGTGGTGGCTTGGTTGACGGCTCTGTGGTGCTGATTGGTGGCGATCCTGGCATCGGCAAGTCGACCATCTTATTGCAAACCCTGTGCAACATCGCCACGCGCTTTCCGGCCCTGTATGTGACCGGTGAAGAATCCCAGCAGCAAGTGGCTATGCGCGCACGACGCCTGGGTTTGCCGGAAGACAAACTCAAGGTCATGACTGAAACCTGTATCGAAAACATCATTGCCACGGCGCGGCAGGAAAAGCCCAAAGTCATGGTGATCGATTCGATCCAAACCATTTTTACCGAGCAGTTGCAGTCCGCGCCTGGTGGCGTGGCGCAGGTCCGCGAAAGTGCTGCTTTGCTGGTGCGCTTTGCCAAACAGAGTGGCACGGCAATTTTCTTGGTTGGTCATGTTACTAAAGAGGGCGCATTGGCAGGCCCGCGCGTACTCGAGCACATGGTTGATACCGTGCTGTATTTCGAGGGCGAGTCAGACGGACGCTTGCGGCTGCTGCGGGCAGTGAAGAACCGCTTTGGTGCGATCAATGAACTGGGTGTGTTTGGCATGACGGATAAAGGTCTGAAAGAGGTGACCAATCCTTCAGCCATCTTCCTCACCCGGGCGCAGGAAGAAGTACCGGGTAGCGTGGTCATGGCAACCTGGGAAGGCACGCGGCCGATGCTGGTTGAGGTGCAAGCGCTGGTTGATACCAGCCACTTGGGCAACCCGCGGCGGGTCACGCTGGGTCTGGATCAAAACCGCTTGGCCATGCTACTGGCTGTATTGCATCGCCATGGCGGTATCCCTACTTATGATCAGGACGTTTTTCTTAACGTCGTTGGCGGGGTCAAGGTACTGGAAACAGCCTCAGATTTGGCGCTCATGGCGGCGGTTATTTCAAGCCTGCGTAATCGGCCACTGGCCAATGATTTGCTGGTGTTTGGTGAAGTCGGCTTGTCGGGTGAGATTCGGCCGGTGCCCAGTGGTCAGGAACGTTTGAAAGAGGCTGCCAAACACGGTTTCAAGCGTGCCATTGTGCCCAAGGGCAACGCCCCAAAAGAGTCGCCGCCAGGGCTCGAAGTGATTGCAGTCACGCGACTTGAACAAGCACTGGATGCTTTATTTGATTAACCGCATCTTGTTGTCTGCGCGCTTCAGGGTTCCTCTCCCAGCGCGCTGAGTTCGCGTTCAAGCAGTGATTCATCGCCCAGATTAAGCTCGACCAGGCGGCGCAGGTGGCTTATCGATTCGAGGTCGATGTGCTCGCAGGCAAAACCCAGTAAGCCTGCATCATCGCGCGTCTGGGTGACCTCCATGCGCACCTTGGCGACATCGCTGAGGCTGATCTGCACATCAAACAGCTGCTGTGGATCTGCCTGCCAGTCTGCGGGGCGTTCAACCATCAAGCCTTTAAGCGAGACATCATGCAGTATTACCTCCCAGCGCTGGGTGCCCTGGGATATTTCGGTGGGTGCGTCAAAGGCAATTCGCTGAAAGCGTCTACGCTCCGAGTTTGTATCACTCATAATCGACTCCTGATTGGCGTTCTCACACTATAGCCAAGCCAGGCGGGGGAAGATGTTTGTTTCGTGAGAAAAATATTTTGAGCTTTGTTTTTCGAGCAAACCCCTTAAAACATTGGGCGAAACGTCAACGGCTGTTTGCAGTTTCGGCGCTGGACGACGCGGCATATTTGACAGTTTTGCAAGTTTCACCAAAGCTGCTAGTGCAGCTTTATAATTATATTTTGGTGGAGCACAAGAAAAATGGAAAAGCGATTGCTGAGCAAAGGCTTGATTTTCGGTTTGTTGACTGTTGCCAGCGTTGGGGCTTACGCCGAAGCGCCAGGCGGCCCGGCATGCGGTTGGGGTAACATGCTTTTTGATGGTCAACGTGGCCTCGCACCACACTTTCTGGCCAGTACAACCAACGGTACTTCAGGTAATGCCACCTTTGGTATGACCTCCGGTACGAACGGCTGTAGCACCAGCGGCAAGCTCACCTATGGTGGGCGCTCAATGCTGGCCATGAACGGCATGCTCGACTCGATTGCAGAAGATATGGCCCAAGGTCAGGGTGAGGCACTTGATGCCTACGCTGTACTGCTCGGCATTCCGGCAAGTGACCGCGCGCAGTTTGCCAAGGTCACGCACGAGAACTTCAACACGATCTTCTCTTCTGCAGACGTCACCAGCGAGCAAGTTCTGGCTTCCACCATGGATGTCATGAGTCGCGATAGCAAACTGGCTGTCTACGCTAAAACACCGGCGTAACCAATACCGGCCACAAAAAAGCCCGCCAATTTGGCGGGCTTTTTCGTTAAGCAGTTTACGACGGGTTACGCACCATAGACCGGGAAGCGCGCGCACAGGGCTTTGACCTGTTCACGGACACTGCTCTCAACCGCGTCATCGCCAATGTTGGCGAGGATTTCACAGATCCAGCCAGCCAGCTGACGGCACTCATCTTCCTTGAAGCCACGAGTGGTCACCGCAGGTGTGCCGATACGCAGACCTGAAGTAACGAAAGGTGAGCGTGGGTCGTTTGGCACCGAGTTTTTGTTGACGGTGATAAACGCACGGCCCAGTGCAGCATCGGCTTCTTTGCCGGTGATGTCTTGCTTGATCAGGCTCAGCAGGAACAAGTGGTTCTCAGTCCCGCCAGACACCACGTCATAGCCGTTTTCCATAAACACGCTGGCCATGGTCTGGGCGTTTTTGATGACTTGCTGTTGGTAAGTCTTGAACTCAGGCAGCAAGGCTTCTTTGAAGCAAACGGCCTTGGCTGCAATGACGTGCTCCAGTGGGCCACCTTGGCCGCCCGGGAATACCGCTGAGTTGAATTTCTTTTCCAGCTCTTCGTTCTTGCGCGCCAGAATCAAGCCGCCACGTGGACCGCGCAGGGTTTTGTGGGTCGTGGTAGTGACAACGTCAGCGAATGGCACTGGGTTCGGGTATACGCCGGCGGCAACCAGGCCAGCTACGTGGGCCATGTCGACAAACAGGTAAGCACCGACTTTGTCAGCGATTGCGCGGAAACGTGGGAAGTCGAGAATCTGCGAGTAGGCAGAGAAACCGGCGATGATCATTTTGGGCTTGTGTTCAACGGCCAGGCGTTCCACTTCATCGTAATCGATCAGGCCGTCGTCGTTGATGCCGTACTGCACAGCATTGTAGATCTTGCCCGAGAAGCTGACGCTGGCGCCGTGAGTCAGGTGACCACCGTGGGCCAGGCTCATGCCCAGGACGGTGTCGCCAGCATTGAGCAAGGCCATGTAGACTGCGCTGTTTGCTTGCGAGCCGGAGTGCGGCTGGACGTTGGCATAGTCAGCACCGAACAGCTCTTTGGCGCGGTCAATGGCGACCTGCTCAACGATATCAACGTATTCGCAGCCGCCGTAGTAGCGCTTGCCCGGATAGCCTTCAGCATACTTGTTGGTCAGCACCGAGCCTTGGGCTTCCATCACCGCTGGGCTGGTGTAGTTTTCCGAGGCGATCAGTTCGATGTGTTCTTCCTGGCGTTGGGCTTCTTGCTCCATCGCGGCAAACAATTCGGCGTCAAAACGGGCAAGATTCAAATCACGGCTGAACATGGCAATCCCCTGAGAAAACAGCTGGGCTGAAGAAATAGGGTGCGGATTCTACCCCATACTGCACGAGTGCGGGTATGAATGGCGGTCATGTGCCTGACAAGTGGGGCTCATGTCAGCTCAGCATAAACAGGGCTGCGCCACTGAACTGGGCCCTTAGTTGGTGAGCGGGCATTGGTTTGCCGAGCAGGAAACCCTGGATTTCGTCGCAGTTGTACTGGCGTAAGAAATCAAGTTGGGCTTGGGTTTCAACGCCCTCGGCAATCACCGCCAGATTCAAACTGTGGGCCATGGCGATGATGGCTCTGGCTATCTGCGCATCTTGCTCACCTTGAGGCAAGCCATCGACGAAGCTGCGGTCAATTTTCAGCACATCGATTGGGAATTGCTTGAGGTAGTTGAGGGACGAGTAACCGGTGCCAAAGTCGTCAATCGCAATGCTTAAGCCAAGACGTTTGAGACTTGTCAGGGTGCGCAGGGCATTTGCCACATCATTCATCAGGATGCTTTCGGTGAGTTCGAGCTCAAGGCATCCTGCATCGATTCCCGTCTCATTGAGAATTCGGGTGATGCGTTTGTCGAGTTCGCCGTCGGCGAACTGGCGCGCTGACAGGTTGACCGAAATTTTCGGGATGCGCATATCGTCATCTTGCCATGCTCTGAGCTGACGACAGGCTTGGGCAATAACCCAGTCACCCACATCGACCACCAGGCCAAGCTCTTCCAGCACTGGAATAAACTCAACCGGCGAGACCAAGCCACGTTTAGGGTGCTGCCAGCGCAGCAGGGCCTCAACGCCGGTCAGACGTTGACCGTTGCAGGCGAACTGCGGTTGGTAGAACAACACCAGTTCACCTTGCTCAAGCGCATGGCGCAGGTCGCTTTCCAGTTCAATGCGCTCTAGCGCTCTGGCATTCATATCGCTCTGGTAGAACTGGAAATTGTTCTTGCCACGTTCCTTGGCGTGGTACATCGCCGTGTCGGCGTTTTTCATCAGTTGACTGAGTTCTTTGCCGTCTTGCGGACTCAGGGCGATGCCGATGCTGGCCGTTACGAAGAACTCACGGCCTTCGAGCACAAATGCCTGAGCCAGACTGGCAAGGATCTGCTCGGCAACGTGGATTGCCCGGTTCAATGCATTGTTGCGGCTGGGGTGCGATTTCAGCAGCAGGGTGAACTCATCGCCGCCCATGCGCGCGACGGTGTCGTCGTCATTCACGCAGGCCGCCAGACGGGTTGCAACGTCTTTGAGCATGCGGTCGCCAGCCGCGTGGCCAAGGGAGTCGTTGATCGGTTTGAAACGGTCAAGGTCAAGGAACATCAATACCACCCACTCACCTTGACGCTCGGCTTGGTGCAATGAGGTGTGCAGGCGATCTTGAAACAAGGTCCGATTCGGCAACAGGGTAAGCGGGTCGTAGTAAGCCAGGCGGTGGATGCGTTGTTCGCTGGCTTTACGTTCACTGATGTCGCTGAAGAAGCAGACGTAGCTGACCAGGTCGCCTTCATCATCCTGTACGGCGGTAATGCCTACCCACGCCGGGAAGTTTTCCCCGTCGCGACGTTTCAGCCACACTTCGCCCTCCCAGCTGCCGCGCTGATTGAGCTGCGCGAGAATGAAGTTCAGTTGATTGGCCTGTTGCCGGTCAGCGGTTAATCGGCTTGGCAGCTGGTCAATCACTTGCTCTGAGCTATAGCCCGTGACGTGGCTGAATGCTTCGTTGGTTTGCACGATATAGCCAGCGGGATCTGTTACCAGAATGGCGGCTGTTGAGTGTTCGAAGACCGTTGCTGCCATGCGCAGCTCGTTCTCTATGCGGCGATGCTGGGTGATGTCGCGCGCCACACCATGAAGGCCTTTGAATCGATTGTTCTCGTCCCACATGGCGACTAGTCGCAGCTCCATCGGGACTTTGCGCTCATCGCTGCGCAAACAGTCAAACATAAACAGACGTGGCTGAAGTTTGTCCGTCAATTCAGTCATGCGCAGTGGATCGCCCAGGGCGGCGCGCAATTCATCGACGATTTCTTGCAGCTCCTTCAACTGCGCAGGCTTGGCGGCGAGGCTGAACAAGCCCCGGGCTTTTGCCTCCTCAGGCTCATACCCTAGCAGGGTCTTGATCGATGGGCTGATGTAGTCAACTTGCAGGGTGTTATCCGTTGAATAAATGACATCTGAAGTGCTTTCCGCCAGCAGTCGATAGCGCTGCTCACTGTCGCGCAGCGATTCACTGTGCTCAATTTGTTCGGAAATATCTTTGGCCACGCCAATCAGCCGATCAACATGACCGGCAGCATTGCGCGATAGGGCCTGCTCGCGGATGCTGAACCAAAGCCAGTTGCCATTGCGGTGGCGCCAGCGCAACTGGGACTCCAGCAGTATGCCGTTGCCAACAACGTGCTGCAGGCTGCGGACTCGCTGATAGTAGTCAGCATCGTCCGGGTGCAGCAGGCGCTCCCAGAACTGCTCGCCAAAGGCTTTAAGTTCTTCACTGCTGTAGCCGAGCTGCAAGCCCAGATGGTGATTGCTGAAAAGCACCGACTTATTGCTCAAATCGTGTACGTAAAGCGTGTCAGGGACGGCCTGCACCACGCTAGACCAGAAACGCTCGCGTTCAATCAATGACAGCTCGGTATGCTTGCGGCTGGTGATGTCGGTAATGCTCAGGGTGACCGAGTTCAGGTCGTCATTGTCCTCGGGCAGGTTTATCTGCAACCACAGGTGACGTTCCCGATCATCCGCCGTGAGCAGGCTGACCTCTTGATCAAACTGGGTTTTGCCAGTCAGTAGGGCGCCCAGCAATTCGCCGCGATAGTCGTTGAGGTTCAACTCCCCGTGATTGAACAGCAGCTCCCACGCCTCGCGTGGCGAATTGACCTTCAGCAGGCGTAGGGCGACGTGGTTGGTTTCGCTAACGCGCATCAATTGCGGTAGTTGCTTAAGTTGTTCGGGGTTCTCCAGCAGCCATTGGCTGAGCTGCGCAGGTGAGGTTACTTGTTGGTCATGGAGGTACTGCGCCAGTGCAGAAAGGTCGAGTACACAGAGCGCGGTGCCGGTGCCGTCGAAGATGTCCTGATAGCGGCGACGAGCATTGAGCAATACGTGAGTGGCGTGCTGTTCATCGGTGACGTCACGCAGTACCCAGGCGTAACCGTTGCTGTGTTCGCCGTCGCTGAGATTGCTGCGGTTGATGTCGAATAGGCGCTTGCTGCCTTTGACGTCAATCTCAAGGGGTTCCGGGCTGACTTCATTGCTGAACGCGCTGCCCTGCAGCAATAGTGGGTCCAATTGCGGCAGCACTTCAAAAATGTGTCGGCCGCGGGCCTTATCACCTAGCCCAAACAGGCTTTCAGCTTGCGGGTTTAAATACTCGATATAGCCTTGGCTATCGGTCACCAATACCCGCTCTTCAATGGCGCCAAGGGCACTGGCTGCCTGGCGCAAAGAACGCTTGGACTCGGCGTTTGCCCGGTGCAGCTGGCTCTGGTCGAGTAGTAGCCGATACAGCGCGACCAGCGTCAGGATCGAGCACAGAATAAACAACAGAAACTTACCGGCAAGAGTCGGCAGTTGCTGAGCCCGGACCAAATCTTCGTTGAACAGGGCGCGCAATTGCCAGTCGCTATTGTCGATGGCCAGGGTCTGGATAGTTTGTGCCAAGTCAGTTGCGGTTACCGGTGGGAACAGCCTTTTGGTGGTCTCGGCCTTACTGTGTGGGCCCACAATGGCGCGCTGGGTGAGCCGGTCTTCCAGCAACCACTGGTAAGCATTGAGCGGCTGATCATGTAGCCAACTGGCGATGGCATTGCTGCTGAAACGCAGGAGCCAATAACCGCTGCGCTCACTCAATAACAGGTAAAAACGCCCGTTCGGTTCCGCGGTGAACGCATAATGGTATGGCGCCCCAGGATTGCGGCTGACCAAGCTCGCAATAAATCGCGCATCTGTTGCGCTCGCTGCGCTATCGGCACTGATCGCACCGTCAGCAGACAGTCGGGCAATGCTTTCGATGGCCGGATAAATACCGGCCAGGGTCTCGACCAGGCTCTGCGCGTTTTCGGGGGCGTCGTTGCGCAGGTTTTTTGCGCGCAATAAGGCTTGAGCGGACTGCGCCTTGATCGACAAATTCATGCTCAGGGTGTTGGCCAACTGGCTGCTGAATACCAGGCCCATTTGCCGTTGAGTCTGCTGCAGGTTGCGCGACTCGAGCATCAACTGCCATAGCAGCAACGCCAACATCACCAATACCAAAACCACCAGGCTACGCTTAAGCGAGCTACGCATAGGCGTGGCTTGAGGCTCAGGCGAGTGGGGCGGCGTCTTTGATGGGGCGGTAGATGGCACTTGTTTTTGGACCTTGCAACTGCAGATGGTGCTGGATGTTACGAGTGTTTGTACGTAGCAAACAGTTTATTCGCGTGCGCGGCACGCAAGAATGCCACAATTGTGGCAAAGTGCCAGCCCGTTCGGCGAGTGTAATTTGCCCTACAGCCCGCATTCCGGTAGCTTTGCCACTCACGCGCGAGCAAATCATGCTCGAAGAACCTGTAAACAGATTCTCTGTGTAACGGTTTAAGCCAGCTAGAATAGCTTGAAGCCTTTATTTGCTTAGGTAAATTGGCATCCACAGCTATTTGCAAGGTATTTAAAGCCGGTCGTCGGAATCGTTATGCGTTCTCAATACTCACGGAGCCAGTAGTCGCAGCGAGCCTATCGCAGTGCTCTGCCCGTAAGGCGACATGCCCGTGTCCCAGTTTCTAGTCTAAGTATCAAGGTTATCCATGGCCCAATACGTCTATACCATGCATCGGCTGAGCAAAGTTGTGCCGCCGAAGCGGGAAATTCTCAAAAATATTTCGCTGTCGTTCTTTCCAGGCGCCAAAATCGGCGTGCTCGGCCTCAATGGTTCGGGTAAGTCCACGCTGCTGAAAATCATGGCAGGCGTTGATACCGAGTTTGACGGCGAAGCGCGCCCAATGCCTGAGTTGAATGTGGGTTACCTGCCGCAGGAACCTGTGTTGGACCCAAGCAAAACCGTTCGAGAAGTGGTTGAAGAGGCCGTTAGCGTCATCAAGAATGCGCAAGCGCGCCTGGATGAAGTCTATGCCGCCTATGCTGAACCCGATGCCGACTTCGACAAGTTGGCAGCCGAACAAGCCAAACTTGAAGCCATCCTGCAAACCTCCGACGGTCACAATCTTGAGCGTCAGCTTGAAGTCGCCGCCGATGCGCTGCGTCTGCCAGCCTGGGATGCCAAGGTTGAGCACCTGTCCGGTGGTGAGAAGCGCCGTGTAGCCCTGTGCCGCTTGTTGCTGTCTGCACCTGACATGCTGCTGCTTGATGAACCAACCAACCACCTTGATGCCGATTCGGTGGCGTGGCTTGAGCACTTCCTGCACGACTTCCCGGGTACCGTGGTTGCGATTACCCACGACCGTTATTTCCTGGACAATGTCGCCGGTTGGATTCTCGAACTCGACCGTGGCGCGGGTATTCCGTACGAAGGCAACTATTCGGGTTGGCTTGAAGCCAAGTCGGACCGTTTGGCCCAGGAGTCCAAGCAGCAGTCGGCCCACGAAAAAGCCATGAAGGACGAGCTGGAGTGGGTGCGCAAAGGCGCTAAAGCCCGTCAGTCGAAATCCAAGGCACGTTTGCAGCGTTTCGAAGAAATGCAGTCGCAAGAATTTCAGAAGCGCAGCGAAACCAACGAGATCTACATCCCGGCGGGCTCGCGTCTGGGCGACAAAGTGATCGACTTCGTTAACGTCAGCAAAGGCTACGGCGACCGCGCCTTGATCGACAACCTGTCGTTCAGCATGCCCAAAGGCGCCATCGTCGGTGTGATCGGTGGTAACGGTGCCGGTAAGTCGACTCTGTTCCGTATGTTGATGGGCAAAGAGCAGCCAGATTCAGGCAGCATCGAAATTGGCGAGACCGTGCAGATGGCCTGTGTTGACCAGAGCCGCGAAGACCTGGATGGCAGCAAGACTGTGTGGGAAGCCGTGTCCAATGGCTCCGACATGATCAAGATTGGCAATTATGAAGTGCCGTCGCGTACCTATGTCGGTCGCTTCAACTTCAAAGGCGGTGATCAGCAGAAGTTCGTTAAAGACCTTTCCGGTGGTGAGCGTGGCCGGCTGCATTTGGCCCTGACCTTGAAAGAGGGCGCTAATGTCTTGCTGCTCGATGAGCCATCAAACGACCTCGACGTAGAAACCCTGCGTTCTTTGGAAGAAGCATTGCTCGATTTCCCTGGCGCCGCCATTGTGATCTCGCACGATCGCTGGTTCCTTGACCGCGTGGCCACACATATTCTGGCGTACGAAGACGACTCGCACATTGAGTTCTTCGAAGGTAACTACACTGAATATGAAGCTGATCGTAAGAAGCGCCTTGGCGAAGCAGCTGCTCAGCCGCATCGTGTGCGTCACAAGAAGCTCGCGCAGTAAGACTTTACTGGCGTGAATTAAAAACCGGTCGCGGCTCAGCGACCGGTTTTTTTATGCGCGAATAATAGTGGCCAAGCTTCGCGTTGACGCACCCTGCAACGGCCACCATTTTTTCCTTGCGTGCCCGCACGCAAGACAAATTACAGGTCGAGTTAATAGTCTGCGCTCAACTTCAATTGTGAGCGGAGCATCGCCGTGAGTAACTGGCGCAACATCAGTCTGTGGATGGACCAACTGGAAGACCCCTTGCGTGCCCGCCCGGCGCTGGGTGAGGACATTCAAGCGGATGTCGCCATCATTGGTGCCGGTTACACCGGACTGTGGACCGCCTATTACCTCAAGCGCCAAGCGCCGCAACTTGAGATCGTGATTGTCGAGGCCGAGACCGCAGGTTTTGGCGCCTCGGGTCGTAATGGTGGTTGGCTGATTGGTGATTTGCTCGGCAGTGATCGGCTGCTTGCCGGGCTCTCGCTTGAGGCGCGTCAGGCCTCACGTTCCTTGCTGCACGGCATACCGGATGAAGTCGCTGAGGTGTTAGCGCGCGAATCGATCAACTGTGATTACCGCAAGGGCGGCGTGCTGTATTGCGCCGCGCGTTATCCCGAGCAGGAGGTTGCCCTGCGTGCGCAACTGCAGAGCGCTCGAGCGCAAGGCATGGGCGAAGAGGATTACCGCTGGCTGACCCCCTCTGAATTGGCCGGACAGTTGCGTATTGCTAATCCGTACGGCGCTTTGTTCAGCCCCCACTGCGCGACTATTCAACCGGCGCGCCTAGCCCGGGGCTTGGCTGAGTGTGTCGAGCGCATGGGTGTGAAGATCTTCGAGCAGAGCCGCGTTACCCACTGGGACAAGGGGCGGTTAAGCACGGCACAAGGCTCGGTAAAGGCGGACTGGTTGGTGCCGGCGGTTGAAGGTTATGCCGGTTCACTACCGCCACTGGGTCGTTATCAGTTGCCGGTGCAAAGTTTGATTGTCGCTACCGAGCCGCTTACTGCCGATACCTGGGCGCAAATCGGCTTGGAGCGCGGCCAGGCATTTAGCGAGAACAGTAAGCAGGTCACCTATGGGCAGCGCAGCGCAGATGATCGCCTGGTATTTGGTGCCCGCGGCGGTTATCAGTTTGGGGGACGTCTTCGCAGCGATTTCAACCTGAACGGGAATGAACTCGCGCTGCGCCGGTATCTGTTTGGTGAGTTGTTCCCGCAGTTGCGTAATGTGCGTTTGAGCCATTCGTGGGGCGGAAATCTCGGCGTAGCCCGACGTTTTCATCCGCATATGTTGATCGACCGCAAGGCCGGTATTGCCCTGTCGGGCGGCTACGGCGGCGAAGGTGTCGGCGCCAGCAACCTTGGCGGTCGGACGTTGGCCGCGCTGATTCTCGGTCAAGACAACCTGTTGACTCAGCAACCTTGGGTGCTCGGTGATACACCGCTGCGCAGCTTGTCCTGCTGGGAGCCTGAACCCTGCCGCTGGCTCGGCTACAACGCCATTATCAAAAGCTTTACCCACGAAGACAAAGTGCTAGCCAACCCGGCAACTGCGCCTTGGCGTCGTCAGCTTGCCCAGCATTTGGCTGGTTTTATGGAAGGACTGATGCGCTGAGCGCGTTGGCCATCGGCAGAACAATTTAAACCAGGAGCACAACAATGAGCATCACTCAATTTAAACAGACCGCCACCCTGCAACTGGATGAATCCAACCCCGTTGCGGTGCCACTTGGCGAACCCATAGCGATTGCTTCAACGCACAGTGTTGAGCGCGCAGACGGCGTTGAAACCGGTGTTTGGGAGTGCAGCCCAGGGCGCTGGCGGCGGCAGATTGAGCAGCAGGAGTTTTGTCATTTTATCGCCGGGCGCGCCACCTTCACCCCGGACGGCGGCGAACCTGTGCTGATCGAAGCAGGTGATGCAATTTTGCTTCCGGCCAATTCAATGGGCATCTGGGACATCCAGGAAACCTTGCGCAAAAGCTATGTGCTGATTTTTTAACAGACTGATAACAACAAAAACCAGAGGTAAAAGCGTCATGCTCAAGAAACTCATCCCCATGCTGTTGCTGGCTTCAACCTGTCAGGCTACCGAGGCTGTGCGTATCTACAATTGGTCTGAGTACATAGCTCCCGACACCATGACAAGCTTCCAAAAGGCCACGGGCATTGGCAATCACTATGACGTCTATGACAGCAACGAGACCCTGGAAGCAATGCCGCTGAAGATTGACCGCCTGCGTACGCGGATTTGGAGCAAGGTCAAAAGTGGAATCTAGCGGCAAACAGACACAAAAAATCCCGGGCGCTCCGGGATTTTTTTGTGCTCGGATAAAACGCTGGTATGCCGCCTAGGCGCTTACCAGTTCGCGCTCTGCTTGCGCGGCCTCAACCCCCATAAACTGCTTGATGCGTTCGCCGGCATTGTCTTTGCGGATGTCGCAAGGGCTTGCATCGGCCTGGATCACGCCGTTTTCCATGAGAATCACCCGGTCAGAGATCGACAAGGCAAACTCCATCTCGTGGGTAACGATGACCATGGTCATGCCTTCGCTTGCCAGATCACGGATAACCTTGAGCACTTCGCCGACCAGTTCCGGATCAAGGGCAGAGGTCGGTTCGTCGAAGAGCATGATGTCCGGGTTCATGGCCAGCGCGCGGGCAATGGCTACGCGCTGCTGCTGGCCGCCAGACAGTTGATGGGGGTACTTGTGCGCGTGCGCCAGCAAGCCAACTTTATCGAGCAAGGCATAGGCCTGCGCTTCGGCTTCGCTGCGGTCGACCTTGCCGTGAAAGCGTGGGGCCATGGTGATGTTGTCAACAATGGTGCGGTGCGGGAACAGGTTGAAGTTCTGAAACACCATGCCGATGTGCTGCACGCCTTTGCGCATGCGCAGGTTGTTGGGGTGGTCCTTGGCGGTGATAAAGTCGTGGCCGAACAAAACTATCTCGCCCTGATCGATGGATTCAAGGCCGTTGATGGTGCGGATCAGCGAGGTCTTGCCTGAACCGGATGGGCCAATGATTGAAATCACTTCACCGCTGGCAATGTTGAGGTCGATGCCTTTTAGCACTTCATGCTGGCCATAGCTTTTGTGGATTTTTTTGAGTTGCAGTGCTGGCGCTGCTCCTGGACCTTGTTGGGCGCGGGATTTATTGCTGACGGTACTGACCACGCTGCGCAGTTTTTCCAGCGCCTGATCGCTCAAGGTTTGCGGTGTGCGCAGATTAAGGTCGAGCTTGCGCTCCAGGTACTGCAATAAAAAGCCAAATACGGTGACGATCATGACGTAATACACCGCCACCGCCGACAGAGTTTCCATGACCAGGAAATTTTGTGCATACAGGCGCTGGCCGACCATCAGCAGCTCAGTCAGGGAGATGACCGAGACCAGTGAGGTCAGCTTAACCACGGTGATGTATTCATTGATCAGGGTTGGCAGAGAGATGCGAAACGCCTGTGGAATCACAATCAACCGTTGAATGCTCACGCCGCCAATCGCCAGGGCGCGTCCCGCTTCTTTTTGACCTTTGGCCACAGAAATCAGGCCGCCACGATGGATCTCGGCCATGTAGGCCGCTTCGGTCAGCACCAGGGCAAAGAGCCCAGCTAGAAACGGGTTAGACAGTACGCTGCCTGTCGCGGGGATCAACTGCGGCAGGTTGTATACGAAAACCACCAGCACCAGTAACGGTACGCTGCGAAAAAACCAGATGTAGATGCCCACGGGAATGCGCAGATACGCTTTGGTCGAGAGTTTGGCTGAGGCCAGAAAGAAACCGAGCACCATGCCAATCAGCCACGCGAGGGTGCTGAGTTCGATCACGGTGATGCAGGCTTTCCAGAAGCTCGTCATTGAGAATAACGAGAAAAAATACGACCAATCATATTGCATGGGTATCTCCATTGGCCCTGAACTCAGGCCCAGGGCCATATGCGGCCAGCGCTACAACCGCTGGCCAGAACTCAGTTGGCGGCCGGTGCTTCTAGGCTGTATTTCTCAAGCATGGCGGTGTATTCGCCGTTGGCTTTGGTCGCTTCCAGGGCTTTGGCGAGAGCATCGAGCAGGGCCTGATTATCTTTTTGTACATAGATACCCAGGGTTTGCTTGTAGATCAGCCCCGGGCTGCTGATTTCTACGCGCTGCTTGGAGCGCTCAGCGATTTGCTTGGCAGCGCCGGCGATTTCAATCTGGGCCTGAATGTGGCCAGAGAGCATGGCTTGGGTGGCTTCCGGTGCAGAAGGATATTCGCTGACGGCAATCGGCTCTTTGCCATTGGTTGTGCAGTAGCTCTCGGAGAGCTCTTGCAGCTGTTTGACCCAGTTGGTGCCTTGTTGCAGGCCAACTTTCATGCCGCACAGATCTTGTTCGGTTTTGGGTTGAGCCTCGCTGCCGGCCTTGACCATGATCGATGCGCCGGTTTGTGCGTAGGGAATCGCCATCGCCTGCTTCGTGCGCTCTGCAGTGATGTACATGCCCGAGATAACCGCATCGTAATGTTTGGCGTTAAGCCCAAGGATCAAGCCGGAGAATTTGGTATTGACGTAGGCGACCTCAAGATTGAGTTGTTTGGCCAGTGCGGCTGATAGGTCAGGGTCGGAGCCGACAACTTTGTCGCCGTCATAGGATTCGAAGGGCGGGTAGGTGATATCCATGCCGACCTTGAATTGGCCCGGCGTGGTGGTGGTTACGTCCGCGTGGCACAGACCAGATGCAACCAGTGCGGCGGTCAGACCCGTCAAGCGTAGGGTGTTGGCTAATTTCATGGTGTGCTCCCAGTTGTTATTAATTAAGTGCGTGTCAGAGGGGCGCAGCTTAAGAAGGCTGCGTCTGGTTTTTTAAATGGCCAAAACTTGAAGGTTTGCGCGCCTGATCCGGCAGGCTTAACGTGCCGTCAGCCACGCGCTGGCGTAGATATTGATAGGTTTGCAAAGCTTGGGCCCACATGTGCTCGCCAATGGCGATCGGCTGATAAGACTGATCAGCGCTGGCGAATTGCGGCAGCGGGCGGATTTGGGTGTGGAAATCGCAGGCGTAAAACAGGGGGAACGAATAACGCTCCTCGCGCACTGTACGAACTCGGTGCGCCGTGGCAACAAATGCACCAGCAGTCATCACTTCGAGCATGTCGCCAATGTTGACCACAAAAGCGTCGTCAACCGGTGGTGCGTCAATCCACTCACCTAACTCGTTCATCACCTCAAGGCCGGGTTTGTCGGCCAGGAGAATGGTGAAGCACTCATAATCGGTATGCGCCCCAATGCCTGGGGCGTCTTGGGCTTCGCCGTCGAACGGGTAGTGAATCAGGCGCAGTTTGGATGGCGGACGTGTGACGAGGGCATCGAAGTAGTTTTCTTCAAGGCCCAAAGCAAGGGCAAAGCCTTGGAACAGCACACGGCCCAGAGCGAATACATCACGGTAGTAGTTTTCCACCGAGGTCTGAAAGCCTGCCAGCTGTGGCCAGTGATTCGGCCCAAGCAGCGGTGTGCCTGCGGTGAAGAGCGGGTCGTCACGGGGAACCTCAAAGCCGATATCAAAGGCTTCCTTGTGGTCAGGCTTTCCTTGCGAGTAGACCTCCTCGCCTTCGGGCACGTAGCCTTTATGGCTTTCTGAAACGCCGATGTAATGGCCCATCTTGGTGTCCATCGGCTGGGCAAAATAATCGCGTGCAGCCCGTCTCAAGCCGTCGATGCGCTCGGCGCAGATGCCGTGGTTACGGATATACAAAAAACCGACTTCACGTGCTGCCTTGCCTAATTCTTGAGCCACTCGCAGGCGTTGGTCGATATCAGTGCTGAACAGCCCGGCGATATCGACAACCGGAATCGAGGTAAAGGCATCACGGGGTTTGGCTTGGGTTTCAGGTGAGTGCATTGGGCGCTCCGGCTCAGGCAAATATACGGTTGAAGTGCTGGCGTTCGGTGTCGCCAATCCAGCGGTTGAGTGACCACAGATCAGCCACTGGCACATTGGTAAAAGGCAAATGATGCAAATAACCGTCCGGGCCAAACTCAGGGGTCATGGTGCTGACCTGATAACCACGGGCTTGCTGCGATTGCCAAATGGCTTCCCAGTGCGATTGATGAAACGCCAGTGCAGCAGCGTATTCAGGTGCGGCTGGGTGCGGCACTTGCGGGCCTTGGTCGTAACCGACGCGTGCCTGTATGTGATGCACGCGCTGAACAAAGGCGCTGAGGTCGTCGGCTGGGTCATCGAGCAGGCGCTCGCAGGTCACCACCCAGTGGCTGATGTCACTGGTGAAGCGCATCTCTGGCAATTGCCGGATCACATCAAGGGTGACCCATGGATTAAACAGGGAGCGGGCGCGGTGTGTCTCGAAGCTGCAGAGCAGGCCATTACGTCTGGCGACGTCCATCGCACCACCGAAGAAGTCGACCTGTTGCGCCAGCGACCAGCGATCATTGCCGGCCAATACATTGACGAAGCGTGGCTGCAATTCGCTGGCTAAATCCAGCTTGCGCGCCAAGTCTTCGAGGTGCATGGCCGGTGTCGCTGATTGATCGGGTAGCACATCGTAAGCGGTGAATACGATGCAGATATACGCCAGTTGCTCGGCGCTGAGAAAACCGGCGAAGGCCTTGCGCTCGGTGGCATCCAGCGGCAAACGCGCTTCCATGCCATCAAAGCCAGCGGCTTTTAGCTCAGCATAGGCCTGAGCTTTGCTACCGGGATAACCCCATAGGGTGCGAAACAGTTCGAGCTGCATAGATTAAGTCCCCGAATGAGCGGGTCTCTGCCGAGCGCAAGCCTTAGGCTTGGTGATCAGCAGGTACGGGCCTTAGCGCAGGTGGATGCCAGCGTGGTCAAGGAAACTTAAAGGCGTAGATGAAGCACTGTAATGAGGGTACATAACGGGTCCTTTGAAACGCGTGGCAACGGGCACCGTTAGGCATGCCTGCGCCGTTTTTTATAGTGTTGCTACGCGAACGCAGCATTTGGCAGTCAAAGGTTTTCATCTGGCCAGCCTCTACAGGGCTAGTCCGCTGCATCCCGGAGGGGGGGCAGATTTGTCTCGATTATGGGGAGCGATTGCTGCGCGAAAGAATAGCGTTTGCCAAATAATTAGTTTTGATTTCTCTAAACTAATAAAAGCCACGGCGGCGCTATTCAGTTGCCGTTGTTTAAGCCGTTCGAAACCTAAGGCGAACCTCTGTTACGGTGTTTTTAGGCGATGTCAGCGTTAGCTCGTGTGATGTTTTAGGCGTGCTACCAGCAGCTGGCCAGGTGTTTGCGCGTTAAGCCTGATGGTTTGCTTGGCATCTGCTTCATCCAGCAACAACCCTTGCCCTGGGGCTAATGCATAGGGTTCGCCAAGCGGCATCTGGCAGGTTAGCGGGCCGCCAGAGTGGCAATAGAGCATCAATACCGTTGTTTGTTCTGCGGCGTCCAAGCGCTGATTGGCAGCGATATCCAGCACCGCCAAGTGATGCGTCCAGTCCGCGCGGCGGCTGATTACATTGAAGTCAGTCACTTCGCCATCTATCAGCTCGGCATACACCGTTGCCTCACCTTGAAACGCCCAAGGCTGAGAGCTGGGTGTCAGCGCCCGCGGGGCCGAGCCTTGGGTGTGCAGCGTTAAGCCTGCGCCACTCAATATGACCAGGCTGCGATCCAGCCCGCCAAAACTGGAAAAGCTGCCATTACTGCCAACCTTGGCGCTGCTGATACGCCAGGCAAAATCTTCAAGGGTCGCGCCTGGCGGTGCGATGGCCAGTTCGGCAGTGCTGCCCGAGCCGTTTTTCCACGGCATCTGCTTGGCGCTGGCGAGGTCGATTCCGCGGATGCTCATTAAAGCCAATCCTTTTAATGTATATACAAATAAGTTGACGATCGACTAGTTAGAAAATTTTATTCTGAGGGCTAATCGTTCTGGCCACTTAAGGAATAAGCAGCAGCGCTGAACAGTGATTCAACACTGTTTATAAGGCAGTATCAAGGGGTTTTGGCCGAATGAATAGGCAACTTGCGTGGCACATTGCCCCTGACAAGATCGACCGGGAGGGGCTTGACCTGCTGGGCGATCGATCATAATGTATATACATAAGCAGTTATCAAAGTTGAAACAGCTAAAGAATAAGAGCCAGGGAGCAATCCAATGCCGTTGTCCAGCCACACAGCCAAGCTTTGGCGTGATGTCAGTGTTTTCGATGGTCTACAAGCGCTACCCGAACCTATGGCTGTTTTGGTCAAAGGTGACGTGGTTGCGGGTGTGTGGCCTGAGTCCAGTTTTGCTGTACAGGACGCTCAGGGTGCCATTGAGGTTGGGCGTGGCGGCGTCATGACGCCAGGGTTGGTCGATTGCCACACGCACCTGGTGTATGCGGGTAATCGCGCCGCCGAATTTGAGCTGCGTCTTGAGGGCGCCAGTTATGCCGAAATCGCCCGCGCGGGCGGTGGCATCATCAGCTCGGTTCGCGCCGTCCGTGCTGCCAGCGAAGATCAATTGCTGGCGCAAGCGCTGCCGCGTTTGCAGGCGCTGATGGATGACGGCGTCACCAGTGTTGAGATCAAATCGGGTTACGGGTTAACCGTCGTCGATGAGCTGAAGATGCTGCGCGTCGCCCGGCGTCTGGCTGAGCAACTTCCGGTTCATATCACCACGACATTGCTCGGCGCCCATGCGTTGCCGCCCGAATATGCCGATGACAGCGACGGCTATATCAGCCTGGTCTGCGAGCAGATGATTCCAGCGGCGGTCAGCGAAGGCTTGGTCGATGCGGTGGACGTGTTTTGTGAAAACATTGCCTTCAGCCCGGCGCAGACCGAGCGGGTGTTTATCGCCGCCCAGGCCCACGGCCTGGCGATTAAAGTACATGCTGAACAGTTATCGAATCAGGGCGCTAGCGCCCTGGCTGCACGCTACAGTGGACTTTCGGCCGATCACATTGAGTTTCTTGATGAGGCCGGGGTAAAGGCAATGGCCGCAGCAGGTACGGTTGCAACGCTGTTGCCGGGTGCCTTTCATACCTTGCGTGAAACCCAACTCCCGCCCATTCAGCTATTACGCGATCACGGGGTACCGATGGCTTTGGCCAGTGATGCCAATCCGGGTACGTCGCCAATCTGCTTTCCAACCCTGATGCTCAATCTGGCCTGCACCTTGTTCCGCATGACGCCGCGCGAGGCTTTGGCGGGCATGACCGCTCATGCCGCCACGGCTATCGGACGCAGGGATCTCGGGCGTATCGCCGTTGGCGCGCCCGCCAATCTTTGTGTCTGGGATGTGCAGCAGGCAGCTGAACTGGCTTATGCCGTTCAGCCCGGCCGTTTGCGTCAGCGGGTATTTGCAGGAGCGCTGACCCATGACCGTTGATCGTCACTGCATGCAACTCTGGACCGGACGCACCGACCCTGAAGCAGACAGCCCGCGTTGGCATCAACAGATCCAGTCACTGAGCGCAAACGTCCAGCCCGGAGTGGCATTGATTGGCTTTGCCAGTGATGAAGGTGTGCGCCGCAATCATGGACGGGTGGGGGCAGCGGCTGGGCCTGAAGCCATTCGCAAGGCGTTGGCTAACCTAGCTTGGCACCGCAACGCTCCGGCCTTTGATGCCGGTGACGTGGTATGCGCAGACGATAACCTCGAAGCGGCGCAAGCGCGGCTAGGCGCTAACGTGGCGGCACTGCTCGATGCAGGACACCTGCCGATTGTTCTAGGTGGCGGCCATGAGGTGGCTTTTGGTAGCTGGCAAGGCATTGCCCAGCATATGGATGGCGAGACCGCGCCGCGCATCGGCATCATTAATTTCGATGCCCATTTTGACCTGCGTGATCCGGCGTTCGTCCGCTCGTCGGGCACGCCGTTCGCGCAAATTGCCGAGCAATGTGCGCAGCGCAATTGGCCATTTCGCTACGCCTGCCTTGGCGTCAGCCGGGCGAGCAACACCCGCGCGCTGTTTCAGCGGGCCGAGGCGTTAGATGTGCTGGTGCGTGAAGACCGGCAGATCCGTCCAGACAGCCTCAGTGCAATCGGTGCAGACGTACAGGGCTTTATCAATGACTGCGACGTTGTTTACCTGACCATTGATATCGATGTCTTGCCTGCTTGCGAGGCGCCGGGAGTGAGCGCACCGGCTCCGCGTGGTGTTCCGCTGGCCTTGCTGGAGCCCTTGCTCGAACAGATCCGTGATAGCGGCAAGTTGCGCCTAATCGATCTTGCTGAGTTGAACCCCAATCACGATATCGACACCCGCACGGCGCGAGTCGCCGCACGATTGATTCACCTGCTGACCTTAACCGGCTGATTCGCTGACGCCGCCGGCACGGCAACACAAAGATTCTCCAACAAAAACAACAGTGAGGAATTACCCATGAGTCTGGTCGCGACCCGAAGTGAAGCCACCGTGCACGGAGCGTTGGCATGAGTGAGCAACTATCCATGACGGCAGGTGTTTCAAAACCTCGGGCTCTGGCGCGCCTGTTGGGCTACAGCCTGATTGGTCTGCTGATCTTTTTTGTACCCTTCACCATTGGCGGTCGCTCGACCATTCTTCTTGACCACGCAGCCAGCGCCCTGCAAGCCAGTGCCCGGCCGCTGGTGATCGGCATTGCGCTGTTGTTTATGCTCTATGGCGCGCTGCAGCCCTGGCTCAGCGGTAGCTGGCGCAAAGACCTGACGACCATGGTGTTCAGTGCGCTCAAGGTTTGTGGGTTGTTGATCGGTGTGGCCTATGTGCTGCACATCGGTCCAGAAGCCCTCTATGCGCCGGGCATGTTGCCTTTTCTGTTCGATAAGCTGGTCTTGAGCCTTGCCCTTATTGTGCCGTTGGGGGCGCTGGCGCTGGTATTCCTGATTGGCTTTGGTCTGCTCGAATTGATTGGCGTCTTGATGCAGCCGGTCATGCGGCCGATCTGGCATACGCCGGGTAAATCCGCGATTGATGCGGTAGCGTCGTTTGTGGGCAGCTATTCAGTGGGTTTGCTGATCACTGACCGCATGTATCAACAGGGTCATTACACCCTGCGTGAAGCAGCAATTATCGCCACGGGCTTCTCCACTGTCTCGGCGCCGTTTATGGTCATCATCGCCAAAACCCTTGGCTTGATGGGCAGCTGGAACCTGTACTTCTGGAGCGCAATGCTGGTCACTTTCAGCGTGACGGCAGTCAGTGCGCGCATTTATCCGCTGTCGAAACTGCCCAGTGAGCGCACGCCCGAACCAGAGCTGAAGCCCGGTGAGAGCCGCTTTGCCAGTGCCTGGAATGCCGGCCTGACCCAAGCCAGCCAAGCGCCTGCTTTGTGGGTCTCTCTGCGCGAAACCTTTGTTGATGGTTTGCGCATGACCGCGGCGATTCTGCCCAGCATTCTGGCGGTGGGCCTGCTCGGCTTACTGGCGGCCAAATACACCCCCATTTTTGATGCGTTGGGTGTGCTGTTTTACCCACTGACCTGGCTGCTGGGCGTTAGCGATCCGATGCACGTGGCCGGTGCTATCGCTTCCGGGCTGGCGGAAATGTTCCTCCCGGCAATCCTGCTTAAAGATGCTGAAGTGATGGTCAAGTTTGTCGTCGCCATCGTCTCGGTCAGCAGCGTGCTGTTCCTCTCTGCATCAATTCCCTGCGTGCTTGCCACGCGGATTCCATTGCGTTTGCGCGACCTGCTTGTGGTCTGGCTGCAGCGCACTGTTTTAAGCCTGGTATTCAGCATCCCGCTGGCGTACCTGGCGCATTCATTCAACCTTATTTAAGCCTCGACGCTATTTGACAGGAGCCTGACATGAGCCTCTTCCGTGACACTGAAATCCGCGCTGCACGTGGCAACAAACTCACCGCTAAAAGCTGGTTGACCGAAGCGCCGCTGCGCATGCTGATGAACAACCTCGACCCGGAAGTGGCTGAGAATCCAAATGAGCTGGTGGTCTACGGCGGGATTGGCCGTGCGGCGCGCAACTGGGAATGCTACGACAAGATTGTGGAAGTTCTGACACGTCTTGAAGACAACCAAACCTTGTTGATTCAGTCAGGCAAACCCGTTGGTGTGTTTGAAACCCATGCCAATGCGCCGCGTGTATTGCTTGCCAACTCTAACTTGGTACCGCACTGGGCGACCTGGAAGCACTTCAACGAGCTCGATGCCAAGGGCTTGGCCATGTACGGCCAGATGACCGCGGGCAGCTGGATCTACATTGGCTCGCAAGGCATTGTCCAGGGCACCTATGAAACCTTCGTCGAAGCCGGTCGTCAGCACTACGACGGCAACCTGAGCGGACGCTGGGTGCTGACCGCCGGCCTGGGCGGCATGGGCGGTGCCCAACCCCTGGCCGCAACCTTGGCCGGTGCCTGCTCGCTGAATATCGAATGCCAGCAGAGCCGCATCGATTTTCGCTTGAAAACCCGTTATGTCGATGAGCAGGCGTCTGACCTGGATGATGCCCTGGCGCGAATCAACAAATACACCGCTGAAGGCAAGGCGATCTCTATTGCGCTGTGTGGCAACGCCGCTGATATTTTGCCTGAGTTGGTGCGCCGTGGTGTGCGCCCGGACATGGTCACCGACCAGACCAGTGCCCATGATCCGCTCAACGGCTATCTGCCAAAAGGCTGGAGTTGGGAAGAGTACCGCGACCGTGCGCAGACCGATGCCGATGCCGTGGTTAAAGCGGCCAAGCAGTCGATGGCAGAGCACGTAAGCGCCATGTTGGCATTCCAGAAAATGGGTGTTCCAACCTTCGACTACGGCAACAACATCCGCCAGATGGCATTGGAAGAGGGCGTCGACAACGCCTTTGACTTCCCCGGTTTCGTACCCGCTTACATTCGTCCGTTGTTCTGTCAGGGCATCGGCCCGTTCCGTTGGGTCGCGTTGTCGGGTGATCCGGAAGATATCTATAAAACCGATGCCAAGGTCAAAGAGCTGATTCCGGATGACAAGCACCTGCACAACTGGCTGGACATGGCCCGCGAGCGTATCAGCTTCCAGGGTCTGCCAGCACGTATTTGCTGGGTTGGCTTGAAGGACCGCGCCCGTTTGGCCCAAGCCTTCAATGACATGGTCGCCAGCGGTGAGCTTAAAGCGCCGGTGGTCATTGGCCGTGACCACCTCGACTCGGGCTCGGTTGCCAGCCCGAACCGTGAAACCGAAAGCATGCTCGACGGTTCTGATGCAGTGTCTGACTGGCCGCTGCTCAATGCCCTGTTGAATACCGCTGGCGGCGCGACGTGGGTCTCGCTGCACCATGGTGGCGGCGTTGGCATGGGGTACTCGCAGCACTCCGGTGTGGTTATCGTCGCAGACGGCACACCCGAAGCGCGTGCACGTCTGGGCCGGGTTCTACGCAACGATCCGGGTACAGGGGTCATGCGTCATGCCGATGCTGGTTATGATATTGCTGCTGATTGCGCCCGCGAGCAGGGGTTGGATTTACCAATGCTAGGCGAGCGCTAATCCCAAGGGTGCAACCATTCGCGACAAGGATCGCGAATGGTTGTGCATCGGACGCAACACCCAAGAAGGCCGACAACAATGAACTCCAAAAGCCTCAACCGTAGCGTGTTTATCCCAACATTCCTGGTGGTCCTGATCGCCGTAACCGTCGGTTTGTTGAACAATGAAATGTTGGTCCGTGTGGCCAAAGACGTCTTCTACTTTTCGCTCTCTGATTTTGCATGGCTGTACCAGCTGTTGGCGATATCGGTGCTGGGACTGGTGGTCTATATTTTCTTCTCCAAGGCGGGTGATATCCGTCTTGGTGGTCCGAATGCCAAACCTACCTTTTCCATGGCCTCCAATTTTGCGATGGCTTTGACGGGCGGGATTGCGACTGGCGTGGTGACTTACTCAGTCAATGAACCGATCATTTACCTGGGTAATATCTACGGCGAGATTGCCAATCAATCTTTTGCTCCAAGCAGCGCCGAGGCGGCGATTTTTGCCTTGGCGCGTTGCTTCCATAACTGGAGCTTTATTCCCTATGCGATGTATTCGATTGTCGGTTTGATGATCGCCTATATGCATTACAACCGGAAAAAAGAGTTCTCCATCGCCTCAACCCTGTCGCCATTGATTGGTGCGCATAACCGACGTCCGCTGGTTAAATCACTGATCGATATTGTCTCGGTTCTGGCGATTGCATTGGGCTTGGCATCGTCGCTGGGCGCGGGGCTGGCGCTGATCAGCTCGGGGATTGAGGCGCAGTACGGCATTCAATCCAGCCCGATGACCTGGCTGATGCTGTCCTTGCTGATCACAGCGGTGTTTGTCACCTCGGCGCTGTCCGGTCTGAAGCGCGGCATTCAGTTTTTGTCTTCAGTCAACGCCTATATCTTCTACGCCTTTGTCATCATTTTGCTCATCGTTGGCCCGCTGAGTTACATCTTCAATTTGTCGGTGACTTCGATCGGCTACTGGCTGAATAACTTCTTCCTCTGGTCGTTTGACACCAAGGAATCTGGCGGCGAGGCACTGGTTACCTGGTGGACCATGTACGACTGGTCGATCTGGATTGCCTATGCGCCGTTAATGGGGCTGTTCTTAGCGCGTATTTCTTATGGACGCACCCTGCGTCAGTTTCTGGTGATCAATTGGATTCTGCCCTCGGTGTTCGGCATGGTCTGGTTCGCAATCTGGGGCGCTTCCGCTATCAAGTGGCAGCTCGATGGCAGCCTGGATTTGATCAAGGTGATTACCGATCACGGCGCGGTTGCGGGGTTGTGGGGCTTCTTGCAGCACTTGCCGATGTCTGGCTTGTTGGTGCCGTTGGCGATCTTCACTCTGATCATTTCCTTTGCCACCGCGGCGGATTCCATGACCTCGACCATTGCCTCAATCTGCACCAAGAACATCCGTGCAGATGAAGAGTCGCCTAAGTCGCAGAAGATTATTTGGGGCCTTTCGATCAGTGCAATTGCCTTCATCATGGTTGCCTTCGGCGGGGGTGCGCAGGGCGTGGATGGCATCAAGTACCTGGCGGCTGCGGGCGGTTTCACTGTGCTGTTTTTGTTTATCCTTATCGCGGCATCGGCAGCGCGTGTGTTCGTCTTCAAAAAGGAAGCACTGGACACTGACCTGGTTGAAAGCCGCGAGCAGTTAGGGGCGGTAAATGAACAACCTATTGCCTGATGTATTGCTTAGCGAAGCGCCGGTCACCTGGACCGATGTGGTGAACGTGGCGCGCTGCGGCGCGCGCATGGAGTTGTCGGCATACCGCTGGATGCGGGTGAATGAAGCCCGTGAAGCGGTGCTGGAGATTGCCCGTTCCAGCAAACCACATTACGGCATCAACACTGGGCTTGGCGCTCTGTGTGATGTGGTCTTTGCGCCGAGCGAGCTGAGCAAACTATCGCGGCATACGCTGATGAGCCATGCCTGTGGCGTCAGTTCGCCGCTGCGCAGTGAGCAAGTACGGGCGATCATGTGCTGCGCGGTGGTCAACTATAGCCACGGTTATTCCGGGGTGAGCGGCGACGTGGTCAATGGCCTGCTGAATTTGCTCAATCAAGGCGTCACTCCGGTGGTTCCGGGGCAAGGCTCGGTGGGTTATCTGTCGCACATGGCGCACATTGGTCTGGCGCTGCTGGGTATTGGTGATGTCGAGTTTGCCGGGCAGATTGTGACGGCCAGCCAGGCGCTTGCCAGTATCGATATGCAGCCGGTCGAGCTCGGCCCCAAGGATGGTTTGTGTTTGGTTAACGGCACGCCGGCAATGACCGGCTTGGCCTGTTTGACCTTGGCCGATACCTATCACCTGGCGAGCTGCGCAGATGTGGTGGCGGCCATGAGTTTCGAGGCATTGGGTTGTCAGCTCGATGCCATCAGTACAGCGGCTATTCAGCGTAAAACCCACGTCGGCATGCAGCAGACCATGGCCAACCTGCATCAGTTGTTGGCCGGCAGTGAAGTGGTTGCCAAGGCGCAAGGCACGCACCTGCAAGATGCCTTGAGCCTGCGCGCCATTCCACAGGTACACGGTGCTTGCCGTGACCAACTCAAGCATGCGGCTCGGCAAGTCAGCGATGAGCTTAACTCCGCCACAGATAACCCCTTGGTGGTCAAGGACGGTGCAGAATACCGGATTATTTCCCAAGCCAACCCTCACGGTGAGTCGGTGGCCATGGCCTGCGATTTACTGACGATTGCGGTGTGCGAGTGGAGCAGTATTTCCGAGCGCCGGGCTTATCGTCTAGTCACCCCGCAGGCCAACAAGCTTCCGCCATTCTTGACCAAGGGTGGCGGGGTCAAGTCGGGGATGATGATCGCCCAGTACAGCGCGGCCTCGTTGGTGGCGGATAACAAGCGTTTGGCCTTGCCTGCGGTGACCGACAACTTTCTGACTTCCGGGCTGCAAGAAGACCACCTGAGTTTGGGTGAAAGCGCGGCGCTGAAGTTGGATAAAGCCATAGAAAACGCCTTTTACGTTTTGGCGATTGAGTATTTGTTGGCGGCCCAGGCTTTTGACTTTATTGATGTCAGGCCTTTTGGTCAGGGCACTGGTTGCGCATGGGGATTACTGCGCGAACTGGTCGCAAGCTATGAAGAAGAGCATCCGTTGTATCAGGATATTCGTCACACCTATGAAGTGCTGCGCGACGTGAACACCCTGTTCGCTTTGCGCCAGGCGCTGCCGAATTTCGATCTTTGAGTGGATACCATTATGTCTGTATTAACCTTGATTCCAGGGCGTTTGAACCTCACCGAGCTGCGCAGTTTTTATCAGCAGCCTCAGCGCGTTGAGCTTGATAGCTGTGCTGACCAGGGCATCGAAAACAGCGTTGCCTGCGTGCAAGGCATTCTTGATCAAGGCCGCACCGCCTATGGGATCAACACGGGGTTTGGTTTGCTGGCACAAACCCGTATCGCCACCGAAGATTTGGAAAATTTGCAGCGCTCGCTGGTGCTTTCCCATGCCGCGGGCATTGGCGAGCCATTGGACGACGCCATGGTGCGTTTGATCATGTTGCTCAAGGTCAACAGCCTGTCGCGCGGTTTCTCGGGCATTCGCCGCAAGGTTATTGATGCCCTGTTGGCGCTGATCAATGCCGAGGTGTATCCGCATATCCCGCTCAAAGGCTCGGTGGGCGCATCGGGTGACCTCGCGCCTTTGGCGCATATGTCTTTGGTGTTGCTCGGTGAAAGCCAGGCGCGTTATCGCGGTGAATGGCTGCCAGCCAAGGAGGCACTGGCAATTGCCGGGCTGGAGCCGCTGACCTTGGCAGCAAAAGAAGGGCTGGCCTTGCTCAATGGCACCCAGGTTTCGACTGCTTATGCACTGCGTGGTCTGTTTGAGGCCGAAGATCTGTATGCCGCCGCCTCGGTCTGCGGCGCTCTGAGCGTTGAAGCGATGCTCGGTTCACGTGCGCCATTTGATGCGCGTATCCATGATGCACGCGGCCAGCGCGGGCAGATTGATGCGGCTGCGGTTTACCGCTATCTGCTGGAGGCGAGCAGTGAAGTCGGCCTTTCCCATGAAGCCTGCGACAAGGTGCAGGACCCGTATTCACTGCGTTGTCAGCCGCAGGTGATGGGCGCTTGCCTGACTCAGCTACGGCAAGCGGCAGAGGTGCTCGCGGTTGAGGCCAATGCGGTGTCGGATAACCCGCTGGTATTCGCTGACGAAGGCGATGTGATCTCGGGCGGTAACTTCCACGCGGAACCTGTGGCCATGGCGGCGGATAATTTAGCCTTGGCGATTGCTGAAATCGGCGCGCTGAGTGAGCGGCGTATTTCGCTGATGATGGACAAACACATGTCGCAGTTGCCGCCATTTTTGGTGGCCAATGGCGGCGTTAATTCTGGCTTTATGATCGCTCAGGTTACGGCTGCCGCGCTGGCTAGCGAGAACAAGGCGTTGGCCCATCCACACAGTGTCGACAGTTTGCCAACTTCAGCCAACCAAGAAGATCACGTATCAATGGCACCAGCGGCGGGTAAACGCCTGTGGGAAATGGCCGCCAATACCCGGGGAGTTTTGGCCGTTGAGTGGTTGGGTGCCTGTCAGGGGTTGGATTTCCGCAAGGGCCTGAAGAGCTCCGAAGTCCTGGAGCAGGCGCGCAAGGTGTTGCGCGATGCGGTGCCGTATTACGTTGAAGATCGCTTCTTCGCTCCGGACATTGCCGCCGCTGATGAGTTGCTCAAGCAGCGTGTATTGTCGGGCTTGATGCCCACCAGGCTATTGCCGTCGCAGGGGTAGCGCCACACCGGGGGAGGCTGTTGTAGGGTGCGTCAACGCGAAGCTTGGCAACCGAAGTGTTAAAGGTCAGTGGAGGTTTGTGGGCCACCATGGTGTCGGAAATTGGCAGTTTGCCCCGATGCCGTGCCCATCACTCGTCCTAATCGGCCGCGGCCTGTATTATTGGGGCGTCGCTCACACACCAAGGAATTTACGTGGCCAGCAAGATCCCACGTTATCGTGTCATTGAAGAGCATCTGTTAGAGCGTATCAGCAGCGGTGCTTACCCGGTCAATCATCAGATTCCTCCAGAAGAGCAGTTAGCCCGCGACTTTGGTGTAAGCCGCATGACGGCGAACAAGGCTATTCGCGATTTGGTGCAGAAAGGTTATTTGATTCGGCAGGCCGGTCTCGGCACCTTTGTTACGGACCGCAAAGCTGAATCCTCGCTGCATGAAGTCTTGAATATTGCCACTGAAGTCATCAGCCGTGGCCACGCCTACAGTAATGATGTCATCCGCTGTGAGGCGATTGAAGCGGACGATGAAATCGCGCTGCGCTTAGGTGTCCGTCTCGGCACGCAAGTGTTTCACACGATTCTGGTGCACCGTGAAAGCGGTGTGCCGATCCAACTCGAAGACCGTTTTGTGAACCCCCGCTGGGTGCCCGACTACCTGCAGACGGATTTTTCGCAAAAAACGCCTAATGAAGTGTTGGTGGCAAACTGCCCGATATCCGATGTCGAGCATGTTGTTGAAGCCTTGCTGGTCGACAACCAAACCGCTCAGTGGCTGGATATCGACACCGCCGCGCCGTGCCTAAGCATGGTTCGTCGCACCTGGTCTGAAGAGCACCTGATCAGTTATGCGCGCCTGATCCATCCTGGTGACCGCTACAAGCTGCGCTCACGGGCCAGTCGGCGTAATTGACTGCCGCGCACCTCTCAATGCCGGAACCGCTTAGGGGGCCGGCATCTTTCAAGCCGCACAAACCGTTATTTAACAGTGGTTGCCGGGAATGCCGCGCTGCCCAATGTATTGCCATCCACCTCTTTGCCGTAATAGCCGTCATCATCGGCGTGAAACTGTTTAGCGGTGGTCGCGACGTCGTCCTTAAAGCGCGGATCTTGTGGACGCTCGCGGCTGTTCATATAGGCGGCAACATCCCAGGCTTGCTGAGGTTTTAGCTGAACGGCTTTGCCCAGTGGCATGTTCTCGAAAATGAAAGTGGCTGCAGTGTTGACCCGGTGCATGCCCGCGCCCCAGTTAAAAGACTGAGCCCCCCATAATGCCGGGATTACCGGTACATCAGCCATTACGGTGCCTTGGCCTTTAGCGCCGTGGCAAAGCGCGCAATGTTCGCTGTAGACCTTGGCGCCCCGTTCTGGTGACGGTGCTTGTGAGGGTTTTTCCAATGCCGCGAAGGCGCGCCCTGGCATATGCCCTCGAGCATCTAGCTTTACCTTGTCGCTCAGCGGCCCGGGCAGCTTGAATGAATCCACATTGCCACCTTGCTGCAAGGCTTTATCACTCATTTCGGGTACGGCCTTGTCTTGCATGCCGAACATGTCGAGCAGCCCGCCCATAAGCAGCCAATAGGAATAAGCGGACATGGCGACCAGTTCGGGAGAGTCAATTTCAGGTGCTTTGCCATTCATTGAGAAACTGAAGCAGCCTTGAATGCGCTCGGCAAAGCTGCTGATCTTGTTGTTCTTCTTGCGAAACTCGGGGTAGGCCAGAAAAGCCGCCCACATCGGCGATGCATAGGCTTTGTTGCCGGCATCCAGATGACAATTGGTGCAGTTGAGTTGATTACCCACGTACTTGCCGCTGAGTTGCTGGGTGTTGACGAAAAGTTCGTAGCCTTTGCGTACCTTGTCGCCAAAGGCGTCTTCAGGAATTTTGCTCAGGTCACGAGGTTCGAAGTAACCCAGGTTCGCGGCTTTCTGCTGGGCGGGGATCTCATCCTGCATGTCCGCAATTATGCCGTCAGCACTGCTAATACTGCTGCCCGCAAGTAACAGGAACAGCCACGCTTTTTTGATAGGCATCGGTTGCTCCTCTACTTGATGGCTGACAGGTAGTCAGCCAAAGCCTGAATTTCGGTGTCTTTAAGCTTGCTGGCGATATGACCCATTGTGTTATCCGGGTCACCTTTGCGTTCATTTTTTTGCCAAGCGATTAGCTGTTCTTTGAGGTAGCTGCTTTGTTGGCCCGCTAAGCGCGGAAAGTGGCCGCCACCCACCGCCGATGGGCCGTGGCAGCTGTAGCAGGCCGGTAATGAGCGATGCAGATCGCCCTGGTAATAGAGTTTTTCCGCAGCGGATTGATTGAGGTTATCGCCGCGCTTTTGCAGCGTCGGCGTTGTGCCTTGCTTGGCGTAGTAATCCAGGGCTTGTTGGCGAACATTGAGGTCAACCAAACTTTCCGCCATCAGTGTCATGATTACGTTGTTGCGATCACCTGAAATAAAGTGCTCGATCTGAGCATTCATATAACTGCTGGAAAGCCCGGCCAGCTTGGGCGCCTGCGGGGTGCCTTCACCCAGAACGCCGTGGCAGGCCACACAGGTTTGCGCCGCTTGTGGTACCTCGGCTGCACTGGCATGGCTAGCCAGAAGCAGCGTCAGCACTGTGCTGATGGGTAAAAGTGGACGCATATGAAACCTTCCTGCCTGCATGAATATGCATTGAGCATAGGTCGCAGAGTGGTCCCCGTCACCCAACCGCAGGTTTAATCAGTGGCTTGTTTTGCGGTCTTGAGCCTGATCTTGTCGTGTTCAAGGTGGATTAACGCTTGCGCATCGCCTGGGCAAACGCCTGGTCTTTATGGCGTTGCCAGTCTTGCTCGCGTTCGTCATTGATATAAGCCTGCCAGTCGCGCTGTTCATCGCTGTCTTGCATGGCTTGGCACTGCCTGAAGCCGTCATCCCAGCCGGTGCTATAGATCACATCGCTCAGGTAGCGTGGTACGTCTTTTTTGAAGCTGCCGGTGATCGCTCCGCCAGCCTGATGGCCGCTGCTGCAGCCTTGGTGAAAGCCGACGGCATAGGCTGGCGGATAACCTTGGTCAATCAGGTTGTCGTGGGTTGACTGGCAGCCTGCCAGTCCAGCCAGAATACATACGCTCAATAAACGCCACATTACACAGTCTCACAAAAGCATGAGCTCTTTGCTCAATGCTGATTGTGCTGCGCGAGCGGTTAAAAAAACGTCATGCAAAGGTGATGAAATCATTGCCCTACGCAGCGCCGTCATCGGCGTGCGGACGGTTGACGCTCTGGTGGCCGCCGTTTTTTCGGCCACCATTGCGGTCTGGAATACGCGGATTGTTTGCGCGGGCCACGGTGGCCAAGCTTCGCATTGCCCCATCCTACGCAAAGCCGATCAGTGATCTTTCAATAGTTGTACCACTTGAGTTCGAGCATCAAGGTGTTCTCTGGCGTGCTCAGGTGGCTGAAATCGCGGGCGGCGCTGAAGCGAAGGCCGAGGTCCCGTGAGATTTCCCATTGCTGGGTCAGGTTGATGTTGCGGCGGATTTCACCGTTGTAGAAGTAATCGGCTTTGCCTTCGAGCAACAGGTTGCCCAATGGATTGCGCCATAACAGCCCGCTGTTAAAACCGGCTGCCGGGGCGACAAAGGCGGCAAAGTCGCGGTTGTTTTCCACCCGGGCCGTGGCCAGAGCAAAACCGAGGGTGTTGTCGGTCAGTTGCCAGGTACCGCCGCCGCCACCGGTAAGGTAAGTCGCCAGAGACTCGTCGTCATCCTTGCCCGCAACGCGCTCCGCACCACCTGAAACCTGCCAAGACCAAGGTTGCAGCAATTCACTACGCGGCGTCAGCGAGCGAATCTTGGCCAAGTCGAGTTGCTGCAATTGCCAATGGTTATTCTCGTATTGGCGCAGTTTAAGTTGAGCGATCTCAATCTGTGCACCCATCGGGAAGCCGTACAGGTTGTCGTTGAGGTCGTGATACGCCATGCGCAAACCATATTCGGCGAAGGCTTTATCACCACGGCTGCCCGCGCCCAGTTGCCAGGTGCGCGATTCGTGGCCATTTTCGGGCAGATCCGGGCGCTCAAGGTCGAGCAGCGGTGGCGGGTTTTGATTAATTGACTTGAGCAGATCAAAGCTGCGCGCCGAGGTGGTTGAATCCCGCTCGCCGCTGGTGGACTGGTAGCGCAACAGGCGGAACGCGCCATCTTGAATCAAGGCCCGACGCTTAGCTGGCAGTTGCTCAAAGGCAGGGTCATTCAGTGCTGACTGATCAGCAGCCAGGCGCAGCACCCACTGCTGTTCGTCATCGGTGAGTTGTTTGGCGCGACCAAGCAGCTCACGTTCACGGGAGGGGCGGTAGTCAATGCGTTCAATCAGCCCGGCATCTTCAACCGCGCGCACGGTATCGGTTGGAATCGCAGTGATCGGGAAATCTTCAGTCAGCTCAATGCCGGGGCGGGCGACTTCAAGCAGTTCCAGCAGGCGAAAGGAGCAATTTTCGTCGAAGAAGAAATAGTCGAACTCAATATCCTTGAGCTCCCAGACATGCTCCATCATGCGCCGGGTTTCTTCTGGGGTGAGATTGAGCCGGTACTCCCACAAGTCGCGGTTTTCCAGGCTGCGGTATTCCGCCAGTTTTTCCCGGTACGGTACGACTGCAAAAAAGCCCGGATAGCCGCCCATCAAGCCTTTCCAGGCATAGAGCATGCTGTTGTCCATGCCCTCGATAAAGGCCCCGAAATTAAGCGCATAGCTAAGCAGGGCGGTGTTGTTGCTGTCGACGTCGGCCTGATCGATGCGCAGCAGCGTGTGGCCGAACATTGAGGATGGGCTGTTGAGGTAGGCCGCAGGAAACACCAGTACGGTGCTGTGTGGCGAAACCTCGGTCATCCAGTCGTTGTATTTCTGGCATAGGGGCGTTGGCAAGTCTGTGAGGGACAGTTGATCGCGCAGCCAGCGAGTGCGTGCGGGGTATTTGCACTGTGCATGCTCATCGGCCAATGATGCCGGAGCATAAAGCGCTTTGACCGTGGCGCTTAGCTCCGCTGCCGGGTCGCTGTCACCGGTGTCGGCGATAAAAAAATCTTCATCGTCGATATAACTGCGCCAGCCGCCCAGCTTACCGGTTTCGTAGTGGCCCAGGGATATCCAATAGGGTTGCGCCGCCAATGCTTGTAACTGCGCTTCCGGGATATTCGGGGCGGCCTGTACCGCTACGCAGCAAGATGCCGCCAAGACTGCCAAAATCCGTTTCAATGTTTAAGGTTCTTATACAAAAGGCCAGACTGGAGCTTTGGCGATGCTGGCGGTTTGTGTCAAGGCCATGAATCAACATCTCGCCAATCGGCTTTATTTACCGCATTGGTGCGTGCAGGTTTCTCAATTAGGACACACACTGTAGGCAGATGATCTGCAAGGAGCCTGTCATGACAGAGTTCGATCCATCTGCGGCGCTTGATGCATTGCTCTGCGAATACAGTTCGCGCGCCACCACTATCCGTAACACCCTATCTGACAGCCATTCACCTGACTCTGAAGAGCAGGCGGCTCAACGCCAGAATGATGAGGTGCTTGAAGCCTTGCTCGCCGAGGCAGAGGAGGGAAGGCATGCGGTCGGCCTGGCCAAGTTGCGTTTAGCTGAAGGCACCTATGGCCAATGCCTGAAGTGCGCCGAACCCATTGAGTCCGCTCGACTGCAAGTATTGCCTGCCACGGCCTACTGTTTGGCCTGCGCAGAGCAAAGCGCTATTAGCCGCTAAGCGCCTGTGGTGGCGCTTGGTCTATGTGGGTCGATGGCAATTAGTCGATATTGATCAACTGCTTTCGCTTGTGGTCAGCGTCCGAAGCGGCGATTATTTCTCTCGCATGTGCCCTCCGTACAAGGATTTCCAATGCCTGAATCTGTTGCTACCCAATTGCGGCTAGCCCCCGACGCTCTAACTCGTCCATTTGCCCCCGAGCAGTTTAATTTCACTACCACAGATGACTTGGAGCCTTTTCGCGGTGTTTTGGGTCAGGAGCGTGCAGTCGAAGCCCTGCAGTTTGGCGTGGCTATGCCGCGTCCCGGTTATAACGTGTTCGTCATGGGGGAGCCTGGCACTGGGCGATTCTCCTTCGTACAGCGTTACCTAAAGGCTGAAGGTAAGCGTATGGATACGCCGGCCGATCATGTGTACGTAAATCATTTTGACGAGCCACGTGAGCCGCGCGTGCTTGAGCTGACTGCTGGCTCTGCTGGCGAGTTTATTGCCGATATCAATCTGTTGATCGACAACCTGCTGGCTACATTTCCAGCGGTATTCGAGCACCCGTCCTATCAACAGAAGAAGAGCGCCATAGACCGCGCCTTCAACAAGCGGTATGACCAGGCCCTGGATGTGATCGAGCGTCTGTCACTGGAAAAAGGCATCGCCCTGTATCGCGACAGCACCAATATTGCCTTCACCCCAATGCTCGAAGGCAAGGCATTGGATGAGGCCGAGTTTGCCCAGTTACCTGAAGCCGACCGCGAGCGCTTCCATGTCGATATTGCGCAATTGGAGGAGCGCCTGAACGAAGAACTGGCCAGCCTGCCGCAGTGGAAGCGTGAGTCGAGCAATCAGTTGCGCCAGTTGAACGAAGAAACCATCACTGTTGCCCTGCAGCCGCTGCTGGCACCGCTATCGGAAAAGTATGCCGAGAACGCTGAGATCTGTGCTTATTTGCAAGCTGTACAGGTCAACCTGCTGAAAACCGTGGTGGAGCAGTTGGTTGATGTTGAGAAGGTCGATGCACAAACCCGCAAGTTGCTGGAAGAGCAGTACTGCCCGAGCCTGGTGGTGGGGCATCATGTCGACGGTGGCGCGCCGGTAGTTTTTGAGCCGCATCCGACCTACGACAACCTGTTCGGCCGCATTGAATACAACAACGACCAAGGCGCGCTTTACACCAGCTACCGACAGTTGCGCCCAGGAGCCTTGCACCGTGCCAACGGCGGGTTCCTGATTCTCGAAGCCGAAAAAATGCTCAGCGAGCCCTTTGTTTGGGATGCACTCAAGCGCGCCCTGCATTCGCGGCAATTGAAGATGGAATCACCCCTGGGTGATCTTGGCCGGATTGCCACTGTCAGCCTTAATCCGCAGGTTATCCCTTTGCAGATCAAGGTCATCATCATTGGTGCGCGGCAGTTGTATTATGCCTTGCAGGACCATGATCCTGACTTCCAGGAAATGTTCCGGGTGCTGGTCGATTTCGACGAAGACATCCCCTTGGCGGATGAAAGCCTTGAGCAGTTCGCTCAGCTAATGAAAACCCGTACTTCAGAAGAAGGCATGGCGCCACTGACCGCAGCCGCGGTTGCCCGTTTGGCAACCTTCAGTGCGCGTCTGGCGGAGCATCAGGGCCGTTTGTCGGCACGCATTGGCGACCTGTTTCAGCTGGTTAGCGAGGCTGATTTTATTCGTCAACTGGCCAACGAAACAGTGACCGATGTCGGCCATATAGAGCGAGCACTCAAGGCCAAGGCCACTCGGACAGGACGAGTCTCGGCGCGCATCATTGATGACATGCTGGCCGGGATCATTCTTATCGATACCAGCGGCGCAGCTGTGGGCAAGTGCAACGGATTGACGGTTTTGCAGGTCGGTGACTCTGATTTTGGTGTGCCTGCACGGATCTCGGCCACGGTGTATCCGGGCGGTTCAGGCATTGTCGACATCGAGCGGGAAGTCAATCTGGGCCAGCCGATTCACTCCAAGGGCGTGATGATTCTGACCGGTTATCTTGGCAGCCGTTATGCCCAGGAGTTTCCGCTGGAGATCTCTGCAAGCATCGCCCTGGAGCAGTCTTACGGCTATGTCGACGGGGACAGCGCATCACTTGGCGAGGTTTGTACGCTGATCTCCGCTTTGTCGCGTACGCCGCTTAAGCAGTGCTTTGCGATCACCGGCTCGATCAACCAATTCGGTGAAGTGCAGGCCGTGGGTGGTGTCAACGAGAAGATCGAAGGCTTCTTCCGGCTGTGTGAGGCGCGTGGGCTTACGGGTGAGCAGGGCGCGATTATTCCGCAGTCCAACGTCACCACCCTGATGCTGGATGAGCGTGTGCTGCAAGCAGTGCGGGCAGGGCAGTTCCACATCTATGCGGTGCGCCAGGTCGATGAGGCATTGAGCCTGTTGGTTGGTGAAGATGCCGGATCGCCAAATGAAAAGGGCCAGTTTCCGAGTGGCAGTGTTAATGCCCGTGTGGTTGAGCGCCTGCGCGAAATCGCCGAAATGGGCATGGAAGAAGACGACAAAGAGCCAGAAGCGCTGGCTGAGAAGGTCGCTAAAGCCATGCCGAAGCCTCCTGCGAAGAAGCCCGTACCGACAAAACCGGTGGTTTCTAAGACTGAAAAGTTAGAAAAGTAGCCTGCCGTTATAGCGCTCAATACTGGTACATAGCCAGTATTTGAGCGCCAGGTCGCAACTTTCCGGTTGTGGCTTCATTCAAGGGTTCATCCACACACTTACCCACAGGTGTCGAGGGGCAATGAGTGGCTTCCCTAGCAGTACTTTTCGGGTGTAGGCTGTAGTTCTGATCATGAGAGGGTCGCCGCGATGCCGCGTAGTCTCTGCCTCACACGTCAATGCTTGGGTTTGGTCACACGTATCGAGTGCGTGGTGCTGCCACTGGCCGGCGAAAATGGACTTTGGACGCTGATCTGCGCTGCTGGTATTTCAGGTACTCAACCTTCTGTAATCAAGGCTCAGGGCCCATTCTACGGGCCTTCTGTGGCGGAAGGGGTATTGGCTGGAATCGCCGAGAGTCTGGCCAATCAAGGCTATGGCTCATGCTCTGAACTGCTGATTTGGCGCCTGCATGTACAGTCTGAATTGCGCCAGCTCAATGGCAGGCGCTGCTGTAACCTTGGTGACTATCAATTCCATCCAGAGAGCTGATCGGGCCCCTGTCAGCCGGCTTTAAGCGAGGCTTGCGTTGCCTGCGTTTGCACAGTTAATCCCACGACTCTCCACAGAGTTATCCACAGCACGACTAATAACTCGTCAAGGTGTTCCAAGGGGCTTTTACGGGGCTGCGGCGCGCGTATAATCGTGAACCTGTTTATCCTTCGTGAGGCTTCATGGAACGCTTTATTGAGAATGCGATGTACACCTCGCGTTGGTTGCTCGCTCCAATTTATTTTGGCTTGTCGTTGGGCTTGCTCGCGCTGGCGATTAAATTCTTCCAGGAAATCTTTCACATCCTGCCTAACGTCTTGTCGATGGCCGAGGCAGACTTGGTCCTGGTCATTCTGTCGCTGATCGATATGGCGCTGGTTGGCGGTCTGTTGGTCATGGTGATGTTGTCGGGTTACGAGAATTTTGTCTCGCAACTGAACATCGATCCCGGCAAAGAAAAACTCAGCTGGCTGGGTAAAATGGACTCCGGTTCATTAAAAATGAAAGTCGCGGCGTCGATTGTGGCGATTTCTTCGATCCATTTGCTCAAAGTCTTTATGGATGCGAAGAACATTCCGGATAACAAATTGATGTGGTACGTGATTATTCATATGACCTTTGTGCTATCCGCTTTTGCCATGGGTTACTTGGACAAACTAAGCAAGTACGACAAATAACATCCGCACATGCATGTGCAGGCAGTGCCCGCTCCGGCCCGGTTTCCAGCCGAGCGGGAGCGGTTTGCCTTTAGCGACCTAAAAGTCGGCGCGGCAGGGCCGGAGGAAGGGGGCGCTAAGGGTGTCGCACGCGGTGGTTAGAGCCTGAGATTGCTTTGTGCTAGGCTTGCCGGCCTTTTAAACCTGCAGCGGAGCAGTTCATGTCCGAACTAAATTTTACCACTGACGAAACACGCGTCAGCTACGGCATTGGTCGTCAACTTGGCGGCCAACTGCGTGACAATCCGCCACCGGGCGTGAGCCTTGACGCGATCCTTGCTGGCTTGACTGACGCTTTCGCCGGCAAAGACAGCCGCGTTAGCGAAGCTGACATGAACGCCAGCTTCAAGGTTATCCGTGAAGTGATGCAGGCTGAAGCTCAGGCCAAAGCCGAAGCGGCAGCGGGCGCTGGTGTTGCATTCCTGGCTGAAAACGCTGGCCGCGACGGTATCAAAGTATTGGCTTCTGGCCTGCAGTACGAAGTGTTGGCTACCGGTGAAGGCGCTACGCCAACCCGCGAAGACACCATCCGTGCGCATTACCACGGCACCCTGATCGACGGCACTGTGTTTGACAGTTCTTACGATCGCGGTGAGCCCGCTGAATTCCCAGTAGGCGGTGTAATCGCTGGCTGGACCGAAGCTTTGCAACTGATGCCTGCTGGCAGCAAGTGGCGCCTGTATGTACCGAGCGAGCTGGCCTATGGCGCGCAGGGCGTTGGTAGCATCCCGCCGCACAGCGTACTGGTATTTGACGTCGAGCTGCTCGAAGTCCTGTAAACCAGTGGGTGCTGAGTCCGGCAGTGATTATGCCGGGCTCAGAAACGCTGAGTATTGTGATTGATATGCTCGTGCATAGCGGTCACGCAGCGTGTTTGCGCGCTGTTTTCTCAGCGCCAGAGCATGATCGTCGGGGCGCAATGCCCGGGCATAGCAGAACAGAAACAGATTGCGCACCAGCTCTTTGAGCACCAAGGGCTCGCTGGAATTCAGCTCGTGCAAATCCAGATCACCCATGTCCCGCAAC
Source organism: Pseudomonas sp. EL_65y_Pfl2_R95 (assembly GCF_963971045.1). NCBI lineage: Bacteria > Pseudomonadati > Pseudomonadota > Gammaproteobacteria > Pseudomonadales > Pseudomonadaceae > Pseudomonas > Pseudomonas sp. EL_65y_Pfl2_R95. The sequence continues at coordinate 1,274,835 of NZ_CAXAOV010000001.1, read as the reverse complement.
TCATCCAGTGCTTCTTCCTCAAGCATCGCGCAGACTTCCCCTGTGTCACGATTAAGGATGCGCAGATAGGGTTGTGGTCGATCAAGCCAGGCATCAATTAAATAAGTCATGTCTCATCTCCCTTGAAGGTGTTAGATGATAATAATTCCTATTCGCATAATAGCAAGGATCAATTAATGCTATTCGTCGGGCGTTGCGCGTTCGAGCGGTGATGGTGGCTCTTGTAGGGTGCGTCAACGCGAAGCTTGGCCACCGTGGTGTGGCAAGTTCTCGGATATATATGTGTGTAAATGGTGGCCGAAAGGGTATCGGCCACCTTGTCGATTTAGTGGGTGCGGGCCACGGCGAAGCGGCTCAGCTCAACCAATGCATCGCGATACTCACTGGCAGGCAGTACGTCAAGGCAGGCGATTGCGCGTTCTGCGTAGTCGCGGGCTTGTTGGGCGGTGTAGTCCAGCGCCCCCGCTGCTTCAACGGCGTTGCGAATGCTCTCAAGGTTCTCGATGCCCCCTTTCTGGATCGCCTGGCGTACCAGAGTAGCTTGCTCGGGCGTGCCCTCGCGCATGGTGTAGATCAGCGGCAGGGTAGGTTTACCTTCGGCTAAATCATCGCCAACGTTTTTGCCTAGCGTGGCGGCGTCGCCGCGGTAGTCGAGCAAGTCGTCAACCAGCTGGAAAGCAACGCCAAGGTGGTCACCAAAGGTGCGCAGCGCTTCGGTCTGTTCGGCTGTGGCACCTGCCAATGCAGCTGCACTGTGGGTCGAGGCCTCGAAAAGCATCGCGGTTTTGCCGCGGATGACTTCCATGTAGGTCTCTTCCGTGGTGCTGGCGTCGCGAATTTTCGATAGCTGCAGAACCTCGCCTTCGGCAATCACGCGCGTGGCTTTGGAGAGGATTTTCATCACCGGCATCGAGCCCAGTTCAACCATCATCTCGAACGAGCGCGAGTAGAGGAAGTCACCGACCAGTACGCTAGGCGCATTACCCCATTGGGCATTGGCCGTGCTGCGTCCGCGGCGCATGTCAGACATATCGACAACGTCGTCATGCAGCAAGGTTGCGGTGTGCAGGAACTCAATGGTCGCCGCGAGCAGGCGCAGGTTGTCGTCCTGCAGCCCAAGCGCCTTGCCACTAAGCAAGACTAATAAAGGACGCAGGCGCTTACCGCCAGCCGAGATAATGTAGTCGCCGATTTTCTCTACCAGCGGCACACGCGAGACAAGTTGTTGACGGATAATGCCATCAACGGCGGTAAAGTCGTCCGCCACCACGCGGTAGAAAGCCTGGGGTTGCATCAGTTGCAGGTGCTCCTCGAAGGTTGCGCGGCATGCTAGGCGGCGGGCTCAGGGCTGTCAAGGCAGGGGTCTGAGTCGCTTCAGCAGTTTCATATATAAAGGTGACAGCTTAACAAAGGGCTGAGCTTAGCCATATTACTGTTATAAAATGCCCCGCTGCATCACTATACCGCACGCCGATGCGAGCCTGACCCATGGCGTTGGCTACAGGGGCTTGCGCGGCGTAACCAGCTTGCGTACAATCGCGCACCCTGAACTTCCCCCTGGGCATTTCCCTGCCTTACGCAATTGCAAGGGCGTCTTTTCCGGCCCCGAGCAGCCATGCCAGCCGATAACTATCCCTCTAAAGAGCTGGGTGAGCAGGATTAACGGAGATATACCATGTACGCTGTAATTGTAACTGGTGGCAAGCAATACAAAGTCACCGAAGGCGAATTCCTGAAGGTTGAGAAACTCGAAATCGGTACTGGCGAATCCGTCACGTTCGATCGCGTTTTGTTGATCGGCAACGGTGACGACGTTCAAATCGGCGCACCGGTTGTAGCTGGCGCTACTGTTGTTGCAGAAGTTGTGTCGCAAGGTCGTCACGATAAAATCCGCATCATCAAGTTCCGTCGTCGTAAGCACCACATGAAGCGTCAGGGCCACCGTCAGTGGTTCACTGAGATCAAAATCACCGGTATTTCGGCCTGATTCATTTCAGCCTGATCCCTTTATAGGAGTATTGACTCATGGCACACAAAAAAGCTGGCGGTTCCACCCGCAACGGTCGCGACTCAGAAGCTAAACGCTTAGGCGTTAAGATGTATGGCGGCCAGGCTATCAAAGCAGGCAACATCATCGTGCGTCAGCGCGGCACCCAATTCCACGCTGGTTACGGCGTTGGCATGGGTAAAGATCACACTCTCTTCGCTAAAGTCGAAGGCGTGATCAAGTTTGAAGTAAAAGGCGCCTTCGGTCGTCGCTACGTGAGCGTTGTCGCGGCTTAATCGCGGCAAGGTTAAAAGCCCCGTCCTTGCGACGGGGCTTTTTTGTTTTTGTATTCTTGGGGTTCTTGCCAAACTGACCTGATAAAAGGCTTATGATTAAGCCCTTGTGGGAAGCTTTCTAAAAACTGAGTAGTAGTTTTTCAGCGGTTCCTTAGGTCAATTTTGCAAGCACCTGTGTTCCTTGGTTATTGTTAACCCGCAGTATTGGCGGGAGGCGTGCTCATGAAATTCGTCGATGAAGTATCGATTTTTGTAAAAGCCGGCGACGGTGGTAACGGTTGTATGAGTTTCCGTCGTGAAAAGTTCATCGAAAACGGTGGGCCGAACGGTGGTGATGGCGGTGATGGCGGTTCGGTGTATTTGATGGCCGACGAAAACCTCAATACCCTTATCGATTACCGCTACACGCGGCGTTTTGATGCCGAACGTGGCTCCAACGGCGGCAGCACCGATTGCACGGGTCGTAAGGGTGAAGAGTCAGTCCTGCGCGTGCCAGTGGGTACCACGGTGATTGATGCCGGTACCCAGGAAGTGATTGGTGACCTGACCAAGGCAGGCCAGCGCCTGCTGGTTGCACAAGGTGGCTGGCACGGTCTGGGTAATACCCGGTTCAAGTCCAGTACCAACCGTGCTCCGCGCCAAACCACGCCGGGTAAGCCGGGTGAGTCGCGCGACCTCAAGCTTGAGTTGAAAGTGTTGGCTGATGTCGGCCTGCTGGGCTTGCCTAACGCCGGTAAGAGCACCTTTATTCGTGCGGTGTCGGCCGCTAAGCCGAAGGTGGCGGATTATCCGTTTACCACGCTGATCCCCAACCTGGGTGTTGTCAGTGTCGACCGCTACAAGAGTTTTGTGGTTGCCGATATTCCGGGTTTGATCGAGGGCGCCTCTGATGGCGCGGGTCTGGGGATTCGCTTCCTCAAGCACCTGGCGCGTACGCGTCTGTTGCTGCACCTCGTCGACATGGCGCCGCTGGATCTGACTGATCCGAGCGAGTCGGCTATTACTATTGTCGATGAGTTGACCAAATTTAGCCCGGCACTGGCTGAGCGTGATCGCTGGTTGGTGTTGAACAAGTCGGATCAGATGCTCGAAGAAGAGCGTGATGAGCGTGTCGCCGAGGTGGTTGCTGCGCTTGACTGGAAAGGCCCGGTTTATGTGGTCTCGGCTATTTCGGGGGAAGGTACGCAGCGCCTGTGTCAGGACATCATGACCTACCTTGAGGCGCGTACCGAGAAGATTGCTGAAAATCCAGCATTCGCCTCTGAGTTGGCTGAACTTGATCAGCGCATTGAAGATGAGGCGCGTGCGCGTCTGCAGGCGTTGGATGATCAGCGTGCATTGCGTCGCTCGGGTGTCAAGAGTGTCGAAGATGTCGATGAAGATGACTTCGACGATGAAGATGACGACGACGGCCCGGAAATCTTCTACGTCCGGGATTAAGCCATTATCAACGCCGCTTAATAGCGGCGTTTTTGTATGTTTCGTGACTAGTAACTGTTTTGCACTTTTCGGTGCAGGGCTAGGGTTGAGGAATCATGCGTGACAAGGTGACTGGCGCGCAGCGCTGGGTGGTTAAAATCGGCAGTGCATTGTTGACTGCAGATGGTCGTGGTCTGGACCGTGCGGCGATGGCTGTGTGGGTTCAGCAGATGGTAGCCTTGCGCGAGCAGGGGGTGGAGTTGGTACTGGTGTCTTCCGGCGCTGTGGCGGCCGGCATGAGTCGCTTGGGCTGGACTTCGCGGCCAAGTGCGATGCATGAGCTTCAGGCGTCTGCTGCGATTGGTCAGATGGTGCTGATTCAGGCGTGGGAGTCGAGCTTTGCTGAGCATGGCCGGCGCACTGCACAAATCTTGCTGACCCACGATGACCTGTCTGATCGCAAGCGCTACCTGAATGCGCGCAGCACCTTGCGTACCTTGGTCGAGCTGGATGTGGTGCCGGTGATCAATGAAAACGACACTGTGGTCACTGATGAAATCCGTTTCGGCGATAACGACACTCTGGCGGCGCTGGTTGCCAATCTTGTTGAAGCCGACCTGCTAGTTATCCTTACGGATCGTGACGGCATGTTCGATGCTGATCCGCGTAATAATCCCAATGCCAAGTTGATTTATGAAGCGCGAGCGGATGATCCTGCTCTGGACGCCGTAGCTGGTGGTGTGGGCGGTGCTTTGGGTCGTGGCGGTATGCAGACCAAGCTTCGGGCTGCACGGCTCGCTGCGCGCTCTGGCGCCCATACAATCATTGTTGGTGGCGCGATAGAGCAAGTGCTTGCGCGGCTTAAGGCAGGCGAGCGGCTGGGCACGCTTCTGGCGCCTGAGCGCGGAATGTTGGCGGCGCGCAAACAATGGCTTGCCGGGCATCTGCAAACGCGCGGCACCCTGGTGCTGGATGATGGTGCGGTCAAGGCGCTGTCCACCGGTCGCAAAAGTTTGTTGGCGGTGGGTGTGCGTGCGGTGAAGGGTAGCTTTCGCCGCGGCGAGATGGTGGTCTGCGTGGCCGCCGATGGTCGTGAGATTGCCCGAGGATTGGCCAACTACAGTGCCCTTGAAGCGCAAAAGATAATTGGTCAGCCGTCTGATGCGATTGAAAAGCTGCTGGGCTATGTCGATGAGCCAGAGTTGATGCACAAAGATAATTTGATACTGGTCTAGGAGTGCGCTCGGATGCGTATGGCGAACGGATTGCTGGCTGCGTTGATGCTTGTGCCGGGGCTGGTCTTGGCGGAGGAGATTGGTTCGGTATCAACGGTGTTTAAGTGGATGGGGCCCAACGACAAAATTGTTGTTGAAGCTTTTGATGACCCTAAAGTCCAAGGCGTAACCTGCTACCTGTCGCGCGCCAAAACCGGCGGCGTCAAAGGTGGCTTGGGCTTGGCTGAGGATCGCTCCGACGCCTCGATTGATTGCAGGCAGATTGGTCCGATCAGTTTCACCGGCAAGCTTAAAGACGGTGAGGAAGTATTCAAGCAGCGCACCTCGTTGATCTTCAAGACCATGCAGGTGGTGCGCTTCTTCGATCAAAAGCGTAATGCGCTTATTTATCTGGTGTACAGCGACCGGGTGATCGAAGGCAGTCCGCAGAACTCAATGGCGGCGATTCCAATCATGCCGTGGCCGACGCAGAAGTAATTCGCCTCACCAGCTGTGGTTTTGGTTGGGGTGTGTCAATGCGAAGCTTGGTCACCGTGGCTCGCACAAACAGCCCGAGTATTCGAGACCGCAATGGTGGATGAAAAGAGCCTCATCCACCCTGGATTACAAAATTTGGGCAATAAAAAACCGGTCATAAGACCGGTTTTTTAAGGCTTTACGCCAAGAACTGACTGCTAATTAAGCAGCAGTGCTGAGTGCCTTGATGTGGGCATTCAGGCGGCTCTTATGGCGAGCTGCTTTGTTCTTGTGCAAGATGCCTTTGTCAGCCATGCGGTCGATGACCGGAACAGCTGCAACGTAAGCAGTTTGGGCCAGACCAGCATCTTTAGCGTCGATAGCTTTAACAACGTTTTTGATGTAGGTACGGACCATCGAGCGCAGGCTGGCGTTATGGCTACGACGCTTCTCAGCCTGTTTTGCGCGTTTTTTGGCAGAAGGTGTATTGGCCACCGTCAAGCTCCTCGAAATTTTTGGGTTGCAAACAAATAAGGCCGCGAATCATGCCTAGAAGGTATTCGTCTGTCAAGACTAAAGACAATTCCTGGCGCTAGCCTGACAAGTGGCAGGCCGCTACACTCGACGCCTTCGTGAACCGGTGGATTGTCCGCTGGCTCACATGTATGCGGAAAAATCATTATCTCATGAATTTGCTTAAGTCGCTGGCCGCCGTTAGCTCTTTGACCATGCTCTCGCGCGTTTTAGGTTTTGTGCGCGATACCATTATTGCCCGTACCTTCGGTGCTGGCGTGGCTTCTGACGCCTTTGTGGTGGCATTCAAGCTGCCCAATTTGCTGCGAAGAATTTTTGCGGAAGGCGCATTTTCCCAAGCGTTTGTGCCGATTTTGGCTGAGTACAAGACCCAGCAGGGCGAGGAGGCAACTAAAACCTTTATTGCCTACGTCTCGGGTTTGTTGACCTTGGTGCTGGCGTTGGTGACCTTGCTCGGTGTCATTGCGGCGCCGTGGATCGTATGGATTTCCGCCCCCGGCTTTGCCGATGAGGCTGATCGCTTTGCGCTCACCACCGATCTGCTGCGGATCACCTTCCCTTATATATTGCTGATTTCGCTGTCGTCACTGGCGGGGGCCGTGCTCAATACCTGGAATCGTTTTTCGGTGCCGGCATTTGTGCCGACCCTGCTGAATGTCAGCATGATCGTGTTTGCGCTGTTTTTAACCCCCTATTTTGATCCGCCGATCATGGCGCTGGGCTGGGCAGTGCTGGTGGGTGGTTTGCTCCAACTGCTCTATCAGTTGCCGCACCTGAAGAAGGTTGGCATGTTGGTCTTGCCGCGCCTGAATCTCAAAGACCGCGGCGTATGGCGGGTGATGAAGCAAATGGGGCCGGCGATCTTTGGGGTGTCGGTCAGCCAGATCTCACTAATCATCAACACCATCTTTGCTTCATTTTTGGTCGCCGGTTCAGTTTCCTGGATGTATTACGCTGACCGCTTGATGGAGTTGCCCTCAGGCGTGCTTGGCGTTGCGCTGGGTACGATTTTGTTGCCTGCGCTGTCGAAGACCTACGCCAGTTCGAGCCGCGAAGACTATTCACGGTTGCTCGATTGGGGGCTACGTCTGTGTTTTGTACTGGTATTGCCAAGCGCGGTGGCGCTGGCGGTGTTGGCAGAGCCGTTGACCGTGTCGTTGTTCCAGTACGGTAAATTCAGTGCCAATGATGCCTTGATGACTCAGCATGCATTGATTGCGTACGCAGTGGGTCTGCTCGGGATCATTCTGGTGAAAATCCTTGCCCCTGGTTTTTATGCGCAGCAGAACATCAAGACCCCGGTGAAGATTGCGATCTTCACTCTGTTCTCGACCCAGTTAATGAACCTGGCGTTTATTGGCCCGCTGGCCCATGTTGGCTTGGCGCTGTCCATCGGTTTGGCGGCCTGCCTGAATGCCAGCTTGTTGTATTGGCAACTGCGCAAGGCGGATATGTTCCAGCCGCAACCGGGTTGGATGATGTATTTGATCAAGTTGGTGGTGGCGGTATGCGTGATGGCTGCAGTGCTGCTGGTCATCATGCATTACATGCCGCAATGGTCATCTGGCGGCATGCTGGAGCGCCTGTTGCGCCTCGGGGTGTTGGTGGCTGCAGGGCTGATCAGCTACTTCGCCAGTCTGTTGTTGATGGGCTTTAGATTGCGCGATTTTTCGCGCAAGGCTATCGCCTAGCTTGCAATAGATGCGCTCTGCCCCAAATTGTTAGGGAGGGCTGATGCTGTTTTCATCCACCATTGAGGTCTCGAATATTCGCGGTGTTTGCGTGAGCGATGGTGGCCAAGCTTCGCGTTGACACACCCTACAAGAACCACCATTTTTCTGAATCGGGATTAATTGACCGGCAGATTTCTGATTGGCGCGACGTTGTTGCCTGTTGTCTGCGGTCTGGTATGCGTATAATCGACCACTTTATGAGCAAGAAGCGCGTTATGCAGCTGGTACGAGGCCTACACAATCTGCGGCCTGAGCATCGGGACTGTGTCGCCACAATCGGTAATTTTGACGGCGTCCATCGTGGCCATCAGGCTATTTTGGCGCGTTTACGTGAGCGAGCCGCAGAGCTTGGCGTACCCAGCTGCGTGGTGATTTTTGAGCCACAACCCCGCGAATTCTTTGGTCCGGAGACTGCGCCAGCGCGGCTGACACGCCTGCGTGACAAGCTCGCCTTGTTAGCGGCCGAAGGCGTTGACCGGGTACTGTGCCTGGCTTTTAATCCGCGCTTGCGCGAATTGAGTGCCGCCGAGTTTGTGCACAAAGTGCTGGTTGAAGGCTTGGGCGTGCGCCACCTCGAAGTGGGTGACGATTTCCGCTTCGGTTGTGACCGTGCCGGTGATTTCGCCTTCTTGTCTGCTGCTGCAGAGCGCGAGGGCTTTACGGTCGAGGCCGCCACAACTGTTGAACTTGATGGTATTCGAGTCAGCAGTACCCGGGTTCGCGAAGCCCTGCAAAGTGCAGACTTCCCCCTGGCTGAGCTGTTGCTTGGGCGCCCATTCCAAATCGCAGGACGCGTGTTGCACGGCCAGAAACTGGGTCGTCAGCTGAATGCGCCCACCGCCAATATTCAGCTCAAACGTCGCCGTGTGCCTTTGACCGGGGTTTACCTGGTCAGCACCGAGATCGACGGTAAGACCTGGCCCGGTGTTGCCAATATTGGCGTGCGGCCCAGTGTCAAGAGTGACGGTAGCGCCCACCTTGAGGTGCACCTTTTAGACTTTGCCGGTGATGTATATGGCCGGCGTTTGACGGTGGCATTCCACCACAAGCTGCGTGATGAGCAGCGATTTGCCTCTCTTGAGGCGTTAAAGACGGCAATTGCTGCCGATATTGCCGCCGCCCGTGCCCATTGGCGCACTTAAATAAATAGTGCCGACCGCTTAAATGAAGAGCCGAAATGACCGACTATAAAGCCACGCTAAACCTGCCTGATACCAAGTTCCCGATGAAGGCTGGCCTGCCGACGCGCGAGCCGGAAACCCTGAAGCGCTGGGACGATATTGGCTTGTATCAGAAACTGCGCGAGCTGGGCGAAGGCCGTCCAAAGTTTGTGCTGCACGATGGCCCTCCGTACGCCAACGGCAGCATTCACATCGGTCATGCGGTCAACAAGATTCTCAAAGACATCATCACCCGCTCGAAAACCCTTTCGGGCTACGACGCACCTTATGTGCCGGGTTGGGATTGTCACGGCCTGCCGATTGAGCACAAGGTCGAGACCACCTTTGGCAAAAATCAGCCAGCAGACCTCACCCGTGAGCGCTGCCGTACCTACGCCGGCGAGCAGATCGAGGGTCAGAAAGCTGACTTTATCCGCCTCGGCGTGCTTGGCGATTGGGACAAGCCTTATCGCACCATGGATTTCGCCAATGAAGCCGGCGAAGTTCGCGCGCTGGCTGAAATGGTCAAGCAAGGCTTTGTCTTCAAAGGCCTGAAGCCGGTTAACTGGTGCTTCGATTGCGGCTCGGCCTTGGCTGAGGCTGAAGTTGAGTACCAGGACAAAAAGTCTGATGCCATCGACGTCGCCTTTGTCTGCGAAGACAACGACAAACTGGCCGCCGCATTCGGCCTGAGCAGCCTGCCGAAGCCTGCCAGCATCGTGATCTGGACTACCACGCCGTGGACCATTCCGGCCAACCAAGCGCTGAACGTGCACCCAGAGTTCAACTACGCCCTGGTTGATGTCGGCGACAAGCTGTTGCTGCTCGGCGAAGAGCTGGTTGAAAGCTGCCTAGAGCGTTATGGCCTGCAAGGCAGCGTCATCGCGACCGCCAAAGGCGATGCGCTGGAGCTGATTCGTTTCCGTCATCCGTTCTATGAGCGCTTTTCGCCCGTGTATCTGGCCGAATACGTTGAGATGGGTTCCGGCACCGGCATCGTTCACTCGGCACCAGCCTACGGTGAGGACGACTTCCGTTCGTGCAAAGGCTACGGCATGAGCAATGACGACATCCTTAGTCCGGTGCAAAGCAACGGCGTTTACGTTGAGTCGCTGCCGTTCTTCGGTGGTCAGTTCATCTGGAAAGCCAACCCGAATATCGTTGCCAAGCTCGAAGAAGTTGGCGCGCTGCTCAAGTATCAACCGATCCAGCACAGCTACATGCACTGCTGGCGCCACAAGACGCCGCTGATCTATCGCGCTACCGCGCAGTGGTTTGTCGGTATGGACAAGCAGCCGAATCAAGGCGACACCTTGCGTGAGCGTGCGCTGGGTGCCATTGAGCAGACTGAATTCGTTCCTGCGTGGGGCCAGGCTCGCCTGCACAGCATGATCGCTGGCCGTCCTGACTGGTGCATCTCGCGTCAGCGCAACTGGGGCGTGCCGATCCCGTTCTTCCTGCATAAGGAAAGCGGCGACCTGCATCCGCGCACCGTCGAGCTGATGGAAGAAGTGGCCAAGCGTATCGAAGTCGAAGGTATCGAGGCCTGGTTCAAGCTCGACGCCAGCGAGTTGCTCGGTGACGAAGCCGCGCAGTACGACAAGATCAGCGACACCCTCGATGTGTGGTTTGACTCGGGCACCACCCATTGGCACGTGCTGCGTGGCTCCCATCCGTTGGGGCATGCCTCTGGCCCGCGCGCCGATTTGTATCTTGAAGGTTCCGATCAGCATCGCGGTTGGTTCCACTCATCCTTGCTTACCGGTTGCGCAATCGACGGTCACGCGCCGTATAAAGAGCTGCTGACCCACGGTTTCGTGGTCGATGAGAACGGTCGCAAGATGTCCAAATCGCTGGGCAATGTGGTTGCGCCACAGCAAGTCAACGACAGCCTGGGCGCAGACATCATGCGTCTGTGGGTCTCGTCGACCGATTACTCGGGCGAGATGGCGGTTTCTAACGTCATCCTGCAACGCAGCGCCGATTCTTATCGCCGTATCCGCAACACCGCGCGTTTCTTGCTTTCCAACCTCACAGGTTTCGAGCCTGCTGAGCATGCGTTGCCGGTTGATGAACTGCTTGCGCTTGACCGCTGGGCCTTGGATCGTGCCTTGCTGCTGCAGCGTGAAATCGAAGAAGCCTACGACAGCTACCGTTTCTGGAATGTTTACCAGAAAGTGCACAACTTCTGTGTGCAAGAGCTGGGCGGCTTCTACCTCGACATCATCAAGGACCGTCAATACACCACGGCGGCCGACAGTGTTGCTCGTCGTTCATGCCAAACTGCACTGTTCCACATCGCCGAAGCTCTGGTGCGGTGGATCGCGCCGATTCTGGCCTTTACGGCCGATGAAATCTGGCAGTACCTGCCGGGCGAGCGCAACGAGTCGGTGATGCTCAATGGCTGGTATCAAGGCCTGGCAGAGCAATCGCAGGATGTCGAAATGAACCGCGAATTCTGGGAGCGGGTCATGGCGGTCAAGGTTGCGGTCAACAAAGAGCTGGAAAATCAGCGCAAGGAAAAAGCCATCGGTGGCAACCTGCAAGCTGAAGTGACCGTATACGGCGAAGACAGCCTGATCGCTGATCTGAACAAGCTCGGCAACGAGCTGCGCTTTGTTTTGATCACCTCGACCGCAACCTTGGCGCCGCTCAGTGCTGCGCCGGCTGACGCGGTAGAAACCGAAGTGGCTGGCCTCAAGCTGAAGGTGGTTAAGTCTGCCCATGCCAAGTGCGGTCGCTGCTGGCATCACCGTGAAGACGTGGGTGTGAACCCCGCGCATCCGGAAATCTGTGGTCGCTGTGTCGATAACATCGAAGGTGAAGGCGAGGTTCGTCATTATGCCTAATGTCCCAAGCCGCTTCGGGCGGCTTGCTTGGCTCTGGCTAAGCCTGCTGGTGTTTGCTGTCGATCAAGCCAGCAAGTTCTATTTCGATAACAACTTGACCATGTATCAGCAGATTGTGGTGATTCCGGACTACTTCAGCTGGACCTTGGCCTACAACAAAGGCGCCGCCTTTAGTTTCCTTGCAGGTGAATCGGGCTGGCAGCGCTGGTTCTTTGCCGCTATCGCCATTGCCGTGAGTGCGGTGCTGGTGGTCTGGCTCAAGCGCCTCAAGGCCGATGAAACCCTGCTTGCTGTGGCGCTGGCCTTAGTCTTGGGCGGCGCTATCGGTAACTTGGTAGACCGGATTGTACTGGGCCATGTGGTCGATTTTATCCTGGTGCACTGGCAGAACCGTTGGCGCTTCCCGGCATTCAATCTGGCTGACAGCGCCATTACATTGGGCGCCATTTTGCTGGGTCTGGATATGTTCAAGAGTAAAAAAACCGAGGAGCCGGCACATGACTGATATTCGTATCGGCCCGGACAAGCAGGTCACCTTGCATTTCGCGATCAAGCTGGACAATGGCGACGTTGTCGACAGTACCTTCGACAAGCAGCCTGCCACCTTTAAAGTCGGCGACGGTAACCTGTTGCCGGGCTTTGAAGCCGCACTGTTTGGCTTCAAGGCGGGCGATAAGCGCAGCATCGAGATTCTGCCTGAGCAGGGTTTTGGTCAGCCAAACCCGCAAAACCTGCAGGTGATTCCGCGTAGCCAGTTCGAAGGCATGGATTTGTCGCCGGGCTTGCTGATTATTTTCAATGATGCGGCCAACGCAGAGCTGCCGGGTGTGGTCAAAGAGTTTGACGACGCTCAGGTGACGATCGATTTCAACCATCCCCTGGCCGGTAAAACCCTGAGTTTTGATGTTGAGATCATCGAGGTCATAGCGCTCTGATTGCGCAAGTAGGAGGGCGCCTGCGTATCTCCCAGGCGTCAATTTCTACCCAATCTCTCATTAGGTGGCCGATAGGCACTGCGCGCCACCTGATGTAGGCTAATTATCCCGTTTCTTTCCAATTGCACGGCGCAACGAGGCCAATATGCAGATTAAACTCGCAAACCCACGTGGCTTCTGTGCCGGTGTTGACCGTGCAATTGAGATTGTTAACCGCGCGTTGGAAGTGTTTTCACCGCCGATTTACGTGCGCCATGAAGTGGTGCATAACAAGTTTGTGGTCGAAGACCTGCGCGCCCGTGGCGCCGTATTCGTTGAAGAGCTGGATCAGGTGCCAGACGATGTCATCGTTATCTTCAGCGCCCACGGCGTTTCCCAAGCGGTGCGTGCAGAAGCCGACCGCCGCGGCCTGAAGGTGTTTGACGCGACCTGCCCGTTGGTCACCAAAGTCCATATGGAAGTGGTGCGGTACAGCCGGGAAGGGCGTGAGTGCATTCTTATCGGCCATGCTGGGCATCCAGAAGTCGAAGGCACCATGGGCCAATACGACGACAGCAATGGCGGCGCTATTTATCTGGTCGAAGACGAGAAAGATGTTGAAAAACTAGCCGTGCGCAATCCAGATGCACTGGCCTTCGTCACCCAAACCACGCTGTCAATGGATGACACCAGCAAAGTCATCGACGCGCTGCGAAAAAAATTCCCGGCCATCGGCGGCCCGCGTAAAGACGACATTTGCTACGCCACCCAAAACCGTCAGGATGCCGTCAAACAACTGGCCGCAGAATGCGACGTGCTCCTGGTAGTCGGCAGCCCCAACAGCTCCAACTCCAACCGCCTGCGCGAACTGGCAGAGCGCATGGGCACCCCAGCCTATCTCATCGACGGCGCTGAAGACCTCAAGCAGGAATGGTTTACCGGCGTCGACGGCATCGGCATCACCGCTGGCGCTTCGGCACCAGAAGTTCTGGTGCGCGGCGTTATCTCCCAGCTACACGCCTGGGGCGCAACCGGCGAAAGCGAACTCCTCGGCCGGCCCGAGAATGTAACCTTCTCGATGCCGAAAGAGTTGCGGGTGAAGCAGGTTTAAGCCTGTTTCTCCACGCAATAAAAAAACCGCCTCGGCGGTTTTTTTATTGCGTGCAAGTTGCGCTTACCAGCAGTCTTGGAAGCTAGCGGCAGTGCCGCTTTCGCCTTTGGTGCCGCGACTGTTCAGGGTTAGCGTACCGCACTCGTTATCCCTTGCTTGTGCACCGCGGGGCGCCGCACTAAGCACTACGCAGTTGGCTATTGCGACGTTGGCGCAAGCGCCAGCGGTAATGCTGTAGCGTTGGTCTTCTGAAATGACCGCCGCGTCTGCATCGCCACTCATAGCTAAACCGCCAGCCCCTAAATTCGTGGTATAGCTCTGGTTTTGTGAGTAGAAGCGTTCCTGCGCCTGCATGATGCGCATCAACCAAGCTTGGCCATCTGAACGGCCTGAGCGCATAACGTAGTTCTGGTAGCTCGGGTAAGCAATGCTGGCCAATATGCCGATAATCGCAACCACAATCATCAGTTCCATCAGGGTAAAACCCTTTTGCCTAAACATTAATTCTCTCTCCAATACAGGCCGCGAATCGGGTTTTTGACTTCGCAGAGTTTTTCCCCGTCCGCGCAGGCGATATCGCCATCATTATCGCCATCACCACGGTCTTTCAGGCAGCTCTCTGCACCGCAGAGCAAGCCTACGGCATTGCCATCGCTTAATACAGTTGCAGGCACTGACGGGATACCGCCGTGGGTTAAATCAAACCCGCGAACTGGTGTCTTGACGCCCGATATGGTTTTGGTAAAGACAGCACTGGCATCAGTGATATTCATTGCATAGAAGCGGCCACTCCCCACATCAGGGCCGCATGTTGTCACTTGCGTGCCATTAGGTCGGAAGGTCGTGAACAACACAGCTCCCGCAAAGCTCGTGGAGTTGGCCAGCACCTTCTCGCCTGCAGGGAAGCGTATAAACCAACCGCTGCTGTTTGCCAGCGTAGTTGCATCAGGTGTGTAGTCATCGCCTGGGGTTAGCTGGGCATAAAGACCGTTTATATCGGTACGTTTGCCAGGTATTTCCGCTGCCGCTGTCGCTTGGGCTTTGTTGATAAGATAATTGTAGGCATCAAACATTGTCAGTGGAGCATTGGCATCGTTGGCAGTGGCATCGGCCAGTTCGGTTGCTGTAAGCACGTTGCTGGTTGCGTCGTAGGCTTTATCAGCAAGCGCTTGTACTTCAGCTTGCAGGCCGGATGAAGTACCTGAAAGTGCTAGGCGTTCAGCTTGTAGGGTTTGTAGAAGCGCAGCTTGGGTCGCCAAGGGGGAGCTAACTGCAGCAAGAGCGGTTTGATCTGCAGCAGCAGTCGCGGCAAGTAATTCATCATTGCTGATACCGCTAGGTGTGGCTGGCAGTCCAGCAAGCAGGTTCTCCAGTTCTGTTTGTTTAGCTGTCAGTTCGGCCTTCTTTGCATCACCAGCCGCCACGTCACTTGACTCATAAGCATTAAAGGCTTGCAGTTGTAACGACTTGACCTCAGCCATTGCTGTACTGATTGCCGAAACCTGATCCACAATTCCTGCGCGTGCTGTGACATCCGGCGAGCTTTGGTAATTGTCATTAAGGGTTTCCAGCTCAGCTTCAAGCGCTGTGGTATCGGTGTCCACTTTCCGGGCGTCGATGATTTCCTGTTCTTTCGCCGTGATGGTGCTGTATTCAGCCTCTAAGGCTGGAGAGGCCGCTAGGGCTGTCAGTCGAGCCTGCAGCGCACCCCAGTCAGTGGCATCATCATTCTGTAGTTGTGCTGCTTTGAATGCCGAGGCCTCTGCAGTCGTTGGCTGCAAGTCCGTAACTTGTTTGAGACCATCCTGTGCGACTACCGTCAGACTGTGTAATTGGGTTTGTTGAGTCGTTTCATCTGCATGGGCTGTGACATAGGGGTCGTTGGTGAGAATGGCATCAATTGCACTTTGCTTCTGATTAACGCTGGTATTGGTGGCCAGCAAGTCGTTGGCTTTATCGGTGTAGCCAATGCTGCTTTGATAATTGCTGAAACTTTCCCGAGCGGATGTTTCGCTTGCGGTTAGCGCGTCGATTTCAGCACGCTTCACATCAATTTGGCTTTGGAGGCCTGCCGCTTCGCTAGTCGACAAATTAACGCTACTCACGTCGGTCAGGTTGCTTTCTGTCACCGTCGTATAGGTAGTCGGCGCTGCGTAGACGTTTGCATCTTTAATGACGTAGAAGCGATCAACTGCTGCTTCACTCAGTGGGTGACCGCGGTAGCCCGAGCCGATACTGATGGTGAAGTAGGTCTTGCCGCCGCGTTCTTTAATCAAGGACACATCTGGCTTGTTATAGAAACGACGGTTGTTTTGCTGATCGGTGCCAGCAATACTGGCGATCCGCCCGCCCGTTGCAAAGTTAGCAGCGCCGGTATTGTTCGATTTGATGTCGAAGCGGAATATTTGACCGCGGGTATCAGAGGTGAAGATGGTATCAATCAAGCCATCGCCGCCTAGGTCAACCAAAGTCGGATCAGCTGGCATGCTGTTGGTCATGGCTGCTAATTTCAGGTTGGCGTCGGTATCTCCGCTTGGGCCTGCCATCCATAATTTTTGTCCAGTGGCAGCATTCACCACATAAACAGCATTGCCGTAGGTGTCATTTTTAGGGTTGTCTGGGGTGGTGTCGTTATCTTGGATCGGGTCGTAACCCCCAGTGAAAATAAGCACATCGGTAGCAGCACCATTCCAATTAACTTTGGCTACTTTGGGGGTGGACCACGTCTGTCCGAGGCGAGCAAAGCCAGTGCTGGCGCCACCACGGATAACCCAGTTCAGTTTTGGGCTAATGCTAGATGGGTTGCCTGCTGTGGCTGGGGTAACGTTTAGGGAGTAATAATTTCGGCCACCACGCCCCATGCCCGCATACAGATTAACAGCCGTAACGGTGCGCAGTCTGGAAGAAGCGTTGACGTCGCCGTAGGTTACCTTCAAATCAAACTGGCCATCTATGCCGTATTTTTTATTTGTGCTGCCTTGCGGGTCTTCGTAGTAAGACTTTAGATTGCCCAGCAGTTCTTTGGGTACGAATGAAAAATACTCAGCACCGGTCTCAGGGTTGATCGCCCCAATAAAACCTTCGTTGGTGCCATAAAACAGAGCCAGTTTATCTTGATTGCTGCTGGTGTTCGCCCGGGTCAGGTCTTCATCGCTGGTGTATGCAACAACTTTTGGCGTGTTGTGCAGGATGTCACCGATTTGATAGCGAACTGAGCTATCGGCAGGATTGGTGCCGCGCGCCCAAGTAATGATGTCGGTCTTATCGGTGTTGGTCATTGCGCTATCACCCAGCATAGTCTTCGTGATAGCGGTGTTATTGGTGACCAGTAAATTATTGCTGCCACTGGCTAAGTTAACTGGGGTCGGGTTCGCGCTAGGTTCAAGGTTATTGCCGGTGTAAGTATAAATGACCCGTGCCGATGGGCTGCTTAAGTGGCTGGCTGCGCCGCCCGCTTCAGCGTTTTTACCGTCAGCACTTTGGCTCCAGAAGCTTTGTGCGCTATCGCTAAAAAAGCCTGTGCTGGAGTCAATTGCATTTTGGCCCCTGCTGTCGGTGACGACCAAGTCGCCATTGACCGTTGTAGCCTTGTATTTTTTAACGTTGCCGACCCAGCGAGCACCCTTAGCGGGGCGGAATAGCGCGTAATAAAGATCATTGCGATAGCCAAAGTTACTGTAGGCACTCACCGAAACTGTTGGCGTTGTAAACGTCGTGTTCTCAGCCAAAATGTCAGTCACAATGGATTTCAGCGAGCTGACGAGGCCGGAGGTGTCTGAGGTAACAAAGAACTTACCTTGGCCATAAGTGGCGGTGTCTTGCAGGAGTCGGGTGTCGCTGATGTTGCCGAAACCGATGGTGTAGGTCGACACGGTTTGCTTGCCGGCCAAAGATGCAGGGCCGCTGTCATTATTCGCCATCCACTCTGCGAGGCCAGGCATCCAACACCCAGCGTTGCTTTCACCGTCAGTTGGATAGCCTTGGTTGCATGAAGTGTATTGGGTATTTGCAACGCCGGTTTTTACCAAGCTTGAGATAGCGTTGTTACTGCTGCTATCCCCATTTGGCAAGCCGTCTGTCAAAACGATAATGTTAGACTTTTGGCATGAGTTAGTAATAGGGGAGATATAAGTGTTGCCGCTTCTAGAAGCTGCGTCACTGTTCCAAGGGTTTCGCGTGCTTGACCCTGTACCCACCTCGTATACACCCCGAGAGCTATTGCCATAAACGAGGCTGCCCCCACGCATGTACTGTACCGCTTCATGGTAGCTTTCAAGCAGTGGGGTTGATCCGCTGGCATAGTAACTCGTCAAGTTGGACTTGAATGAGCTAGCGACTGTACTGGCTTGCTTGACCGGGTTGTTAATAAACCCCCCTTCATTGTCAGAGCTAAAGCGCGCCAGACCAATATTAGAATCATCGGTGATGGCCAGCTCGTCTACCAGTTGATTAACGACCTGCTTAACCACCTGTAGGCGTGTGAGCTGTCCGTTATTATTCTTGTTCTTACGCCCTTCGGTGCTGGTACACCAGTCTCTGGGCATACCATTCTTGTCATTTTCAATAGGCGTTAAGCTATCGCAGTCGGTCCCAGGTACACCGCTTTGCATCGAACCCGAGGTATCGATAACAAACAAAATGTTGGGTCTTACACGCTGATCTGCTGGTAAGTCCCGGGTGGTATAGATTTCGGTGTCATCGGCCAGTGCTGTGCTCAATGACAGGGCTAAGTAGGTAAAGGCTGAGGCGCCAATTGCGAGTTTACGGGTCAGGCTCATGGTCGAGTCCTCAGTTTTGATTCAAAAAAAGTTCAGTGGCTACGGCAGGGCTTGAGGGCGTGTAAAACACAGAGCCGACCCAGTCAATTTTCAAACCGAGTTGATCGTATTGAGCCGGTGTGCCGTTTATATATAGAAGTGTGTTTTTGTCTAGCGCTAGGCTAATAGGTGCGCAACCGGTGCAAGGTGTAGCGAGAACTGTTCCGTCGACATTTCCAGGTGCTGAATTTTTGATGTTTAAAATAAATACAGCACTTTCTATATACAGCGGGTCATTAGTTGATTCTTCATTAGCCGCATGAGCTGGCAAAGCAGTAGTTGCTATTAGAAGAGCAATCAGCGCGATTAGCTTATTCATTCTGGGTCTTGCCCTTATTTAAGGTTGAAGAAAACAAAACCCTGAGTCTGGTCAGAGTAAGCACTGTCGGCGATTGTTGAGCGTGCTTTCATTTCATACTGTTGGCAGGTATACGAGTCGAATGAGTAACCTTCGCCAAAAGACGCGCAGTCGAGCTTACCCATGCTGCGTAGCTGATTAGCCTGTGTCAGGCCTGGAGCAGTGGTTAATGGAGCTAAAGTTTTGAACACTTTTAGACTCGGGAAACGCTGCCTTAACGTCGCGTCAGGTTCAGCTGCAGCGTTGGCTTGTGTTTCGTCAATTGCTGTTTGTAATTGCGTACGGTTGGCTTGGATACCGAAACTTGCCATCTGCGAGCGTATTTCCGTTTGCGCCAACTGAAAAGCGGTATTGCGAAACTGATTGCTGCTGGCCATGCGTTCTTCGTTGGTAGCAAAGCGCGCGGCCGTTATCCCTGCAATTGTCAGCACCACTAGAAAGATTAGGGCCACTAATAGGGTGGCTCCTTGCTGCTGTTCTAGAGACGGGTGATTAATTTTCATAGCGATATCTCTAGATGTTCTTCAGCTGGATAGTGGTGGTGAAGATTTGCCGGGCTAAACCGTCATCAGGGGCGATGGGAGGAGCATCCAGCAAGTAGAAGTTACGTACAGGTGGTCGTGGGTTAATGGTGTCAATGGATGTTGCCAACAGTGCGATACGCACTGACAGCACTTTGCCCCAGCTGGTTACTCGGTCCGCCGAGACAAATTGATTGACGCTGGTTGAGTCGCCAGCGGCATCGACTCCGTACAACACTTGCATATTTTCAACCCCATCGATCAGCCTTGAAGTCGGGCTGATGGGCTGGTTAGTAGTACGGTTGAAAGATCGACACGCTAGGGCAGGTGATGGATTGTTACCATCAGCCGCGGCAATAAAGTAAGTGTTAATAATGATTTGGTTGTCAGGGATTATCACCCCTGCGCAGTCACGTTTTGCCCCGTCGATTGATGGTGGTTCAAAGGTAAAGCTCACAGTGTCTGGGGCATTAGCCCCGCCGTTTGCTGAGCAGGCTGCACCGCTGTTCAACGCGCAATTGCGAGGTTCTATCGGGAAAGGTTTACCCAAGGGCGCACCTGGCGATACATAACCGGCAATCCGTGCACTCTGCGAGATAAACTCCAAGCCAAAGCGTCCGTTTTCTTGGAGTTTGGACATGGCGTCATTAACGGCGAGTGTTTGCCGGCTCGACAGGAATACTTGAATGACGCCCAGCAGCAGAATAATGCCCAGTGCCATGCCGATCATCAGCTCAACCAAGCTGAGGCCGGATTGCTTAGTTTTGGCAGTACGCTTTAGAGGAATTCTCATCTTTCTACCTGCACGGTGCCTGACATGTTTTCTGGAGTTGCACCGCTGGTATTTGTGGATCTGCTTTGCCAATTAGCGGTAATGGTAAAGACGTTGCCTGTCGCGGCTATGTCCAGTGGGGTGAGTCCCGCCGCAGCAGGCCCCAAGAAGTCTCGGCTGGTATAACGCCCGTCGGCAGCAGTGGCATTGGCTGCATAGGCTGTGGTTGCGCCGTATGTGCATTGCGCTTCCCAGCGATCGAATGTGGCCATTTGCGCCGCCGAGCAATTAGCGGCATTTACTTTGGCGCCCGATACAGGGTCAAAATAGTCACTGCAGCGTTGGGGCGGCAATGCTGCACAGTTGACGGCCGCGGTGTAAGCACTGACGGCAGCATCAGGGTTGGCACGCATGCGCTCAGCCAATTCCTGTACAACCCAAGTGGCTTGAGTACGAAAGCCACTGTCGCTCGAGCTCTGTAAGGCGCTGAGTTGCAGGGCGGCAAAACCCAGCAGGCCAACGGTGAATACCAAAAGCGTTACCAATGCTTCAATCAGCGATGTGCCGCTCTGAAAGCGTCTCATATCAGCAGTCATCATCACGTTCTACCTTTTTGTAAGAGGCCTTGCCGATTGCGCCTATATAGATGCAGCGTGCTTTAGTGCCTGTGGCTTCGAGTTTTGGGGAAGTGATTTTGAATGCCTGTGCGCTAACCCCAGAAAGCAGGGTGCCGTCACGGCGAAAGGTCAAACGGTTAGTTGACTGAAGATAGGGCGCCGTGATCTGTACATTGCTGTTAGCTGATTGAAAGTTACGAATCACCGTGGCACTGGTGCAGTTCACGATGTCGGCCGGGCCTACACACCAGCCGCTGCCCCACCCTGCCGCGCTATTGGTTGCAGGAATGACCACAACATTAGCGTTAAGCTTGGTAGCCTCGTTGCGGGCAAAGGCTAAAGAGTTAAGTAACTCACTGGATTGGCTGCTGACGCCTTGGGAAACAATGAATGTACTCATGTTCGGCGCCGCAATAGCGGCTACGACCGCAAGCACGGCAATCGTGACCAGAAGTTCTATGAGAGTGAAACCGCGTTGGCGTTGCATGTAAATCCCCTTTGCCGAGCGTGCAACTTAATCAGTCGCAATCATAGCTACAATCAGCAGCTTACTGACTGGCTGTTGCAAAGGGATGAGTGGTTTAGCACATAATTATTTTGTCGATTTAGACACCTTTTTGCTTTTGACTTTGCCGAGTCGGCTGACCACTACATGACGCATTTCCTCACTCTTGCGTACCCCAATACGAAAAGTCCCATTGCTGATTGATGTCAGGCCTCGACCGTTAAAATGCAGTGATTTTCCTGCACCCACTCCGCGCCAGTTAACGTCAATCTGTTCGGGAATGCTCAGCACTTTCATCAGGGTATCCTCAGGGTCTAGTTTTCGGTTGCCATCAAGGTCTTCAAATACACTGATTTCTTGGGTCCACACCTTAGTGCAATCGTTTGACTCATTGAGCGGGCACAGGGTTGTCCTTTTCCCGTTGGCGAGCGCTTGATAACGGGTGAACCGTATATAGTGGATCAGTTCAGAAGTGAATGAAGACAGTGCAGATGATCGCTTCATGCTTTGCAGGTTGGGCAGGCTCAGGCTCAACACAATGGTGACGATGGTCAGAATTATGAGCAGTTCAATTAAACTCAATCCATGTTGATTGTTATCGTGCATAGTGCAATTTCCCTGCGTTGGAATCTTGCCGTAGATTGTTCTGGGAGTTAAACGTGGTTGCTGTAATTGTCGGTGGTGGTGTCATGGGGCTTTTGTCGGCGCTGAATTTGGCAAAACACTCTGATGTGGTTTTGCTTGAGTCTGCGGCGGTGGGTACCGAGGCTTCCTGGGCGGGCGGCGGTATCGTTTCGCCGCTATACCCCTGGCGCTATAGCGATGCAGTGACGGCTCTAGCTCAGTGGTCGCAGGACTTCTATCCGAGGCTTGGCGAGCAGTTGCTAGCGGCAACTGGAATTGATCCTGAAGTGCATTCCACCGGATTGTATTGGCTGGATCTTGATGACGAAGATGCCGCTTTAGCCTGGGCAAGCTCACTCCAAAAAAACCTTAAGCCTGTAGATATCACTGCCGTTCACGCCGCAGTACCGGCTTTAGGGATGGGCTACCAGCGGGCGATTCATATGGCGGATGTCGCTAATGTGCGTAACCCCCGTTTGGTAAAGGCGTTGCGCGCCGCCTTGTTGCAACTGCCAAATGTCACCCTCAAAGAACACAGCCCGGTTACCGGTTTTATCCACAAGGATAAGCGTGTGATTGGCGTGCAAACGGCGGCTGGGGCGATCATGGGGGATCATGTCGTGCTCGCGGCTGGAGCTTGGAGTGGCGAGTTGTTAAAGCCGCTGGGTATCGAGTTGCCGGTGGAGCCGGTGAAAGGCCAGATGATTTTGTACAAGTGCGCTGAGGATTTTTTGCCGAGTATGGTGTTGGCAAAAGGGCGCTATGCGATCCCGCGCCGCGACGGCCATATTTTGATCGGCAGTACGCTGGAGCATGAAGGTTTTGATAAAACGCCAACCGATATAGCCTTGGCCAGCCTAACGGCCTCTGCGGAAGAACTTTTGCCTGCACTGGCCGATGCTGAAGTGGTCGGCCACTGGGCCGGTCTGCGTCCAAGCTCGCCCGAAGGTATTCCATTTATTGGTCCGGTACCCGGTTTTGATGGCCTTTGGCTTAACTGCGGGCATTACCGCAATGGCTTGGTCTTGGCGCCTGCGTCCTGCCAATTGCTGGCTGATTTGGTTCAATGTGACGTGCCTATAATCGACCCTGCGCCATACGCGCCAGAGGGGCGAATTTAACTGGCACTGCAAGGCGAGGCTTGTTGGCCGCGAATTAACGGCAAGGCTCTTGTAGGGCGTCTCAGCGCGAAGCTTGTCCACCACGATCGGCGTTAAACACCCCCCCCAATATTTGAGATCGCAATGGTGGATGGAAAGAGCGTCATCCACCCAACAAGTCAGGTGTTAGCGGCTCGACTGTTACCCTGTCGTTGCAACGGATGATGCCGCTTTGCAGCACTCGGGCGGTTATGCCGCCGTGACCGCGCATTGCTTGGAATGTGCCTTCACCCAGGCGTTCTTCTAAACGTGCGCATGGCTGGCACCAGCCGGTGGTTTCGAACAGCGCTTGGCCGATTCTGAAGCGCCGTCCTTTGAGGCTGAACAGGTTAATCCCGCTAATTGCGATATTGCGCCGCAATTCCTCGGGGCGAATTGGCTGTTCAGCTTCGCGGCTCAATAATGCGCTAACAACGGCCAGATGCTCCCATTGGATAAAGGTCACTTGCCGGGCATTGCGTGGTCCCGGGCGGCTGTGATCACCGGTCAGGCCCTCGTCCCGTCGCGCTTCCACCGCATCAAGCTCGATCATCGGCGCTCGAGACGCGGGGCGCACGCCAATCCAGCGCACTTGGCCCTGTTGGGGCACTGCTGCGAGAAGTGCTTTGAGCGGGCTGATTGGCGGGGTTGTCAGAGTCATATTTCGGTTTCCAGTGTGGGCAAGCTTTCGTCTGCGGAGATCACCATCTACGCCTAGGCATGTGACGCTCCTGTGGGTGGTCGACGCATTTTTCGGCCACCATTTTCGCAGACAGATTCGATTATTAATTGACCCTCGGTGGCCAAGCTTCGCGTTGACGCACCCTACAAGGGCCGCCGTCGAGGCCGCAAATATTCGACTTGTACGCATGGACCACATATGGAGTAACCGGGCGGGTGGATATTACGGTTACAGGCTCATGCCGGCATCAAAAATGACGCTGCGACCCAAAATGTTGCGTAAGAAATCCGGTGCATCGGCATGGGCAAAAATCACACGGGCGAAGGTGGGCGCAATCACTGAAAGCGAGCGCCAGCCTTGGCGCAAGAACTCCGTCGGTGGCGGGAAGTGACTGTTGAAGTCCAGCACCGAGCGTTTCAGATTGATATAGGCCAGTAAATCCAGCTCAGCCAAGTCGATATTACGCTCGCCGTAGTTGTGCGCTTTTTTGCTTAGGGTTGGCGCCAAGTGGGCGAGCATATCCTTGGCGGGGATGCGTTTGGGTTTGGCTTCGCGCCGTACGAGCTGGCTTAGGGAGAACGCCCGGCGACGGCGTTCGAGCTCCGCGCGCCATTCATCATTGAGCCGCCGACCTTCGTCAAGCACGAAGAACACCTCAAAATTGGCATCACGAAACAGCACGTCGGGTGGTTCGTTGCCGGGTGCGCTGAACTCTTCAATTCGGTGGCGCAGGTTAAAGGCTTGTAACAGGCGTTGGCAGACCCAGCGCTCACGTTCCCATTTACGCGCATTCGATAAAAAATCATTGGCTTGCTCCGCGTGGTCGGTGAGCAAACGTAAGAAGTCTGAGTCATCCATTGGCTTAGCTTAGCGCCAGGGCTGGGGAAATGGATATGCTTGGGCGACGATCAGCTTGAACTGTCGGACCGTTGCGCAGGGTGTAAACTGCCGGCTATCTGTCTGTTGTTGAGGTCTGGCGAGATGATTGGTGCAGAGCTACTCACAACTGGTAGCGCGCTGGTGGGCTGGTTGTTGTATGCGCCGGTGGTACTCTGGGCGATTGCCCGTGCGCCATGGGTAGCACTAATTAGCGATCTGCGCCGCCAGCATCTGGTGTTTGCCACAGCTTTGG
Source organism: Pseudomonas sp. EL_65y_Pfl2_R95 (assembly GCF_963971045.1). NCBI lineage: Bacteria > Pseudomonadati > Pseudomonadota > Gammaproteobacteria > Pseudomonadales > Pseudomonadaceae > Pseudomonas > Pseudomonas sp. EL_65y_Pfl2_R95. Next base: position 1,249,974 of record NZ_CAXAOV010000001.1, on the reverse strand, counting down.
CGCTGTTTGTGTTGTGGCTGGTGCGCCGTGATTTCGAATCAGGCTTGTCGTATCACTTTATTGGCATGACTGCGGTAACCCTGCTGCTCGACTGGCCGCTAGCGGTGTTGGTTGGCTTGCTGGCGCAGATAGGCTTGATGCTGCTGGGGCTGCAGGATTTACCGGCGCTTGGGGTGAACGGCATGCTACTGGTTGTGCTGCCGGTGGTGGTAACTGAACTCTGTGCGTTGCGGGTTGAGCGTGAGCAGCCTGACAATTTGTTCGTGTATATCTTCTTTTGCGGCTTCTTTCCGGCGGCATTGGCCACTCTGCTAGTGATCCTGTGCGCATTCGGCGTGCTGTGGCTTGACGGCGTGTTTGCGATGCCACCCTGGATAGAAGATTACGTTGGCTATCTATGGCTGGTGATATTCCCCGAGGCGTTTATCAACGGCTTGGTGGTGAGCGCGCTTGTGGTGTTCTACCCGGATTGGCTGGAAACCTTCAATCGCAGTCGCTACCTATCGGCGCCTTGGAAAAACGACAAAGACCCACCCGATTCGGGTGGCGTCCCGTAGGGTGGATGACGCTCTTTTCATCCACCATTTCCAAAGGAAAACTCGATCACCGTTTGACCCATGGTGGACAAGCTTCGCGTTGTCACACCCTACGAGGCCACCATTTTGTCGGCGGTTCGATATCAATGCGTGCGGGGAGGGATTTCTTCGGAGAACAGATCATCTTCCAGCTCGTTGCCGGGAATTGCATGTTCCTCTGATGCCCAGGCACCGAGATCAATCAGCTTGCAGCGCTCCGAGCAAAAAGGCCGGCTAGGGCTTTGCGGGCCCCATTCAACAGGCGCGGCGCAGGTTGGGCAGGCGACGAGAGTTGGTGTGGTCATGATTGGCCTCCACGTAAGGTCAGGTAAAAAGTATGCAGGCGCTCTACTTCACTGCGCAGCCATATAAGGTCGCGGTCATTCAGCAAGACGTCATCGGCAATCTTAAGCCGCTGCTGGCGCGTAGCTTGCGCGCCGAGAATCGCCTGCACTTGTGCGAGTGAGGTGTTGTCGCGCATCAGCGTGCGTTCGATCTGCAGCGTTTCCGGTGCATCGACCACCAAAACGCGCTGGGTTAACGCATGTTGGCCCGTCTCCACCAATAAAGGTGTGACCAAAATGGCGTAAGGCGAAGTGGCTTGCGCCAGGTACTGGCTGATCTCTTGATTGATTAGCGGGTGTAGCAACATCTCAAGCCAACGACGCTGCTCGGCATTCTCAAAGATCAGTTTGCGCAGTGCAGAGCGATCAAGTTGCCCGTCTTCCTGCAAGATGCCATCGCCAAAGTGTTCAGCGATCCGGGCTAGGGCAGGGCGGCCGGGTTCAACCACCCAACGCGACGCTTGGTCGGCATCGACCAAGTGCACGCCAAGGTCGATAAAGCACTGGGCTACCGCGCTTTTACCGCTGCCGATGCCGCCGGTAAGGCCCAAAATCCAAGGTTTCATGGGTGTGCAGGGGCTCTAATCAATCAAATAGGTCTGTGATTGTAGAGCAGCCGACTCATAACTTGCGACCCCTTGGAGGCCGCAAGAGATTTTGAGGCGCTTATTTAAGGCCAGCAAATTGCAGGTAGGTCCCGGTGATTTGATCACCCCAGATCAGCGCAATCCAGCCGGCGATAGCCAAGTAAGGGCCAAAGGGTATCGGCGTGCTGGTTTCGGCATTACGCAAGCGCAGCATAATCACGCCGAGCACGGCGCCAACCAAAGATGAAAGCAATATAGTCAGCGGTAGAATCTGCCAGCCTCCCCATGCGCCAAGCATTGCCAGCAGCTTAAAGTCGCCATAGCCCATACCTTCCTTGCCGGTGACCAGCTTGAACAGCCAAAACACCGTCCACAGACTTAAATAGCCAGCCACCGCTCCCCAGAGCGCATCATCCAGGCTGGTAAACAGGCCAAAGTGATTGGCGATCAAGCCCAGCCACAGGAGCGGCAGAACCAGTACATCGGGCAGCAACTGGTGATCGGCATCAATCAGGCTCATCGCCAGCAGGCCCCAGGTCAGCAGGAGCATCAATCCCGCTTGCAGGGTAAAACCGAAGTGCCAGGCAATAAAAAATGACAGCGCCCCGCAAGCCAGTTCAACTAAGGGGTAGCGCTTGCTGATTGCGCTTTTACAGCTGGAGCATTTGCCGCGTAAAGCCAAATAACTGACGACCGGGATATTCTCCCAAGGGCGAATCTCGTGCTTGCATGAGGGGCAAGTGGAGTTGGGGAAGAACAGGTTAAAGCTTTGCTGGCTGTCATCCTCTGGCAGTTCCAATGCTTCACGGGCCTGAGCTTGCCAGTCGCGCTGCATCATGATGGGCAGGCGATACACCAGCACATTTAAGAAGCTGCCAACCAGCAAGCCGATAACCAACGCGCATAAAGAAAAGGCCAGCGCTGAGCTGGCCAGAAAGTCGAGTGTTTGCATGAGTTAGACGACGTTGCCCAGCTGGAAAATTGGCAGGTACATGGCGATTACCAGGCCACCGACCAATACGCCCAGTACAGACATAATAATTGGTTCCATCAGGCTGGTAAGGCTGTCGACCATATTGTCGACTTCATCTTCGTAAAAGGTTGCTACCTTATCGAGCATCTCATCCAGTGAGCCAGACTCTTCACCAATTGCTGTCATTTGGATAGCCATTGTCGGAAATACATTTGTCGTGCGCATGGAGAAGTTAAGTTGCATGCCTGTGGAAACGTCAGCTTTGATTTTGTTAGTGGCTGTTTTGAAGACAATATTACCTGTTGCGCCTGCTACCGAGTCAAGAGCATCAACCAAGGGCACGCCCGCTGCAAATGTAGTCGATAAAGTTCGGGCGAACCTAGCGACAGCAGATTTATAGAGAATATCGCCCACAATTGGTAGTTTCAAAAATAGACGATCTAACCCATCACGAAATTTTTGAGATCTTTTATGGACCTCTTTAAATGCAAAGGCTATGGCGAATAAACCAACAAGAAATAATAACCACCACTTCTGCAGCACTTGTGAAAGGTTAATAACCATTTGCGTAAACGCTGGAAGCTCTGCACCAAAATTTGCAAATACAGATTCAAATTGCGGCACTACCTTGATTAGCAAGATGGCTGAGACAATTAGCGCAACTACTACAACGGCAATTGGATAGTTCATAGCCTTTTTGATTTTTGCTTTAAGTGCTTCTGTCTTTTCTTTATACGTTGCTACTCGATCAAGCAAATTCTCTAATGCGCCTGCTTGTTCGCCAGAATCAACAAGGTTGCAGTAGAGCTCATCGAAATATTGAGGCCTAGTTCTAAGTGCTGATGCAAAGCTATTACCCGCGGCTACCTGCTGTTTGATATCATCGACCAACTTGCGCATATTGGGGTTGTCAAACCCTTCACTTATAATATCGAACGACTGTAGTAACGGTACGCCCGCTTTCATCATGGTAGCCATCTGCCGAGTAAACAGGGCAATGTCCATGGGTTTTATTTTTTTGCCTCTGCCAAAAATTGAGGCAGATTTTTTGCGCACTTTGGTTGGGTTAATGCCTTGTTTGCGCAGTTGAGCTTTTACAAGTGCAGGGTTCTGGCCGTTAATTTCACCTTTTACCGTCGCGCCCCTTTTGTCCTTTCCTTCCCAGGCGAATACGCTGGTTTTTAATGCTTTTGCCGCCATGGTTAATCCTTGGTTACGCGGTTGACTTCCTCAAGGCTGGTGACGCCTTGCATCGCCTTCACCAGAGCTGAGGTGCGTAGATCATTAAAGCCGTCTTTGCGCATCTGCGCGGAAATGTCGATGGAGTTGCCTTCCTCCATGATAATCCGTTGCAGGTTAGGCGTGTTTTTAACCACTTCATATATTCCGACACGGCCTTTGTAACCGCCTTTGCAATTTTCACACCCCACAGGGCCAAAAATCTTGAAACTGCCAATTTTTGCCTCGGGGAAACCTTCTTCCAAAAGCGTCTCGCGTGGCACCTCCACTTCTTTCTTACAAATACCGCACAATTTGCGCGCCAAACGCTGGGCAATGATCAGATTGACCGAGGTGGCGATGTTAAATGAAGGTACGCCCATATTACGCAGGCGGGTCAAAGTTTCTGCAGCGCTATTGGTGTGCAGGGTGGACATCACCATATGTCCTGTTTGCGCGGCTTTAACCGCGATTGAGGCGGTATCAAGGTCTCGAATCTCCCCGACCATGATGATATCCGGGTCTTGACGCAGAAACGCACGTAGCGCCTGGGTAAAGTCCATACCCTGTTTTGGATTGACGTTGACCTGGTTAATGCCTTCTAAGTTGATTTCAACCGGGTCTTCCGCCGTGGAGATATTCACATCAGCGGTATTGAGGATATTCAGGCCGGTGTACAGGGATACGGTTTTGCCCGAGCCAGTCGGGCCGGTGACCAAGATCATTCCTTGCGGCTGTTTAAGGGCCGTCATATACAGGTCTTTTTGGTCTTCTTCGTAGCCGAGGGCATCAATGCCCATCTGCGCACTGGTGGGGTCGAGAATCCGCATAACGATTTTCTCGCCCCACAAGGTGGGCAGGGTGTTAACCCGAAAATCGATGGACTTGGTCTTGGAGATGCGCATTTTAATGCGGCCATCCTGCGGTTTGCGGCGCTCGGAAATATCCAGCGAGGCCATCACCTTTAAACGTGCGGAAATCCTTGGCGCGAGCTGAATGGGTGGACGCGCCACTTCATGCAAGATGCCGTCTGTGCGCAAACGCACGCGGTAAGTTTTCTCGTAGGGCTCAAAGTGCAAGTCAGACGAGCCGCCTTTGATGGCATCGAGTAGCATCTTATTAACGAAGCGGACCACGGGTGCGTCATCTGCATCCTGGCCGCCATCCCCTCCGCGAGGTTCATCTTCTACCGCCTCAACATCAAGACCATCCAAGTCGACATCGGCAAGGTCTTCCATGCCGCTGGTGCCAGAGTCAAAGAACTTATCAATGGCATCGCCGAGTTTATCGTCCTCAACCAAAATAGCTTCGGTATTAAGACCGGTGCTGAACTGGATATCGGTTACAGCTTGGTGGTTGGTGGGGTCGGAGACGCCAATAAACAGTTTATTGCCGCGCTTCCATAGCGGAATGATACGGTGTTGGCGCACCAGCTTTTCGCTGACGAGGTCCCGCGGCTGACTTTCTTTGTCAATGGAGCCAAGGTCAACAAATGACACGCCGAACTGATCAGAAGCCAGCTCTGCCAACGCCCGGCTTTTCACCAGTTTGTTTTGCACAAGGTAGGTGACCAGCGACATTTTATTACGCGTGGCTTGTTGCTGCGCTTGCTGGGCTGCTTTCTCATCGAGCAGTGCGGCGATGACCATTTGCTTGGCTAGGCCGGTGAGAGAGACGACGTCGTTCATTGCGACCTCCAAAAACTATGCCTGCGTTATAGCCTAGTTGAAGGGCAGAACCAAACTGACATTCTGAGGCTGACAAATTGCGTCACATGCTGTCGTTAATTCGGCCTAGATTGTTCGGGCGTTTGGTGTCCTCAGCATGATCGGCGCAGTTTTGAGAGTTGGCACGGTGACTGCATTGGTTTGGTTAGGTCGTTGGGCCTATTCATTTCTAGGAGAGTTACATGAAAGCTCAAAAAGGTTTTACTCTAATCGAACTGATGATCGTGGTTGCGATCATCGGTATCTTGGCTGCTGTAGCATTGCCTGCTTATCAAGACTACACCGTGCGCGCTCGTGTGACTGAAGGTCTGAATCTTGGCGGTGCGGCTAAAATTAACGTTGCTGACGTTTTGGCTTCGGGTAATCCACGTGCTGACGCCGATGGATATGCTCAAGGCTACAACGCACCAACAGCGACAAACAATACAACAAGTGTAGTTATCACTGAAGCTACAGGTATTGTTACAATCACTACCACAGCTAACGCTGGCAATGGTACGTTGACTCTTACTCCGAACGCTCCAATTGGTACTGCACTACCAGCTGGTACTGCTGCGTTTACTCCACCTGCTGACGCTGTTGCATGGCGCTGCATGGCGGCCGGTGCGGACGCTGCTGGTTATGCTGGTGCGGCTGCAGGCACTTTGCCCGCTCGTTTTGCACCAGCAGAATGTAAGTAATAGTCATAACGATTTAAAAGGAGCACTTCGGTGCTCTTTTTTTTAAAAGAATTTTTTATGTATTTATCAAAGCGATACAAGCCAGCAATAATTTTTAGCCTTAAGCATTTGTGCTGCAGTGTCAGCATTGCTCTGCTTTCTGCTTATTTGGTCTTCTATATTTGGTACCCGGCGCCTTACGATGTGCTTGCTGGTGGGCGTGAGCTTTTTTTGTTGGTGATTAGTGTTGATATTGTCGCTGGACCTTTATTGAGTTTGGTTGTTTATAATCCTGTGAAATCTAAAAAAGAGTTGTTTTGTGATATAGGTATCGTTGTTTTTTTACAGGTTCTAGCTTTGGCTTATGGTTTGTACTCAATGTCTCAAGCTCGGCCGGTATTCTTAGCTTATGAGGGGGATCGATTTCAGGTAGTGAGTGTTGCTGACATCGACTTGGATGCGATTGCAATGGCGCCAGCGGAGCTGAAGTCGCTGAGTTTTTCGGGCCCTAAATTAATAGGAGTTAAGCTGTTAGGGTCAACTGATAAAGGTTATGTGGAAAGTATTCAGTTGGCGATGGCTGGTCAGCCGCCATCATTCCGCCCTGAGCGCTGGGCAGAATATCAATCCCAATCGAGCAATGTGGTGAGGCATGCAAGGGCTCTTTCTGAGTTGATTAGCCATTATCCAGAAAGCCAAGCGCATATTGACGAGATGGTTAAAAAGTCAGGAGTTGCGCTTGATCAGTTAGGTTTTTATCCAGTGTTATCCTACAAGGCTGTGGGGTGGGTGATTGTAGTCGACCTAAAGTGGGGTAGGCCTGTTTTCTTCTTGGACTTAGATGGCTGGTTTTAATATTCGCAATGCCTCACAACCCCAACCGCATCGACAAATCCACTGCTTTAACATCCTTAGTCAACGCCCCAATAGACACATAGTCCACGCCGGTTTCGGCGATGGCTCTTAGTGTGGATTCGTTGACGCCGCCTGAGGCTTCGAGTTTGGCTTTGCCTTGGGTGAGGGCGACGGCTTGGCGCATGTCATCCAGCGACAGTTCGTCGAGCATGATGATGTCGGCCCCGGCGTCTAGTGCTTGTTGCAGTTCTTCCAAGCTTTCCACTTCGACTTCTACCGGTTTGCCCGGTGCGATCTTGTGCGCGGTTTTTACCGCTGCATCGATACTGCCGCAGGCGGCGATATGGTTTTCCTTAATAAGGAAGGCGTCGAACAGGCCGATGCGGTGGTTATGGCAGCCGCCGCAAGTTACCGCATACTTTTGCGCAAGGCGCAGGCCTGGCAGGGTTTTGCGGGTGTCGAGGATTTTGATCTGAGTGCCTTGCACCATGTCGGCGTAATGTTGGCTGCGCGTGGCTACCGCAGACAGGGTTTGCAAGAAATTCAGGGCGCTACGCTCGCCAGTCAACAGGGCGCGGGCGGGGCCTTCTAAATGGAAGAGCGCTTGGTTGGGCTCTACACGGTCACCGTCAGCCACTTGCCAGTGCACCGCGACGCGATCATCAATCTGACGGAACACCGCATCAACCCAGGCTGTGCCACAAATCACCGCGGCATCGCGACTGATGACCGTGGCGTGGGCCAAGCGTTCTGCGGGAATCAGTTGAGCGGTAATGTCACCGCTGCCCATGTCTTCGGCTAGTGCCCGGCGAACGTTGGCCTCAATTTCGGCAGTCAGGTCGGCGAGGATTAGGTTAGGCATGGTGCGCTCCATTTTCTGTGAGCGGCGATTATAAAGGCAGAAAACGCCACTGCGCAGCTATAAACAGATCGCTGATTGGGCTCGCTCGACTGCTGGCGCAATGCCTTAGAGTGAATTATTTGCAGGGACTTCAGTCTTAGAACCTAACCGTCGAACGTTTTATACCGCTCGTCAGTTGGGTAGGCCATGTGTGACCTGAGTCATGCCTGATGCTGTTGAAGGCTTGGTAAGTTGTGCTACATGGCTATAATACGACCATACATTAGATTATTGACGCCATTGAATTGACGTTCATTGGCATCAATCGATTGCATGCAGAGATAGCAGCCATGGAGGGCAATCTGCAGGAGACGGGCAAACATGACAACTGACGCTAAGGTGGTTCACCTTAATCCTCTGGCTGCGGAACAGGCTAACGCTGCTTCCGCGGCGAGGCTGCCTGCTGCCCTGGTTCAGTTGCGCGATAAAGCTGCTCAGCAGCTGAAGCAAGCCCTGCAAGCCCTGTTTGATAATGCCGACGACACGCTTTTCGAAATGGCCGACCGGGCCAGCAGCAATGGCGAGCAAAATGCGTTCTTCGAAGCCATGCGCGACTTGCGCCTGAAGCGAAAGAACGTCGAACGCGAGTTCCTTCAAGCTATTTTCGAGTCCTTTTCTACCCTCAATCAATATTCCATCGGCAAGCCGCCCGCCCTTGATAGCGTGTCGTTCGACAGCTTATCGCTGGTGCAGAATGATGAGCTTGAGGAGACCGTGGCTGTTGATGCAATGGTCGCCAAGGTTCTTAGCCGCGATAGCCAAGCGCTGGGCCACCTCACCACGCGTTTGAATGCATTGGTCAGCCGCAAGCTTGATGACAAGAGCAACCCCTTGGGGCCAGCCTCCTTGTGCGCCGATTTTTTGAGTGCATGTGCCAGCTTGGGAGTCGAGATCAGGGTTAAGCTGATCATTCTCAAGTTGTTTGAAAAATTTGTCCTGGTTGATCTTGATCAGCTGTATGCCGAAGCCAACCAGCAACTGGTCGCGGCAGGTGTTTTACCGGAATTGAAAACCGCACCGCTTCGTCGCCCATCGACTCATGGTCAGGCTGCAAGTCGCAGTACAATGGGTGAAGTCGGTCAGCAGCAGGCAAGCGCTCCCGGCGAATTTGCCGAGCAGGACGTGCAAGAGGTTTTTAGCGCTCTTCAAGATCTGCTTTCGCAAGCACGCGGTTCTATGGTGCATCGCCAAGCGCCTGTTGACGCCATGCCGATTACCAGTAATGACCTGATGCGCCTGCTGTCGCATATGCAGCAGCGCGCCCCAATGCAGGCCAACAACGACTTTGTGTTGCGCGACCAGCTTGATCAGTTGCTCAGCCGCGCCAGTGCCAAAAGTGGCAAGAAGCGGATCGTCGGTGAAGTTGATGAAGACGTCATCAATCTGGTGTCGATGCTCTTTGAATTTATTCTTGATGACCGCACCCTTCCGGATTCGCTAAAGGCGCTGATTGCGCGCCTGCAGATCCCGATGCTCAAGGTTGCGGTGCTCGACAAGACCTTTTTCAGCCGCGGCAGCCATCCTGCGCGCCGTCTGTTGAATGAGATTGCGGCGGCATCCTTGGGTTGGGGCGACCAGGACACCGCGCAGCGCGATAACTTATTCCAGAAGATTGAGCAGATAGTGCAGCGCCTGCTTAACGACTTCGTTGATGATCCGCAGATTTTCGCCGAATTGCTCAGCGACTTTATGGCGTTCACCGTTGATGAGCGTCGCCGCAGCGAACTGCTTGAGCAGCGCACCCGTGATGCCGAAGAAGGCAGTGCCCGTTCAGAACTTGCGCGCAAGCAAGTCGAGCAGGCGCTGAATGAGCGCTTGTTAGGTAAAAAGCTGCCTGAAGTGGTTGTGCGTTTACTGCAGGAAGGTTGGAGCAATGTACTGACATTGACCTGCCTCAAGCATGGCACCCAGTCAGAGGAGTGGGCTGCTGCGCTGGCGACCATGGATGATTTGATCTGGAGCGTGGAGCCTCATGCTGATCCGGAGGCGCGCTTGCGCTTGCTGGAGTTGGTGCCAGGCTTGCTTAAGGCGTTGCGCGAAGGCATGACCAGCGCGGCGTTCGATCCATTTGCTACCAGTGAGTTTTTCAGCCAGCTCGAGATGCTGCATGTTCACGCGTTCCAACGCTTCAAGCGGATCATGGCTGAGCCGGCTCTGACTGCGAACAAGGAACAGAACCAAGCCTTGCTTGATGCCGGGATCGAAGTGCCGTTGCTGGAAGTGCCGCCCATTGATGAGCCAGAAGTGGCACCGATGGTCGAAGTGGTTGAAGAGATCGTGCTCTTGGCTCCGGGCGAGACTGAAGTGCCACAAGCCGAAATCGCCCTGCCTGATGACGATGAAATGCTGCCTAAAGTTGACGCCTTGCGTGTCGGCAGTTGGGTTGAGTTCCTCGAGGATGACGAGCACAAACTGCGCTGTAAGCTGGCGGCGATCATTAAACCGACTGGCAAATTTATCTTCGTTAACCGTACCGGTATGAAAGTGCTGGAGAAAACCCGCATGGCCCTGGCCATCGAGTTCCGCCGCAATGCCATCCGTTTGCTCGACGACGCCCTGTTGTTTGACCGGGCGCTTGAGTCGGTTATCGGTAACCTGCGCCGCCTAAAGAACAGCTGATTCGTTAGTCCTTGTGTAAACGAACGCCCAGCCACGTGCTGGGCGTTTTGTTGTGTGGGGCATTTTATTGACGGCCATCAATGCACGCCTGGGACTGACGCTCTGGTCCGCTGAATGACGCTCTGCGGTCAGGAATATCTGATATTTTTGCGTGGCCCTTCGGGTGAATGACGCGCTTTTCATCCACCATTGCGGTCCCGGATATTCGGGTTGTTGGCGCGGGCGATGGTGGACAAGCTTCGCGTTGTCGCACCCTACAAAGGCCTATCACCGGCTGGGTGGGCGACGTCGGGTCGGGTGGATAACGCGCTTTTCATCCACCATTGAGGTCTCGAACATTCGATTAATCGTCGAGCCTAGGCTTTGACCCATCTATAGGATATGCACTTCGCGTTGCCACCCCTGCGTGATGGCTCTAGAGTAGGCACCTGTGAAGAGGACTCTGTATGCAACTGGACGCCCACACCGGTTGGTTTCAAGGCATTCGCCATTGCCCATCGCCTAATTGCAATGAACGGCCTGCCGGTGAGATCTCGCTGCTGGTGATGCACAATATAAGCCTGCCACCGGGCGAGTTTGGCGGTGGCAATGTGCATGCTTTTTTTCAGAACCAACTCGATGCTGACAAACACCCATACTTCGCTGAAATTGCTGCGCTGACGGTATCCGCGCATTTTTTGATCGAACGTGATGGGGTGATTACCCAATTTGTTTCCTGCCTGAACCGGGCCTGGCACGCTGGCGTATCCTGTTTTGACGGGCGCGAGAACTGCAATGATTTTTCCTTGGGCATCGAGCTTGAAGGCACCGATGAATTGCCGTTTAGCGATGCGCAATATCATGCATTGAAAGCGCTCACTTTGGCCTTGCAACGTGGCTATCCACAGATCACTCTTGAGCGTATGCGTGGCCACAGTGATATTGCACCTGGACGCAAAACCGATCCGGGACCGGCATTTGACTGGCAGCGTTTGCGCGCGAGCTTGACTGAATAATAGAGGCTTATATGAATTTTCTGGTGTTGCTGTTGGTGCTCTGGGTTGAGAAGTTCTCGGCCTGGCGCAGTGCCATTCAGCAGGACGGTCCTTGGCTGCGCCTGTTAGCCAAAGTTGAACGCAGCGAGCACTACCTGGCAACGCCTTGGTTTGCGCTTATTGGGCTGTTGGCAGTGCCGTTGGCGGTTTTGGCGCTGGTGCTTATTGTCTTGGCGCCAGTGGCTTATGGTTGGCTGGCGCTGCCCGTGCATTTATTGATTGTGGTTTACAGCCTGGGTCGTGGCGACTTGCTGGCTGCTTTAGGGCCATTTCGTGACAGCTGGCGACGGAGCGACAGTGAGTCGGCCTATCTGGTGGCGGGTCGCGACCTCGGGATTGATGCGCAAGATGCTGAAAGCTTGCTGACCAATGTGCAGCAGTACCTGGTCTGGCAGGCGTATCAAAGTTTCTTTGCGGTGATTTTCTGGTATGCCTTGCTCGGTCCATTGGCGGCATTGGCGTATCGCTTACTAGCCCTGATTGAAGAGCACTCGCAGCAACCGGCTCTGCAGTCGCGAGCTGGGCAGTTGCGCCACGGCTTTGATTGGTTGCCGGTGCGCGTGCTCTGCGTGAGTTTCGGTTTGGTGGGTAACTTCGTTGGGGTCAGCCGGGCACTGCTGCACGAATTGCTTAGCTGGGATATCAGCGCTGCGCGGTTGGTTGCCAATGTTGCCAGGGCCGCGGGTGAGGTGCCTGCGCCAGTTATAGGTGAAGTAGGGGTTAATACCCTCGATGATCTTTGGCAATTGCTCGTGCGTTGCGCGATTCTTTGGTATGCCGTGTTTGCATTGTGGACGCTGTTTTTATAGGTTGCACGGGTGTGGCAGCGTGGAGCATGTCGGCCGGGTGGCATAAATCGCCGGGTTGCGTTGGTTGGTAATGGTGGATGAGAAGAGCGTCATCCACCCTGCGCGTGGGCCGTATTGCAGGCTGGTTTTGCTTAATCGATACCCAGCTTCTTCAGTCGATAGCGCATTGAGCGAAAGCTCAAGCCGAGCCGTTGCGCGGCGGCGGTGCGGTTCCAGCGGGTTTCTTCGAGGGCTTGAACGATCAGTTTGCGCTCGATGTCTTCCAGATAATCTTCCAGATTATCGATCTGCGCCAAGCTCGCTTCACCTTGCTCTGACACTGAGCCCGCATCGGCGAGGCGTAAATCTCCGGCGGTGATTTGATCGTCCTCGCACAAGGTGTAGGCGCGCTCAAGCATGTTTTCAAGCTCGCGAACGTTGCCGGGGAAGCGGTAACTTTTGAGCTTTTCCAAAGCATCTGCTTGTAGGGTTGCCGCTGTTGACCCACTCCCGTTGGACAGACGTTTGAGCATGACATCGGCGAGCTCTGCGATGTCTTCACGGCGCTCGCGCAGCGACGGAACCCTGAGTTCGATCACGTTCAGGCGGTAGAATAAATCTTGACGGAAGCGCTCGGCAGCCACTTCGGCACCGAGGTCTTTGTGGGTTGCACAGAGGATGCGCACATCAACCACCGCTTCATGTTGGCCACCAACAGTGCGCACCGCTTTTTCCTGAATGGCCCGAAGCAGTTTGACCTGCATGGCCAGTGGCAAGTCGGCCACCTCGTCGAGAAACAAGGTACCGCCATTTGCCGCCTGGAACAGCCCTTGTTTGTCTTCCACAGCGCCCGTGAAACTGCCTTTTTTGTGGCCGAAGAACTCGCTTTCCATCAGCTCCGACGGGATTGCGCCGCAGTTCACAGGAACAAAAGGCTGCTCACTGCGCGGGCCTTGTTCGTGAATAAGCCGGGCGACAAGTTCTTTTCCGCTCCCTGACTCGCCGCTGATGTAGACCGGGGCCTGGCTGCGCGCCAGCTTATGGATCTGCTTACGCAGGGTGCGCATCGGCGGTGAGTCACCCAGCAAGCGGCTGTCTACCGGGACTTCTTTGCCGTCAGCTGCCTTAATTCGCAGCGCCGTGCTAACCAGCTCGCGCAGGCGGCCGAGGTCGACTGGTTTGGTCAAAAAGTCGAAGGCGCCGGATTTGAGCGCATTAATGGCGGTGTCGAGGCTGCCGTAGGCGGTAATCATCGCGACGGGCATTTGTGGGTGCCGTTGGGCAATGTATTGCACCAGGTCCATGCCGGTGCCATCCGGAAGCCGCATGTCAGTCAGGCACAGGTCGAAGGGTTCTTTGGTCAGCCATTCGCGGGCTTCTTTAACATTGCGGGCGCAGCGAGTATCGAGCTTCATCCTGCCCAGGGTAATTTCCAGAAGTTCGCGAATATCCGGTTCATCGTCGACGATCAGGGCTCTCTGGCGGGTCATTGTAAGCTCAGTTTGCTGGCGTGGGCGAAGGTAATGCGAAAGCAACTGCCGCCTTCTTCGCGGGGTTTATAGTCAAGGTGTGCCTGGTTGCTTTCACAGAGTTCACGTGAAATATACAGGCCCAGACCGGTGCCCTTGGCTTCGGTGGTGAAGAAGGGCTCAAATATATTCTGATTCTGTTCTGGGCTGACGCCGGGGCCGTCATCAAGAATCTCCAGCACCGGAAGGTCCCGCTCAGTCTCGCGGAACAGTTGCAGCCAAACCTGTCCATGCGTGTGCTTTTGCGCGCTGTAGCGCAAGCCGTTCTCGACTAGATTAGTCAGCACCTGAGTCAGTTGGTTGGGATCCATGCGGGTTTGGATGGTACCGACCTGGGTATCCAAGTGCAGTTTTTGACTGGCAGGCATCGTGCTGCGGAACTCGCTGGCAAAGCGGTGCAGCCAGTATTTGAGGTCAAGCAGTTGCGGTTCTGACTGGCGTCTGCGCGAAAGCTGTAGAACGTTTTCAATCACCAGATTCATGCGCCGCGAGTGATCGTGAATGATTTGCGCCAAGCGCTGGTCGGGCGGCGGGAGGTCTTCCGACTCCTGGAGTAATTGCGCCGCGTGGCTGATGGCGCCGAGCGGGTTGCGGATCTCGTGAGCAATACCCGCCGTAAGGCGGCCGAGAGAGGCGAGCTTGAGCTGCTGGGCTTGCTGGGCTATCTGCGAAATATCATCCAGAAACACCAAGATATGGCGTTGCTGGCCGCGCTGCAGAGCAACGAAGCTTGGCTGCACTATCGGTCCGTCGGGGAATGCTTGGAGGCTGGCAGGACGCATAGCGGGATTTTGTCGCCACTGCTGCAAACGCTTAACCAGCTCGGGTGTATGGGGGTCAAGAATCTTGCCCGCCAAGCCGTCACTGCCGAGCAAGGTCAGTGCGCCGTGGTTGGCCAGCAATACTCGGTGCATGCTGTCCAACACAAGGATACCCGTGCGCATTCGTTCGATAATCAGGGCATTCAGGGTTTCCAGGCTGGCAACGTCCGCCGCCCGCTCGCTGGCCAATTTCTCGCTGTCATACAGGCGCCGGGTTATGCCTTGAACGAACAGGGCTGCCGCGAAGCACAGTACACCGAGGGCGCCAGCCTGAATATATTGGCTGGCAGCGGCGGGGCGACTGAGGCTCAGGTAGAACGTCAGGTAGATCAAGCCGACAGCCGCGGTGGCGGCAATGAAAATACCGATACGCCCGCGCAATAAGATGTTGGAGATCGCCACTGCAACGATCAGCAGGTTGCCTATGCCGCTGGGTGTCCCGCCTGCAGCGTAAAACAGGCATGACAACAGGATGACGTCGACCAACGCTAGGCTCACAACCTGCAGAGAGCGCTTTGGCTGTTGCACCGCGAGTGTGACCAGCACGTTGAATATCAGGTAGAACCAGCTGATGTTACGGAACATGGTGGCGTGGGTCATGTCCAGCAGCTCTGTGTCCATGTCGCTTGAAATCAGCAGGACCAGCAGCAGGCCGATGATCAGCCTATACAGGTGATACAGCTTAAGAATTCGCCTGCCTTGGGCGCCGCCTAGCGCCAGAATGTCATTGACCACCTTGATCGGGGCCTTGTCTTAAGTGCGCGGTGCTGCAAAACCATTGCGCGCCATTCTCCAGCGCGTGTTCGCGGGGAAGGTGTACCCCGCAGTTGGCGCAGCGCACCATAGGTTTCGGTTTGGCTGGCGCTTGCTGTTTGGCGCTGTGCTTGGCTTGAGTGAAACGCCGCCACAGCCAGAAAGCCGTTGCGATGATTGCCAGGAGAAATAGCAGGCGAAATAGGCCCATAACAGACTCTTCTTGGTTAATGGCAGCAGTTTAACCAAGCGCGAGCCTGCGGCACAGTCGTTATGTCACGCTTCTGCTGGGTTGCTACGCCCCAACGGCGGTCGACGCCTTTTTCGGCCACCATTTTGGTCACGCAGAGTCGGATAACTGGTCGATTGCTGTTGGCCAAGCTTCGCGTTGACACACACTACGGAGGTCATTGTTTGTGGTCGTGCCAGGTGCGCAATAAAAAAGGGAGGCCATATTGGCCTCCCTTCGGATCACGCACTGTTTAGGGCGCGATCAATCAAACAGGCCAAAGGTCATGTAGCTGAACCATGAGCGGTCTTCTTTGCCTTCGGCTGTATCGAGTTGTTGATCCACGTCTTTGAGCTCATCCGGAATTTCGTCTTCAGCTTCTTCGTATTGACGGATAACGTCTTGGCTGGCGCGTGTTTCGCCCGGCGGCAATGGTGCATCGTTTTCGATCAGGCCCAATGTTGCCTTGCTCAGCCAACTGCGGTCATCGTCTTCCTGACGCAGGGGCACGAATTTGCCATCTTCCAGGCTGGAGTTGTCTGGGTAGTTGAGCTTAAGGGTTTCCAAACTGCTGTCAGCCAGTTCGTTCAGGGTCAGGTGCTGGTAAGACTCAACCATCACGGCTAAGCCGTCACCGACAGAGGGGGTTTCCTGGAAGTTTTCCACGACGTAGCGGCCACGGTTGGCGGCGGCGACGTAAGCCTGACGGCTCATATAATAGTGGGCGACGTGAATTTCGTAGGCCGCCAGCAGATTGCGCAGGTAAATCATGCGCTGCTTGGCATCTGGCGAATAACGGCTGTTCGGGTAGCGGCTGGTCAGCTGAGCAAACTCATTGTAGGAGTCTCGTGCAGCACCTGGGTCACGCTTGGTCATGTCCAGCGGCAGAAAGCGGGCGAGCAAGCCACGGTCCTGATCAAAAGATGCTAAACCTTTCATGTAATAGGCGTAGTCAACGTTTGCGTGCTGTGGGTGCAGGCGGATAAAACGCTCGGCAGCAGAGCGTGCAGCTTCTGGCTCAGCATTTTTGTAGTAGGCGTAGATCAATTCCAGCTGTGCCTGTTCGGCATAGCGGCCAAACGGATAGCGCGACTCCAGGCTCTTAAGCTTGGTCACGGCGCTGGTATAGCTATTATTGTCGAGATCCGTCTGGGCCTGCTGGTACAGCTCAGACTCACTGAGGTTCTCATCCACGGTGTCGTTGGATGAGCAGGCAGCCGTAACGGCGAGAATGGCGATCAGCAGCAGGTGTTTCACTTGCATGGCGGCTAGCGTCCCTGTGACGGCGGCTGTCTTGAACAAAGCCGTCCTGTTATGATGGGCGCCCCTGGCACTCCCGGGGGCAAAGACGCCGTATTTAACCACAAGCGCGTAGCTGAAACCAAAGGCTATGCCCCCGCCGTTGCAGAGCATGTCATCTATAAATAAGCAGTCCATACAATTAAGTGCCGAAGTACCGACCGATTTAGGCGGTCAGCGCCTTGACCAAATCGCCGCGCAACTCTTTGCGGAGCACTCGCGTTCGCGCCTGACTGCGTGGATTAAAGAGGGCTTGCTCACGGTCGATGGCAAGGTTATTCGTCCACGCGATATCGTTCACGGTGGCGCCCAGCTTGAGCTTAATGCTGAGCAAGAGGCCCAAGGTGAGTGGGTTGCACAGGATATAGCTCTGGATATCGTCTACGAGGATGACGATATTCTGGTGATCAACAAACCTGCGGGTTTGGTGGTGCATCCGGCTGCCGGCCATGCCGATGGCACCCTGTTAAATGCTTTGTTGCACCATGTTCCAGACATTATCAATGTGCCGCGTGCCGGTATTGTTCACCGGTTGGACAAGGACACGACGGGCTTGATGGTGGTGGCAAAAAATATTCAGGCGCAGACGCAATTGGTCGACCAAATGCAAAAGCGTACCGTTAGTCGCATTTATGAGTGCGTCGTCATCGGGGTGATTACCGCAGGCGGCAAGATCGATGCGCCAATTGGTCGCAGTTCGTCACAGCGTCAACGCATGACAGTGACCGACGGCGGCAAGCAAGCGATCAGCCACTATCGGGTACTTGAGCGATTCCGTTCGCACACCCATGCCCGGGTCAAGCTGGAAACCGGGCGTACTCACCAGATTCGTGTGCACATGAGTCATGTCGGCTTTCCGCTGATTGGCGATCCTGTCTACGCCGGGCGCTTCCGCATTCCGCCTGCGGCAAGCCCGACCCTGGTACAAAGCCTGAAAGAGTTTCCTCGCCAAGCCCTGCATGCGCGCTTTCTCGAACTGGATCACCCGGTAACAGGTAAGCGTATGAAGTGGGAGTCGCCGCTGCCAGACGATTTAATCTGGTTGCTGACGCTGCTGCGCCAGGACCGTGAGGCGTTCATCGGGTGAAACGGGTTGCTCATGATTGGTTGATTCCTGACTGGCCGGCACCTGTGCGGGTCAATGCCTGTGTGACAACTCGCAACGGCGGGATCAGCGCAGAACCCTTTGCCAGCCTCAATCTGGGCATGCATGTTGATGATGACCCGGTTGCGGTAGCGAAAAATCGCCAGCGCTTGATGAGCCAGGTCGGTTGTCAGCCGGCGTGGTTGAGCCAGGTGCATGGGGTTGTGGTGGCGCAAGCCGATACCAGTCGTGTGGTCGAGGCTGATGCCAGCTGGACTGAAACGCCCGGTGTGGCCTGCACTGTGATGACCGCCGACTGTCTGCCTGTACTGTTTTGCGACCTTGCCGGTACCCGCGTGGCGGCAGCGCATGCAGGGTGGCGCGGCTTGGCCAGCGGAGTGCTTGAGGCAACTTTGGATACGCTCGGCTTTGATCCGGCTGAAACCCTCATCTGGTTGGGGCCGGCAATTGGCCCCGATGCCTTTGAAGTGGGTCCGGAAGTGCGTGAAGCCTTTGTCAGCCAGCATCCGCAAGCGATTGAGGCCTTTGTTGCAAGCCGCAATGCCGGGCGCTTTATGGCTGATATTTATCAGTTGGCACGTATTCGTCTGGCCGCACGGGGCGTGACTGCGGTTTATGGCGGCGGGTTTTGTACCTTCAGCGACCCACGCTTCTACTCCTACCGCCAAGCTGCGCGCACTGGCCGGTTTGGCTCACTGGTCTGGCTGGCCGACTAGGGATCGATTGAAAAAGGTAGCGAGCGCAGGGAGTACAAGGCGAAAGTATGCGAAAAAGCGCAGTTTAGTTGCCCTAAATGAGCATTTTTAGCAGCCTTTAAACGCAGTAATCTCCAGCGCAGTAGTTTTTCAGCGACTCCCTAAGGTATTTGTCAGGTTGACTTGAAAAACACCCTTGACAGCCTCATCTATTATTCATCTCAGCAGGTTTGTTAAAAAACTACTCGAGCATTCCAGCAGTTGCGGGATGCTTGTGCGGTTGTCCGAGAGCAACTGAGTCCGATTTTTCAGTGCTCATCAGCGCAATTCACAGCGCGGCCTGCTTTTTAAAGGAAGGATGACGCCATGCGAATAGATCGTTTAACCAGTAAATTACAACTCGCGCTGTCCGATGCCCAATCATTGGCCGTGGGCCTTGACCATGCCTCAATCGAGCCGCTGCACTTGATGCAAGCGTTGCTTGAGCAGCAGGGCGGTTCGATCAAGCCGTTGCTGATGCAGGTTGGCTTTGACGTAAATAGTCTGCGTCAAGCTCTGAGCAAAGAGCTTGATCACCTTGGTAAAATTCAAAATCCTACGGGCGACGTAAATATGTCGCAGGACCTGGCGCGCCTGCTCAATCAGGCTGACCGCCTGTCGCAGCAGAAGGGTGACCAGTTTATCTCCAGCGAGCTGGTGCTGCTGGCTGCGCTGGATGACACCACCAAGCTCGGCAAGTTATTGCTCGGCCAGGGCGTGAGTAAAAAAGCCTTGGAAAACGCGGTGAATAACCTGCGCGGCGGTGATGCGGTGAATGACCCTAATATTGAAGAGTCCCGCCAGGCGTTGGATAAATATACGGTCGACCTGACCAAGCGCGCCGAAGAAGGCAAGCTTGACCCGGTTATTGGTCGTGACGATGAAATCCGCAGGACCATTCAAGTCCTGCAGCGCCGGACGAAGAACAATCCGGTGCTGATTGGTGAGCCAGGGGTGGGTAAAACTGCCATCGCCGAAGGTCTGGCCCAACGCATCATCAACGGTGAAGTGCCGGATGGCCTGAAAGACAAACGCCTGCTATCGCTGGATATGGGCGCCTTGATTGCCGGTGCCAAATTCCGCGGTGAGTTTGAGGAGCGCCTGAAAGCCGTGCTCAACGAGCTTTCCAAGCAGGAAGGCCGGGTGATTCTGTTTATTGACGAATTGCACACCATGGTCGGTGCCGGTAAAGCCGAGGGTTCGATGGATGCGGGCAACATGCTTAAGCCATCGCTGGCCCGTGGCGAGCTGCATTGCGTCGGTGCGACCACGCTTGATGAATATCGCCAGTACATTGAAAAAGATGCTGCGCTTGAGCGTCGCTTCCAAAAAGTGCTGGTCGATGAGCCGAGCGAAGAAGACACCATCGCAATTTTGCGTGGCTTGAAAGAGCGCTATGAGGTGCACCACCGCGTAGCGATTACCGATAGCGCCATTATTGCGGCGGCTAAACTGAGCCATCGCTACATCACTGATCGGCAGTTGCCGGACAAGGCCATTGACCTGATCGACGAAGCGGCCAGCCGCATTCGTATGGAAATTGACTCCAAGCCCGAAGTGCTTGATCGCCTCGAGCGGCGTTTGATTCAGCTTAAGGTTGAACGCGAAGCGCTGAAGAAAGAGGACGATGAAGCCACGCTCAAGCGTTTGGAAAAGCTGAAGGACGACATCGCGCGTCTGGAGCGTGAATATGCTGACCTGGAAGAAATCTGGAAGTCAGAAAAGGCAGAGGTTCAGGGTTCTGCGCAGATTCAGCAGAAAATTGAACAGGCTCGCCAAGAGCTCGATGCGGCCCGGCGCAAGAGTGATCTTGAAGCCATGGCCAAACTGCAATACAGCGTCATCCCGGATCTTGAGCGCAGCCTGCAAATGGTTGATCAGCACGGCAAGACCGAGAACCAGTTATTGCGCAGCAAGGTGACTGAGGAAGAAATCGCCGAAGTAGTGTCGAAGTGGACTGGCATACCGGTGTCGAAAATGCTCGAAGGTGAGCGCGACAAGCTGCTCAAAATGGAAGATCTACTGCATCAGCGGGTGATCGGCCAGAATGAGGCGGTGGTTGCGGTTTCCAACGCCGTGCGGCGTTCGCGGGCAGGTTTGTCTGACCCGAATCGGCCTAGTGGCTCGTTCTTGTTCCTCGGTCCGACCGGCGTGGGTAAGACCGAGCTGTGTAAAGCCTTGGCGGAGTTCTTGTTCGATACCGAAGAGGCCATGGTACGCATCGATATGTCCGAGTTTATGGAGAAGCACTCTGTTGCTCGTTTGATTGGTGCACCGCCAGGCTATGTCGGTTACGAAGAGGGCGGCTACCTAACTGAAGCCGTGCGTCGCAAGCCCTACTCGGTGATTCTGCTCGATGAAGTTGAGAAGGCGCATCCGGACGTGTTCAACGTGCTGTTGCAGGTGCTTGAAGATGGTCGGCTGACCGATAGCCATGGCCGTACCGTGGACTTCAAAAACACGGTGGTGGTGATGACCTCCAACCTGGGCTCGGCGCAGATTCAAGAGCTAGTCGGTGATCGTGAAGCGCAACACGCGGCGGTAATGGATGCCGTTACGTCGCACTTCCGCCCCGAGTTCATCAACCGTATCGATGAAGTGGTGGTGTTTGAACCCTTGGCGCGTGAGCAAATTGCTGGCATCGCCAAGATTCAACTGAGCCGCTTGCATGAGCGTCTGGCTGAGCGTGAGCTGAGCCTTGAGTTGAGTGATGAGGCGCTGGATAAGCTCATCGCCGTGGGTTACGACCCAGTCTACGGTGCGCGGCCGCTTAAGCGTGCAGTGCAGCGCTGGATTGAAAACCCTCTGGCGCAGCTGATTTTGTCTGGCAAGTTTGCCCCGGGCACTAAAGTGACCGGTACTGTTGTCGACGATCAGATCAGCTTCAGCTAATACGGCGAGTGGATCGCGTCACCTGAAAGCCCTGCATTTGCAGGGCTTTTTTTTGGGTTTTTGTGACGCCTTTTTTGCCACCATCGACGCCCGGACGGGTAACGCCTCGTAGGGTGGTGACGCTTTTTTCATCCACCATTATGGTCTCGAATATTCGCGGTGTTTGGCGCCGATCACGGTGGACAAGCTTCGCGTTGTCACACCCGAAAACATACCCTACAAGTGCTTGAGCAGGGTTTCGAGCAGCGCCGCCTGATCGTCGGCGATATCAATGATATGAAAGCCGGCCCAACAATGCTGGCCATCGGCGCCGGGGCGGCTCCATAGGCAGTCAGCGCCGAGCTGGACTTCGCCAATGCCCTCAATCAATTGCTCGCTGACGATCCGGCATTCAATTACGGCATCGGCCAACAGCGGTGTGTCACTGAATAACATGAAGCCCTCGCTGGACAGGTCGACGACCCGGCCAAGGCGTTGTCCTGAATGTAAGTCGAAGACTTCCAGCTGCAGTTCGGTGTTTAGCCGATTGTGCTGACGACGATCCTCCATGTGGGCTCCTTAGGTTGGTTCGGCTGCGCGCCCGGTAAAGCGCTGCAGCACACGGTAAATTGAATTCAAAGCGCGATCGACCAGGGGCGCGCTGCGCTCTATTGGGGCTATCCGGGCGAGACCTTGCTCCATTTCTTTGGCAAGAGTCGCTAGAGGCTTGATCGCGGCGCGCTGTCCACTGTGATCAACAAACATATAATTACGGGTTGTCGGGCTAAACCACGAAAGCTTGAGGCGCTGCGTCTGCCCGTCGGTGACAAATTCAAACCAGGTGTCGAAATCGACTTGGCTAAGCTCTTTGGCCAGTGCCTGCGCCCGTGGCGAGAGCCCGGAGGGGGGCAAGATGTGATTGGCAAGTTCAGCGTCTTCGCCGAGCATCGCGCCCAGCTGACTTTCTGGTAGCTGTGGGCTGAGCTTGGCCGCGACTTGAAGTTGATTGGCTTGCACGGCGTGCTGGCAGGTTACCAAGTCTTGAAGCAGGCGGCGGATGCCGTCTTCGTGGTAGCCACCGAGCAGCTGCAGTCCCTTGCTCAGGTCTTCAAGCATGGTCACACGAATGTTTTGCAAGCGGCTTGCACCGGCTTCATCCAGCAGTGTGCCGCTCCACGCCAATTGCTCGGCAATCTCACAGGAGCGCAACCATTCCTTGCTCGAGTCGCCATTGCGCAGGAGAACGAAGACCAGAACGTCGGCCCAGGTCAGCTCAAGAAAGTTGCGGATAATTGCCGGCGGCTGGCGGTCGTTGAGCGCTGAGCTTATAACTGCAACGGCTTGCTGGCGAGCTCCGAGCAGTTTGTCGCGACCTTTGGCTGCCTCTACCGCACGGCGCTCACGCAAATCGACTTTATGCTTGAGGGTGGCGGCAAATTCATTGAATTCTTCGAGAAGGTTGTCGAAGAGCAGTAGGTCACCGGTGAAACCATGGATGACACGCTCGACGACCCAGTGCATTTTGGCCAAGAGGCCGCGTTCATCGCCTTCAGTGCCATACAGCACCCCAGCCTGCGCCATGCTGTTTAGCAGTTTTCGGGCTGGATGACGGTGTTGGGTAAACAGCGCTTTATCTTGCAGCGCCACTTTAAGGTAGGGCGTGTGTAGGTGTGAAAGCGCTGTTTTGCAATTGTCCGGCAGGTTGTCGTCATCCAGGATGAAGTCAAACAGCATGCCGACCAAGTCAATGATGTCGGCTTCCTGGTCTGCGACTTTTTGCTGCCCCGGTATCTCACTGTGCCCTTCAAGCTGGCTTTGCAAATCTGCCTTCAGGCCATCAACTTGCTGAGGCTGATGCAGGCGTTGGGCAAAATCATCAGCGGATTGGCGCTGCATGCGATTCAGTGCGTCGATCAGTTCGTTGGCGCTGTAGGTCCGCGTGGCATTGGCGGGTGCAAAGCTGCTGATACTGCGGGTGCTGCCTTGCAGTGGCGTGCTTGGGCTGCGTCTGCGATGTTCATTGAGCAGCGAAGCCAGGCTGCTAAGCAGTGCTGTTGGGTCGCTTGGCGCTGGCGTATCTGCGCCGGGCGGTGGGGCGTAACCCTGTTCGGCGCCCGACATGCTCCAGCCAGTACCGCTAGGCGTAATGGCTTGCTCTGAATAATGCGCCTCTGAAGCGTGTTTGTGGGTGGCGACGGTGTCTGCGCTGCGGCCGTCGACAGTTTTACGCGCCGGGTTGCTGTTGCGCGGCGTTGTGTACTTTAGGTTGGGCAGGATGTCGGCATCGATCAGGCGCTTGTTCAGCCCCTCGTAGACGCTGTCGAGGCTGTTCATTACATGCTGATCAAATAAGGTATAGAGAATGACCTTGATCCGCAGCGGAAAAGGGCAGGGTTGCAAGGCTTCGGTAAAGGCCAGGGCAATCATCTGCGGGCCAAACGGATTATTATCTTCCAGCAGCTTTACGCCGTTGTTGAGCAGCGCCAAGCGTTGCTCCAGGCCAAATAGTGGCTGAGCACAGCGTGCCTTTACCCGGTTAACCATATTGGTAACCTGCAGGCTTTCTTCATATTCTTCGTTTTGCAGAAGGCTCAGCGCATCGGCCTTCATATCGCTGATCGCTTCAGCAGGCTTGAGCTTGCCTTCGAGAAAGTCGGAAAAGTTCTGCGCTATTTTTTGATGGTACAGGCGCTCGATCTGCGGGCGCTGCTTGCGTATTTCACGCATGTTGTCAAAAAACAGGGTTTGCACCTGATTGTTTTCAGCTTTTTCAGCGCATTCAAACAATGCATCGTCCACTTGGCCAAACACACCGGTGAGGTGCTCGGCCAGCCGGTTCATCACTAATTGTCTGCAGCTCTGCACCAGTTCGCCGAAGCGCGGTTGAATGCCGCGGCTGGCGAGCGTGTGTCCTGAAATGGGGCGAACCTTCGGTGGGCCTGGATTGCTCATGTACTTTCCTAGTAAAAGTGCTTCCAGCCATTGCATCCAGCGTCGGCTTTATTAGTAGAAGATATAGCAGTCACTGGGCGTCGTGCAAAGCATTGTCATAAAAGCAAAAAAGGGGGTTGACAGTCCGGCCGTAAACCGTAAAATGGCGCGCCTCAGATACGGGAAAGGACTTAAGTCTAGACGCTTATTTGAGGCTTGAAGGTATGTAGTTCCGCGATAGCTCAGTCGGTAGAGCAAATGACTGTTAATCATTGGGTCCCAGGTTCGAGTCCTGGTCGCGGAGCCAAACTTTCAATATCGGGGTATAGCGCAGTCCGGTAGCGCGCCTGCTTTGGGAGCAGGATGTCGGGAGTTCGAATCCCCCTACCCCGACCATTTTTGGGTCGTTAGCTCAGTTGGTAGAGCAGTTGGCTTTTAACCAATTGGTCGTAGGTTCGAATCCCACACGACCCACCATTTTCGCTCTTGCTGTTGATAAGAGTTGAATCTTAGGAGCAGAGTCATTCGCTCTGTTCCATTGAAAAAGGCGCCTATAAGGCGCTTTTTTTATGCCTGAATTTTGCTGCGACCCCGGGCGCGGCGAATTTCAGCGAGTTTGTCCTGCGCATCTGACGGGACGTCAGCGACTTGATCGCCCGCTGTGCCCATTAAGTTTTTTGCCGGGTTTCCGTGGGTGTGCCGAACTCAGTATTTTTCCGCCTCGGGCTTATTTACCGACTCTTTACTCAGCCTTGACCCCGTTTTGACCGGGCTTTCGCCATCCTAAAGCTCAGACAGACCAATAAGGTGAAGGCGATGAGTAAGCGATTGAAGTGGGTCGAAATTGGCGTGCTGGTTATGTTGGGGCTTTCACCCTTGGTGCAGGCGTCACCCAAGCACGAGCAGCCACACCGCGATAAGCACTCAGTGGTTAAGGTGGTAAAGGTTGAAAGGCGAGCGCCCGGGCTTTCGCATCTGCCCGCCGCGCATCAGCGCGTGCGCTATAACCATGCCGACTACTATGTGGCGAACGGTCGCTGGTACCGGCCAACCGCAGGCCGTTATGCCTTGGTTGCGCCGCCTTATGGTGTAACGGTCAGGCAACTGCCTCGCGGCGCGCGTCAGGTTTGGGTGCGCGGGGTGAAGTATCACCAGGTTGCCGACAGCTATTACCAGTGGCACGGCAGGCAGGGCTATTACCAGGTTGTTCGTTTGCCACGGGGTTGATTATGGCTGCACGGTTGCCGGCTGGTTGGGCAACACTTCTGGCGGGTCGGCGTGTACCAGTACTTCGGCTCGCGGGTACTTCTTGCGGATTGCATCTTCGACTTGTTCACACAGTGCATGGGCGGCAGATAACGTCAGGTCGCCGGGCAACTCAGCATGCAATTGCACAAACCAGCGGGTGCCGGAAACCCTTGTGCGCAGGTCATGGGCACCCAGTACGCCTGGTACCGCGCAGGCGAGGGCGTGCATCTGTTCGCTAACCTCAGGTGAGAGTTCTTTGTCCATCAGCACGGCAGCAGCTTCGCGGGCAATGCTGATTGCACTCCAGAGAATGTAGAAGGCAATGCCGATGGCAAAAATCGCATCGACATGCAGCCAGCCAAAACTGGCCAGAAACAATGCCAGCAAAATGCTGCTGTTGAGCATCAAGTCTGAGCGGTAGTGCAATGAGTCGGCGTGAATGGCGGTTGATCCGGTGACGCGCACCACATGCCGTTGAAACAGCAGCAGTGCGACTGTAACCGCCAGAGAAACCAGCATTACCGCGATACCCAAGCCTTCGCTGGTCAAGGGTTGTGGGTTGATAAAGCGTTCAACGCCTTGCACGCCGACCAGCACGGCACTGGCACCGATAAACAGCGCCTGACCCAGCCCTGCCAGCGCCTCGGCCTTGCCATGGCCATAGCGGTGATCATCATCGGCCGGGCGCAGCGCGTAATGCACCGCAATCAGGTTCAGCAACGAAGCTGCGCCATCGAGCAGTGAGTCCGTCAGGCCAGCGAGCAGGCTGACCGACCCGCTTAGCCACCAGGCAAGTGCTTTGGCCAACGCCAGCGTCAACGCCACTACCAACGCCGCAGAAGAAGCTTGGCGCATCAGTCGAGCGTGCTGCGGCAGTATGCTCATAGTTACCTGTCAGGGCGATGGGTGGCTTTGCGTCTTCGGTGTCATGCCGCCGGACGCAAGCCATAGGCGGCCAACTGTTGGAGATCGCCGCGGTGTTCAATCACTCGTGGGTCATCCAAAGGCAGATTATTGCCGGTTTTCTGCATGATCAACGCTTTCAGTTTAGCGCGATCAACCTGACCTTGGCTGTCGACCAGATTTTTTAAATCCTGGGGATCAACCTGGGCGGTTCTGCCGCCCGGCAAGTAGATAGCGCCGGTCGCAAAATCCACACCGAGGGCAATTAACCCCGGCAGTACATAAAATAGAATTCCGATGGCGTCCAGCGCGACAATTACCGGGTCGACATGGCCTTCAATCTGACCGCGACGATCAGGGTAGAACAGCGTGCCGCAAGCACTCAATTGGGTCAGTAAGCTGGCGCTGAGTACGCCGCCAAGAATGCGGGTTGAAAGGCGCATTTGAAGTTCTCCTGATTGAAGGGGGCGCAACTATAGCAAGGCGTTGACGGCAAAGCTCCGGGTTTAATTGGGCCTTTATTAATGACTGTGCAAGGCGCGATCAGTTCGCCGGTATAATCGCTGTTCGCACTGGAGAACCCATGAATTCGCTGCCCATTGACTCGTTATTACCTGCCCTTCGTGACGCCTTGATTGCGCGCAATGAGGTGGTGCTTGAGGCGCCGCCGGGCGCGGGTAAAACTACACGGGTGCCTTTGGCGTTACTGGATCAGCCGTGGCTCGTGGACCAGCGGATTATCATGCTTGAACCACGGCGATTGGCAGCCCGCGCTGCTGCTGAGCGCTTGGCCAGCGAGCTGGGCGAGAGGGTCGGTGAAACCGTAGGTTATCGTATTCGCCTCGACAGTAAAGTCGGCCCGAATACCCGGATTGAAGTGGTCACCGAAGGGATCCTCGCCCGTCGTTTGCAAGATGATCCCGCCCTCGAAGGCGTGGGGCTGGTGATTTTCGATGAATTCCATGAGCGCAGCCTGGATGCTGATTTAGCCCTGGCGCTGACGCTTAACGGCCGGGCGATGTTTCGCGCAGCGGACTCCGGCGAGCCGCCGTTAAAAGTGCTGTTAATGTCGGCAACCCTTGAAGGCCAGCGCTTGGCGCAGTTGCTCGATGATGCACCGGTGCTGACCAGCGAAGGGCGCATGTTCCCAGTGGATATCCGCTGGGGCCCGCCGCAGCAGCCCGGGGAGTGGCTTGAACCCCGAGTCGTGCAAACCGTTTTGCAGGCGCTGGCGGATGAGTCAGGCAGTTTGCTGGTGTTTTTGCCGGGCCAAGCCGAAATTCGCCGCGTCAATGAGCAGCTGGCTGAAGCCTTGGCCGGGCGCCCTGATGTATTGCTCTGTCCGCTGCATGGCGAGTTGGAATTGAATGCTCAGCGAGCGGCGATAGAGCCCGCACAGGCAGGCAAACGCAAGGTTGTGCTAGCCACCAATATTGCAGAAACCAGTTTGACCATCGACGGCGTGTGCGTAGTGGTTGATGCTGGTTTGGCGCGGGTGCCGAGGTTTGATCCGGGCAGCTCAATGACCCGTTTGGACACCCAGCGCATTTCTCGCGCTTCTGCCACGCAACGCGCTGGGCGAGCGGGGCGCTTGCAGCCCGGCGCATGTTATCGGCTTTGGTCGCAGTCTCAACATGAGCAGCTTTCAGCTTACAGCGCTGCAGAAATCTTGCAGGCTGATCTCGCCGGTTTGGCCTTGCAGCTGGCGCGCTGGGGTGTCACTCCAGATGAGCTCGCTTGGCTCGATCCGCCGCCAACTGCTGCCTTCAGTCAGGCCCAGGATCTGCTCCGGCGTTTGGACGCGCTGGACCTGAAGGCTGGTTTGACCGCCCATGGTCAGGCAATGGCCGAGTTACCCACCCATCCTCGTATTGGCCATTTGTTGTTGCGGGGGCAAGCGCTAGGCTTGGCCGACTTGGCCTGTGATCTGGCGGCGCTGTTAGGTGAGCGCGATATTTTGCGCGGTGCCGGCGCCGACATGCACAGTCGTATCGCCCTGATGGCTGGCGAAAGTAGAACGGCCCGCGGTAGCCAAGGTGCAGTCCAGCGCGCGAAACAACTATCCCGCCAGTTTATGGGGTATCTCAAACGTAACGCACCGAGCGCAGCGGTGGCCGATCCAGAGCATCCGCAGTGGCTGGGCGCGCTATTGGCCTGTGCCTATCCGGACCGAATCGCGCAGCAGCGCCGCGCGGGTGGCGCTGAATATCGACTGGCCAATGGTCGCGCCGCCTTGTTCAGCGAGGCCGATGCCTTGATGAAGCACGAATGGATAGTGGTGGCCGACTTGGGCAGCCGCCAGGGTCAACGAGAAGAGCGCATCTATTTGGCTGCTGATCTTGATCCAGCATTATTTGATGGCGCGTTGGCCGAAATGGTCAGCACCTTGGACGTGCTCGACTGGGATGAGCGTGAAGGCGTACTGCGTGCCGAGCGTCAGCGCAAAGTTGGCGAACTGGTGTTGTCTCGTCAGGCCTTGCCGGGACTGGATGAACTAGCGCGGATCAACGCCCTTGTCGGGTTGGTTCGGCGCAAAGGCTTGGAGCTACTGCCGTGGAAACCCGAACACCGGCAATGGCAGGCACGGGTCATGATGCTGCGTGATCTCGACCTGCAAGAGCAGAGCACTAGCGACTGGCCGGATGTATCAGACAAAGCGCTGCTGGCCAATCTCGAACACTGGTTGGCGCCGTATCTGGGCAAGGTAAACCGCCTCAGCCATTTCGCTACGCTTGATTTGCACAGCATGCTGCAAAGCCAGTTGGCTTGGCCGTTACCACAACGCCTTGATGAGCTGGCGCCAAAGAGTCTCGCGGTGCCGTCCGGCTCGCGCATCGGTCTTGATTACTCAGAATCTCCGCCGGTATTGGCGGTGCGCCTGCAAGAGTTGTTTGGCTTGGAGCAAACCCCGCGAATCGCGGGCGGGCGCCAAGGCATCAAATTGCATCTGTTGTCGCCGGCGCGCCGCCCGGTTCAGGTCACCCAAGACCTCGCAAGCTTTTGGGCAAACACTTACCTGGAGGTAAAAAAAGACCTCAAGGGCCGCTACCCAAAACATTATTGGCCGGATGATCCCCTGATCGCAGAACCTACCGCTCGCGCCAAACCGCGTAAGTAATCTGCTTTGGGTTAAATCTCATAGTTGAGCGGGGCCTCTCAGGTCGCTTGTCGTTGCGTGAGCTGCTTGTAGTTGCATGAAGAGATCGTAGGTTTTCGCCAACACACATCCGTCGATATTCCCGCATAAATTTCCGCAGATAACATTGAGTGGATGACCATTTTGCTTCGCTGGGAGTCATACGATGATTATCTCGAAAACATTCCTTGATCCGGTACTGCCGGAAAATCTGCCTGATTCGATCATTCAAGCGGCGGATCAATTGCCGCGTCAGGCAGCGTTTCTTGCTGGTCGACTCGCCGATGAAACATCTAAGCAACTGGCGGGCTTGTTGCGGATCACCAATACCTACTATTCGAATTTGATAGAAGGGCATCGAACTGAGATTGCTGACCTTCAAGCTGCTCGCATGGCTCCGAAATGGGAAAGCAAGGCGCTCAAAGAACTCGCCGTGCAACACATGACGCAGCAGGAGGTGATGGAACGACTGCTGCGCATGCGGCCCGCAGATAGTTTCTCCGCTATGTTCGAGCCTGACTTGATATCGACCGCTATTAATTGAGTTTGTTGAAGTGGCTCAGGTTTATATGCAAGGAGCCTCTTCAGGCGCAACCTGCTGGTTTTCGGCTGGGCAGCAGTTGCGTGTTCGTTCAATCCATCGTCAGCACAATCTTGCCGATATGGTCGCCGTCTTCCATGCGTTGGTGGGCCTTTGCCGCGTCGGTGAATGGGTACACCTTGTCGATGATCGGGGTGACGCGGCCGGCGGCAAGTGCGGGCCAAACCAGTTGGCGTAGCTGCTGGGCGATTAAGGCTTTTTCAGGGCCAGAACGCGGGCGCAGGAGTGAGCCGGTGACCACTGCGCGCTTGCCGAGAATCGCCATCAGATTCGCGTCTTTGGCCTTGCCGCCGCCGAGGAAGCCAATCATCACCAGGCGGCCGTCCATCGCCAGCGAGCTGACATTATCGTTGAAGTAAGAGCCGCCCATGATGTCGAGGATGACATCGACGCCCTGATCGTCTGTCTTTTGTTTAATCACCTGAGCAAAGTCTTGCTCGCGGTAGTTGATCGGCTCTGCGCCGAGCTTGCGAATCGCCTCGCACTTTTCTTCGCTGCCTGCGGTGGCAAAGGCTTCGATGCCGAACTCGCGGCAGAGCATCAGTGCGGTGGTGCCGATACCGCTGGTGCCGCCATGAATCAGTGCCCGTTGGCCTTTTGCCGCCGCGCCGAGGGTAAATACATTGGCCCATACCGTGAAGAAGGTTTCCGGAATCGCAGCGGCCTGCGTCCAGTCCAGGCCATCAGGGATAGGCAGGGTTTGCCCGGCTGGCGCTACGCAGTACTGCGCATAGCCTCCGCCATTGGTCAGTGCGCAGACCTTGTCGCCGAGCTTAAAGTCAGTGACCTCTGCACCCAGGGCAACAACTTCACCCGCCACTTCCAGACCCGGGTAGGGGCTCATGCCCGGTTTCATCGGGTAATTGCCAGAGCGCTGAAGTACGTCGGGGCGATTAACTCCGGCGGCGTGTACCTTGATCAGTACCTCGCCCGCCTCAGGTGTAGGCACAGCCGTTTGCAAGGGCTGCAAAACCTCAGGCCCGCCGGGCTCAGTGATCTCAATCAGGGTCATTTCAGATGGAAGAGTCATGATGAAGTGCCTCCGCAGCAAAGTTGAGTCGTATCGTGTGTGCGACTGATAAAAGCCATGACGGGTTCCAAAATCAATGCAAGGGCAATTGCCCCGGAAGCGATGAGGAACATCAATGCATGGTGTCCGCCACTGGCATTGAAGATGGCCGAGTAAGCAAAGCCCGCGAGGGCCTGAAAGGTGGCGAATGAAACGGTGGCGCGACTCCAGGTGACTTGCTGTTGCTGGTGGTCGCCAACCAACTCATGGATACGTGCCAAGGCCAGCGGCACAATGCCCGGCGGGAATGAGCCGAGAATCACTGCCAACACGGCCAGTGCGGCAAACGAGTTGGACACCGATAACAGGATCAGGGTGATTGCCTGCACTGCCAATACCCAGCGAATACTCAAACTCGCACCGAGTTTATCGGCGAGAAAACCATAGCTCACCGGGCCAACAATTGCGCCAATGCCGTATATGACCCAGATCAACGCGCCAACGTGAGCTCCGGCGCTCAAGCCTCTCGCTACGTAGTCGACCAGGAACACCATCGCTGGGACCAAGCCGGCCGCCATCAGGGCGTATTGGGCAAAGAGCAGGTAGACACGCCGGTCGATGGGTTTATTCACCACGGCATGCTGTTCTGTTGTCGCTTCAGTCTGTTTGCTTGCTGGCCAAGCAGACCAGCTGGCAGCCGTGAGCACTAAAGCCAGTGCGCCCAAGCCGAACCAAGTGTTCTGCAACCCAAGGCTTAATAGGGGCGGCACCAGGGTGCCCGAGCAAGCGATGCCAATACCGGCGCCCAGAAAAATCGCGCCACTGGCCAGCCCTCTGCGGGCAGCAGGTACCTGAGGCAGGATAGTCGCGGCGACCACTACCATAATCGCACCGCCAGCAATCCCTGAGAGGAGTCGCCAGCCAAAGAACCAGGCGATCGACAGCGGCAATCCACAGGCAAAGAATGACAGGGCCACCGTCAGCATCATCAAGCGCAAGCTGTGGTTATTGCCCAATAGCTTGGCCAGTGGCCGGCCGGCCAAGGCGCCAATCAGGTAGCCCACCAGATTGGCAGCACTGAGGTAGATCACATCATCGGCGCTGAACCAGTGTGCTTCTATTAGCGGTGGAATCAGTGGCGTATAGGCAAAACGCGCTAAACCGATGCCAACCAAGCTGGCACAGAGGCCCGCAAATATGGGCAACCAAATCCCACTGCGCTGATTGGCGATGCCAGGCGAGGTGCTAAGCATTTGAAATATCCTGAAAGGTTTTCTTGGTGCCAAGCATACCGAGTATTTGTGATGCAATAATGCTGCAATTTCACTCGGCTATAATGCATATTTGCATCAGTTGCTGGCTCATTTTCAGTGGGCCAGGCTGTGTTCAATCTGCTGCTTATAACTGGAGTGGCACTGGGTGAAGTGGCTATGAATTGGGATGATGCACGGGTGTTTCTGGCGGTATGCCGTGAATCGACTTTGCGGGGTGCGGCCCGGGTGCTGGGGGTTGATCAGGCGACTGTCGGTCGTCGGCTTAACACGCTTGAAAACGCGCTGGGTGCGACGCTGTTCTTGCGCACCTCAGAAGGTTATGTGCTGACCACGGTCGGTGAGGGTGCCTTGCCGGCGGTCGAAAGCATGGAGCGTGCTGCCCTGAAACTGGAGCGCCAAGCGCTTGGACTTGATGACCGGCTGATTGGCAATGTTAAGGTCAGTACCACCGATTCCTTGGCGATCGATTTCTTGATCCCGGCGATTGCTCGTGTCCATGAGCGCCATCCGGGTGTGCAGATTCAGCTGGACGCTTCGTCACAATTGATCAGCCTGTCCAAACGTGAAGCCGATATTGCGGTGCGCAACACGCGCCCAGACAACCCAGATCTGATTGCCAGGCGCATTGCGCGTTGGCCCGTCGGGCTGTTTGCGTCTGAGGCCTACGTTGAACGCAATGGCGTGCCCGAGCGGGGTAGTGCGTTTGAAGGCCACGATTTGGTGGTGTATGGGCCTTATTTGCTGAGCAATAAAGAGCTGACGCTGGTGGCTGAACCGCTGACGCGTGGGCGGATTGTTTGCAATGTCAGCTCCAGTTACCTGATGCGCCGTTCAATCGCCGCAGGTATCGGGTTAGGCGAGCTGCCGGTGAGATCAGGCGGGGCTGATGGTTTGGTCAGGCTGTGGCCTGAAGTGACGCGGCCACAGCCTTATGATGTATGGCTGGTGACGCACGCAGACTTGCGCCACACCGCCAGAGTTCGGGCGGTGATTGATGAGATTGTTGCGGTGTTTGCGGCTGAAAATTTTTGACCTTTGCCTGTGCCAATTCAATCTGGGCTATGCGCTACTATTGAGGGGTTGGCCGGTAAACGTAATTTGTGACCCGCTCACCTATCTAAAGATCGTCGACAAAACTTACACTTTGATGCTGCAGAGTATGGATTAACGCGTCTTAGTGGCGCGAACACCACAACCATTAAGGGCGTTCAATGCACCGCAAGGTATTCGCCAGCAAAGTGTTTGATCGAAAAGTCGTGCTGATTACCGGTGGCTGTGCAGGTATTGGCCGTGCGTTGGCCATGCGTGCTGCGCAGGGTGGCGCGCGACTGGTGATTCTTGATCTGCAGCAAGCGTCGCTCGATAGCCTGGTGCAGCACCTTGAAGATCATCACAATGTTGAAGCCCTGGGCATCTGTTGTGATGTTGCCGATGCGCAAGCGGTCGAGCATGCCGTGGCGCTGGCGGTTGAACGCTTTGGCGGTATCGATGTGCTGGTCAATAATGCCGGTATTACCCATCGCAGCAATTTTGCCGACACCGAATTGGGGGTGTTTCAGCGGGTCATGGCAGTGAATTATTTTGGCGCGGTGCATTGCACCAAGGCGGCGTTGCCCAGCCTGATTGCCCGTGGCGGGCAGGTCATCGTGCTCAGCTCTTTGTCGGGTTTCGCGCCACTGCTTTATCGCAGCGCCTATAACGCCAGCAAACATGCGCTGCATGGTTTATTCGAGACCTTGCGCTCAGAACTGAAGGGCTCTGGAGTCAATGTAATGCTGGTTTGCCCCGGCTTTACGGCAACCGATCTGCGTAAAAATGCCTTGGTCGGTGATGGTTCTGTTGCGCCGCAGCCGCCATTGGCGATTGGCAAGGTTGCGTCTGCACAGGATGTTGCCGAGGCAATCTATCAAGGCGCGTTAAAACGTAAGCGGCTACTGGTCCTGTCCAACGTTAACTGGCGTGCACGCCTGCTCGCGCGTTTTTTTCCGCGCCTGTTCGAACGGGTCCTGTTGCCACGTCTTTCAGGGTTAAGACCGCAACGTTCGGGGGGGCAACAGTGAGAGTGGCCGGGCTGCTGCTCGGTATGCTGTTAAGTGCTCAAGTGGCTGGCGAGTCGTTGTCGCTCAGAGTAATGACTGATGTCTGGCCGCCGTTTCGGATGTTGACCAACAACGGCACGCTATATGGTTTGGATATTGATTTACTGCATGAAATTGCACAGCGTAGCGGTTATAAGGTCGTGGTTGAGCGGGCACCTTGGGCGCGGGGCCTGGCAGCGTTGCAGTCGGGGCGTGCGGACATGATGACCGGGTTAGCGAAAACTGCTGAACGCGAGCAATACATCAGCTATTTAGAGCCCGCTTATTATGCCTGCGCACCGCGAATTTACGTGGCGCCGCAGACGGCACCATCACTCACCCATTACCAGCAGCTTGCCGGAAAGCGGATTGGTTACGTACTCGACTCTGCGTACTTCGAGCCGTTCGACAGTGACAAAAAACTCGACAAAATCGCGGTCAATAATGAGTCGCAGCTTCTGGGGATGTTAGTCCGTGGGCGTATACAGGCTTTTGTCGGCACTGATTGTCAGGTCGATCATGTATTGCGCGACCCGAGCATGGCCAAGCGCATTGCCAAGGCGGCTTACAAGCCCGACTCGCAGACCAAGTTGTATCTGGGGTTCAGTCGTGTGGGCGATCATGCTGAAGCAATGCAACGGATCGGTGAAGTGCTGAAACAGTTGCGCGAGGAAGGTTGGATAGCGCGCCGCGCCGAACACTACGGCCTGGAACAACCGAGCCTTCGCGAGTACCGCGCGCCTTAGCTTAGCCTTCTGTGGGCTGCGGTTTATGCAGCATAAACACGCGAAACAGCACAACGCTGGCAAATAGCTGCAAGAAGTTGTCGGCGCTATTGAGCAGTATCTCGATAAGTCCGCCGACGTTATCGCCTTGAGTAGATTGCAGCCAACCACTGAGCAGCCACAGCGGCACCATTACAATCAGTACGCAGGCTGCGATCTGCCAGAAGTAGCCGCGTGTCATCTCGAAGCTCTCATGCAGTGCTTTGATCGGGCTAAGGCCGCGCAGCACCAGCAAGTACTCAGCAAACGCCAGTTTGATCATGAACCACAGGCCGGGAAGGATGAACAGAGAGGCGCCAAGGGCAATCACCAAGGTGCTGATTGCTGTTAGCAGGGCAAACGTTGGCCACATGCGCAGGCTGGCGGCGAGCAGGTTTCGCGCCTGCGGCGATTCGTTACGGCTGCGCGCATCGAGAAACAAAATCAACGCGCCGGTGTATAGCGGGTAAAACAGCAGGCCGAGCATGATGCCGTACACCATCTCGTTTTCAGGCCCGGCGATAGTGCTGATCCACTGATGGATAAAGGCCTCAAGCAGAATCAGCGGCAGGCACAGTTTGGCGATGCTCAGCAGGTTAGTGCTAAAGAAAAACCAGGAGTCGCGCAGGATCGCAGGGATATTCATCGTTGCCTTGGTCACGTGGTAAAGGTCGTCACTTTAGCCGATCTGAGTTATTCAGCCCAAGCGCGATGTGCAGGTTAATCTAACGCATGCTGTAACCCTGTATGACCCGACTCAAGGCTGGGCCGCGAAACGTTTAACCAGCTCGCTGCAGCCAATCACCTCGGCATATTCATCGCGCAGATTAGCCATGGCCATGTTGTGCACATCGTCGGCACGGCGTGACTGACCGGCAAAGTCGGTTTTATCAAAGGTGTAGCAGGCATCATGGATCACCAGGGTCTTGAAACCCAGGTTGCTGGCGCTGCGGGCCGTGGCTTCAACCGAGTTTTCACTGGCCACCCCGACGATCACCAGTTGCTCAATGCCCCGTACATGCAGCCAACGCTCAAGGGCCGAATGGCAAAAAGCGTCGGTGACATTCTTTTCCAGCACGTATTCCCCTGCTTGGGGCTCAAATGCGGGTTGGAACAACGCACCGCTCTGACCCGGTGCAAATACCGATTCGGCTTGCCGGGAAATATGGCGAATATGCACCAATGGCCAGCCCATAGCGCGCCAATGTTGATGCAATGCGGCGATTTTCTGTTCGGCACCGGGGTTATTACGCGGCGCGCTGACCCGCGCAATGCCTTGCTGCATATCGATGGTCAGCAGTGCGGTGGGCGGGTTTATTTGGTTTGCGGTGGGCATGGTTCACCTATCTCTGGTGGCGGCTTCAGGCTGTGGTTTGTGCCAACGATTGGTCGGCTGGCGGTTGGTTTTATCGGGTTGCCGGCCTTTTTTCTGCGTCATTACGACGGTGCTGGCATACTGGCCACCGACTTTATCGTGCATGTTGTTGCTCGTCTGCCGCCAACCGAGGAAATCCGGTGAAAAAAATCGCCCTATTCGCCGATGTACAAAACCTCTACTACACCGTGCGCCAAGGCTATGGTTGTCACTTCAATTATTCAGCGTTGTGGGCTGAGGTCAGCAAGCGCGGCGAGATTGTCGAAGCCTACGCCTATGCGATTGATCGCGGCGATCCGAAACAACAGCAGTTTCAGCAGATATTGCGCAACCTGGGCTTTACCGTAAAGCTCAAACCCTATATTCAGCGCAGCGATGGTTCGGCCAAGGGTGACTGGGATGTGGGCATTACCATCGATATCATGGACGCCGCGCCACGGGTTGATGAAGTCGTGCTGGCCTCGGGTGATGGCGACTTTGCCATCTTGCTCGATAAAATTCGCGCCAGCCATGGTGTCGAGGCGATCGCCTATGGCGTGCCAGAGCTCACCGCCCAGGCCCTGATGCGCGCCGCCAGCATTTATGTGCCGATTGAAGGCGCTTTGCTGCTCAAGTAGCCGCGCCCTTTTTTAGTCGCTCAATCGAGCGATTGTCATAGCCAAGCCTCAGGATTTTTTACGTGGAACAGATTGCTGTCATCGACTTTGAAACCACCGGCATGTCGCCGGCGCAACAAGCCCGCGCCACTGAGATTGGCGTTGCAATCGTGCAGGATGGGCAGATCGTTGCGCGTTATCAAAGCCTGATGAACAGTGGGGCCTGGGTGCCGCCTTTTATTCAGCAGCTCACTGGCATCAGCAACGCCATGCTGCGTGATGCACCGCCTGCAGCGCAGGTGATGAACGAAGTTGCCGACTTTGTCGGTGACATTCCCCTGATGGCGCACAACGCCGCATTCGACCAGAAATTCTGGGACGCCGAGTTAGCCCTTGTTCGGCGTAAGCGGGTGCAACCTTTTGCCTGCTCCTTGCTGTTGTCGCGGCGCCTGTTGCCCCAGGCGCCAAGCCACAAACTGGGTAATCTCAATCGCTGGGCGCAGCTTCCCTCTACTGGCCAAGCGCACCGTGCCTTGGCTGATGCGGAAATGGCGGCGAACCTCACCTGTTTTATGACGGCCTTGCTGCGTGAGCGCCATGGTATTGCCGCAGTTTCCCATGAGCTGTTTTGCACGTTGCAGAAAATCCCTGCAGCAAAAATGGCTTTCGCCTTGGAACGTCTGCGTCAGGCTTGAATCTGAGCCTTAAGCGGCTGCTCGTGGCGCCCCTGTTACATTGCTGCGCCTGCTAAACTAGGCCGCATTACTTTTCGCGTCACTTCACCAGGTTATTCACCATGACTTTTGCCTCGCTCAATTTGATTGAGCCGCTGTTGCGCACCCTCGACGGCCTTGATTACCAAACCCCGACGCCGGTGCAGGCGCAAGCCATACCGCCGATACTGCAAGGGCGTGACTTGATGGCCGCCGCGCAAACCGGTACTGGCAAGACTGCAGGCTTTGCCTTGCCGCTGTTGCAGCGCTTGATGATGGAGGGCCCCAGTGTTGCCAGCAATTGCATACGGGCGCTGGTGCTGGTGCCGACGCGTGAACTGGCCGAGCAGGTGCAGCAGAGCTTTCAGACCTATGGCCAGCACCTGCCGCTGCGCAGCTACGCGGTGTATGGCGGCGTCAGTATCAACCCGCAGATGATGAAGCTGCGCAAAGGCCTCGACGTGCTGGTGGCAACGCCGGGGCGTTTGCTGGATTTGTACCGGCAGAACGCGGTCAAGTTCAATCAGGTGCAGGTGCTGGTGCTTGACGAAGCCGACCGTATGCTTGACTTGGGCTTTGCCCGCGAGCTCGATGATCTGTTCAGTGCCTTGCCGAAAAAGCGCCAAACCCTGCTGTTCTCTGCAACCTTTTCCGATGCAATCCGCGCCATGGCCGGCGAGATGTTGCGCGATCCGCTAAGTATCGAGGTCAGCCCGCGCAATGCCGCGGCCAAGTCGGTCAAGCAGTGGCTGGTGACTGTGGATAAAAAGCGCAAGGCCGAGTTGTTTTTGCACCTGTATAAAAGCAAGGGCTGGCAGCAGGTGTTGGTGTTCGTCAAGACCCGTAAGGGGGTTGATGAACTTGAAGCCGAATTGCAACGCCATGGCATCAGCGCTGATGCAATTCATGGCGATAAGCCGCAGCCCACTCGCTTGCGCGCCTTGCAGCGTTTCAAGCAAGGTGAAATCAAGGTGCTGGTGGCCACCGATGTGGCGGCGCGCGGTTTGGATATCGATGACATGCCCTTGGTGGTCAACTTTGACCTGCCGATTGTTGCCGAAGACTATGTCCACCGGATCGGGCGTACCGGTCGGGCCGGGGCAACTGGGCAGGCAGTGTCCTTGGTGTGCGCCGATGAAGTGCAGCT
The DNA here is from genome assembly GCF_963971045.1 of Pseudomonas sp. EL_65y_Pfl2_R95. Lineage (NCBI taxonomy): Bacteria > Pseudomonadati > Pseudomonadota > Gammaproteobacteria > Pseudomonadales > Pseudomonadaceae > Pseudomonas > Pseudomonas sp. EL_65y_Pfl2_R95. Next base: position 1,210,578 of record NZ_CAXAOV010000001.1, on the reverse strand, counting down.
TCTGGCGGCTATCGAAAGCATGACCCAACAACTCTTGCAGCGGGTAGATGAACCGGACTTTATTCCCGACCACCGCGTGCCGCAGACTATTGCCGGCGGCGCGGTGATCAAAAAGCCGAAGAAAGCCAAAAAACCAAAAGTGGTCGGCGGCAATAAGGGCGGCAGCCTGGGCCGTTGGCTTGAAAGTGATGAGCCAGCGGAACCCCCGATCAAAGCAATCCGCAAGGTGCCAAGCTTTGGTGGTAAACCGGTTAAGCGCGGTAAGTAAGCCCATTGTTGCGGTTCTTTGCGTGGTTTTGTAGGGTGGATGACGCCTTTTTCATCCACCATTGCGGTCTTGGATATTCGGCCTGTATGCGCGAGCTACGGTGGACAAGCTTCGCGTTGACACACCCTACAAAGGCCGCCGTTGGCGGTCATCGTGTGCGCTGGCTGATGCTCCCGTAGGTGGGTCGCGTTTTATTCGCTGTTTTTGACTGATCAGGAGCTTCACAATGAGCCAGAACAAAGCCAAATTCTCGACTCAGGTGATCCACGCCGGCGACCAGTCGAGCTATGCCGATAACGCTATTTTTCCGGCGATCGTCACCGCCAGTTCGTTTGTGCAGCGCGGCCTCGATGAGTCCAGCGAGTACGCCTACAGCCGCGTCAGCAACCCAACGCGGCATGCCTTCGAGACCTGCATCGCCCAGCTTGAAGGTGGCAGTGGCGCAGTGGCCTGCGCCTCCGGCATGGCGGCAACATCCACGGTATTCGAGTTGCTGGAAAAAGATGCGCACGTCATTGTTATGGCGGGCGTCTACGGCGGTACTTTCCGCTTGCTTAATGACTACCGCAGCCGCAGTTCTGGCTTCACCGTCAGCTATGTCGACCTCAACGACCTTGAAGCGCTGGCGGCCAGCCGTACGGAAAACACTCAGCTGATCTGGATTGAAACGCCCACCAACCCGATTCTGCAGTTGGTCGATATCGCTCCCGTGGCAGCGTTCGCCCGTGAGCACGGGATTCTGACCTGCGTCGACAACACCTTTTGCTCGCCCTGGAATCAGCGCCCGATTGAATTTGGCATTGATCTGGTGATGCACTCGACCAGCAAATACATCGGTGGCCATTCCGACCTGATTGGCGGCGCGGTGGTGGCGGCGAATGAGGATCTGTTCAAGCGTTTGCGTCATATCAGCATGGCCGTTGGTGCGGTGCAGGGCCCGTTCGATTGCTACTTGGCCTTGCGCGGGTTAAAGACGCTGGATGTGCGCATGGATAGGCAAACCAGCAATGCGCTGCGGGTGGCCGAGTTTCTTAGCGGTCATCCGCAGGTTGAGGCGGTGTTTTATCCGGGGCTGCCCAGCCATCCACAATACGCCCTTGGCCAACGGCAGATGCGCAGCGGTGGCGCGGTGGTGTCGTTGCGCTTGAAGGCAGATCGCTCAGGCACCGCACGCTTTATCGAGCAGTTGTCGATCTTCGTTTTGGCTGACTCGCTGGGTGGGGTTGAAAGCATGATCAATCATTCCTACAGCATGTCGCATTGCTCGCTCAGTCATGAACAGAAAGCGGCGTTTGGTATCAGCGAAAACCTGTTGCGGCTGTCGATCGGTATCGAGCATGCCGATGACTTGATCGCCGATTTGCAACGGGGTTTTGCTGCCGTTTTAGCCACCAAGGAAGGCGTTTAAATGACCGATTACGGAATCTGGTCGATCATGCCGCCGCTGCTGACGATTTTTTTAGCCGTCTTTACCCGCCAAGTCATCCTGTCGTTAGTCGCCGGCGTCATTGCCGGTTTTCTGGTGCTTTCGGACTTTAATCTTGGCACTGCACTGGCCAGTTCTGCGCAAGGCCTGGTGGATGTATTTAAGTCAGACGGTGCAGTTAAAACCTTGCTCTTTGGTTTGATGGTCGGCGCCATTATCCATTTGGCGCGCATCACCGGCGGCATGGCCAGTCTGGTCAAGTTGCTGACGGATCGCGAGCGGGTGGTCAAGGGGCCAATCAGCACGCAACTGCTGGGTATGGCCATCGCTACCCTGATCTTTATCGAAAGTAATCTGTCGTTGTTGACAGCGGGTACCGTGACCAGCGGGCTGGCCAGCAAGTACCGGGTTTCACGCGAGCAAATGGCCTATGTGATTCAAGGCGCCGGGCTTAGCGTGTGGTCGTCGATTCTGTTCAACGGCTGGGGCGCGGCGATGATGGGTGTTATCGCCTTGCAGGTGGGTAAGGGCTTTGTCAGTGGCGAGCCATTCACTATTCTTGCCCATTCGATGCTCTACAACGCCTACGCCTGGGCTTCGATTGGCTTTGTCCTACTGAGCATTTTCACCCGGTTTTCCTTCCCCGGTATGCGCCGGGCCAACGAGCGTGCCGCGCAAGGCATCGAATTACGCGAAGGTGCGATCCCGCTGATGGCTGAGTTTGATGAAGACTCGGTGCGTGAGCCAAGTACTCACAGCGTCTGGAACCTGCTGCTGCCGCTGCTTGCGATGATTATCAGCGTGCCCATTGGTTTATATATCACCGGTGATGGTCAATTGAGCAAGGGCTCTGGCTCGACGGCGGTGCTTTGGGGTGTGCTCTGCGGGCAGTTGGTGGGAGCAGTGCAGTATCTGTTGATCAAGCGGATTCTCACGGTCGATGAGTATTTTCGCGAGCTGTTGGCGGGCTATCAATCCATGGTGCCTTTGACTGTGGTCATGACCCTGGCGTTTCTGATCGGCAACATCAGTGGTGATCTCAACGTCGGTGGCTATCTGGCGCAACACATTAATGACTATGTGCCGGCCGGGCTGTCTGCAGCCTTCGTGTTTGTGGTGGCGTGCGGCATTTCGCTGTCGACCGGCACGTCCTGGGGCACCTTCGCGATTATGATTCCGATCGGTATTCAGATCGCCGCGGCAACCGGTGTTGATCCTTATCCACTGATAGGTGCGGCGATTTCCGGCTCCATTTTTGGTGACTCTATTTCGCCGATCAGCGACACCGGCATCGTCACCTCAATGGCCACCCGCAACGACCATATTGACCACATCAACACCCAATTGCCCTACGGGTTAGCCGCCGGTGCAGTGGCATTGTTGTTCTTTATTGGTGTTGGGCTTTTATAGAGGTTGGGGATAAAGGGTGCGCTCAGCGGCGCAACCATTCGAGCATGCCCAAACCGGCTTGCCGACCACTGGCGAAGCAGGCCGTTAGCAGGTAACCGCCGGTGGGGGCTTCCCAGTCGAGCATCTCGCCAGCGCAGAACGTGCCGGGCAGTTTGTTGAGCATTAGCTGTGGGTCAAGCTCGGTAAAAGGCACGCCCCCAGCGGTGCTGATAGCTTCATCAAGCGGTCGCGGTTTAACCAAGGTAATTGGCAGGGCTTTAATCGCCTGCGCTAGTTGTGCAGGCTGTTGAAAGACTTCAGGCGCTGCTAGCTCACGTAGCAGGCCCGCTTTTACCCCATCGATATTGACTTGCCGGTGCAGGTGCTTGGCCATGGAGTGGGAACCGCGTGGCTTGCTCAGGGCTTTTTCCAGACTGTTGATATCGCTGTGCGGCAGCAGATCGAGGTAGACCGTGGCGCTGCCATGCTGATTGATCTGCTCGCGAATCTGCGCGGACAATGCATAAACCAAGCTGCCTTCAATGCCCTTGGCCGTCAGTACAAACTCGCCTTGGCGCGGGGCTTGATCTGGCAAATTCAGGCTGACGTTCTTTAGCGGTGCCCCGGCGAATTTATCCTGCAGAAATTGACTCCAGCCCGCGACTTCAAAGCCGCAATTGCTCGCCTGCAGCGCCGTGATTTGTACGCCGCGGATTTGCAGCAGATCGACCCAGGCGCCGTCTGATCCCAAACGCGCCCAGCTGGCGCCGCCGAGGGCCAGCAGGGTTGCATCAGGCGCGAGTTGGAACTCACCCTCGCTATTGCTTATGCGCAGTTGTCCGTCTGCTGTCCAACCCAGCCAGCGGTGGCGCGTGTGAATGCTGACGTTGTGCTCACGCAGGCGTTTGAGCCACGCGCGCAGCAACGGCGCTGCTTTCATATCGGTCGGAAAGACCCGACCCGAGGTGCCGACAAAGGTCTCAATGCCCAGCCCATGAATCCAGCTGCGCAAGGCATCGGCATCAAAGGCAGTGAGTAACTGGCCGATCTCAGCACTGCGCTCGGCGTACCGCTGGATAAACGCAGGTTTGGCTTCCGAGTGGGTAATGTTCATACCGCCGACGCCGGCCAGCAGGAACTTGCGGCCCACCGAGGGCATGGCATCAAACAGCTCAACCTTGACCCCGGCCATGGCCAATACTTCAGCTGCCATCAACCCCGCCGGGCCGCCCCCGATGATGGCGACATTTTGGCTGGGATTAGCGGAGTTGGGCGTCATCGGGGCTTTGCTCGGTCAAATCGAAGAGGGGAATGACCGGCATTCTACACCAGCGACTCAGCCCAGACGCGGCTGGCGCTGTGATGCAAGATGCCGTGACGTGCAGCCAGTGCCTTGCGGTCTTTGCTGTAGCCGCCACCAATCACGCCCATTACTGGAATATCGCGACCCACGCAGTGACGCAGCACTGCTTCATCGCGGGCTGCCACGCCCTGGTCGGTAAGCTTCAGATAACCCAAAGCATCATCTTTATGCACATCAACCCCGGCGTCATAAAGCACGATGTCCGGCTGATACAAGGGCAGCAGGTAATTCAGCGCATCATCAACCACGCGCAGGTAATCGCTGTCTCCCATGCCCATCGGCAATGGAATGTCCCAGTCACTGTCGGCTTTGCGCGCCGGGAAGTTTTTTTCACAGTGCAACGACACAGTAATCGCCTCCGGCGTGTCGGCCAGCAGGCGCGCGGTGCCATCGCCTTGATGCACGTCGCAATCAAAGATCAGCACACGTTGAACTTTGCCGGCTGCGAGCAGGTATTGGCTGATGACGGCAAGGTCGTTGAAGATGCAGAAACCGGCCGGGTGATCATAGTGGGCGTGGTGCGTACCGCCAGCTAAATGGCAGGCCATGCCATGCTTGAGGGCCAGTTCAGCGGTCAGAATTGAACCGCCGACCGCGCGGACTGTGCGCTGCGCCAATGCCATACTCCAAGGCAAGCCCAACCTGCGTTGGTCGGCATGGGGCAGCTCACCACTCATATAGCGTTCGATGTAATCCGGACAATGGGCCAGGGCCAATATTTCATTGGGGCATAGCTCTGGGCGCAGCAGTTCGCTGTCGCTGACCACGCCGCTTTCGATCAGGTGATCATGCAGCAGGCGGAATTTTTCCATGGGGAAGCGATGTTCCACAGGAAACTCCGGGCTGTAGTCGGGGTGATAGACCAGCGGTAGACGCATACAATGACTCTTTAAATGGGGTGCGTGCGATCCGGGAGTATGGCGCTGCAGCGCACGACGACTCAAGTGGAGTAGTAATGAGCGAGCTGATTCAACTGCACACGCAACGCTTGATCCTGCGCCCTTGGCGCGAGGATGATCTGCCGGCGTTTGCGGCCATGAATGCCAACCCGGCTGTGATGCGCCACTTTCCCGGGTGCATGAGTTCGGCTGAAAGTGATGCCCTGGCGCAGCGGATAATCCAGCACTTTGATGAGCAGGGATTTGGTCAATGGGTGGTTGAGCGCGCCGATCAACCGGGCCTTGTCGGTGTTGTTGGCTTGCAGCATGTCAGCTTTGAAGCGGCCTTCACGCCGGCAATTGAAATCGGCTGGCGGCTGGATTCGGGCCATTGGCGTCAAGGTTATGCATTGGAGGCGGCGCAAGCCGCGCTGAACTGCGCATTTACCCAGCTTGAACTGGAGCAGATTGTCGCCTTTACCGTGCCGGCGAATACGCCGTCGCAAGCATTGATGAAGCGTTTGCACATGCAGCGCGACCCGTCGGCTGATTTTGAACACCCGCGCCTGGCTGTTGGGCATCCATTGCGCCAGCATGTGCTTTACCAACTCACCCGTGAAAAGTGGCAGCAAAATAATGAGTGATCTCGTCAGGGCTTATCATCAGCTCAGCAAACACCAGCCGGGCAACTTTGCCCCCGGTCCTGGTCAGCTCGACTGGGCGACGCAACCGGCGCCGTTTCGCCGTTATAACGCGTCGCGTCTGATCGAGTTGTGGCATCGCCCGCTTGAGGAGTCACCGGCTTATGACAGCGCCTATGCTGAGATTGAAAAACCATCGGCACAGCTGGATCTGGCCAGCATCTCTCAGTTTTTCTATGACAGCTTGGCGGTGTCCGCATGGAAACAAGCGGGCGCCACGCGCTGGGCGTTGCGAGTCAATCCTTCATCAGGCAATTTGCACCCAACTGAAGCTTACGTATTAATTCCGGCGGGTGCGCTTGAACCCACCGCCTTACTCGCGCATTACGCCCCCGACGCTCACGCTCTCGAAGTGCGCAACGAGTTGCCCGCGCCGTTAGCCGAGCAGTTGAGCAATGCGTTGCCCACTGGTGGGTTTCTGCTGGGTTTGAGCAGTATTGCCTGGCGTGAGGCATGGAAATACGGTGAGCGCGCCTACCGGTATTGCAATCACGACCTTGGCCATGCCTTGGCGGCGCTGGCGATTGCGGCAAATGTACAAGGCTGGCAAGTGCGCATGCTGCATGGCGTCGCAGAAGAGCAACTGGATGCGGTCTTGGGGCTCAACCGCCAAGGTTTTGCCGAAGCCGAGCATGCCGATTGTTTATTGTGGGTGGGGCCTGCGCAAACGGCTGAATTCCCGCTGCCCGCAACACTCGTTAGTGATTTGAGTGCCCTTGAGCTCAACGGCACGCCGAATCGGTTGTCACGCCACTACCGGGAGTGGCCAGAGTTGCCGCGCGTGCAGGCGTGGTGTCGGGCCCCTGCGCGGAACAGGCAAAATTGGCAGGCCGGGGCCGGGCGCATGCGCGCGGATAATCCCGGGTTGCCCCTGCGGCCCATTCTGCAGCGCAGGCGCAGTGCGCAATCCATGGACGGCAAAACCGGTATCCATGCCGAGTTATTATTCGCTTGGTTGCGCCGCCTGATGCCGGCTAATTCGCCTGTGCCTTTCGCGCTTACGGGTGAGCCCGCTCAGGTAGACTTAGTGGTTTTTGTTCATCGCGTGCAAGGTTTACAACCGGGGCTGTATTGGTTGGCGCGAGTAACAGGCGAGCCGGAATCTGGCTTGCGTGGAGATTTTAGCTGGCAACGGGTGAGTGATGAGTTGCCGCTTTACCGCTTGCTGGAAGGCGACGCCCGTGAACTGGCCGCGTTTTTGTCTTGCTCGCAAGACATCGCCAGCGATGGGTGTGTGGCCATGGCCATGCTTGCGCGTTTCGATACTGCGCTTGAAGCTGGGCCATGGCGCTATCCTCGCTTATATTGGGAGTGTGGCCAAATAGGCCAGGTGTTGTATTTAGAGGCAGAGGCTGCGGGGCTGTCCGCAACGGGCATCGGCTGTTATTTCGACGATGCCGTGCATGAATTACTGGGCTTGGCCGACACACGCTGGCAAAGTCTCTACCATTTCACCTTGGGTAAGGCTGTTTGGGATGAGCGATTGACCGCGCAGCCAGCCTACCCAAGGTTACGATTACCGGTCGCAACAGGCGCTGAGGAACAGTTTGATGAGTAAAGTTTTAGATGATCTGGTAGCGCTGCTAAGCCTCGAAACCATTGAAGAAAACCTATTTCGCGGTGTCAGCCAGGATCTGGGATTTCGTCAGCTGTATGGTGGCCAGGTGCTCGGTCAGTGCATCTCTGCCGCGAGCAAGACCATGGATGATGCGCGCCATGTGCACTCGATGCATGGCTACTTCCTGCGCCCAGGTGATCCAACCTTGCCGATTGTTTATCAGGTCGATCGGGTGCGTGATGGCGGCAGCTTCAGCACGCGCCGGGTCACGGCAATTCAGAAGGGCCAGCCCATTTTCACCTGCAGCGCTTCGTTTCAGGCGGATGAGTCGGGCTATAGCCATCAGATCGAAATGCCGGATATTCCGGGGCCTGAAGCGTTGAAGTCCGAGACCGAGCTGGCGCGCGAAGTGGCGCACCTGCTGCCCGAGCGCATGCGCGAGCGAGCGCTGAGCGATAAGCCTATCGATATCCGTCCGGTCACCATCGGCAATCCGTTTGATCCAGAAGTGACCGAGCCGGCTAAGTATGTGTGGTTCAAGGCTGACGGCACTCTGCCGGAGAGCCCCGCACTGCATAAGTACATTCTTGGCTATGCTTCTGACTTCAATTTGCTCACCACCTCGATGCTGCCGCACGGGGTTTCGGTGTGGCAAAAATTTATGCAGGTGGCGAGCCTTGACCATTCGTTGTGGTTCCACTGCAACCTGCGCATGGATGATTGGCTGCTTTACGCCATGGACAGCCCATGGGCGGGTAATGCCCGTGGTTTCGCTCGCGGCAGTATCTTCAACCGACAGGGCAAGCTGGTGGCCTCGGTGGCTCAGGAAGGTTTGATTCGGGTGCGTGAAGATTGGAAATGAGTCTAGCCAACGCCCGCCATTGGGTATTCGACATGGACGGCACGCTGACCCTGGCCGTGCACGATTTCGAGGCAATCAAGCGCGCCCTTGAGATTCCGCTTGAACAGGATATTTTGCATCACCTTGGTGCTTTACCCGCTGAGGAAGCGCACGCCAAGCACGCTTGGTTGCTGGAGCATGAGCGCGAACTGGCGCTCAACGCACAGCCTGCACCCGGTGCGGTTGAATTGCTGCGAGAACTCTCGGGACGTGGTGTTCAGCTCGGCATATTGACCCGCAATGCCCATGAACTGGCGCTGTTGACCTTGCAGGCCATCGGCGTTGGCGACTGTTTCGCCAGTGCTGATGTGATTGGCCGTGGTGAAGCCCGTCCCAAGCCCGACCCCGATGGATTGCTGCGTTTAGCCCAGCGCTGGCACGTGGCGCCAACTCAGTTGGTGATGGTGGGCGATTATCACTTTGACCTGCAGTGCGCTCGCGCTGCTGGCGCCTATAGCGTACTGGTCAACCTTCCGGCAAACCCTTGGCCAGCGTTGGTGGATCATTTTGCGCTGGATTGCACTGCGCTGCTCAGCCAGCTTGAGGAACGTTAATTTTGGCAATGAGACTGCGCAAAGCTGAGCAAGCCGACGCGTCGGCCATTAGCGCTGTGATTATCCGCGCGATCAGCCAAACCAATGCCAAGGATTATCCGCCGGAGTTTATTGCCGCGCTGCCCGAGCATTTTTCGCCTGCTCAAATTGCCAACCGTCTTGCCACACGCGATACCTATGTCGCGCTGGACGCTGAGCGGGTTATTGCCACCGCCAGTTTGGACGGCGCCACCGTGCGCTCGGTGTTTGTTTTGCCGCAGTATCAAGGGAGTGGTGTCGGCTTGGCATTGATGAAACATATCGAAGCCTTGGCGCGGGAGCGCGACATCGTCAGTTTGAGCGTGCCATCGTCGATTACCGCCGTAGGCTTTTATCAGCGCTTGGGCTACCAGACAGTTCGTGAGGTTTACGAGGGCGTTGAGAGGATAATCGTCATGACCAAGGCAATCTAATACTCCGATGACGCTCTGGTAGGGTGGATGACGCTTTTTTCACCCACCATTTCCACCGGCAAATTCGATTGTTAATTGGCCCTCGGTGGCCATCATCTTGGCCGCAAAAATTCGACTATTGGCTGGGCTCTAGGGCTTTAATGATCGGGCAATCAGGGCGGTGATCGCCGTGACAGCTATCGCTAAGCTCTTGCAAGGTGTCGCGCAGGCCCGTTAGCTCGACAATCTTTTGATTGAGCTGGTCAATATGCTCCGCCGCCAGCTTCTTTACATCGGCGCTGGCGCGATCACGGTCTTGCCACAGGGTCAGCAGTTTAGCCACCTCGTTTAGCGAGAATCCCAAGTCCCTTGAGCGCTTTATAAAGGTCAGCCGATGCAAATCCTTTGCGTTGTAAACGCGGTAGCCACTGTCACTGCGCCCAGCTTCGGGCAGCAAATCGATTGACTCGTAATAGCGAATCATCTTCGCGCTAAGCCCGGTTTTTTTCGCCGCTTGGCCAATATTCACCGCAGTCTCCAGTTAGTCATCAGGGCTTCCAGCGTTTTAACAGCAGTGCATTGGCCACAACGCTAACACTGGACAACGCCATTGCCGCACCCGCGACCATTGGGTTGAGGTAACCAAGCGCCGCTAAGGGTATGCCGACCATATTGTAGGCAAAGGCCCAAAATAGGTTCTGGCGAATTTTGTTAAAGGTGCGGTCGCTGATGTCCAGCGCTGCCGCAACCAAGCGCGGGTCGCCACGCATAAGCGTGATGCCGGCTGCATGCATGGCAACGTCTGTGCCGCCACCCATGACGATGCCTACATCAGCCGAGGCGAGCGCGGGTGCATCGTTAATGCCGTCGCCGACCATGGCGACAACGCCGTGGCGCTTCAGATCATTGATGATCGCGGCTTTGTCTGCTGGCAATACATTGGCATGGGTTGAGTCGATGGCCAGTTCACGGGCGACTTTATCAACGCTGCCGCGATTGTCGCCGCTGATCAGATGCGTTTCGATATCCAGCGCCTGTAAGCGGCTGACCGCCTCTTTGGCGCCCGGTTTAAGGGTGTCGCCAAAGGCAAATAAACCCAGCACCCGAGGCTGCGGTTTTTGCTCAATCAACCATGACAAAGTTCGTCCTTCGGCTTCCAGTGCTTCGGCCTTGTTGGCGAGGTCAGCGGGACTTAAATCGTGCTCTTCCAGCATCCGCCGGTTACCCAAGGCCAAACTGCGCTCACCCATCTCCCCGGCAATCCCGCGACCGCTCAGGGCGTGGCTGGAGGTTATTTGTGGCGGTTCAATGCCTTGCTGCGCACAGGCATCCAGCACGGCTTTGGCCAGTGGGTGTTCGCTGCCGCGCTGCAGGCTGCCCGCCAGTTGCAGCAAGTTTTCAGTGTCGCCATCGATGGCTTGGAGGTAGGCAACTTGCGGTGTGCCGGCGGTGAGCGTGCCGGTCTTGTCGAAGGCGACAATCTTGACCTTGTGTGCGACCTCAAGGGCTTCGGCATCCTTAATCAGAATGCCGTGGCGAGCGGCGACTCCTGTGCCCGCCATAATCGCCGTCGGCGTTGCCAGCCCCAGTGCGCATGGGCAGGCAATCACCAGCACCGCCACGGCATTGAGCAGTGCAATCTGCAGCCCAACGCCCGCGATCAGCCAGCCGATTAAGGTGATCAAGGCGATGCCTAAAACCGCTGGCACGAATACCTGGCTGACTTTATCGACCAGCTTTTGAATCGGCGCCTTGGCCGCTTGCGCGTCTTCGACCAAGCGAATGATTTTGGCCAAAACGGTTTCGGCACCCAGCGCTGTGGTTTCGACCAATAGACGGCCCTCGCCGTTAATCGCCCCGGCGGTGATTGAGTCACCCGGTTGTTTGGCCTGCGGTACGCTTTCACCGCTGATCAAGGCTTCATCGGCATGGCTTTGTCCTTCAATGACTTTGCCATCCACCGGGAAACGCTCACCGGGTTTGACCACCACCTGATCGCCCAACACCAGTTCGCTCAGGGCCACCAATTGCTCCTCGCCATTTTTCAGGCGCAGGGCTTGTTCGGGACGCAGAGCTTGCAGGGCACGAATGGCGCTGGTGGTTTGCCGCTTGGCGCGGCTTTCCATGTATTTACCGAGCATGATCAACGCAATAATCACGGCTGACGCTTCAAAATACAGGTGCGGGGCTTGCCCAGCTGGCGTGACATACCACTGATAAACGCTCAGGCCATAACCGGCGCTGGTGCCAATGGCGACCAGTTGATCCATATTCCCCGCACCGGCGCGCAATGCCTTCCAGGCGGCGCGATAAAAGCGTGCGCCGAGGATAAACTGCACGGGTGTGGCGATCACAAATTGCGCCCAGGCCGGAATCATCCAATGCACGCCAAGCGGCATTAGTAACATGGGTAATACGAGGGGTGCCGCCAACACCAAGGCGATAATCAGCAGCACGCGTTCACGGCGTAGACTGTTTTCTGCGCTGCTGTGTTGATCCGCCTGCTCAGTCACCAAGGTCGCGGTGTAGCCGGCTTGCGTCACGGCGCGGACCAAGCTGCTGCTATCTGTGCCTTGGGTCACTTTAAGCTGCGCTCGCTCGGTTGCCAGATTGACGCTGACTTCAAGCACGCCCGGCTGCTTGGCCAAGGCTCGTTCGATACGGCCGACGCAACTGGCGCAAGTCATGCTCTTGATTACCAGTTCGACGCGTTCGCTTGGAACGTCGTAGCCAGCCGCCTTGATGGTATCGAGCAGTTTAGTCAGGCTGTCTGCTGGTGCTTCGATACGTGCTTGTTCGCTGGCCAGATTGACGCTGGCGGTGCTGACTTCAGGCAGTTGGCGCAACGCGCGCTCGACACGTCCGGCGCAACTGGCGCACGTCATTCCGCCAATCGGCAGGTTGAATGTTTGGATGGCGGACATGTGGCGATCTCCTTGAAGTTCACCGACATGATCAACCTTGCCATCTGGGGAAGGTCAAGTGTTAGATGACGTTGGTTAACGCTGGGCTATTGGATCGGTGGTGCGGGAATCAATTTATACCCGGCAGTAGTCTGGCTGATCCGGTAGCGGCTGATTTGTCCGGCTTTAAGCGCCAAGCGCTGGCCGTCCAGCTGGTTAATGCCCGGCTGGCAGGTCTTGTTGCCGACAGTGGCCAGGCGCACGGTAACTTCGCCCGGCGGTAGGTTGAATGAGGCTGATTGGCCTTGATCCAGGCGCGCGGTGAGTTCGTCTTGCAAGTACAGCCCAATTTCACACTGAGTCGACACCTGCAGGCGTTCGCGCGAAACGATTAAAACCGCATAGCCTTGGTCGAGGCCGTAATCTGCAGCCTGTACTGCACTTGTCAAACAGCTGGCTGCGAAGGCGCTGCACATTAAAGCAAAGGCTGATCGATGCATCTTCATCCCCAGAGTCAAGAGCAGAGCCGGGCACTGCTTGTGTTGGTTAATAGCATAGCCGCCAAGGCTTGACCTTCCCAGTGTAGGAAGCTTGATACTTTTCTCAACCGGGCAACCCGCCCGCTGTTCTGCACGTCAGGAGGTTGAACATGCAAGTATTCAACGTTGAGGGTATGAGTTGTGGGCACTGCGTAAAAGCCGTCACTCAGGCAATTCAAAGCGCTGATGCGCAGGCGCAAGTTCAGGTGGATCTGGCGAGTGCCGAAGTGCGGGTAAGCAGTGCCCTGGAGGTTGCTCAGCTGATTTCGCTGATCCAAAGCGCAGGTTATCCCGCACACGCGAAGTAGGCGGGATTTGCCTGCATAAATGGTGGCCGTAAAGAGCGTCGACCACAAAAGCGTCAACCACGTAGGTGTCAGTTGTGTGTCAACGCGAAGCTTGGCCACCAAGTTTTTATCAGGCAACTACTGGAATCAGCGGGTCGGCGGCTGCCAATGCGATTGCGCGGTCTGCCGCTGGCGGGTAGATCCACTGGGTGTTGATCTGGGTTTTAAGCTGTTTGCCTTCTTCCTTAACCAGCATGACCTGGCGATCCCAGCCTTCGGTGTACACCGCGCCCCATTGCCCAAGGTCGAGGCAGGTCACGTATTTCTCTTGGCGGTACGCAATAGGTGCGACATCCAGCAGGCTGGCCGCCGTGTTATTGCCTGCACTGCGCCCCAGCGCAATTGCGTGCTGGCAAGTCATCAGTGCGTAGTTGCCGTGATCATCCGTGGCGGCGTACGCCACATCGCCGGTGGCAAAGATATCGGTTTGGCCGATCACTTTAAGGTTCGCGTCGACATGCAGGCGACCATGGTTGTCACGCTCACCGGTAATTTGCTCGGTCAAGGTGCTGGCGCGTACGCCTACCGTCCAGACCACTGTTTTAGCGTCGATGCGTTGCCCGTCAGACAGGGTGACGCCATCTGCATCGATGCCGGACACCGAAGCACCGAGCTGCCACTCAACCCCTAGTTCTGCGGTTGCTTGGGCGATTATGGGGCTGATGTTGTCACCCAGCGCGGCGCCAATCCGCTGACCACGGTCAACAATAATGACCCGGGTTTGGACATCGTTGCCCAAGGCTGCGCGAAGTCGTGCTGGCATTTCTGTTGCTGTTTCAATCCCGGTAAAACCACCCCCTGCGACCACAACCGTATTGCGCGCCGCTGATTCTGGCTGCTGAGCCAATGCCTTGATGTGGGTTTCAAGCTGAGCGGCTTGCTCGATCTGATCTACATCGAAGGCGAATTGATTGACCCCAGGCAGGGCGGGGCGGGCGACGCTGCTGCCAGTGGCCAGGATCAAGCGGTCGTAGCTCACTTGGTGCTGCATGCCCTGGCCGTCGCTGTAGGTGATGCGCTTATTTGTGCTGTCGATAGTCTGCGCTGCGCCTTTGATGAAGTTCACGCCTACGGCGGCAAAGAGTTCATCCAAGGGCGCTTTCATGGTGTGCACTTCAGGCTCATAAAAGCGTGGGCGCACCCGTAACTCAGCCTGAGGCGCCAGCACGCTGACGGAAATGTCGCTGCGATTATGCTTGTCCAATAGCCGCGCTGCGCTCAATGCACTCCACATGCCGGAAAAGCCTGCGCCAAGGATCAAGATGTGTTGAGTCATGACTCGCTCCAAATAATTTTAAAAAGTTGGGTATGAAGAGGTTTCGGGCCGCTTCGATTGTGCTGAGCTGATCGTCAAAAAGTCGGGCAGCTGTGAGTTGTGATCAATATTCAATAACTACGACTATATTGGTCGTAGTTATTTTCAGCAAGCATTTTGTTTTCTCTTTGGTCGGGTTGAGGCGCGAGACACAGCGAGCAACCACCGCAAATATGTGCCTAGACCAGTATTTACGGGGCTTCTGCCGAGGCATAAACGGGGAGGGAGACGTTTATGCTGGCTTGCCATGTGTCCGCTTGGCTTGTTGCTGCTGCGGCTATTTGCTAGATTTACGACTGTATTTGTCGGAGATTGTCATGTCTTTTTACAGCGCAGGCGTTGAGTACGGTATTCACTGCCTGCTGTTTTTAGTGGATGAGCAAGGCTGCCCGCGCGAGGCCAGTGTGCGTGACCTGGCTGAGCTTCAGGGAGTGCCGCAAGAGTACTTGGCCAAGGTCTTTACCAAGCTGGCCAAGGCTGGGTTGGTCGCATCGACTGAGGGCGTCAAAGGCGGGTTCAAGCTGGCGCGCCCGGCAGATCAAATCAATGTGTTGGATATTGTTACCGCCATTGATGGGCGCAAAGATATTTTTGAGTGTCGGGAGATTCGTAGCCGTTGTGCATTATTTGACGGCTCTGCGCCAAGTTGGGCGCAAGCGGGCACCTGCACCGTCCATGGGGTCATGCTGAATGCGCAGAAGCGTATGGAGGAGGCGTTGGCGCAGCAGACTATCCTTGATATGGCTCGTCGCGTGGGCCGGGTGGTGCCTGCCGAGTTCGCCGGCCAGGTTGGCAAGTGGATGAGCCAGCGGCGAGAACCCAAGAAAGATGCGTCAACCGCCAAAACCATCGAGCATCAGCAAATCGGCTGAGCCCTCATTTCACGCAGTGCGTGCCTCATGATGAGGCGTTTGCGCAGGTGCTGCCCGCTGTTTTGTCAGGGATGCCTGAGCAGCCCATTGAACAATACCGCTAAAATTGGCCGGGTATCTTGCTGCAAGTCAAACAGCTCAGGGTCACGAAGCCAATCGCTGAGCAGGCCAACAATGAGGGCGTTGAGGGTTGTCGCTGCCAGTCGTGGGGTAATTCCCGGCTGTAAATGTTCTGAAATGGGATCTTGGCTAAAATATTGCTCGCATAATGAAATAAACTGATTCACGAACTCGTTATGGCGATCCATCGCGTCCTGCAGCTCTTCCGTCAACTCGCATCGATGCAACAAAATTGTAAAAATACGCTGCTTTTGTTGATCAAGGGCTAAGCTCTGGATCACGTCTGCGCAAAGGTCGCGAAGAGCCAAAATGGGGTTGTTTTCAAAACCTTTGCACAATTGTTCGGTAAGTTGCTCGATGGGTAAACGCACCTGATTGAGCATTTCGTGAAACAAATGCGCTTTATTCTCGAAGTGCCAATACACAGCACCTCGGGTGACACCAGCATGTCTGGCGATATGCTCCAGGCTGGTTTTGGCGACACCGTGCTCGAGGAATAAGGTTTCGGCGGCCATGAGAATGGCTGCTCGGGTTTTTTCGGCTTCTTCTTTGGTTCGGCGCATGTCGGATTAGTTATTTATGACTAGGCTCATGATATGGAAATGATTGTAGATAATTTACTTGTATAATTCTATTTACAAACATACCTGTATGTAACTAGCATTCTCGCCTTTGTTTGCGCGCTGCGTTGTCTCGGAGACACCTATGGTTTTTGCACGTTCTTTCCCTGCAGCTTTGGGATTTCTGGCTTTCTGTACCTTGAATGCACAGGCACAAGCTGCCGATCAGCCACCGCCACCTGAAGTTTCGGTGGAGGCCGTTAAGGTTGCCCCTTTACCATTGGAACTTGAGTATCCAGCGCGAACAGCCGGGTTCCGTGAAATTGAAGTGCGGGCGCAGGTTAGCGGTATCTTGCAGGAACGCACCTACCTCGAAGGCAGCAGCGTCAAGCAAGGTCAGTTGATGTTCCGAATCGATTCGCGCACTTACCAAGCTGCTTTGGCGCGGGCTAAAGGTGCCCTGGCGCAAGAGCAAGCGCGCTATCGCCAGACCGAACGCGATCTGAGACGTATCCGCGAGTTGCAGAAAAAAGGCTTCGCCAGCGAAAGCGAGCTGGACAATGCAGTGTCTAATTTCGAGCAAAGCAAAGCCAATATCCAGGCGGCCAAAGCTGAAGTGCAGTCCAAACAGATTGATGTTGACTACACCACGGTTAAAGCACCCATTTCAGGCATCACCAGCAAAGAAACAGTGTCTGAAGGCAGCCTGATGGTTGCCGGTGATCCGAACGCCAGCCTGCTGACCAAGATCACTCAGTTGGACCCCATTTACGTCAACTTTGCTGCGCCTGATAGCGATGTCGAAAGCGTGCGCAACGGTTTGGCGGATGGCTCCCTGGTGCTTGATGGCGAAGCGGTGCGCGTCGGCATCACTTACGGCGACGGTTCAACCTACCCGTTGGAAGGCAAGGTTAACTTTACCGACAGCCTGATCGACCGCAGCACTGGCACTGTCAGCACCCGTGCCGTGGTGCCAAACCCAAAACAAACCTTGCTGCCCGGCCAGTTTGTTCGGGTGCAGATTAAAGGGATCTCGCTGCCAGCCGCCCTAACTGTTCCTGAGCGTGCAGTGGCGCAAGGGCCTAAAGGCACCTTTGTCTATGTTGTTGATGACAAGGGCGTTGCGCGGGTTCGTCAGGTTTCTACGGGTCGTACTTCAAAAGGCCGCTGGGTGATCAACTCCGGGGTTAGCGAGGGCGATAAAGTTATTGTTGAAGGTCTGACTAAAGTCCAACCGGATACCCCTGTTAAGGTCGCGTCGGAAACCGACACGGCTGACAAGAAATCTTGAGGAGTATCTAGGTGATTTCTCGTTTCTTTATTGAACGACCGGTTTTCTCAACGGTTATTTCGGTGGTGATAGTCCTCGCTGGCCTTATGGCCATGCGTTCGTTGCCGATTGCCCAATACCCACAAATTCTACCGCCACAGGTGTCGGTGACTGCCACCTACTCAGGGGCGAGCGCGCAGGTAATTGCTGAGACAGTCGCGGCGCCGCTTGAGCAGCAGATCAATGGCGTTGACGGCATGATCTACCAGCAGTCGAACTCAGGTGGCAACACCATGAGTTTGTCGGTTTATTTTAAAGTCGGCAGTGACCCCGACCAAGCCACCATTGACGTTAACAACCGGGTACAGGCCGCACTGGCCAAGTTGCCTGAAGAGGTTCGTCGCCAGGGCGTTAAAGTAGAGAAGAAGTCTTCAGACATCCTTCAGGTGGTGACCCTGTTCTCTCCAGATGGCTCACGCGATCCTGTGTTTATCAGTAACTATGCACTGATTAACGTGATTGATGAGCTCAAGCGTATTCCGGGTGTGGGCGACGTTACTCAGTTCGGCTCCAAAGACTACTCGATGCGTATTTGGCTGCGGCCCGACAAGCTGGCTCAGTTCAACCTGACGCCGACTGACGTGGTCAATGCGATCCGTGAGCAAAACTCGCAGTTCGCGGCCGGCAGCTTTGGTCAGCAACCGCTGAAGAAAGAGCAAGACTTCACCTATACAGTGACCACCCAAGGGCGTTTTTCCAAGCCTGAAGAGTTTGAAAACGTCATTCTTCGTTCTGATGCGACAGGCGCCAGCCTGCGATTGAAAGACGTTGCACGCGTCGAGCTGGGGGCTCAGGACTACTCCTTGATGACCTCGATGAATGGCCAGCAAAACGCTGCATTTGGGGTTTATCTACAACCGGGTGCCAACGCGCTGGATACTGCTGATGCGGTTCAGGCGACCATGGCTCGGGTGTCGAAAAACTTCCCGGACGGCATGACATACAAGATCCCGTATGACACCACCAAGTTCGTAAAAGTGTCGATTGAAGAGGTGATTCACACCTTCGTCGAGGCCTTGGTACTGGTTATTCTGGTGGTGTTCCTCTTCCTGCAGAACTGGCGCGCCACGCTGATTCCGGTACTGGCAATTCCGGTGTCGTTGATCGGTACGTTTGCCGGTATGTATGCATTGGGTTTCTCTATCAACCTGCTGACACTGTTCGGTTTGGTGCTGGCAATTGGTATCGTGGTGGACGATGCGATTGTGGTACTGGAGAACGTCGAGCGGGTGATGGCCACCGACAAGATCGGCCCGAAAGAAGCCACCATCAAAGCCATGGAAGAAGTGACGGGGCCTATCGTTGCTATCGTACTGGTGCTCTGTGCGGTGTTCGTACCAGTGGGCTTCCTTGGCGGGCTGGCGGGGGAGATGTATAAACAGTTTGCGGTGACCATCGCCGTGTCAGTGGTGATCTCCGGTATCGTTGCCTTGACCTTGAGCCCGGCGCTCTGTGCGTTGTTGCTCAAACCAGGTCACCACGAACCCGCTGCACCGTTTCGTTGGTTTAACCGTGGGTTTGATAAATTCACTAACGGCTATACCTCAGGTGTACGTTTCTTCCTCAAGCGCTCGGCGATTGGTTTGCTGCTGTTTGGCGGCATGATCGTGCTGATGGTGGTGTTGTTTGGTCGGGTACCGAGCTCGCTGGTGCCGGATGAAGACCAAGGCTATGTGATCAATGCCTACTTCTTGCCGCCAGCCGCATCCTTGACCCGCACCGAGAAGCTGACGGGTGATGTGACCCAGCAGTTGATGAAGCACCCAGCGGTTGAAGATGTGGTGACCTTCGCCGGTTTCGACGTTTTGACCTTTGGCACGCGCAGTAACGCTGGTGTGTCATTTATTCCATTGAAAGATTGGAGTGAACGCACCACGCCAGAGCTGGATGCGCGCAATCTGACGGGCGAGTTCATGGCGATGGGTGCTGCCCAGAAAGACGGCGTGGTGATGACCTTCAACCCGCCACCTATTACCGGCATGAGCACCACCGGTGGTTTTGAAGGTTACATCCAAGACCGCAGCGGCGGCACCACTGAGCAATTGTCGACCAAGGTTCAGGAGTTCCTGAAAGCTGCGCGCCAGCGTCCCGAGTTAGCGGGTCTGCAAACCACGTTTAACGCTGATGTACCGCAGTACTACATTGATCTTGATCGTACCAAGGCGCGCTCGCTTGGGGTGGCGATCAGTGATGTGTTTACGGCTATGCAGTCGACCTTTGGCAGTTACTACGTCAACGACTTCAATCTCTACGGCCGCACTTGGCAGGTAAGTTTGCAGTCAGAGCCGGAGTTCCGGCGTAAGCCATCCGATCTGTCTCAGGTCTATGTACGCTCAGCCTCCGGGGACCTTGTGTCACTGGCATCCCTGGTCAAGGTAGAACGTATTCTTGGTCCAGACACATACGCGCGTTTCAACGTCTATCCATCGGCGAAAATCCTCGGTGGGCCGGCTCCAGGCTATAGCTCGGGCCAGTCGTTGCAAGCGATTCAGGAAGTGGCCGATGAAGTGCTCGGCAGTGACTACAGCATCGGTTGGACCGGTTCGGCATTCCAGGAACTGGAGACTCAAGGCTCGGGCAGCTTGGCGTTTGTCTTTGGTCTGATCATGGTGTTCCTGATCCTGGCGGCTCAATACGAGCGCTGGACCTTGCCGTTGGCTGTGGTCACCGCTGTACCTTTTGCGGTATTCGGGGCAATTCTCGCGGTGTGGCTGCGTGGCATTGAGAACGATGTGTACTTCCAGGTCGGTCTGATTACCCTGATTGGTCTGGCGGCGAAGAACGCGATTCTGATTGTTGAGTTCGCGGTGATGCTGCGTAAAGAGGGCATGGGCATCTTCGAGTCAGCGCTGGAGGCCGCGCGCTTGCGATTCCGGCCCATTGTGATGACCTCGTTGGCGTTCATCCTCGGGGTTGTACCGCTGGCAATCAGCAGCGGCGCAGGCTCGGCCAGCCGTCATTCGATTGGTACCGGTGTCATTGGCGGTATGCTGGCGGCAACGCTGCTGGCGACTTTCATGATTCCGATGTTCTTTATGCTGGTTGAATCCCTTGGCGAGAAGATCGGTAAGAGGGGCAAGAAAGGTTACAAGGAGCAGATAAACGACCAAGACCAGCCGGTGCACAACGACCCGGTTTAAGTCTGAGGTACTTCAACGCCGCCATTCGTGAGAGTGGCGGCGTTGCCGTTTGTAGCGTTAACGCATTATTCAGGCTGATGGCAGAGACTTCTGATGAAATTATCAACCTTGCTGATCCTCGGTTCCCTGAGTGCTTTTGGGCCGCTGGCAATCGACTTTTATTTGCCCAGCTTCCCAAGTATTGCCAGTGCATTTGCCACCGATGTCGAGCATGTCCAGCAATCCCTTGCGGTGTACTTTTTAGGCCTGGCCATTGGCCAATTGGCATACGGCCCATTGGCGGACCGTTTTGGCCGGCGCAAGCCGTTGTTAGTCGGCGTGACCCTGTTTACGCTCGGATCACTGGCCTGTGCACTGGCACCTAGTCTTGAGTGGCTGATTGCAGCGCGCTTTGTCCAGGCGCTGGGCGGCTGTGCTGGCATGGTCATTTCGCGGGCAGTGGTGCGCGATCTGTGTGACCCGATTGCCTCGGCCAAAGTGTTCTCACAATTAATGCTGGTAATGGGCCTGGCGCCGATTCTGGCCCCGGTATTGGGCGGCATTTTGCTCGGTAGTTTCGGCTGGCAGTCGATTTTTGTCTGCCTGACTGTGTTCAGTGTGCTGTGCTTGATTGCTGTGTGGCGTGGCCTCCCTGAAACCCTGGATACCACAGTTCCTGGCCCTCCCTTGCTGGGGGCGCCTAGGGCTTACATGCGCTTGTTTTCTGATTGGCCGTTTATCGGCCATGCGCTGACAGGCGGTTTGGCTGTGGCCGGGATGTTTGCCTATATCGCCGGTTCGCCGTTCGTATTTATCGAGCTTTATGGCGTGCCTGCGGAGCACTATGGCTGGGTCTTCGGTAGCAACGCTGCTGGCTTTATCTTGATGGCTCAGGTCAATGCCTGGCTGGTGGCGAAGCACGGCCCCAGTTTCTGGTTGCGGCGAATTGTCTGGTTCTATCTCGCTTGCGGCGCAGCACTGCTGACCATTGCCTTGAGCAAACCGGCGCATTTATGGCCACTGCTGCTTCCGTTGTTTGGCTGCATCGCGAGTCTTGGGGTGTTGCTCCCTAATGCATCTGCCTGCGCCATGGCGGGCCAAGGTCGCCATGCGGGGAGTGCTTCAGCGCTGCTGGGCAGTTTGCAGTTTTCGATTGCCGCCAGTGCCGCAGCCTTGGTCAGTTATCTGCACAACGGCACAGCATGGCCAATGGCTTTGGTTATTTTTGGCTGCGCTGTGTTGGCCGCACTTTGTTCGCGTTTTACCGTATGGGCCGAACGCCGCGCAGGCTATCCGGCGATTTAACCCATCAAGAATATGGCCTTTGTGGGGTGTGGCAACGCGAAGCTTGGCCACCATGGCCCGCGCAAACAACCCGAATATTCGAAACCGAAATGGTGGCCGAAAAAGGACGTCGGCCACCATTCGGGGGGGAGGCTAGCCGGCTAAGCGTTGTTCTTCGGTTGGAAGGCGGTGTGGCGCTTGCAGGCGGGCTTGGAGGGTCGATACAAAGTTACGCGCCTCGGTTTCATTGGCGAAGGTAACCTGTTGACCGGCGAAGCTGACTTGCCAGCGGCTGTCTTGATTCTTACGTAGTGGGCTAATCCGGATGTTCATTTGGCTCGCCTCCTAAGGTTGGTCAAGCCAGTGTAGACCGCAGATATGAACTTTCACTGACACCGGTCAATTTGGCGATTAATGGTTAAAATTGCATATTTCTGAATGTGTCTTGTGTCTCGCCCTTATTTAAGAGGCGGGCCAAAAATTGCAAAAGCCGGCGCTTGAAAGCGACCGACTTGCGCAGACGTGCCTTATTGAATGGCGGCTCTGGTTGGCTTAGAAACCCTCTAGAACGATCTTGCCTTTGGCTTTTCCGGACTCAAGCAATGCATGGGCTCGGCGCAGGTTTTGCGCGTTGATCTGGCCGAAATGCTCATCCAGAGTTGTCTTGACCACACCGGTATCAACCAGCTCGGAGACGTTGTTCAACAGGCGGCCTTGTTCGTTCATGTCTGCAGTGCCGAACAGTGAGCGGGTGAACATCAGCTCCCAATGCAGCGACAGGCTCTTGCGCTTGAGTTGCATGATGTCCAACGGCTCAGCCGGATCGTCGATCAACGCCAGGCGACCTTGTGGCGCAAGGCACTCAACCAGCTGGGCGAAGTGCTGGTCGGTCTGGGTCAGGCTGGCAACATGGGTGACGCTCTCAAGGCCGACCCGTTGCAGTTCCTGATACAGCGGTTTGCTGTGGTCGAGCACATGATGGGCGCCAAGCTCACGCACCCAGGCTTGGGTTTCCGGGCGTGAGGCCGTGGCAATCACTGTCAGCCCTGTCAGTTTGCGCGCAAGTTGAATCAACATCGAGCCCACGCCGCCAGCGCCGCCAACAATCAGCAGGCTTTGGCCTTGGTCGATGTTGCCTGGAATAATTTGCAGGCGGTCAAACAACAATTCCCATGCAGTAATGGTGGTCAGTGGCATGGCAGCTGCTTCGGCAAAGCCCAAGCTTTTGGGTTTGTGACCGACGATACGCTCATCAACGATGTGCAACTCGCTGTTGGCGCCTGCTCGATTGATTGCTCCGGCGTAAAACACCTCGTCGCCTGCCTTGAACAAACTGACCTCGGCACCCACCGCCTTAACGACACCGGCGGCGTCCCAGCCAAGCACTTTGGCCTCGGCGTTTTCAGGGGCAACGTTCTTGCGGATCTTGGTGTCCACCGGGTTAACTGAAATAGCCTTGACCTCAACCAGCACGTCACGCGGGCCAGGTGTTGGCGCAGCAAGTTCGATATCAACCAGTGACTTTTGATCGTCAGCGGGTAAGGAGTGGTAGTAAGCAACAGCTTTCATAGTGGCTTCCTTGGTCGATCGCCGGTTAGGCAATTTTATTCATTAATTTCAATTCAACGCCTTGCAGCAGCGGGCCACAGGTCGTGGAAAACGCTTGGTAATGCGCCGTTTCCTTGTGCTCCGCTAACGCCGCTGCATCGCGCCATTGCTCGATCATGATGAACACGTGCGGTGCATCCTGTTGCTGGTGCAGGTCATATTGAATACAGGCGGCTTCTTCGCGGCTGGCTGCAACCAATGTGCGCAAATGGCCTTCTACAGCCGTTTGCTGCCCTGCTTGAGCGGTGATTGTGGCAACCAGTGTCAGTGTGTGGGTCATAGTCAAAACCTCAATTCGGTGGGGGCAACGTTGCAAGCATGTTGAATCAATTGATCCTTTAGAAAAACCCGGAGAAACTAGAGTCTATTTCAATATTATTTTGATAATGGCAGGGCGTGATGCTGCGTTTCGATGACTTGCAATTGTTTGTGCGGACCACTGAAACGGGTAGCCTGTCCGCCGCTGCTCGCCTGCTTGATATCTCTCCAGCAGTTGCCAGCGCGGCCTTGAAACGGCTTGAGCAGCAATTGGATGCAAGACTGTTTGCCCGGTCCACTCGCAGCTTGCGCTTGACCGCCCAAGGCCAGGCTTTTCTCAGCCATGCCCGTCAAGCGTTAGACAGCATTGAAGCAGGGCGTCTGCAAATAGCGGGCAACAAAGTGGGCATTAGCGGTTTGATGCAGCTTTGCGCGCCTTCGGACTTCGGTCGCAATACCTTACTCCCTTGGCTCGATGAGTTTCAGCAAACGCACCCTCAATTGCAGTTGCGCCTGCTGCTCGGGGACCGGGTCACGGATCTGTTCCGTGAGCCGGTGGATATCGCCCTGCGTTATGGTGCCCCTGAAGACTCAACCCTGGTTGCCTTGCCGGTAGCGCCGGCCAATCGTCGGGTGCTTTGCGCATCTCCGGCCTATATTGCCCGCCATGGTGCGCCACAAACCCTTGAGCAGTTGGCTGAGCATAATTGCCTGTTGT
Source organism: Pseudomonas sp. EL_65y_Pfl2_R95 (assembly GCF_963971045.1). Taxonomy (NCBI): domain Bacteria; kingdom Pseudomonadati; phylum Pseudomonadota; class Gammaproteobacteria; order Pseudomonadales; family Pseudomonadaceae; genus Pseudomonas; species Pseudomonas sp. EL_65y_Pfl2_R95. Next base: position 1,186,136 of record NZ_CAXAOV010000001.1, on the reverse strand, counting down.
ACATGCTCAGTGGGCGCATGCATGAGCGCTGGCAGTTTAGTCGGGGTAAGCGCCAGCAAAGTATTGCCGTGCAGGGTGATCGCCAGAGTGATGATGCCGATGTGGTGCGGCGCTGGGCAGTTGCAGGACAGGGTTTGGTCTATAAGTCGTGGCTGGACGTTGCCGCCGATGTTCAGGCCGGACGCTTGCAAGTGCTGATGCCAGACTACCTGGGCGAGATGACACCGCTCAATCTGATATGCGCCCATCGCTCACAATTAAGCAAACCGGTGCACCTGTTGCGTGAGTTTGTTCAGGCCCGATGTAGCGTTTTACTGGCGAAAGCGCCTTGGTCCGATTAAGCTGATCTGTGCGTCAAAATGTATCAGGTGTCCACGCAGATGCCATGAACGCTTCGTGATAGAGTCGCCCGCGATGAAAATGACCAGAGCTGATCGTTCGCTGATTGCCTGGGTGCTGTACGCCAGCATCCTGTTCAGCGCGCTCGCCTGCAGTATTAGTCATGGCCAGATCACTGGCTTGCAACTGAGTGGCATCGACGGCGTGTATTGCTCTGCTCAAGGCGACAGCAATGGCGCCTTGGATATTGCCGGTTCCGGCACGCCACTGTTCAATCCGGCGACGGGTTTCGGTTGCTTTATGGGGTCGACATTCGTCGGCATCGCACTGGCCGCGTTCTTTGGCCTTCTCGGTTTATTCTTCAGCCCTCAGCGTAAATTAATTGCGCCGCCACCTTTGTTGGGCCGGCCGGTTCGTTATCTCTGGCCTTCGGCCAACCCTCGCGCTTCTCCCTTCTTGGCTTAAGTCTAGGCATCTGTCGCTCGGCTAGAACCGAGGGCAATAATCTTAAGAATTGCTTTGCACCTGTTTGCGCTTGTCCACGCTCCATGGCGTCGCGGGCACGAAGCATGTGTGTTGAAAAGTTGGGGATATGTGATGGGCGATATAAGCATCTCTGGGCAATCGGTTGCGACTGCGAGTCCGGCAAAACCTTCGTTTTATAATCTGGCCTGGCGTTGGCATTTTTATGCCGGATTGTTGGTCATCCCGTTTCTGATCATGCTTTCAATCACCGGCATTATTTACCTGTTTAAACCACAACTGGATGCGCTGATGTACGGCGACTTGTTGCAGGTTCCGGTGGCCGAGCAGCGCATTAGTGCGGACCAGCAACTGGCACTGGTCAAGCAGGCTTATCCACACGGCAGCATCAGCCAGTACCTGCCGCCAGTGAATGAGCAGGGCAGTGCGCAGTTTGTCGTGGCGACTGCAGATGCCACGCTCAATGTCTTTGTGAACCCGTATACCGGTGACATTCTCGGTACGCAGGATGCTCAGGATAATCTCCAAGCCATCGCCCGCAAGCTGCATGGCGAGCTGATGATCGGCACCGTAGGGGATCGTTTGGTCGAGCTGGCCGCTGGCTGGGGGATTGTTCTGGTGCTGTCCGGCCTGTACCTGTGGTGGCCACGAGGGACGAGTAAAACCGCGCTGTTCTGGCCGCGGTTGGCGAATCGTGGACGGCTGTTCTGGCGCGATATTCATGCAGTCGTTGGTTTTTGGGGCTCGCTGTTATTGCTGTTTATGCTGTTAACCGGCATGACATGGACAGGCTTCTGGGGCGCTAAATTCGCCGGTGCCTGGAATCATTTCCCAGCGGCAATGTGGGATGACATCCCGCAGTCTGACAAACTGGCCGGAAGCCTTAATACCAGCACCCGGCAAACGATCGCCTGGGCGGCTGAGGTCACCCCGCTGCCTGAGTCTGATCCCCATGCTGAGCACAATGGCCACGCACAGATGCAGATGGGCAAGTCGAGCGCCTTGGTCAGCTTGCAGCAGGTGGTCGAGAGCGCACAGGCGCGTGGCGTGGCTCCCGGTTACAGCGTGACCCTGCCAAAGGGTGAGCGCGGGGTGTATACCGTGGCCGTGTTTGCCGATGATCCGCGCAATGACGCAACCCTGCATATTGATCAGTACAGCGGCAAGGTGCTGGCAGATATAGGCTGGAAAGATTACGGGTTGGTCGCCAAGGCGGTGGAAAGCGGTGTGATGCTGCATGAAGGCAAGATGTTTGGCTTGGCCAATCAACTGCTTATGCTGGTTGTGTGTCTGATGATTTTGCTCAGCAGCGTCAGTGGTTTGGTCCTGTGGTGGAAACGCCGCCCGCAAGGTCGCTTCGGTGTACCGCCAATGCGTCACGATTTACCGATTTGGCGCGGGGCGATTGTGATCATGGTGGTGGTAGGCTGCCTGTTCCCGCTGGTGGGTGCTTCGCTGCTGGTGATTGCCCCTCTGGACTGGCTCTTTTCACGGCGTCGGGCAAGCGCCCTGCTGCAACCAAGCTGATACACGCGAGCGGACGCGCTCGCCGTCGCGATATTCAATTTATTGGGAGAACCTGAATGTTTAAGAAAGCCCTGTTGATCGCTGCCCTGATGACCCCGGCATTGTTTGCCAATGCCCATGAGTTCGACCTTGGCAGTCTGCATATCGAGCACCCGTGGTCACGCGAAATGCCACCGGTTGCACCCACTGCCGCGGCTTATTTTGTTGTCGATAACAATGGCAAGGAAGCCGACCGGTTAATTGCCATTCATACCCCGGTTGCCGAAAAGGCAGAGATGCACGAACACGTACATGCTGGCGGCGTGATGAAAATGCAGCAAGTGCAGGCTGTCGATATTCCCGTGGGTGGCCAGGTTAAGTTCGAGCCCATGGGTTACCACGTGATGTTGTTCGGCTTGGAACAGCAGATGAAAGCGGGCGAGCACTTTCCAATGACCCTGACCTTTGAAAAGGCCGGTGATGTTGAAGTGCAGGTTAATGTGCAGAAGGATGCGCCTGCCGCAGGCGAAACGCACACGCACTGATTTCAAAGGCGATTGTTTCTGCAAAGGTGGACAACACGAGGCGTGTTACCCCGCGTTTTTGCAAGCAACTCGAATATTCGAGACTGCAAATGGTGGACGGCAAGTGCGCCGTCCACCTTACCGTCGGAGTATTAAGCTAAACGTGCATCGAGGCTGTTTTGCGCGAGGCGTTTGGCCTGGTCTTCGCTCATGCCGAGGCTGGCATGCAGGGCTGCAAAGTTCTCGGTGACATAGCCGCCGAAGTAGGCGGGGTCATCCGAGTTCACTGTCACCTTAACGCCGCGCTCCAGCATCTCGAGGATGTTGTGCTGGCGCATATCGTCAAATACGCAGAGTTTGGTGTTGGACAGTGGGCAGACGGTGAGCGGGATTTGCTCATCAATGATGCGCTGCATCAATCGCTCATCCTCGATCGCCCGCACGCCGTGGTCAATTCGTTCAATTTTCAGCAAGTCGAGCGCTTCCCAGATGTACTCTGGCGGACCTTCTTCGCCGGCGTGGGCTACGGTCAAATACCCATCACTGCGCGCCTTGTCGAATACCCGTTGGAATTTGCTGGGCGGGTGTCCCATTTCCGAACTGTCGAGGCCGACGGCGACAAAGGCATCGCGAAATGGCGCCGCTTGCTCAAGGGTCTTGAAAGCTTCTTCTTCAGACAGGTGACGCAGGAAGCTGAGAATCAAACCGTGGCTGATCCCCAGTTGTTTTTGCCCGTCATCCAGCGCCTGTTTGATCCCCCTGATGACCACTTCAAAAGGCACGCCGCGGTCGGTGTGGGTTTGGGGGTCGAAGAAGGGTTCGGTGTGAATCACATTCTGCGCCTTGCAGCGCTCAAGGTAGGCCCAGGTCAGGTCGTAGAAATCCTGCTCGGTGCGCAATACATCGGCACCGCGATAATACAGGTCGAGAAACTCCTGCAGATTGTTAAACGCATAGGCGGCGCGTAACGCTTCAACGTCATTCCACGGCAGCGCGATTTTATTGCGCTCAGCCAGCGCAAAGAGCAGCTCAGGCTCAAGAGAGCCCTCAAGGTGCAGGTGAAGTTCGGCTTTGGGCAGGGCGTTGAGCCAATCGTACATATTCAATTCTCGTCAGCTGTGTAGTCAGACCCTAGTTTAACCGCTCATTCAGCCTCGATTGCACTTTCGTAGGGTGCGACAACGCGAAGCTTGTCCACCACAAGGGTGTCAGGCCGAATATCCGCGTTGTAAATGGTGGACGAAAAAGCGTCGTCCACCGATTGCGCTCTGCGTAGGTTCGATAAGGCGAAGCTTATTCACTATTTATCGAGCGCTAAGCTTCTTCGGTACGGCGGTAGGCATAGGTGTCCGCGAAGCGTGAGAGCAGATATTCGGCACTGGTGGTGGCGGCATATTTGGCTGGATTATCCACATCAGAGCAGCCCGGCAGGCAGCTGATAACGGTATCAGGATGCGGCTCGGCAAAGAACGGCATCGAGTAGCGATCAACGCCCAGTGGGCTGATTACCCGGTGCGGTGTCGATTTATAGCGGTCGTTGCTCCAGCGCGCCATCATGTCGCCGATATTGACCACAAAGCTGCCTTCAATGGGCGGTGCGTCAATCCACTCGCCATTGACGTTTTGCACCTGCAAGCCGCCCGCATTATCTTGGTAGAGTAAGGTCACGCAGCCATAATCGGTATGCGCTCCAGCACCTTGCTGTTCGGCGCTGCTAGCAGTGTGGCGAGGAGGGTAGTGAATCATGCGAAACACACTGATTGGCTCTTCGAAACGCACATCGAAAAAGTCGCGCTCAATGCCAAGGGCGATAGTCATTGAACGCAGCAAGGTTTTTGCCAGTTCATGCATGTCGTTGTAGTGCTGCTCCATCAACTCACTCCAGCCACTTAGCTGTGGATGGCGATTGGGGCTGCGCAACGGTTTGCCCGCGATGACATCTGGATGATCCGCTGGCATGTTGAAACCCATGTCGAAGGTTTCTTTCAGATCGCTGGGTTTGCTCGGGTCCAGTTGCTCGGTGGCGATGGCCCCATATCCCCGGTGTTGCTGGGTCTGGGTGATATCGATTTTGAGCTTTTCAGCGTCGGGTTGGGCAAAGAAATTCTTCGCCGCATCCGCCAACTGGGCAATACGTTGAGCGCTGATTGGGTGGCCGGTGATATAGAAAAATCCCCACTCACGGCAGGCTTGATCAATCTGTTTGGCAACCTGATGCCAGGCGCTTTCATCAGTACTGTAGAGCGGGGCAATATCAATCAGGGGCAGTTGATTTGAGTTCATAGTCATCTCTGGGAATAGACTGCCAGCCGCCATGACTGGCTGGCAGTTTCAAACCGTGCCGTGGGTTACTTCGGCAGGTCAGCTTTGACGTTTTCGACGTAGTAGTTCATTGATGCCAGTTCAGCATTGGTGGCTACGACGCCATCGGCGATTTTGACGGCGCCGGTTTGGTCTTTGATTGGGCCGGTGAACGGATGGAACGCACCGCTCTTGATGCTGGCTTCAATCTTCTCAGCTTCAGCCTTCACGTCGGCTGGAACCAGGTTGCTGATTGGCAACTGGATGGTGCCGTCGTCCAATCCGCCCCAGTAATCCTGAGATTTCCAGGTGCCATCAATCACAGCCTGGGCCGACTTGATGTAGTGCGGGCCCCAGTTGTTGACGATTGAGGTGAGCACGGCATTCGGGCCAAAGTGCTGCATGTCAGAGGCATAACCTACTGCGTAAACGCCGCGACGTTCTGCGGTCTGAATCGGCGCTGGGCTGTCGGTGTGCTGGAACACTACGTCAACGCCTTGGTCGATCAGTGCGTTGGCTGCATCGGACTCTTTGCCCGGATCGAACCAGGAGTTGACCCACACCACTTTGATTTCGGTGCCCGGGTTGTACTTGTCCAGTGCCAGTTGAATCGAGTTGATGTCGCGGATCACTTCCGGAATTGGGAATGAGGCGATGTAGCCGATTTTCTTGGTCTTGGTCATCTTCGCCGCGAGGAAGCCACCGACATATCGGCCTTCATAGGAGCGCGCCAGATAGGTGCCGAGGTTCTTGGCCTGCTTGTAACCAGTGGCATGCTCAAAGGTTACTTTCGGGAACTGCTTGGCGACTTTCAACGTTGGGTTCATGTAACCAAACGACGTGGTGAAAATCAGGTCATAACCGCTTTTTGCCATGTTGCGAATCACACGCTCGGCATCGGCACCTTCAGGCACGTTTTCGACGAAGCTGGTTTCGACCTTGTCGCCCATCTTCTCGGCCATCATTTTACGGCCTTGCTCATGCTGATAGGTCCAGCCGTGGTCGCCGATAGGGCCGATATAGACGAAGCCGACCTTCAATGGGTCAGCCGCGGAGGCGCTCATGACAGCGCTAAAACCGAGGGCGGCGACGAGGGCTCGCAGCAGTGGCTTTTTACTCTTCTTCTGCATAGCGGGTAATGCTCCGTAGATGTTGGTGTTGGCGTGTTATTAGATGTCCTCAAGCCAATTGCAAAAAACTGACCAACTAGACAATTACCCGCGCTCAGGCCGCTTCTGCCCAGTAAAAACACAGAACCCTGCCGGAGCAGGGTTCTGTGTTGGTGCAGCTGCGCCGGAGAAAATCACCCGCGTGCTGCCAAGTGGTGCAAGGTTGTTATTAGCCGGCGATCAGCGCTTTGGCTGCCTGACGGTGATCGGCTATCAGCTGGGCAACATCAAGCCCTTCGATTTGCCCCTCGATCACTCGCCATTGTCCGCCAATCATCATCCGGTCTGCGCGGTCGGCGCCACACAGCAGCAAGGCCGAGATTGGATCGTGACTGCCAGAGAAGCGCAGCTCATCCAGCTTGAAGAAGGCTATGTCGGCTTGTTTGCCTACGGCCAACTCACCAATATCGCTACGCCCGAGCAGGCGCGCCGAGCCTTTACTGGCCCAGCCCAACGTCAGCTCTGGAGTGATTTTTTCAGCGCCATAGCGCAGACGCTGGATATACAGCGCCTGGCGCGCTTCGAGGATCATGTTTGAGGCATCATTGGACGCCGAGCCATCAACACCCAAGCCGATTGGCGCGCCTGCTGCTTCTAGGTCGAGGGTTGGGCAGATTCCGGATGCCAGACGCATATTGGAGCTCGGGCAGTGGCAAATACCGGTACCTGCTTGACCCAGACGCTCGATCTCATCCGGATTGAAGTGGATACCATGAGCCAGCCAGGTGCGTGAGCTGAGCCAGCCAACACTGTCGAGGTAATCAACGGTACGCAGACCAAAGCGCTGCAGGCAGAAGTCTTCTTCATCCAGCGTTTCAGCCAAATGGGTGTGCAAACGCACGTCCATTTTCTCGGCCAGATCTGCGCTTTCACGCATGATCTCCTGGGTCACCGAGAACGGTGAGCACGGTGCCAGGGCGATCTGAATTTGTGCGCCATCGCCACGCTCGTGGTATTCATTGATCAAGCGTTGGCTGTCTTCAAGAATCACCTGACCTTGTTGCACCGTTTGCTGCGGCGGCAGGCCGCCATCGGCTTCACCAAGGCTCATCGAACCACGGGTCAGCATGGCGCGCATGCCCAGCTCGCGTACGGCTTCGACTTGTACATCAATGGCGTTTTCCAGACCACCCGGGAACAGATAATGATGATCGGCTGCAGTGCTGCAACCAGACAACAACAACTCTGCCAATGCGACTTTGCTCGCCAGTGCGAGCTTTTCCGGGGTCAGTCGAGCCCATACGGGGTACAGGGTTTTCAGCCATGGAAATAACGGCTGATTGACCACTGGGCCCCAGGCGCGGGTCAGGGTTTGGTAAAAGTGATGGTGGGTGTTGATCAGCCCCGGCAGCACCACGTGTTCGCGGGCATCGAAGACCACATAACCGGCTTTCGCAGGCTGTTGGCCGGCACCGAGAATTTCGCTGATAACGCCGTGCTCGACAACAATTCCGCCCGAGGCATCAAGGCCGTTGGCAGTGAAGGTGGCGAGCGGGTTTTTGATCCAGATATGAGTATTAGGCACCTTGCAGGCCCTCTGAGTTGATTTCAGGTAGCCAGCTCAGTGTTAACCCTGTCTGCTGATCCAGGTGCGCCACACGAGTGTGCGGCAGGGGCTTAAGATACCCGTCAACGCGATCCTGATCAACAAAACCGCACGGGCATGCGCTGAGCGGCTGTCTTCATTACCAGGGGATTGTCTGGCCTTGGTAGTCCACAAAATGATGACCGCCTTTACCGGCAAAACGCTGAACCTGAGCGGCCAAGCCTGAGCAACTGGTGGCAACATCAATCTCGGCATTCGGCCCGCCCATCGCCGTTCTAACCCAGCCTGGATGCAGCGAAAGCACTGTGGGGCGAGGTTCAGGCAGTGAGCAGATAAAACTGTTGGTCAAAGAGTTAAGCGCTGCTTTGCTGGCTTTATACAAAGCCAAGTTGTTGCCTTCTGGATTTTTTACGCTGCCCAGTATCGAGCTCATAAACGCCAGCACGCCGCTGTTTGGGCGCAGCTGGCCGACCAGTGCCTCGGCTAATCGAATGGGCGCAGTGACATTAGTCATAAACAACTGAGCAAGCTCTTGATAGGTAGCTGCTGCGGCCGACTGATGCTCAGGGCCGAGTACGCCTGCGTTGACGAATATCAGGTCAAAAACTTGGTTTTTAATCTGCTGACCCAGTGCTGCCAACGACTCATTACTGTCGATATCAAGGGTTGCAATCTTTACCCCATTCACCGCTTTGAGTTCATCTGCCCGACTTGGCGTGCGCACTGTTGCGGTGACCTGCCACCCCAGTTGGCTGAACTGCTGCACCAGCCCAAGGCCCAAGCCACGGGATGCGCCGATGATTAGCGCGGTTTTCTGCTCGGCCATAAAATGCTCCTAAGTAAACAGGCAATACGTTGAATGTCGACAGTGTGCATGAATTTGCTCAAGTCGATATCAGGCAATAAAAAACGCCCCGAGTTCGGGGCGTTAATCTGTTGCGGATCAGGTTTCGCTGTGTAGCTTAAGGCTCAGAAATTTTGAACCAGAAACCGAAGGTGTCCAGGTTGCTCAGCATTTCTTTGAACTTAGCTGCGTCGCCGTCGATCTTCACGTCACCGCTTTCAGTCAGGTTACCCATTTTCAGGTTACCCAGAGCAATGTCGTCAAGAACGCTGCGGTTCAGTGTTACAGAACCATCAACTTTGTCGCCGACTTTGTCTTTGCTGTAGTTCAGCACGCCATTTTTCACGGTCAACAGATACTTTTCCTTGGTATCCGGGAAGGTGAGGTTATAGGCATAGCTCTTATCGCCAACCTTAGGTCCGTTGAGGTGGATGGCCAGGAAGTCGAGGAACATTTCAGTGGTCATGCCGCGAATGATGTCAGGCGAGCTGGTGTTCGGCGTCGCCATCTCTTTCACACCGTTGCGCAGCTCTTGAGCACCGCTAAGGTAGAAGTTACGGGCTGGACCGGACTCGGCCTGATAACCCATTTGTTCAAGCGCGTCTGCTTCAATATCACGTGCAGCCTGGTTCTTTGGATCAGCGAACACTAGCTTGTTTGAGACAGTTGCCGACCAGCGATAGTCGCCTTGAGCGTATGCATCTTTAGCCGTTGCCAGCATCTTGTCGGCGCCGACCATTTCAACGTACTTCTTGGCTTCTGCAACGGGCGGAAGTGGGTTGAAGTTCGCTGGGTTGCCGTCCCAGAAACCAAGGTACAGCTGATAAGTTGCACGTACGTTGTGCTTCAGATCGCCGTAGTAACCACGGTTGTAGAACTCTTTGGCCAAGCTGTCTGGCAGTACGAACTCTTCAGCGATTTCGTGCATAGTCATGCCTTGGTTAGCCATGCGCAGCGTTTGATCGTTGATGTACTTGTACAGGTCGCGTTGTTTTTCAAGATGCTCTACAACGTTATCCTGACCCCATTGTGGCCAGTGGTGGCTGCCGAAGGAAACTTCAGCCTTGTCGCCCCACATGTCGATGGTTTCACCCAGTGTGGTGGACCACTTTTGTGCGCTACGCACTTTCGCGCCACGCAGGGTAAGGATGTTGTGCAGGGTGTGGTTGGCGTCTTCGGCCAGATCCAGCGCCTTGAACTGCGGGAAGTAGAACAGCATCTCTGCTGGGGCTTCGGTGCCTGGCGCCATCTGGAATTCAACGTCGATACCATCGACGGTCAATTTTTCGCCAGTTTTGCTGATCAGCTTGTTCGGCTCGATCAGGGTGATGTCACCGGCAGCAGTGGTGATACCCAGACCGCCACCGACGTTGCCCTGTGGATTCTTAGGCAGCAGGTTGCCATACATGTACGAAGCGCGACGGCTCATGGCGGTGCCTGCGAATACGTTTTCGCTTACCGCTTCTTCCATAAAGCCTTCTGGCACGATCAATGGAACTTTGCCAGATTTAACATCAGCTTCGTTGACGACTGAACGCAAGCCTGCGAAGTGGTCAACATGGGAGTGAGTGATGATCACAGCCGAAACAGGCAGCTTCTCGACTTTGTCGTTAATCAGGTCCAGTGCCGCTTTGGCGGTTTCGTCCGAGGTCAGCGGGTCGATAACGATCCAGCCGGTCTTGCCGCGGATGAAGGTCATGTTTGCCAAGTCGATGTTACGCACCTGATAGATGCCATCAACCACTTTGAACAGGCCGCGAATTGCCAGAAGCTGGGATTGACGCCACAGGCTCGGATTCACGGTTGCCGGGGTGTCACCTTCCTTCTTGAGGAAGTCGTACTGGCCTAAGTCGATTACCGTGTTGCCTTCTTTGCCTTTGATTACCGGGCTAGGCAGGTCAGCGATGAAGCCGCGCTTGGCATCTTCGAAATCTTGTTTGTTGGTAAACGGCAAATAGTTGGCGATGGCGTCGTTAGCTTTCTTGGTCGCATCAGTTGCTTCATTCGGCGCGGCGAAGGCGCTGGTGGCAAAAACAGCGGTGGAAAGTACGGCGATGGATAACCGTTTTGATGCAAGTGCAAGCATGTTTACTACTCCTTGATAATCATTCTTCCAACAACCAATGGAAGTCCTGTTTGCTTTCTTTACGTCAGAATTTGCGAGTCCCGAGTTGCACTTAGGCTGTTGATTGTTTTTTTTGCTCTTATCCAGCCAATACGTCTATCGCGGGCCAACCACGGCAATAGTAAAGGCGGCCTAAGTAAATTTATCAATAAAGGTAGTCTAAAAAATTGGACTAAAATGTATCCAAAGTGACAATTTGCGAAAAAGGTCAAATGATGGAATTTTTAGCGGCAGCGCAGTCACTGCGAAGCAATGGCTGGCTCTCACATACACCGGTTGAATTTCAGGATGCAGTGCTGAGTCGAGCGACGCTTCATCATTATGTCGCGGGCGAAGTCATCTTGCGCCACGGCACACCGGGTAACGCCATTGTTGGGCTCGCCAGTGGCTGCCTGGCATGCCAATTACCACCACGGGTTGATGCTTCAAGTTTGGTCCACTTATTTACCCCGGGTGCCTGGACCGGCGAGTTGGCTTTTTTTTGTGGCGGGGTTCGCCGCGTTGACACCCTTGCTTACACAGAAAGCGTTTGCCTGCGTCTGAGTAAACCCAACCTGGATAAGATTGTTCAGGATGAACCGGGTTATTGGCAGTGGTGCAATTTACTCACGGCACTCACTTATGATGTAACTCTGATGACACTTGATGCACTCACAACGTTTGATGCCACAACTCGAATCGCTAAAACTTTAAAGCGCCTTGCGATCATTAGCGAAACAACTTTTCTGCCAAAAACCTCACAGGCTGATATCGGTGCGATGGCGGGCCTGTCGCGCAAAGGCGCTCATGACGCGTTAAAGCGACTTGAACTTATGGGCGTGGTGCGCTGCGGCTATGGAACTGTTGAGATTCTATGCCCAGATGCACTTGAGCAAGTGGCGCAGGGCGTTAAGTTGCCGGCTTAAAAAAGTTGGAATTTGCAGTGTTCAACAAGCCAAGGCAGACCCTCCTCGGTCTGCCGTTCAATAGCACGAATTAATGACCCGGCTGCCAAGGTTTACCCAATGATACCGGGGCAAACAGACGCGTTTTGATGGGGTCCCGCGACAGCAACACCAACACCACTATGGTCGCCACGTAGGGCAGCATGGCCAGCAAGTTCGACGGTATCGACAAACCAACGCCTTGGGCAACCAGGTGCAGGATGCTGGCCAAGCCAAACAAGTAAGCGCCCAGCAGTACACGGAACACGCGCCAGCTGGCAAACACCACCAGCGCCAGGGCAATCCAACCGCGCCCGGCGGTCATGTTCTCGGCCCACATCGGGGTGTAGGCGAGCGACAAATAAGCCCCGGCCAGCCCCGCCATGGCGCCACCGAACACCACGGCTAAGGTGCGCACGCGCAGGACCGGCAGGCCCATGGCGCTGGCAGCGTCCGGGTTTTCACCCACAGCCTGTACGATAAGGCCGACACGGGTTTTCAGCATGACCCAGGCGACCAAGGCAAATAAGGCGAATGACAGGTATATCAGTAAATCCTGAGCAAACAGCATGCGACCAATCAGCGGGATGTCGCTGAGAAAAGGAATAACCACCGGCTCAAAGCCTGTCAGTGGCTTGCCCACCCAGGCCGCGCCCACAAAGGTCGATAACCCCACGCCGAAGATGGTCAAGGCCAAGCCTGTGGCCACTTGATTGGCATTAAAGCCCAAGGCAACTGCTGCAAATAACAGCGACAGCAGCATCCCGGCGGCCATCGCCAGCAGCACGCCGAGCCACAGGTTGCCGGTGCTGAATGCGATGATGAAACCTATCACCGCGCCAAACAGCATCATGCCTTCCTGGCCAAGGTTGAGCACACCGCTTTTCTCGCAGACCATTTCACCCAGCGCAACCAGTAGCAACGGCGTGCCCGTGCGCACCATGGCGAAGAAAATATTGCTCAGTAAATCGATATCCATACAGCTTCCTCACATTCGACGCGACTGTTGTTAGGCCAAAGCATTTTGCGCGGCAGGGCGCTTGGTCCATTTCCACTTAAGGCGTGGCCGATACAAAATCAGCACGTCGCAGGCGAGTAGGAAAAACAGCATCATTCCCTGGAACAGCTGGGTAATGGCTTGCGGCAAATTCATCGCCATCTGCGCGGTTTCGCCGCCCAGATACAGCAGCGCCATCAACAGGCTGGCGAAAACGATACCCAGCGGGTTCAAGCGACCGAGAAAGGCCACGGTGATGGCGGCGTAGCCGTAACCGGGCGAGACCTGTGGCACCAGTTGGCCGATCGGCCCGGCGACTTCACCGACACCGGCAAGGCCTGCCAATGCACCGCTGACCAGCAGCGCGAACCAGACCAGGCGCTTTTCACGAAAGCCAACAAACCCGGCGGCGCGGCGATCAAGACCAAGCACTTTGATCTGAAAACCCAGAAAGCTCTTTTGCAGCAACACCCAGACGGCGACCAGCGCCAGCAAGGCGAAGTACAGGCCTGCATGAACCCGGCCATCCTCAGTGAGCAAGGGCAGGCGACTGAAATCACCAAACATCGCCGATTCAGGGAAGTTGTAGCCTTCAGGATCTTTCAGCGGACCATGGACGAAGTACAGCAGCAGGTTCAGGGCGATGTAGTTGAGCATGATGCTGGTGAGGATTTCGTTGGCATTGAATTGAGTGCGCAACCACGCTGTCAGCCCTGCCCAGGCCGCGCCCGCAGCAATGCCTGCGCTGATAACCAGGACCAAAGCCCAGCGGGTTTCCCAGTCAATGATATGGACTGCAACGGCGCTGCCCGCTAACGCGCCGAGTAGTAACTGACCTTCGGCGCCGATATTCCAGATGCGGGCGTGGTAAGCCACGGCCAGACCTAGGGCGCAGAGCAGAATCGGCAGGGCCTTGACCAATAATTCAGACACCCCATACCAGTCACTCAAGGGCGAAATGAGCAGGGTTTGCAAGGTCAGCAATGGGTCGAGACCGAGCATAACAAACAGCAGCGAGCCGCAGAGCAGGGTCAGCGCTGCCGCCAATACCGGTGACAACCAGAGCATGGCGCGTGATTGCTGGCCGCGAGGTTCAAGGGATAACAACATAAAAACTCCGTCAGCTCAGAACTGCATCAGTGTTGAATTGGCCTGCCATCCAGCGCCCGACCTCAACTGGGGTGGTCTCCAGGGTATTGGCCAGCGCCGACAGCTTGCCGCTGCTCAGGGCGCCAATGCGGTCGCATATCTGGAACAGCTCATCGAGGTCTTCGGAGATCACAAGGATGGCCGCACCTGCATCACGTAACGCAATCAACGCCCGGTGAATGGCCGTGGCAGCCCCCACGTCAACGCCCCAGGTTGGGTGCGCAGCAATGAGCAGCTTGGGGTTTTGCATGATCTCGCGACCGAGAATGAATTTCTGCAGATTGCCGCCAGACAAGCTGCGAGCGGCGGTTTCAGCGTCCGGGGTTTTCACTGCAAAGCGGCGGATAATCTCTTCGGCGAACGCCAGCACCGCATTGCGCTTGATCATGCCGCCACTGACCAGGCCTTGCTGGAAGGCTGTGAGTAGGGCGTTGTCGCTCAAACTCATGTCGGGTACAGCGCCGTGCCCCAAGCGTTCAGCCGGGACAAATGCCAAACCCAGTTTGCGCCGTGCATCGGGCATCAGGTGTGCAACGGGCAGACCGGCAAAGTTGATGCGCATCGCATCGCGCTTGTTTAAGGCTTGTTCGCCGCTGAGCAGGGCCAGAATTTCATCCTGACCATTACCCGCAACACCGGCAATGCCGACGATTTCGCCACTGCGCACCTCAAGGTGAATGTCGCGCAGGGAGGCACCGAATGGATCGGGGTTGTCCCAGCAAAGTTGATCCACTTGCAGAAAGTGTTCGCCGCCGCTGACCTTAGGATGGCGCGCCTCAAGGCCCTCGGTTTCGCCGACCATCAGCTTGGCCAAATCCAAATCTGAACATTGCGCCGGGATGCAGTGGCCGGACACTTTGCCGCCGCGTAACACCGTCGCGCTCTGGCACAGCGCGCGAACTTCACCGAGCTTGTGGCTTATAAACAGAATGCTGCAGCCTTCATCGGCTAGCCTGCGCAGGGTGACAAATAACTCGTCGGCTTCTTGCGGTGTCAGCACTGAAGTGGGTTCATCGAGAATCAACAGTTTGATGTCTTGCATCAGGCAACGGACGATCTCAACGCGCTGACGTTCACCAATCGACAAGCTATGCACCAGCCGTCCAGGCTCAAGCGCCATGCCATAACGCTTCGATACTTCGCGTATTTTCGGCTCAAGCTGTTTCGGCGTACCGGCTTGTCGGCCCATGGCCAATGCAATGTTCTCGGCAACAGTCAGGGTTTCGAACAGTGAGAAATGCTGAAACACCATGCCAATGCCGAGGTTGCGTGCCATCGAGGGGTCCCGCATTGTCAGCGTATCGCCATGCCAGCGTATCTCGCCTGCATCGGGCTGGGTGACGCCATAGATGATTTTCATCAAGGTACTTTTGCCAGCGCCATTTTCGCCTAGCAATGCATGGATCTCTCCGGCCTGAATGTTCAGATCAATCTGATCATTGGCCACGCAACCGGGATACCGCTTGGTGATGCCGCGCATTTGCAAGCGCGCAAGTGGGGGTGAACTCGACATGGGCAGTGACTCAAATAAACGACTGCCTCAGCTAAAGCAATAACTTAGCCAATCACCGTGAAAACTTGGCCGTTAGGTCAGAAAAGCCCTTGTCAGCGTCGCCGGCTATTGGGTTTTTTTCGCGAACCGGTTTTATTGCGCTGTTTCGGGGCGCTTTTGTGGGATTGAGGAGCAATGTCGGTGCGTCGCAGTGTTACTGCATGACTCGCACCCTATGGTTCGATGACGAAGGCGCCTTGAGTCTTGGCGAACTCGGTGCGCTGATCAATCTATGGCGCGATAAGTAATTCGCGGCCACGGGTGAGATCGGCCAGCAGTTGGGTGAATGCGTTGAATCGTTCAGGGGGAATCGCTAGATTCAACTCGACACCTTGGGCGGTAAATTCTTCATGATCGATCAGTACATCAAACTCGCCTAGACGGGCTTTTAGGCGGGGCAGCTCGGCAAAATAACAATGACAGACACAGTGCACGCGTTCGACCAGCAGCAGGCGTTCTCCTGCTTGCAAGCACTTATTGGCGCCGCCGCCATAGGCGCGGGATAAACCACCAGTGCCCAGTTGAATACCGCCATACCAGCGGATAACCAGCACAACGACTTGATCGAACCCTTGGCCTTCAATGGCTGCCAGAATCGGCCGGCCAGCGGTGCCGCCGGGTTCGCCATCGTCATTGAAGCGGTATTGCTGGCCCACTTTCCAAGCCCAGCAGTTGTGGCTGGCGTTGGGATCACTGAACTGATCAATAAAGGCCTGAGCGGCTACCGGATTGTCCACATGATCGGCCAGGGTGATAAAGCGACTCTTGCGAATTTCTTCTTGGTACTCACATGGGCTGTCGAGGGTGTAAGCCATCAGAGTTTCGGCGGTGTCAGCCCGCAACCCTTGAGAATAATATGGATCAGGTTGTTGGTTGCCTCTTCGAAGTCTTGCTTGGTTAGCCGTGAACGCCCGCTTACCCGGCAAATCTGTGCGGCAAAGTCGGCGTAATGTTGAGTGCTGCTCCACAGCAGGAAAATCAGGTGGGTGGAGTCAACCTGATCAATCTTGCCTGCCGCAATCCAGCCATCAAACACCGCGGCACGGCCGCGAAACCAGTTGAGGTAGTCTTCATTGAAGTATTCGTTGAGGCATTCACCACCGCTGATCACTTCAATTGCAAAAATACGGGAAGCCTTGGGTTGGCGACGCGAGAACTCCATCTTCGCCCGAATATATCGGGTTAACGCTTCGGCGGGGTCATCGTCCACTGTCAGGTTATTGAAGGTGCTGTCCCAGAGCTCGATGATGTTGCTCAGTACCGCAAGGTAAAGCCCGAGTTTATTGGTGAAGTAGTAATGCAGGTTGGCTTTGGGCAGGCCCACGTTCTGCGCAATGGTATTCATGCTGGTGCCTTTGAAACCATGGCGAGCAAACTCTTCTTCCGCCGCGAGCAGAATCGCTTCTTCATTTTTCTGACGGATGCGCCCTGCAGGTTTACCGCTGTTGTTGGCGTGATGCGCTGGCACTTCAAGGGTCATGGGCAGTTCCGGATTATTCTGTGAGCTGGGCCAATGAACAGATACCCCAGTGGCGCTTGGGTGACAAGCGCGGTGGCAAAAAAAAATGTAGCCAATTCATCTGCTCTGTAATTGTGCACGGCTCTGGTGCGTATTTTTCCGGCAATGCGCAAACTTGATGCCGGGCGCTGCCTGAGTTTTTCCAGTCTAGTTTATGCAAGTGCTCTGCAACGGTGTTTTGTTGATCTTGGCACAGCCTCTGCAAGACCTTCAGTGAGTAGAAGCGGTCAGTGTCGGCAACGACGCGGGACATTGCTCTTGTAACCACCCCGGTTACACACCCGGTATTTGGGTGCTTGATTCTGGCTTTAGCGCCGAGAACGAGAGAGATGTCAGCCATGCACTACTTGCCACTGCCTCGCCCTCTGTCTCTGTGCAATTCCAGCCATTGGGCTTTGTTGCGCGCCCAGTTCCAATCAGCCCCGACCGGTTTCCCTCGCCGCCAGACTCCTACCGAGTTTGGCGCGGCTTTCTATGTGTCTTCCCCTTGGGAGAGTTTCGCCATGAAATCACGCAGTGCTTTGGGTTCCACCGCTTCTATACTCCGCCGCCTGCTGCCAGTAGCGCTGCTCAGCGCCAGCGTTGCAGCGCCTCTGGCTCACGCCAACGACAAAATCGTCTTGCTCACATCTTGGTATGCCCAAGCCGAGCATGGTGGCTTTTATCAGGCTGTGGCCAAAGGCATCTACGCCGAGAAGGGTCTCGATGTGACGATCAAGATGGGCGGGCCACAGGTCAACGGCATGCAGTTGCTGCTCAACAAACAAGCCGATGTCATCGTCAACTACGACCTGCAAGTGCTCAAGAGTGTCGAGCAAGGCATGCCCGTAGTTGCCATTGGTGCGCCATTTCAGGGCGATCCGCAGGGCATGCTGACCCATGACGATGTTACCGGGCTTGATGGCCTCAAAGATAAAACCATACTGGTCTCAACCTCTGGGCAAACGACGTGGTGGCCTTGGCTGAAGAGCCGATACGGATTGAGTGACGCACAGGCGCGGCCTTACACCTTCAACCTGCAACCGTTCTTCAACAACACCAATGCCGTGCAGCAGGCCTACGCCAGCTCTGAGTTGTTTCAGGCCACCAAAGCGGGGAAAAACCCAAAATTCTTCCTGTTTGCGGATGCCGGTTACCCGCCTTACGGCTCAACCTTGGTCACCCGGGAAGATGTGATTGCTCAGCGTCCTGAAGTGCTTAAGCGTTTTGTTGCGGCCACCATGCAGGGCTGGAAAAGCTACTTGGCAGACCCTGCCCCGGGCAATGCGCTGATCAAAAAAGACAACCCGAGCATGGACGACGAACTGCTCGCTTGGGGCGTCAGCCAACTCAAAGCGTTGAAGCTGGTTGATGGCGGTGATGCAGCCACCCAGGGTATCGGTGTGATGACCGATGCGCGTTGGCAGGCCACCCGCGATTTTATGGTTAACAGCGGTTTGCTCAAAGCCGACACCAACTGGAAAAAGGCTTACAGCACTGAGTTCGTGCGCGACTTGAACGTGATGCCGCAAGCCAACCAGACAGCCACACGCTGATCCCCCTGTTTGCGCGCTGCCAGCACCGTATTGGCCGCGTGTAGAACCGCGTTAGAGGAATTTTTTATGCTAGTCACTCAACAACCTGTACTGCGTCGCTTCTGGTATGCGTTGATGCCTGTCAGCCAATTGGCAGAAGGCCCACAACCATTCACTTTGCTGAGTGAGCGTCTGGTTATATTTATGGGCAAGCAAGGCCCGGTGGCGCTGGCAGATCGCTGTTGCCACCGCACCGCACAGTTGTCCAAAGGCTGGGTCGAGGATGGCGTGATTGTGTGCGGCTACCACGGCTGGCGCTACGACCAAAGCGGCGCCTGTGTGTGCATTCCGCAACAGGCAGAAGGCGCGCCGATTCCCGCTGGCGCACGCACTGATGCCTATCATTGCACTGAAAAATATGGCTACGTCTGGGTCTGCCTGGGCGAGCCGTTGCAAGATATTCCTGTGTTTGAAGAAGACGGCGCCCCTGCATATCGACGCATTTTTCAGTTTTATGAAGAGTGGCAAACCAGTCCGCTGCGCTTTATGGAAAACAGCTTCGATAACTCGCACTTCTCCTTCGTGCACAAAGCCAACTTTGGCATGATCAACCAACCGCAACCGTCGAAGTACAACCTCGAACAGAACGAGTGGGGCTTCGAGGCTGAAACCATTGTGCCGATCAACAATCCACCGGCTGGTTATCGGGTAACCGGTACTGATACGCCGACCACCACGCGGCATCTGTTCAACCGCTGGCACTTACCCTTTGTAAGGCGCTTCGGCTGCACCTATCCCGACAGTGGTATCCACCACATCATTTATAACTGCGCGACGCCGATTGATGACAAGCGCATTCAACTGGTGCAGTGGCTGTATCGCAACGACACTGAAGAGGCGATCAGCACTGAAGAACTGATCGCCTGGGATGCACCTATCACCCGTGAAGACCAGGAGATACTGGAAGCGACCGACTACGATGCCTGCGTTGATACGCGCCGCCGTGTGGAGTTCCACATGGAGTCCGATCGCCCAGGGCTGATCATGCGCAAAATGCTCTTCGACTTGCTGCAAAAGCATGGTGAAGAGGAGCAATTCCGCCCAGCCGGTATGCCGTTATGAACGCCGTTTTGAATGCAGCAACTCTGCCGCAGAACGGCCCGCAAACGACTGTCCATGACGTGCCGGTGTTGCTGGCCAATGGCGTCGAGAAAACCTATGGCAACGGCACGCATGCGCTGCAGCGACTGAAGCTGGAGGTTGGTCGCGGTGAGTTCGTTTCGCTGCTGGGGCCGTCTGGTTGCGGCAAGAGCACCTTGCTAAAAATGTTCGCCGGGCTTGAAGAGCCCTCCGCCGGGCATGTGCGCTGGTGGGGCAAGGGCCAGATCAACCATGCAGCCGCTGAGCAAAAGCTGGCCATGGTGTTTCAAGAAGCCACGCTGATGCCTTGGGCGAAAGTCGCCGATAACGTGCGCCTGCCGCTGGATTTGGCCGGTGTACCTCGTGCGCAGAGCCAGGCGCGCGTCAATGATGCGTTGCAGATGGTGGGGTTGGGCCAGTTTGGACATGTTTACCCCCGTGAGCTTTCTGGTGGCATGCAGATGCGTGCCTCGATTGCTCGCGCGTTGGCCACTGAACCTAACTTGCTGTTGATGGATGAGCCTTTTGGCGCTCTGGATGAGTTCACTCGTAATCGCCTGGACAGCGATTTGCGTCAGCTTTGGGCGGCGCGCGACCTGACCGTCGTATTTGTCACCCACAGTATATACGAGGCTGTGTACCTATCGTCGCGGGTGGTGGTGATGGGCGCGCGCCCCGGTCGGGTGATTGCCGATGTGATGATTCAGGGGCCGGAGCAGCGCGATGAGGCCTATCGCACCTCCGCGGAATTTATTCAGCAATGCGCGCAACTCTCGGCATTGCTGGCCGAAGCGAACGTGGAGGGCGGCCATTGAACATTCAATTATGTGAGGCTTTCAAACGCGATTTGATGGGCAGTGGAGGTGACAAATGAACAGTGTGCCATTGCTGGCCAATCCAAGGGTCCAGCGAATTGCGGCACCCATACTGGTTGGCGCCGTACTGCTGGGTATTTGGCAGATTCTCTGTGTAGCTCTGCAGGTGCCCGTGTATCTGGTGCCAAGCCCGGCGGACATTGGCCGCACCTTGGTGACTGACGGGCCTTTGCTGTTGGGATCGCTGTGGGTCACCTTGAAAATCACCTTGCTCTCGTTTTTGTTGGCGGTGGTGCTTGGGGTGCTGGCTGCATTTCTGTTCGTGCAGAGCCGAGTCATCGAGGCGAGTCTATTCCCTTATGCGATCCTGTTGCAGGTCACGCCGGTGGTGGCCATCGCACCACTGATCATTATTTGGGTGAGCAATACCACCCTGGCCTTGGTGGTCTGCGCGACGCTGGTGGCGATCTTTCCGGTGATCTCAAACACGGTTCTGGGCCTGCGCAGCGTTAATCCGGGGCTGCTCAATCTGTTCAAGCTAAACCGTGCGAGTCGTTGGCAGACCTTGTTGCGACTGCGTATTCCCAGTGCTTTGCCGTTCTTCTTTGGCGGGCTGCGCATTGCCAGTGGCTTGGCCCTGATCGGTGCGGTGGTGGCCGAATTTGTAGCGGGCACCGGTGGTACGGGCGCAGGGTTGGCGTATCAAATATTACAGGCCGGTTTTCAGATGAATATCCCGCGCTTGTTCGCCGCATTGGTCCTGATTTCCCTGACCGGGGTGCTGTTGTTTAGTTTGATGGCGGCATTGGCTCAGGTGAGCCTTGGACATTGGCACGACAGCGAACAAGGCTGATCCCAAGCGGCTGTGCATGTGGCTTGCTAGGCTTTTTTGATGGTTATTGAATTTGGCAGAAGCGCCCGCCCTAGAGCGGCGGGCCGTATCGGCTGGCTTATTAAGTGCCAGCTTGATCAGGAGATCGTCTATGAACGCTAACAGCAGTTGGCTAATACGTAACGCCAGCGCCATTCTCACCGGTTTGTCTGGCAGTGCCGCGCGAATCGCCGGGCCGGATATTCGCGTGGTTGATGGACGCATTGCTGCAATTGGTCAGCTACAGCCAGAGATCGGTGAGACGCAGATTGATGCCCGCGATTGCGTGGTGTACCCGGCTTGGGTCAACACCCACCACCATCTTTTCCAATCTTTGCTCAAGGGTGAGCCGCAAGGGCTTAACCAGAGCCTGACTGCTTGGCTGGCGGCGACGCCTTATCGCTTTCGTGGCGCCTTTGATGAGCAGAGTTTTCGCTTGGCCGTGCGCATTGGTTTAGTCGAACTGGTTCGGTCGGGCTGCGCGACAGTGGCCGATCATCATTACCTGTATTACCCGGGCATGCCTTTTGATAGCGCGGCGATCTTGTTCGAAGAGGCCGATGCGCTGGGTTTACGCTTTGTCTTGTGCCGCGGCGGAGCTACTCAAACGCGTCAGCTTGAGGCCGAATTACCGCAAGCCATGCGCCCGGAGAAGCTTGAGGATTATCTGTCTGATGTCGAGCGTCTAACCCGGCTTTATCATGATCCCGCCGCTGATTCGCGGCGGCGAATCGTGATGGCGCCGACCACCACATTGCATTCGACCACGCCCGAAGAACTACGGGAAACCGCACGAGCGGCCCGCCAGTTGGGCATCCGTATGCACAGCCACCTTTCAGAGACGGTCGATTATCTGGATGCTGCGCGCGGCAAGTTCAATATGACGCCGGTGCAGTTCTGCGCCGAATATGAATGGCTGGGTAGCGACGTTTGGTTTGCCCATCTGGTGAAGTTGCTGCCTGAAGAGATCCGCATGCTGGGCCAAACCGGCACCGGAATCGCCCACTGCCCACAGAGTAATGGGCGATTGGGCAGTGGCATTGCCGACATCGTTGCGCTGGAAGCGGCCGGGGTGCCTGTATCGATTGGTGTCGATGGCGCCGCTTCGAATGAAGCCGCTGACATGCTCAGTGAAACCCATGCCGCGTGGCTTCTGCAGCGTGCGCGAAAGGGCCAGCTGGCCGAGCCACGTTATGCTGGTGGCCAGTTTGAAGGCGGCGCTGATGCGGCAAGTATTGAAGATGTGGTGCGTTGGGGCACCACTGGCGGGGCCAAGGTGCTTGGGTTGGATGCCTTGGGCGGCGTGGCCGTAGGCATGGCGGCGGATCTGGCGATTTATGCATTGGATGATCCACGCTATTTCGGCTTGCATGATTTGGCGATAGCCCCGGTCGCGTGCGGTGGCCGCGCCCGTTTGCAGGCGCTGTTGGTCGGCGGCAAGCGGGTGGTCGAGAAGGATCACATCGCTGGTCTGGACATGGCTGAATTAGGCCGTCAAGCCACCGCTGCCGTGCGTGGTCTGCAGCAACGTGCGGGGCTGCGCACATGAACTGGGTCGAGATGAAAGTCCGCGGCCTGCGCGAAGAGGCCGAGGGCATTCTCGGCGTGGAGTTGTGCGCGGTAAAAGGCGATGCCTTGCCTTTTAGTTGGACGCCCGGCGCCCATGTTGATCTGCAATTGGCCGGTGGCCTGGTGCGTCAGTACTCCCTGACCAATCTGGCCGATGAAGGCTGCATACGCTTGGCTATCAAGCGTGAGCCGCGTTCGCGTGGTGGTTCGCAATGGCTGCATGAGCAGCTGCGATTGGGGGCACGGATCCAGGTGGGTGTACCGCGAAATTTGTTCGCATTGCAGCCAGGCACTGGGCCAGTGGTATTGATGGCGGCAGGCATTGGGGTGACGCCATTGTTGGCAATGTACCGCGCTTGCCGGGCGCAGCAACGGCCGGTGCAGTTTTATTACTTCAGTCGCAGCCTTGCGCACAGTGCGTTTCTCGCTGAGCTGCACGCCCAGCCAGATGTCAGCTTGTTCAGTGGTCTGTCCAGTGCAGATATCGCTGCGCAATTGCCTCAGTTGTTAGCGAACCGGCAGCCGGGCAGCCAGCTATACAGCTGCGGCCCGCAAGGCTTTATGGCCTGCGTGGCCGAGCAAGCAACTGCGGCTGGCTGGCCGAGTACGGCGCAACACCGTGAGCACTTCAATGCCCCGCTGCAGGCGCCTGAACTGCCGACAACCCATCAGGTGCCGACTGTGCAGTTGGTGCTGGCCAAAAGCGCCAAACAGGTGTTGGTCAATGCAGGTGAGACGCTGGTGGCTGCGGCGGCGCGGGTAGGGGTCACTATTGCTACGTCGTGCGGCATGGGTATGTGCGGCGCGTGCATGTGCCCTGTGCTCAGCGGTGAGATTGATCACCGTGATCAGTACTTGTCAGATGCCGAGCGCCAATCTGGGCGGTGGATATTGCCTTGCGTTTCCGCCTGCTCAGGTGAGGAGTTGGTGCTTGATCTTTAAGGTGCGGTTTCGGATTTAGCGGCGGATGTTTGCTTAGGCTGTCCGCCCAGGTACCAACCGAGCAATCCCCAGACCGCCGCGCAAACAGCGCCAGCCAGTGCAGCAATCATGACCCCGTTGGACAAATTGTCGATCAGTGCCTTGGCCCAGGCGCTGGCTGCATCCCCGGCACGGTAGACAACGGTGTCGATAAAATTCTTGGCCTTGTATTTGGTCTGGGCATCGAGTGGGGCAAAGAGCATTTCCCGGCCCGGACGCACGCAGGCATATTCGCCTACGCGGCGCACAATCATCAGGGCAGCGAGCATGGCGAAGGTCGGAGCCAGCGCCAGGCCAATAAAGCCGAGACAGACTAGAAACGGTACGCCAGCGAGGAGGGCGCGAAGGCCAAAGCGCTGGGCAATACGACCGGTTATAAACAGCTGTGCAAGCAATGAAAGCGCTTGCACGGTAAAGTCGATCAGGCCGAATACCCGCACTTGCTCGTTGCGGTCAGTGAAGGTTTCGGCGACCAGGCGTGCCTGCTCGAAGTAGAGAAAGGTGCTGGCGGTGGCGAGTAGAATGACAAAGGCACTGATGCCCAGCAGGTAGGGTGAAGCGAGTACCTGAGTGAAGCCGCTGAAAGGGTTACCCAACACCGGCTTTTGCGGGCTCTCATTGTGTTCGGCGCCCGGTCTACCGGCACCACTTATGGCCCGCCAATGCATCAAATACCCTTTGCTCAGCAGGGCCAGTGCAAGCAGGGCCGCCGCGCACACCATCAAACCGCTTTCGCCAAGCAGATCAATCAGTAACGCGCCAAAGGCGGGGCCTATCAAGCCGCCGCAACTGGCACCGGCCGCAATAAAGGCAAACAGACGCTTGGCTTGCTGGCTGTCGAAGACATCGCTCATCAGGCTCCACGCCACAGACACCACGAACAGGTTGTATACCGACAACCACACGTAAAAGCTGCGAGCCAGCCATATATCACGTTCAACCAGGCTAAACAGCGCGGCAAAGCCCAGCAGGTTGACGATGAAAAAACCGTAGACCCAGTTGATGTAGCGCTCTCGCGGGACATGGGAATTAAGCCAGGCGAACAGCGGCACTGCAATCAGCATCAAGACAAAGGTGGCGCTGAACAACCATTGCAGGTTGTCGACACCGCCAACGATGCCCATCGCCTCACGAATCGGGCGTAGCATAAAGTAGCCGCTGAACAGGCAGAGGAATAGGGCAAAGCCACACAGGGCGGCTAGCAGCTCATCGGGCTTGGCATTGATGGCACTGGCTAACCGTTGAGCAGGCGTCACAAAGGCTTCCGCGGGTTACCCACATTGCCCATCAGCTAAATGCCTGAATGATTCGCTCGCGTAATGCTTCATCAGGCAATCGGCCCATGCCTGCCTTGATATTGTCGGTGACGTAGCGCGGTGTTGACGTTGCCGGAAGCACAGCGGTAACGGCTGGATGAGCGAGGGCAAACTTGAGCAGTAATTGCGCCCAGGACGTTGCATCGGTATCAATCGCCCAGCCTGGTAGAGACTGCCCTTTAACCTTGCTCAGCAGTCGGCCGCGCATAAACGGACGGTTGACCAGCACGGCAATGCCGTTGTCCATGCAGTACGGCAGCAGCTGTTTCTCGGCGTTACGTTCGCCGACCGAGTAATTGAGCTGAACAAAGTCGGGCTGGTGTTTTTTCAACGCCGCGAGCAATTCATCGTGAGCGGACTCCACATAGTGGGTGATGCCGGTGTAGCGAATCCTGCCCTGCTCTTTAAGTTCACGCATCAATGCCATCTGCGTCTGGGTATCTTGCAGATTGTGCACTTGCAGCAGGTCGACTTTGTCGGTCTGCAAGGCTTTGCAGCTGGCGTTGAACTGCTCCAGGCCGTTGTCGCGGCCGGTTGCCGATAATTTGGTCGCCAAAAACGCCTTGTGTTGCGTATCAATGCGCTTGAGCAAGAGGCCGGTGACGGCCTCGGCGGTGCCGTAGCTCGGCGCCGTATCGATTAAGGTGGCGCCGCCATTGATAAAGTTGCGCATGACCAGGTCGAGCGGCTCAATGCCTTCTGCATTGGGGGTTACGTTAAACGTACCCGAAGTGCCCATGCCAATGGCGGGAAGCATCTCGCCGCTGGCCGGGATTTTGCGACGCAATAATTGGCTGGGCTCGCTGGCAAAGGCAAAGCTCGGTAACAAAGGGGTTACGGCAGCCAAGCCGAGCAAGGCTGCACTGCGTTGGATGAAGTGGCGGCGGCTGGACATACATCCTCCTTTTTGAACGGTGCGCTGCAGGCGCATCGTAGGATCATAGCCTGATGACCGTCTGATACAGAACGCCGCATTAATGTTCTTGTTACCGGCTGTGTCGGTCTATGCGGTTTCAGCCTCTTGCGCAACAGCGCTTTGAGCTTCCATCGGCAGCACGAGGTTGAGGATGATTGCCGTGAGGCCGCCGCTGGTTATCGCTGAGCCAAAGATACTTTGTACAAGTTTCGGCAATTGGCTGAGTAGCTCGGGCTGGCTTGAAACCCCAAGGCCAATGCCAAATGACGTCGCCATAATTAACAGGCTGCGTCGATCCAGTGGCGCTTGCGCAAGAATACGTACGCCAGCGGCTGCTACGGTTCCGAACATTACCAGTGTTGCGCCGCCGAGTACGGGCTTGGGGATTTGCTGCAAGATTGCGCCGACCATGGGAAACAGGCCAAGCAGAATCAGAATTGCACCGATGTAGTAGCCGACATAGCGACTGGCAACTCCGGTTAGCTGGATAACGCCGTTGTTCTGGCTGAATGTGGTGTTGGGGAACGTATTAAATGCCGCAGCGATCAATGAGCACACGCCATCGCCAAACACCCCGCCTTTAATCCGCTGGAGATATTCGGGGCCTTTGATGGGCTGGCGCGAGATCATGCAGTTAGCCGTCAGGTCGCCTGTGGTTTCAATGGCGGTGATCAAGTAAATCAACGCCACCGGGACAAATGCCATCCAGTCGAAGTCAAAGCCGTACATAAACGGCATCGGCAGGCTGATCCATGGCAGGTTACTGATTGGTTTCGGCACCAGCACGCCCGTCAAGTAGGCCGCCAAGCTACCGATTAATAAACCAATAACAATGGCTGAGAGACGCAGCCAAGGATTGCTCAGGCGGTTTAGGCCGATAATGACCAGCAATACCAACCCCCCCAGCGCCAGGTTAATGGGCGCTCCGAAATCTGGGGCGTTAAAGCCCCCACCGACATCTGTGAT
The DNA here is from genome assembly GCF_963971045.1 of Pseudomonas sp. EL_65y_Pfl2_R95. Lineage (NCBI taxonomy): Bacteria > Pseudomonadati > Pseudomonadota > Gammaproteobacteria > Pseudomonadales > Pseudomonadaceae > Pseudomonas > Pseudomonas sp. EL_65y_Pfl2_R95. Next base: position 1,159,071 of record NZ_CAXAOV010000001.1, on the reverse strand, counting down.
GCCAACCTTGATTAAGCTGATACCGATGATGGTGATCACAATCCCGGTCACCAGCGGTGTAACCACACGCTGCAGTCGGCCAATGAACTGGCTCAATACCATCTCGATAAAGGCGCCGAAAAAGCATACGCCGAAGATCATCGCCAGTATCTCATCGGGACCGCCGCCACGTTGCTTGACGATAAAACCTGCAGCGAGCACTGCGCTCAAGAAGGCGAAACTGGTGCCTTGCACGCAGATCATCCCGGCGCCCACCCCAAATGGTCGGCGGGCTTGCATCAAGGTGCCGACGCCAGACACCATTAAGCCCATGCTGATTAAGTAGGGTACGTGCTCACCCAAACCGAGCACACCGCCAATAATTAGGGTAGGTGTGATGATGCCGACGAAGCAGGCCAGCACATGTTGCAGTGCGGCGAAGAAGGCGGCTAGCGGCGCCGGGCGGGCGTCCAAGCCGTAGATCAAATCTGATTGCGGTGCATCGGTCGACATGCAGTTCTCCGGGCAGCATAGGCTGCGGGATTGGAAATGGGCGTAGCTATTTCCAACTCCAATGCAAAAAGCTGTCCACTTGAACAGTTTTTACTTAGCCCCTGATTTACCTGAGGTTGTCGCCGGTTGACTGGCTGAGTAGCCGATTCGGTGAATCTTTTTTTGCCCTTGTTGGCAGCGCTTCGCCCTGAAATGGTGCGCTGCTCAGCTGACGGCCTCCAGCGCTTCGAGGAAACTTTCCAGGACTAAATGCGGGCGTCGGCCTTTGCGGGTCACTGCGGCTAAATTTAAGTCATAGAAGCGCGAGTCTGGCTTTAACGCGCGCAGGCGACCTTGTTGCACCCAGGCACTGGCGTAATGATCGGGCAAATAGCCAATGTAGCGGCCGGTCAGAATCAGGAACGCCATGCCTTCACGGTCAGAGGCACTGGCGGTGCAGTTCAGTGCCTGGTAGTGCGTCTGTATTTCCGGTGGCAAGCGGAAGGTGGGTGCGATCGCGTCCTGAGCGTTCAGGCGCTTGTCATCAAGGAGTTGATCATCGGCATAAAACAGCGGATGGCCCACTGCGCAGTAGAGCAATGAGCGCTCATCATAGAGGGGCTGGTAGTCAAGCCCGGAGAGTGCGCCGGATTGTGGCACCACGCCGATATGCAAACGGCCGTCGAGTACACCTTGTTCCACTTCGCTGGGTGGCGTCATGCGGATATGCACCCGCACATCCGGGCCGCGCTCTTTAAGCCGCGACAGGGCATTGGTAATGCGCATGTGCTGTACGGTGACCAGGTTGTCGGTCAAACCGATATTCAGTTCGCCACGCAGGTTTTGGTGCAGGCCGTTTACCTCAGTTCGAAAGCTTTCCAGTGCCGCCAGTAATTGCTGGGTCGACTGGAACACCTCGCGACCTTCTTCGGTCAAGGCAAAACCGGCACGGCCCCGCTGGCAAAGGCGCAAGCCCAAGCGTTGTTCGAGGTCACTCATTTGCTGGCTAATGGCTGAGCGACCGATGCCAAGCACGCTTTCTGCCGCCGAAAAGCCGCCCGATTCGACCACGCTACGGAACAGCTTTAACAGGCGAATATCAAAATCGCTGACTTGGGCAAGTGGATCAGGGCGACGAGTGCTCATTAGTTTAGTAACCGGTTAACTAAAGATAAGAAGAGTTGAGTTTTACCAACTTTATGCCCGTGGCACCTTTACTGGCAAGCGTACTTCTAGGGATCTTCTGAAAAAGGTAGCGAGCGAAGAGAGTACAAGGCGAAAAGATGCGAGAACCGCTCGGGGTCGCGGCCGACTTTAGTTGTCCTAAATGAGCATTTGATTCGCATAGCTCACCCCTTCGGGGCCGTACTAAAGTACGTTCAGCCTGAAGGCTGTGAGCATTTTTCAACTTAGTAATCTCTAGCGCAGTAGTTTTTCGGAGTTTCCCTAACCGAACATTGTCTTCTCAGCGAGGCCTCCCCATGAACATGCCCCAGACCGCTACTCCGCCAGTGACCAGCCAGCTCAAGCTGGATGCTCACTGGATGCCGTTCTCTGCCAACCGTAACTTCCATCGCGACCCTCGGTTTATTGTGTCCGCCGAAGGCAGCTGGCTGACGGATGACAAGGGTCGCAAGATCTACGACAGCCTTTCGGGCCTGTGGACCTGCGGTGCCGGGCACTCGCGTAAAGAAATCCAGGAAGCTGTAGCCAAGCAGTTGGGCACCCTCGATTACTCACCAGGCTTCCAGTACGGCCACGCGCTGTCGTTCCAGCTTGCCGAGCAACTGGCGGATTTATTGCCTGCGGGTCTGGACCACGTGTTTTTCACCAGCTCGGGTTCTGAGTGCGCTGATACCTCGGTAAAAATGGCCAAAGCCTACTGGCGCCTGAAAGGCCAGCCAGCCAAGACCAAGTTTATCGGCCGTGCCCGTGGCTACCACGGCGTGAATATTGCGGGTACCAGTCTCGGCGGTATCAACGGTAACCGTAAAATGTACGGCCAGTTTATGGACGTCGATCACCTGCCGCACACGCTGCAGCCGGGCATGGCGTTCACCAAAGGCATGGCTGAGACGGGTGGCGTCGAGCTGGCCAATGAACTGCTGAAGTTGATCGAGCTGCACGATGCGTCAAACATCGCTGCGGTTATCGTCGAGCCAATGTCCGGTTCTGCCGGTGTGCTCGTGCCGCCAGTGGGCTACTTGCAGCGTCTGCGCGAAATCTGCACCCAGCACAATATCCTGCTGATTTTTGATGAAGTGATCACCGCGTTTGGGCGTATGGGCAAATGGTCGGGTGCTGAGTACTTCGGTGTAACCCCTGACATCATGAACACGGCCAAGCAGATCACCAACGGTGCAGTACCGCTGGGCGCAGTAATCGCTTCCAGTGAAATCTATCAAACCTTCATGAACCAGCCATCGCCCGAGCACATGGTTGAATTCAGCCACGGTTACACCTATTCAGCGCACCCGGTTGCCTGTGCTGCCGGTCTGGCTTCGCTTGAATTGCTCAAACGTGAAAATCTGGTGCAGCAAGCGGCTGAAATCGAACCGCATTTCGCCACTGCACTGCATGGTTTGAAAGGCGCCAATCACGTTGTGGATATTCGCAACTGCGGCTTGGCCGGCGCTATCCAGTTGGCCCCGCGCGATGGCGATGCGGTGATTCGTCCGTTCGAAGCGGGTATGGCCCTATGGAAAGCCGGGTTCTATGTTCGCTTCGGTGGCGATACCCTGCAGTTTGGCCCAACCTTCAATGCCAGGCGTGAAGACCTTGACCGCATGTTCGATGCCGTCGGCCAAGCGCTACAAGGGGTGAATTAATGACTAAACGTATCCAGGCGGTCGCCACTGTTCAGGTTGATAACAGCGATGTCATTGTCACCGAGTGGCGCTTTGCACCGGGTGCCGAGACAGGGGCCCATCGCCATGGTTACGATTATGTAGTGGTGCCCATGACGGCGGGCACCCTGCTGCTGGAAACGCCCGAGGGCGAGAAACATGCAACCCTGGTGGCTGGTCAGTCATACTTTCGCAAAGCCGGTGTTGAGCACAATGTGGTCAACGCCAGCGCGCACGAAGTGGTGTTTGTCGAGACCGAAATCAAAGTTGCCCAATAAATCTTTGGGTGGTTGCCAGCGGCGACCATCTTGTCTGGATTCCCTGACGCGTTGAAGCGCACTCAACCGTCTTACAGTATTTGCTAACGGAGAGTTCCATGAGCCAAGTTAATCACCTAATCGATGGTCAGCCAGTTGCCGGTACCGGCCGTACCGCAGACGTGTTCAATCCGTCTACGGGTGAAGTTATTCATCAGGTTGCACTGGCTGATCGTGCAACTATCCAGCAAGCCATCGACTCGGCCAAAGCCGCTTTCCCCGCTTGGCGTAATACCCCGCCAGCAAAGCGTGCGCAAATCATGTTCCGCTTCAAGCAATTACTTGAGCAGCATGAAGCCGCTATCTCGAAGCTGATCAGTGAAGAGCACGGCAAAACCATTGAAGACGCTGCCGGTGAACTGAAGCGCGGTATCGAGAACGTCGAGTACGCCTGTGGCGCGCCGGAAATTCTCAAGGGCGAATACAACCGTAACGTCGGCCCTAATATCGATGCCTGGAGCGACTTCCAGCCAGTCGGCGTTGTAGCCGGCATCACCCCATTCAACTTCCCAGCGATGGTGCCATTGTGGATGTATCCATTGGCTATCGTTTGCGGCAACTGCTTTATCCTCAAGCCCTCCGAGCGTGATCCAAGCTCGACGTTGTATATCGCGCAACTGCTGCAGGAAGCCGGCCTGCCAAAAGGTGTGATGAACGTTGTTCACGGCGATAAAGAGGCGGTTGATGCGCTGATCGAAGCGCCAGAAGTTAAAGCCCTGAGCTTTGTCGGTTCGACGCCGATCGCTGAATACATCTATTCCGAAGGCACCAAGCGTGGCAAGCGCGTTCAGGCGCTGGGCGGCGCGAAAAACCACGCCGTGCTGATGCCTGATGCTGACCTCGATAACGCTGTTAGTGCATTGATGGGCGCGGCTTACGGTTCATGCGGCGAACGTTGCATGGCGATTTCGGTTGCGGTTTGTGTGGGCGACCAGATTGCTGATGCAATGATCAAAAAGCTGGTGCCACAGATCAAAGCATTGAAAATTGGTGCGGGTACCTCGACGGGGCTGGACATGGGCCCGCTGGTAACGGGTGTTCATCGCGACAAGGTCAAGGGCTATGTCGATGCAGGCGTTGCTGCTGGCGCCGAGCTGGTTGTCGATGGCCGTGGTTTTAGCGTGGCGGGCAATGAGAACGGCTTCTTCCTCGGTGGGTGCTTGTTCGACCGTGTGACCCCTGAAATGAGCATCTATCAGGAAGAAATCTTCGGCCCGGTGCTGTGCGTTGTTCGCGTCAACAGCCTCGAAGAAGCGATGCAGCTGATCAACGATCACGAGTACGGCAACGGTACCTGCGTTTTCACCCGTGACGGCGAGTCGGCACGCTTGTTCTGTGACGAAATTGAAGTCGGTATGGTTGGGGTCAATGTGCCGCTGCCAGTACCGGTTGCCTACCACAGCTTCGGCGGCTGGAAGCGCTCGCTGTTTGGCGACCTGCACGCCTACGGTCCGGACGGTGTACGTTTCTACACCCGTCGTAAGGCTATCACTCAGCGCTGGCCGCAACGCGCTAGCCATGAAGCAGCATCCTTTGCGTTTCCAAGCAACGGTTAACTGGGCCTAAGCAGGCGCTCTGGCTGTTAAAAAAAGACCCGTCATATGACGGGTCTTTTTTGTCTGGATATTTTGCCTGGCGGCTCCATCTGGGAGCAGCGATCTATTCGCCTTCGTCAAAGAAGTTGTTGATCAACGCCATGATCGCCTCAAGGGCTTCTTCGTCCCGCTCGCCATCGGTTAGCAGGTGAATTGAGGTGCCTTTGCCGGCGGCGAGCATCATCACTGACATGATGCTTTTGCCGTCGACCAGATTCTCCGGGGTGCGGCCTACTCTGATACTGCATGGATACAGCGTGGCAACACCGACGAATTTTGCTGCAGCCCGTGCATGCAAGCCGAGCTTGTTGATAATGGTCACTTCACAGGCGGGCATCGCGGCGGTTCCTTAACTGAGGTCGCGGTGGCGGGTCTGGACGTTTTTGAGCTGAGCTTTGAGTGCTTTGCCCAAACGGTTGGCGATATAAACCGAGCGATGATGCCCCCCTGTGCAGCCAATTGCGACGGTAACGTAGGCGCGATTACTGGCCGCGAAACGTGGCAACCACTTGCTCAGATAGGCATGGATGTCTTGATACATCTCTTGAACATCCGGCTGGCTGTCTAAATAGTCCGACACCGGTTGTTCCAGTCCCGAGAAATCGCGCAACTCGGGCCGCCAATAGGGGTTCGGCAAGCAGCGTACATCAAATACCACGTCGGCATCGACCGGCATGCCCCGCTTGAAGCCGAAGGATTCAACCAGAAATGCGGTGCCCGGATCTGGCTTGTTCAACAAGCGCAGGGCGAGGGTGTCGCGCAGCTGATAGAGATTCAGGTGGGTGGTGTCGATCTTTAAATCGGCCAGATCAATGATGGGCTCCAGCAGCAGCGTTTCATCGGTAATGGCTTCGGCTAACGAACGGTTGTCGTTGGTCAGCGGGTGGCGGCGACGGGTCTCGGAGAAGCGTTTGAGCAGGGTTTCTTCGTTTGCATCCAGATAAAGCAGGTCGCACTGAACATTGCGCGCGCGCACTTGTTCAAGCAACTCTGGAAACATATTCAAATCGCTGGGCAGGTTACGTGCGTCAATTGACACCGCCACATTGGGGCGAGCTGAATCTTTCTGCTGGAACGCTCGCTCAGCGAGTTGCGGCAGCAAGCTGGCAGGCAGGTTATCGATGCAGTAAAAGCCGTTGTCCTCAAGTACATCAAGGGCGGTACTTTTGCCTGATCCAGAACGCCCGCTGACTATTATCAAGCGCATGTAGGTTCTCTGTCGATTAGACAACCTCTGAAAAAGGACTGTGCCAACGCCTGTTGCATTCCATCGCGACTGAACCGTCGCCTTGGCTCACTTTGACGCCTCAGGGCAAGCCTATGGCCCCGGCACTCGCCACCTTTTGCAGAGAATCCTTAGCTGTTGTTCTGGATGTCGACAACAACCTGGTACAGCTCGTCATTGCTCTGTGCCTGGCGCAGTCGTTCGCGGACATCGCTGCGGTCAAGCATGCTGGCGATTTGACGAAGTAGCTCCAAGTGCTCATCCGTGGCCGCTTCAGGAACCAGCAGGACGAACAGCAAATCTACCGGTGCGCCATCGATTGCATCGAAATCTACAGCGGAGTCGAGCCTGAGTAACGCACTGATCGGCGCGTTGCAAGCAGGCAGACGGCAGTGCGGAATGGCAATACCATTGCCAAAACCGGTGGACCCGAGTTTCTCGCGGGCAATCAGGCTTTCGAAAATGTCTTGTCCATCGAGGTCGGGCAATTCGCGCGCAACCAGGTTGGCAATCTGTTCGAGAACACGTTTTTTGCTGCCGCCCGGCACGTTCACCAAGGAACGGCCGGGGGTCAGGATATTTTCAAGTCGGATCATAGGAGTTGGGCGATATCAACGGGCCATTGCACCCTGTTGACGGTCGAGCTGCTTTTCCTTGTGCTTGATAAGTTGTCTGTCGAGTTTGTCGGTCAGTAAATCGATTGCTGCGTACATATCATCGTGTTCGGCATTAGCGACAATTTCGCCGCCTGCAATGTGTAAGGTGGCTTCGATTTTCTGTTTGAGCTTCTCGACCTCCATAATAACTTGCACATTCGTAATCTTGTCGAAGTGGCGTTCTAGTCGACTGAATTTTTCGTCGATGTAGTCACGCAGGGCGTCGGTCACATCTAGCTGATGTCCACTGATGTTGACTTGCATACCGCATTCTCCTTGTTGCCGTGTGTAAGAGACAGGCTGTTTGCCTGCCGCCGGAACACTGTGGCGCGAAAAATCCTCAGTAAACATTTCCCACGCTGGGTAATAGCAGTATGGCTACTTTATCCAAGCGCGGGGCAGTTCGGTATTGGTTGAGACGATTTTCCTGTTCATCAACTGCTACATCAATCGCTTGCGTTCACTTGAAGGCGCGATACCGAGGGACTCACGGTATTTAGCAACTGTGCGGCGAGCTACTTGAATGCCTTGTGCCTCCAGTAAACCAGCGATCTTGCTGTCACTCAACGGCTTTTTTGCATTTTCCGCTGCAACCAGTTTCTTGATAATCGCGCGGATCGCTGTAGACGAGCATTCTCCGCCTTCGGAGGTGCTTACGTGGCTGGAGAAGAAGTATTTCAACTCGTAAATGCCACGCGGGGTGTGCATGAATTTCTGCGTGGTAACCCGCGAGATGGTGGACTCGTGCATGCCGACTGCTTCGGCAATGTCGTGCAGTACCAGAGGCTTCATCGCTTCGTCACCGTAGTCGAGGAACCCGCGCTGATGCTCAACGATCTGAGTAGCGACTTTCATCAGGGTCTCGTTGCGGCTTTGCAGGCTTTTGATAAACCAGCGAGCTTCTTGCAACTGATTGCGCATAAAGGTGTTGTCAGCGCTGGAGTCCGCACGGCGGACAAAGCCTGCATATTGAGCGTTGACCCGCAGGCGGGGCATGGCTTCCTGGTTAAGCTCTACCAGCCAGCGCTCATTGTGTTTGCGCACAATCACGTCGGGCACCACATACTCCGGCTCGCTGGACTCAATCTGCGAACCCGGACGCGGGTTAAGGCTTTGGATCAGCTCGATGACCTGGCGCAGGTCGTCTTCCTTGAGCTTCATGCGGCGCATCAGTTGGCTGTAGTCACGATTGCCAAGCAAGTCCAGATAATCATTGGCGAGGCGCTGTGCTTCAACTAGCCAAGGGGTCTTGGCGGGTAGCTGGCGCAGTTGCAGGGTCAGGCATTCGCGCAGGTCTCGTGCGGCGATGCCCGAAGGCTCGAACTGCTGAATGCGGTGCAGGACGGCTTCAATCTCGTCGAGCTCGATGTCCAGTTCAGGATCAAAGGCTTCCAGAATCTCTTCCAGGGTTTCTTCGAGGTAGCCTTGTGGGTTGATGCAGTCGATCAGGGTGACTGCAATCAAACGGTCCTTGTCGGACATTGGCGACAGATTGAGCTGCCAGAGCATGTGGCTCTGCAGGCTTTCACCGGTTGAGGTGCGCGTGGTGAAGTCCCACTCGTCATCGTCACTGTTGCTGCTTGGCAAGCTGCTGGCGCTGGTCTGGTAGACATCCTCCCACGCGGTATCAATGGGCAGCTCATTGGGAATGCGTTCGTTCCACTCACCTTCTTCCAGATTGTCCACGGTTTGTGGCGCATCTTGGTGGTTGCTGCTTTCTTCGTAGGTGTCTTGTTGCTTGGGCTGCTCGACAGTTGCGGTTTCTGCGCCGTCGGCCATAGGATCCGAATTATCGAAGTCTTCGCCATCTTCCTGGCGTTCGAGCATTGGGTTTGACTCCAGCGCCTCCTGGATTTCTTGTTGAAGATCCAAGGTCGACAGTTGGAGTAAGCGAATGGCTTGTTGCAGCTGAGGAGTCATCGTCAGCTGCTGGCCCATCTTCAGGACTAGCGATGGTTTCATTGCAGACCTTATTTACCGGCGTCTCTGCGCAATCCACTACAGGGCGCCGAAGGAGGCGCCTCAAGGAAGCAAATTATATGCCTGAATTGCAGTGCTTTGCCTAGCTGTTGCCGCTTATCGGGTGAAAAAATCCAGGTTAAAGGCGGAATTCATGACCCAAGTAGACTTCTTTTACCGTCTGGTTGGCCAGAATTGCCTCTGAATCACCTTCTGCAATGAGTTGGCCATCGCTGACGATATAAGCGGTTTCGCAAATATCCAGCGTTTCGCGCACATTGTGGTCGGTGATCAACACGCCAATACCCTTGGCTTTCAAGTGATGGATGATTTGCTTGATGTCGCCAACCGAAATCGGATCAACACCCGCAAAAGGCTCGTCGAGCAAAATAAATTTCGGTGCAGTGGCCAGGGCGCGGGCAATTTCAACACGGCGCCGCTCGCCACCGGACAAGCTCATTCCCAGGTTGTCACGAATGTGGTGAATATGGAATTCCTCAAGCAGGTTCTCCAATTCAGCCTCACGGCCAGCCCGATCGAGTTCTTTGCGGGTCTCAAGAATGGCCATGATGTTATCGGCAACACTGAGCTTACGGAAAATCGAAGCCTCTTGAGGCAGGTAGCCAATGCCCGCGCGCGCGCGGCCGTGCATCGGCTGATGGCTGACATCGAGGTCGTCAATCAGGATGCGACCCTGGTCAGCCTGGACTAAGCCCACAATCATGTAGAAGCAGGTGGTTTTACCTGCGCCGTTAGGGCCGAGCAGGCCGACGATTTGGCCGCTGTCTATGCTCAGGCTAACGTCACGGACAACCTGGCGGCTTTTATAGCTTTTCGCCAAGTGTTGGGCTTTCAATGTAGCCATTAATTACTGCCCTTGGGTGGGTTTGTTCTTCGGCTGAATCACCATGTCGATGCGCGGGCGCGGCGTGGTCACTTTGGTGCCATTTGCGCGGCCAGCATTGACGATTTGGCGCTGGGTATCATAGACAATTTTCTCGCCTTCGAAGGTATTGCCCTCTTGGATGACCTTGGCCTGGTCAATCAGCACGATGCGCTCGTTGGCGGAAAAGTACTGAATGGTCAGGCCGTAGGCTTTGACGATCTCTTTGTCGACTGCAGGCTTTTGTTCATAGTACGCAGGGCGCCCGACGGAGGTGAAAACATCAACTTCGCCCTTGGCATTCTGCGTAATAGTGACGGTGTCACCGGTGATTTTCATGGTGCCTTGAGTGATTACTACATCGCCACGGTAAACAGCAACGCCTTGTTTATCGTCGAGTTCTGCACTGTCGGCCTGTACGCGAATCGGTTGATCGCGATCAGTTGGCAAAGCCCAGGCATGAACGCTTCCTAGCGATGCACCCAGGCTGAGTAGAAGGGGGAGGGTTTTAACGAACCTCATGCTGGCCTCTTACGTTGGACAGCAGGAGCATCCGGCTGTCATTTAAATACGCTTTCATTCCTTGCGCCGTGGTCACCCCATTGGCTGCGTCAATTCTAACGGCTTGCTGGGTCTGCGCATATTCCTTATCGGGAATTACCGTAAGACGGCTGGTTGTCAGCAGGGTTGGGCGACCTTTTGCATCCGTGCGTTCAACGCGGACTTTGTCGATCAGTTCGACCTCTTTGCCGCCGGGTGAAACTTCACCTTTTTCACTTTGCACATGCCACGGCAGCTCTGTACCGCGGTACAGCAACAGGTCTGGCTGGGTCAGATAGGAAATATCCGAGTCCTTGGCATGTTCGACTTTGTCGGAGGTCAGCTCGTAATGCAATGTGCCGTCAGGCTGATATTGCACCGTTTTTGAATTGACCACATAAAAATCAATAGTATTTTGCGCAGCGGTTTTCGCCGGTTTGTCCGCGAAGCTGTCAGGGTTGATATTCCAGTAGCCCGCTGCGGCGACTATCAGCACGCCGAGCACGAGGAGCAAGATGTTTAATGGTTTGCGCATAGTTTGCTGTTCTACAGGTAGGCTGCTTGAGCCGCTTCAAGGGTGCCTTGGGCGAGCATGATTTGTTCGCAGAACTCTCGCGCCGCACCTTCGCCGCCTCTGGCTTGAGTCACCGCGAACGCATGCTCGCGCACAAAAGGGTCGGCACTGGCGACAGCCATGCCTAAACCTACGCGGCGAATGACCGGCAGGTCGGGCAGGTCGTCGCCGAGGTAGGCAACTTGTTCATAGTTTAGGCCGAGTTCGCCAAGTAGCTCGTCGAGCACTGCAAGTTTGTCTTCGCGCCCTTGGTAAAGATGCTGAATACCAAGGTTTTGTGCGCGGCGCTCAACTACCGGCGTGGTGCGTCCGGTAATAATCGCGGTGCGCACACCCGAGTTGATCAGCATTTTGATGCCGTGACCGTCGAGGGTGTTGAAGGTTTTAAATTCGCTGCCATCGACCAGGAAATACAGTTTGCCGTCGGTGAGAACGCCGTCTACGTCAAAAATTGCCAGTTTTATCGCGCTGGCGCGTTGTTTGAATTCTGGGGTCATTACATTACTCCGGCGCGAAGCAGGTCATGCATATTCAGCGCACCTACGGGACGATCGTTGTCATCAACTACGACGAGCGCGCTGATTTTATGGTCTTCCATGATCTTCAAAGCTTCAGCTGCAAGCATTTCGGCGCGGGCAGTCTTGCCATGAGCGGTCATGACTTGGTCAATGGTTGCTAGACGTAGATCAATTTCGCGGTCCAGAGTTCTGCGCAAGTCGCCGTCAGTGAAGATTCCGGCGAGCAAACCATTGCAATCCGTTACAACGGTCATGCCCAAGCCCTTTTGGGTCATGATCAGCAGGGCTTCTCGAAGCGAGGTGCCAGATTTTACCGTAGGCAGGCCATCGCCGGTGTGCATGACGTTTTCGACTTTCAACAGCAAGCGTCTGCCCAGTGCCCCGCCTGGATGGGAAAAGGCGAAGTCTTCAGCGGTAAAGCCACGCGCTTCAAGCAGTGCGATCGCCAGTGCATCGCCCAGCACCAAGGATGCAGTGGTTGATGACGTTGGGGCCAGGTTAAGCGGGCAGGCTTCTTTCGATACGCTGGCATCGAGATTCACTTCGGCGGCTTTCGCCAGCACTGACTCCGGGTTTCCGGTCATGCTGATCAGCTTGATACCCAGACGTTTGATCAAGGGCAGCAGGGTCACGATCTCGGCGGTTGAGCCTGAGTTTGAGAGTGCCAGCACCACGTCGTCGCGAGTGATCATGCCCATGTCGCCGTGGCTTGCTTCCGCGGGATGAACAAAATAAGCGGTGGTGCCGGTGCTGGCTAGGGTTGCCGCAATTTTATTGCCGACATGGCCTGATTTACCCATGCCGACCACTACCACGCGGCCTTTGCTCGACAGAATCAATTCGCAGGCACGGACAAAATCACCATCAATTCGCGGCAGCAATTCTTCAACGGCTTGCAGTTCAAGGCGAATGGTGCGCTCTGCAGATTTGATCAGGTCGTTTGTCTGGTTCATATCAATTGGCCAGTCCATGCTCAGTAAAAGCCTGCGATTATAGCCGCAAAGCGTGGTCCGCTCATCTTAGAATTTCGCCACGCGCGTGCAAGGCTATGCATAACTGAGGTTATTCGTCCTCGCAATATTGGGAGCGCTTCTGGGTCGGTGGTATGATGCAACGCTAATTCGGCCCTGAGGATTGGCGCGGTGTCTTCATTTTGAAACCGAGCGTCTATCAAGGGAGGCTGTTGGTAAGGAGTTTAAATGGGCGCCGAAAGTCATTACGCGGTTGAGCTTAAGAACGTCAGTTTTAAGCGCGGCGATCGAGATATTTTCAAAAATATCGATCTGTGCATCCCGCGCGGCAAGGTTGTCGGCATCATGGGGCCTTCCGGCAGCGGTAAGACGACGCTGCTGAGGCTGATTGCCGCTGAGCTGAAACCATCTACCGGGCAAGTGTGGGTCAACGGAGTGGATCTGCCGACGCTGTCGCGCAGTGAATTGTTCGACATGCGTAAGCAGATGGGCGTGTTGTTTCAGAGCGGCGCCTTGTTTACCGACCTCGATGTGTTCGAGAACGTCGCCTTTCCCTTGCGCGTGCATACCCGGCTCCCGGAAGAAATGATTCGCGATATTGTGCTGATGAAGCTGCAGGCCGTTGGCCTGCGCGGTGCAATTGAATTGATGCCTGATGAGTTGTCCGGGGGGATGAAGCGCCGCGTTGCATTGGCGCGGGCCATCGCTCTTGATCCGCAGATTTTGATTTACGACGAGCCTTTTGTGGGGCAAGACCCCATCGCAATGGGGGTTTTGGTGCGTTTGATTCGTCTGCTCAATGATGCGCTGGGGATTACCAGTATCGTGGTCTCACATGACCTGGCTGAAACGGCAAGTATTGCTGACTACATCTATGTAGTGGGCGATACGCAGGTGTTGGGACAAGGCACGCCTGCTGAGTTGATGAAGTCTGACAGCCCGCGCATTCAGCAATTCATGCGGGGCGCGGCCGATGGTCCTGTGCCGTTTCACTTTCCGGCGGATAGTTACCGCGATGATCTTCTGGGGGCGCGCTGATGCGCAAAAGAACACCCATTCAACGGGTCGCCCTGCTGGGACGTGCCGGTATTGATGTGGTCGCCACATTGGGGCGCTCATCGATTTTCCTGGTGCGTGCGCTATTGGGTCGTGGCACATCAGGCAACGCTTTCCATTTATTGGTTAAACAGCTGCATTCGGTCGGGGTTATGTCCCTGGCAATCATTGTGGTGTCGGGTCTTTTCATTGGCATGGTTTTGTCGCTGCAAGGCTTTAATATCCTCTCCAGCTATGGCTCGGAGCAGGCCGTTGGGCAAATGGTGGCGTTGACCCTGTTGCGTGAACTGGGGCCGGTGGTTGCTGCGCTGCTGTTTGCAGGGCGAGCGGGTTCTGCGCTGACGGCAGAGATCGGTAACATGAAGTCCACAGAGCAACTGTCCAGCTTGGCAATGATCGGTGTTGACCCACTCAAGCATATTGTCGCCCCGCGATTGTGGGCTGGCTTTATTTCGATGCCCTTGCTGGCGATGATTTTCAGCGTGGTCGGTATCTGGGGCGGCTCGATGGTCGCAATTGACTGGCTCGGTGTTTATGAAGGCTCGTTCTGGTCGAACATGCAGAACAGCGTGTCCTTTGTCGATGACGTGCTTAACGGCGTGATCAAAAGTGTCGTATTTGGATTTGTTGTGACCTGGATTGCCGTGTTCCAGGGCTATGACTGTGAGCCGACCTCGGAAGGCATCAGTCAGGCGACTACCCGAACAGTGGTCTACGCCTCTTTAGCTGTATTGGGTTTGGACTTTATTCTGACTGCTTTGATGTTTGGAGATTTCTGATGCAAAACCGCACACTGGAAGTTGGTGTCGGCCTGTTCCTGCTGGCCGGAATGCTGGCATTGATGCTATTGGCTCTGCGCGTCAGCGGTCTGGCAATGGGTAACGCTGATGATACTTACAAGGTCTATGCGCACTTTGAGAACATTGCCGGTCTAACCGTGCGTTCCAAGGTAACCATGGCTGGGGTCACAATCGGTAAGGTGGTGGCGATTGATTTGGATCGTGACAGCTACACCGGGCGTGTCACCATGTCTGTCGACAAGAATGTGAACAACTTGCCGGAAGACTCCACCGCCTCAATCCTGACTGCCGGTCTGCTGGGCGAGAAATATATCGGTATCAGCGTTGGCGGTGAAGAAGAGGTGCTGAAAGATGGCGGCACCATTCATGACACCCAGTCATCGCTGGTGCTTGAGGATTTGATTGGCAAGTTTTTACTTAATTCTGTGAACAAAGACGAATCCAAATAACGAGGAACTGATAATGATCAAAGTACTTCGTAACAGCCTTATCCTGTTGCTGACGGCGCTGCCCCTTATCGCCGTTGCCGCGCCGACCGCTAATGAAGTGGTTCAGCAAACGACCACCAAGCTGCTTGATGACCTCAAGGCTAATAAAGAGCAGTACCGCAGCGATCCGAATGCGTTCTACACCGCCCTCGACTCCATTCTCGGGCCGGTGGTGGACGTTGATGGCATCTCCCGTGGCGTCATGACAGTGCGTTATTCGCGCAAAGCGACCCCGGCACAGATGGAGCGCTTTCAGGGCAACTTCAAGCAGAGCCTGATGCAGTTCTATGGCAATGCCCTGCTTGAGTACAACAATCAGGACATTCGCGTACTGCCGGCCACGGGTAAGCAAGATCCTGAGCGCACCACGGTGAACATGGAGATCAAGGACGGCAGTGGCACCATTTATCCGCTGGCCTACACCATGGTCAATAAAGGCGACTCATGGATGATGCGTAATATGGTCATCAATGGTATCAACGTCGGTAAACTGTTCCGCGATCAGTTCTCGCAGTCGATGCAGAAAAACGGCAACGATTTGGACAAGGTCATCGATACTTGGCCAGAAACTGTCGCCAAGGCGCGTCAGGCCAAGGGTGAGTCGTGAGTCAGGCCAGTATTGATGAGTTATCGCCAGGGGTGTTTCAGCTCTCTGGCGTGATCGATTACACCTCTGGGCCGCAGCTACGTAAAGATGGCGGCAAATTGCTCAAGGACTGCAATGTCAGCACCTGCGTAATTGATTGTGCGGCTGTCGACAAGTCCAGCAGCGTCGGACTTTCGCTGTTGCTGGCCTTTGTTCGCGATGCCCAGAGCAAAGGTAAAAGCATCCTGGTGCGCAATCTGCCCAAGGATATGCAAGAAATCGCCAAGGTGTCCGAACTTCTGGATATTTTGCCGCTTGAACAGGCACCCACTGAGCAGCACTCAGTGGACGTTGTAAGCGAGTAGTCACCATCTATACCGATCGGCGGGTTCTTCAGGATTCGCAGGTTCCGAGCTTTTTTTGTATGATGCGCCACCCGAGAGCTTAGGCTCCGCTGTCGCTAATGAATACGCTGATTGAGGTTGCTCATGCAGGCCCTAGAAGTAAAAAGTCTCCTGGAGGCTAAACTGCCGGATACCCAAGTTGAAGTTGAAGGCGAAGGCTGCAACTTCCAGCTGAATGTGATCGGCGACGAGGTGGCTGCTTTGAGCCCCGTCAAGCGTCAGCAGCAGGTCTACGCCCACCTGAATCCATGGATTGCCGATGGCAGTATTCATGCAGTGACTATGAAATTCTTCAGCCGTGCCGCATGGGCCGCGCGTTCCTAGAGGCAGCGAGACAGTAATGGATAAATTAATTATTACCGGCGGCGTCCGTCTTGACGGCGAGATCCGCATTTCCGGTGCGAAAAACTCTGCATTGCCGATTCTGGCGGCCACCTTGTTGGGTGATGCCCCGGTCACTATCTGCAATTTGCCGCACTTGCACGACATCACCACGATGATCGAGCTGTTCGGTCGCATGGGCATCGAGCCGATTATCGACGAGAAGCTCTCGGTCGAGGTTGATGCACGGGCCATCAAGACCCTGGTTGCGCCATACGAATTGGTTAAAACCATGCGTGCCTCGATTCTGGTGCTCGGGCCGATGGTCGCGCGCTTTGGCGAGGCTGAAGTGGCCCTGCCTGGCGGCTGTGCTATTGGCTCGCGTCCGGTGGATCTGCATATCCGTGGCCTTGAAGCCATGGGTGCAATCATTGACGTCGAGGGCGGCTACATCAAAGCCAAGGCGCCAGAAGGCGGCTTGCGCGGTGCGCGTTTCTTCTTCGATACCGTCAGTGTGACCGGTACTGAAAACATCATGATGGCCGCTACCTTGGCCAAAGGCCGTAGTGTGCTTGAAAATGCTGCACGCGAGCCGGAAGTGGTTGATCTGGCCAACTGCCTGATCGCAATGGGCGCGAAAATTCAAGGCGCCGGGACTGACACCATTACCATTGACGGCGTTGAGCGTCTTGGCGGCGCGCGCTTCAATGTGATGCCTGATCGTATCGAAACAGGCACCTACCTGGTGGCTGCAGCCGCTACAGGTGGGCGAGTCAAGCTCAAGGACACCGATGCTTCAACTTTGGAAGCCGTAATCTCCAAGCTTGAAGAAGCTGGCGCTGAAATTACCAGCGGTCCTGATTGGATCGAGCTGGATATGAAAGGCAAACGGCCGAAGGCTGTGACCTTGCGCACTGCGCCATATCCTGCGTTCCCAACCGACATGCAAGCTCAGTTCATCGCGCTTAATGCGATTGCTGAAGGCAGCGGTGCCGTGATTGAAACCGTCTTCGAAAACCGCTTTATGCACGTTCACGAGATGATTCGCATGGGCGCGCAGATTCTGGTTGAAGGCAATACAGCCGTGGTAACCGGTACCGACAAGCTCAAGGGCGCGCCAGTGATGGCCACCGATCTGCGTGCATCGGCCAGCTTGGTGATCGCGGCATTGGTTGCTGAGGGTGATACCTTGATCGACCGCATTTACCACATTGACCGTGGTTATGAATGCATCGAAGAAAAACTGCAGTTGTTGGGCGCGAAGATTCGCCGCATTCCGGGCTAGTTTTCCAGCGTACCGCCTGCGGGTAACGCAAACCGGGCAATATTGCTGCCTGGTTTGCGATGTTTAGTTTCTAAGGATTTACAACCACCATGCTCACCATCGCGCTGTCGAAAGGCCGCATTCTTGATGACACTCTGCCGCTGCTTGCTGCGGCGGGTATTGTGCCAACCGAGAACCCTGAAAAAAGCCGCAAGCTGATCATTCCGACGACTCAGGATGATGTGCGCTTGTTGATTGTGCGTGCGACCGATGTGCCAACCTACGTTGAGCATGGCGCCGCCGATTTGGGCGTTGCTGGTAAAGACGTATTGATGGAGTACGGTGGCCAGGGCTTGTACGAGCCTCTGGACTTGCGTATTGCCAAGTGCAAGCTGATGACTGCTGGCGCTGTGGGTGCTGTTGAGCCGAAAGGTCGCCTGCGGGTGGCGACTAAGTTCGTCAATGTGGCCAAGCAGTACTACGCAGAGCAGGGCCGCCAGGTTGACGTGATCAAACTCTACGGTTCCATGGAACTGGCGCCTTTGGTGGGATTGGCCGACAAGATTATCGATGTCGTCGACACCGGTAACACCTTGCGTGCCAACGGCCTCGAGGCTCAAGAGCTGATTGCAACTATTAGCTCGCGTCTGGTGGTCAACAAGGCTTCGATGAAGATGCAGCACGCGCGTATCCAGGCGCTGATCGACACCTTGCGTGAAGCGGTCGAGTCGCGACACCCTAATTAATACCTTTACGCAGCCCAGGGCTGCGTCCGCCTATCCGTGTCATAGCCAGAATATTCAGGTGCCCGCGCGGAGCGGCTGGTATTCTACGGGCGCTTGAGCATTTGCTAATTCAAGAGGCCCGTTATGACTGCTCCCATCGCTGTACGCCGACTCAATGCCGCTGACCAAGGTTTTGCCCATGATCTTGATCATTTGCTGAGCTGGGAGAGTGTGTCTGACGACGGGGTAAACCAGCGGGTGCTGGAGATCATCGCCGCGGTGCGCAGTCGGGGCGATGCCGCGCTGGTTGAATACACGCAACGGTTTGACGGGCTGGAAGTCGCCAGCATGGCGGATCTGATCCTGCCCCGTGAGCGTCTGGAGTTGGCACTGACGCGCATTACGCCGGCTCAGCGCCAGGCGCTTGAAGTCGCCGCAGAACGCGTGCGCCGCTATCACGAGAAGCAAAAACAAGACTCATGGCGCTACACCGAGGCCGATGGCACTGTTCTGGGTCAGCAGGTCACGCCTCTGGATCGTGCGGGTTTATACGTGCCGGGCGGCAAAGCGACTTACCCGTCATCGGTATTGATGAATGCGATCCCGGCGAAAGTCGCCGGCGTGGCTGAGGTGGTCATGGTGGTACCGACGCCACGCGGTGAGATCAATGAGATCGTGCTGGCCGCCGCCGCTATTGCCGGGGTTGACCGGGTGTTCACCATCGGCGGGGCCCAGGCTGTTGCCGCGCTGGCCTATGGCACTGAAAGCGTGCCGCCTGTAGACAAGATTGTCGGCCCAGGCAACATCTATGTGGCCACGGCCAAGCGCCATGTGTTCGGTAAGGTCGGCATCGACATGATTGCAGGACCGTCCGAAATCCTGGTGGTGTGCGATGGCCAAACCGATCCAGATTGGATCGCGATGGACCTGTTCTCACAGGCAGAACACGATGAAGACGCTCAGTCGATTCTGGTAAGCCCGGATGCTGACTTCCTCGATAAAGTCGCGGCGTCTATCGCCAAGCTGCTGCCAACCATGGAGCGCGAAGAGATAATCCGCACCTCGCTGGTAGCCCGCGGTGCGTTGATTCAAGTGGCCGATATGGCGCAAGCCATTGAAGTGGCGAATCGCATCGCGCCAGAGCATTTGGAATTGTCGGTGGAAGACCCTGAGCAGTGGTTGCCGCAGATACGCCATGCGGGCGCGATTTTTATGGGTCGCTACACCGCAGAAGCCCTGGGCGATTACTGCGCCGGACCGAATCACGTTTTACCGACCTCTGGTACGGCGCGTTTTTCTTCACCCTTGGGCGTGTATGACTTCCAGAAACGCTCATCAATCATTTATTGCTCAGCCGACGGTGCCTCTGAATTGGGTAAAACCGCTTCGGTGCTGGCTCGCGGTGAGTCGTTGACGGCTCATGCGCGCAGCGCTGAATACCGGATCAAACACTAATTCAGTTAATCTCTGGCGAGGCTCAATGCCTGCGCCAGGCTGTAGGAGAGCAGGGCAGTGAGTAAATTTTGGAGCCCCTTCGTCAAGCAATTGGTGCCTTATGTGCCGGGCGAGCAACCCAAGCTGGCCAAGCTGGTTAAGCTCAATACCAATGAAAACCCCTACGGGCCTTCGCCACTGGCGATTGCCGCCATGCAGGCGGAAGTGAACGATCAATTGCGCCTGTATCCCGATCCGAACAGTGATCGCCTCAAACAAGCGGTTGCCGAGTTCTATGGCGTGCAAACGGCGCAGGTTTTTGTCGGCAATGGCTCCGATGAAGTCCTTGCTCATGCGTTTCATGGCCTGTTTCAGCACGGAAAACCGCTGTTGTTTCCGGACATCAGTTACAGCTTTTACCCGGTCTATTGCGGCCTTTACGCAATTGAGCCCGGGATTATCGAGCTGGATGAACAGTTCCAAATCCAGGTTGAAGACTACGCGCGGCCTAATGGCGGCATCATTTTCCCGAACCCCAATGCGCCAACAGGCTGCCTGTTGCCGCTTGAGGCGATTGAGCGCCTGCTGAACCTCAATACAGAAAGCGTTGTGCTGGTGGATGAAGCCTACATCGATTTTGGGGGGGAATCGGCGATTAGCCTGGTGGATAAATACCCCAATTTGCTGGTCACTCAAACCTTGTCCAAATCACGTTCGCTGGCAGGGCTTCGGGTTGGTTTTGCGGTGGGGCATCCTGATTTGATTGAGGCGCTGGAGCGAATCAAAAACAGCTTTAACTCCTATCCGCTGGACCGTATTGCGATTGCCGGTGCCGCCGCTGCATTTGCTGACACTGTGTACTTCGAACAAAGTTGTCAGGCCGTCATCAACAGCCGCAATGACGTAGTGGCGGGCTTGGAGCAGCTAGGTTTCGAGGTGCTGCCTTCCGCAGCTAACTTCGTCTTTGCGCGCCACGTCCAGCGGGATGCGGCAGAGTTGGCCGGGCTGTTGCGCGAGCAAGGGGTGATTGTGCGTCACTTCAAACAGGCGCGGATCGCTCAGTTCTTGCGCATCAGTATTGGTACGCCCGAGCAGAACCAAGCGCTGTTAGACGCCTTGCACGGCATTTGCTCGATGCGGTGAAAACCTGTGATAGCGGTTTCGCCCACTGAGACCGCTGCCGATCAATAGATTACCTACTGATTGTCCTCGGTTTTAGTGGATGCCGGTGGGCGCACGCCAACCTCTGCGGTGAGGTCCATTGGCTTGCCGTTACGCAGAATCTCAATGCGAATTTTGTCACCCGGTTTGGTCCGCGCCACCTGATTCATCGAGCGGCGGCCATCGCCTGCCGGCTCGCCATCGATATTCATAATCAAATCACCCGGCTGCAGGCCGGCGCGTTGAGCAGGGCCGTCGCGGTAAATACCGGCGACAACAATGCCCGGGCGTCCTTCAAGGCCGAATGACTCTGCCAACTCTGGCGTCAGTGGCTGAACTTCAATGCCCAGCCAGCCGCGTATGACCTGGCCGTGTTCAATAATGGCCTGCATCACCTCAAGGGCAAGCTTTACCGGAATGGCAAAGCCTATGCCTTGCGAACCACCCGACTTGGAGAAGATAGCGGTGTTGATGCCGACGAGATTGCCGTCGGCATCCACCAGTGCGCCGCCTGAGTTACCGGGGTTGATTGCAGCGTCCGTCTGGATGAAGTCTTCGTATGTATTGAGGCCCAGTTGATTGCGGCCAGTGGCACTGATAATGCCCATGGTCACGGTTTGGCCGACCCCGAATGGGTTGCCAATGGCCAAGGTCACGTCGCCAATCTTGATATTATCCGAGCGGCCCAGAGTGATCGCAGGCATGTCATCCAGGTCAATCTTGAGGACTGCCAGGTCGGTTTCTGGGTCACTGCCAATCACCCTGGCCAGGGTTTCACGGCCGTCTTTGAGCGCCACAACGATTTGATCGGCGCCGGCCGTCACATGGTTGTTGGTCAGCAGATAACCTTCCGAACTCATGATTACAGCTGAACCGAGGCTCGACTCCATGCGGCGTTGTCTTGGCAGGTTGTCGCCAAAGAACTTTTTAAACTGCGGGTCTTCAAACAGAGGAAGCGCGGGCTTGTTAACGTATTTGGTGGTGTACAGGTTGGCAACTGCAGGCGACGCCAGGGTCACTGCATTGGCATATGAGGCCGGAGCGCTCGAAGGGTTGCCGCGGTGTTTGGGAGCCTGACGAACTTCTACATCGTGGTCAGGCAGGCCAACCCATTCTGGGTATTGCTGGATAAACAGTAAGGCGACTAACACGCCAACGAGCAAAGGCCAGCCAAAAAAACGCACTGCTTTGAGCATCAAAGAAGTCCTGAGAGTTGCGAGGGGCACCTGAGCCCCTTAAGGTGAGCCATTATAAGGGCCCTAGCGCGAATATTGCATTGGCTTGCATCAATCTATTAAGGAAACAACATGGCAATCGCCCTGACCACTCTTGTCGCAGAGACCCAACGCTATTTGAATGCAGACAGCATCAGTGACTATTGCCCCAATGGCTTGCAAGTTGAAGGGCGGCCCAATGTGCAGCGATTAGTCACAGGGGTAACCGCGAGTCAGGCGCTGATTGATGCCGCGATAGAAGCGCAAGCTGATGTTGTGTTGGTGCATCACGGCTATTTCTGGAAGGGAGAAGATCCGTGCATTACCGGCATGAAGCAGCGCCGGCTTAAGGCGCTGTTGGCCAATGACATCAGCTTGCTTGCCTACCACTTGCCGCTCGATGTGCACCCTGAAGTAGGCAATAACGTTCGGCTCGCTGCACAGTTGGGCATTACCGTCGAGGGGCCACTCAATCCAGATAACGCACGCACAGTCGGTTTGGTTGGGTCTCTGGATGAGCCGCAGAGCGCGAGGGATTTTGCCCGTCATGTGGGTGAGGTGCTTGGCCGCGAGCCGTTGCTGGTGGAAGGCTCTGAGATGATTCGCCGCGTGGGTTGGTGTACCGGTGGTGGGCAGGGCTATATCGATGAAGCCATTGCAGCTGGCGTCGATTTGTACCTGACCGGGGAGGCCTCTGAGCAGACTTTTCACAGTGCGCAGGAAAACGGCATCAGCTTTATTGCCGCCGGTCATCATGCAACCGAGCGCTATGGTGTGCAGGCATTGGGTGATTATCTGGCAAAGCGATTTGCTATCGACCATATCTTCATCGACTGCGCCAATCCAATTTGAATCTGTGCGCAGCGCGATAGCGACATTTTGTGCTGCTTTGGCGGGCGTGGGGCCTAGAAAATACTGAGCATAAAGTTAGATCGTTTTGATCTAGATGGCGTCCTGAATAGAAGCTAGCGCTGTGCTAGAGTGCGCCCATGTCCACGGCCCGCTGGCCCCATTACAAAGCAAATCGTGAGTAGCTATGCTCGACAAAATGACCCACCTGAAAGAGCTCGAGGCGGAAAGTATCCACATCATCCGTGAAGTGGCCGCCGAATTCGACAACCCGGTAATGCTCTATTCCATTGGCAAAGATTCTGCCGTGATGCTGCATTTGGCACGCAAGGCGTTCTTTCCTGGCAAGCTGCCGTTCCCGGTTATGCACGTCGATACTCGCTGGAAGTTCCAAGAGATGTATAGCTTCCGCGACAAGATGAAGGCTGAAATGGGCCTGGATCTGATTGTTCACGTCAATCAGGAAGGTGTGGCCCAGGGCATTAATCCCTTGACCCACGGCAGCGCCAAACACACCGACATCATGAAAACCGAGGGCCTCAAGCAGGCGCTCGACAAGCACGGTTTCGATGCCGCTTTTGGTGGTGCTCGTCGTGATGAAGAGAAATCCCGTGCCAAAGAGCGCGTTTACTCGTTCCGCGACAGCAAACACCGCTGGGACCCAAAGAATCAGCGCCCAGAACTGTGGAATGTCTACAACGGCAAGGTGAAGAAGGGCGAGTCGATTCGCGTTTTCCCGTTGTCGAACTGGACCGAGCTGGATATCTGGCAGTACATCTATCTGGAACAGATCCCGATTGTGCCGCTGTACTTTGCCGCTGAGCGCGAAGTGATCGAGAAGAATGGCACGCTGATCATGATCGATGACGAGCGCATTCTCGAGCACATGTCCGACGAAGAAAAATCACGTATCCAGAAGAAGATGGTGCGTTTCCGTACGCTCGGTGACTACCCGCTGACGGGCGCCGTTGAGTCGCAGGCGACCACGCTGGCAGACATCATTCAAGAAATGCTGCTGACGCGTACCTCTGAGCGCCAGGGTCGTGTAATTGACCATGATGGTGCCGGTTCGATGGAAGAGAAAAAACGTCAGGGGTACTTTTAAGATGTCGCACCAATCTGAATTGATCAGCGAAGATATTCTCGCTTACCTGGCGCAGCACGAACGTAAAGAACTGTTGCGGTTTTTGACCTGCGGCAATGTGGATGATGGCAAGAGCACCCTGATCGGGCGGCTGCTGCATGATTCCAAGATGATCTACGAAGATCACCTGGAAGCCATTACCCGCGACTCGAAGAAAAGCGGCACCACCGGCGAAGAGGTCGACCTTGCCCTGCTGGTTGATGGTCTGCAGGCCGAGCGTGAGCAAGGCATTACCATCGACGTGGCTTACCGTTATTTCTCGACGGCCAAGCGCAAATTCATCATTGCCGACACGCCGGGGCACGAGCAGTACACCCGAAACATGGCCACCGGTGCATCGACCTGTGACCTGGCAATCATCCTGATTGACGCTCGTTACGGCGTGCAAACCCAGACCAAGCGTCACAGCTTTATTACCTCGCTGCTGGGTATCAAGCACATCGTCGTGGCCATCAATAAGATGGACCTGAAAGATTTTGATCAAGGTGTCTTCGAGCAGATCAAAGCTGACTACCTGAAATTCGCCGAAGGTATCGAGCTGAAGCCAACGACCTTGCACTTCGTGCCGATGTCGGCGCTCAAGGGCGATAACGTAGTCAGCAAAAGTGAGCGTTCACCCTGGTATGCCGGCCAGGCGCTGATGGAAATTCTTGAGACCGTTGAGATTTCGGGTGACCGTAATTTCAATGATCTGCGCTTCCCGGTGCAGTACGTAAACCGTCCTAACCTGAACTTCCGTGGGTTTGCCGGTACCTTGGCCAGCGGCATCGTGCACAAGGGCGATGAAGTAATGGTCTTGCCGTCGGGTAAAGGCAGTCGCGTTAAGTCGATCGTGACTTACGAAGGCGAGCTGGAGCAGGCCGGTCCTGGTCAGGCGATTACCCTGACCCTTGAAGACGAAATCGATGTTTCCCGTGGCGATATGCTGGTCCACGCCGACAGCCGTCCGCAGGTGACTGACAGTTTTGATGCGATGCTGGTATGGATGGCTGATGAGCCGATGCTGCCGGGTAAAAAATACGACATCAAGCGCGCTACCAGCTACGTGCCGGGCTCGATTGCCAGTATTACTCACCGGGTTGACGTTAATACCTTGGAAGAGGGCGCTGCGAGCAGTCTGCAGCTTAACGAAATCGGCAAGGTACGCATTGCCCTAGACACCCCGATTGCCTTGGACGGTTATGCGCACAATCGCACCACCGGTTCCTTTATCGTGATTGATCGCCTGACCAATGGCACTGTGGGCGCGGGCATGATTATCGCTGATGCGGTGGGTGCTCAAGCGGGTTCAGGTCATCACGGCAAGTTGGCCCATGTCTCGGTTGAGGAACGTGCTGCACGACTCGGTCAGAAGCCTGCAACGGTTCTGTTCAGCGGCTTGTCGGGTGCAGGTAAAAGCACCTTGGCCTATGCGGTTGAGCGCAAACTGTTCGACATGGGTCGTGGGGTCTACGTGCTGGACGGCCAGAACTTGCGTCAGGACTTGAATAAGGGCCTGCCCCAGGATCGCTCGGGTCGCACAGAGAACTGGCGTCGTGCTGCGCACGTGGCGCGTCAGTTCAACGAAGCGGGTTTGATCACCTTGGCGGCTTTTGTTGCGCCGGATGCAGAAGGGCGTGAACAAGCCCGGACGCTGCTGGGTGCTGAGCGTCTGATCACGGTTTATGTTCAGGCTTCGCCGCAGGCGTGCCGTGAGCGTGACCCACAGGGCTTGTATGCAGCCAATGGCGATAACATCCCGGGCGAGTCATTCCCCTACGATGTGCCGCTCAATGCGGACGTGGTCGTCGACACTCAGACCGTATCGGTTGATGAGGGCGTCAAGCTCGTTCTGGCGGCGCTGCGTGAGCGTGGTGCAATCTAACTGAAGCGCGGCCCCTGTATCTGTTTGCAGGTACAGGGGCATAAAAAAACCGCTAATGCGGTTTTTTTTATGCCTGCCATAGGGTGGTCGACGCTTTTATCGGCCACCATTTTGCAGGGTTGCAAGGGTGACAAGCTTCGCCTTGCCACACGCAGGTTTTGCCTTATTAGCGCTTGCTCTTTAAACCGTAGTTTTCGTCGAGCATCCCTGGGATGTTGGCCATTTTCGGCGCGTAATCCTTGGGCGTTTCATGGTCGCGTGGCGGGGTTAAACGCTCGCGTTTATCACGTTTATCACCTGCCTCATCTGCATGCAGCGCGGCCATCAAGCGTTGGCGAGTTAACTCGTCGAGGGCCAGTTGGCTGGTGCCTTCAGTGAGATGCTCTTGGACGTCCTGATAGCTCTGGGTTAATTTCTTGACCAGATTTGCAGTGGTGTTGAAATGCGTGACGACATCACTCTGGTAGTTGTCAAAACGTTCCTGCAGATCGTCAAGCTGGCGTTGAGTTCGGCCAGGAACTGCATTGGGCGCCAAGCGCGCAATCAGAAATCCTATTGCGATACCTGCAACCAGGGCTATGGCCGGTATCAGCCAGGCTGTTAGCGTCTGTTCCACGAGTCCTTCCTCTCTAAACGGCTTTGCTTTACGTTAGCGGTTGGCGCCTGCGCTGTATAGCGTAATGCGAGCCGATGTGTTTTTTGGCGCAGGCTGACAGCCTAGACGAATCGACCCTGCGATGGGTCACGGAGTTCACTTTTGCTCACCCGTGAAACTGCTGTATTTATTCCTGGCCCAAGCGGTCAGCTTGAAGCCCTTGCGCTTGAAGTCCCCGACGCCCGTGGCGTGGCGCTTATATGCCACCCCAACCCGATACAGGGCGGCACCATGCTAAATAAAGTGGTGTCTACCTTGCAGCGCACTTCACGTGACGCAGGCTTGCACACCTTACGCTTTAACTATCGCGGTGTCGGTAGCAGCGCAGGTACCCATGATATGGGCACTGGCGAAGTCGATGACGCCGAGGCGGTCGCAGCGTATTTGCGTCAACAATACCCGAATTTGCCGCTGACCTTGATGGGTTTTTCCTTTGGTGGTTTTGTTGCCGCCACCCTGGCGGCTCGGTTGGAGGCGCAAACGGTAGATGTGGACAAGTTGTTTATGATCGCTCCGGCGGTGATGCGCCTGGACAAAAGCCCGCTGGCTCAGCGCTGCGCCATGACGGTCATCCAGCCTGAGGCGGATGAAGTGGTCGAGCCGCAGTTGGTTTATGACTGGTCAAGTGCGCTTGAGCGTCCACATGAGTTGTTGACCGTGGCAGAATGTGGGCACTTTTTTCATGGCAAACTGACGGATCTGAAAGATTTGTTATTGCCGCGCCTCTAATTAGTAAGCGAAAGCCCATGACCACTCGTATTCTTACCGGTATCACCACCACAGGCACCCCGCATCTAGGCAACTACGCCGGGGCTATTCGTCCGGCAATTGTGGCAAGCGGCGACGCAAACGTGGACTCGTTTTACTTTCTGGCTGACTACCATGCGCTGATCAAGTGTGATGACCCGCTGCGCATTCAGCGTTCGCGTCTGGAAATCGCGGCAACTTGGTTGGCCTGTGGTCTGGACGTTAACAAGGCAACCTTTTATCGCCAGTCGGATATTCCGGAAATTCCAGAGCTTTGCTGGTTATTGACCTGTGTGGCTGGCAAAGGCCTGCTTAATCGTGCTCACGCCTACAAAGCCTCTGTGGACAGAAATGTTGAGCTCGGCGAAGACCCAGACGCGGGCGTGACCATGGGGTTGTTTAGCTATCCGGTGTTAATGGCGGCGGACATTTTGATGTTCAACGCCCACAAGGTGCCTGTCGGTCGTGATCAGATTCAGCACGTCGAAATGGCACGCGATATCGCCCAGCGGTTCAATCATCTATTTGGTCAGGGCCAGGAACTCTTCACCCTGCCCGAGGCGGTGATTGAGGAAGATGTGGCGACATTGCCCGGCCTGGATGGTCGCAAAATGTCGAAAAGCTACGACAACACCATCCCGTTGTTCAGTGGCGCCAAGCAGATGAAAGAGGCAGTGGCGCGTATCGTCACCGACTCGAAGCTGCCGGGCGAAGCCAAAGATCCGGATAACTCGCACCTGTTCACCCTGTACCAGGCCTTCGCAACGCCAGAGCAGCAAGCGCAGTTCCGTGCTGAGTTAATCGATGGCTTGGGTTGGGGTGAGGCGAAGCAGCGTTTAAATGAGCTGCTTAATGCTCAGCTTGGTGATGCGCGAGAGAAATACCACGCACTGATTGAGCGCCCGGCTGATCTCGAAGATATTCTTCTCGAAGGTGCGGCAAAGGCGCGCAAGATCGCAACGCCGTTTCTGACCCAGCTGCGCGAGGCTGTGGGCCTGCGCTCATTCCGGTCGGCGGCTGCGAGCACCGAATCGTCGAAGAAGAAAGTCGGAAAGACTGCACGCTTCGTCAGCTTCCGCGATGAGGATGGCAGCTTCCGCTTCCGCTTGCTCGATGCCGCTGGCGAACAGCTGCTACTCTCGAAATCATTTTCTGATGGCAAGTCGGCGGGTATGGTTACCAAGCGCCTGCAGTCGGGTGAGCCGCTGGATGTTCGTGAAGACGGCAAGGTCTTTGCTGTTTGGCTAGAGGGTGAATCAGTGGCAAGCAGCCCTGAATTCGCTGATTTAGAGGCGCTTAGAGCTGCAGTTGAGCGCTTGCGCGAGGCCCTGGCGGCCGAGCAAGCGTAACTCAGTACCTACGGTTGATTGATTATCTGCGGGGCAGGGCCTAAAGTACCTGCCCCGTTTTTGTTGCTCAGCTAACGAATATGACTCCGCTAGAACGCTATCAAGCCGATCTCAAACGTCCAGACTTTTTCCATGATGCGGCGCAGGAAGTGGCTGTGC
Organism: Pseudomonas sp. EL_65y_Pfl2_R95; assembly: GCF_963971045.1. Lineage (NCBI taxonomy): Bacteria > Pseudomonadati > Pseudomonadota > Gammaproteobacteria > Pseudomonadales > Pseudomonadaceae > Pseudomonas > Pseudomonas sp. EL_65y_Pfl2_R95. Next base: position 1,130,296 of record NZ_CAXAOV010000001.1, on the reverse strand, counting down.
GCCATTTGCAGCGTCTGTACGACGATTTAGTCGCGGACTCACAAAACAGCAAGCCGGGTTTGTTCGGCAAACTATTCGCCAAGAAAACGCAGACGCCAATCAAAGGCTTGTATTTTTGGGGCGGAGTCGGCCGCGGTAAGACGTATCTGGTCGATACCTTTTTCGATGCGTTGCCGTTTGAGCAGAAGGTCCGCACCCACTTCCATCGCTTTATGAAGCGTGTGCACGAAGAAATGCGCGGCCTTAAAGGTGAGAAAAATCCACTGACCATTATTGGCAAGAAGTTTGCCGATGAAGCGCGGGTGATTTGTTTCGATGAATTCTTCGTCTCGGATATTACCGATGCGATGATTCTGGCGACCCTGCTTGAAGAGCTATTCAAAAATGGCGTGAGCCTGGTGGCTACGTCGAATATCGTGCCTGACGGGCTTTACAAGGACGGTTTGCAGCGCGCGCGCTTCTTGCCAGCTATTGCCTTGCTCAAGCAACACACTGACATCGTGAACGTCGACAGTGGTGTGGATTATCGTTTGCGCGCCCTTGAGCAGGCTGAATTGTTTCACTGGCCTTTGGGGGTCGAAGCAGAAGCCAGCCTGCACAAGAGCTTTAAGAGCTTGCTGCCAGACTGCACTCACGCGGTTGAGAACGAGTCGATCAGTATCGAGAACCGGCAGATCACTGCAGTGCGTGTCTGTGAAGACGTGGCTTGGTTCGAGTTCCGTGAGTTGTGTGACGGCCCGCGTAGCCAGAATGACTACATCGAGCTGGGCAAGGTGTTCCACGCGGTACTGCTGGCCAACGTCGAGCAGATGGGCGTTGCCACCGACGACATGGCCCGGCGCTTTATTAACTTGGTCGATGAATTCTACGACCGTAACGTAAAGCTTATTATCTCGGCAGAGGTTGAGCTGAAGGACCTGTACACCGGCGGCCGTCTGACCTTTGAGTTTCAGCGTACCCTTAGTCGTTTGCTGGAAATGCAGTCGCACGAATTTTTGGCGCGAGCGCACAGGCCCTAAACGGCTGTCAGACAAGCAAATCAGGCTGCCAATGAGCAGCCTTTTTTGTGCTTGTAAGCGCCTCAGTTGGCTGCGATGCGTTGCTTGAAGGCAGTCAGTAGTTGTTTGGCGTGGGCAACCTCCAGCGACTCCATAGCGCTTATCGGGGCAATGGCCACAGCTTGCTGCAAGTGGTGCAAGGCTTTGTCGTCCTGGGCGTCGTCATAGACGTAGCTCAGCGCGTTGGCATATTCATAATGTCCAATTGGCAGATCATCTCTGACGGCGAAGGAACGTTGGAAGTAGCGCTCCATTTTCTCGGCACTTACGCCGTATGTCAGGCCGCCTACCATCGAGCCAACCTTGCGAATAACCCCCGCCTGATAGCCGCCGTACAACGCCAGCGCATACGGCTGCTGTGGGTCCTTGCTGAGGATTGCATCCAGTTCGTCAGGGATCTGCGAGCTATAGCCGCGCTTGAGTGTTACCGGGATCGAGAGTTCTTCGCCCAGGCGCGCTTTGGCATAAATTCGGCCGAACTGGGCGATTACGTCGAGCTTGGCCAAATCACCGGCGTTGTCGGTCAGGTCGATGACTTGTTCAAGCAACCGGTGTTTCTCATCCTGATCCGTCTCAAGAAAGGTGGCGTAGATAACTTGCGCGAACATCGCGGGTATCTGGCCGCCAAACCCTAGACTCATGCCCTGCTGCCTGGCTTGGGCAAAGTCACCGCGAAACATGCTGCGCCAGGCATCCTGAAGTTTTGCTGCGTAAGTGCTGGCGGCTTCTTCTGCTGTGCCTTGATTCAGGCTTGCAGTTGCAGAAACGGTTAACAACAGAGGATGCTGGCGGGCCATGTTCAGCACCCATTTCGCATCAGGGAATGGGTAGTCATTACCAAAGCCACGCGTAAGCTGTGGCCAGGCTTCACGCAGTTTGTCGCCGGAGTAGTCGAAGCGGGACTGGTCGTAGGGAAAGGCTTTCCACTCGTTCTGCGCCTGGGCAGATACGCTGAGAAAGCTGAAGGTGGCAAGCAAAGCGACAAGCAGATTGCGCATAACGGCGTCCTATTGTTGTTGTTCGAGGGCTACCCCGATCATAGGACGCTGTTGTTTAACGCCTACCCATCCAAGGGTTTGCGCTGGCGCCGGCCCTTGCGCTTAGATCGGGCCGTTTTTGTGCTGGAACTGGCGGCGGTAAAGGTTGGGAGAGAGTTCAGTGTGTTGACGAAACAAACGGGCAAAAAAGCTGGCATCGTCATAGCCCACTTCGTAACTGATGGTCTTGATGCTTTTGCGGGTGGCGCTTAAAAGTCCCTTGGCTGTTTCGATGCGTAACCGTTGCAAGTAGTGCAGTGGCTTGTCACCGGTGGCACTCTGAAAACGCCGCATAAAATTTCGAATACTCATGCCGTGTTCGCGGGCGACGTCTTCAAAGCGAAACTTGTCGGCGTAGTGCTCTTCAAGCCATTGTTGAATCTGCAGGATCGTCAGGTCGTGGTGGAGTTTCTGGCCGCCAAAACCGATCCGACCCGGTGTATAGCTGCGTTGCACCTCAAACAGGATATCGCGGGCTACGCCTTGGGCAACGCTGGCACCGCAGAATTGCTCGATCAGGTAGATAAACAGGTCACAGGCCGATGTCACGCCGCCTGCGCAGTAGAGGTTGTCTGCATCTGTCAGGTGCTTGTCTTGATTGAGCAGTACCTTGGGGAAGCGCTGGCTGAATTCATCAAAAAAACGCCAGAAGGTGGTGGCTTCTTTACCATCGAGGAGCCCGGCCTGAGCCATCCAGAACACGCCGGTGGCTTCTCCGCAAATAGCGCTGCCCGCCTTATGGCAGTCTTGCAGCCAGGTGAGTACGTTGGGGTGACGCTGGCGCAGGGCATCAAAGTCATCCCAGAAGGCTGGCAGGATGATCACATCCGCCGGTTCAAGGCTGCTGTCGACAGGGATCATGACATCACTAAAGCTGCGTACGGGGAGGCCATCAGGGCTGACCAGGTGGATTTCTATGGTTGGGGTAAGGCCCATGCCTTGCTGCTTGCCATGGCGCAAGCTGGCCATGTGAAAGAAGTCTTTGGCTTGCAGCACGGTTGAGGCGAAAACACCGGTGGTTGCCAGAATGCACACGCGTTTGAGCGGAGTCGGGTGTTGAGTGGTCATGGTCTGTTTATTCTTATTTAGTTCGGCATGCACCTGAGTGCGGTTGGCCGATGTATCTGCGTTTTTCGCTTGAGTGCCCACTGGTAGGGGCAATTTGGTCAAGGTACGGCTTGATCGTCTTATTTTTTGGCGCTTGTGTCCAGTGTGACTGCGCTCGCTACTGCCCTAAAGTCTCATCACGTTTGCTAATTGATGAACCAGGTGACGGCATGATTCCAAGAACAATATTCAGCTCTGACCACGAACTCTTTCGCGACAGCGTGCGCAAGTTTCTTGAACAGGAAGCAGTGCCTTTTCACGCGCAGTGGGAAAAGGACGGCCATATCGACCGGGCGCTTTGGAATAAAGCGGGTGAGGCAGGGATGCTGTGCTCACACATCCCGGAAGAGTACGGCGGTATTGCCGCAGATTTTCTCTATAGCGCTGTGGTGATCGAGGAAGTAGGGCGTCTGGGTCTTACGGGGATTGGGTTTTCATTGCATTCAGACATTGTCGCGCCTTACATCCTGCATTACGGCTCTGAGGCGCTGAAGCAAAAGTACCTGCCGAAGTTGGTCAGTGGTGAAATGGTCACCGCCATTGCCATGACTGAGCCGGGTGCCGGGTCAGACTTGCAGGGGGTGAAAACCACGGCGGTGCTTGATGGCGATGAGTACGTTATCAACGGTTCCAAGACCTTTATCACCAACGGTTTTCTAGCTGATCTAGTGGTTGTGGTTGCCAAGACAGACCCTACGGCTGGCGCTAAAGGCACCAGTCTGTTTCTGGTGGAGGCCAATACCCCGGGGTTCGCCAAGGGCAAGCGTCTGGAAAAAGTCGGGATGAAAGCGCAAGACACCTCCGAGCTGTTCTTTCAGGATGTGCGCGTGCCTAAAGAAAATCTGTTGGGGCAGGCGGGGATGGGCTTCGCCTATCTGATGCAGGAGCTGCCGCAGGAGCGTTTGACCGTCGGCATCGGCGCTTTGGCCTCGGCTGAGGCAGCATTGCAGTGGACCTTGGAATACACCCGCGAACGCAAAGCCTTCGGCAAGGCCATTGCTGATTTTCAGAATACCCGTTTCAAGCTGGCGGAAATGGCCACTGAAATTCAGATCGGCAAGGTGTTTGTTGATCGCTGTCTGGAGTTGCATCTGCAGGGCAAGCTCGATGTGCCCACCGCGGCAATGCTTAAGTATTGGGGCACGGATTTGCAGTGCAAGGTGCTGGATGAGTGTGTGCAGCTGCACGGTGGCTACGGATTTATGTGGGAGTATCCGGTGGCGCGGGCCTGGGCAGATGCTCGGGTGCAGCGGATTTATGCGGGTACCAACGAGATCATGAAAGAAATAATCGCCCGCTCACTTTGAGCGGGGGTTGCAACAAAACGGAGAATCCCGGCAATTGCCGGGATTTTTCTGGGTGGCTTTGCAGTGCGATTGGGCGTTAAGGCGCGGGATTGGGTTGCGACTTGTGAATCGCGTCGATCGCTGCAAGTAGTTCGCTAGATAGCGTGATTTCGCTACTTTTTAAGTTGCTTTCCAGTTGTTTCATAGTGGTTGCGCCGATGATGTTGCTGGTCACGAATGGGCGCGCGGTAACGAATGCCAAGGCCATTTGCGCCGGGTCGAGGGCATGTTCCTGAGCGAGCTCGACATAGCGTGCGCAGGCCGATTCTGTTTCAGGGTTGCTGTAGCGGGCAAAGCGGCTGAACAGGCTGAGGCGAGCACCTGCGGGGCGTGCACCATTGGCATACTTGCCTGAGAGCATGCCGAATGCCAGTGGCGAGTAAGCCAGCAGGCCGCATTGCTCACGAATGGCAACTTCAGCCAAGCCCACTTCAAAGCTGCGGTTTAGCAGGTTGTAGGGGTTTTGGATGGACACACTGCGTGGCAGGCCACGGCGTTCGGCCAGCTCAAGAAACTTCATGGTGCCCCAAGGAGTTTCGTTGGACAGGCCAATGTGGCGGATCTTGCCGGCCTTGACCTGTTCGTCGAGTGCTTCGAGCACCTCTTCCAGTGGGGTGAACTCGCTGGCTTGGTGCTTGTAGTCGAGTTGGCCGAAATAGTTGGTCGGGCGCTCAGGCCAGTGCAGCTGGTAGAGGTCGATCCAGTCGGTCTGTAGGCGCTTAAGGCTGGCGTCGACGGCGGCGCTGATGTGCGTGCGGTTGTGTTTTAGCTTGCCGTCACGGATGTAATCGATGCCATTGCCTGGTCCGGCGATCTTGCTGGCCAGCACCCAGTCGGCGCGATCACCGGTTTTGGCGAAGTATTCACCTATAATTTGTTCGGTCTTGCTGTAGGTTTCGGCACGGGGTGGTACCGGGTACATTTCGGCGGTGTCGATAAAGTTGACGCCACAGGCTTTGGCTCGCTCAATCTGGGCGAAGCCCTCGTCGCGGGTGTTCTGTTCGCCCCACGTCATGGTACCTAGGCAGAGTGCGCTTACTGAAATGTCGGTTTTGCCTAGTTTGCGAAAGTCCATTACGTCGTCCTCTGGAAAAAGAGTTATACAATCAGGTTGCTAATTTTTTCGCAATCTGCATAATTGCGCAGCTCTTTCTGCAGTGGAAGTGATGCGCCGTCTGCCGAAGAAATCTTGCCGTGTAACGGACGCGCTGACCCGAGCCCCCGATAGCGTCTGTCTCCGGCTGCCTTTGACCTTGTCAAAGTACGCACTATTCAGTAAGATCCGCCGTCTTATTTATCAGGGCGGCCCCTGAGGCTATAAAGAATGAAAACTTTTACTGCTAAACCAGAAACAGTTAAGCGCGACTGGTTTGTCGTCGACGCTGCTGGTCAGACCCTGGGTCGTCTGGCTACCGAAATCGCTACCCGTCTGCGTGGCAAGCACAAACCTGAGTACACTCCGCACGTTGATACCGGCGACTACATCGTCGTAATCAATGCAGAGCAGGTACGTGTTACCGGTGCCAAGACTACCGATAAAATGTATTACTCTCACTCCGGTTTCCCGGGTGGCATCAAGTCGATCAACTTCGAAAAGTTGATCGCCAAGGCGCCAGAACGCGTGATCGAGACCGCGGTTAAGGGCATGCTGCCTAAAAACCCACTGGGTCGCGACATGTACCGTAAGCTGAAAGTCTATGCGGGCGCTGCTCACCCTCATACTGCTCAGCAGCCCCAAGAACTGAAGATTTAACGGAATAGTTCATTATGTCGGCGACTCAAAATTACGGCACTGGCCGTCGCAAGACTGCAACCGCACGCGTTTTCCTGCGTCCGGGTAATGGCAGCATCTCTATCAACAACCGCACTCTGGACGTGTTCTTCGGTCGCGAAACTGCCCGCATGGTAGTTCGTCAGCCGCTGGAACTGACCGAGATGACCGAAAAGTTTGATATCTTCGTTACCGTTGTTGGCGGTGGTGTAAGTGGTCAAGCTGGCGCAATCCGCCACGGTATCACGCGTGCATTGATGGATTATGACGAAGCTCTGCGTCCGGCTCTGCGTAAAGCAGGCTTCGTGACACGTGATGCTCGTGAAGTTGAACGTAAGAAGGTTGGTCTGCGTAAAGCGCGTAAGCGTCCGCAGTACTCGAAGCGTTAATTCGTTTCCTGCGTTCAAAAGCGCCCAGTTTCCTTTCGGAGCTGGGCGTTTTTTATGGGTGCTAAACTAGTCTGCGACATCGTGACGCATCTATATCGTGCGCGCGTGCTAAGGTGTTTAGAGCTTTTGACCGGGTAATTACCTTGTCAGAAATGGGGCTTTTCTTTACCATTTGGCGAATTTTTTGCGCGACCAGAATTTTACTTAGTATAGGCCTGAACAACAGGCCACAAAGCTGATGGGAGACGACTGAATGAGCAATGACGGCGTGAATGCAGGCCGGCGTCGCTTCCTGGTAGCAGCCACCTCTGTGGTGGGTGCTGCAGGAGCGGTGGGTGCCGCGGTCCCGTTCGTGGGGTCATGGTTCCCGAGCGCTAAGGCCAAAGCTGCCGGTGCACCAGTGAAGGTGAACGTTGGCAAGGTCGAGGCAGGGCAGCAGATGATTGCTGAATGGCGGGGGCAGCCGGTATTTATCGTGCGCCGTACTGAGGAAATCCTCGGTAACCTGACCAAGATCCATGATCGTATGGCCGACCCAGAGTCAAAAGCCTCTGTGCAACCAACTTATGTTGATCCGGTCACGCGCTCGATCAAGCCAGAGTTGTTGATCCTGGTTGGTATCTGCACGCACTTGGGTTGCTCGCCGACTTTCCGTCCGGAAGTTGCTCCTGCGGATTTGGGGCCTGATTGGGTGGGAGGGTATTTCTGCCCATGCCACGGCTCGCGTTACGACTTGGCGGGGCGCGTATATAAATCGCAGCCTGCTCCGTTGAATCTGCCAGTGCCGCCGTATTCGTATGATTCGGATAACATCGTCACCGTTGGCGTGGATCAGGAGAAAGCTTGATGAGCAAGTTCATGGAATGGGTTGATGCTCGCTTCCCCGCCACAAAAATGTGGGAAGACCACCTCAGCAAGTATTACGCACCGAAGAACTTCAACTTCTTCTACTTCTTTGGCTCGCTGGCCCTGTTGGTTCTGGTTAACCAGATCGTAACCGGTGTTTGGCTGACCATGAGTTACACACCGTCGGCTGAAGAGGCATTTGCTTCGGTCGAATACATCATGCGTGATGTCGATTACGGTTGGATTTTGCGTCTGATGCACTCTACAGGTGCTTCTGCGTTCTTTATCGTGGTCTACATGCATATGTTCCGCGGCCTGTTGTACGGCTCATACCAGAAGCCTCGCGAGCTGGTCTGGGTGTTCGGCATGCTGATTTACCTGGCGCTGATGGCTGAAGCCTTCATGGGTTATCTGCTGCCTTGGGGTCAGATGTCCTACTGGGGTGCCCAGGTAATTATCTCGCTGTTCGGTGCCATCCCGGTTATCGGCGATGACCTGACTCAGTGGATTCGTGGTGACTACCTGATTTCAGGGATTACCCTGAACCGCTTTTTCGCCTTGCATGTGGTGGCCCTGCCGATCGTAATTCTCGGTCTGGTTGTGCTGCATATTCTGGCGTTGCACGAAGTTGGTTCGAACAACCCGGACGGCGTCGATATCAAGAAGCACAAAGATGAAAACGGCATTCCACTAGACGGTATCCCGTTCCATCCTTACTACACCGTGAAAGACATTGTCGGTGTTGTGGTGTTCCTGTTCGTCTTCTGCGCGATTATCTTCTTCTTCCCTGAGATGGGTGGTTACTTCCTCGAAAAGCCTAACTTCGAAGCGGCTAACGCATTCAAGACGCCAGAACACATTGCGCCGGTTTGGTACTTCACACCGTTCTACGCAATTCTTCGTGCCATTCCTGACAAGCTCATGGGTGTAATTGCCATGGGTGCTGCCATCGCAGTGTTGTTCGTGCTGCCTTGGCTGGACCGCAGTCCAGTCAAATCGATGCGCTACAAAGGCTGGCTGAGCAAAATCTGGTTGCTGGTGTTCTGCATCTCATTCGTCATCCTCGGTATTTTGGGTGTGTTGGCGCCAACGCCAACCCGTACGTTGATCTCGCAGATTTGTACCTTCCTGTATTTCGCGTACTTCATCCTGATGCCGTTCTACACCAGGATGGAAAAAACCAAACCGGTTCCGGATAGGGTGACTGGCTGATGAAAAAGCTATTTGCAGCAATGATTGTGGCGTTTCTGCCGGTACTTGCTTTCGCTAATACCGAAGGCGTTCATCTGGACAAGGTTGATATCGACCTGACAGACAAGGCCGCTATGCAAGACGGTGCGCGTACCTTTGCGAACTATTGCATGGGTTGCCACGGTGCCAAGTTCCAGCGTTTTGAACGGGTTGCTGATGATCTCGGTGTTCCCCATGAAGTCATGCTCGAAAACGTCGTGTTCAACGGCGGTAAGATCGGTGACCACATGCAGAGCAGCATGCGTCCAGAAGATGCCAAAGGCTGGTTCGGTGCAGCGCCACCGGACCTGACACTGGTTGCGCGGGTGCGTGGTAATGATTGGTTGTACAGCTACCTGCGTAGCTTCTATGAAGACCCTACGCGTCCAATGGGCGTGAACAACACCGTATTCCATAACGTGGGCATGCCTAACGTTCTGGTTGGGTTGCAGGGTCGTCAGTACATGGGTTGCAAGCAGGTGCAGGTGATTGAAGACGGTAAGAAGCGGTTCGATCCGTTGACTGGCACGCCGATCACTCATCAAGCCTGTGATCAACTGGTCGTTGAACCGAAAACCGGTTCGCTTTCGGAAGAAGAGTTCGACGAGAAGATCAAGAACCTGGTGACCTTCCTCGCTTACTCGGCTAATCCGGTAAAACTGGAAAGTCAGCGTATCGGCACCTATGTTCTGCTGTATCTTGCCTTCTTCTTCGTATTTGCTTACTTATTGAAGCGTGAATACTGGAAGGACGTGCATTAATCTGTGTGTCTCTGTTGTTGACCTGCGCGCCCTACTGGGCGCGCAGGTTTTTCTGCTCCATATAACTTTATAAGCGAGGAGGACCGCCATGGGCGTGACCAATCGGTTGGCCTGTTACTCCGACCCCGCCGACCACTATTCCCACCGCGTACGTATCGTGCTCGCCGAGAAGGGTGTCAGCGCTGAGATCGTCACTGTCGAGCCGGGTCGTTACCCGCCAAAGCTGCTTGAGGTCAATCCTTATGCCAGCTTGCCGACGCTGGTTGATCGTGACTTGGCGTTGTATGAGTCGACAGTGGTAATGGAATACTTGGATGAGCGTTATCCGCACCCGCCACTGTTGCCGGTCTACCCGGTAGCCCGTGCTAACAGTCGTTTGTTGATTCACCGTATCCAGCGTGACTGGTGTGCTCTGGTCGACCTGATTCTTGATCCACGCAGTAAAGAGCCAGCCCGCGTGCAAGCGCGCAAGGAGCTGCGTGAGAGTCTGACGGGTGTATCGCCGCTGTTTGTCGATAAGCCATACTTTCTCAGCGATGAGTTGAGCCTGGTAGATTGTTGCTTGTTGCCAATTCTCTGGCGTTTGCCGGTGCTGGGTATTGAGTTGCCAAAACCCGCTAAACCGCTGCTCGAATACATGGAGCGGCAATTCGCCCGTGAGGCCTTCCAGGCCAGCTTGTCCACGGTTGAACGTGATATGCGTTAATGCGCGAGGAGAGGTCTATGAACTCGAGTCGTCCCTATCTGGTTCGTGCTCTGTATGAGTGGATCGTTGATAACGACTGCACGCCCCACTTGTTGGTCAATGCCGAGTACCCCGGCGTGCAAGTGCCCACAGGCTTTGCCAGTGATGGGCAGATAGTGCTCAATGTATCGCCCAGTGCGGTTCGTCACTTGCATATGGACAATGAAGCGGTGAGTTTCGAGGGACGCTTTGGTGGTGTGGCGCATACGCTGTACGTACCGGGGCCGTCGATTCTTGCTGTTTACGCCCGTGAAAACGGTCAGGGTATGGTTTTTGACTTGGAGGCGCCGAGCGTCGATGAGGAGGAAACGGTAACCGGACCTGATGATCAAGGGCCGCCTGATACTGATCCGCCGCGCCCGAGCGGCAGACCCAGCTTGAAGGTTGTGAAGTAGCCAGACAGCAGAAATAAAAAAAGGCGATCCAAGGATCGCCTTTTTTATGCCTGTAGAGGGCTAATTGATGTACTGGAACAGCTTGATGACTTTCTGCACACCGGAGACGCCCTGTACCACTTGCGAGGCGCTCTGGGCTTCCTGGCGCGTCACAAGGCCAAGCATATAGACGATGCCGTTTTCGGTGATGACCTTGATGTTGGTGCTCGGTACGTTGCTGTTGGCAAGCATTTCAGTTTTGATTTGCGCGGTCAGCAGCGAATCATTGCTGCGAGCGATCAGCGAAGTTGGCGGCAGGATTTGCAGTTCGTTGTAGACCTTTTTCACGCCTTGAACGGTGTTGGCCGCTCTTTCGGCCGTTTGCTTAAGCTCATCCCGTGGGGTTTGACCGGCTAGCAGGACAATGCCGTTGTAGCTGCTGACAACGATATGTGAGGTCGGGCTAGTCAGGTCAGGGCTGGCTTTCTGCACGGCGCTGCGCACGTCAGGGTCGAGCAATTTGTCGTCAATCGAGTTGCCGATGCTGCGGTTGCTGCAACCGCTAACCAATAAGGTTACCGCCAGTGCTGCAATGGCCAGTGGTGTACGGATCATTCTTCACTCCCGAATAGTAGGCTGTCGATTAGGTCGCACAAGCAATGGATGGTCAGAAGGTGTACTTCTTGTATGCGTGCGGTGGATTTTGCTGGGACACGGATTTCGACGTCCTCAGGCAGTAACAGTGAGGCCATATTGCCACCGTCGCGGCCGGTAAGGGCGACGACCGTCATTTCGCGGTCATGGGCAGCTTGGATGGCTTGAATAATATTGGCCGAGTTACCACTTGTGGAGATGGCCAATAGCACGTCGCCAGGCTGGCCCAGGGCGCGAATTTGCTTTGAGAAAATCTCGTTGTAGCTGTAGTCGTTCGCAATTGAGGTGATGGTCGAGCTGTCGGTGGTGAGGGCGATAGCCGGTAAGCTTGGACGCTCACGTTCAAAGCGATTGAGTAGCTCAGAAGAGAAGTGCTGGGCATCGCCGGCTGAACCTCCGTTGCCGCATGAGAGGATTTTGCCCTCGTTCAACAGGGCATTAACCATCGCCATGCTGCCTTGCTCGATAAGTGGTGCAAGGACTTCCATTGCCTGCTGTTTAGTGTCGATGCTGGCTTGGAATAACTGGTGAATACGGGCTTGCATATCCATCTAAGATGTCACCTTAAGTTTTGCGGGTGCAGAAGTTTAAATGTGTCTGGGGTGCTGCCTTATTGTGACCATGAATGGTTGACGGGTTCAGCTATCAAACGCATTTCTAATCCAATTCAATTGCAACTTGCCTTTGCTGGCGGCGTTTATGGCCACCACATCAAAGCGGCAGGGGTGTTGGTTCCAGCGTGATTCTTGTTGCAGAAAAGCCATGGCCACGTGGGTGAGCTTAGTGCGCTTGCGTGCATCCACGCTTTCGGTCGCACCGCCCCAGGCACTGTGGTGGCGAAAGCGAACCTCGACAAATACTACTGTATCGATGTCGAGCATGACCAGATCAAGCTCGCCTAGCCTGCACCGCCAGTTCTTTGCAATGAGGTGCAGGCCATGGTGTTCGAGGTGTTCGAGTGCCATGGCCTCAGCAGCGTTGCCGCTGCTTTGGCTGCTAGATCGGTCAATCAAGCGGGGTGTCGTTCAGGCGCTGAATCTGGCCGCCGGTGAATTTTGCCCAAGGCAACTGGCGTACAACTCGTTGCTGGGGGTCAAGGCTGAGGCTGCCGGTGAGGCCGTCAATGCGGGTGTTTGGCAGTGCCTTAAGCTGATCCAGGCGCGGTGCAAGGGTGAAGGCGTCTGCGCCCATTGCATAGAGGCGACCGAGGCTACCGCCTGCCTGCGGCCATTGGCTGACCACTTGCTGGCGGGTTGGGTCGTCTGTATTGAGCATCCATGGGGTTTCGCAAAATTGAATGCCTTCCATGTCCAGGTACTGGGCTTGGTTATACACGCCACTGTTGAGTGTGGATGTGGCATAGACCGGCATGTCACCTGCGTACTGGAATACCAGCGTTGGCTTGATCTGTTGCGCTTGCTGTGGCGTGGCGGCAAGGAATAGGAAATCAACATCCTGGCGGCGTGCAGGTTGAGCGGCGACGTCTGTGCCGAGTTTTTCCTCAATGTTTTTGCTGCGGTCCTCGCTCTGACGCAGTTGCAGGAGCTTGCCAATTTGTTGGGCCAGCTCTACTGGTTGGGCAATGCTCTGCGCTGCCAGTAATTCACCACCTTGGCCTTCCCAGCTTTCGCGGAAAGCTGCCAGTACGCGGTTGCCCCAGTCGCCACTTGGCGCCAAGGCAATCGCCCGGCGCATGCCGTCTGCCCAGGCGCGGCGAGCCGCTTCACGTGCTTCATCTTCAGCGGCAAGGCCAAATTGAAACAGTTGAGCAGGGCCTTCCTGATTACTTTGGCTGTAGTTCAGGGCCAGGGTTGTGATTGGAAGTTGTTCGCGGCTGCTCAGCTGGGTGACCAGATCTTTTTCCAGTGGGCCAACGACTAACTCAACGCCAGCACTCTGTGCCTGCTGGTAGAAGCTGTCCATGGAGCTGATTCGTGAGCTGTCATAAACCTGCACGTCGGGCAGTGTTTCGCCAGCTTGCTGGGCTTGATAATAAGCGGCCATGAAGCCGTCACGCAGGGCGCGACCCACGCTGGACAGTTTGCCTTCCTGGGGCAGCAGCAGGGCAATTTGGCCAATCGGCTTGCTCGACAGCTGTTTCAAATCTTGCAGGGGTTTTGGCAGTTGAGCTGCCGCCGGGTGGTCTGGGTGAGTGGCGACCCAGTTATCAATAGCGGCTTGCTGCTGTTCAAGGGTGGTCGCGCTTTTCGATGCGCGCGCAAGTGCCAGCCAGCCTGTCAGGTCGGCGTCACCTGTTGCTTGAAGTTGGTCGTTTGGCAGGCGGGAAACCAAAGCCCAGATCGCTTCGTGGTTGCTGGACGCTGCGCTTGCATCGCTAAGCAATGGCGCAATGTAGATGCGTTCGCGCGCGGCGGCGAGCAATTGACCGTCTTGCTCAAGGGCGTTGGCGCGCGTAAGTTGGCTGCGCACCTGCTGTTCAACGGGCAGTTCACCAAGGCGTTCAAAGCTCGGGTGGCTCAGTGCCTGCAAGGCAGCTTTGGGATTCTTTCGGGCCAATGCCAGTTCTGCGGCCAGGGTGCTGGCGAAGATTTGTTGGGCAGGTTTGAGGGTTTCAAGCTGAACCTGTTCAAGGATGCTGCTGGATCGGCCGAAGTCCTTTTGTTTATAGGCTTGGTCAGCTGCAGACAGGCGCAATAAATTAGCGTCTTCGGTCTGTGCGTCCCCTGCCTGCTGGAGCAATTGCTCAATGCTGGCTTGAGGTGTGCGCGGCAGTTCACCGACAGAGTTTGATGAGCTGGCACAAGCGGCAAGCAAGCCGACAAGGCAAAGGATGAGGAGCGGGCGCAGGCGGGCGATCATGTAAGCGTTCCTGATACTTGATCAAATGAGAGTTGAATTGTACCCAAGCTGGGCCATTGGTGCGATGTTGACGGCCCTTAAACGGGCTACAATGCGCGTTTTAGTGATAAATGAGGCGTGTGCAGTGACTTCTACAGATGCGTTGAGTTCAGCGTTGGGCACGCTTTATGTGGTTGCAACGCCCATTGGTAATCTGGAGGACATCAGTGCCCGTGCCCTGAAGGTGCTCAGTGAAGTGGGGCTAATCGCTGCAGAGGATACCCGGCATTCGGCGCGTTTGATGCAGCACTTTGGTCTATCCACACCGCTGGCAGCCTGCCATGAGCATAATGAACGTGACCAGGGTGGCAAGTTTTTGTCGCGTCTGCAGGCGGGTGAGGATGTCGCCCTGATTTCTGATGCGGGTACACCATTGATATCCGATCCTGGCTACCACTTGGTGCGCCAGGCGCGCGCTGCGGGTGTGGCGGTGGTCCCGGTGCCTGGGGCTTGCGCATTGATCGCGGCACTATCGGCAGCGGGCTTGCCATCGGATCGCTTTATATTTGAAGGTTTCTTGCCAGCGAAGTCGGCGGGTCGTCGGTCGCGTCTTGAGCAGGTTAAGGAAGAGCCGCGCACCCTTATTTTTTATGAGGCGCCGCACCGTATTGCTGAGTGCCTCGAAGATATGCGCGCCATCTTCGGTGACGAGCGCCCGGCCTTGTTGGCCCGTGAGCTGACAAAAACCTTTGAAACCCTTAAAGGCTTGCCGTTGGCAGAGTTGAGTGCCTGGGTGGCGGTGGACAGTAATCAGCAGCGCGGCGAATGTGTGGTGTTGGTGGCAGGCTGGCAAGCCCCCGAAGGTGATGCTGCGGTCAGTGCCGAAGCCTTGCGTGTGCTCGATTTGTTATTGAAAGAAATGCCCCTGAAGCGAGCGGCGGCCTTGGCGGCGGAAATTACCGGGGTGCGCAAAAATTTGCTGTATCAGGTGGCGCTGGAGCGTCAGGCAGAAAATTAATGGTTGCCAATATGCTGCGTGATGCGGCGCGCTGAACTTGCTTATCCGTTGTTGAAGCTGGATTTTTTACCCCGCCAATGCTCGGTTACGCTTGTTCTAACGGCCAAGTGCAATTACCCTAGGCGGCGGAGAGTCGATCGGACAGTCGCTGCCGCATTTCGTTCGCGATATGTGGGGGAGGAAAGTCCGGGCTCCATAGGGCAGAGTGCCAGGTAACGCCTGGGAGGCGTGAGCCTACGGAAAGTGCCACAGAAAATAACCGCCTAAGCGCTTCGGCGCCGGTAAGGGTGAAAAGGTGCGGTAAGAGCGCACCGCGCGGCTGGTAACAGTCCGTGGCTAGGCAAACCCCACTCGGAGCAAGACCAAATAGGGTTTCATTGGCGTGGCCCGCGCTGAAACCGGGTAGGTTGCTAAAGGCGTGCAGTGATGTACGTCGTAGAGGAATGACTGTCCTCGACAGAACCCGGCTTACAGATCGACTCTCCACCTTTCTTCTTGGTAGTACGCTTGGTGTCCTTCCTTGCGGTTCTAATACCTAAATAGTCTTACTCTTAACAAACTACTTTAAGTTTGAAGTGCAGCTATATGCTTGTGCTGACATTTAGTATTTAAAACCCGACTTAAGCTGTTCTCCCACCTTCGTAAAATTCGCTAAATCTCCGTTCTATAAGGGTTTTTCCCTGTTTAAGCACCTTGACGGTGGGGTATGCGCGTTCCTATAGTGTGCACAGGTGGTAAGAAGTGGCGCAAAGTGGGTTTTTTGGGCATGGAAAGCTAAATAACAAGGGGAAGCGCAATCGTGTTTCGTGGAGCCAACACCATAAGTCTCGACGCAAAAGGTCGACTCGCGATGCCAAGCCGGTATCGGGACGAGCTCGTGTCGCGCTGTGCTGGCCAGTTAATCATCACGATTGATGCAATTGACCCTTGTTTATGTGTGTATCCATTGCCTGAGTGGGAGCTTATTGAAGCCAAGCTTCGTGAGCTGGCCTCCTTTCGCGAAGAAAACCGCCGTTTGCAGCGTTTGTTGATCGGTAATGCGGTTGACCTGGAGCTGGATGCCAGTGGTCGCTTTCTGGTGCCGCCCCGCTTGCGCGAATACGCCAAGCTGGACAAGCGCGCCATGTTGGTCGGCCAACTCAATAAATTTCAATTGTGGGATGAAGACTCCTGGAATGCCGTGGCAGATGCCGATTTGGCCGCTATCAAGCAACCGGGTGCTTTGTCTGACGATCTACGTGACTTAATCCTGTGACTATTAATAGCGACTTCCGCCATATAACCGTGCTGCTCGACGAGGCTGTCGCAGGGCTGGCTGTGCGCGCAGACGGTTGCTACATGGACGGGACATTTGGGAGGGGCGGGCATAGCCGGCTTATCCTTGAGTCGCTCGGCCCTGATGGCCATTTGCTGGGGTTCGATAAAGACCCCCTGGCAATCGCCACAGGGAATGCGCTAGCGGCCGAAGACGGCCGCTTTGTCGTTGTGCAGAGAAGTTTTGCGGAACTTTCTGCAGAGGCGGCTGTCCGCGGGTTGTCGGCCAAGGTCAGCGGTATTTTGCTCGATCTGGGTGTGTCTTCGCCGCAATTGGATGATGCCACCCGTGGCTTTAGCTTTCTTAACGACGGTCCGCTGGATATGCGCATGGACCCTTCGCGGGGTGTCAGCGCTGCGCAGTGGATTGCCAGTGCCAGCGAAGAAGAAATTGCCCGGGTTTTTAAAGAGTATGGCGAAGAACGTTTTGCCAGGCGCATGGCGCGTGCCGTGGTTATGCGTCGCGCAGAGCAGCCATTCGAGCGCACTGCCGATTTGGCGCAGGTGCTGACCGTTGCCAATCCTGCCTGGGAAAAGGGTAAAAACCCAGCCACCCGTGCTTTCCAAGGGCTGCGCATCTACATCAATAATGAGCTTGGTGATCTTGAGCTTGGTCTTGATGCCGCGTTGGAAACACTTGAAGTCGGCGGTCGCCTGGTGGTGATCAGCTTCCATTCGCTGGAAGACCGTATTGTTAAGCAGTTTATGCGTAAGCACGCCAAGGGTGAGCAAGACAAGCTGCCCCGTGACTTGCCGATCATCCCTAAAGCATTTGAACCACGCCTGAAGTTAATTGGTAAGCCCGTGTTTGCCTCAGAAGCCGAGCTCAAGGCCAATCCGCGCTCCCGTAGCGCCGTAATGCGCATCGCGGAGAAGTTACGGTGAATCTGCGCATGGCGAAATCCTTTCCACGTGGCAGCGTGTTGATGCTGGCGCTATTTGTCGCCGTGCTCGCCTCAGCGCTGGCTGTTTCTTACTGCGCGCATTGGAATCGCCAACTGCTCAATGAACTCTATTCCGAGCTGAGTGTGCGTGACAAGGCGCAGGCTGAGTGGGGGCGATTGATTCTTGAGCAAAGCACTTGGACGGCGCACAACCGTATCGAAACACTGGCCAGTGAGCAGCTCAACATGCGCATTCCCGATGCCGCAGAAGTGCGGATGGTGAAGCCATGATCAAACTTGAAGGCGCACTTTACCCTTGGCGTTTCCGTCTTGTTTTGCTGCTCATGGCAGCCATGGTGGGTGCCATTGTCTGGCGCATCGTTGACCTGCAGATTTTTGACCACGACTTCCTTCAGGCCCACGGCGATGCGCGCAGTGTTCGTCATATTCCAATTCCTGCACACCGCGGCTTGATGACGGATCGCAACGGCGAGCCGTTGGCGGTGAGTACTCCGGTGACCACGCTTTGGGCAAACGGCAAAGAGCTACAGGCGGCTAAAGATATGTGGCCAACCCTGGCGCAAGCCTTGGGTCAGAATCCCGCTGATTTTGCCAAACGTCTGCAAGCTCACGCCAAGCGTGAGTTTATGTATTTGGTGCGGGGCTTGACGCCAGAGCAAGGCCAGAAAATTCTCGACCTCAATGTGCCTGGGGTCTACTCAATTGAAGAGTTCCGCCGCTTCTATCCTGCTGGAGAAGTGGCTGCGCAGGTGGTTGGTTTTACCGATGTCGATGATCGCGGCCGTGAAGGCATGGAATTGGCTTTTGATGATTGGCTGGCAGGTGTGCCGGGCAAGCGTCAGGTGCTTAAAGACCGGCGCGGACGACTGATTAAAGATGTTCAGGTTAGCCAGAACGCCAAAGCCGGTAAGGCGTTGGCGTTGTCGATTGACCTGCGCCTGCAATACCTTGCGCACCGCGAGTTACGCAACGCTCTGGTCGAGTTCGGCGCCAAGGCAGGCAGTCTGGTGATGATCGATGTAAAAACCGGCGAAATTCTGGCCATGGTTAACCAGCCAACCTATAACCCCAACAACCGCAGCACCCTCCAGCCTGCGGCTATGCGCAACCGGGCAATGACCGATCTGTTTGAGCCGGGTTCGACCGTTAAGCCATTCTCCATCAGTGCGGCATTGGAAAGTGGTCGCTGGAAACCCACTGATACCGTGAATGTGGCGCCAGGCTGGTTGCGTGTGGGTCGGTACACGATTCGCGATGTGTCGCGTAACAGTGGTGTGCTCGATCTGACCGGGATTTTGATCAAGTCGAGTAACGTCGGGGTCAGCAAGGTCGCGTTTGATATCGGCGCCGAAGCAATCCACGACGTGATGCGCCAGGTTGGTTTTGGCCAAGATACCGGTTTGAGCTTCCCGGGCGAGCGCGTGGGTAATCTGCCGACCCATCGCAAGTGGGGCCAAGCCGAGACTGCAACGCTGGCCTATGGCTATGGCCTTTCGGTGACAGCTGTTCAACTTGCGCATGCATATACCGTGCTGGCCAACGATGGCCGCTTGGTGCCTTTGTCGCTGATTCGAGTCGATAAAGCGCCAGATAGCGTGCAGGTTATTCCAGAAGACATTGCCAAGACTGTGCAGGGCATGTTGCAGCAAGTGATTGAAGCGCCGGGTGGTGTCTATCGGGCAAAAGTACCGGGTTACCACGTAGCGGGTAAGAGCGGGACTGCCCGTAAAACCACAGCCGGGACCAAAGGCTACACCCCGCACGCCTACCGCTCGCTGTTTGCCGGCTTTGCCCCGGCACAAAATCCACGTATCGCGCTGGCGGTGGTGATCGACGAACCGACTAAAGATGGCTATTACGGCGGCCTCGTTTCGGCACCGGTCTTCAGCCGAGTGATGGCCGGTGGCTTGCGCTTGATGAATGTCACGCCAGACAACCTGCCATCTGAAGAAGACGTGAAAACAGTTGATGCCACATCGAGTAAAGGAGGGCGCGGCTGATGCCTATGCCTCTTAATCAGCTGTTACCTAAAGCGAGCAGCAGCGTTTTGATTCGCGAATTGACTCTGGACAGCCGCAAAGTCCGCCCAGGTGATCTGTTTTTGGCGGTCCCGGGCTTGAGTCAAGACGGTCGTGAGCATATCGCCGATGCGCTTGAGCGCGGCGCTGCAGCCGTGGCCTATGAGGCTGGTGGCGCTTTTGACATGAGTGTCGATAAAGCCGAACTGGTTGCGATCAAGGATTTGGCCGGACAACTGTCTGCGATCGCAGGACGCTTTTATGGCGAGCCGAGTCGCGGCTTGCACATGGTCGGGATCACCGGCACTAACGGTAAAACCAGTGTTAGCCAGTTGTTGGCTCAGGCGCTCGACACGCTGGGCGAGCGTTGTGGGATTGTTGGCACCCTGGGCAATGGGTTCTACAACGGCCTCGCCCAAGGACTGCATACCACGCCAGACCCGATTGGCGTGCAGGCAGTGCTGGCTGATCTGAAAAAATCCGGTGCGCGTGCAGTGGCGATGGAAGTGTCGTCGCATGGGCTTGACCAAGGCCGGGTTGCAGCGCTGGCCTTCAATGTCGCGGTGTTCACTAACCTCTCCCGCGACCACCTGGATTACCACGGCACCATGGAAGCCTACGGCGCGGCCAAGGCCAAGCTGTTTGCCTGGTCGGGCCTGCGTTGCCGGGTAATCAATCTGGATGATGCATTTGGCCAGCAACTGGCCGGGCAAGATCATGAGTCGCGTTTAATCAGCTACAGCCTGAACAACGCCGACGCTTACCTGCATTGCCGTGATATTCAGTTTGACGATCAAGGCGTGCGCGCAACATTAGTTACACCGCGCGGGGAAGGCAGTCTGCGCAGCTCGCTATTGGGGCGGTTCAATCTGAGCAACCTGCTTGCCGTGGTCGGTGCCTTGCTCGGTCTGGATTACGCGCTGGACGAAATACTCAAGGTCTTGCCAGGCCTGCAGGGCCCCATTGGCCGTATGCAGCGGTTGGGCGGGCGTGAAGTTGCTGGGGTTAAACAACCACTGGTCGTGGTGGACTACGCACACACACCGGATGCGCTGGAAAAAGTACTCGAGGCCTTGCGTCCACACGTCAAGGGCCAGTTGCGCTGTGTGTTTGGCTGCGGCGGCGACCGTGATCGCGGCAAGCGTCCGTTGATGGCCGCCGTCGTTGAGCGCCTGGCTGATCAAGTCATAGTCACAGATGACAACCCGCGCAGTGAATCACCTGAGCAAATCTTCGCTGATATTCGTGACGGTTTGGTTAATGCCGAGGGTGCACAGTTTATTGCCGGTCGTGGTGCTGCCATCGCACAAGTGATTGGCGCTGCTCAAAGTGATGATGTGGTGGTACTCGCCGGCAAAGGCCATGAGGACTACCAGGAAATAAATGCAGTGCGCCAGCCATTCTCTGATTTGCAAGAAGCGACCAAAGCCTTGTCAGCATGGGAGGTGGCTCATGCTTAAAGCATTGCGCCTAAGCGAAATCGCTGACGCATTGAATGCGCGGCTGATCGGTGACGATTGCACCTTTGCCGCAGTCGGCACTGACAGTCGCTCGATCAAGCCGGGGCAGCTGTTTGTTGCCCTGGCCGGGCCAAATTTCGACGGCCACAATTATCTGGCCGATGTGAGTGCAAAAGGTGCGGTTGCTGCGTTGGTCGAGCGTGAAGTTGCAGGCGCACCGCTGCCGCAATTGTTGGTGGCTGATACGCGACGTGCCTTGGGGCAGTTGGGTGCAATCAATCGTCAGGCCTTTGGTGGACCCTTGGCTGCTGTAACCGGTTCGAGCGGTAAAACCACGGTCAAAGAAATGCTTGCCAGCATTCTGCGCGAAGCCTTTGTTGAGCATGGCGATGCAGTATTGGCCACCCGTGGCAACCTGAACAATGAACTGGGTGCTCCGCTTACCCTGCTCGAGCTGGCACCTGAGCACAAGGCTGCGGTCATTGAGTTGGGTGCATCGGGGGTGGGTGAAATAGCCTACACCGTAGCTTTGGCTCAGCCGCAAGTTGCCATCATCACCAATGCTGGCACCGCCCATGTCGGAGAGTTCGGCGGTCCAGAGAAAATCGTTGAGGCCAAGGGCGAAATACTACAAGGCTTGGGTGATGACGGCGTGGCAGTGCTCAATCTCGACGACAAGGCGTTCGCGACGTGGGCAGCCAAGGTCAAAGGCAAGCGCGTGCTGAGCTTCTCTATGCACAACGCAACGGCTGACTTCTTCGCCACAGAGATTGCCCGCGATTGCCGTGGCTGCCCTAACTTCCACCTGCACAGTGAACAAGGTCAGGCGCGAATTCAGCTCAACTTGCTCGGTGAGCACAACGTCAGCAATGCCTTGGCTGCCGCTG
The DNA here is from genome assembly GCF_963971045.1 of Pseudomonas sp. EL_65y_Pfl2_R95. NCBI lineage: Bacteria > Pseudomonadati > Pseudomonadota > Gammaproteobacteria > Pseudomonadales > Pseudomonadaceae > Pseudomonas > Pseudomonas sp. EL_65y_Pfl2_R95. The sequence continues at coordinate 1,108,577 of NZ_CAXAOV010000001.1, read as the reverse complement.
CTGCTGCAAGCGCATTGTCGGTCCCACTGGTGGATATCAAAGCCGGTCTGGAGGCCTTGCTTCCGGTCAAGGGTCGCGCGGTGGCGCAACTGACGGACACGGGCATGCGGGTAATTGATGACAGCTACAATGCCAACCCCGCGTCGATTTGCGCGGCGATTGATATTCTTGCCGGCTTTTCCGGGCGTACCGTGCTGGTCTTGGGTGACATGGGCGAGTTGGGCGCATGGGCCGAGCAAAGCCACCGTGATGTTGGCAGCTACGCCAAAGGTAAAGTCGATGCGCTCTACGCCGTCGGCCCTCTGATGGCCTATGCCGTTGAAGACTTCGCTACAAATGGCCGGCATTTCGCTGACCAAACCAGTCTGATCCAAGCCCTGCAGGCTGAGAGCAGTGACAGCACAATTCTAATTAAAGGTTCACGCAGCGCCGCGATGGAAAACATCGTGGCGGCGCTTTGTGGCACGTCTGGGGAGAAACACTAATGCTGCTGCTGCTGGCTGAATACCTGCAACAGTTCCACACGGGCTTCGCGGTGTTTCAATACCTGACACTGCGCGGCATCCTGGGCGTGCTCACCGCGTTGGCGCTGTCCCTGTGCTTGGGGCCGTGGATGATTCGCACCCTGCAGATTCGTCAGATTGGACAGTCGGTCCGCAATGATGGTCCGCAGTCGCACCTGTCGAAGAAAGGCACGCCCACCATGGGCGGCGCGCTTATCCTATCCGCCATTGCGGTCAGTACCTTGCTCTGGGCTGACCTGAGCAATCGCTATGTGTGGGTGGTATTGGCCGTGACGCTGCTGTTTGGCGCCATTGGTTGGGTCGATGATTATCGCAAAGTGATTGAGAAAAACTCCCGGGGATTGCCGAGCCGTTGGAAGTACTTCTGGCAGTCGGTGTTTGGGCTGAGTGCGGCAATCTTTCTGTTCGTCACCGCGCAAACCCCAGTCGAAACCACGCTGATTCTGCCGCTGCTTAAAGATGTCAGCATTCCGCTGGGTGCAGGGTTTGTGATCCTCACGTATCTGGTTATTGTCGGCTCAAGCAACGCGGTCAACCTGACAGACGGCCTCGACGGCCTGGCTATTCTGCCAACCGTCATGGTGGGTGGCGCGTTGGGGATCTTTTGCTACCTGTCGGGCAACATCAAGTTTGCCGATTACCTGTTGATTCCATACGTGCCGGGGGCAGGTGAGCTGATCGTGTTCTGCTCCGCCTTGGTCGGTGCCGGTTTGGGCTTTCTGTGGTTCAACACCTATCCGGCTCAAGTCTTTATGGGCGATGTCGGCGCGCTGGCGCTTGGCGCTGCACTGGGCACCATTGCGGTGATCGTGCGTCAGGAAGTGGTGCTGTTCATCATGGGCGGTGTGTTCGTGATGGAAACCCTATCGGTCATCATTCAGGTCGCCTCCTTCAAGCTAACCGGCAAGCGGGTGTTCCGCATGGCGCCCATTCATCACCACTTTGAACTCAAGGGCTGGCCTGAACCACGGGTCATCGTTCGTTTCTGGATCATCACCGTAATCTTGGTGTTGATCGGCCTTGCCACTCTTAAACTGCGCTGAGGACGAGATGAGTCTGATTGCTTCTGATCACTTCCGCATTATTGTCGGCCTCGGCAAGAGCGGTATGTCCCTGGTGCGCTTCCTGGCGCGCCAAGGCGTACGCTTTGCTGTTGTCGATACGCGTGCGAACCCGCCGGAGCTGAGCGCCTTGCGTGAACAGTTTCCGCAGGTCGAAGTGCGTTGTGGTGATCTGGACGTCGAGTACCTCTGCCGTGCGAGTGAATTGCTGGTTAGCCCGGGTATTGCGCTGGCGACCCCCGCTTTGCAGGAAGCAGCAAGCCGTGGCGTGAAAATCTCCGGCGACATCGAACTGTTCGCCCGTCATGCAAAAGCGCCAATCATTGCCATTACCGGCTCGAACGCGAAAAGCACGGTCACCACCTTGGTTGGTGACATGGCTGTGGCGGCGGGCAAGAAGGTGGCCGTTGGCGGCAACTTGGGCACTCCGGCCCTCGATCTGCTTGATGATGACGTTGAGTTGTACGTCATGGAGCTGTCGAGCTTCCAGTTGGAGACCACCGATCAGCTCAATGCTGAAGTGGCAACTTGCCTGAATATCAGCGAAGACCACATGGATCGCTACAGCGGCTTGCCGGCCTATCATCTGGCCAAGCACCGGATTTTCCGTGGCGCCAAGCAGGTGGTGGTGAATCGGGATGATCCATTGTCGCGGCCGCTGATTGCTGATCAAGTGCCCTGCTGGAGTTATGGCTTGGGTAAACCCGATTTTCAGCGTTTCGGTTTGCTTGAAGAAAAGGGTGAGAAATTCCTTGGTTTCAAGTTTGAGAGCTTGATGCCAGTGCGCGAGCTGAAGGTCCGTGGCGCCCATAACCAGTCAAATGCCTTGGCGGCCTTGGCCCTGGGCCATGCTGTTGGCCTGCCGATGCCGGCGATGCTCGAGAGCCTGAAGAAATTCACCGGTCTGGCCCATCGCTGCCAGTGGGTGGGCGAGCGTCAGGGCGTGAGTTACTACGATGACTCCAAAGCCACCAATGTGGGTGCTGCGCTGGCAGCCATTGAGGGCTTGGGTGCAGATATCCAAGGCAAGTTGGTGTTGATTGCCGGTGGTGATGGCAAAGGTGCTGATTTCTCGGCGCTGGCCAAGCCTGTGGCCAACTTCTGCCGCGCTGTGGTGCTGCTGGGTCGTGATGCTGAGCGCCTGGCCAAAGCGCTGGGTGATGCCGTGCCGCTGTATCAGGTTAGAACCCTTGATGAGGCAGTACTGCGCAGTGCCGAGCTCGCCGAGTCAGGTGATGCCGTGTTGCTGTCGCCAGCCTGTGCCAGCCTCGATATGTTCAAAAACTTTGAAGAGCGCGGCCGTTTGTTCAGCCAAGCAGTGGAGGGCCTCAACTGATGCTGTCCTTCCTGCGTCCTTATCCTTCGCCCCTGTTCAGCCGTCGCGGCTTTGATATGGACTTTGGCTTGCTTGCCGGTTGCCTGGCGCTGCTGGGCCTGGGGCTGGTGATGATTTCATCAGCCTCTACCGAAGTGGCTGCGGTGAACACCGGCAACCCGCTCTATTACATGATTCGCCACCTTATCTATCTACTGATTGGCCTGGGCGCGGCGGGTATTGTGGTCATGATTCCCTTGGCGACTTGGCAGCGCTGTGGCTGGCTGTTGCTGATTGCTGCAATCGGTTTGCTGGTGATGGTGCTGATCCCCGGAGTTGGTCGTGAGGTTAACGGCTCCATGCGCTGGATTGGCTTTGGTGCCTTCAACATCCAGCCCTCGGAAATTGCCAAAGTGTTTGCGGTGATTTACCTCGCCGGCTATCTGGTTCGTCGTCAGGAAGAAGTGCGGGAAAGCTGGGCGGGTTTCTTCAAGCCCTTTGTCGTGCTGCTGCCAATGGCCGCCTTGCTGCTGGCTGAACCTGACTTTGGTGCCACCGTGGTGATGTTTGGTGCTGCCGCGGCGATGTTGTTTCTAGGTGGTGTGGGCCTGTTTCGCTTTGGTCTCATGGTGTTGCTGGCCGGTGGCGCAGTATTCGCCTTGGTCCAGGACCCGTATCGCTGGGCGCGGATGACCAACTTTGCCGACCCATGGGCTGATCAATTCGGCGCGGGTTACCAGCTTAGCCAGGCCTTGATTGCCTTTGGCCGTGGCGAATGGTTCGGCGTTGGCCTGGGCAACAGCATCCAGAAGCAATTCTATCTGCCAGAAGCCCACACTGACTTTGTATTCTCGGTGCTCGCTGAAGAGTTGGGCATGGTCGGCGCGCTGATAACGGTCGCCTTGTTTGTATTCGTCTGCGTCCGTGCGCTGTACATCGGTTTGTGGGCTGAGCGGGCCAAGCAGTTCTTTGCCGCTTACACCGCATACGGATTGGCATTTTTGTGGATTGGTCAGTTTTTGATCAATATCGGGGTAAACATCGGCCTGCTGCCAACTAAAGGCCTGACCCTGCCATTCCTCAGCTACGGCGGTAGCTCGCTGGTGATCTGCTGCATCAGCTTGGCGCTGTTACTGCGTATTGAGTGGGAATGCCGCAATCAGTTTGGCAGCGAAGACGTCGAGTTCACTGAGGCGGACTTTGCTGAAGATCAGCCGGTCAAGCCGAGCCCTGCCAAGGAGGCCAATCATGCGCGGTAATGTGCTGATCATGGCCGGTGGCACTGGTGGCCATGTGTTCCCGGCGTTGGCCTGCGCGGCCGAGTTCAAGGCGCGTGGCTATAGCGTTCACTGGTTGGGTACGCCACGCGGCATCGAAAACGAATTGGTGCCTGCCGCTGGTTTGCCGCTGCACCTTATCAATGTGTCAGGGTTGCGCGGCAAGGGTAAGTTGTCACTCCTTAAAGCGCCCTTCCAACTGCTTAAGGCCTTGTTTCAGGCGCGTAAAGTAATGCGTCAGCTTGAGCCGGTGTGCGTACTGGGGATGGGCGGCTATGTCACCGGTCCAGGTGGCTTGGCTGCCAAGTTGGCAGGCGCGCCATTGATCATTCACGAACAAAATGCAGTGGCGGGAACCGCTAACCGCAGCTTGGTGCCATTCGCCAGTCGCGTGTGCGAGGCCTTCCCGAATACCTTCACCGACTCTGAGAAGCGCCGTACTACGGGTAATCCGGTGCGTGAAGAGTTGTTTCTTGAAACCCCACGCGACAGCTTGCAAAACCGCAGGCCGCGATTGCTGGTCATGGGTGGCAGCCTTGGCGCTGAGCCCTTGAATAAATTGCTCCCTAGTGCGCTTGCGCAGGTCTCTGCAGAGCTGCGCCCTGAGGTGTTCCATCAGGCAGGCAAGCAACACGCTGAATTGACTGACGAACGTTATCGCGAAGCGGGCGTCGAAGCGCAGGTCGCGCCGTTTATTAAGGACATGGCTCAGGCATATGCATGGGCTGATCTGGTGGTTTGCCGCGCTGGCGCGCTGACTATCAGTGAGCTGGCCGCCGCTGGGCTGGTTTCATTTTTGATACCGCTTCCGCACGCCATCGACGATCACCAAACACGCAATGCCGATTATCTGGTGAGTGAGGGTGCAGCCATCCTCCTACCCCAACGCTCCACTGATGCAGCCGCGCTTGCTGCACAGCTGACCGAGGTTTTGATGCACACCGAACAACTGACCGCAATGGCCGCCAAGGCGCGCCAACTGGCCAAGCCTGACGCAACCCGCACAGTGGTCGATATCTGCCTGGAGGTGGCCCGTGGTTGAGAATCAAAAAGCGTATCCGCAGCCTGAGATGCGCCGTATTCGCCGCATTCACTTCGTCGGCATCGGCGGTGCAGGTATGTGCGGTATTGCCGAGGTTCTGTTGAACCTGGGCTATGAGGTTTCCGGCTCCGACCTTAAAGCATCACCTGTGACCGAACGTCTCGAAAGCTTTGGGGCGCACATCTTTATTGGTCACCGTGCCGAAAACGCCGAGAGCGCCGATGTATTGGTGGTGTCGAGTGCAATCAATACAGCCAACCCGGAAGTCGCAGTTGCGCTTGAGCGCCGCATTCCTGTTGTGCCGCGTGCCGAGATGCTGGCCGAACTGATGCGCTATCGCCACGGTGTGGCGGTTGCGGGTACCCATGGCAAAACCACCACGACCAGCCTGCTTGCCTCGGTGTTTGCCGCTGGCGGCCTTGATCCGACCTTTGTTATCGGTGGCCGGCTCAATGCTGCCGGTACCAATGCCCAGCTTGGCACCAGCCGCTACCTGATTGCCGAAGCGGATGAAAGTGACGCCAGCTTCTTGCACCTGCAGCCCATGGTTGCGGTTGTCACCAACATCGATATGGATCACATGAGCACCTATGAAGGGGACTTCAATCGTTTGAAGAAAACCTTCATCGAGTTCCTGCACAACCTGCCGTTTTATGGCCTGGCAGTAATGTGTGTGGATGACCCGGTGGTGCGCGAAATTCTGCCCCAGGTCGCACGTCCCACCATGACTTACGGATTTGATGAAGGCGCCGATGTGCGTGCGATCAATGTTCGTCAGCAAGGCATGCAAACCTTCTTTACCGTGTTACGCCGCGACAGTGAGCCACTGGATGTGTCGGTCAACATGCCCGGTAACCACAATGTGCTCAATGCATTGGCAACGATCGCCATTGCCACGGATGAAGGCATCTCTGACGAAGCCATCGTACAGGGCTTGTCGGGGTTTCAAGGCGTCGGTCGCCGTTTCCAGGTATATGGCGAGCTGCCGGTTGAAGGCGGTGAAGTGATGCTGGTTGATGACTATGGTCACCACCCGCGTGAAGTTGCTGCGGTAATCAAAGCCGTGCGCGGCGGATGGCCAGAGCGTCGCCTGGTCATGGTCTACCAGCCGCACCGTTTCAGCCGGACCCGCGATCTCTACGACGATTTCGTTCAGGTGCTCGGTGAGACCAATGTGCTGCTGTTGATGGAAGTCTATCCCGCCGGTGAAGAACCGATTCCGGGGGCCGACAGTCGTCAGTTGTGTCACAGCATCCGTCAGCGCGGCCAACTGGACCCTATTTACATCGAGCGCGGTGTTGATCTCGCGCCATTGATCAAGCCACTTCTGCGCGCGGGCGACATCCTGTTGTGCCAAGGCGCAGGCGACATCGGTGGCTTGGCTCCACAACTGCTCAAGAGCCCACTGTTTAGCGCGTCTGCAGGTAAGTCGAAATGAGTGTTTTGAAGTCAGAGCTGCCGGTTAGCGCATTCGGCCGTGTTGCTGTGTTGTTTGGTGGCAAGAGCGCAGAGCGCGAGGTTTCACTGAAATCGGGCAATGCCGTGCTTAAAGCATTGCAAGCCGCCGGGGTCGATGCCTTTGGTATCGATGTAGGCGATGACTTGCTGCAACGCTTGCTCAACGAAAAAATCGACCGAGCCTTCATTGTTCTTCACGGCCGTGGCGGTGAAGACGGCAGCATGCAGGGTTTGCTCGAGTGCGCAGGTATTCCTTACACCGGCAGCGGCATCCTTGCATCGGCATTGGCAATGGACAAACTGCGCACTAAACAAGTTTGGCAGAGCCTGGGTTTACCGACACCGCGTCACGCCGTATTGGCCAGTGTTGAAGACTGCCAGGCCGCAGCCCGCGATCTGGGATTCCCGCTGATCGTCAAGCCAGCGCACGAGGGTTCGAGTATTGGCATGGCCAAGGTCAACAGTGCAGATGAGTTGGTCGCTGCGTGGCAAGACGCTTGTCAGTACGACAGCCAGGTTCTGGTCGAGCAGTGGGTCCACGGCCCTGAATACACCATCGCCACCTTGCGTGGACAGGTGCTGCCACCGATTGGCTTGGGCACCCCGCATAGTTTCTACGACTACGACGCCAAGTACCTGGCCAACGATACTCAGTACCGCATTCCAAGCGGTCTGGATGCGGCCAAGGAAGACGAGCTTAAAACCCTCACCGAGCGCGCTTGTGAGGCCGTAGGTGTGCAGGGTTGGGCGCGGGCGGATGTGATGCAAGATGCCAGTGGCAAGTTTTGGTTGCTTGAGGTGAATACGGTTCCGGGCATGACCGATCACAGTTTGGTGCCTATGGCTGCGCAAGCCGCCGGTTTGGATTTCCAACAGTTGGTGTTGGCGATTTTGGCCGACAGTATTGAGGCTCGGGGTTAAGTCATGAACGCCATTGCCCGCCATCAGCCAGGAACGACCCGTGCCCCCGTGCGCGGTAAGCCTGCGCAACGCGGTGCCAGCCGTTTGGTGGATAAGGAGCCGTTGGGTTCGCGCTTGCGCAAACCGAATCTGACCATCCTCAAGCGCCTGACGTGGCCGTTGCTGCTGCTGGCGCTGGGCTTTGGTGCATATGAGCTGTCAGTACGCCTGATGCCTTACGCCGATCGGCCAATTGCCAAGGTCAGCGTTGAGGGTGATCTGAGCTATGTCAGCCAGAAAGCGGTTCAGCAGCGAATCGCGCCCTACATCAAGGCGAAGTTCTTCAGTGTCGATTTAACGGGCATGCGCCACGAGCTGGAACAAATGCCCTGGATTGCCAGTGCTGCGGTCCGTCGGGTGTGGCCAGACCAGATTGTGGTCAGCCTTGAAGAGCAAATGCCGATTGCCCGCTGGGGTGATGGCTCGCTGCTGAACAACCAGGGTCAGGCCTTCGCACCAGAAGAATTGGCGCATTACGAACATTTACCGCAGTTGTACGGTCCTAAGCGTGCGCAACAACGGGTTATGCAGCAATACCAGGTGCTGAGCCAGATGTTGCGGCCGATGGGATTTTCAGTTGCACGGCTTGAACTGCGTGAGCGCGGAAGCTGGTTTTTAGTGACATCACAGGGGGTCGAGCTGCTGTTAGGGCGTGATCACCTCGTCGAGAAAATGCGCCGCTTTATTGCCATTTACGACAAAGAATTGAAAGAGCAAATCGCGAATATCGCGCGTATCGATCTGCGTTACTCCAACGGCCTGGCCGTTGCGTGGCGTCAGCCGGACGCGCCCACGGCGGCAGAAACCGCTGCTGTGCAGTGAATCAGGAGAAGGCAATACACATGGCAAACGTTGAGAGTGGCAAGATGATCGTTGGCCTCGACATAGGCACCTCTAAAGTGGTGGCGCTGGTGGGCGAAGTTACCCCAGACGGCCAATTGGAGATCGTCGGTATCGGTACGCATCCATCTCGCGGCCTGAAGAAGGGCGTGGTGGTTAATATCGAGTCGACAGTGCTGTCGATCCAGCGCGCGGTAGAAGAGGCGCAGCTGATGGCGGGTTGCCGGATTCACTCGGCATTCGTCGGTGTTGCAGGTAATCACATTCGCAGCCTCAACTCACACGGCATCGTCGCTATCCGTGATCGCGAAGTGAGCCGCGCTGACCTTGAACGTGTGCTGGATGCCGCCCAGGCGGTCGCTATCCCGGCCGATCAGCGGGTGCTGCACACCTTGCCGCAGGATTACGTGATCGACAACCAGGAGGGTGTTCGTGAGCCACTGGGTATGTCAGGCGTACGTCTTGAGGCCAAGGTTCATGTGGTCACCTGTGCAGTGAATGCCGCTCAGAACATCGAAAAGTGCGTGCGTCGCTGCGGCCTTGAGGTGGATGACATCATCCTCGAACAACTGGCTTCGGCCTATGCCGTGCTGACTGACGACGAGAAAGAGCTGGGTGTGTGCCTGGTTGATATCGGTGGTGGTACGACTGACATCTGCATCTTCACTGAAGGTGCAATCCGCCACACCGCGGTCATCCCGATTGCGGGAGATCAAGTCACCAACGACATCGCCATGGCACTGCGCACCCCGACGCAGTACGCCGAAGAAATCAAGATTCGTTATGCCTGTGCCTTGGCCAAGCTGGCGGGGCCTGGTGAAACCATCAAAGTGCCAAGCGTGGGTGATCGTGCCCCCCGTGACTTGTCTCGCCAAACCCTGGCTGAGGTGGTCGAGCCGCGTTATGACGAACTGTTCACCTTGATTCAGGCCGAGCTGCGCCGCAGCGGTTATGAGGACCTGATTCCAGCGGGCATCGTCCTGACGGGCGGCACCTCGAAGATGGAAGGTGCGGTAGAGCTGGCCGAAGAAATTTTCCACATGCCCGTGCGCCTGGGTGTTGCTCAGGGCGTTAAAGGGCTGGGTGATGTGGTGCGTAACCCGATTTATTCAACAGGTGTTGGCCTGTTGCTGTACGGGCTGCAGAAGCAGGCCGACGGCGTATCCATGTCTTCGCTGGGCAGCAGTGGTTACAGCGACGACAAGAAAGAACCGGTACTTGAGCGTTTGAAGCGTTGGGTACAGGGCAACTTCTGAGTGTTCAGTGGTTGTTAAAGCGTGTGCAGTAGGCGTTATAAAACTAGAGTGTAAAGGAGAGGGAAAATGTTCGAACTCGTAGATAACATCCCGCAGAGCGCAGTTATCAAAGTTATCGGTGTCGGTGGCGGTGGCGGCAATGCCGTAAACCACATGTGCGTCAGTAACATTGAAGGCGTTGAATTCATTTGCGCTAACACCGACGCTCAGGCGTTGAAGAACATTGGTGCGCGCACCGTCCTGCAACTCGGCACTGGCGTGACTAAAGGCCTGGGTGCGGGTGCTAATCCTGAAGTTGGCCGTCAGGCTGCTTTGGAAGACCGCGAGCGTATCGCTGAAGTGCTGCAGGGCACTGACATGGTCTTCATCACCACGGGGATGGGTGGCGGTACCGGCACCGGCGCTGCTCCTGTGATCGCAGAAGTCGCCAAAGAAATGGGGATTCTGACCGTTGCTGTTGTAACGCGTCCGTTCCCGTTCGAAGGCCGCAAGCGTATGCAAATTGCTGAAGAGGGCATCCGTTCTCTGTCGCAGAGCGTTGACTCGCTGATCACCATTCCTAATGAAAAACTGCTGACCATCCTCGGCAAAGATGCCAGCTTGCTGTCGGCTTTCGCTAAGGCTGACGATGTACTGGCCGGTGCCGTGCGCGGTATCTCCGACATCATCAAGCGTCCAGGTATGATCAACGTCGACTTTGCTGACGTTAAAACCGTGATGAGCGAGATGGGCATGGCGATGATGGGCACTGGTTGCGCCAGTGGTCCGAACCGCGCTCGTGAAGCCACTGAAGCGGCAATTCGCAACCCACTGCTGGAAGATGTAAACCTGCAGGGCGCGCGTGGCATCCTGGTTAACATTACCGCCGGTCCTGACCTGTCATTGGGTGAGTACTCCGACGTGGGTAACATCATTGAGCAATTCGCGTCCGAGCACGCCACCGTTAAAGTGGGCACCGTGATCGACCCGGATATGCGCGATGAGCTGCACGTGACTGTGGTTGCCACGGGCCTGGGTGCCAAAATCGAGAAGCCGGTCAAGGTTATCGACAACACCATGCAGGTCAGTTCAGCGCCAGTTTCAGCACCTTCGGCTACCCAGTCGGCCCCAGCTGCTACGGCAGCACCGCGTGAGCAAAGCGTTAACTACAAAGACTATGAGCGTCCAACCGTTCAGCGTCAGAGCCACGGTGCTGCGACTGCAGCGAAGTTGAATCCGCAGGACGATCTGGACTATCTGGACATCCCTGCTTTTCTGCGCCGTCAGGCCGATTAATGAAATGTATCAGGAGCATTAGGGTGATTGGTATTCAGCAAAGGCCGGTTCTGCTATCATCGCCGGCCATTGTTGAAAACAATTCGCAACTAGCGCTATAGCGGCCAGAGACATGATCAGACAACGCACCTTAAAGAACATTATCCGCGCCACTGGCGTCGGCCTGCATTCGGGGGAAAAGGTTTACCTGACCCTGAAGCCGGCACCTGTGGACACTGGTATCGTGTTCCGACGTACCGACTTAGACCCTGTCGTAGAAATTGCTGCGCGGGCGTGCAACGTCGGTGAAACCACCATGTCAACCACTCTGGTGAATGGTGACGTCAAGGTTGATACGGTAGAGCACTTGCTTTCGGCCATGGCAGGCCTGGGCATCGATAACGCCTACGTCGAACTCTCTGCATCCGAAGTACCGATCATGGACGGCAGTGCAGGTCCTTTTGTCTTCCTGATTCAATCCGCTGGCCTGCAAGAGCAGGACGCGGCTAAGAAATTCATCCGGATCATTCGTGAAGTGACTGTGGAGGAGGGCGACAAGCGCGCCACCTTCGTACCATTTGAAGGGTTCAAGGTGAGTTTCGAAATCGATTTCGATCACCCTGTTTTCCGTGACCGTACGCAAATGGCAAGCGTTGACTTCTCTAGCACCTCCTTTGTTAAGGAAGTCAGTCGTGCACGAACATTTGGTTTCATGCGCGACATCGAGTTCCTGCGTTCGCAGAACCTGGCACTCGGCGGCAGTGTAGATAACGCCATCGTGGTCGATGAAAACCGCGTGTTGAACGAAGACGGCCTGCGTTATGAGGACGAGTTCGTTAAACATAAGATTCTCGATGCGATCGGCGATCTCTACCTGCTGGGTAACAGCTTGATTGGTGAGTTCCGTGGTTTCAAATCCGGACACGCCCTGAACAACCGTTTGTTGCGCGAATTGATTGCGCAGCCGGATGCCTGGGAAACCGTGACCTTTGATGATCCGAAGAACGCGCCGATTTCCTACATGCGTCCAGTGGCTGCGGGTTAAACCGAACACTCTCCGCTTTATGCTTAAGGCCACCCAACGGTGGCCTTTTTTATTAGATTTTTTGCAAGGGGCACTGCCAGCCCGTTCGGCAAGTACGCTCAGTCAGCAGCTTTGGTGTGCTTGGCGAGTCGCTCTAACGCTGCGCGTAATGACGGGTCGCTGATGCCGTCGGCCGTGGACTGAATATGCTCGGCAGCACTGTCCGAAAGGATGATTGTGCGACCTTGCGCACGCCTTTCGACTGTTGGCGGTTGCACCTTGAAGTGAATCTTAGTTAATGTCGCGAACGCTTCGAGCGACTGCAATTGTTTCAGCAGTCGCTTTTGCTGATAACGCAGTCGGGTGGCCCAGTGGCCATCAGTGACAATAAGAAGCAAACAACCTTCTCGCCACGTCGCTACATGACAGTGTTCTCGGGCAGCAGGTTGGAGCTGGCTTTCAAGCAAGCGCTGTAATTGATCAAGCCGCTGAGCTTGATTAAACAAGGCTTGCAAGGGCTTCGCTTCGCGCAATAGTGCGGCGGGGGCCTTAGCTGGCAACGGACGAAAAGTCATGGCTGGACGCCTACGTTTGTGGAACCGCCATGGTAGCAGAAATGCTGCTACCGACTTGGGCTCCACCAAAAGGGGAAGTCGTGCAAATCATTTTATTAAGTCGGCGCCATGGCGCTGCCCGGACATTGAGCCTCGATTTAAGGTGGCTGGTGGCGGGACTATTTATGTTGGTGGGCGTTTCGCTCAGTCTTGGCACCTTTGTCGGTGTGTGGATGTCACCCGAAGCCGAGGTGGTGGCCCACGATGACAGCCAAATAATTAATCAGGCACTCGATGAACAGCGAGCCGAGGTCGGCGCTGTGCGGGTTGATGCGCAACGCCAACTCGATGCTTTTGCCGTCTATGTCGCCGAGCTTCAGGCGCGTTTGACCCGTCTGGATGCGCTGGGGGAACGTCTGACCGAATTGGCAGACATTGACTCAAGCGAGTTCGACTTTTCGTTAAACGTGGGCCAGGGCGGTCCTGAAGATCCCTATGACAGTGCTGCCTACGCGCCACCCGCGTTTATGAGTACCTTGGATGACCTGGCTCTGCAGCTCGACAGTCGTGAGCAGCAGCTAGAGGTGCTTGAGCAGCTATTGGCCGAGCGTCGCCTTAATGAAGCTGAATATTTGGCGGGCCGTCCAGTCTTGCAGGGTTATGTGTCTTCACCCTTTGGCCGCCGCACGGACCCATTGACCGGGCGCGGTAGCGTGCACAAGGGCGTTGATTTTGCCGCCAAGGCCGGAAGCCCCGTAGTTTCTGTCGCGGCGGGTGTCGTGACCTTTTCCGGGCGTAAAAACGGGTATGGTAATGTAGTTGAGATTAGCCATGCCGATGGCTACACAACCCTGTACGGGCATAATAAACGCAACATTGTACAAGTCGGTGATCTGGTCAAACGTGGGCAAACAATCGCTCTAGTTGGCAGCACCGGACGCTCTACGGGTTATCATGTGCACTTCGAAGTTACCAAGCTGGGTCGAGTGGTAAACCCTTCCAGCTACATCGCTCGTGTAAGTGGCGTCGAATAACGCCGCTTTCATCATCTGCGTTTCCGGGTAGAATGCCCCCTTCGCACGCAGCCATTAGGGCTGCATGGGCGGTTTTTGGATCGCCCTCCATCCATACGTGTGGGAAGAACCTGTCGATATGTTTGCGCCTTTGTTGAAAAAACTCTTTGGAAGCAAGAATGAGCGTGAGGTTAAGCGCATGCTCAAGGCGGTTCAGTCCGTTAACGGCTTCGAGGAGCAGCTGCTTGCCCTCTCGGATGAGCAACTGCGTGCCAAGACCGAAGAATTCAAGGCTCGTTTAGCCAAAGGTGACACGCTCGATCAGCTGTTGCCTGAAGCCTTTGCCGTGGCCCGTGAGGCCGGTAAGCGGGTTATGGGTATGCGTCACTTTGACGTGCAGTTGATCGGTGGCATGACCTTGCATGAAGGCAAAATTGCCGAAATGCGTACGGGTGAAGGTAAAACACTGGTGGCGACACTGGCTGTTTACCTCAATGCATTGGCCGGTAAGGGCGTGCATGTGGTCACGGTCAACGATTACCTGGCCCGTCGTGACGCCAACTGGATGCGTCCACTGTACGAATTCCTTGGTTTGTCCGTAGGAATCGTTACCCCTTTTATGCCGCCAGATGAAAAGCGTGCGGCATACGCCTCTGACATCACTTACGGCACCAACAACGAATTCGGTTTCGATTACCTGCGCGACAACATGGCGTTCAGCCTTGAAGACAAGTTTCAGCGTGAACTCAACTTCGCCGTAATCGACGAAGTCGACTCGATCCTGATCGACGAAGCCCGTACCCCGCTGATCATCTCTGGTCAGGCTGAAGACAGCTCAAAGATGTACGTTGAGATCAACAACCTGATCCCACGACTTGAGCTGCATGTCGAGGAAGAAGAAGGCGTTGTGACCAAAGAAGGTCACTACACCGTTGATGAAAAAACCCGTCAGGTTGAGCTCAATGAACAGGGTCACCAGTTTATCGAGGACATTCTGACCCAGGCCGGTCTGCTTGCTGAAGGCGAAAGCCTGTACTCGGCACACAACCTTGGCCTGCTGACGCACGTTTATGCTGGCCTGCGTGCGCACAAACTGTTCCACCGTAACGTCGAATACATCGTGCAGAACGATCAGGTGTTGCTCATCGATGAGCATACTGGCCGGACCATGCCGGGTCGTCGTTTGTCTGAAGGCTTGCATCAGGCTATTGAAGCAAAAGAAGGTCTGAACATTCAGGCTGAAAGCCAGACGCTTGCGTCGACTACCTTCCAGAACTACTTCCGGTTGTATAACAAGCTGTCCGGCATGACCGGTACGGCTGACACTGAAGCGTTCGAGTTCCATCAGATTTACGGCCTCGAAGTCATGGTTATCCCGACCAACCGTGCGCTGGCACGTAAAGACTTCAATGACTTGGTGTATCTGACTCAAGAAGAGAAGTATGCGGCTATCGTCGCGGATATCCAGGAGTGCCAGGCGCAGGGGCGGCCGATTCTGGTGGGTACCGCTTCGATTGAGACGTCTGAATACATGTCAGCCCTGCTCGAAAAGCAAGGCATCGAGCACAAGGTTCTCAACGCCAAGTTCCACGAAAAAGAAGCCGAAATCATTGCTCAGGCCGGCCGACCAGGCGCGCTGACCATCGCCACCAACATGGCGGGTCGCGGTACCGACATTCTGTTGGGCGGTAACTGGGAAGTTGAAGTGGCTGCGCTTGAAAACCCAACCGATGAGCAGATTGCCCAGGTTAAGGCCGACTGGCAGAAGCGTCACCAAGCGGTAATCGAGTCGGGCGGTTTGCATGTGATCGCTTCTGAGCGTCATGAATCGCGCCGTATCGACAATCAGTTGCGCGGTCGTTCAGGCCGTCAGGGTGATCCAGGTTCGAGCCGTTTCTATCTGTCGCTTGAGGACAGCTTGATGCGCATCTTCGCCTCTGACCGGGTGAAGAACTTCATGAAAGCCCTGGGCATGCAGCAAGGCGAAGCGATCGAGCACCGTATGGTCAGCAACGCCATTGAGAAAGCGCAGCGTAAGGTTGAAGGCCGTAACTTCGACATGCGTAAGCAACTGCTCGAGTTCGATGACGTGGCAAACGAACAGCGTAAAGTGATTTATCACATGCGTAATACGCTGTTGGCCTCGGACGAAATTGGTGAAACCATCGAGGAGTTCCGCAAGGAGGTTCTGGAAAGCACCATCAACGAGCATATTCCACCGCAGTCGTTGCCTGAGCAGTGGGATGTCACTGGCCTTGAGTCAGCGATTTACACGGGCTTCGGCATCAACCTGCCGATCCAGCAGTGGTTGGATGATGACCACAAACTCTATGAAGAAACCCTGCGTGAGCGGATTCTTCAGGAGCTGATCGCGGCGTACAACGAGAAGGAAGAACAAGCCAGCGCCGAAGCGCTGCGGACCTTCGAAAAACAGATCCTGCTGCGTGTGCTGGATGACTTGTGGAAAGACCACCTGTCGACCATGGATCATTTGCGTCACGGTATTCACTTGCGCGGTTACGCTCAGAAGAACCCGAAGCAAGAGTACAAGCGCGAGTCGTTCACCTTGTTCCAGGAGCTGCTTGATTCGATCAAGCGCGACACCATCCGCGTGCTTTCGCATGTGCAGGTTCGTCGTGAAGATCCGGCTGAGGAAGAAGAGCGTCTGCGCCGTGAAGCTGAAACCATGGCTGCACGCATGCAGTTCCAGCATGCTGAAGCCTCAGGTCTCGATGAGCCAGAGGTTGCGCCGCAAGACGATACTGCCGTGGCGACCGCGCCGGTGCGTGCTGATCAGAAGATCGGGCGTAACGAGCCATGCCCTTGCGGATCGGGTAAGAAATACAAGCATTGCCACGGGCAGTTAGGCTAATCGATATCACCTTGGCTGGCCGCTGGCTGGACAGGGTGAAGGCAATGGTTTGATTGACCCGAAACGCCGCGACCGGTTGAACCGATCGCGGCGTTTTACCATCTACTAACAAATGGCGTGACGCCTCAACATCTCAAGGAGTTTATTCATGGCTGTAGGTCTTGGCCCGCTGTCTACCCTGCACCCGGTTGCAGGCTTCGAACTGGGAATCGCCAGCGCCGGTATCAAGCGTCCTGGGCGAAAAGATGTTGTCGTCATGCGCTGCGCTGAAGGCTCAAGCGTTGCCGGGGTCTTCACCCTCAACTCCTTTTGCGCAGCGCCGGTTATCCTGGCGAAAAAGCGTGTGCTCGGCCCAGTGCGGTATCTGCTCACCAATACTGGCAATGCCAACGCCGGCACCGGTGAAGCGGGGTTGGAAAACGCCGCGCGCACCTGTGCCAAGCTGGCAGCGCTTGCCGGTGTCGATGAACAGTCGGTATTGCCGTTCTCAACCGGTGTGATTGGTGAGCCGCTACCGGTTGAGAAGATTGAGGCGGCCCTGCAAGCGG
Source organism: Pseudomonas sp. EL_65y_Pfl2_R95 (assembly GCF_963971045.1). NCBI lineage: Bacteria > Pseudomonadati > Pseudomonadota > Gammaproteobacteria > Pseudomonadales > Pseudomonadaceae > Pseudomonas > Pseudomonas sp. EL_65y_Pfl2_R95. Next base: position 1,091,579 of record NZ_CAXAOV010000001.1, on the reverse strand, counting down.
CGCTCGATAATCTTTCGGAAAACAACTGGGCGGATGCGGCAACTGGCATCATGACCACTGATACTTTGCCTAAAGGTGCAAGCCGTCAGTTTGTGCATGAAGGCGTTACAGTCACGGTCACCGGTATCAGCAAGGGCGCTGGCATGATCAAGCCGAATATGGCGACCATGCTTGGTTATATCGCCACCGACGCTAAAGTTGCCCAGGGCGTGCTGCAAGACCTGTTGCGTGATGCAGCGAACAAGTCGTTCAATCGCATTACCATTGATGGTGACACCTCGACGAATGACTGCTGCATGCTGGTGGCAACCGGCAAAGCCGCGCTGGATGAGATCACCCAAGCCAGTGGCGCATATTTTGCGGCATTGAAGCAGGCGGTGTTCGAGGTATGCATGGAAGTCGCCCAAGCCATTGTCCGTGACGGTGAAGGTGCGACCAAGTTTGTGACAGTTGCAGTGAATGGCGGCGCAACGCATCAAGAGTGCTTGGATGTGGGTTACGCCGTTGCGCATTCACCCCTGATCAAAACCGCGCTGTTCGCCTCGGATCCAAACTGGGGACGTATCCTGGCGGCCGTAGGCCGGGCAGGCGTTGCGCAGCTGGATGTAAGCAAGATTGATGTATTCCTCGGTGATGTCTGTATTGCCAGCAAAGGGTGCCGTGCAGCCTCCTACACCGAAGAGCAGGGTTCGGCGGTGATGGCTGAAGCGGAAATCACCATCCGTATTGAGCTGGGTCGCGGCCCGAGCAGTGAAACCATCTGGACAACTGATTTATCGCACGAGTACGTCAAGATCAATGCGGAATACCGCACCTGATCAAAACGCCCTATGTCAGACGCAGGGATAGATGCTTGTTCCTGCGTCTGAAGCAAGCCTGCAATGATTTGCCGGAGAACTCAGATGACGCTGCAATTAGTCGTAGGTGATAAACGCTACTCTTCTTGGTCTTTGCGTGCTGCGCTGGCGCTTGAGCTGGCCGGTACTGAATACACTGAGGTCATTATCGCGCTGAACAAGCCCGATACAGCTCAGCGTATTGCAGAGCATTCGCCAACCGGTAAAGTTCCGCTGTTGAAAACGGCGCAAGGGCCGGTGTGGGACTCCTTGGCGATCATCGAATACCTCGCTGAGCTGTATCCACAACTCTGGCCCCGGGACACTTATGCACGCGCCGTTGCCCGCAGCGTCTGTGCGCAAATGCACAGCAGTTTCGTCGGTTTGCGTACGCATATGCCAATGGATCTGCAGCGCAATAAGCCTTTAGCCGAAGTCCCTGCAGACGCTGTTGCCGATATCCAGCAGGTGTGTGCTGTGTGGGCAGAGTGCCGGGCGAGATTTGGTCAAGGTGGAGACTTTCTGTTTGGTCAACCAAGCGCTGCCGATGCCTTTTATGCGCCTGTAGCCAGTCGTCTGCGCAGCTATCAGGTTGAGCTGCCGCCCGAGGCCCAAGCCTATGTCGAGACCATCTACAATTGGTCAGCCTTTCAGGGCTGGTACACAGCTGCACAAGAGGAAGATTTTGGGTGAAACGCGTACATGTTGCCGCTGCAGTCATTCGTGGAAATGACGGCCGAATTCTCATCGCCAAACGTGCCGATGAGCAACATCAAGGTGGTTTATGGGAGTTTCCCGGCGGCAAGGTCGAGGCGGGCGAAGCCATTGAGGCTGCGCTTGCCCGTGAGCTGAGCGAAGAGCTGGGTATCGTGCCGACCGCTGCGCAACCGCTGATCCAGATTCGCCACGACTATCCAGACAAGCAGATTCTGCTCGATGTATGGGATGTCACCGCGTTTCAGGGCGAACCACAGGGGATCGAAGGACAGCCTTTGCAATGGGTGACGAATAAGCAGTTGCTGGAGTATGAGTTTCCGGCGGCGAACAAACCGATCGTCGCTGCCGCACGGCTTCCTGAGCACTACCTTATTACTCCAGAGGGCCTGGAGACGGGTGAACTGCTGCGTGGTATCAAGCGCGCCGTGGACGGTGGTGTGCGTTTGCTTCAGCTGCGTGCGCCGGCCATGTTTGATCCGCAGTATCGTGACCTGGCCCTCGACGCGGTTGGCCTTTGTACAGGCCGTGCGCAGCTTATGCTCAAAGGACCTTTGGAGTGGCTCAGCGACTTCCCGGCTGCGGGTTGGCATCTGACGTCCAAGCAATTGCATCAGCTTGCTTCCGGTGAGCGGCCGATTCCGCCTGAACGCTGGCTCGCGGCCTCTTGTCACTCGGCTGAGGAGCTTCTGCTGGCTCAAAAGCTGGGCGTTGATTTCGCTACGCTCTCGCCATTGCAGGCCACCCAGACCCATCCTGAAGCACAGCCTTTGGGGTGGCAGCAGGCTGAAACATTAGTGGCTGCAGCGCAGTTACCAGTCTATTTGTTGGGCGGTGTGGGGCCTCAAGACGCCTTGCGCGCACGCCAGTTGGGCGCACAGGGCGTCGCTGGGATTCGCGCCTTTTGGCCACAATAATCACATTCATTACGCGTTCCTTTGAGGCTACGCAGGTTATGTTTTTTTACTGAGGTGCCAGGTTGTGAGTAGTACTAAAGCGTGGCTGCGATCATTCTGGCCCGCACCCATGGCAATCAGTAAAAGTCAGCAGGCCTTCAGTTGCCTGGGGGCTTTCTTGGGTTTGTCGTTCACCGCCTGGTTTTGTCATTCGGTCCTCGGCGAGTCCGGTTTGTGGTTGATTGCGCCGATGGGGGCATCCGCGGTATTGCTATTTGCGGTGCCTTCAAGCCCGCTGGCACAACCTTGGTCAATTCTCGGTGGCTGCATTGTCTCGGCGCTGGTTGGTGTTAGTTGCGCACGTTGGTTGGGGCACAGTGGCTGGGTGGCGGGTTTAGCGGGCGGCCTGGCAATTGCCGTGATGTTCGCCTTGCGCTGCCTGCATCCACCTGGCGGCGCTGTGGCGTTGTCGGCCGTTTTGGCGGGAGAACCCGTTGCGCAGATGGGCTATCACTTTGTGGTTTACCCTGTGGCCATTAACGCGGCGGCGATGTTGTTAATCGCTTTGCTGTTCAATAACCTGTTGCACCGTCGTTATCCCCACCGCGTGAGCGATCACCAGAACCCGCATAAAACCACTGACGCGCTACCTCGTGATCGCGTCGGATTTACCCCGGACGATCTTGATGCGGTGCTACGCGCGCGCGGTGAACTGCTCGATATTGCCCGCGATGACCTTGAGGAAATTCTTCGGCAAACCGAAGAGCGTGCTTACCGTCGTCGCTTTGGCGAGATTCGGTGCGTGGATATCATGTCGGGTGATGTCATCAGCGTTAATCCGCAAACGCCGATCAGCGAGGCCCTCTCGATCTTGCTTGAACATCGCTTGAATGCGCTGCCCGTCATCAATCAAAACAAGCAGCTTCAAGGTATGTTGAACTTGCACGATGTAGTGGCCACAGCCGATGCTCAAGACACCTGTGAGCAGATCATGCAACGCAACGTGTTGACCTGCAGAGCCGAGTGGCCGGTGTCCTATTTGCTTGAAAGCTTGGGTTCATCGGTTGAGCATCGCATGCCGGTACTCGGTGAAAATAAAGTGTTAATGGGCATAGTCACGCAGACCGATCTAGTCGCTGCGTTATATCGGACTGCGTTAGAAACCCCAGCCTGACTTTGCACATCTTCGATTCAGGTGTTGTTTTGGCCGCTGCGTCTGTAGGCCACTCATTTTTAGTAAGAGAACTGTATTCCCATGGCGTCAGTGTTGAGTGTGATCCTGCCAATTTTTGCCCTTATCTTGGCTGGGTTTGGATGCCGGAAACTTAAGTTGCTAGGGCCCGATGCCGCGTCGGAAATTAACCGCATGGTGGTCTGGCTCTGCTTGCCGGCCATGCTGTTTGAGGCCACCGCTACCGCTGTGTGGTCGCATATTTGGCAGCCCAAATTCATTCTGGTTTACACCTTGGGCACCATGGTCCTGTTTATTGCGACTGTGATCTGGCGCATGGGTAAGTCGCGAGACCTCGCCGACGCCAGCATCCAAGGGCTCAGTGCGTCTTACGCCAACACAGGGTATATGGGCATTCCGTTGTGTTTGCTGGTGTTTGGTGATGATGGTTTGGAGCCTGCCCTGATCGCCAGTTTGATCGTCATTTGCGTGCTTTTTGCCTTGTCAGTGGTGTGCATTGAGGTGGCGTTGCAAGGCGAAAAAAACATGCTGCGCGCGGTGCGCAAAGTGGCTTTGGCGCTGGCAAAAAATCCGCTGGTTATTTCCCCGATCCTCGGCGGCGTCTGGGCCTATTCAGCTGTGCCCTTACCTGAAGCAGTGCATTCATTTCTAACCTTGTTAAGTAATGCCACCGCGCCTTGTGCGCTGATCTCACTGGGCTTGTTCCTGGCCCACAAGCAATCAGGAGAAAGTCAGGGCAGCATTCCACTGGTGCTGCTCAAGCTTTTTTTACATCCATTGCTGGTTTGGATTCTGGCGTTCTGGGTGTTCCAGTTGCCGCCGTTATGGGCGATGTCTGCAGTGTTATTGGCCGCTCTGCCCACCGGGACCGGGCCTTTCATGCTTGCCGAGTTTTATCGCCGTGATGCCGCTGTCGTCTCCAGCAGTATTCTGCTGTCGACAGTCGGCTCGCTGATTACTCTGTCGCTGTGTTTGTACTGGATTGAAACGGCGCGCCAAGGGGCTGCTTTGTAGCTGCTGCAGGCCTGTAAAGCACGATGCAGTAGCTGCCAAGGCTGATAATCCAGCAGAACAATGCCGTCCACAGGTTATGTGAAAAAAAGTGTGCGCCCTGCAGCATGCGCCCCACAGAAAATACCGTGCCCAGCGTCAACGTGAAGATCAGAGCTGCTTTGGCAAGCTTGGGCCGCCGGTCACGCAGCACGAAAAACAAGGCGAACCAAGCGAAGCCGGCTGTGGCATGACCGCCAGGCCAGCACCGACCTGGCTTCTCGGTGGGCGCGCGTTCACTGAGTAGTGGGGTGTAAATTTCCGTGCCGCCAAACTCAGTCAAGCTCCAAGGGCAATGCACGCCAGTCAAGGCCTTCAACGGGGTAACGAAGCTGGTTGACAGTGCCAGTGCCATCACCATGTAGCCCAGCGGGCGACGCAGGTGGTGCAGGCGCTTGAACGCCAAACTGGCGATGAACGAAACAATGGTCAACAGGCCTATGAGAATGATTGCCTGCTTGGCCCGGTCATGCAAAATGTCCTCGAGCCAGTAGCTGTGTTTGCCGATAAAACCATCGCCCGGACTGTACGCTAATTTCTCCAGGGCAAAATCAAGCGCAGTCGGATCTGCGATGAGCAACACCGCCATTATCAATAAGGGCACGCCAAAGCCAAGGTAAAGATTGAATGGCCTTGAACCAGTGGGGGCAGTGGAGTTCATGGATTTCATCCTGTCGCGCATCGCAATAATGCGCTGCATTCTACTGAGCCACTGTGATCCCGATGTCATAAGCATGTGAAAGAAACGTGAGGTGATCAAGGTGCCTGCCTGGATAAACGGGGCCAGCAGGTGCAGCACATCGACCATGGCGCGAATATTGGTGTTTAATAGGCCCTTAAAATTTCTACAGCCTGGCCCGGAGGGCACAATCAAGATGCGTATTCTTGTGGTTGAAGACAACCGGGACATCCTCGCCAATGTCATGGACTATCTAACCCTGAAAGGCTATACGGTCGATTGTGCACAGGATGGGGTCAGTGGTTTGCATTTGGCAGTGACTGAGCACTACGACCTGATTGTGCTGGATATCATGCTGCCGGGCATGGATGGCTATCAGCTGTGTAAACGCCTTCGCGAAGATGCGCGCAGCGAGACTCCGGTGATCATGCTCACTGCCCGTGATGCGCTGGATGACCGTCTACAAGGCTTGGGCGTTGGTGCAGATGATTACCTGCTCAAGCCCTTTGCATTGTCTGAACTGGTCGCGCGGATTGAAGCTGTATTGCGTCGCAGTCATGGCAGCCGTAAGCGGCAGATGCAAGTGGGTGACTTGGTCTATGACCTCGACACGCTGTACATCTCCCGCGCCAACCAACCGCTGAAGCTGAATCCTTTGGGTTTGAAACTACTGGCTGTGCTGATGCAAAAAAGCCCGGCGGTGGTTCGCCGTGAGGTGCTGGAAGAAACCTTATGGGGGGACAACTGCCCAGACAGCGACAGCTTGCGCAGCCATATTCACCAGTTGCGCCAGGTACTCGATAAACCCTTCGACAAACCCTTGCTGCATACCATTCACGGCGTCGGATACCGGCTTGCGGAGTCCGCTGATGGTGTCTAAACAACCGCTGCTGCGGCGCATTGTTATTGCCTTCGTGCTGATGACGTTTTGTGTCAGTGGTTTTTTTTCGTTAAGCATCGTTGCAGTTGTTCACTTCATTGAGGAGAACTTGGTTTCGCAGGAGCTTGATGAAGAGTTGCTCGGGGTTTTACAGCATGATCTCGCCAACGGCTTGCCGCCGAGACTGGATTCGCGCACGCAGTTTTTTGCCACAGATATGCCACGCTATGCAGTGCCAGACCGGTTTATCAAGGCGGAAGAAGGGTTCTCTGAGTCGGTGGATGATACTGACGCTTTTTATGTGTTTAAGCGCAGTATTAATGGGCAAGGTTATTTTTTGGTGCAAGAACAGCATGAATTTGAAGAGCGCGAAACCGCGCTTTATCACGCCGTTCTGGCGGGTTTTGTGCTCAGTGTGATTCTGGCCTGGATACTCGGTTTGTGGCTGGCGCGCAGAATCGTCGCGCCGGTCGTGCGCTTGGCGAATCAGGTACGTCACCGCGATCAGTTACACCACCTTGCCCCCGATATTGCCCCCGATTATGCCGATGATGAGGTCGGGCATCTGGCCAAGGCTTTTGACAGCACGCTGGGGCAGTTGCGTAACTCCCTGGAGCGCGAGCAGTTGTTCACCAGCGATGTCAGTCACGAACTGCGCACGCCGTTGATGGTGATCAACTCATCCTGTGAGTTGTTGGATGTAGCCACAAACCTCGACCCGCGACAGCTGGAAAAAGTCGAACGGATTAAGCGGGCGACCGATGAAATGAGCTCATTGGTGCAAACATTCCTGCTATTGGCCCGCTCGACGAGCAATCAATCCATTGAGGGTGGCAGCGCAACATTAGCGGTAGTGGCGCAGGAGCAAGGCGCGCGCTGGGGCGCGATGATCAGGGAAAAGGGCCTGCTATTTGAAATGGTCGATGAGGGCGCGGATGAGACCCGCTACAACCTGACATTCTTGCGCACCGTCATGTCCAATTTACTGCGTAATGCCTTGCACTACACCGAGAGCGGCGGCGTGCGCTTGCGTTTGATGGCAGATGGCTTTTGCGTCGAAGACAGCGGCATAGGTATTCCCCTTGAGCAGCATGAGAAAATGTTCCAGCCTTTTGTCCGTGGCCAGCAGGCGCGAGGCGAAGGTTTAGGTCTTGGTTTGTCCTTGGTTAAACGCATTTGCTTTCACGAGGGCTGGCGGGTGAGTGTAAGAAGCCGGGAACCCAGTGGCAGCGAGTTCAGGGTGTTTCTACGGGACGCCGGGTAACATTCTGAATCACTTGTACGCCTTGTGCCACAAGGGTTCTGGCATTTTTCACGTTTTTTTCACACCGCCATAACAGGGTGATGATGACTGGCCGGTTAGCCTCCGCTCACGATTTTAGTGAGATGAACCCATGTCCAAGACCCAGCCGATACAGCTCGAGTTCTCCGGAAAGTACGACCGCGAACACGCCCATATGTACCTCAACAAGCACCGCACCGGTTTCTCCCGGCGCGCGTCCCATTGGCGTGAAGTACAAATTGCCCGTGCGGCTTTGAAGATGGCGGGTGAGCCTAACCTGGTGCTTGATCTGCCATCTGGTGCGGGACGTTTTTGGCCGATGCTTTGTGAGCAACCCAACCGGATGATTCTTGCCGCCGACAATTCACAAGACATGCTGGATGCCGGTATGCACGGACAGCCCCCTGAGATTGTGGCCCGGGTGAAGCCCTTTCAGACCTCGGCTTTTAATATCGATCTGGGTGAAAACGCAGTCGATTGCATCTTCTCAATGCGTTTGATGCACCACATCGGCAAGCCAGAACACCGCCAGGCGATGCTCAAAGAATTCAAGCGCGTGACCCGCGATACCGTGGTGATGTCGTTATGGGTCGATGGCAATTATAAAGCTTGGAAACGTCAGCGCAGCGAAGCACGACGGCCAGATGCCGAGCGTGATCCAATGCTGCAAAACCGTTTTGTGATTGCCCGCGAGACGATCGAAGCCGAGTTTAGGCAAGCTGGTTTTAAAATTGTCGGGCATAAGGATTTCATCCCAGGCTATGCCTTGTGGCGTATCTATGTCTTGCGCAAGTTGGACTAAATAAACGTTGGATTATAGGTTTGCCCGATGAAACTTGAAGTCGTGACGGTAGAGATCCCGGATGCCAGTGGTTTGAAGGGCCGCACCGGCCTGCGGCGCATTTTGCAGGCTGCGGGCTATTCCCAGGCGGGCCTGTTGGCAGCCTTTAAAGGCGAGGCGGCTTTTCGTCAGTTGGTGTTGCTGAACCTGTTGCTGATCCCCATTGCTTTTATGCTCGATGTCAGCAAGGTCGAGCGTGCGGTGTTGATCGGCGTGTGCTTGTTGGCCTTAATAGTCGAGCTGCTTAATTCAGCGATCGAAGCTACTGTCGACCGTATTTCACTGGATTTGCACCCACTCTCCAAGCAAGCCAAAGATATGGGCAGTGCTGCGCAGTTTGTCGTATTGACTATGATCGCCATCGTTTGGGCGATGATTTTGCTGTAGCAGATATGTGGCCTTTGACCGCTTGACGGGACTGCGGCCTAATAGGCAGCTGTTGCAGTTGTCGAGAGCCTAAATGCCTGTTCAAGCCCGTTCCCCTTCTAATATGCGCCCCAGTACTGTCCACTTGCCACAAGGCCAGTGGTTAACAGTGCTGGAATGCTTATGCGCGCACTTTTCCGGTGTTGCACCTGAGGTCTGGGTTGATCGCTTTCAGCGCGGGCGTGTGCTCAACGCAGAGGGTGTTCCGCTCGGCTTGCAGCATCCTTATCAAGCTGGGTTGCGAGTGCATTATTTTCGTGAAGTGCCGATTGAAATAGTCATTCCGTTCAACGAAAGCGTTTTGCACATCGATGAGCATTTAATGGTGGTCGACAAGCCGCATTTTTTACCGGTGATGCCTTCCGGTGGCTATGTTGAGCAAACCTTGCAGGCGCGTTTGACCAAGCGTTTTGCCAATGCGGATATTGTGCCCTTGCACCGCATTGACCGGCACACCGCAGGTTTGGTGCTGTTTTCGACCAATGTGCAAACTCGAGGTCTGTATCAAGCGTTGTTTCGTGAACGCAAAATGTTCAAGCGCTACGAGGCACTTGCCAAGGCATTGCCTGAGCTGACCTTCCCGTTGCTGCGCAAAACCCGCTTCGGACCCGGCGAGCCATTCTTTCGCATGCAGGAAGTCGAAGGCGAAGCCAACACCGAGACGCGTATTGAAATTGCGCAGCGGTTGGGGGATCAGTGGTTGTACGCGCTCTATCCGGTGACCGGTAAGAAGCATCAGTTGCGGGTGCACCTCGCCGCATTGGGCGCACCCATCTGCAATGATCCGTTTTATCCGCAGGTGTTAGAGGCTCCGGGCGCGCCTGATGATTACAGCAAACCATTGAAGCTGTTGGCTCAGGCGCTCGGCTTTATTGATCCTGTCAGTGGCCGAGAGCGGCGCTTTCAGAGCCAGCTAAGTTTGCTCTGAGCAACGCACAGCTCGTCGGCCGTAGTTCGTTCACTTAGTCAGCGCGCTTAGGCGCTGCCTGCCAGAGTACTTCGCTGACCTGTTGGTGATGCGCGATGATTCTGGCGGCCACGAACAGCAGGTCTGACATACGGTTGATATACGCCAGCCCCTCCTTGCGGATCGGTTCCTGTGCGTTGAGCTGCTGGCAGCGCCGCTCGGCACTGCGCGCCAGGCTTCGGCAGATATGTGCCTGGGCGACGACCTGCGAACCACCCGGGAGGATGAAGTTCTTCAGTGGGCCCACGACTTCATTCCAGCGATCGATGGCCAGTTCCAGGCGTTCAACCTCGGCCGGTTGCAGGGCTTGATAGTCGGGCATGGCCAGTTCGCCACCCAGGTCGAACAAGCGGTGCTGACAAGGTTCAAGTACCGCAATCACATCACTCAGCCCAGGGTGTTGCTTGCTCAGTGGCTGCAACGTGGCAAGCAACAGGCCAATGTGGCTGTTTAGCGTGTCAATTTCGCCCATGGCTTCAATGCGGGGGTGGTCTTTGGCTACTCTGCGGCCATCTGCTAAGCCGGTTTCGCCAGCGTCGCCGGTGCGTGTATAAATCTTTGAAAGTCGAAATCCCATGGTTATAAACCTGTGTCCTGCGTGGGGGCTGCCAGAGGTATGCGCAGAATAAAGCAGGTGCCTTTATTCTTGTTGGCCTGTACCTCCATCTGCCCTTTGTGATTGTTTGTGACAATGAAATATGAAACGGATAAACCCAGTCCTGTGCCTTGGCCGACTTCCTTGGTGGTAAAAAAAGGCTCGAAGATACGTTTGCGCACTGATTCAGGCATGCCCACACCGTTGTCTTCGACTTCAATAATTGCCCATGGCGGACACAGGCGCGTGCGCAAGCTGATTTTCCCCGCAACGCGCTGATCATCGCGTTGGTGGATGGCCTGCGCGGCATTCTTCAACAGGTTGAGCAGCACCTGCTCCAACTCATTCGCGGTTGCGGGAACGGGGCCAAGTGCGGGGTCAAATTCACGCTCGATAATCAGGCTTTTGAAGTCGAACCGCTCGGTGAGGTCGAAGTCATTGCTGGCGATTTCAAGCGCCTGGTCGATGAGCCCAGGCAGGTTGCAGGGGCTAAGTTGACGATTGCTCAAACGGCTGAAGCTGAGCATATGGCTGACGATTTTCGCGGCCCGTGTACCTGCCTGCTGAATCCCGCCCAGAAGCTGGGGAATTTCCCTGGCTTGCAAATAGCGGTCGATGGCCTCAAGCGAAATATCCTCTTGCGTCGCTATTTCACGGTTGCGCTCAAGTTCGGGTGACAAGCGCCGGCGAATATTTTGCACGTTATGCAATATGGCGCCGAGCGGGTTGTTGATCTCGTGGGCCATGCCGGCGGCCAGCCCGCCCACGGAGAGCATTTTTTCCGACTGGACCATGACTTCTTCAAGATTGAGGCGCTGAGTAATGTCATCGATGCGGATCACCACCCCCCGCCCGCTGACCCCGGTCAGCGGATAGAAGGTCAGGGCGAAGTGGTGCGCCTGGCCATCACGGCTCCACGTGATACGTTCGATTTTTTCGACTTGATGCTTATCAATCGTGCGCTTGAGCTGGTTGAGATACAGCTTAAGGTGGGGGAAGGCCAGGAACACCGGCTGGTTAAGGGCTTCGTCCAATGTAGTGCCGGATAGTGCGCTCGCTTCCTGATTCCATTGGGTGACATAGAGCTCGTCATCCAAAGCGATAAGCGCCGAGGGCATCGAGTCAATGATGCTATTGAGGTAGTTCTGAAAACCGGTGAGTTTCTTTTCAATCTTGCTGCGAAACTGCACTTCCAGCTCAAGTTTGCGGTTCGAGTGGCGGGTTTCCTCCGCCAATTGTTGCGCCTGATCGAAGGCTGTTTGTGATTCATCCCGGGCGCGCTTGAGTTGCTGCTCACGTGCCTCAATGCGCATCAACATGGTATTAAACGCATCGGCAAGGCTGCCAATCTCGTCTCTGTTTCCGCGTTTAGCGCGCAACGAGTAGTTTTCTTCGCGGGTTACTTGGCGAGACAGTTCCTCAAGCTTGCGAATCGGTTTGGTGACCAGGCGGCGAATCTGCCGGGCGACCAAAAACCAGAGCATGGCACTGATGATCAGAATCAACAGGCTTGCGGTCCAGGTGCCGGTGTAGAAGGCGCCCGGAAGCTCACTGGAGGCCACTAACAGGAGGTGGCCAGGGCGACCAGCCAGTTGAGGTAGTTCAATCAACTGGTTGCTGCGAAACTCAGTCACGCGCCAAGAGTCGAGTTCGTCCAGGCGCTCAGGCATGTCGAGTTTTTCGCCGCGCTGCAACTGCGCGAGACTATTGCCGTCGCTGTCGTATATCACCGCACCGCGCAAAGGCGGGTAATCGTCCAATCGTTTAAGCAATGCTTGCGCTTCAGTGGCGGAGCTCAATGCTTTGGCACTCAGCACCGGGCTGGCAATAATACGCCCCAGTGTGTGCATCGCTTGCGGCGCGGTGCTTTGTTGGGAGATCCAGTAAGCCGCGCTGATAAAGGTCAAGTTAGCGACCAGCAACACTGTGATGACGAGCACCAGCAATGCGGCAAGCATTTTTCGGCCAACTGGAAGGTTTTCTAAACGCTGGCGCAGAGTCATGGCAGCAGAAGTCGTAATGGCTAAAGTGCTATTGAGGGTAGCGTGGTGCTAGTGGCGGGGCAATCCATGTGTATCAAGGTAGTGGCAAAGGCGGGTGTTTAACTCATTGAGTTGTGTCAATTGCAGTTGATGTTGTTCCGCGGCGGAACAGACGTAGCCCATCAAGTAGGCAATTTCAGTGCGGCGTTTTTGCCGGACATCCTGATGCATTGATGAGTAGTTGGCTGCGGTGGCATTGATCACCTTTAGTACCTGCTCATGCAAGCCTGTTGCGGCGTCAGGCATGCCGCACGCTTGCAGTAACTGGCTCAGCTCAGCACAGAGGCCTGCCACTTCGTCGGTGTGTTCACGTAAGCCGCCGTTGCGACAATCATATAACACCGTCAGCGGATTAATTGCGCAGTTAAGTGCCAGCTTGCGCCACAGGCGGCTGACGATATCCACCGTCCAGTCGTGACTTATCTGGCTTTGCTGTAAATCCTCAAGCCAACTCGGCGGTGCAGGCCGCAGCGGATCACCCAGCCATGTGTGACCATGCCCGGCATAAACGATGGAAAAGTCGGCCTGGCGAAATGCGCCTTCAGTGCTTGAGGCCAGAATACAGCGGGCGTTGATTAGGTCTGCGACGCGCTCCTGGCTGCCCAGACCGTTCTGCAGAAGGATCACCTCTGCATTGGCTGTGAGCAGGGGCGCCAGTTGGCTAGCGGCCGCGGGCGCATCATAGGCTTTGCAGGCCAGCAGCAGCCGAGAGACAGGCCCGCAGTTATCCAGCGCTACGGCAGGTATTGGGTAGCAGTTAACCTGATCGTCTTCAGTGAGGGTCAAGCCTGCGGCACTTTTATAGTCGGCAAGACGCTGCTGATCGCGCAGAATTAATTCGACATCGCAGCCGCTGCGAAACAGGCGAGCGGCCCACAATCCGCCTAGTGAGCCCGCGCCTAGAACATGCCAACGGCTAGTCACACGGCCTCTGGCAGGCGCATCGCCGCCACACGGCCACTGGCATAGGACTCCGGTAGTAGGCGCTTGGCATTGTTGATCAAGTCGACTGGGCTGACGGGTAGGTTGCGGTTATCCAGGCCGATGAGGCAAACCCCGGCCTTGAGGCTGATAAAACCTTCGCTGGTCTTGAATGCCTTGAGGTTGAGGCCTTCGTGCAAGCGTTTGAAGCTGCTGGGTGAGCACTCTTGCAGGTTGGACAGCAAGGTGACTAGGCCAAAGTGGTTGTCATCGATGCGGGTTAGCACATCCAGCGGTCGTACCAACTGCTGCAGACGCCTGCCAACGTTGTGCAACAGCTCATTGTAGAGAGATTCGCCATACTGTTTGCGCAGCTCATCCGCTTCTTGCAGGCCGATCAGCAGGTATCCCAAGGCGCCGCCGCGTGACTCGACATTGCGCAGGCTGGTTTCGAGTTTGAGTTCGAGGTAGCGTGAATTGCCCAATCCAGTCAGTGAATCAACCAGATTGCGCTGTTCAAGGCTGGCGATATTGTCGGCCAGCAGGCGGTTTTCGATCAGCAGGCGCTGCAATGTGTTGCACAAGCGATCAGCGGCGAAGACCCGCGGAACCAGTTGTTCATTCATCACGGATTTATTGATGAAGTCATCTACGCCACTGTCAAAAGCTTCGCTCAGGACATTTTCACCTTCTTTGCCGGTGAGCAAAATAACATAGGTGTAGTGGTCTGACGTTTCATCCAGCTGGCGTACTTGGGAAGTCAGCATCAAACCGTCTGTTTCAGGCATTAGCCAATCGGCAAGGAGTACGTTCGCAGGGCGTGCTTCAAGTTGCCTGAGTGCTTCGCTTGCGCTGTTGGCGAAGCGGATATCGATGTATCCGGCTTGGCTCAGCGTGCGGCCGATAATTGCACTGGAGAACTTGGCATCGTCCACCACCATGATGCTGAGGTGTGGGTTAGGCATTTAAAACTCACAAAAGGAGGTGTGAACTGGGAGCACTGCTGGGCAGTCGATGTCGCTCCCGATATATAATGATTAAGATTTTTACTCGTCAAGCAATCTGCGGCCCATTCGTGATGTGGGTCGCGCCAAATAGAGGGGAAACCTATGCCTTCGTTCGACGTGGTGTCCGAGTTGGACAAACACGAAGTGACCAATGCCATCGACAATGCCATGAAAGAGCTGGAGCGTCGCTACGACCTTCGCGGCAAAGGCAGCTTCGAAGCTAAGGAATTAACCGTCACTTTAACCGCTGACGCCGACTTTCAGCTTGAGCAAATGGCTGAAATTCTCAAGCTGAGTTTGGTCAAGCGCAAGATTGATGTGCAGTGCCTTGAATTTAAAGATGCTTACGCTTCAGGTAAGTTGGTCAAGCAAGAAGCTACCCTGCGTGAAGGGATCGATAAAGAGCTGGCGAAAAAAATCGTCGCCTATATCAAAGAGGCCAAGCTTAAAGTGCAGCCCGCGATTCAAGGCGAACAGGTTCGTGTGACAGGCAAAAAACGGGACGACCTGCAGGAGGCGATTGCCGTATTGCGTGCGAAAGAGTTCGATATGCCACTGCAATTCAACAATTTCCGCGATTAAAGCCCAATGGATTGAACCTTGACGGCGCGATGCCGTCGCAAAAAGGTGTAGTAGCAATTTAATCGCCATGGCTTGCCATGGCGATTTCGTTTTACCTATTTGCTGTAGTGAAGTTTGGTTTTTAAAGGAGTGCTCCATGGATATAACCGTCGATCAGATTCTCGAGATGTCTCAGGCATGGCTGCCAATTGTGGTGGGCTATGCCTTGAAGTTCGGTTTGGCTTTATTGACCCTGGCAATCGGCTGGTGGTTGATCAACGCCTTGACCCGTCGCGTTGCAACTGTGCTCAGCGCGCGCAAGGTTGACCCAGCGCTCACTGGTTTTGTCGGCAGCATTGCCAATATCATCTTGAAAATACTGCTGGTGGTCAGCGTTGCTTCGATGATTGGAGTTGAGACCACTTCATTTATTGCGGTCATTGGTGCAGCCGGTCTGGCGATTGGTTTGGCGCTGCAAGGCAGCCTGGCCAACTTTGCCGGCGGTGTGCTGATCATGATGTTTCGCCCGTTCCGTGTCGGCGACTGGATCGAAGGCCAAGGGGTTGGCGGTACCGTCGACACCATCCAGATTTTCCACACCACCCTGAAAACCGCTGACAACAAAGTGATCATTGTGCCCAACGGCAGCCTGTCGAACGGCAATATCACCAACTACTCGCGGGAGCCTAAGCGCCGTGCCGAGATTGTAGTGGGTATTGATTACTCCAGCGACATCAAAAAAGCCCGTGAAGTACTGCTGAACATCGCCAAGGACCCACGTGTGCATGCCTCACCAGAGCCGGTGGTGTATGTGACGGGGTTGGGTGAGAGCTCGGTCAATTTGTCATTGCGCGTGTGGGTCGCGACAGGCGATTTCTGGCCCGTGACCTTTGAGTTTACCGAGCGCACCAAGGTCGAGCTTGAGGAAGCCGGCATTGGCATTCCATTCCCGCAGCGTGTTATGCACATGGCGCCTGCACCGGCGACTAAAGAGTAAGGCATCCTGTGGCGTTAAACCTGCGTGCACGTAGCTGGGCGCAGGGACCTTCAGCCAGGCAGATGAGCATCATCTGCCTGGCTGAATGCCTGTACGGCTATCAGTCGGGTAGCTCGCTGATTTTGCGGCCGAACTCTTGCTCGTAAGCGTCTTTGAGGATTTTCCAATCCACCGCACTCCAAGCCGAGTGCCGGCGCAGTTGCTTCATGTCGTGCAACGCGGCCTGTTTACTGGTCAGGCGCTGACGGCATTTTTCCAGATCAAGTAGTGCGGCGTGTGACTTAGCGCCAGTGCCTTCGCCCTCAACATAGACAAACACGTGCTTGGCGTAGATGCAGCCATGTTGCCAGCGCGCACGGTTGAGACGGGCGATGTTGATTCCCACGGTTTTCAGCAGTTGCGTATGCAGGGCCTCACCGTATTGTTCGCGTCCACCAGAGGCGTACCAGTCTTCAATGGTTTGATAGCCTTCCAATGCTGCTGTCACTAGCAGGCCGCGCTCACCGCTGGTTGAGCAGTAAACAATCTGCGGGACATTCACACCCGCCTGGCGGGCGCCCGTCAGGGCATCGCGCTCGCGCAGAACGGTCAGGCGGCCGAATGGGTGTAGCCAGCTGCGGTGAATGTGACCGGTTTGACGTTTGGCATAGAGCAGGTTGCCGTTGTCATCCTGAATGCGCTGCACACCACTTTCGCCGCCGCGGCGCACATTGGGTGGCTCAACCCATTCACCTTGCTTTGCCCACCAGGCTTCAAACAGGTTGTTTTCAGCGCTGGAGGCCGAATGTTGCTCTGACTGCATACTGAGCTCCGTAGCGAAATCAATCAGCCCGCGCCGGTACAGTGCAATCCAACACAGCAGCAGGGTGTTGATTTCATTATTGTGTGGACCGAATGTCCGTGAATAACGAATCTAAAATAGTCGGCAACAATACCACCACTTTATCGTCAGATTGAAGTAGATCGGCCTTTAGTTATGATTCAAATAGTAATATTGCAGAGGTTAGCGATGCTGTTGTCGGCAGCATCGCCACAGATGGGTGGCCTTACGCTTGCTCGGTGGTGCTCTGAGGCTGGGTGCCTTCTGCGGGTGTAGGCGAGTCACCATTGGTTTGTGTGCGCTCGCGGCGCCATTGGATAAGGATCATAAACAACGTGGGTATGCCGAGCAGGGCGGTGATCAGGAAAAAGTGCTGGTAACCGAATTTCTCAACCATTACCCCTGAATAGCCGCCAATCAGGCGCGGCAACAGCAGCATGATTGAACTGAGCAGGGCATATTGAGTGGCGGAGAATTTGAGGTTGGTCAGGCTCGACAGGTAGGCAACAAATGCAGCCGTGGCGAGGCCCGCACTGAAGTTGTCCGCTGATATGGTGATAATCAGCATGTGCAGGTTCGCACCCATGCCCGCCAGCATCAGGAACAGTAAGTTGGTGGCTGCTGACGCCGCACCGCCGATAAACAGAATCGGCAAAATCCCGAAGCGCACGATCAGCAAACCACCGAAGCCTGCGCCAAACAGGGTCATAAACAAGCCGAACAACTTGCTGACACTGGCAATTTGATCTTTGGTGAAGCCCTGGTCGATATAGAAGACGTTAGCCATCACACCCATCACCGTATCAGACATGCGATAGGTGGCGATCAACCCCAGTAGCACGAACGCTTGCCAGCGGTAGCGCATCACAAAATCATTCACCGGTGTCAGTACCGGCGCCAAGCTGCGCCGGCCCATGGCTGACAGGCACAGTGTGGTCAGAATGGTGTAGAGCAGGGCACGCAGAAATGCGCGATCGGTGAGCAGCAGATCCAGCATGCTCATCTGGCCGGATATTACGCTGGCAAAGTCGGTGTTATACAACTGGGTGAACATTGCGGGAACTGAGACCAGCAGCACGATCAACACTAGCACCGAGGCGACTTGATGGCTGAAGCCATATCGAGCGGCCGCCATCTGGGTGCGGATTGGCACGTCCGGCTCTCGCATCCACAGGCTGGTAATCAGCGCGGGCACCATCAGCAAGGCAAATACCAGGTAGGTGCTTGACCACGCGCTGAATTGATAGAGCTGGGTGGTTGAGCCGAACCCCTCTGCGAAATACAGCGCGCCAGCTGTGGCGAGCAAGGCGGCAATACGGTAACCGGCCATGTAACTTGCGGCCAGCGCGGCTTGGCGGCTGTCATCCACGATTTCAAGACGATAGGCATCAACAGCAATGTCCTGGGTGGCAGAGGCGAACGCGACGACGACCGCCAGTGCAATCAACCAGGTGAGGCGGGTTTGTGGGTCGCACATGGCCATGCCCGCCATGCCGATCACAATCAATAGTTGCGAAAGTACTAGCCACGAACGACGTCGACCGAGTTTTCCCAGCAGGGGTAGGCGCCACTGATCGAGGAGCGGTGACCAAACCCATTTAAAGGCGTAGGCAAGGCCTATCAGGCTGGCGAAGCCAATGGTGTCACGGGCAACACCGGCTTCACGCAGCCACACTGACAGAGTGGAAAACACCAGCATGTAAGGCATGCCGGCAGCGAATCCAAGTAGCAGTAGTACCAGTGTCGAGGGGCTAGAGTAGGCAGCGAGAGCTTCGCGCCAGCTTTTTTGAGGCATTGGGCAGGTTTCAGCCTAAAGAAATACTTAACAAAGGGCGCACTCTAACCGCTGTGCTCCATTGGACGCCAGCCGTGCTGTCGGATATCCACTTTTTCCCCGCGAATCGTTAAGCCTTCGGCACGTAATCTGGCGCGTTGTTCCGCCCCTGAATGGCTGCCTGCACTCAAGCTCAGTCTGCCGCCGGCGGCCACCACCCGGTGCCAGGGTAATGTGCTGCCATCTGGCAATTTACTTAGGGTTCGCCCCACCCAGCGCGCAGCACGACCCAAGCCTGCGAGTTCGGCCAGTTGGCCATAACTCACCACGCACCCCTGAGGAACCTGTGCCAGCACCGTATACAAGGCGGTCAGGCGCTCCTGCTGGCTTGCTTTGGAGGCTTGCAAGGCGGCATCCTTGGCGGGTTTAACCTGTCTTGGGTCTGGGTGATTAATCATGTGGCTGCGTACCTGTTTACTTTTAATCCTGCTCGGGGTTGCTGCGCCGCTTATGGCCGATACCGTCTGGTTGAATAATGGTGACCGCATGAGCGGTGAAATTATCCTGCTCGATGGTGGAAAGCTGGCGCTGAAGACCAAATATGCCGGCCAAGTATTAATCAACTGGTCCGATATCGAAACACTCAGCGCCGAGCAGCCGCTGTTAATTCGTCGCCAAGGTTTGGACAGTACCCACAGTGAGCGCATTGCTGCCGCAGGCAAAGGCATGGTGCGCATTACCAACGGCTCTACAGAGACCGTGCCGCTGGCCAGTGTCACGCGCCTGGTGCCTGCGAGAGACTTGCTTAAAGACTTTACCTGGGAGGGCAATCTCGACGCCAAACTAAACCTTGAGCGCAAAGACGACAACTCCGATGAGTTCAGGATCAAAGGCGATACGCGCATCGAGCAAGGCCGCTGGCGTCAGGTGATGAATGGTGAGTACGAACGGGAGACAACCAACGACCGTTTGACCGATGACAACTGGCATGTTGAATACGATATTGACCGGTTTTTCAACGAGCATTGGTTTTGGCGTTTAGGCGGTGAGCAGGAAATCGATCACCTTGAGTTTGTCGAGAAACAGCAGATTATCGGCACCGGGCCCGGCTACCGATTCTGGGATGATTCCCTGGGCCGCTTCGATCTGATTGGGCAGGTCAACCAGGTTAAATTCGATTACCCCGGCGGCGACCTGAGCTTCCGTACGTTTTCAATGGCATGGGATTACAAGCGCTTGCTCTGGGGGACACGCCTGGAGCTCTACACCAACGCGGAAATTCAGTTCCCGGAGATCAGCGAGATTGATTATGTCATCGACAGTGAGTTTGGCCTGCGTTATCGGCTGAATAGTTGGGCGCGGGTGTCGATTTTGTATGAACTGGACCGCATTGAAGCGCAGGGCGCAAATAACAGCGATGAGAACTTTTTGATCGGCGTTGGCGTGGGGTGGTAGCCAATACCTGAGTCAATTGATCGGAAAATCCTGAACTTGACCGAAAAAGCTCGGTCAGTGGTTGTTCAGCTGTCGCGAATGTAGATAATGCGCGGCATCCCTTGAATCCACGCAGTCATAGTCCAACTATGTTTTCAAATACAGCTTTTCGTGCATTACTCAGTCTTACCTTGTCGCTGGTCGCATCCCCACTTTTAGCCGATACCGTCTGGCTAAAGAACGGCGATCGTCTGACTGGGACAATCAAATTCTTCGACGGCAGCAAATTACTCCTGCAAACCGATTATGCCGGGGCGATTCCGCTGAAGTGGAGCAACGTCAAAACCCTTGAAAGTGAGCGTGAGCTGCTGGTTAAGGAAGACGACTCGAACACAGAGCGGGCGAAATCATTACGCGCTGGCGATACCGGGCAAGTGGTGTTGGTCAATGGTGAGGAACGCACCGTCGAATTGGCCAGTATCACCCAGATCATGAAGCCCAAGCCCTTGGTCGAAGACCTGACATGGCGCGGTAATATCGATGCAGCCTTTGACTTCAAGCGTGCAGACACCGATACCGACGATTATGACCTCGACCTGAAAACCCAGGCTCGACATGGCAAGTGGCGGCATAATGCGACCGCCAGCTACAACCGCGAACTGTCGGACAATGTGGTCACCACTGACAACTGGGACGCCGAATATGCACTTGACCGGTTTCTGGATGAACATTGGTTCTGGCAAGGACGGCTTGAGTACAAGCGCGACAAGGTTGAAGACGTAGAGCGCCAGCGCACGGTCGGTACCGGTCCTGGTTATCAGTTCTGGGACGACGAGTTGGGCGCATTCTCTATTGCCGGCCTTCTTGACCGCACGGATTACGAATATGCCAACGGCGACAAGACCAACTTCTACGCCATCAGTGGCAAGTGGGATTACAACCGTTACCTGCTGGGCAAGGCGGTTGAGTTCTTTACCACGGGCGAGGTCGGCAAGCCGCTTGATAACGTAGCCGAGTACACCTTCGACGCCGAAGTGGGTCTGCGCTACAAGGTGACTGACTGGGCCTCGCTCAATATGAAGGCCGAGAAGGACTTGGTCAGCGGTGGCGACTCTGACAATGAGTTGGATGAAACCCGTTACAGCCTGGGCTTCGGTGTCGGCTGGTAAAGGCGACTCGTCTAGCAAAAAAGAACGCCCCGCATTGCGGGGCGTTTTTCGTTGAGCGGGCTAAGGCTCGCAATGATTACAGGCGCAGGCCGCCATCCAGTTCGAGAATACGACCGGTGTAGTAATCGTTTTCGAGGATGTAAGCCACTGAGTGGGCGATTTCAGCGGGTTTTCCCAGGCGGCGCAACGGAATGCCTGAGGTCATTTTCTCCAGGGCTTCTGGTTTCATGCTGGCAACCATCTCGGTCTCGATGAAACCTGGTGCAACGCCTGCAACGCGGATGCCGTAGCGTGCAAGCTCTTTGGCCCAGACCACTGTGTCTGCCGCTACACCGGCCTTGGCCGCCGAGTAGTTGGCCTGGCCCATGTTGCCAGCGCGCGAGATCGAGGAAATATTGATAATTGCGCCCTGATTGTTCAGCTCAACCATCTTCGCCGCGACTTCACGGGTGCAAAGGAACACACCCGTCAGGTTAACGTCGATAACCGCTTGCCACTGGGCCAAGCTCATTTTGCTCATCTCGCCATCTTTAACCTTGATGGTCAGGCCATCACGCAAAATTCCGGCGTTGTTAACCAGGCCATTGATGGCGCCGAAGTCTTCAGCGATTTGCGCGACAGTGTGAATGACTTGCTCTTCACTGGCGACGTTACACAGGTACGAGCGGGCTTCAGTGCCAAAAGCCTTACAGGCCGCTACGGCTTCGTCGAGACGCTCTTGATTGAGGTCGACCAGTGCCAGCTTGGCGCCTTTGCTGGCCAGGTATTCGCCCATGGCGCGGCCCAGGCCCTGGCAGCCACCGGTGATGATGATGACTTTGTCTTGCAGTTGCATGGAGTAACCCCCTAAAAGTGTGTTGTAAGCCCCTGCAGGCGACCGTGGGTCGAGCCTGTGATTCGTTCGATTGGCGAAATCTACTGAAAATTTGCCCTGGCAGCGTAAACTGCGGGCATAAGCGGATCTCTAGCGCTGGGTTGGCCGGTTAATTTAACCATGGCGCCAGCGGTATTTTTTATGACGAATTTTTTTCAGGGGGTCATTAAATGAGCGTAAGCGCGGCTAAGCATGCCCGAGAATTGTTGCTCAAGGAATACCGGGGTGTACTTTCGACGCATTCCAAGAGCATGCCTGGCTTCCCTTTTGGATCAGTGGTGCCGTACTGCCTTGATGAACAGGGTTACCCGTTGATCCTTATTAGCCGTATTGCCCAGCACACTCATAACCTGCAGCGGGACCCCAAATGCTCCCTTCTCGTCGGCGAGCGCGCGGCTGAAGATGTCCAGGCCGCAGGGCGCTTAACGGTGCTGGCCGAGGCCAAGCAGTTGGACGATGCGCAAGCCATTGAAGCCGCTGCTGCGCGTTACTACCGCTATTTTCCTGAGTCGGCTGATTATCATCGTGCCCATGATTTTGATTTCTGGCGTCTTGAACCGGTGCGCAGCCGCTACATTGGCGGATTCGGGGCAATCCACTGGGTGGACCAAGTGGCCTTGAGTAACACCTTTGCCGGGGAATCAGAGTTGAGCATGATCGAGCACATGAATGCTGATCACAGCAAAGCAATTGCCCACTATATTGAGCTTGCAGCCTTGCCAGCCCAGTCGCCTGCGCAGTTGGTGGGTATTGATAGCGAAGGTTTCCATCTGCGCATTGGCAAAAGTATCCACTGGTTGGCCTTCCCAACACTTTGTAACACTCCCGGGGCGGTGCGCCAGGCCTTGGTGGCATTGGCCCACGCCGACGTATGGCCGGTAAATAATGATGCTTAAGCTTGAATTAAGCACGCGAACCCATACTTCATCCTCACAGGAAGCTGTTCTTCCGTTAAGGAAATTCTGATGCGTGCTTTTTTGTTTTTAGTGTTGTTGTTCCCGCTCATCGAGCTGGCCGTATTGATTAAAGTGGGTGGCGCAATTGGTGCGATACCGACTATTTTGCTGGTAATTGGCTCCGCCGTGCTGGG
Organism: Pseudomonas sp. EL_65y_Pfl2_R95; assembly: GCF_963971045.1. Lineage (NCBI taxonomy): Bacteria > Pseudomonadati > Pseudomonadota > Gammaproteobacteria > Pseudomonadales > Pseudomonadaceae > Pseudomonas > Pseudomonas sp. EL_65y_Pfl2_R95. The sequence continues at coordinate 1,068,532 of NZ_CAXAOV010000001.1, read as the reverse complement.
TAGCATTCTTCTGCGAGTTGCTGGAATCGCGACTGCATTTCGTGCCCGTGAACGTCTTGCCCGTGGCGAACTGCCTGAGCAGGAAGTCCTGGAAGGCCTGATGATTGCAGTAGGAGGTGGCTTGCTGCTGCTGCCCGGTTTTATCAGCGACATCTTTGGTTTGCTCTGCCTGATTCCGTTCACCCGCCGTATTTTTGTCGGTAAAATCCGTGCGCGCGCAGCTGATCAGGCTGCACGCCAGCGTGCATTTGCGGATGACCTGGCAGCGGCCCAGCGTCCAGCCGATTCGCGTCCTAATGTGCTCGAAGGCGAGTACGAGCGCCGCGAATAACCGCAAAATCTTTGTTCAGATGCAATCAGCCCGTGCCTAGCACGGGCTTTTTCATTAAGGCTGACAAGGCACTGAGCTGCCGCGGGGATAGCGTCGCTACAGGGCAGGCATTTAAGCCTCTGGTCGCAGGTTTTATTGTAAAAAAAATTGCCGGCCACCCTTGAAATCCTCTTTTGCGCCCGCATGTAGCAGACACCGCAAGGTTTTCTGTCATTTAGACAGAACAGACTTCAGCGTTGTGCACTGCACAGCGCTACCGGCAACGCCGGACTTTGCTAACCGCCGGTGAAGACACCGGCTGATAAACCAATCTATTGGGAGAGATCGACAATGAAGCTTCGTCCTCTGCATGACCGCGTAGTGATTCGCCGCAGCGAAGAAGAAACCAAAACCGCTGGCGGTATCGTTCTGCCTGGTTCCGCTGCAGAAAAGCCTAACCAAGGCGAGATCGTTGCCGTAGGCACTGGTCGCGTGCTGGACAACGGCGAAGTTCGTGCACTGGCCGTCAAGGTTGGTGACAAGGTTGTGTTCGGCCCTTACTCCGGTAGCAACACCGTCAAAGTTGATGGCGAAGACCTGTTGGTAATGGGTGAAAGCGAAATCCTGGCCGTTGTTGAAGCCTGATTTCCACGAATCTCCGTTTAACCGTCAAGAATTGAGGAACCATTTCCATGGCTGCTAAAGAAGTTAAATTCGGCGACTCCGCCCGTAAAAAAATGCTCGCCGGTGTCAACGTCCTGGCTGACGCTGTAAAAGCAACTTTAGGCCCTAAAGGCCGTAACGTTGTGCTGGAAAAGAGCTTCGGTGCTCCGACCATCACCAAAGACGGCGTTTCTGTTGCTAAAGAAATCGAGCTGAAAGACCGCTTTGAAAACATGGGCGCTCAGCTGGTTAAAGACGTTGCCTCCAAGGCAAACGACGCTGCAGGCGACGGTACTACTACGGCTACAGTTCTGGCTCAAGCTATCGTCAACGAAGGCCTTAAAGCCGTCGCTGCTGGCATGAACCCAATGGACCTCAAGCGCGGTATCGATAAAGCAACCATCGCTATCGTTAAAGAGCTGAAGAACCTGTCCAAGCCATGCGCTGACACCAAGGCAATCGCTCAGGTCGGTACTATCTCGGCTAACTCCGACAACTCCATCGGCGACATCATCGCTGAAGCCATGGAAAAAGTCGGTAAAGAAGGCGTGATCACTGTTGAAGAAGGCTCGGGCCTGGAAAACGAATTGTCTGTTGTAGAAGGCATGCAGTTTGACCGTGGCTACCTGTCGCCATACTTCATCAACAAGCCAGACACCATGGTTGCTGAGCTTGAAACGCCGCTGATCCTGCTGGTCGACAAAAAGATCTCCAACATCCGCGAAATGCTGCCGGTGCTGGAAGCTGTTGCCAAAGCCGGTCGTCCACTGTTGATCGTTGCTGAAGACGTTGAAGGCGAAGCCCTGGCGACTCTGGTTGTGAACAACATGCGCGGTATTGTCAAAGTCGCTGCTGTTAAAGCGCCAGGCTTTGGTGATCGTCGTAAGGCCATGCTGCAGGACATCGCGATCCTGACTGGCGGTACTGTGATCTCTGAAGAAGTCGGTCTGAGCCTTGAAGGCACGACACTTGAGCACCTGGGTAACGCTAAGCGCGTAATCCTGAGCAAAGAAAACACCACCATCATCGATGGTGCTGGTCAGCAGGTTGATATCGAAGCCCGCGTTGCTCAGATCCGCAAGCAGGTTGAAGACACCTCTTCGGATTACGACAAAGAGAAACTGCAAGAGCGTCTGGCCAAACTGGCTGGCGGTGTTGCCGTGATCAAAGTCGGTGCTGGTACCGAAGTTGAAATGAAAGAGAAGAAAGCCCGCGTTGAAGATGCCCTGCACGCTACCCGTGCAGCGGTAGAAGAAGGCGTGGTACCTGGCGGTGGCGTGGCACTGGTTCGCGCTCTGCTGGCTATCGTCGACCTGAAAGGCGACAACGAAGATCAGAACGTCGGCATCGCACTGCTGCGTCGCGCTGTTGAAGCGCCACTGCGTCAGATTGTTGCCAACGCAGGCGACGAGCCAAGCGTTGTAGTCGACAAGGTCAAGCAAGGCGAAGGTAACTACGGTTACAACGCTGCAACTGGCGTGTACGGCGACATGATCGAAATGGGTATCCTTGATCCAGCTAAGGTTACTCGTTCGGCGCTGCAAGCGGCTTCCTCTATCGGCAGCCTGATGATCACTACCGAAGCGATGATCGCTGAAGTAGCTGACGACAAAGGCCCAGCAATGCCTGATATGGGCGGCATGGGTGGTATGGGTGGCATGGGCGGTATGATGTAACCCAGCCTGTACCTAAAGAACCCCGCGCCTGTCGCGGGGTTTTTTTTGCCTTCGGTAAAGGCCAACCACTGATCGACAAGCGTCTGTGACCACCGTTGGGCCTGAGTCAATTGACGTTTTTTTCACCAACTATTGGAGAGAATCAATGGCAGTGGGAAACAATCCAGAGCACCAGGTTCTGAGGCTCTGCCTGGTCGGAGCCTATTGCTGGTCGCTCCGATTCAAGCGCCTACCGCTTGTCGCACAAACCCACATTCTTCGCTTGGGTGATCTAGGGTAAGAAAACAGCGTTTAACAGCGCTATCAAGAGGTTGCAGTAATGAAGTTAGAAATTGCTCGAGGTTTGTTCCTGGTCGGCGCGCTAGGTGTGACGTCCCTGGCTTTCGCCGCGTGGAGCGAAGACAGCCCGCAGATTATTACCGGGTTCAGTCAAGGGTACTGTCCAGTGCCGATCAGTCAGCGTGCTGACGAGCAAACCAAACCTGATCACGACTTGCTGTTATTTATGTTCGGCATGTCGCAGGGCCTGAAGTAGGGCGCACGACGCTCATTCCGTCCGCCATTGTTAACCTTGGATCGTTGGATTATTCGCCCTCTGGTGGGCAGGCTTCGCCTTGTCGCCTCCTGGACAGTATTCATTGTGCATAAAAAAACGCCCGTGCGGTGCATGCCACGGGCGTTGTTGGGGCTGAGGGCAGGCTATGGCGTAACGGGCCCTGCGAGGTGATCTGGCTCAGGTTCAGGCGCTTTATCCGGGTGTGCAATCAGCGTGTACACGCAGGGCAATACGAACAAGGTGAACAGGGTGCCGACGCTCATGCCGGTGGCAATCACCAAGCCGATATCAAAGCGGCTCACTGCGCCCGCACCGGTGGCCAAAATCAGCGGCACCATGCCGAAAACCATTGCCGCCGTCGTCATAAGCACTGGACGCAGACGAATCGAAGCTGCTTCTTCAATGGCTTCACGACGTGACAGCCCTTTGTCGCGCCGTAGCTGATTGGCGAACTCGACAATTAAAATGCCGTGCTTGGTAATCAGTCCGATCAAGGTCACCAAACCCACCTGGGTGTAGATGTTCATACTCGACAGGCCGAGAAACAACGGTATCAGCGCGCCACAGATCGACAGCGGTACGGTGACCATGATCACCAGCGGGTCGCGGAAACTCTCGAATTGCGCGGCCAGCACCAGGAAAATCAGCGCCAAGGCGATGCCGAAGGTTGCATACAACGCCGTGCCTTCCTGGATGTACTGTCGTGAGGAGCCGGCGTAATCGAATGAGTAGCCCGCTGGCGCTTCTTCCTCGGCGATTTGCCGCACCGTGTCGATGGCTTCGCCCATGCTGACAATCGGGAAGCCTTGAATGATTGCCGAATTAAGCTGCTGAAACTGGTTGAGCTGGGTCGGCCGCGCGCGGTCGCTGACCTTGATCAGCGTCGACAGCGGTAGCAGCGCGCCACTTTCACTCTTGACGTAGTAACTGCTTAGCCAGCCGGGGTTGTCGCGATAGGCCCGTTCGACCTGAGCGATGACCTTGTAGCTGCGCCCCTCGATGGTGAAACGGTTGATCTCACCCTCGCCGAGCAAGCTGGACAGGGCAACGCCGATGTCTTCCATCGATACGCCCATCTGTGCAGCTTTTTCGCGGTCGATATCAACCACGACTTCAGGCTTGTCGAATGCCAGATCGACATCGAGGAAGGCGAACTTACCGGATTCTTCTGCACGCTTTTTGATCTTGTCGGTCAACGCCAGCAGTGACTCGTAATCATTCGGCGTGTTAACCACAAATTGGAAGGGCAGACCCTGGCCCGTGCCCGGCAAGGAAGGCAGATTGAAGGCAAACACTTGCAGCCCGGGAATGTCGTTGAGCTTGGCTTGCACCTCTGGCAACAACTCCATCTGGGTGCGCGAGCGCTGGTCCCACGGCTTTAATTGGAAGCCGCCAATACCCGATTGCACACCATCAAAGCCATTAATCTGGAACCAAGAATTGTACTCCGGGATGTCCTTGAAAATCGGCAGAAATTGATCGGTGTACTTATTTAGGTAATTGAGGTTGGTGGGTTGCGGTGCATTGGCAAACATAAAGATGATGCTTTGATCCTCTTCAGGCGCCAGTTCGTTCTTGGTGAACTTGAGCAGCACCGGAATCAGACACATGACGATGATCGCAAATACCAACACCACAGCGCGGGTTTCAAGGGTGCTGTGCAAGCTGCGCTGATAGCGGGTTTTGAGCCTGTCGAAGATCTGATCCAGCTTATGGGTGAGGCCGCCGGACTTCTGTTCATGGCGCAACAGCTTGGAGCACATCATCGGTGACAGCGTAAGGGCGACGATACCGGAGATGATCACTGCGCCGGCCAGGGTCAGAGCAAACTCTTTGAATAACGCCCCCGTCAGGCCGGAAAGAAAGCCGATAGGCGCATATACCGCTGCCAGGGTAATGGTCATTGAGACCACGGGCACGGCGATTTCTCGTGCGCCTTCAATGGCAGCATCGAACGGGGTTTTACCTTCTTCTATATGGCGGTGGATGTTCTCCACCACGACGATCGCATCGTCGACCACCAAACCAATGGCTAAGACCATCGCCAGCAGGGTCAGCAGGTTGATGGAATAGCCCATCAGTTGCATGAAAAACAACACGCCGATCATCGACAGTGGAATGGTGATCACCGGGATCAACACCGAACGCAGTGCGCCGAGGAACAGGAACACCACGATGATGACGATAATCACCGCTTCGCCCAGGGTCTTGACCACCTCATCGATCGACGCCTGGATAAACAGCGTGGCATCGTAGGCAATCGAAACTTTGAGGTTGGGCGGCTGTTGCGCTTCGAGCGACGGCAAGGCCTTGCGCACTTCTTTGATCACATCCAGCGGGTTGGCACTGGGCGTGCCCTTGATGCCGATATACACCGAGGGAATGCCATCAAAGGAGCTGATCGAGTCGTAATTCTCGGCACCCATTTCTACCCGGGCGACATCACTGATCAACACCCGACTGTCGCCTACGGTTTTCAGCGGAATGGCAGAAAAGCCGTCCACGGTTTTAAGGTCGGTCTCAGCATTGATGCTGGTGACCACGTACTCGCCTTTGACTTCGCCAGCCGCAGAAAGGAAGTTGTACTTGCGTACGGCGCTGTTTACGTCACCCGCGGTGATGCCATAGGCGGCCATTTTCACCGGGTCGAGCCATAAACGCATGGCAAACACCTGGTTGCCAAGAATCTCGGCTTCGGCCATGCCCGGCAAGGTCGCCAGCTTTGGCTGGATGACCCTCGACAGGTAATCGGTGATTTGCGGGTTGGTCAGCTCATCACTGTAAAAGCTTACGTACATCAAGGCGGAGGCGTCAGCGGCTTCTTTCGATAACACCGGATCTTCAGCGTCTTGAGGCAGCTGGTTTTTAACTTCGTTGGCCTTGGCCAGCAGTTCGGTAAACAAGCGGTCGCTGTCAGCGCCAATCCGCGCATAGATCGAGATCACCGAGAAATTCTGCCGACTTACAGAGGTCATGTAGTCAATGCCTTCGGCACTGGCCAGACTCTGCTGCAATGGCTGGGTAATGTAGCCCTGAATAGTCTCGGCGTTCGCCCCGGGGTAAGCGGTGGTCACGGTGATCAGGGCGTTTTCCAGCTGCGGATATTCACGAATGGTCAGTTTATTGAACGCCTGCAAACCGAGCAGGATAATCAACAAACTGACCACGGTCGCCAACACCGGGCGCCGAATAAATGGGTCAGTAAAAGCCATGTCTGATTCCTTGGGCTAGGCGCCGCTTATTGCTGGGCGTCAGGCGTGCTGGCCGTCGCAGAGGGTTGATCGACAATTTTTATATGGGCGTCGTTATCGAGCTTGAGTTGGCCGGAAGTCACCACCCGCTCACCTGTCTGCAGGCCTTTCAATATCACTACTAGGCCATCACGTCGCTCACCGGTTTCAATGACCCGGCGTTGCGCAATGAGCTGGGGCATGCCGTCCTCTTCGTTGACCACATTGCCTTGCTCGTCTTTCTTTTCAGCGACCACGTATACCGAATTGCCATACAGGGTGTAGGTCACGGCCGTTTCAGGAATAACTTTCTGGGCACTGTTGTCAGCTAACAACAGTTGCAGGTTGGCAAACATGCCCGGCAGTAGCTTGTTGTCTGGGTTTTTCAAGGTGGCGCGCACTTGCACATTGCGCGTGCTGTCTTCAACTTTAGGGTTGATCGCAGAAATGCTTGCCATGAAGTCTTGCTGCGGATAGGCCGCAACAGTGAACTTGAGTTTCTGGTTAACAGCGACTTGCGGCACATCCTGTTCTGGCAGGAAGAAATCTAGATACAACTGCGAAATGTCCTGCAGGGTGGCAATGCTGGTTCCCGATGAGAGGAAGTCACCCACGTCTACCTGACGGATACCGATGGTGCCGCTAAAAGGGGCCAGGATGCGTTTTTTTGCCAGCAATGCCTGTAATTGGTCGACGCTGGCTTTGGCTTTGGTGTTCTCGGCCGCGAGCTGATCGTATTCGCTCTTTGACAGGTTCTGCCGTGCGACCAGTTTTTGTCCGCGTTCAAACTGTACGCGCGCCAGATTGAGATCAGCCTTGGCGGTTGCCAGATTCGCCGTTTCGACGTCGCTGCTCATCTGCACCAGCGGTTGATCCTGCTTGACCTGTTCGCCGGATTCAAACAGCACGCTTTGCACAATGCCGCTGACTTCAACGGTGAGGTCGACGCCTTGGAAGGCTTTCAGGGTACCAATCGCGGGAATGCGCTGCTGCCAAGGGCGTTCTTCGACACGGCTGGCGCTGACGCTGATGGCCGGCTTGGGTGCTGAGAACATTTGAATTTGTTGGTAGATCGAGTAGCCCTTGTAGCCGCCAAGAGCAAGCACTACAAGAACAACCACGCCTATCATTATTAGCATCCGGCGAAGCAACATGTTGCATATCCTTGGCAGGTAAAAGGAGCCTAAAATTTGGCCAAGCGAGCACATTAGTGCCGTTACGCAGGCAAGTCAAAGCCTGCCATTAACAAATGATTTCGCATTGTGCAGGGGTTAATAAGAACAGGCCTTCAGGCCGCTTATTTAACCCTGTTTACCGCTGCGGGTTACAGATGGCGACCTGATCGTTGCAATGCATACACTGGGTGCATGCATTGCGGGGCCGGGTTATGCGCTCAGGCGTTGGGTCACATCGCTGAGGCCGGTCGATAAGCTGCGCAGGTTCTGGCTGGCAGCTTCGGTGCGTTGCACGTTCTTTTCATTCTCACTGGCGATGGTGGTGATCTCGGTCAGGTTGCGCGAGATATCCTCGGCCACTGCTGTTTGCTCTTCGGCGGCGGTTGCGATCTGGCGATTCATATCACGGATCGCCTCAACGGCTGCGGTAATCTGCTGCAAGGTGGTGCCTGCTTGCATCACTTGCTCAAGGCCTTTGTTGCTTAGCTCTTGGCCATTGTCAATGGCGCGAACGGCATTGCTGGCTCCGGTCTGCACGGTACTGATGATCTGGTTGATTTCGGCAGTTGACTGAGCCGTGCGCTGGGCTAGGGTGCGAACCTCATCGGCAACTACCGCAAAGCCGCGGCCAGCCTCACCCGCCCGTGCAGCCTCGATCGCCGCGTTGAGTGCGAGCAGGTTGGTTTGTTCGGCAATCCCACGAATGACCTCAAGCACCTTGCTGATGCGTCCACTGTCGCCTTCGAGCTGGCGGATAACCTCGGCGGTCATGACAATTGCCTGGCTCATGTCGGTGATGGTTTCGATAGTGGCTTGCATGACTTGCTCGCCTTGCTGAGCAGAACTGTCGGCATCATCGGCCGCGTTGGCGGCTTCACCGGCATGGCGGGAGACCTCTTGTGCGGTCGCGGACATTTCATGCATGGCGGTAGCCACTTGATCGGTGCGGGAAAACTGGTCGCGGCTGCCTTGGGCCATGATGGCGGCGATTGCGCTCAAGTCGCCACTGGCGCTGTCTAAATTTGTGGTGCTGCGCTGGAGCTGGTTGAAGGTTTCGGCCAGAAAGTCACGCAAGGTGTTTGCCGCTACAGCTAGGCGCCCGAGTTCGTCCTGGCGGTTGATCTCGGTACGATTGGCAAAGTTGCCCTGACTGAGCTGAGCGATGTACTCGATCAATTGTTGGATGGGGTTGACCAGATTGCGGTTGACCAGCCACAGGCTTATGAGCCCGACAATCACGCTCGATATCAGCATAAAACCAATACCCAGGCTCAAGGCTTGACTGGCCTGTGCTCCAATGGCGACCGATTGCGCATGACTGTGCTTGGCCAGTTGGCTGACCAGCGCTTCCATTTTCTGGCTGGCATCGCGGTCTATACCTTTAACCGCCGCATCACCTGCCGTTGCATCGCCACCGGCGTCTACGAAGGCTTGAAAACCTTTGCGGTAGGCGCTGCCCATTGTGCTGTGCTCATTTATCAGGCTATTAACTTGGGCCTGCAATTGTGGATTGGCGGTATGTGAAAGCTGTTTCAGTATTTGCTGAACACTGGCTTCGCGGGCTTGGAACTGCTGCCAGTATTTGTCGCGATCGACTGGATTTTTGCCGCGTAACAGCACGTTTTTCCATTCCTGAACCTGGATCTTGAATTCAACGTTGGCCTCATTGACCAAGCGTGAGGACAGTATCGGCCCATCAATCAGATCGCGGTAGGACTGCATCGAGCTGGACATAAAGCCAAAGCACAGCAGCGCAATGACTACAACCAGCAGCAAGCTGCCGCCCAGTAGGGCAAGAATTTGCGCGCGCAGGGAGCGTTTCAAGAACATGGTAATCACCTCTAATCAGAAATTTGCCGCAGCTTCGCGCGCTCCTTTTAGCGAGGCGATGTAACCTCCGTGTCGTGCTCTAGGCGCATGTTGAAGACTGCTATAACTGCTGTCGGCGGTGGGTCTTGAATCTTGAGGGTGTGCGGCCACCAGGCAGACTGGGCTGACTGGTGGTCGTGGGAGAAGAGGGGCCTGATCAGGCGAGGCGTAAGTGGTTATCCCACAAACCTGCCGGCAACTGCAGCGGCTGCATGGCGATTTTCTGTTCGCGGCAATCGTAGAGGCGGCAACGGCCTTGCCCGGAGCTGACCACAAAACCCTGTTCGACGGCGCCAACGCCGGCGCAATCAGGCAGCGGGGCATCAAGACGCACCGCGCCGGTGTCCAGGTCCCAGATAAACACCCGATTTCCCCGCGGTGCGGTCATCGCCAGCAGGCGCAGTTCGCTGTTAATCGCCACGCTGGCGGTGTACTGGTGCATGGCCTGGCGCTGCTCTTCGGCTAACGGGAAATGCTCGAAGGGCTTTCCCGGCCGCTTGATTGCCAGCAATGGGATTTTATCAGTTATATCGCCCATATATTGCTGGCCGCTGACGATGGTCCCATCGCTGGCAATGGCCAGGTGGCGCACGCTGTTCATGGTTTCTGGCAGCTGTTCTTTGCTGATCAGTGTGCCATCACGCTTGAGCAGTACCAGGCTGGGCTCCATGGCGTCGAGGTTCATCTCGACCCGGCTTTCAGCTTCGGTGCGAATACCGCCGTTGGCAACCACCAAGGTTTCACCGTCGGGCAGCCACAGCAGTTGATGAGGCCCTACACCGTGGGTCGACAGTTCATGGTCGCGCTCGAGCTGGGTGCCTTGCACCCGGTAGACGCTGATGACGCCGCGTCCCGGTTCGCTGGTGTCATTTTCCGTGGCATACAGCCAATTGCCATCTTTATGAAAAGCACCATGGCCATAGAAATGTCGATCAGCAGGTGAGGTCAGTGTCTGCAACAGCTTGCCGTCGCGGGTGTCGACCAAGTAACTCTCGGTGCTGGGACGGCGGCCCACGAACAAGGCCATTGGCTGGCTCGGATGGGGCACCACGTCGTGGCAGCGCTCTTTGACTGGGGTCGCGAAGGCCTTGCTGCCATCCAGGTGGTAACCAACGGCATAGTGCTGACCGTCGCTACCGTCGCGGGCTGAAACCAGCAGCGGTTGTGCGCCATTGCTGACCAGTGTCCAGCCGCCGAATGCGCTGGCAGCGAGGGCGGTGCCCGCCAGGCCGAGGAATGCTCTGCGTTTCATTCAGTCTCCGTCGTTGGCATTAAAGCCGAGTTGGATGCCCAAGGTTCTTGCAAGCTCGCCCTCATGCAGGCGGTGCAACACATTCAGGCTGTCGTAAAATTCATTGAGTCGAAGGCGACCGTCTTCTTCTTTGAGCAAGTCAGACAGTGGGCGCTGTATGGCAGCCAATTGCTGACGTGTATCAACATAGGCCGCGTCGATGCGTTTTTTAAGCGCATCTTGATCACTGCCGAGCAGGCTTTGCATGCCATCTTGGTTGGCACCGTGCCAGAGGCGCTCAGCGCTGGCCAAGGTTGCCGCGAGGTTGGCCAGGCTGGCATTGCTGCGCCATGCTTCGGCCTGATACGGCTGCGGCTGGCCTTTGCTTTGACGCCCCAAGGGTGTGCCGAGCTTTTTCTTCAGCACATCAATGGCGGTAACTTGGCTGCGCAGTATGTCAGCCAGTGCTTCCGGCGCTTCAGCGTAGCGATCATTAGGGAATGTTTTGAACTGACTGGCGACACCGTCTTTGGCCTGCCAGTCAGCGAGTATCTCGGCAGAGAGTTGTTGCTGGTGCTCTCCAATCGCGGTAATCAACGGGCAGAATTGTTCTTTCTGTTTGGCGTCAGTCAGGTCGATTGACTCGTCGTAGAGGATGTATTCATAGGCGGTCAAGCCTTGAACAACGACGCTGGACTTTTCCAGGTCCGCTTCGGTGAGCTGTGGTTTGCTCTTCAGTAAGCTTTGTACCTGGCGGGCGACAAGGTTCTTTTTGTCTGGCCAGAACTGCACCTGCCACGCCCGGTTGCCCTCGGTTATCGGCCCGACCAACACCGTTTGCAGGCCAGCCCATGCGCTTTGCGCGGCGAGGAATGCTTCGCGCGCCTGGGGTAAATCCTGCTTACCCGCACAGAATGCCTGTGCACTGACGGCGAGCTTTTGGTCGGCTTCAGCCCATGAGCTATAGGCGGGCAGCACCACGCCATCAGCCAATGCAGCGGTGACTTTCTGCTGCGGGTCAGATGGCGCACAAGCGCTGAGTAAAACGCTCAACAGGGTGAGGGTCAAAGGTGAGCGTTTCATGTGCAGCTCCTATAGCGAATTCAGAAAGGCCAGCAGCGCTTTGCGCTCCTCGGCGTTAAAAGCTAAGACGCGTTGTTTGGCCGCTTCGGCCTCGCCTCCATGCCAGGCAATAGCTTCGAGCAGGTTGCGTGCGCGACCGTCATGCAAATACTGGGTGTGGCCGTTAACCGCTTGGCTCAAGCCGATGCCCCATAGCGGGGGTGTCCGCCATTCTTGAGCGGTGGCGCTAAACTCTGGACGATTGTCAGATAAACCGGGACCCATGTCATGTAGCAACATATCGGTGAAAGGGCGAATGGCTTGATTGGCCAGTTCTGGCTCGGCGGCATCGGTCGCGGTGGTGAATTTTTCGATATGACACGCGCTGCACTGTGCTTGGTAAAACAGATTTTTGCCCTTGAGTACGTCTGGTTTATCGACACCGCGGCGTATGGGCACCGCCAGATTGCGGCTGTAAAACAGAATGCTGGCGAGCAGCTTGTCACTCACCTCAGGCTCTCCACCATTGGCTGCGGCGAGGCAGTCAACTTGTGCGGCGGTGCAGTCGTCATTTTTCATCAAGCTGGTGGTCAGGCCCATATCACCCGAAAACGCATGGGCGTTTTGTTGATTGAGTGTGGGCTGTCCTGCTTTCCAGCCGAAACGACCGATCACGGTTTGCCCGCGTGCATCGTCCCACACCTGGTTGGGTCGCCCGGAAATACCGTCGCCATTGCTGTCGTCCGGGTCGGCATTGGCGGTTATGTCTGCCTCGGGAATTGCCTCAAGCAACCCCAGGCCAATCATCGGTGGCGCAATTCGCGCCGAAAACATTGTATCCGGGTGCATTGGGCCGTAGCCGAGTTGAGTGATATTCAGCGTGGGTTTGCGCAACTCAATCCGGGTGCCATCGTTGAATTCGACAGTGCTCAGGGTGTAGCTGAACCGTACTTTGCCTTCCGGGGCAACGCCGGGGTTGGCCATATCCTGCAATTGACCGCCGTAGGTGGGCTCTGGAACCACGCCCAGGTGTTGGATGATTTTCGCCTGTTCAGCGGTGGTAGCCGGGATCGACAACCGGACCAACATGGAGGTGGCGGTGACCGCATCGGGTTCTGGCGGGTGGCCGCGGCCATCTTTGATATGACAGTTTTGACAGGCGTTGGTATTAAACAGCGGGCCCAGACCGTCGCGGGCAATGGTGGTTGCCGGGGCGATCACCCATGGGTTGCGGAAGAAGCTATTGCCGACACTGAAATCCAAGCGCCGTAATGGCGACAGATTCGCCGAAGGCTGGGAATACGCATTGTGGTCTGCTTTGGACACGCTGGTGCCGCCGCCAGAGAGCGCTTCGCCGGGCTCAGCCTGGGTGAACTGCGGCGGCTTTTCACACCCGCCTAATGCTAGCGCTAACGCGAAGCCGAGTAGGGGGAGAGGGCGTTGCAACAGCGCAAGCATCAGCATGTGTCCGAGAAAAACTGCGCGCAATACTACCAGTACAGCGACATTTAAATAAGAGCGATTTGCGTTATCAGCACGATTTGGCGCGTGCTGCGCCACTGGGTCGCAGGGCTTAGCCGAAGGTAACGCGCGGGAATAAAAAAGCCGGTGCGCTGTGAGCGTACCGGCTTTATCGACATCGCGCTCGCTTAGAACGAGTGATCCGCGTTGTCTGGGTTGAGGTCGCTGATGCCGAGCTTGCCCGCAGCGTCTTCGATAGCGCCAGTCTGCTTGACCAGTGCTGCGATCGCATCACGCACGATCTGATTGCCCTTTTCGTTATCAGCGGCGATCAGTTGGTCGTAGTGCTCGCCGTTGTTGGCGCTGTCGACCATGACCTGCAGCTTGGCTTCGGTGTCAGCCAAATCAGCTTTGAGGGTTTCGTCAGTTTTTGCATCAGCCTTGGCCACCAGCGATGACAGGCTTGGGCCAGTCAGGGTGGTGCCGTCGACTTTCTTGTACTCGCCCAGGTAGATGTTGCGGATACCTTTGGCATCGTAGAAGTGAGCGTTGTGGGTGTTGTCGCTGAAGCAATCCTGCTCGTCTTCAGTCGAGTTGGCTTCCAGTGAAACCTTCATGCGCTCGCCAGCCAATTCGCCCAGCGACAGGCTGCCCATGCCGAACAGCATTTTACGCATGCCGTTTACTGGGGTGTCTTTTTCGAGGCTTGCACGGTAGTTATCGGCAACACCGGCTTTCCATTGGCCAACCATTTCGTCGAGGTCGCTAACCAGCAGATCAGCAGCAGCTTTCAGGTATTCACGGCGACGCTCATTGTTGCCGCCAGTTGCACCTTCGCCAACCACGAAATCAGTGGCAGGGCGATCGCCCGCGCCTGGATTGGTACCGTTGAGGTCTTGGCCCCAAAGCAGGAACTCGATGGCGTGGTAGCCAGTTGCAACGTTGGCTTCCGAACCGCCCAGCTCATTCAAGCTGGCCAGTACTTCAGGGGTGATTTTGCTGACGTCGACTTTATCTTCGCCCACTTGAATTTCGGTGTTGGCCACGATGTTGGCGGTTGCGCCAGGGTTGCCCAGTGCGTGCTGGTAATCCTTGGCGACGTAATCGATCAGGCCTTCATCAAGCGGCCAAGCGTTCAGTTGACCTTCCCAGTCGTCCACTACCGCGTTACCAAAGCGGAACACTTCACTCTGCATGTAAGGCGTACGGGCAGCGATCCACGCTTCGCGAGCAGCTTTCAGGTTGGCGTCGTTTGGAGTGGCGAGCAGGGTATCGATAGCTGCATGCAGGGCTTTGCCTGTGCTGGCGGCATCGCTGAATACGGCGAAGGCGATGTCGGCGTAGTGCGAAACAACGGCTTTGGCGGCCGCTTCATCAACCTTGCTGGTGACATCCGCTTTTTCAGCGGCTGCAACCGGAGTGGCTTGTTTAGACTCAGCGGCGGCCTGAGTTGTAGGCGCCTTTTCTTCGCCACAGCCAGCGAGAGAGATAGCAATGGCCAAGAGGCTGGCGGAGGCCAGGGGCATACGAATCATGACAACATCCTTTGTAGTGGGTAAGGAGGGCGGGCGTTTCAACCGCTAAACTCGTAACATAATGCGAAAGATTTGCATTCCGTGTAAAGGGTATTGGGAACAATTCGTATAAAAAACTCATGCGCTGAGTCACGCTCTGAGCCACTCAATGCCGCTAGAATGCCACTATTGCGCCTTTGCAGACCTCATAGGGAAACGTTCATGGGCTCCACCAGTATTGTGTTGATCGTTCTCTTAGTCCTGCTGGCAGGCTATGCCGTGACGCTTTATAACGGCTTGGTGCGCTTGAAACACAGCATCAGTAAAGCCTGGGCCAACATTGATGTGCTGCTCAAGCAGCGTCACGAAGAACTGCCCAAGCTGGTCGAAACCTGCAAGCAATACATGCAGCATGAGCGCACAACGCTCGAACAAGTGGTTGTAGCGCGCCAAGCGGTATCCCATGCCCGTGAGCAGGGCGACGTACCCGCGTTGGGCAAGGCCGAGAGCGGTTTACGCGCCGGTCTGGGCCAGTTGTTTGCCCTGGCCGAGAACTATCCTGAACTTAAGGCCAATGAAAGCTTTCAGCACTTGCAACAGCGCATCAGTGGCTTGGAAAACGGCATTGCGGATCGCCGGGAGCTATATAACGAAGCAGTGAACCTCAATAATGTGCGCATCGAGCAGTTTCCCGATGTGCTCGTCGCCCGGGCGATGGGCTTCAAGTCAGGCGATTTGCTGCAGTTCTCCGAGGCTGAAAAAGCGGATGTAAATATCAAGTCCTTGTTCAGTTGAGTGATGGCCATCGAAGCTTATTGGCTGAGCTTGGCAATGAGCGGCGGCATAGCCGCCCTAGGCGCTTGGTGGTGCCTGCGCCGAGTCTCACAAGCACGTCACCTGCTGGATACCCCCACCTCGAAGATACGCTCGGCAGCCCAAGGTTACGTCGAGTTCTACGGGGTTATCACCGAGCAATCTGAAAACGCTGTGTTCGGGCCGTTAACCGGCAAACCCTGTGTTTGGTGGCGGTTTAAGATCGAAGAGCATGTGCAAGACGACAAAAAGCGCTCGTGGCGTTCGCTTGAGTCTGGGGTCAGTGAGGCTTTGTTTTCGCTGAGTGATGGCACCGGTGATTGCCTGATTAACCCCAAGGGTGCACACGTTCGAACCACGACCCGAGAAGCGTGGAGCGGCAATCAGCGTCATCCCCGCGTGGCCAATAAGGGCGGTATATTAGGCTTTCTCAGTCTTGGCACGCGTTACCGTTACACCGAGGAACGTTTGCATGTTGGCCAGCCGCTCTATGCGATTGGCGATTTTCGCAGCGCCGGTGGCGGTCGTCAGGGTTTGGATCTGGCGGCGCAGCAGAGCGCAGTGATTCGCGAGTGGAAGTCTGATTTTTCCGGCCTGCTGCAGCGCTTCGACAGCGACAAAAACGGCCAACTCGACGATCAGGAATGGAGTCGCGTGCGCTTGGCTGCGCAATTGGAAGCGGAGGACCGTCATCGTCTTCAAAGCCTAATGCCTGCAATGCATCACTTGGCAAAGCCGCGGGAGTCCCAGCCCTTTGTGCTCTCAACCACGGGTGAGGATGAGCTGGCACGTGGCTTCTACTGGCAAGCAGCGGGGGCTGCGGCGGTTTGTTTGGCTGGAGCATTGAGCTTGGCTTGGCAACTCGGGATTGTCTAAATCGCCGCAGTGAAAAAACCAAGTCCACGGCCGGATCTGAGGCTGTGACAACCCGAAGATTGTTCACCCTAGCTCAACGCTGAGCAAGGCTTAGCCGGCAAAAAAATACTGGATAAAAATCATTGTTCCGAACGCTGAGCTGTTACGAGGTGGCCGAACCGGACGCTGCTCGGATACGACGCGCCTGCTTTAGGTACAGGGTCAGTTCGCGCGCGGGAAGTGGCTTGCTATAGAAGTAACCCTGACCTTCATTACAGCCTTCGCTGATGATATAGGCTTCCTGTGCTGCGGTTTCCACGCCCTCGGCAATAACTTGCATGCCAAGACTTTTGCCCAGTTGGATGATAGCGCGAACAATGGTTGCGTCGTCTTCATCTTCGAGCAGGTCCTGGACGAAGCTTTTATCAATTTTGATCTTGTCCAGCGGCAGACTTTTCAGGTAACTCAACGACGAGTAACCGGTACCAAAGTCATCAATCGCGATAAGCGCCCCTGCGCGGCGCAGGCTGAGCAAGTGCTGAGCCGCAGTGCTGATATCTTCCATCAGGCCCGTTTCGGTTACTTCAAGTTCAAGGCTGCGTGCTGGCAGGCGATACATTTGCAGCAAGTTATTAACCATTCGCGGCAGTTCAGTGTGATGCAGTTGCACGGTTGAAAGGTTGACCGCCATGCGCAGGTGGTTATAGCCCTGATCATGCCACTCGCGCAGTTGCCGGCACGCTTGATCAAGCACCCACTCGCCAATGGCAATGATGCTGCCGTTTTGCTCGGCGAGCGGAATGAACTGATCAGGTGGAATCAGGCCAAGCTGCGGATGCTCCCACCGCAACAGCGCCTCAACGCCCACCACATGCTTGGCTTGGTAGCTGATTTGCGGTTGATAGACCAAAAATAGCTGGTTGCCTTCCAGGGCAACGCGCAGGTCTTTCTCAAGTTCGCGCAGACGGCGCATTTCGCTGTCCACGCTGGCAATGTAGAACTGATAGCGATTGCGCGAACGGCTTTTCGCCAGCGTCATGGTTTGCTCTGCTTTTTGCAAGAGCTTTTCAGTGCTGTCGCCATCTTCAGGGAACAGGGTAATGCCGATGGTTGCGCGCAGATGTACCGGCTGATCATCGAGGATAAAAGGATTGCTGAGGTCGTCGAGAACGTTTTGTGCCAGCTCTGCGGCCTCATAAGGCTGTTCAATGTCGGCTTGGACCAGTGCGAACTGGTCACCGCCCAGCCGCGCCAGCGCACCCAAGCGTCCGCCGTGACCGCGTAAACGGTCAGACAGCGCCAGCAACAGTTGGTCACCCGCCTGGTAACTAAACTGCTCATTGACCCCTTTAAAGTCATCCAGCCCCACGCAGAGAACGGCAACACGACGTTGCAAGCGACCTGCATCATTAAGGATCTGATCCAGTTGATGTTGCAATTGCTGGCGGTTAGGCAGGCCCGTGAGAAAGTCATACTGCGCCATGCGCTGCAGGCTGTTTTCTGCTTCGTGGCGCAGGCTGGTGTTGCGCTCAATGGATTCGAGTAACTGGTTGGCCGTATTGACCCATAGACCCAGCTCGTTATGTTCATTGCCTTTGGGCATTGGCAACTTGTGAGCGCTGGGTCGGTCAGGGTTTATATTGGCCAGGTGCTCAATGATTTTTGCCAGCGGCTTGGTCAATAGCCAGTGATAGACCAGATACAGCACCAAGCCCATGGCGAGGGCGCGCAGGACCCCGGACACGAAAATAATCACCGAGTTAGTGATGAAATTCTCACCGTAGAGTGCTGTGTCGAGGGTGATATTGAGGTCGCCGTAGTACTCACTGTACGGGCCCTTACCCACCAACTGGGTAGAGAAGTTTTGCGCTTTGCCAAGGATCGGGTCCGTTATCCAGCGCGTAGCGATTTCAGCCAGCGGCCGTTGGCGCTCTGCGAGCATCGGCTCGTTGGGGTGGCCGATAGACGCCATTTGCACTGACTCATGCTGGAACAGACCCTCGATAACCTGCATGCCCATTTCCCGGTCGAGGCTATACACCGCTTGGGTTGAGGGGTCGCGGAACATACCGAGGATGCGGTGGGCATCGTTGTCAACCGCCTGCTTGGTCTTATAGGCGTCAAATACAATCTGCGCACAGCTTAGGACCACACCCACGATTAATGCTGAAAGCAGCACGACGCGGAGTAATCTCAGTGACAGTCTGTTTTTCAGTTCCAACTTCAAAAGATATGTCCTTGTGATGCCGGCTGCCGGGAGGCACATTGAGTATTGGCAAACTCAGAGTTGCAGTCAAAAACCATCGTGGGCTGAGTGCTTCACGGCTACTGAAATCTAGCGGTGCTTTATAAAGTTATTATGGGCGATGCCCAGTGTTATATCGGCGATTATTGGCCGTAGCTTTAATAGGATAAAGTGTTTTTATAGCATAGTACTTTTAATTAAGATGGCTATGAGCCATCTTTTTAACACGCTACAGATATCCACAAAATAGTACAAAAAAAACCCGGCGTTTTTTGCCGGGTTTTTTAACAAGCACAAAGCCTGTTGCGGTACTGAATTAAGCGGCGAAGTTTTTCGCTACGAAATCCCAGTTTACCAAGTTCCAGAATGCTTCTACGTACTTCGGACGCGCATTGCGGTAGTCGATGTAGTAGGCGTGCTCCCAGACATCGCAAGTCAGCAGCGGAGTATCACCGCTAGTCAGCGGGCAGCCAGCGCCAATGGTGCTAGCCAGCGCCAGGGAACCGTCAGCTTTCTTGACCAGCCAGCCCCAACCAGAACCGAATGTACCGATCGAAGTTTTGCTGAACTCTTCTTTGAATTTGTCGAACGAACCGAATGCAGAGTTGATCGCGTCGGCCAGTGCGCCAGTAGGCTCGCCACCGCCGTTAGGGCTTAGGCAGTTCCAGTAAAAGGTGTGGTTCCAGATCTGTGCAGCGTTGTTGAAAACACCACCCGAAGAAGTCTTGATGATTTCTTCAAGGGTTTTGCCTTCAAACTCGGTGCCCGGCACCATGTTGTTCAGGTTCACAACGTAGGTGTTGTGGTGCTTGCCGTAGTGGTAATCCAGAGTCTCGGCGGAAATGTGCGGCTCGAGGGCGTTTTTCTCGTACGGCAGCGGTGGCAATTCAAAAGCCATGGTTAATCTCCTACTCAGGTCATGTGCGGTGAGCGCAAGGCCGATCACGGACGGCCATACAATACAGACTGTGTGAAAAAGACTGCGTTCGGCGCGAGGTCGATTTAACCCGACAAAAGCTACAGGTTGACCTTGGGGTCATCCCAGCCTGCCAGTGTTCGCTGCGCTCTCTACATTTTCACATTAAGACTGTTCGCGCCGATGCTAACTGTTCAGAGCCTGTTCACCGGTTGGCCAGGCTCGCAACGACGCAGACCACGGATCATAGCACCGGGACTGCGTCATAACCACGCAACAACTGTGTGGGAAAGCATCTGCGACCTAGGTTGTAGCCGCTTTCAAAGGGAAATAAGCCTGCGCTGAAGCTCAGATCACCTCGCGTATCAATTGCCAGGCAATGCTGAACATCATCAGCGCAACGCCTAAATCAATCAGTCGCCAGGTAATGGGTCGGGCCAGCCATGGCGCTAACCAAGCCGCACCCAATGCAAGGCTCATAAACCACAGCAGTGAAGCACTTGCCGCGCCTATCACATAGGCACCGGGCTCCGTTTGCTGAGCGCCAAGCGAGCCAATCAGCAACACGGTGTCGAGGTAAACATGGGGGTTGAGCAGGGTGACGGCGAGGGTCGCCAGAATGACGGCTTTCAATGATCGCGGCAGGGCCGACCCTCCTTGATCCAAGGCCTGTGGCTGCCAGGCGCGACGTAAGGCCTGACTCCCGTACCAGAGCAAGAATGCAGCCCCGCCCCAGCGTGCAACGCCCATTAAGGTAGGGCTTTGGCTGAGTACAGCGGCCAAGCCAAATACCCCGGCTGCCACCAGAACTGCATCGCAAGCAATACACAGCAGCGCTGCGGGGAGGTGATGCTCGCGGCGCAGACTTTGCGCTAGGACAAAAGCGTTCTGCGCACCAATCGCCATGATCAGGCCGATCGCCACCAGCAAACCGTTTATATAGCTTTGCCACATGGTTTTACGCCTCTGCAGCAGATTGCTGGCTCAGTTGCTGCAGAACCTCCAGCGCGCGCTGCCCTTGGTTGATGTCGACAAAAATATGATCGTGGTAGTAACCGGCGATCACGTTGCAACTGATGTGGTGCGTGGCGAGTGCGTTGGCGAATGCAGCGGTCAGACCGATGGCGCTGAGTGCCGAATGCACCTCAAGTGTTAGCCAGGCAGCAATGTAGTCAGCGTTCAGTGAAAGCTGCTGCGCCTGTGCTTGCGAGATAATCACGGTCAGGCCTTCGCGCTCACGAAAACTGCCTTGGGGCTCTATATCGCCCAGTTGTTTAAGCGACTCGACACTGCAAAACACGTAGGCGCCGGGGTTTAGGGTTGGGGTCATGCTTTGCAGCAGGGTTTGCAGTGATGTTTCGCCCGCCATGAGTGGATTCCTTTGGTTGGATATAGCCAGTGTGCGGGGTCAGGATGTATAAGGAAAAGCAATCTTGCTGATGAGTCATTAGGAAAACTAATGTGTTTGATTACAAGTTACTGGCGGCTTTAGCCGCAGTTGTTGAGCAAGCAGGTTTTGAGCGGGCGGCTCAGGTGCTGGGTTTGTCACAGTCAGCGGTGTCGCAGCGGGTCAAGTTGCTTGAAGCACGGGTCGGACAGCCGGTGCTCGTGCGCACCACGCCACCCACCCCTACTGAGGTGGGGCGACGTTTACTCAACCATGTGCAGCACGTTCGACTGTTGGAGCGAGACCTGCAAGGACAGGTGCCCGGCTTAAATCAGAATAGCGCTCCGGAACGCCTGCGTGTGGCCTTGAATGCCGACAGTCTGGCGACATGGTGGGCGGGTGCGGTTGGCCAGTTCTGTGCACAGCATCAGCTGTTACTGGAGCTGGTCGTTGAGGACCAGGATGTTGGCTTGAAGCGCATGCGAGCAGGTGACGTCGCCGCCTGTGTCTGTGCCACCGACCGGCCTGTTGCAGGCGCGCGAAGTGTCTTGCTGGGGGCAATGCGCTACCGGGCGTTGGCGAGCCCGGCGTTTATTGAACGCCATTTCAGTCAGGGTGTTGACGCTCAGGCCTTGGCTAGAGTGCCGGCGATTGTATTTGGCCCAGATGACTTTTTGCAGCATCGTTATTTAGCGGCTCAGGGCGTTGAAGGCGGATTTCTGCATCACTTGTGCCCCTCATCGGAAGGTTTTCTGCGGCTGGCTCAGGCCGGTTTAGGTTGGGGGCTGGTTCCCGAGCAGCAGGTCGTCAATGAGCTGGCCAGCGGTGAACTGGTAGAGCTGCAGCCGCAGCAGGCGATAGATGTTCCCTTGTATTGGCACCACTGGAGTAATGGCGGTGAACTGCTTAACCAATTGACCCGTCACCTGCTTGGCACGGTGCGTGGCAGCTTGATTGCGCCGTAAAGGCGTGAAATAACCGACCTCGCATCAAGTGCACGCCTGTTTACGGCCTGAGAGGTCGTGATTTTGGCATGTTGCGACACGCTATCTCACCGCCCTTGCTGATAAAGTGCAGCATCAGTCGATAACAATAACCAAGGGTGTTCAATGAAAATTCTCGTCACCGGCGCAAGCGGTTTTATTGGCGGACGCTTTGCTCGTTTTGCCTTGGAGCAAGGTTTGACGGTGAGGGTGAACGGACGTAGACCCGAAGTTGTTGAGCATCTTATAAAGCGCGGTGCTGAATTTATTCAGGGCGATTTGAATGATCCTGAATTGGCGCTGGCGCTCTGTGATGACGTCGAGGCGGTGGTGCATTGCGCGGGGGCTGTGGGTGTGTGGGGCAAGTATGAGCACTTTCATCAGGCCAACGTAGTCGTCACTGAGAACATCATCGAAGCCTGTTTGAAAAAGCAGGTGCGGCGCCTTGTGCATTTATCCTCGCCGTCGATTTATTTCGATGGTCAGTCGCATCTCAACATCAACGAAGAACAAGTGCCAAAACGATTTTCCGATCATTACGGCAAGACTAAATACTTGGCTGAGCAGCAGGTGTTTGGTGCGCAAGAATTTGGTCTTGAAGTGCTTGCTGTGCGCCCACGCTTTGTCACGGGCGCTGGTGATACCAGTATTTTTCCGCGGTTGATAAAGATGCACAGCAAAGGACGTTTGTCGATTATCGGCAATGGCCTGAACAAGGTGGATTTTACAAGTGTGCATAACCTAAATGACGCCTTGTTCAGTTGTTTGCTGGCGGCGGGCCCTGCCTTGGGCAAGGTTTACAACATCAGTAACGGTTCGCCAGTGCCGCTCTGGGATGCGGTCAATTATGTGCTGCGCCAGATGGGCCAGCCGCCGGTCACTCGACACATGCCGTATGGGCTTGCCTACAGCGCCGCGGCCCTGAATGAAAGCATCTGCAAGTTGATTCCGGGGCAGCCTGAGCCTGGTTTGTTTCGCTTGGGTGTTGCGGTAATGGCCAAGGATTTTACGCTGGATA
This sequence comes from Pseudomonas sp. EL_65y_Pfl2_R95, assembly GCF_963971045.1. NCBI lineage: Bacteria > Pseudomonadati > Pseudomonadota > Gammaproteobacteria > Pseudomonadales > Pseudomonadaceae > Pseudomonas > Pseudomonas sp. EL_65y_Pfl2_R95. The sequence goes on along the minus strand of NZ_CAXAOV010000001.1, from coordinate 1,045,568 downwards.
TCAGCCGGGCCCGGGAATTGCTCGACTACGATCCGCAGGTTAGCTTGTGGACTGCCCTTGATGAGTTTTGCCTGTGGTGGAAGGCCCAACAGCCCGCATAAACAAACTGCCTGACTTGTTTCAGGCGTAGACCCGCTGGCCGCGGTACATCCGCAATGAACCAGTTGGTGCATTGGGCTTAAGCGGAGAGATTTCGGTTTGTACGGGTTTGGCTGGCGGGGTAAATGCGCTTGGGGTATCGCTGAACTGCGCGAGCCTTTGACCCAGCAGGCGAGTTTCTTCATTGCTCGAGCTGATGCAAGCACTCAGCATCGCGCTAATCGCGTCCGGTTGGCTGAGGCGAATATCAATCGACATCTCTTCGCGCAAGCGCCGACGTAAACCTTGCATGCAATCGAGTACGGCTTTATTCAACTCCATTGATCACCCCTCGTAACTGTCAGATTCTTTTTAATTTAGACACTTGGTACGGGCAGACACCGCCTTCGTTGCGGCTTGACTGTACTTGGGGGCGTGCAAGCTGCGTACCAGATCACATAATGAGGAACTGTGCGGGTTCCTGCAGGTCGATCTGCTAGGAACTTGGCCGACTTCGGTGCGCCTTGCACCGGCTTAGCGCAAAACTGCTTACCATTCGGCGAATCGTTATACTAGGCGCCAGTACTATGGGTTTGGCTGCTGTTCTTCAATGTTGCTTTGATAACCCGCCTAGCAAGCCACGCTATCCGGCAGCGCTGCGTTTCACAGGCTTTACGGCCCTTTCAGTGTTTTTTGTTTAAAGGTTTAACCATGCGTAACGATGCTAATGATGAATTTGATGATGTGCCTAGCTTGTCAGCTGGTACGCGTGAGGAAGAGGAGTATGTGCCACCACGTCGCGAGCCAGCGGCTGATATCGCTCCGCGCCGCGCGGCTGCCCCGGTAAAAAAAGCCAGTACTGGGCCGCTCTGGGCATTGGTCGGTGCCTTGATGATTGCTTTCGCGGGGCTGGGTTGGTGGAGCTTCCAGCAGATCAGTCTGATGGAGCAGCAGTTAGTTGCCACTCAGGAAAGCTTTGCCCGTATCAGTGAGGAAGCCGCAGGACGGATCAAAGATATTTCCGGCAAAGTGGTTGCCACTGAATCGAATATCACCACCGGCAGTGAAGCCCTTAAGCTGCAAGTCAAACAACTTGAAGGCAAGTTGGCCGATTTGAATAAACAGCAGCTCGGCAGCAGTGGACAGCAGGGGGATTTGACCAAGCGTTTAGATGAGTTCAGCAGCGCGCTAAAAGCTCAGCAAGATGCCAATGCAGAGTTGAGTAAAGCATTGAAGGCGCTGGCTGTTGAGCAAACAGCATTGACTGCTGCTCAGGCTGAGTTGAAAGGCTCCATCGGTGAGCAAGCCAAGCTGTCGGGTCAGGTTAAGGACCTTGCCGCTGATGTGCAGGGACTGAAAAAGGTTGCGAACCCAACCCAAGCCATCAATGACTTGCAAGATGAGTTGCTGGTGCTGAAAAGCACCTTGGATAATCGCCCGACTCCGGCTCCGGCTGCAAAGAGCAATACCGCCGAGTTTGATGCCTTCCGTGCGCAGGTCACGCGCACCACCAGCACCCTTCAATCGCAGATCCGTAACTTGCAGGATCAGATCGACGCTAAGTAATGCTGAGTTGTAGACCAAGAAAACCCGCCTAGGCGGGTTTTCTTGTATTCATGAATCAGAATTACAAACGTGGGTAGTCGATGTAACCCACCGGGCCCGAACCGTAGAACGTCTCTGGTTGCGGGTCATTGAGTGCCGCATCCGTTTGCAAGCGGGCAGGCAAGTCAGGGTTAGCAATAAAGGGCACGCCGAAAGCGATCGCATCGGCTTTGCCACTTGCCAGCCACTCGTTGGATTGTGCTTTGGTAAAGCGCTCGTTGGCAATAAATACACCGCCAAAAGCTTGCTTGAGGCTTGGCGCCAGGCTGTCGTCTGCGGCCTTTTCACGGGCGCAGATAAAGGCGATGCCGCGCTTGCCCAACTCAGTGGCTACATAGGTGAAGGTTTCGCTGCGTTGTGAGTCGCCCATGTCGTGTGAGTCAGCACGGGGTGCCAAATGCACACCGACACGCCCAGCGCCCCAGACCGAGATCACCGCGTCAGTTACTTCGAGCAGCAGGCGTGCACGGTTTTCAATTGAGCCGCCGTAACGGTCAGTGCGCTTGTTGGTGCTGTCCTGCAGGAATTGGTCGAGCAGGTAGCCATTGGCCCCGTGAATTTCTACGCCATCAAACCCCGCGGCTTTTGCGTTCTCTGCACCCTGACGATAGGCCTCGATAATGTCGTCGAGCTCTTCGGTTTCCAGGGCGCGCGGCACTGGGTAATCGCGCAGCGGACGCAGCAAGCTGACGTGGCCGTTGGCAGCGATTGCGCTCGGCGCCACTGGCGCTTCACCGTTGAGGAAGCTCGGGTCAGAAATTCGGCCTACATGCCACAGTTGCAGGACAATCTTGCCGCCATTGGCGTGGACGGCTTGAGTAATGTTGCTCCAGCCGCGGATCTGCTCGTCAGACCAGATACCTGGGGTGTTGGCGTAACCGACACCCATGGGCGTTACAGCGGTGGCTTCTGAGATAATCAGGCCAGCACTGGCGCGCTGGACGTAGTACTCGGCCATCAAGGCATTCGGTACCCGGCGTTCATCTGCACGGGCGCGAGTCAGCGGTGCCATGATGATACGGTTGCGCAGTTCAAGGTCGCCGATTTTGATAGGGTCAAATAGAGTCGTCATTGCTTAATTCTCCAGCAGGTTTATTCGTTGAGTGCAAAAGCTGCAGTCGGTTCAGTGGCAGTCACTGCGTCAGGACGACGCGTGGTCAGTAACAGGGTAAAAAGTGCCAGCACAGCCAGGACTGCGGCGGCGAAAGGCACGCTGGTGAGGCCCAGACCTTGGGCGATAACCACGCCGCCAAGCCAGGCGCCCAGAGCGTTGCCGACGTTGAATGCACCAATATTCAGGGTTGAGACCAGGTTCGGCGCGCCGCCACCAAAGGTCACCACGTTGACTTGCAATGCAGGCACGGCAGCAAAGGCGGAAACAGCCCAGAAGAACAAGGTGACCTCTGCAGGGATCAGGGCATGGCTGGTCCAGCTAAACAGCGTTGAAATAATCGCCATGGCGGCGAACACCGCAATCAGCGTGAATTTCAGATGGCGATCGGCAAAGCGTCCACCGAGCACGTTGCCAAGAGTCAAGCCCAAACCAATCAGCAATAGCGTGAAGGTGATGCCCTTTGGCGATACTCCGGTGACTTCGCCAAGCAGTGGAGCAATGTAGGTAAACAGTGCAAACATTGAGGCCGAAAACAACACGGTGGTGCTCAGCGCCAGCCACAATCGAGAGTTGTTAAGCGCGCGGATTTCACTGCGCAGATCTGCCTTTTCAGCATCTTTCTGATTCGGCAGGTAGCGCCACAAGCCAATCAAGGCGACTACGCCAATCAGGGTGACGGCCCAGAAGGTCGAGCGCCAGCCAGCCATTTGTCCAAGGGCTGTGCCCAGTGGTACGCCAAGCACGTTGGCCAGGGTTAAACCGGTAAACATCAGTGCGACCGCGGAGGCGCGGCGATTAGCCGGAACCAAACTGGCGGCCACCACCGAGCCAATCCCGAAGAAAGCGCCGTGGCACAGTGCGGTGACGATGCGGGCAGCCATCAGCATTTGATAATCAGGTGCCAATGCGCAGAACAGGTTTCCGGCGATGAAGATACTCATAAGCGTCATCAGCGCGGCTTTACGCGGCCAGCTAGAGGTTGCCAAGGCCATGATCGGGGCGCCAATGGCCACACCCAATGCGTAGCCGGTAACCAGCCAACCTGCGCCGGGGATTGAAACGGATAAGTCGGTTGCGACCTCAGGCAGCAAGCCCATGATCACGAATTCTGTGGTGCCAATGGCAAACGCAGATAAAGCAAGAACGATTAGCGCGATGGGCATGTCCGCGGCTCCATTGTTAAGAATGTGAATTAAAAAACTGATTCGATCAAAGCTGCTTGCTGAGCTGGTCGAGGAAGGTTCGGATGGTGTGTTCATCGCGTTTGAAGAAGTGCCACTGTCCAACTTTCTTGCTGCTGATCAGACCGGCTTGCTGCAGCGTGCGCAGGTGAGCCGATACGCTCGACTGGGAAAGCCCGGTGCGTTGATCTATCTGGCCGGCACACACGCCAATTTCCAGGGGATGATCTTGGTCAGCAAAATACAGCTGAGGGGTTTTCAGCCAGGTCAAAATGTCTCGGCGAACGGGATGAGCCAACGCTTTGACGATTTCATCGATGTCGAGTTGTTTGTGGGTGCTCATCTGGTTAACTCCGTGATCGGCATAGCACTGATCGATTGGTATCGGCTTGAAACGAACTTTATATCGGGTTTGCACGATATACAGATCGTTTGTAGCAATACTCTTCATCAACACCGCTGATAAACAGCCCACAGCCGGTCAACACGGGCATGGGGCCGTTATAAACACCTGCCAATATTGCAACGCGTCAATAACAGGTAAGCTTTAGCGATGAATTATCTTGCCCATCTCCACCTTGGTGGTAACGCGCCAGCCCAATTGCTGGGCAGTCTTTACGGCGATTTTGTCAAAGGTCCGCTGGCGGGTCAGTGGCCAACTGATATCGAAGCGGCTATCCGTCTGCATCGACGTATCGACATGTTTACCGACAGCCATCCGTTGCAGCTCCAGGCGCGAGCGCGTTTTCCTTCGGCACGCCGGCGGTATTCGGGCATCTTGCTGGATGTGTTCTTTGATCATTGTTTGGCGTTGAACTGGGCGCAGTTCAGCGACGAGCCCTTGGCTCAGTTTACCGATCGGGTTTATCGGGTGTTGACTGACGAGGCTGAGCTGCCGGGGCGCCTGGCCTACATTGCGCCGCGTATGGCCGAGCAGGACTGGCTCGGCAGTTACACTGACTTCAGCGTGCTGGAGCAGGTCATCTACGGTATGCAGCGACGGTTGTCGCGGCCCGAAGGTTTGGATGGCTCGATGCGCGAACTGGAGCAGCTGTATGAGCCGCTCATGGATGATTTCCAGCAGTTTTACCCGCAGCTGCAAGCCTATGTCGCTGGCCAGTTGGCCAATAAACCTTAGGCAGCTTCGAGTTCACTCTCTTCTGTGACGGGCGCTGCACTGGCGCCAAATAATGCGCCGGTGATCGCTGCCTGCGCTTGCCGGGCCAGCGCATTGCGGTTCAAGCCGCTACTGTCGATAGGGGCTAACAATTGAATTTCCACCTGTGCGACGTCGCTATGAAGCAGACGCAACAAGTGAGAAAGCATGTCGTCATCTCCAATAAACGGGGCGATTTCATCACGCTCGCCATTGCGCAAATAACGAATCGCCACCGGCTGCAGTGCAACCGAAGTCTCAATGGCGCTGCTCAGTAAGCGGCCATGGAAGGTCCGAACAGCCTGACCATCGGTGGTGGTGCCTTCCGGAAACATCAATAAATTGCGCGACAACTGCAAGTGACGGCTGAGCTGCTGATTGAGCAGCGTGCTATCACCGGCGCCACGGCGAATAAACAGGGTGCCAGCCTTCAGCGCTAACCAACCCGCGACCGGCCAACTGCGTACTTCAGCTTTGGACAGAAACGACAGCGGCGCAATCATGCCGAGCAATGGAATGTCGGTCCAGGAGATGTGATTGCTGACCCACAACATGGGCGTTTTCGGTGACTCGCCACTGACCTTGATGCGAAAGGGCAGGGCGGCGCTCAGGCGTGCCATAAACCAGCGAGTCAGGCGCTGGCGAACGCTCATCAAATCATGTTTAACCATCCGTTCGCACAGGCTGATTACAGCCGCCATCAGGGTGCCCAGGGCGATAACGGCAAGCAAGCGCAACAGACGAAGATAGAGGCGCAGTTTAATCATGTGGGTTCCGTGGCTGGCAGGTGGCAACACACGTGAGTGTACAAGGCGCGGACGCCTGCATGCACTCACCGATCAACCTAGAGTTGGTGCAAACCGCGAGGCTGGCAGCTTGGGTTCAGCCGACCGCTTTAAAATGGCGGGCGTAACGCGGGCACAGCTCGTCACGTTTTAACAGAATAAACACGTCGGCCACTTGGAAGTCTTGGTCCCAGCAGGGCTCTCCACAGATCTTCGCCCCCAAGCGCATGTACGCTTTGAGCAGAGGTGGCATTTCAGCAATGACATTGCCGGGTAGGTCCAAGCTTGGTAGGGGTGTTTTAGGTTCAGCGCGCAGGTGTTCGGTACACAGATAACGCTCCCTTAGGCGCTGCATGATCGCCTGTGCCTGAACACCGCCGTCTTGCATTGGAATGCTGGCGCAGCCCATCAAGTAGCTGTAGCTGCCTTCGTTAAGTACCTCAGCCAACTCACTCCAAAGCACGGCGATAGTGCCACCGTTGCGGTACGCCGGGTCAACGCAGGTGCGACCAATTTCCAGCACCGGGCCTTGCAGATGAGCTAAACCATGCAGGCTGAATTCTTCTTCGCTGTAAAAGCTGCCTAAACTTGCAGCTGCTTGATGATCGAGCAGGCGCGTGGTGGCAACCAGTTCACCGCTGTTGAGGTCACGTACACCAATGTGGCTGCAGTGAACGTCGTAGTCATCCATGTCCAGACCAAGTTCGGCGCCTTTGAGCTTTGCATCAAACTCACGGCTGAATACGCGAAAGCGCAAGGCCTGAGCTTCTTTCAATGCGGCGCTGCCAAGTAAGCGTTCAGCTTGCAAGCGGCGGGTTGCGTTGCTGGTGTCGTGCGCTACCTGAGTCATAACCTTTTCTCCGTAAGTCGACTGCTGTTTGTTGGCGCTGTGCCTTGCAGTCGATCAATCTTGTTCGGCAGACTCAGGCTAAGTAGGGTGAGTGTCACCACTGTGAAGTTTTAGTGATGCTTGTGTGACAGCGGTCGCGGGCAGTCCAGCCCGCGCGACGGGTGACAGGAAGAGGATCGACCCATGCTCTGGGATAAAATGTTGCAGCCATATCCGCGCATGGCCGCTGGGCATACGCTCGAAGATTGGTACAGCGCGCTTTTAGAACAGCTGACCAAACCTTCGCCGCTTGAATTAGCTATGCTCGGTGGCCGACTCGCGCCAACGCCGGGCCTGGCGTTTCTTGCCGGTTACCAGGGCGCGCTGCGGGCGCTCTGGCCGTCCGCGCCTTGGACGCTGGGCGCGCTGTGCGTGACCGAGAACAAAAGTGTGCGACCTGCGGATATGCAGACACGCTTGAGCGAGTTGCACCTCAGTGGCCAGAAAGATTTTGTCACCGCAGGTGATGCTGCGCAGTGGCTGTTGGTTGCCGCGCGCGAGGAAGCTGATGGTCTGCTGCCGCGAGTCGCGGTCACAGTGGTTAGCAGTGGGGCGCCGGGTGTACGAGTTGAGCAACTGCCTGCGCTGGGGTTTATGCCGGATGTGAGTCATGCGCGATTGAGCCTCGATCACGCATGCTGTGAGCGCCTGCCCGGCGATGGTTGGGATGACTATGTAAAACCCTTTCGCAGCATCGAGGACCTGCATGTATTGGCTGCTGTCGGTGCTTGGCTTTATGGTGTTGGCCAAGAGTCAGGTTGGCCAGCGGATTTGCTGTTGCGCTTGCTGGCGTTGCTCAGTGGTTGCACAGAAGTCAGCAGGGGCAGCGCCAATGCGCCAACCACTCATGTGTTGCTTGGCGGTTTGTTTGCCCAGTTCGAGGCTCTGGCCCCAGAACTGGACGAGGAATTGGCCAGTGGGGATGCACATTGGGCAACCCTGTGGCAGCGGGACAAGGCACTTATGACGATCGCCCGAAGTGCACGCGTACAGCGTCTGCAAAAAGCGCTAGCACAGGTGGTTTTGCCTACTCGCTGAACGGCTTGGGCGCGCCGATTTTTGCCAAAGGCATGGATCAAGCCGCTCAGCGATGGGCCAAATTGTCACTTAAACAGGCGCGTTCGGCGCTACTTTGGTCATATTTGCCGTGCTAGTGTGCGGCCTCGAATCAATAAGAGGCGCACCAATGCCCGCTCCAACCCTAGCCAAGCTGAGTTTCGCACTGCTGCTCGCCACCACTAGCGTGGCAACCTACGCTGAGAATTGGCCGATACCGGATTGGTCGACAGAAGCCGTCACCCAAAGTGCTGGCCAGCAGTCGGCACTTGCCGCACTTGAGGACTATGCCTTTCCTGCGCGTGATGACGATACCCGCAAAGGCGTGCGCACGGACGCATTGCTGGTGGTGCGTGACGGCCAGATTATTTATGAGCGCTATGCCGGGCCAACCAAGGCCAGCACTCCGCACCTGACGTGGTCTGTCAGTAAGAGCATCTTTGCTGCGGTGTTGGGCGTGGCGTACGGGCAGGGGCGCTTCAAGCTTGATGCGCCTGTGGCGGATTACTACCCGCCGATGGCTGTGCATCCCGGCATCAAGATGGGCCATTTACTCAATTGGGCCTCAGGGCTCGATTGGGAAGAGGACTATGAATATGCGCCGCTGAAATCCTCGGTGGTCGCCATGCTTTATACCCGTGGCCGCGGTGATATGGCGGCTTTTGTCGCCAATCACCCAAGCGATGCCGAGCCGGGGGAGCGATTTCGCTATTCAAGTGGTGACAGCACCATGCTCGCCGCGGCGCTGAAAGGCATGACCCGCCCTGATGAATACAAAAATTACCCTTGGAAAGCGTTGTTTGAGCCCCTGGGTATCAACTCTGCGGTGTGGGAAACCGACCCGACCGGAACCTTTGTTGGCTCATCCTATGCCTACATGAGCGCTCGTGATCTCGCGCGGGTGGGGCTGTTGATGCAGCGTGACGGACGTTGGGGGGAGCAGCAGGTATTGCCGAAAGCCTGGATTGACTTCAACCTCACGCCGTTTGCCAACTATCAGCCCAATCCCGAACACCCCAATGATGCAATTCCCGGCGGCCAGTGGTGGCTTAATCTCGGGTTTAACGACGCTGGCAGACCGTGGCCGGATGCGCCTGCAGATACCTTCGCCGCACTTGGTCATTGGGGGCAAAGCCTGTATGTGATCCCCAGCGAAAAGCTGATTGTCGTGCGCTATGCCGATGATCGTGACGGCAGTTACCAGCACAACCAATTGCTCAAGTTGACGCAGGCAGCGTTTGTGGAGGCGCAACCATGATCCGTCGACTGCTTAGCCGATTGTTAATTGTATTGTTGGCGTTGTTGGCTATTTGGGCGTGGCTGAACCGTGAGCATTTGCAAGCGTTTCCGGGCATTCTCGGCGGCTACACGGCAAAAGAGTATTGCTCGTGTCGTTATGTCATGGATAACCCGGCGGATTACTGTGTCGCCTATGCCAAACAGTACTTGCCGCTCAGTGGTTTTGTTGATGATGAGGCCAATAAGCGGGTCACGGCACGTGCCTTGGGCAGGAGTCAATCAGCGCAGTGGCTGGGCGCGCGTGAAGGTTGCCAGCTTTTGCCTCAAGCAGCTGCTCTGTCTGAGTAACGCGGGGAAAATCAACGGTCAGTATTCGGTGAGGCTTTGCAAGGCGTGCTCATGCAGCTATCGTTGCGCTTGAGCCGCGTTGCTCAGCCTCTCGCATTGTTTGATTCGGAGATTTATGCGCCTTGATGATCATTGCTATCAGGTCGTCCTGCTCGCGCCGCTGGCGCAAGCCGACGCGGGTTGCAGAGTGGGTATAAGGCTTGAAGCACTGCTAAACAGCGCCGGCTTGTTGGCTATCAGTCGCTCAGCGCCGGTTGGTGCTGTCCCGATCCTGGCTCAACGCTAATGTCGGGGCTCGTATTTGATTGGCGCCAGGGTAATAAATTTACCTTGCTCTGCGACGGCCAGGAGTTCTTCCCGCGGATGCTTGAAGCAATCGACGCTGCGCGACAGCAAGTTGAATTCGAGCTGTACCTGATCGAAAGCGGTACCTGCGCTGACAAGGTGGTGCGTTGTCTCTGTGCGGCAGCCCAGCGCGGCGTTGCTGTGCGGTGTTTGTTTGATGGTTATGGTGCTCAGGGATTGGCGAAGGCAGACCGTGAGTTGCTTACCGATGCCGGGGTAGAACTGCGCTGGTATAACCCAATCCGCTGGCGCGGCGGGTTGCGCAATTTTTACCGTGATCATCGCAAGCTGTTATTGGTTGATGGGCACCTGGCATTTATCGGTGGCACCGGTGTGACTGACGCATTCTGGTGTACCGATAACCCGGAAAGCGTCTGGCATGAGTTGATGGTCGAAATCGATGGGCCAGTGCTGAAGGATTGGCAGCAACTGTTTGAACGCCAGTGGCAGGCGTGCAACGCGCGCCTTGCCTGGAAACCTAAAGCGACACTGGGACTCAAGCGCCTGCCAGTGTCGCCAGTGGTGGGTATCGGCCTCGGGCGCGTGGCTTATGCGGATGCTAAACAGCACCGCGATATTTTGCAGTCCTTGGTGCGAGCATTGCAGTCCGCCAAAGGTCGTATCTGGTTTGCCACGCCGTACTTCTTGCCAACGTGGAAGGTGCGCAGGGCATTACGCAAGGCGGCGGCTCGTGGAGTCGATGTGCGCTTGCTGCTGAGTGGGAGACGTACCGACCACCAACCTGTGCGTTTAGCCGGGCACCGCTACTACCCGCGGCTGCTGCGCGCCGGGGTGCAGATTTTTGAATACCAGCCCCGTTTTTCCCACCAGAAAATTGTGCTGGTCGATGATTGGGTCAGCATTGGTTCCTGTAATTTCGATCACTGGAATCTGCGTTTTAACCTTGATGCCAACCTTGAGGCCTTGGATAAAACCTTCACCCTGGCCATTGTTGATCGTCTTGAAGCTGACTTCGCCGATAGTCGGCAGGTCGATCTCGATCTGTGGCTGGCCCGACCCTGGTGGAAACGGGTGCAACAACGGTTATGGGGATGGCTGGACCGGGTGGCGGTGAACCTGCTGGATCGGCGCCGCTAAGGATTGCTGGCGCGATTTAAATGCAGCACTTTTGTTGGGGGGCGGTGACTGTTTAGCAAGCCTATGCTCGGCGCATAACAATAAAGGGAATGGTTATGCGCTGTCCTTACTGCTTACTCAATCTGATATTGGCTATAGGGTTTGGGCTTGCCGGCTGCTCAACGCTCGGTGCATTTTTCGCGGATACCCAGGGCCCCGCATTTATTGCCCAGCAGCCGGAAAACGCTCAGCAGGTGATTGCCTACATTTACCGACCTAAGAGCGATTGGGCTGATCAAGAACTTGAGGCACCCGGGGTTTTTCTGAATAACCAGCTTACAGGCAGTCTGCCGAGTAATGGTTACCTCGCCTTCGAGTTCGACCCCGCACGTTACAAAATTGAATTGCGCCGGCCACTCTTCGGCAGTTATTGGACCTGGTTTGCAGACGGGCCCTTGGACTTTGTCAGAATTGCCAGCTTCAGTTTGGATAGCGAAGCCGGAAACCATTATTTTTTTCGCTACGACGAGCTTAATCCTCCGCCGGGTGTGAGTGAGGCGCCTGCAATGGGGGATGGCCCTCTGCAAAGAGTGCCTGCTTCGGTTGCCCAGTCTGAGATTCTGTACACGCGGCAGATTCAACCCCTGCTCAAGATCGATGCAGAGGTGCCTGAGGAGCGTCCCCAGCGCAGCTTTTGGCGTAGTGTGGGTGAGTCTTTGCAGCATATCGGTATTTGACGGGCTGGATTTTTCACCCTGTCTGCAGGCTTTGTCATTATTGCTTGAAGTAGTCATCGGCTATTACCTGTCTACCCTGCAAGGGGCAGATACTGGCTGCCGAGATTAACGACCAAGCGAGGAATGCAAACATGGCTGCGAAGAAAATTCTGATGTTGGTGGGTGACTACGTCGAAGATTACGAAGTGATGGTGCCGTTTCAGGCATTGCAGATGGTCGGTTACACCGTCCATGCGGTATGCCCGGACAAGACCAGCGGGCAGTATGTACGCACCGCTATTCATGACTTTGAAGGCGACCAGACATACAGCGAGAAGCCCGGGCATAACTTTGTCCTGAACTTTGACTTTGCGGATGTAAAAGCCAAGGATTATCACGGGCTGGTCGTACCTGGAGGTCGTTCCCCCGAATACTTGCGCCTAAACGCCGAGGTGTTGAAGTTGATACAAGCCTTCGCCAAGGCTGACAAACCCATTGCTGCCGTTTGCCATGGTGCACAATTGCTGGCCGCTGCCGGCGTGCTCAAGGGGCGTGAGTGCAGCGCTTATCCAGCCTGCGCGCCTGAAGTGACCTTGGCCGGTGGTACTTTTGTGGATATCGCCGCTGACCATGCCCACGTTGAAGGTAATCTGGTGACCGCCCCGGCATGGCCAGCGCACCCTACATGGTTGGCAGGCTTTTTGATGCTGATGGGCGCTAAAGTTACCCTGTAATGTCAGTGCCGGCACCGAACAATCGAGGCCGCGCCTCGGTTGAACTGCTGCGTGCAAAACGAGAGCAAGCCTATGTGTGAGCTGTATGTAAAAGCCGACCCGATTCTGTATGAGTCACGTTCGCGCTCACTGCGAATTCGTGGCGTTGTGACTACCTTGCGCCTGGAAAATCAGTTTTGGGACATCCTCACTGAAATTGCCGAAGTTGACGGCATGACTACCAATCAACTGATTACCAAGCTCTTTGATGAGGTGATGGAGTACCGCGGTGAAGTGGTCAACTTTGCATCCTTCTTGCGGGTCAGTTGCAGTCGCTATCTCGCACAGCGACGCAGCAATGAGGCTGTTAACGTGACCGAGTTGACTCTGGTTGGGCGCAGAGGCTGAAACAAGGCTGCGTAACGCAAAACGCCCCGATCAAGTCGGGGCGTTTTGTTGGCAGCAGTTCATGCGAGCGTTACTTGACCTCGACCGCCAGGCTTTCGGAGATCTTTTTGTTCCAGATCGCCGGACCTGTGATGTGCACAGATTCACCTTTGGTGTCGACGGCTACGGTGACCGGCATGTCTTTGACCTCAAACTCGTAGATCGCTTCCATGCCCATTTCCGGGAACGCCAACACCTGCGACTTTTTGATCGCTTGTGACACCAGATAGGCAGCACCACCCACGGCCATCAGGTACACCGCTTTGTTGTCTTTGATCGCTTCGATGGCGGTAGGACCACGCTCGGATTTACCGATCATGCCCAAAAGGCCTGTACTTTCAAGGATCTGACGAGTGAACTTGTCCATCCGCGTAGCTGTGGTCGGACCGGCAGGCCCTACAACTTCGTCACCCACCGGATCAACCGGGCCAACGTAGTAGATAAAGCGGCCTTTTAGGTCCACCGGCAACTCTTCGCCACGATTGAGCATCTCGATCATGCGCTTGTGCGCCGCATCGCGACCGGTAAGCATCTTGCCGTTTAGCAAGATGGTTTCACCCGGTTTCCAGCTTTGCACGTCTTCAGGGGTCAGGGTGTCGAGGTCAACCCGGCGCGCCGATGGACCGGCTTCCCAAACGATCTCTGGATAAGCATCCAGCGACGGCGCTTCAAGCTCCGCAGGACCCGAGCCATCGAGCACGAAGTGGGCGTGACGGGTGGCGGCGCAGTTAGGAATCATGCACACCGGCAGCGAGGCTGCGTGGGTTGGATAATCCATGATCTTGACGTCGAGTACGGTGGTTAGACCGCCAAGGCCTTGAGCACCGATGCCCAATTGGTTGACCTTTTCGAACAACTCAAGCCGAATTTCTTCGATACGGTTTTGCGGGCCGCGAGCTTTCAACTCGTGAATGTCGATGGATTCCATCAACACTTCCTTGGCCATGACCGCGGCTTTTTCAGCCGTGCCGCCAATACCAATGCCGAGCATGCCTGGCGGACACCAGCCAGCACCCATGGTCGGAACGGTTTTGAGTACCCAGTCAACGATCGAGTCGGATGGATTGAGCATGGCCATTTTCGACTTGTTCTCGGAGCCGCCGCCTTTGGCTGCCACGTCGACCTCAACCTTATCGCCCGGGACGATAGAGAAGTGAATAACTGCCGGGGTATTGTCTTTGGTGTTTTTGCGAGCGCCAGCCGGGTCGGCCAGGATTGAGGCGCGCAATACGTTTTCAGGCAAGTTGTAGGCGCGGCGCACACCTTCGTTGATCATGTCGTCAACGCCCATGGTCGCGCCATCCCAGCGTACATCCATGCCCACGCGGATAAACACGGTGACAATGCCGGTGTCTTGGCAGATCGGACGATGGCCCGTCGCACACATGCGCGAGTTAATCAGGATCTGAGCCATGGAGTCGCGTGCAGCCGGCGACTCTTCACGCAGATAGGCTTCGTGCATCGCTTGAATGAAGTCAACGGGATGATAATAGGAGATGAACTGCAGGGCGTCTGCAACGCTCTGGATCAGATCGTCTTGCTTGATCACGGTCATGCTTGGCGCTCCTTTATTTGGGCAGGAACTTGATGGGTGCACCGATACAGTTATCCGGTGTGCGTACGGTAAAAAAGGGCGCGTAGTATAGCGCGCTGTCAGGCTAGCGGGCACCTGCCTGATGTGCAGTAGATTCTGCGCATCCGCTGCTAGTTAGTTTACAGAGTTAAAGGTACAGTAGTGGCAAGATGCCTTTATGGGATGGAATCCATGAGCAACAGTGCTCAAGTCCTTGCTAGCCGCACCCTGCAGAGCCTTATGCTGAAACGCTTTGGCATGGCTGTCTTTACCTATTTTCTGGCAATTGCCCTTGGCGCCATTGCATTCAAGTACAACCAGTTATCAATACCACTGGGCAACTTTCTACTGCTTGTTGGCGCTGTTGTACTCAGTCAGCTGGTATTTCTTGGCTTATTTGTCTCAGGCCGCAACCTGCTGTTTCAAGATCCCAGCCTGACCGAGCCGCAAGTGCTGGTCGGGTTGGTCTTGCAAACCCTGACCCTTGCCCTGCTGGACGATGCACGTGGACCGATGCTGGTCATGTATGTGCTTATTTTGATGTTTGGGGTTTTCCAGCTGCGGCCGAAGGTATTTGTGCGGTGCGCCATATTGGCATTTATCGGTTTTGCGGGTGTAAATCTAGTTGATGCCTACAACCTCAAATTAACCAAGCCGGGCCTGGCAGTGCTGGAGGTTTGCGTGCTCAGCGTGGCATTGGCGTGGCTGAGTTTGTTTGCAAGCTACGTGCATAGCATGCGCCAACGTATGCGCCAGCGACGTTTCGCACTGCAGGCGCACCAAGACACTCTGCGCGGGATGATGCGTCAGCTTGAGGATCTTGCCTCGACGGATGAACTTACCGGCTTATTCAACCGCCGGCACTTTCTCAATATCGCCTCCCGTGAGCTATCCAACTTGCGCAGGGGGCACCAGCACGGTTTAGCTTTGATTGACTTGGATCACTTCAAGCGGATCAACGATGTCTATGGTCATGCTAGCGGTGACCGGGTGTTGCAGACGTTCGCCAGCGTGGCACAGACCTGTCTGCGTGATGGGGATGTGGTCGCGCGTTATGGTGGGGAAGAGTTTGTATTGTTATTGCCCAACACTGAGCCGGATCATTTTGTCGCCTGTTGTGAACGTTTGCGTGAGGCCTTTAGCCGAGCTGAGCCTTTAGGTATAAAGGTGAGTAATCTCAGCTTATCAATAGGCATGACCTTGCTGAATATGGACGACAACCTCGACGAAGCACTTCACAGTGCTGACCAAGCGCTTTACCAGGCCAAACGCAGCGGTCGCAACCGCTGTGCCGCTGCGTGGGCGGGCGCAGATGCCTGAGTTACGTGCGGCAGGCCAGGTGGTAAAGGTCGCAACTGCTGCAAACCTTCTCGATAGCTTGCTTGATAACGGCATAAAGGTGCCTTACAGCTGCCGGGCGGGCAGTTGCCACGCCTGTATCGTGCGCTGCGTGACGGGAGAACCCCAGGACAACCAGCCTCAGGCCTTGGACGCCCAAAGCCGTGCGCAAGGCTGGCGGCTGGCATGTCAGTGTCAGATTGTGGGTGACCTGAGTATTGAGCTCTATGATCCGGGGAAGCAGGCCACTCGCGCAACGCTCTGCGCATGCGATTGGATCAGTACGGATGTATTGCGACTGCGCCTTATACCGGACAAGCCCGTCATGTACCGTGCAGGCCAGCATGCCTTGCTCTGGTCTGCGCAGGGTATTGCCCGGCCCTATTCGTTCGCGAGCCTGCCTGATGCTGACCCCTGGCTGGAGTTTCATATCGATTGCCGGCACAGCGGCGCATTTGCCGATGCCGCGCGCCACTTCAAGGTCGGTGAGCATCTGCATGTGGGTGTGGTCAGTGGTGGCGAACTGCATTACGAGCCTGACTGGCACGACCGGCCACTGATTTTGCTGGCCGCTGGTACTGGGCTAGCCCCTCTGTATGCCGTGTTACGCGACGCCTTGCAGCACAATCATCAAGGCAAGATCCGGCTTATTCACAGCGCCCATGATGTCCAGGCGCTGTACCTGGGTGAAGCCCTGCGAGACCTGCAAGACAGCACGCCATTGCTGGAAGTACAGCAAGTTAGCGCGGCTGAGTTGCCCGCGGCTTTGGCGCAACTGCGGCTTGTCTCCCGGCAAACTCTCGCCTTAATCTGCGGGCAACCCGGCAGTGTCGAGTTATTTGCGCGCAGCTTGTATATGGCAGGCGTGCCGCGCAATCAGACATTTTCTGACCTTTTCTTACCGCACGCCTAGTCGCTTGATGCGCTTGCGGACTGTTACCAGGAGTTCGCATGAGCGAGCACGTATTGACTGAGCGCGAAGGCGGTGTACTGATTCTGCGCATGAATCGCCTCGAGAAAAAGAACGCATTGACCCGGTCCATGTACAAGCGCATGGCTGATGCAATCAATCAGGCCGATCAAGATGCCAGCGTTCGTAGTTTGCTTATTACCGGCGGGCATGAGTGTTTCACCAGTGGCAACGACGTTGCCGATTTTCTGCAAGCGCCGCCCAGCGGGCTGAACAGTGAAGTGTTCATGTTTATGCAGGCGCTCTTTGACTTCTCCAAGCCCGCGATCGCCGCTGTGTGTGGTCCCGCCGTGGGCATTGGTACGACGCTGCTGCTGCACTGCGATCTAGTTTATGTCAGCCGCGATGCCACACTGAAAATGCCATTTGTAAGCTTGGGACTTTGTCCTGAATACGGTTCCAGCATGATTCTGCCGCGCTTGCTCGGACAGGCAAAAGCCACCGAACTATTGCTCTTGGGCAGCGCATTCAGTGGCGAGCAGGCGGCGGCTTGGGGCATTGCGAATCAAGCGCTGCACGACAGCGCCGCAACCCTGGCCAAGGCACATGATATGGCGCAGCGTTTCGGTTCACTGCCGCCTACAGCTTTGGTAGACAGCAAGCGCTTGATGCGCGCCCCCGACCGCGAGCAGCTGCGCCAGATCATTATCGAAGAAGGGGAACTGTTCAGCCAACGCCTGCACTCGCCTGAAGCACGGGAAGCCATGACCGCCTTTATGCAGCGGCGTAAGCCTGATTTCTCGAACCTGTAGAGGGCTGCCGGAACTTATTGGTGAGGGAAGGCATTTTCAGCGCTTTCTGCTGCTCCGGTAGCGAACAGCAACGGCAGCAGTGCGAAGTGAGACAGACACTGACTAAGCAGACTCACAACAAAATGCCCGATGCAGAGCATCGGGCGTCAGGGTGCTTCGGGTGGGCTTTTTACGAGGCTTAGACCAGTGCTTCGCCGACATGCAGAATCTTCATGCCGTTGGTGCCACCAATGGTGTGGTAGCTATCGCCTTTGGTCAGAATTACCCAGTCACCTTGCTCAACAACGCCGCGCTTGAGCAGTTCATCGACGGCTGCTTGGCTAACCTGCTCGGGTGGCAGTTCAGCGGGGTCGAAGGGGACAGGGTAAACACCGCGGAACATGGCGGCGCGTGCTTGCGTGCCACGGTGCGGGGAGAACGCGTAGATCGGAACGGATGAGCGAATCCGCGACATGATCAGTGGCGTGTAGCCGCTTTCAGTCAGGGCGATGATCGCTTTAACCCCCGGGAAGTGGTTGGCGGTGTACATCGCGGCCAGTGCAATGCTCTCATCGCAACGCTGGAAACGCTCACCCATGCGGTGTTTCGAGGTTTTGCTGGTTGGATGCTTCTCGGCGCCGACACAAATACGCGCCATCGCCTGAACGGCTTCGAGCGGGTAGGCACCTGCAGCGCTTTCTGCAGAGAGCATCACGGCGTCGGTATAGTCGAGCACGGCGTTGGCCACGTCTGAGACTTCAGCACGGGTTGGCATCGGGTTCTGAATCATCGACTCCATCATCTGCGTCGCAGTAATGACAGCCTTGTTGTGCGTACGCGCATGCTGGATGATTTTCTTCTGAATACCCACCAGCTCGGCGTCGCCAATTTCTACGCCGAGGTCTCCACGGGCAACCATCACTGCATCACTGGCGCGGATCAGCCCGTCGAGGGTTTCGTCGTCGGCAACGGCTTCAGCCCGTTCAATCTTGGCCACCAGCCAGGCAGTACCGCCCGATTCGTCACGCAGTTGGCGTGCGTATTCCATATCAGAGGCATCACGCGGAAACGAGACGGCGAGGTAGTCCAGGTCCATTTCGGCAGCGAGTTTGATATCGGCTTTGTCTTTTTCAGTCAATGCTGGCGCAGTCAAGCCGCCGCCACGACGGTTGATACCTTTGTGGTCGGAGAGCGGTCCGCCAATGAGCACTGAGCAATGCAAGGCATCGCCTGTTGCAGAATCAACGCGCATGACCACACGGCCGTCGTCGAGCAATAGCTCGTCGCCCACGCCGCAGTCTTTGACCAAATCGGGGTAGTCGATACCGACAATTTGCTGATTGCCTTCTGTCAGCGGGTGGCTGGTGGAGAAGGTGAAGCTATCGCCAACGGCAAGCTCAATACGCTTGTTGGCGAACTTGGCGATACGAATTTTAGGGCCTTGCAGGTCACCTAGCAGCGCTACATGGCGGCCGTGTTTGGCAGCAAGCTCGCGAACCAGCTTGGCGCGGGCCTTGTGCTCATCTGGTGTGCCGTGGGAAAAGTTCAGGCGGGCGACATCCAGGCCTGCGAGAATCAGTTGTTCAAGCACCTCTGGTGAGTTGCTGGATGGGCCAAGGGTGGCAACGATTTTAGTACGACGAAAGGTCATGCACAGACTCCTGAGTTGAAGCTGGCTGGGAGGCTACTACGCTGTGCGGCTGTAGTCATTGTTCATCTGCACTACCCGCTTATTTATCTGTCACCGGTTGGTTACGCAGTAAAGCGTGCGCCTTTTACCTTGAACAGGGTAGTTGAAGAACATGACGGCTTGATGCGGGCTAGGGTGGGCTGAGGTTCAGTGCGCGATCAAGGTGTACGGCGGCCTTATGCCGCAGCTTGGGGTCAGGTTGTTGCTGGAGCAGCTGGCGCAGGTAGGCGATTGATTTGTCTCGGTCTGCCCGTGGATTATCGGGAGCCTGGTACATCAAGGCCATCTGGTAGAGGGCTTTGTGTTTGATCTCTAGGGGCACGCCTGGGTCCTTTAAGGCAAGCTGGTAGAGCGCTTCGGCTTCAGGAGCACGGTCTTTTAAGACAGCGCGGCGTGATAGCAGGGTCATATCCGTGTCGAGACTGGGCTTGTTGAGGTCCAGATCAAGTTGCGGTTGCCAGTGTTCGAGCCGCTCGCGCGCGTTTTTTTGCACCTCGTGGGCCGCACGCTGCTCAATAATCGACAGGTGGCTGCGACCGCGCCGCGCCGCTTGGCTGCTGGGGAATTCACGGTTTATTTGCAGCAAGTAGTCTCGCGCCTTGGTGTCATCACGCTGGTCGTTGAAGCGGCTCATGTAGATCAGGGCGATTTGATACAGGGCAAAGGCGCGAATCTCGTCGCTGAGGTTGTGGTCCCGGTAGCCCGATAAATATAACTGCTCGGCTTGCAGGCTTTTTACATCACGGATGGCTTGCGCGCTGTAGGTCAGAAGGTCGCCTTCTTCTTCAATTGCAGCGGTCATGCGTTTGGCTTTAAGGGCTTTGTATTCAACCACTTCACCGGTGGTGACTTGAGCTATAAATAATGGCGTGGTGGGTGCGCAAGCGCTGATCGCCAAGCAGCCCGCGAGCAGATGTGGGACAAAGCGCCTAGGCTGCATTGTGCTTCCTTGTCGATCGATTGAAGGCTGCAGCATAGAGAGGAGCTTTTATGGGTAATACCCATCAGAGGTTCGGACTGTAGCTTTTGCCTGGTGTGCCGATAGACTCTTCATTGAAGGAGAGAATGTATGCGAACCCTATTAGTGATGGCGCTGTTGCTGACCCTGTCGGGCTGTACCCGCTGGGCGCTTGATCGCCATTTGAACAGCGCCTACGAGGCCTATGACAAAGGCAACTGTGAGGCGGTGATGCTGGAGTTGTCACAAGCAGAACGCTACAGCCGCTCAAGGCGCTACATCCAACCGGAAATCTCACTGCTGCGCGGCCAGTGCCTCGAACGTCAGAGCCTATTCGTCGATGCGGCGCAAACCTATGAGTTCATCATTAGCCGTTACCCGGCGAGCGAGTATGCGTTCCGTGCGCAAGCCCGCTTGCAAACGCTGAGCGAGCTAGGGCATAAAGTCTCAACGCCTGCGGCAAGCACGCCTCATACCGCACTCTGACGGTGGGGCGTTACTTAGCGGCAGTCTCAATGCGGTCGGGTGAGGAACGTATGCGGTTGTTACTCTGTTTGTTACTGCTGCCGGGAATGGCGGTGGCAGAGATTTATCGATGGACCGACGCCAATGGGCAGGTTCATTTTGATCAGCGGCCAACAGGGCAGGGCGCTACTGCGGTTGAGGTCCGACCCCAGGTGGTCGAGCGCGATCAGGCTACCCGCAATAGTGAACAGCGCGCTGAACGGTTTTATGATGCGCGCCGCCAAGAGCAGGCTGAAGCCGCAGCGGCATCGGTGCAACGTAACAGTGAACGTGATGCTCAATGCCAGAAGTTACGCAGCAGTCTTGCGCAAATGCCCGAAGGTCGACGTTATTATCGGGTTGAGGCTAATGGCGAACGGACTTACTACAGTGATGAACAACTGGATACTGCCCGTGCTCAATTGCGTGAAAGAATTTCCAGTGGTTGTCAGTGAGCTGGTCTAAATGCACAACTACAGCCATACTAAGTGGCAAAACATAGCGATATGCCATCATGCCAATGCAGCGACACATTGAGCGCCATCAATTACCTTACTATTTGAAGGTATATAACCGTGTGACGGACAAGCCTATGGGTTATATAGGCAATGTATCCTTCGACGGTATGCTGTTGGTCAGTCAACTGCCGATGTTGGTGGGCGGGCGCTTTGATATGCGGATTAAACTCCCTGGCCAATCAAAGCCCTGTTTCATTGACTTTACGGCGACCTGTCAGTGGTCCCATGAAGATGTCACCCCCGGCTGTTATGACTCGGGTTTCTCGTTGATTGCCCCGCCCGCTGAATACACTGAAATGGTTGAGGCATTGCGCATCTATTTCAGTTTTCATCCGCTTTCGGCATCTGCCTGAGCGCTATCAATCCAGTATTGTATTGGGCAAAAAAAAACCGCCGGTGAAGGCGGCTTTTTTATGACTCATGTTACTCAGCTGCAGCCATTTCCGGCTCAGTGAGTTGCAGGAGTCGGTCGCAGTGCGCCTGAACTTCACGATAACGCTCAGCATCAGTCGCCAGTACATCTCCCATCGCTGGGAATATTGTATTGAGCTTGTTGCTCCATTGCTCGGATTTCGCCTGCTCAGGGAAGCAGCGACGGATTAGATCAAGCATGATCGAAACCGTGACTGACGCCCCAGGGGATGCGCCCAGCAGGGCCGCGAGAGAGCCGTCAGCCGCAGCAACCAGTTCAGTACCAAACTGCAGAATGCCGCCGCGCTTAGGGTCTTTCTTGATGATCTGCACGCGCTGGCCAGCGACTTCAAGGCGCCAGTCAGCCGGGTCCAGTTCTGGATAGAAGCCGCGCAGGGTTTCTAAGCGTTTCTCTTCCGACTGCAGGACTTCTTTGATCAGGTAGCGGGTCAGGTCGAAGTTATCGCGGGCAACGGCGAGCATCGGCCCGATATTATTCGGTCGCACCGACAACGGCAGGTCCATTAAGGAGCCGTGACGCAAGAATTTGGTCGAGAACCCGGCATAAGGTCCGAACAGCAGCGATTTCTTGCCGTCGACTACGCGCGTATCAAGGTGTGGCACCGACATCGGCGGTGAGCCAACAGCCGCCTGACTGTAGACTTTGGCCTGGTGATGCTTGACCACTTCCGGGTTGTCGCAACGCAGCCATTGACCGCTGACCGGGAAACCGCCAAAGCCATCACCTTCTGGGATGCCGGATTTTTGCAGCAACGGCAGAGCCGCGCCCCCAGCACCAAGGAAGACAAACTTGGTTTGGAGCTGACGGTTGCTGCCGTCTTTCATGTTTTTGATGCTGACTCGCCAGCCGTCGCCACTGCGCTCAAGCCCTGTGACTTTCTGGTTGCACTTGACCGCTGCATCGGGTTGTTTGGCCAGGTGGTCGAGCAAGTGTTTGGTCAGGGCACCGAAGTTAACGTCAGTACCGGCCATTACACGGGTGGCGGCATTGCGTTCGTTCGGGTCGCGGCCCGGCATCATCAGTGGCATCCACTGCGCCATGGTTTCGCGGTCTTCGGTGTATTCCATGTCTTCAAAGGCATGATGCTTGCGCAGCGCTTCGAAGCGGGTTTTCAGAAAAGCGATGCCTTTCTCACCGCGCACGAAACTCAAGTGCGGCACTGGATTGATAAAGCTTTTCGGCGAGCCGAGGCTGCCTTGCTCAAGCAAATAGGCCCAGAACTGCTTGGACTCTTCGAACTGGGTATTGATGCTGACCGACTTCTTAATGTCGATCGAGCCATCCTCCGCCTCAGGCGTGTAGTTAAGCTCACACAGCCCTGCGTGGCCTGTACCTGCGTTGTTCCAAGGGTTGGAGCTTTCAACGGCTCCAGAGTCCATCAGTTCAACAATTTCAAGCTTGATGGTCGGGTCGAGTTCTTTCATAAGCACGGCTAGAGTCGCGCTCATGATGCCGGCACCGACAAGCACCATATCTACTGCTTCGTAATCGTTTTGCGCCATTACCACTTCTCCAAAATCAGCACCCAAATCACGGCTCAAGAGCCTTCGCGTGAAACTCCGCAGGTCAGCTGTTGCTGAAGTCTCCACAGGTTTGGGGTTGAGTGATAACAGAGCGTTTGCCGCACGCAATGCTGTTCATATTTTCGCCACACTCTTGTGAAGTTGTTAAAACCATTTTTTTCACGCTCTTTTGGAGTCGTGAACCTCAAAAGTTCGCGTCACTGTTTGGCCGGTAATGGGTTGCACGGTCAACAGGTGCTGCATAAATGCAGGCATTGTTGCACGACCAACCAATGGATTGCAGCCAAAGTAGGGGTGCGAAGTGGGCGACTCTCTGTGGGCATTGCCGATGGCTCAAGCATCAGCGGGACGGCGAGGCCGATCAGGAGGCGTCCTTATAATCGGGGCGCGATTATAAGGCGAAAGCGGGAAAATTGATTGTTTTGTGTGACTTTTATTCTTCCATCGGTCAGGCGGCCAACGGTTTTTTCCGATTTGAGTATGTGACGACCGGTGCAATTCTGGCGCAGGCAGGCAGTGGATTGTTCAGCCAGTTAAGGCGCTGCTCGTTCACTTCAATCCAGCCAAGGCCTGACGGGGCTTGAGTTGCCTGCTTGAATGCACGGCAAATACCGTGGCCATCGAGCAAAGCAAAAGTACGCACTGGGTGACGTGGTGCGAACAACGAAGCTAATAATGACATGGCTCAAACCCCGCTTTATCAAAGACTAAAGTCTTATCCCATATACGCATGACAAGGCCATTACAGGAACCAGCACCATCCTTTTACAGTCTCAATCTTTGGAGCTGTTAGCGCACTCGCTGGCTGGTTATACTGCCGGCAACTTTTTTGCGTATCAATTTAGGGAGAAACGAGCATGCTGCACCGCCTGTTTATTGGTCTGTTAGCTGCAGCCAGCCTGACACTCGCTGGCTGCGCACTCAGCCCACAACAACTTAATCCGGACCCGAAGTTGACCGGGCCGCTCACGGCCGTTGGTCATGGGCAACCTGTGGTGGTTCGCGTGGTTGATGGTCGTCCGTCTCCAGTTCTGGGCACGCGAGGTGGTTTGTACCCTGAAACCAGTTCGATCTCTGTGTCGGCCAATTCGATTGTGCCCAAGCTGCAGACTCAAGCCGAAGCGGCCGTGCGTCTACTGGGCTTCACGCCGACTGCCAATGCCGTCAATGCACCGACCTTGACCTTGACCTTGGCCGAGCTGAAGTTCCAGTCGCCGAAGGACAATATGTTCGTCAATGAGTCTGATATTGGCGCCACCATTCGCGCAGAGGTGCAAAACAGCAGCCGTCGCTACACAGGTCGTTACGGTGCTTCGCTAAACCAGCGCTCTGGCACTGCGCCGAATCAGGAAACCAATACCAAACTGGTGACTGATGTACTTAGCGATGCGCTGACTCGCGCCTTTAAAGACCCCACCATTGGCCAAATTTTGGCTCAATAGAGCTTTAGTTTCGCGCAATGAATAAAGCCCGCTTTTGCGGGCTTTTTGCTGGGTGACTACTTAAGGCTGGCTGCGCTCAAGCCGCTTCATCGTACATTTCAGGGAGGCTGAAACCGGTGTGCATATCGATATCAGGCAGATCGTAATGTTCGTGGCCGCCCATCGAGCAGTACACCAACCAGTGATTGTCCTGGACATTGAAAGAAAGTTCGTCGATCACAGCGTCCACTTCGTCCAGCGATTCGATCATGTAATCGTGGTCAACAGGTTGTGGGTTGAGCATGACAATTTCCTCTTCTTTAACCTAGGAGGCGCACCACGCAGTATTGCGTGGGTGGCTGACAAACAGAATTCAAACATTAGGCCAGTTATATGACGGTTTTCAGACAGCTTTGCTCTTGAGCCTGCATTCGTCGGAAGTTAATCATCTAAGCAAGTGGCTGGCGTAAAATGGGCTGCTTTATTTCGGCCTTCTTGGCGCAGTGCCCGGTTTCACAATGTGGTCTCTGGGTCGATAAATCCGTGATGTGCAGGGGCCTTGGGCGTGAACTTGCCCTGAGTTCAACGCCAATACGGCCATTTGGGTTAGGTTTTTTTAGCAATGCGGACGTGTTTTGTCCCCTTGCTGGTGCGCCCAGCCGTCGGATGCACCAATCTGATGTGGAGATGTTGATGTTCGTGCAGTTGTTGTGGTCGTTTTTTTCCGCGTATCCAAGGCGAACGCTAAATGCCTTGGCGCTTTTTTTTGCCTTGATTGGCGGGCTGTTGCTGGTGATGACTCGTCTCCGTGAGCAACGGGCGCTTGCGCGTCTGCTGGCGGGTGATAGCGAGGTGGTCACTGAGTCAGTCTCGATTGATCCACCGACTCAGCGGGTGAACAAATTCTTTTACAGCTTCGGCAGTATCGCGCTGGCGGCGGGCTTGCTGCTATCTGAGTTCAGCACCCAGTTGTAGATATTGCTCTTTGGCTGGATGTATAAAAAAGGCAGCCATCAGGCTGCCTTTTCAATTCAGCGCCTTGGCTTACAGCGCCAAGCCTGCTTTGACCCGGTACTGATTGCGCACCGGGTTGGCGTATTGCAGGATCAAATAAGGCTGCTGTTCAGTTGGGCAGGCCGCCAGACGCTTGCGCCACTGGTCTTTAGCCGCAGTAAGTTCGTCTTTGCTGAATAACTCAAGTGCTGCCGGCACTTGGAGTTGCGGGTCTTGCTCTGCCCACATCTCATACGCCAGATAATGGACAGGGAAGAGTCGGTAGTCACCGAGAATGCACCTGTCCATCTCCATCGCCAGTTGTTTGCTGTCTTCACAGTCGCGCTCAATCGGCTTGCCAAAGTGGATATGCACCCGACCTTTATAACCGGTAATACCCAAGCCAATGCTTTTGTCATCTTCGCCCGCGGCTTTTTCATAGGTACCGGTCGTGGCGCGGATATACAGCTCACGGGCCTTGGCCAGGTCGCAGGGGTCATATTCGTAGCTGATCGACACCGGTGTAAGTTTCAGCGAGCGGATCACATCACCGAAGGCTTCGGTCTTGCGGCTCATATGAAACATCTTGAGGATCGCTGAGTCAGTTCTGTCATCACCGTCTTTGGCGCGACCTTCCGCCTGGGCGATCCAGATCGATTCGCAATCATTGCGAATGGAATGGTTGATATAGGCCGAAAGCAATTGATACGCCGCCAGCTTTTCTCGCCGACCGCTGATTGTGCGGTGCACGATAAAGCTTTTGTTGAGGCGCATCAGGTCGCTGACAAAAGGCTTCTGCAGCAGGTTGTCGCCAATCGCGATACGGGGCGTGGGCAGGCCGGCGTGGTACACGGCATAGTTGACGAAAGCCGGGTCCATCACGATGTCGCGGTGGTTGGCCAGAAGCAAATAGGCGCTGCCGCTTTTGAGGCCTTCGACGCCGGAGTAGGTGACGCCGTCAGTCGCATGTTCAATGGTACGGTCAACATAGGGTTCCACTTTGTCCTGCAATGCAGAGACGGAATTGACCCCAATAAACTCTTTACGCAGCCGATAGGCTATAAGTGGTTTAAGTAGCCAAGCGAATGACTTGGCTAAACGCGGGAAGCGGAATTGGGTGATGATGCCGAGAAATACGTCGTCCGCAAGCAAGCGCGCCAAAACGGCGGGAACTTCTGCGTCGGCGTAGGGCCGGATGGAGTCGAATTCGCCCATCATGATCTCATGTGGTTAGCCGGCGGATAAATGCCGGTATTGTAAAGTGAACGTCCCGCAACTTCTGCGGGTCTGCATTGAGGCGCATATCAACAGTAAGTGCATGGGCTTGCAATAGACCTGCGATTATACCCCCAAGTCACATGGAGGCTTAGATGCTCGAAAGTCAGACCTATCAATGCCCCTATTGTGGGGAGACAGTTGAAGCCTTGCTTGACCTGTCTGCCGGGGACCAACAGTACATTGAAGACTGTGAAGTGTGCTGTCGGCCAATTGTCTTTGATCTCTCAACCAATGGTGAGGACTGGACGCTGGACGTCAGAGGGGAGAATGACTAATGCAAAGGATTTATGAGCCGCAAGACTTGATCGAGGCCGAGTTACTACTCGGGATGCTCGCCAGCGAGGGTATCGAGGTGTTCATCACCGGACGTCACCTGGCGGGGGCTGTTGGAGAATTGCCGGCGAGCGGCTTGTTGGGTCTGATGGTCAATGATCGTCAGGCAGGGCAAGCACGTGAGTTGATCACTGCGTACAATGGTGCGCAACCGCTACCGGGCGATGAGCCCGAAAGCTATCAAGGCGAGTTGGTCTGCTAGGCGCTTCGTCACGTTAAACCCGGCATGCAATTCGTGCCCTGCTGCCCAATCGAGTTAAACCATGTGTGGACGTTATGCTTTTTTTCGTTGGTCGCCAGCATTTGCCGGGTTGTCTGGCTTTCCGGCGGACCAACAGCCACATTGGAGTATCTCGCCTAATTCTCAGGTGCTGTTGTTACGCCGTGAAGCAGGCATGCAAGTGCTCAGCCGTGTGCGTTGGGGCTTAACCCCTCCGTGGCTGACCGATCTGAGCAAAACCCCAGCGCAAGCGCGGGCAGAAACCGTCGCCGATCAACCGATGTTTCGTGACGCCTTTCGCTTGCGCCGTGGCCTGCTGCCCGCCAACGGTTTTTACGAGTGGCGCGGCACTGTCCGTAAACGCCCTTACTGGTTGGCTGGCGATACCCCGACCCTATATTTCGCCGCGTTGTGGGAAGCCTATCCAGTTGAAGGGGCCGTGTATTTGAGTGCCGCCGTGGTGACTCAAGCCGCTGCGAGCCAGCGCCGCCCCTTGATCCTTGATGAAGCGCAGCAGCAACTCTGGCTCGACCCCGATACAGCGGTTGATGAACTGCTGAAAATACTCAACAGCCAGCAACCGGTATTGCGTGAGCGCGTATTGGCTAATTTTGTCAATGACCCCAAGCTCGATGCACCTGAGTGCCTGACGCCCGCATAATGGAGCCTTGGCGCTTATTTGTTATGCTAAGACAATCATCAAAACCCGCAGATTATGTGCATGTTTGACAGTTGCTCAGTGCCGCTTTGCGGCCTAGCATAGCGGCCTTATTCAAAGGAGATTCAGGATGAAAAAGTCGTTGCCCATAACGGCGCTCGTTGCGGCACTGCTGCTGGCAGGATGCCAAGCTGTGAACACCACTAGCGGCGGAGCTGTGGGCGTCGATCGCAAACAGTATATGTTCAGCATGCTCTCGACCGAGGAAGTGAATCAGTCCTACGCGCAGTCTTACCAGGAGACGGTGGCGGCTGCCTCAAGCAAGGGCAAGCTGGAAAAAAACAGCGCCGACGCCAAGCGCTTGCAAGCTATTGCCGACCGGTTGATCAAGCAGGCACCGAACTTTCGTCCTGACTCGGCTCAGTGGCAATGGGAAGTTAATCTGATTGATAGCCCTGAACTGAATGCCAATTGTGGTCCTGGCGGCAAGATTATTTTCTACAGCGGATTGATCGACTCGCTGAAGCTGACTGATGACGAAATCGCTGCCGTCATGGGCCATGAAATTGCCCACGCACTGCGTGAACATGGGCGTGAAGCCATGTCCAAGGCCTACGGTATTGAAATCGCCAAGCAAGGTGCAGGTGCCTTGTTGGGACTTAGCCAAGACACCATGGGCCTGACCGACTATGCCGTGCAATACGGCATGACCCTGCCCAATAGTCGTTCCAACGAAAACGAAGCTGACTTGATTGGCCTGGAACTGGCAGCACGTGCCGGTTACAACCCTAACGCTGCAGTCAGCCTGTGGAACAAAATGGCCAAGGCCAGTGAGGGTGCCCCTCCTGAGTTTATGAGCACTCACCCTTCATCAGACAGCCGAATTGCTTCGCTGCAAGCGGCGATTCCGAAAGTGATGCCTCTGTATCAGCAGGCTAAGCGCTGATTGGAGATTCGCCGTTAACGAGTCCAGTGAACCTTTGGTTCACTGGACTTTTTTATGGGCAAAGAAGCGAGCTTACAGTCAGTTTTTGCGTGCGTCGTAAATGCGAAACCCCTTGGCCTCGGCTCGGGTCGTACAGGGCCCGAGGTGCTCTTCGATCAGCGGAGGGTATTTGAGGAAGCTGTTCGCGACCAAGCGTAGCTGACCACCCGGCTTGAGATGCTTGGCCGCTTGACGCATCAGGTTTTCGCTGGCGTGGTAATGGGTGTGCACGCCCTGATGAAACGGCGGATTACTGAGGACGGTGCTCAGCTCAAATGGCGCGGCATCAATGCCGTCACCACAAATAACCTCGGCTTCAAGGTTGTTTTGCGCCAAGGTCAGGCGGCTGCTGGCGACCGCGAAGGCGTCGACATCCAGCATGCTTACTTGGCT
Organism: Pseudomonas sp. EL_65y_Pfl2_R95; assembly: GCF_963971045.1. Lineage (NCBI taxonomy): Bacteria > Pseudomonadati > Pseudomonadota > Gammaproteobacteria > Pseudomonadales > Pseudomonadaceae > Pseudomonas > Pseudomonas sp. EL_65y_Pfl2_R95. The sequence continues at coordinate 1,016,300 of NZ_CAXAOV010000001.1, read as the reverse complement.
ATCCGGATAACGGCGTTTCAAGGCTGCGCCGAGTACGCCGGCGCCACAGCCAAAATCGAGCATGTGCCCCTGCTGCAGGCCGTCCAGGTGGTCAAGCAGTAACCGGCTGCCGACATCCAGGCGACCGTGACTAAACACGCCGGGCAAGCTGACAACGGTCAATGGGCCGTCATCCAGTTGCAGGCTGTAGTGTTGGGCTAACGCAGGCAGATCAGGCGCCTGCGGGGCGTTATCCACCCGCACTTGCCAAAGCTGGCAGTGGCGGGCGCTGTCGAGTTTGCGTGGCTTGCCGAACGCCACCATTTGTTTGGCTGCGCGTTCAATGCCAGCTCGCTTTTCACCAACCAGAAATAGCTCACGCCCTGGCAACTGTGCCGCCAGTGCATTGAGCAGGTACTCGGTCAGTTCACGGGATTTGGGCAGAAACAGCACGGCCGCTTCTGCTGAGGTTTGCGGGGCATTGACACCGAAATGGTTACGCCCGACAAAGCGCGCTTCCAGCAGACCATGGTCGCCCGCATGCCAGCTCCAGCCCTGCGCATTGGGCAGATGCCTGAGCAAGTCATCGCTGGGCAGTCCTGCCAAAAGCAGTGGGCCAGCAAACAACTCTGCCTGTCGCAATAGCACTTCGCTTCGCGGGTCCATGGTCGCTCCTCGATTTAAAAGCCGCGCAGCTTAGCTGACTACGCGACGTGCTGCACCGCTGAAAAATGCCTGAGCATTTTCTGCCATCTGTACCACGATCCGCTGGCGCGCCTCTTTGCTGCCCCAGGCACTGTGCGGGGTGATGATCAACCGTGGAATATCACCTGCCAGCAGTGGGTTGTCGCCGCTTGGTGGCTCTTGAGTGAGTACATCGGTTGCCGCGCCGCCCAGATGACCGCTGCGCAAGGTATCGGCCAGCGCTTGTTCATTGATCAAACCACCGCGTGCGGTGTTGATAATGTAAGCGGTCGGCTTCATCAGTTTCAGCTGTTGCGCACCGAGCATGTTTTCAGTGTCGGCGTTCAGCGGGCAGTGCAAGGTGAGCGCATCAACCTGGGGCAGTAATTCAGCCAGCGGTAAACGATCAGGGCGTGTAGGACGGCCAGGGATCTGTCCGATCAAAATCCGCATGCCAAAGGCTTCCGCCAGCTTTACAACGGCGCCGCCGAGCTCACCGTGGCCAAGCACGCCAAGCGTCTTGCCTTCTAACTCAACGATTGGGTAATCCAGCAGGCAGAACTGCGATGATTTTTGCCACAGGCCCGCTGCGACATCACGCTGGTAATCCGGCAGGCGGGTGGCCATGGCCAGCAACAGCATCAAGGTGTGCTGAGCAACCGAGGGCGTGCCATAACCCTGGCAATTACACACGGTTACGTGGTGTTCACGTGCGGCGTTCAGGTCGACGTTATTGGTGCCGGTTGCCGAGATCAAAATCAACTTAAGGTCGGGGCATGCCGCCAGGGTTTCAGCATTGATGACGGTCTTATTGATGATGGCGACTTGAGCACCTTGCAGGCGTTCGATGATCTGCTGTGGTGCAGTGCGTTCATGTACGCGCAGCTCGCCAAAGGCCTGCTGCAATGGCGCCATGTCGAGGTCACCGAGATCAAGAGAACTGTGGTCGAGAAAGACTGCGAGGTGACTGTTGCTCATCAGCTGTACCTTTATTTTGCAAATGGAAAGGGCGTAGTCTTGCGAGACTAACAGACTCATGGGAACGAAGACTGCGATGTATTGGGCCGAGTTTTTTACCGTAGCATTGATTCATCTACTTGCTGTAGCCAGTCCGGGCCCCGATTTCGCCATTGTCGTGCGCGAAAGTGTTGGCTTTGGCCGCCGGGCAGGGATCTTTACCGCCCTTGGCGTTGGCGTCGGGATTTTTGTTCATGTTGCCTATTCCTTGCTCGGCATCGGCCTGATCGTATCGCAATCGATTGTACTGTTTAACGCGTTGAAGTGGCTGGCTGCGGCTTATCTCCTCTATATCGGCATCAAAGCACTGCGCGCTAAACCGGCAGACCCTGCGAGCCTCGATCTGGGCAAACCTCTTGGAGAGCGCTCGGCACGCGGTGCTTTTGTCACCGGTTTTGTGACTAACGGGCTCAACCCTAAAGCCACCTTGTTTTTCTTGTCCTTGTTTACCGTGATCATCAACCCCCACACGCCGTTACTGGTGCAGGCCGGTTACGGGGTGTATTTGGCCGTTGCTACGGCGCTGTGGTTTTGTCTGGTGGCAATGCTGTTCAGTCAGCAGCGTGTACGAGCTGGTTTTGCCCGCATGGGGCACTGGTTCGACCGACTGATGGGCGTGGTGTTGGTCGGCTTAGGCGTCAAGCTGGCGTTTACATCCCTGCGTTAAAAATGTCCTCGCCGAATACAAAACGCCCGGCATAAAGCCGGGCGTTTTGGTTAGCTGTTTATTAATTACAGCAGTTCAATTGCCACTGCCGTTGCTTCGCCGCCGCCAATGCACAGGGCTGCAACGCCACGCTTGCCACCGGTGTTTTTCAGCGCATTGATCAGGGTCAGAATAATTCGTGAGCCGGTAGAGCCCACCGGGTGGCCTTGAGCACAAGCGCCGCCGTAGATATTGACCTTGGCGTGGTCGAGATTGTGTTCGCGCATGGCCAGCATGGTCACCATGGCAAAGGCTTCATTGATCTCAAACAGATCAACATGATCTGCGTTCCAGCCGGTTTTATTGAACAGGTTCGTTATTGCGCCAACCGGCGCCAAGGTGAACTCACTTGGGTCCTGGCTCTGCGTGGCGTGCGCGACGATTCTAGCCAGGGGATTGAGGCCGCGCTTGGCCGCTTCGTCAGCAGTCATCATCACCAGTGCCGAGGCGCCATCGGAGATGGAGCTGGCGTTTGCGGCAGTAATGGTGCCGTCTTTTTTGAAAGCAGGGCGCAGGCTTGGGATTTTTTCTAGGTTAGCGTTATGCGGCTGCTCATCATCTTTGACGATGATCTCACCTTTGCGGCTGCTGACTGTCACCGAAACGATCTCCGCATCCAGTGAGCCGTTGCTGATAGCGGCTTGGGCACGCTTGAGTGATTCGATGGCGTAGGCGTCCATTTGCTCTCGGGTAATGCCATGCGCGTCAGCTGTTTCTTGGGCAAATGAGCCCATCAGACGGCCAGTTCGGGCATCCTCAAGCCCATCGAGGAACATATGATCTTTGATCTCTCCGTGGCCCATGCGCAAGCCCGTGCGAGCTTTCTCGAGAACATAGGGCGCATTCGACATGCTCTCCATGCCGCCCGCGACCATAACGGTATTACTGCCTGCTTTCAGTAAATCGTGGGCAAGCATGACTGCTTTCATGCCCGAGCCGCAGAGTTTGTTGATGGTGGTGCAGCCGGTTGCGCTTGGCAGGCCGGCATTGAGCGAGGCTTGGCGGGCAGGACCTTGTTTAAGGCCTGCCGGGAGTACGCAGCCCATGATGACTTCTTCTACATCGGCTGGGGCAATGCCCGCGCGGCTGACAGCTTCACGGATAACAGTGGCGCCAAGTTCGACTGCTGGAACGCTGGATAAGCTGCCTTGAAAGCCGCCCATTGGAGTGCGAGCGCCGCTAACGATGACGATGTCAGACATGGTGATTACCTCGAAAATTAAAAACTACAAGCAGGTTGAGTGACTAACTGTGACTTTTATATTCTGCGATTGTATCGTGTGACCAGAATCGACCAAAGAGTCATGTGGCAAATCATTCTTTTGACTGATTTGCTGCCAGCTAGAGGCCTCTAGAGTCATAACAATTCAAACGACCCACTGTAGAAAGGTGCCAAATGTTGCAAACCCGGATAATTCCACCCGCAGCTAACGCCCATCAATCACCGCTATTGATCAAGCGCTTGCTGCTCTCAGGTGGTCGCTATGAAAAGACTCGCGAAATTGTCTACCGTGACCAGGTTCGCTACGACTACACCACCCTCAATGAGCGTATCGCGCGTCTGGCCAATGTTCTCAGCGAGGCCGGTGTCAAGGCTGGGGATACCGTCGCGGTGATGGACTGGGACAGCCACCGTTATCTGGAGTGTATGTTTGCGGTGCCAATGATCGGTGCTGTGTTGCATACCATCAATATTCGCCTGTCCGCCGACCAGATCCTCTACACCATGAATCATGCCGAGGATAAATTTGTTCTGGTTAACAGTGAATTTGTCGAACTCTATAATGGCTTGGCGGAGCAGCTGACCACGGTTGAAAAGACCCTGTTTCTGACCGATACCGAGATCAAAACCACAACGCTTCCAAACTGCGTAGGTGAATACGAGCAATTGCTTGCGGCCGCCAGTGCAAGCTATGAATTTGCTGACTTTGATGAAAACTCAGTCGCGACCACCTTCTACACCACGGGCACCACGGGTAACCCAAAAGGGGTTTACTTTACCCATCGTCAGTTGGTGCTTCACACAATGGCTCTGGGCACGACAGTCGGCGCGCTCGATAGCATCCGCCTGCTCGGCAATGATGATGTGTACATGCCCATCACGCCGATGTTTCACGTGCATGCCTGGGGCATTCCCTATGTGGCGACTATGCTCGGGATCAAACAGGTTTATCCGGGACGTTATGAGCCTGAACTGCTGTGCAAGTTGATCCGTGAAGAAAAAGTCACCTTCTCCCATTGCGTACCGACCATCCTGCAAATGCTGCTCAACAGTCCAAGTGCCAAAGGCCATGACTTTGGCGGCATGAAGATGATCATTGGGGGCAGCTCGCTCAATCGCGCCGTTTACGATGCGGCAAAAGCCACGGGTATTCAGTTGACGGCTGCCTACGGCATGTCCGAAACCTGCCCTTTGATTTCCTGTGGTTACCTCAACGCTGAACTGCAAGCGGGCAGCGAGGATGAGCGCATCACTTATCGCATCAAAGCGGGTGTTCCGGTGCCAATGGTAGAGGCGGTGATAATGGACAGCGCCGGCAATATTCTGCCCTCTGACGGTGAGACCCAGGGCGAGTTGGTGCTGCGTGCGCCATGGCTTACTCAAGGCTACTTCCGTGAGCCGGAGAAAGGCGAAGAGTTGTGGGAAAACGGCTGGATGCATACCGGCGACGTCGCAACAATTGACGGTATGGGCGTTATCGATATCCGCGACCGGATTAAAGACGTGATCAAAACCGGGGGTGAATGGTTGTCATCACTCGCCCTTGAAGACCTTATCAGCCGTAGCAGCATTGTCCGTGAAGTGGCAGTGGTGGGTGTCGCTGATCCGCAGTGGGGTGAGCGTCCTTTTGCCTTGTTAGTGCTGCATGAAGGTCAGCAGTTGGATGCAAAAGGACTTAAAGAACACCTCAAGCCTTTTGTTGAGCAAGGCCACATCAATAAGTGGGCGATTCCAACGCAAATTGCTGTTGTTACTGAAATTCCCAAGACCAGTGTCGGCAAGCTGGATAAGAAACGAATTCGGCTGGATATCGCTCAATGGCAAGAGACCGGTAGCGAATTTCTGTCGACCCTGTAGTGCATGTAAGCCAAAGGTTTGAGTGTGACTGATCAGTCAGCCAGGCTTTTGGCTTGCAAATACCGATTTTATAGCCATTCTTGCCTTGGTAGTGTTTGCCTATAGCCGGTGAAACCCTTGGTCTAGAGTGGTTGTAGATTTCAAAATCACACTTTCGAGGGATCTGTCTGTTTAAACCGCTGGATATAGTCGGGCCCTATATAAAAATAAAAACACCAGGGAGTTGTATCGATGACCACAAAAATAAGTCCGCAGTGGCGCTTGGCGAAATTGCCTCTGGCAGTCGGCCTCGCTTCTACTCTCGCAGCACCTGCATTTGGTGTGACATTCAATATTGGTGAAATTGAGGGTCAATTCGACTCCTCACTTTCAGTAGGTGCCAGTTGGTCGACTGAAAGCCCTGATAAAGACCTCATCGGCGTTAACAACGGTGGTCGGGGGCTGTCGCAAACTTCAGACGATTCGCGCCTTAACTTTAAGAGTGGCGAAACCTTTTCCAAGATTTTCAAGGGTATCCACGACCTTGAGTTGAAGTACGGCGATACCGGCGTGTTTGTGCGCGGCAAGTATTGGTATGACTTCGAATTGAAGGACGAAGACCGCCTCTTCAAAGATATCGATGACCACAACCGCAAGAACGCAGCCCAGGCATCCGGTGCTGAAATCCTCGACGCCTTCGTTTACCACAACTATGCCATCGGTAATCAGCCGGGCACTGTGCGTCTGGGTAAGCAGGTTGTGAGCTGGGGTGAAAGTACCTTTATCCAGAACTCGATCAACTCGATCAACCCGGTAGACGTTTCCGCTTTCCGCCGCCCTGGCGCAGAGATCAAGGAAGGTCTGATTCCGGTCAACATGTTCTACGTATCACAGAGCCTGACCGACAGCCTGTCGATGGAAGCCTTCTATCAGCTGGAGTGGGACCAGACCGTGGTTGATAACTGCGGCACGTTCTTCTCTCAGCCGGACGTAGTGGCCGATGGTTGCGATGAGAACCTGGCGGTACTGTCCAACGACCCGGCATCGATCAACCTGATTAATAGCATTCTTGGCGGCGCGGGCTTGGGTGTGACGCCGTCACCGTGGAACGAAGGCCTGGTAGTCGCACGTGGTGGCGACCGAGACGCTCGAGACAGCGGTCAGTACGGCGTGGCGTTTCGTTACTTTGCCGATCAGCTAGACACTGAGTTCGGTGCCTACTTCATGAATTACCACAGCCGCCTGCCTATCTTCAGCGGCACGGGTGCCTCGGTGGATGCGGTTAACACCATCAACTCGGTGGCGACCTCTGCCGCAGGCCTGGTTGGCCCATCAACCGCCGCACGTTTGGCTGCAGCCGCCACAGCGGGTAACAGCAGTTATTACATTGAATATCCAGAAGACATTCGCTTGTATGGTTTGAGTTTCTCGACGACCTTGCCTACGGGTACCGCATGGAGCGGTGAGTTGAGCTATCGGCCAAATGCGCCTGTTCAGCTCAACACCACTGACATTCTCTATGCAGGCTTGAACCCAATCAGCATCGGCGGCAATGCTGTATACGACAACGCTTCATTGCTGGATGGTCAGGCCGGTCAGGACCTGGAAGGTTACCGCCGCAAAGAAATCACTCAACTGCAAACCACCTTTACCCACTTTATTGACCAGGTGATGGGCGCCAGCCGTTTGACTCTGGTTGGTGAAATTGGCTGGACTCACGTCGGTGGGCTTGAGAGCACTAGCGACACGCGCTATGGCCGTGACCCAATCTTCGGTCCCGGTGCTCTGCCTGGGACCATTGGCGGTGCTCCATCCTGTCAGGCACTGAACGCTGGCACCTTGGGTGACCCGAATGCCAAGAATGTTAGTCGCTATTGCGATAATGACGGTTTCACAACGGCTGACTCTTGGGGCTACCGCGCCCGGGCAATCTGGGATTACCCAGATGCCTTAGTGGGTATCAACCTCAAACCAAGCATTTCATGGTCGCATGACGTTGATGGTTATTCCCCGGGTCCAGGCGCGAACTTTGAAGAAGGTCGTAAAGCTGTGAGTCTGGGGTTGGATGCTGAATACCAGAACACCTACACCGCAGGCCTGTCCTACACCAGCTTTTTTGGTGGTGACTACAGCACTCAGGCGGACCGCGACTTTGCCGCGCTTAGCTTCGGTATGAACTTCTAAGGCACTCAGATTTAAAGGAAGCCTGTTTTTATGAAAACAACAAAAAATTTACTTCATACCAGTGCAATGGTTTTTGCCCTGAGCTTGATGTCCACCAGCGTGCTCGCTGCAGTTTCTGCTGAAGAAGCTGCAAAGCTTGGCACCAGTCTGACCCCAATCGGCGCTGAAATGGCCGGGAATGCGGCTGGCACAATTCCAGCTTGGACGGGTGGATTGCCAAAGGACGCCGGTACGGTTGACGGCGGCGGGTTTCTGTCTAATCCATTTGCGGGTGAAAAGCCGCTGTTCACCATTACTGCTGAAAATATGGATCAGTACAAAGCTAACCTGACCCCAGGTCAGATTGCGATGTTCAAGCGCTATCCAACCACCTACAAGATGCCGGTTTACACCACGCATCGCTCAGCAACCGTGCCGGCCAAAATCATTGACGCAACCAAGAAAAACGCCATCAATACCAAGTTGATTGAAGGTGGCAACGGTATGGAGAACTTCGATACCGCTAACCCGTTCCCGATCCCTAAAAGTGGTCTTGAAGTTATCTGGAACCACATTACCCGTTACCGCGGTGGCAGTATTCAGCGGGTCGTTGCCCAAGCCACGCCGCAACAGAACGGTTCTTACTCTCTCGTCTATTTCCAGGATGAGTTTACCTTTCGCAATTCCTTGACCGATTACGACCCAAGTAAAGAAAGCAACGTGCTGTTTTACTTTAAACAGCGGGTCACAGCACCATCGCGTCTGGCCGGTAACGTGCTGTTGGTTCACGAAACCCTTAACCAGGTAAAAGAGCCGCGTTTGGCTTGGCTGTACAACGCCGGGCAGCGTCGTGTGCGCCGTGCACCACAGGTGTCGTATGACGGTCCGGGAACCGCGGCCGACGGTCTGCGTACTTCTGATAACTTTGACCTGTATAACGGCGCCCCTGACCGTTATGACTGGAACTTGGTTGGCAAGGAAGAAAAGTACATCGCTTACAACAGCTATGACCTCGACTCGCCGAAACTGAAGTATTCGGAGATCATCAAGCCGGGTCATATCAACCAGGACCTGACGCGTTACGAGCTGCACCGCGTATGGCATGTCACTGCCACCTTGAAAAAGGGCGAGCGGCATATCTATGCCAAGCGTGACTTCTTCATTGATGAAGATACTTGGCAAGCGGCAGTCATCGACCATTATGATGGCCGTGGCACACTGTGGCGTGTAGCGGAAGCGCATTCGCAGTACTACTACAACCATCAGGTGCCTTGGTACACCTTGGAAACCCTGTATGACCTGCTATCGGGTCGTTACTTGGCCTTGGGTATGAAGAACGAAGAGAAGCAAGCTTACAACTTCAACTTCAAAGCCTCTGAGAGTGATTTCACCCCAGCGGCATTGCGTCAGGCGGGTGTGCGCTAAGCGTATCGCGTTGATAAAGAAACCGGCCAAGTGCCGGTTTTTTTTGACTTGAACCTGAGCGCTGATGTGAACGTAAGCCATGGAGAGGTGCCTGGTTTATGTGCGGTAACACCTAAGGGCTTCAAATGACTGGAGCAAGCCGTTAGTCTGGTGGCATGTCGTGTAGATTGCTGACCTAACTAATCCAAGAACTGGCACATGACCGATTTATCCAGCCTGCCTGGCTCATCTCGCATCACCGCTCAAGGGGAATTACGCTTTTACAGGCCTCCGTTGCCTGAAGGGCATATTGCCCGGTCACGCCTGTGCCAGCGACTTGAGCAGGGGCTACACGGCCGATTGCTGTTGGTATCTGCGCCTGCCGGTTTCGGTAAGAGCTCCTTGGCCATTGAGTTTTGTGAGCATTTACCGAGTAACTGGCAAAACCTGTGGCTGGGTTTAAGCGAACGTGACAGCGACCCTGGCAAGTTTCTCGAGCGATTGCTATTGGGGTTGCAACAGCATTACTCGAATATTGGCGATGAGGCACTCGGTTTATTGAAGATGCGCCAGCGCCACCAGCCCTTTGCTTTTGAAGAGTGGCTGGATGCTTTTCTTGATGAGCTAACCCTGGTTTTGGATCCGCGTCAGCCCTTATTGCTGGTGCTGGATGACTATCACTTGGCTCAGGGAGCGGTCCTTGATCGTTGCCTGCAATTTCTGCTGAATCACTTACCCGATGGAATGCTGCTCTTGGTGACGAGTCGCCAGCGCCCTGACTGGCACCTTGCACGCTTGCGTTTGTCGCAGCAATTGTTGGAGCTGAACGAGCAGGACTTAAGGCTGACGGAAAATGAAATCAGCCAATTGCTCAGTCGTCAGGGGGCGAGTTTGCCTAGCCAAGCCCTTGCCGAATTGTGTGTCCGCAGCGAGGGGTGGATTGCGGGGCTTCGCTTATGGTTACTGGCGGCAAAAGACGCGGGCGAATTGACTGACTTGGAACATGTCATGGCGGTGCCTCATGGCGCGCAAGGGCTGATACGCGAGTACTTGCTTGAGGAGGTTATTGAACGTCAGCCGGCTGAGGTTCAGGCATTTTTGTATGACACTGCGAGTATGGATCGATTCTGCGCTGAGCTTTGCGATGTGATACGTGATAGCCGTGACAGTGCGAGCATTCTCGAGCATCTGCAAACACACCAGGTTTTTCTGGTGCCGCTCGATGAGCAGGGTAAGTGGTTTCGCTACCATCATTTGTTTTCTGATTTGTTGCGAGCGCGTCCCTTGCAAAGCGCGGAGCGAAATGTTGCCCATATGCATTTGCGTGCATGCCGTTGGTTCAGCGCCCAAGGCCTGCTTGATGAAGCCATTGAACAGGCGCTGCAAGCGGGTCAGCCGGATGTTGCCGCAAACCTGGTGCAGAGCCTGTCAGAAGAGCAATTATTGGCTGAGCAAAATGTATCAGCACTATTGCGCTGGAAGATGGACTTACCCGATCACTTACTGAGCAGTACCTCGAGACTGATACTACTGTATAGCTGGGCGTTGGCACTGGCCTGTCAGCTCGACGCTGCTGAGGAACTTGCCGCGCAGCTAAGCCGTTTTCTACCTGCACCCTCAGAAGTGCAGCAGCGGGAATTGGTGGCGCAATGGCTGGCGATCAGCGGTGTTATTGCTCGCGGGCGTGGTGACAGTTTACGCGCCATCGAGTTCTGTACCGCTGCTTTGGCTGGCTTGTCTCATGAGCGCTACGGCCCACGCCTTACCTGCCTGTCGATGTTGGCCAATCTGGCCATAGTACAAGGCGATTTATGGCGCGCACGTGGCCTTAATCGTGAAGCACTGGAGCTTGCCCAACGCATTGGTAATCCACTGTTTGAGGCGCTTGCCTACTACGACCGCGCCAGAGTACTGCAAGCCCGCGGTGAAGTTTCACGTGCACTGGTAGAAACACGTCAGGGTCTAGAGCTGCTACGTGATTTCCCGGCGCATCGCTTTTATGCGGCTCGCGCCAGATTAAAACTCTATGAGGGCACCTTGCTCTCTTTGCGTTTGCAGCCGCAGCAAGCCGACGCTCATTTGCGCGCCGGGATTCGAGAGGCCCGCGCCTGTCGCGACATCAGTGTGTTGATCGGCTATTGCGTTTTAGCCAGTCAAGAAGGCCGGGAAGGGCGTCTCTCAGAGGCCTTTGTATTGCTCAGTGATGCGGAGCGGCTGATGCACATCTGGGATGTCCCCCCGGTTTATTACCTGGCGATGATTACCCTGATCAAATGCGAGCTGTGGTTGCGTCAAGGCCAAGCTGACCTAGCTCAAGCCTGGCTTGAGCGTTTGGACGAAACCTATGGGGCCGGGCAGGGGGCTACAGCCCCTGAGTACCACCCACAACTGGCGCTGCACATTGATTACCATCTGGCGGTTCTTACGCGTGTTAAAGGGGATATGGGTGAAGCGGAGCGCCGTCTGAAGGTTTTAATTGAACGGGCACAAACCGCTGGTGGGCAGAACATCGGCTCGTTTGCCCAGGTGCAGTTGACCTTGCTTTTACTCCACGGTGGGCGCGAGCGCGAAGCACAACTGCAATTAAGTAGTGCGTTAGCTATGGCAGCTGGCGGGGGCTTGCTGCAGTTTGATGAACTTGTGGTGCATCGGCCCAAATGGTTCCGCGAGCAGCTCATGGTTGGGGCCTGCAATCCCATCAATGCGGCTTTGCTGGCGATGTTGCCAGCGCAAGATACCTTGCCTAAGGCGACGGTTGAGAACCTAGGCCTCACTGAGGCGTTGAGTGGCCGCGAACAGGCAGTACTTGAGTTGATTGCCAAGGGCTACTCGAACCAGGAAATTAGCGAGCGCTTGTTTATCTCGCTGCACACCGTTAAGACCCATGCCCGGCATATCAACAGTAAGTTGGGCGTAGAGCGGCGCACTCAGGCTGTTGCCCGGGCTAACAGTTTAGGCTTGCTCTGAACACACGCACCTTAGAACGGCAGATCAGATTCGGGCGGCGTTAAGCTCAAGGGCTGCGTGGTTCTTTTTTCGGCGCGACTACCCGTGCGCAGGCTGAGCTGTTTTTGCATATCGCTCTCTAGCACGAGCAAGACCGGTTGCATTGACTGAACATTGGTTCGCACTGACGGGTTGCTATGGTTTTGCCCAATATCGTTGATTCTTTGCAGTAGTTTTCGCCGGGCCTCGTCGGAGAGGTGTACAAACAAACGGGGTAACGCTTTGCTTAATTCTGCGCTATACACCGCCAGTTCCGTGGGGCCGAACTGTTGTGTAAAGCTCAAGTAGTCGAGCGCGCTTTGGGTCAATAGAGCTGCTGCTGCCTTGGTTTGTGCCAAGCCCTTTAAGCGAACTGGGTTACTTTGTTCATTGGGGGAGAGGGTCATCCAGAACTCGGTCGTAAGGGTAAAGAGTACTGTTTGTTGGTTGAGTGAGTAGCTCATCAAGCCAAGTGCCTCCGCCGCATAGGGCTGCTTGGCTGCCTTCAAGTCAAAGTACAAAGCCATTAACTCTTTGAGCTGGAACAAAGACTCACGGGCCTCGTTCTGGCGCGACTCGAGTGGTCTGTAGATATTCAGTTGCGCATGCAGGTTCTGGACATTGACCATACGTTGGTAGATAGGGCCGGTGAATTCACCGCTACGCCTTGGCATGGCGTGTGCCTGGGATTGGTTGACCTTTTTCAACGCCTCAACAAGCTGTCGGTATTGGTTGCTGCTCCAGGGTCGCCGTATGTCAGGGATCTTTTGACCTAAATAAAACAGCTGTGTGGCACCGGCGACGTTTAACCAAAGCAGTAACAGCGCGACCCCTAGCAGGCTGAGGGATCTGGTTGATTGCTCGATGGTTAGCTGCACCCTGTGCCCCCTGTATATGCGGCTGGCAAACTGAGTTTGAAGCTAGCGCTTTGATGGCATGGCGTCTGCCGAATAAAAGTATGGATTCGTCCTCGTTTTAACGTTGCGAGTGTTACCCCATCTGGATGCAGACTTAGCACTTCGGCTTTGAAACTTTGAAGTCCTGTTCCTAGGTTTGGTAGAGCCATGGGCTGCTATGTGATCTTCTGGTTTTCTGCTGGCGCTCGCTATTGGGATTTCTGATGGCCAGTCCACGAAGCGCATATCCATAGCAATAAAAAGGGGGCTTTAATGGCTTTATCTAACTCAGCACTGTTCTCGCCAGTGTTTCGGCTGCTCACTGCTCTGGGAGTGGGTGGGTTAGCCCTTAATGAGCTGAAAGCCCTCTATGCGCCGGCGGATAGTGGCTCTAAGTTTGTTGAGATCGACGGTCTCAACCTGCATTACCGTGATCAGGGGGAGCGTCACCTGCCTGTTATCGTCATGCTTCATGGTGTTGTTTCATCCTTGCACACTTGGGACGATTGGCTGCTCGACTTTAGCGAGCATTACCGGGTGATCCGCTTTGATCTTCCCGGTTTTGGTCTAACTGGGCCAAGTAAGGATGGGGTCTATAGCGTTGAACGTATGCTTAACCTCCTGGGTTCTTTGATGGATCACCTGCAGGTTGATAAGGCCAGTTTCGCGGGTAATTCCCTTGGTGGTTATCTGGCGTGGAACTTTGCACTGAGTCAGCCGGAGCGGGTCGAGAAACTGATATTGCTCGACCCTGCCGGCTACGCCATGGAAAAAATCCCATGGCTGATCGCCGCCTCTGAGCTGCCGGGCGCTACTATTCTGATGCCGATTTGGATGCCTAGAGCATTGATCGCACAGGGGGTAAAACAGGTTTATGGCGACCCGAAAAGAATTAAAAACCACGTCGTTGAGCGCTATTACCGGCTTAGCAGGCGGCCCGGCAATCGCAAGGCGATGATGACGGTTTTCCGGCAGATGGTCCTGAGCAATCGTACACTGCTGCATCAAACACCCGCAGCAGTCGCCAAGCTGAGGGTGCCTACCTTGCTGTTGTGGGGGGAGGACGATCGCTGGATTCCACCAGCGCAGGTGCAGTTTTGGCGGCGTGACCTTCAGGGAATCCAGGTAACAACCTATCCCGGCGTCGGGCATTTACCGATGGAAGAGATCCCTCGGCAAAGTGCGGCTGACGCCTTGAAATTCCTGTTGGCGATGGAAGCGCAGGAACCCCCTGCCTGATCCTTTATTTAACCTCCTCAGTCGTGCCGGATATCGAGCCTAAGCTGCGACGGGCTGGGCCCCATCAAACTCTTGGCGAACCGCGTAAAGCAGCTCAATATTGTTGTGTTGCCATGGATGAAAGTCTTCTTTGAAGAAGTCTTTATAGGTTTTGATCAATGGCCGGAAAACACCTTCTTTGCCCCACATCCAGCGCAGCCCGTCACGCCAAACTCGCCAGTTCCAGAGCAGCCCGTCTTGCTTGAGCATGTGCGCTAAGCCTAGGAATGTGTCTTTGAGAAAAAAGAAGGTGCCGATTCGCATCGCCCGGTGAAGAATTTTTCTATCGCCTCCCACTTGGTTGTACACATCAAAGGCGACCGCTTTGTGTTCGGTTTCTTCCAGTGCGTGCCAGCGCCACAACTGGCGCATCATTGGATGGGCACCTTGCATCTGGGTGTCATCGCGCAGAAGGCCGTCAGCCATGATCGCAGTGATGTGTTCCATGGCAGCGGTTGCCGCTAGCTGGCGCTTTGCCGAGAATGTGTTCTGCGTGTAATGGATGCGCTTTTTAGCGCGATTTTCCATGGTTGTGATGTCATAGCCCAAGTCTCGCAGGCGATCACTGTAGACCAAGTGTTCGCGGCTGTGATGGCCTTCCTGGCCGATGAATCCACGTATTTGCTCAGAGAGTTCGGGGTCGTTTATTTGGTCGCGAAATTTACGCACCGAATCGATAAAAAACCGTTCGCCATCAGGGAACAGCACCGACATTGAGTCAAACAGATGACTCTTGAATGCGTCGCCGCTATGCCAGTGGCGAGGCAAAGGGTCAGGAAATTCAAAATTCATATGCCGTGGGCGAATTTTTAATCCCGCAGGTGTGGTGCTAGCCATGCTGACTCCTGATTTTTTAGTTGTTCTAGTCATTCACTATGAGCGGCCAATTGCCATTGGAAAAGGTTATCTACTGCCAATTTAGCGGTCATATATGGCCAGTTCAGATTGTCAATGAACTGTCCGGTAGGGCTAACGATCGATAAATCGGATTCCTCAGCTTGCTAGGCCTCGCTGCTTGCGAGTATGTTTTGGCCTATGGTCATATCAGGCCATGACTAATAAGAGCCCAATGAAGCCGACCTTGAATTTCAACGCAGAACTGGTGCCGGTTGCCTATGCCGAAGCACTGCTCGAATTGTCAGAAGAGTTGGGCGTCAGCCGCTCGCAGGTTTTTGCAGGGGCAAATGTTCGCGCGCAGGTGCTGGATAACCCGCAAGGACGCCTGTCTTTTTTTGATTTCAATTTGCTCGCCCTCAGTGCATTACGCCTGTGCGACGAGCCCGCGCTCGGATTATTGCTGGGCCGGCGGTTGAATGTTTCAACCCATGGCATTTTGGGCTATGCCGTGCTTTCAAGTGCCAACCTTGATAAGGCTATTCAATTCGCGCTGAAGTACTACCGGGTACTGGGCATCAGTTTCGAGCTAGAGCGAGTTGAGCTGGCAGACCGGGTTGAAATGCGTGCCAGAGAAACAATGCCATTGGGCGGCCTTAGTCGCTTTGCTGCAGAAGGATTGCTCGTCAGCTTGTTCACCATTGCCGGTTTTTTGGTAGGTGAACGGCTTCGGGATATTGAGGTGGGGTTTACCTATGCTGCACCCGACTATGCCGATCGATACACCCAGGCGTTCGGTGTGGCTGCAAAATTTGAGCAGCCTTACCTTTTTCTGAGTATTCCCAAGTTTTATCTGGAAAAGCCGATGGCCTTGGCTAATCCCGCTACGGTGCAGATGTGCGAGCAGCAATGTGAAGCCTTGCTTTCAACGCTGGAGACCCAAGATGGACTGCTAACCCGTGTCCGGCGTTTATTATTGGCGCGCCCTGGCGATTTTCCGGATCTGGCAAGTGCAGCCAATGCCTTGCATACCAGTGGCCGCACTTTGCGCCGACATCTGTCCAGTATGGGCACCAGCTACCAGGAAGTGCTTGATGATGTTCGGCGTAGCCTTGCATTGCAGTACCTGACCACCACGCATTTGCCTTTATATGAGATCGCTTATCTGCTGGGCTTTAACGACCCCTCCAACTTCCGCCGCGCGTTTAAAAAGTGGACGGGCAAGCTGCCAAGCGCCTACCGTTAATATTATGTTGCGCATCCTGCGATTTCACTGCATCCGAGGCGCGGGCCGCTTAGGCATCGTTGTTCAGTTCCATCACCTGTTCAATTTCGCGAGCAAGGATTTGTAATTCACGTTTTACCCTTTGCCCTTCGGCTATAGCCCGTTGCGAGTCCTGGCTCGCGCATGCTTGCTCCAAGACCTCACAAGAATCGACCAAGGGTGTGGCCCTGATGATTTTCGCCGCGCCCTTGATGCGATGCGCGAGATCAGCAAGTGCAGTCAGATCTCCAGTAATGAGTAACGGCTCAAGCGTGGCAAGGTCGTCTGCTGCGCTTTCAAGAATCTGATCCAGCAAGCGTATGCCGATGGCCTTGTTGCCCCCGGTAATCTGCTCCAGTACCGCCTGATCAAATACCGAAGCGTGAGCGCTGGGCTCTTCAGGAACCAGGGGTTTGAGTGCATTGAGGGCACGGCTTAAGTCTGCCAACTCTACGGGTTTGAACAAGCAGCCATTCATGCCCGCGTCCATGCAATGCCTAAGCATTTCAGGTTGCGCATTGGCGGTGAACCCCAGAATTGTGCAGGCGCTTGCACCGCGCTCTTGCTCCCAGGTTCGTATGGTCCGGCTAAGGGTGTAGCCGTCCATAACTGGCATATTGCAATCGGTGATCACGAGGTCGAAGTGTTGAGATTGCCAAAGGCTAAATGCACTTTCACCGTCCACCGCACATTCAACCTGTTGACCCAGAAAAGCCATTTGTTGGGCCAGCAGCATACGGTTGGCTGGGTGGTCGTCTACCACCAATATTTTCAACTGAGCGAGCGCCTGGGCTTGCTCAAGCTCAACTTTCGCAGTTGCTGTGTCAGGGCCTTTTTCTAAAGGCTCTAGGCACAGCAGTTTGAGTTCGGCAGTGACACAAGTCCCCACGCCCTCTTGACTGTCGAGGTGAAGCGTGCCGCCCATCATCTCGACCAAGTTGCGGCAGATCATCAACCCCAGGCCGCTTCCACCGGAGGTCTCAGTCACTTGAACAAATGGTTGGAACAAGCTGTGCTGAGCGCTCGCGGGGATACCAATACCTGTATCTGATACCTTGACCTGCAGTTGCAGGTAGTCATCACTTAGCGGGTGGCTGGAAAGTTTAAGTAAGACATGGCCGTGGGCAGTGAACTTGATTGCGTTGCTGACCAGGTTTGACAGCACCTGCCTGAAGCGCAGCGGGTCGAGCAATACTTGCCCATCGAATGACCCTTCAAACTCGAATCGCAACTCCAGCGCTTTCTGTTTCGCCAAGCCATCGAAGACCCTTACCACGCCTTCAGCGATTTGCCTGATATCGGCGCGTTCGGGATGAATATTCAGGTGCCCGGACTCGATCTGCGCGACGTCGAGAATATCGCCTATCAGTTCCAACAGACCCCGGGCAGAGTTATAGGCGACCTCCAGTGAGGCGTGATCCGGCGGGGCGTTAGAGTTACGTTTCAGGGCAAGCTCAAGCATGCCAATCACCGCATTGAGTGGCGTGCGGATTTCATGGCTCATGGTGGCGAGGAAGGTGGTTTTGGTGCGGTTCGCCGCGTCCGCCTGATCCTTGGCTGCGCGGAGTTGTTCGTTCAGCGCGCGGCGGTCACTGATATCAACCCAGCCGCCAATAATGCCTCGCACCACGCCATTGCGGTCGACATAAGGCAGTTTCCAGTGATAGATAACCCGGGACTCGCCATTGAGTGTGACCATACGGTCCATGATGACGGGCTTGCGCTCTACAATTACCCGGTGGTGGTCCCGGGTAATGTCTTGCGCGTCTTCGGCTGAAAAGTGCCGCAGGTCAGAGTGGCCAATGACGTCATCCCTTGATGCACCTAAGGCTTCCAGGTAACTGTCATTGCAGATACGAACACTCATGTCGATATCCCGAACGTAGATCGGGTGCGGCGTGCCGTTAATGAGCAGTTCCATGAACTGTATCTGCTCGCTTAGCGCACGCTCCGCCACACGGCGTTTGCGAATCTGGTTGCGAAGATAGAAGTTCCAACCGAGAAATATCAGCAATACGATGACCGCAACGGTTATCGCTTGATAAATTAACGGTCTATAACTGCGCCAAGAGGGCGGGGATAGCACCACACGGCTGCGCCAGCGATTGAACAGAGCGCTGTACTCATCGGGGGATATGTCGATTAGCACGCTGTTGATAATTGATTGGAGCTCGCGGTCTTCGCGGCGCATTGCAAATGACGAGGCGGCCAAGGGTTTGTTCAGCGTCATGCTGACGCGCAACTTCTTCTTATAGAGGCGCGAGATGTAGTAGCGCGCCACAAGCAGCGGCTGCAAAGTGGCGTCGGCTTTACCCTCGGCGACCAACTCAAACGCATCCGGTATGTCGAGGGCATTAACCAACTTAATGCCCGGATAATTTTCCGTTAAGTAGTGCCTCAATGCATGCCCCTTTGGAATGGCAACACGCATGTCGGGCATTTGCCCAAGGGAGGCAATGCTTTTGTGGTTAGCCGGGATAACCAAAGCATAGGGCGCCGAAAAATAAGTTCGGCTAAAAGCCATGTGCTCACGTCGCAATTCGGTGGGCGAAATATCGGCAACCATGTCGATATCGCCATCCGCTAGCGCATCGAACATGCTGTCAATTTTGGCGTACCGGTCGACCACGACCTCAAGATTGGTTTGGGTCTGGATCATGGCGAGCAGGTCCCCTGTGATTCCGTAATAGCGGCCATCATTGCCGAAATACGAATAAGGCGGATAACTTTCGTACACCCCGACATGTACGACTGGGTGTGCCTGAATCCATCGTTGCTGTGCCCCGCTTAACTCTGGAATATCGAGACTGGAGATGCCGCCTCCGCTCCAGCGTTTCAAGATGTCTTTACGCTGTTGAACTGAGATGCTGTTATGGATTACATGATTGAGAATGTTTAATAAGCGCCCGCTGCCTTTGGCTAGAACAAAACGGGATCCCTGCGGTTCAGCGTCCTTGAAGGCGTTAGTCACCCTTAGTTCGTTGGCGTAGAAAGTGTTGACCAGAAACGTGCCGGACACAGCATCACTCAGCACCGCGTCTTGTAAACCGAATGCAACGGCTGAAAACGAATCCAGGTCACTGGAGTAAGGCGTAAGCTGTGCCCCGGGGGCCAGTTTTTCAGCTTGTGAGCGACTCATGTCCAAGCGGTTGTAAGCTACTTTACTTCCGGATAGCCCCTGATCAAGCGAGCCCCAGCCATCACCATTGGCCAGCACCAGAACAGGTGCCGAGTGGAGGTAGGGGGCGCTTTTTAGTAGCTCAGGCGCTTCTTCGATAGGGCCTAGCGAAGAGAGCATGTCCACGTCGCCGCGGGTTAGGGCTTTGACTGCTGCTGCGCGGTCTTTATACAGCTTGGCCTCAAACTTAACCCCGAGTTCGCGACTGATGATCGCAATGATATCGGCGGTCACTCCAGCAAATTCGTTGCTGTCAGCCCCTAGCCGGTAGGGCGGGTAGTCTGTGCCGTAGGTCGCCAGAATCAAGGTTTCCTTTTTGCGTAACCACGCCCAGTCGTCGTCGCTTAACTGAGTACGATGCAGTACTGAGGGCGACTGCCCTAATAACTCCAAGCGCGTGGAAGGCTCAGTGGTATTGAGTGCATATGCCCCGGCAGCGGTGCTCAAACACACAAGAGCGAGGCAACATCGACGCAGGAAATTTAATATCATGCCTACGCAGCATTGTTACGTTTGGCGAACTCAAGTAGCTCGACTAAAGATGTCGCTCCGAGTTTTTGCAGCAAACGTGTCTTGTAGGTGCTCACCGTTTTGTTGCTCAGCAGCATGACGTCAGCAATCTGTTTGTTGGTCATGCCCTTGGCCAAGTGCTGCAGCACCATCAGTTCTCGATCGGAAAGACTTTCAAGTAACTGGCTCTCGGGCTGCTCACTGTCATTAACGGTTCCGATCACCCCATAGGGGAAGTACGTGTAGCCCGACAGTATTGCGTTGACAGCGCCGCATAGGCCGGCCAAGTCTTGGTCTTTACTAACGAAGCCAGCTGCACCAGCTTGCATGCAACGGTTTGCAATAGTGCTTGCCGGCTGCGAGGTGAGCACCAGCACGCGCGTTGCACCGCCAGTTGCTTTTAAACGGGAAATTACCTGTAGTCCATCCAGGCGGGGAATGCCGATGTCGAGAATCACCACGTCGGGCTTTTTGTCCTTGGCTATTTGCAATGCATCGACGCCATTGTCGGCCTCGCCCGTGATTTCGTAACCTTCCTGCTCGAGCAATACGCGAACGGCTAAACGGATCACTGGGTGATCATCAACAATCATGATTTTGCGCATACTGCACCTAAATACTTTAATAATTTATTAAAACTGCATGTTCAGGATGTACCCTGCGACAGCATGATGTGGCGATGAAAGGATCCCGTGAAGGGAGATAAACACGCGTCTTGTGGACCTGCCATAACTACTGATTTCAAGCCAATGCTGAAGTTTCTTTGAGGCACTGCCCCTGTCATCACGATCGGGGTTATCTCAGGATTGCCATACTTAAGTTTAGTCATTGCAGCGAATGTCGGCCGGTTGCAATGTGCGATCTAACCTTTACATCTATCGAGCTTTCCCCATGCCCTGTTTGCACAGGCTAAGCATGAGCTTAGCTGATTGAGCTGTGTGGGTAGGTCACGAGGATTCTCACTCGGCCTGCGCCGCAATCTGGGCACCGATCGTGCTCTGATCACATAAAGCGCCGCTATGGTGACGAAAACCCTGTAGGTTTTATGTAGGAGAACTCCTACGGCGGGGCGGGTTGATTCCTAAATGCCACCAACTTTTCGATAGTTATTGGCGATAAGTAGGTGGCTGTTATTGACAGATAGGTAACGGTGATAAAAGCCCCTGCAGTCATCGCCTCCGCTTTCTGCGCCACCCGCGCTGTGCCAGAATTGCCCGGTCAACTCAGCAGGTGCCATCATGAACGCTGCAAATCCCGCGCTAATCCGCGAAACCTTCCCCGTCGGGCCTTTGCAGTGCAACTGCACGATTATTGGTGACCCCGTCAGCAAAAAGGCGATGGTGGTGGATCCAGGTGGCAATCCCGACGAAATCATGGCTCGCCTTGAAGCCCATGGTTTGAAAGTCGTCAGCATTATTCACACTCATGCGCACCTGGACCATTTTCTGGCCTCGGGTCAGATGAAAGAGAGAACCGGCGCCACGCTGCACTTGCATAAGGAAGACCAATTCCTCTGGGACAACCTTGAGATGCAGTGCAAGATGTTTGGCGTGCCCTACACGCCAGTTCCCGCACCGGATCAGTGGCTGACAGATGATCAAGCGCTGGATTGCGGTTGTGGTGTGGCATTGCATACCCCAGGCCATACGCCGGGTTCCATGAGTTTCTGGTTTCCCGAGGCGAAACTGCTGATTGCCGGTGATACCTTGTTTCGCCGTGGAATCGGGCGCACTGATTTGTGGGGGGCGATTACCCAACGATCGAGCGTTCGATCAAGCAACGTTTATATCGCCTCGATGAAGACGCCACGGTAGTAACAGGACACGGCCCCGATACTCTGTTAGGTGACGAAATGCGCGAGAATCCATTTATCAAAGCCTGATCATCGAATCGCTGGCGGTATAGGCGTTAGAGTTGGTAGGCTTGAACTTAAAGGCCATCTTCAAGCTCGAAGGCGCAGGTACAGGCCTGTTTAACTGTGAGAATCAAGGGAAAATTTATGAGCAATGTGCGCAATTTTGCACTGGTAATTGCAGCGTCAACCTTTTTAGCCGCATGCACCAATAACCCCTATACCGGCGAAAGTGAAGCCGGCAAGTCAGGTATTTATGGCGGTATTGGCGCGGTAACCGGAGCCGTTATTGGGGCTGCTACCTCAAGCAAGAAGGACCGCGGCAAAGGCGCATTGATCGGTGCTGCTGTAGGTGGCGCCGCAGGTGGTGGCTATGGCTACTACGTTGATAAGCAAGAAGCTCAACTGCGTCAGAAACTAGTCGGAACCGGTGTTCAAGTTCAGCGTAACGGCGATCAATTGACCCTGATCATGCCGGGCAATATCACCTTTGCCAGCAACTCGTCGGACATTTCCAGCAGCTTCTATCCAACCTTGAATTCGCTGGTGACCGTGTTTAAAGAGTTCGACAAAAACGGTATCGATATCACCGGTCACACAGACAGCACCGGCTCGCTGGCACTGAACCAGAACCTGTCGAATGCGCGTGCGCAAAGTGTGGCGTCGTACCTCGCCTCAAACGGCGTAGCGGGCAATCGCATTTCAGCCTTTGGCGCAGGCCCTAATCAGCCTATCGCCAGTAACGCTACTGAACAAGGTCGTGCCCAGAATCGTCGCGTAGAAATAACCCTTCGCCAGCTGTAATTCTGGCGAGGTTTAAAGCCTCCAGCTTGAACTGAGTCCGTTGGATTGGGCCGGTAAAGCTGGGGGCTTTTTTTGTGCGTGGGATATTTTGCGTACTGGCAGAATGCTATTTTAAATCGCTCGGCTAAACTTAACTGGGACTGTCGTTCAATTATGCCCCACCGTGGTCGATACCCTAGGTGTAAGGCATCATGAGTGGCTGTGTTTTGGCGTGGGGGATTTATGGTGAAGCCGAAGTCGGTTATGCAGGTTATTTTAGTGGTTGATGACCTGCAGGATAACCTGGATGCCATGCAGGAGTTGCTTGAGGAGCCAGCCAGGAAACTGCACTGCGTCAATAACGGTGTGGCCGCGCTTGAATTTCTTGACGCCCAGGATGTTGATCTGATCTTGCTTGATGTACAGATGCCTGGCATTGACGGCTTTGAAGTTGCTCGACGCTTGCGTGAGAACCCCAGAACCCTGCTGACGCCGATTATCTTTCTCTCTGGGCTCGATCAAACTGATGCTGTCTTGGCCCAAGGCTATGCGTCGGGCGCGATCGACTTTATAAAAAAACCCTTTGATCCCGCAGTGCTTAGCCACAAGGTCACGGTCTTGCTTGCACTGGAGCACCAGCGCCGCGAGTTACGTGCTTTGACTGAGCAACTCGACGGTGCGCGTGCCTTCAACGCCTCAATACTTGAGAACGCTGCCGAGGGCATCATGGTGGTGTCTGACCAAGGACAAATACAGTTTGCTAACCCGGCTATTGCCGGCATGTTGCGTTGCACGACTGAGCAACTGCTCGGCAGCCAAGTGCAAGGCTTTATGCAAATGCCGCCCGTGACAGAGGCGTGGCAAAACTGTGATTACTATCAGCGCTGGCTGCAGGGTGAGACGTATTGCGTGCATGATGCGTCGCTATTTACCTGCGAGGCGCAAACCTTGCCAGTCGCACTTTCATGTTCACCACTGCCGGGGCAACAAGCCATGGTGTTCATGGCGCTGGACATGTCAGTCACACGCAGCCTGCACGAACAGCTTGAGTCATTAGCCCTGTGTGATGCACTTACCGGGCTGCTCAATCGCCGCGGGTTTCGTCAGGCGATGGCGAATGCTTTGTCGCGTCATGGGCGCAGCGGGCAGGGCTTGGCCGTGCTTTATCTGGACCTGGACGGCTTCAAGCGAATCAATGACTTGCTTGGCCACGATGCAGGTGATGAGCTTTTGTGTCAGGTCGCTCAGCAATTAAGAGGCTGTATTCGGTCCTATGACATGCTTGGGCGAATGGGGGGTGACGAATTCACTTTACTGCTCGACAGCCTCGCTAAACCCGAGGATGCGGAGCGGGTAGCCAGTAAGTTGATTGAAGTCATTTCCGGGCGGCGTAACCTCAATGGCTTTGACTTCAATCTGGGGGTGAGCATTGGCATTGCC
The DNA here is from genome assembly GCF_963971045.1 of Pseudomonas sp. EL_65y_Pfl2_R95. Classification (NCBI taxonomy): domain Bacteria; kingdom Pseudomonadati; phylum Pseudomonadota; class Gammaproteobacteria; order Pseudomonadales; family Pseudomonadaceae; genus Pseudomonas; species Pseudomonas sp. EL_65y_Pfl2_R95. The sequence continues at coordinate 992,269 of NZ_CAXAOV010000001.1, read as the reverse complement.
CATCTGCCCGATGGCGGTGTAGACATTGATGAGCTGCTTGGCGCAGCGGATATGGCGATGTACGAAGCCAAGCGCGGCGGGCGTCGGCAGTACCGGATTTACTCTGAAGAAATGAAAGGCAGGGCGAACTCCAAGCGCATGCTCGAAGAGCAACTGCGCAAGGCAATTAACGAGCAGCAATTTGTCTTGCTCTATCAGCCCCAGATCAATCTTAACAGCGGCGCTCTGCGAGGATTTGAGGCCTTGCTGCGCTGGCGTCAGACGGATAACAGCCTAGTGCCGGCCGCAGACTTTATTCAGGTGCTGGACGACACCCGGTTAATAAATGACTTGAGCATTTGGACCTTTCGCCAAGCGGTTGCACTGCGCCAGTCTTTGATCGGCAAGGTTGCGGACGAGGTGTGTGTGACACTCAACATCGGAGCCCTACAGTTCAGTCTGACCGGCCTGACCGATGACCTGAGTCAGGTGTTGCGTGAGTTCGAGGTCAAGCCTGCACAGATTGAGCTGGAAATTTCCGACGCTGCACTGATGCAAAACATGACGCACAGTCGTGAACAGTTGAAGCGTTTGCGCAGCCTCGGGGTTAAAACCTGCTTTGATGGGTTCGGCCGTGGGCCATTCTCTTTGGCGGACTTGCGCAACCTAGAATTGGATAGCCTGAAAATCGATCGCCAGTTTATTAAGTCAATGCTCGAATCGCCAGTCGATGCGGCCATTGTTAAGTCGATTGTTCAGCTCGCACACAACCTCGGGCTTGAGGTAATTGCCACAGGCGTTGAAACTAAAGCGCAGCGCGATTGGCTGGTGCTGCACGACTGTCATACCCTCCAAGGGTATCTGATTGCTGCGGAGCTGAAATCTGAAGAGCTCAGGTTAAGTTGGACAAATCGGCTGATTGAAGCGTTGCAGCCGGTCGATTAACCGGCTGCATAACGGCGGGCGGCTATTGGTTTAGTTCGGCGAGCTCGGCGTCTTTTTCCTGCCACAACACATTGATCCACTGCTGGAATACCTGCCGGTACTGCGCATCTTGGTCGTAGTTTTTACCGATAAATTCAGCCGGAATATTAATTTCTTTGATGGTCACGACCACCTCGTGAACCTCTCCGCTCAACAACGCCCAGAAGCCGGGGCTGCCTTGTGGGTAGAAGATGGTCACATTGAGGATGCTGTGCAGTTGGTCACCCATTGCGTCGAGCACAAAAGCAATGCCGCCCGCCTTGGGTTTGAGCAAATGTTTATAGGGTGACTGTTGCGCAGCATGCTTGCTTGAGTTGTAGCGAGTGCCTTCGAGGAAGTTGAAGATACCGACCGGGTTGGCGCGGAATTTGTCGCAAGTGCGCCGTGTTGTTTCGAGGTCTTTGCCTTTCTTTTCGGGGTGCTTTTCCAGATAGGCTTTGGAGTATCGCTTCATAAACGGGAAGCCTAGTGCCCACCAGCACAACCCGATCACCGGCACCCAGATCAGCTCTTGTTTAAGGAAGAACTTGAGTGGGCGAATGCGTCGGTTCAGCAAGTATTGCAGCACTAAGATATCGACCCAGCTCTGATGGTTACTGGTCACCAGATAAGAGTGCTGGTAATCCAGCCCCTCAAGCCCATCCACCTTCCAGCGGGTGCTGCAGACCAGATCCATCCAGACCTTGTTGCAGCTCACCCAAAACTCATGGATGTGGTTCATGATCCAGTTGCAGGCGCGCTGCGCTGGAGCAAAGGGTAGGCAAATTTTAAGCAGGGTGACGGTGAACAAAGGGACACAGCAGAACAGCGTGTTCAGGATCAAGCAGCACAGGCCAATAATGCCGCGTAAAAACGCAGGAAGAACATTCAGCATGGGGGCAAATGCCTCCAACAGTAGGGCGCGTGCGCCGTTTCAATCAAAGCCTGCAGTTTTTTACCGCAGATCGGTGTGGCGCACAGGTTAACCCGAACTGCATTAACTGCAACTGCTGAGGGGCTAAATTTGCGCGAAATTCCGGAGAAAATCTGACAAATACCGCGCTGTTGTCGTCAAAGTCAGGGCGTATCGACTGGATGGCGCTACGCACCGATTACCTGCGTTGATCAGTTCCTCACTTCGGTAGATTTGCCGCCTGAATGGCAGTAAGGGCAATGGTGTAGACAATGTCATCGACCAGTGCGCCACGGGACAGGTCATTTACCGGTTTGCGCAGTCCCTGCAACATGGGGCCAACGCTGATGCAGTCGGCGCTACGCTGTACCGCTTTGTAGGTCGTGTTGCCAGTGTTCAGATCGGGGAACACGAACACGGTTGCGCGTCCGGCTACCGGGCTATTGGGCGCTTTCTGACGGCCCACGGATTCGATTGCTGCAGCGTCATATTGCAAGGGGCCATCGAGCAATAAATCGGGCGCGCTCAACTTGGCCAAACGGGTGGCTTCGCGAACTTTCTCGACTTCTTCGCCGGTGCCGGAGTCGCCCGTTGAGTAGCTGAGCATGGCCACGCGTGGGGGGATGCCAAAAGCGCTGGCGGATGCGGCGCTCTGCAGGGCAATTTCAGCCAGTTCCGGGGCGCTTGGATCAGGGTTTACTGCGCAGTCGCCATAGACCACGACTTGATCCGGCAGCAGCATGAAAAACACTGACGACACCAGCTTGTAGCCGGGTGCGGTTTTAATCAGTTGCAGCGCCGGGCGGATAGTGTTGGCCGTGGTATGTACGGCGCCAGATACCAGACCGTCAACCTCATCGAGTGCGAGCATCATGGTGCCGAGCACCACGCTGTCTTCCAGTTGGGCGCTGGCCATGGGCGCATTCAGACCTTTGCCTTTGCGCAACTCGACCATGGGCTCAACGTAGCGCTCACGAATCAAGTCCGGGTCAAGGATCTCCAGGCCTTCTGGCAGATTGATACCTTGAGCCTTGGCCACGCTTAGCACTTCGTCAGGCTTGGCCAGCAGCACGCAGCGAGCAATGCCACGTTCCTGGCAAATAGCCGCAGCTTGAATGGTTCTGGGTTCATTGCCTTCGGGGAGCACAATCCGCTTGTTTGCCGCCTTTGCACGTTGTACCAGTTGATAGCGAAAGGCTGGAGGGGACATGCGCAACTCGCGCACAGTGCCGCAGCGTTCGCGTAACCAGTCATGGTTGATGTGGTTGGCGACAAAGTCTGCAACTTTCTCCGCGCGCTCTTTATCGTCGACGGGGATCTCACGGTTGAGCCTATTGAGGTTGGTCGCCGTGTCGTAGGAACCGGTGCTCACCGCCATGACCGGTAAACCACTTTGCAGCGCGCCACGGCAGAGTTCGACTATGCGCGGGTCCGGGGCAAAGTCGCTGCACAGCAACAGGCCAGCTAACGGCATGCCATTCATGGCAGCGAGGCTGGCGGCGAGAATAATATCGTCGCGGTCACCCGGTGTGACGACCAAGGTGCCCGGCTTGAGCAACTGCACGGTGTTGGCAACCGCACGGGCGCAGAGCACGATTTGCAACATGCGCCGTTGTTCGTAATCACCGGCGTTGAGTACCCGGGCGCCGAGCAGGTCAGCGATGTCGCGCGTGCGCGGGGCGTTGAGTTCTTCTTGCCAGGGGATGCAGCCAAGCAGCAGGAAATCATCACGACGAAACAGCGGTGACTGCTCTTTCAAGCGAGCGGCAAACGCCGCAATACCGTCGTCGCTGCGTACTTTGTTGAGGATTGCTCCCAGCACTTTCGGGTCTTTCGGGCCGCCAAACATCTGCGCCTGAATCTCAACCCGGTCACATAACTCGCTGAGGCTTTCCTGCTCCGGGGCAGAGACCAAAATCACGTCGGCGTCGAGACTTTTTGCCAGGTGCAAGTTGACCCGTGCGGCGTAACTGGCTTGGCGGGTTGGTACCATCCCTTCAACGATGACCACGTCTTTGTCAGTGGCCGCGACTTGGTAGAGGCTGATGATTTCTTCGAGCAATTCATCAAGCTGGCCGTCACCTAACCGACGTTCAACATGCGCAAGGTCCAGGGGTTTAGGCGAGTGCAGGCCGTGGGTGCGGGCAATTAGCTCGCTGGAGCGCTCTGGCCCCAAGTCGCCTTGATGCGGCTGGGCGATGGGTTTGAAGAAGCCCACTTTGAGCCCGGCGCGCTCCAGCGCGCCAACCAGACCAAGGCTTATCGAAGTCAGGCCAACACCAAAACCGGTGGGTGAGATGAAGAAGGTATGCATGCTAGGTCCTGTCATTAAACGCAAGAGTCGGGCGCAGGGTAATCAGGCGCTGTGCTGTTTCAGTAGCGCGAGCGTATCAAGGGCGATTTGCCGCTCTTCGTTGGTGGGTATGACCAATACGCGTGGATGGCCCGGGGTATGGATAGGGCCGGCCACTCCACGGATGCACAGCGCGTTGGCTTCGCGATCGAGTTGCAGATTGAGTAATCGCAAATGCTCAACAGTTTTGGTGCGAACAAGGGGCGAGTTCTCGCCAATGCCACCGGTAAAAACCAGTCCATCCAGCCGGGTGAGGGCGCAGCTCATTGCGGCCAAGGACTTGGCCAGGCGATAACAGAATACTTCGATGGCCAGCGTCGCGCCTACATGGCCTTGCTCCCGTGCTTGTTCGAGGCTGCGCATGTCATTTGACAGCCCGGATAAGCCGAGCAGACCGCTTTCCTGATTGAGTACGCGATCGATTTCATCAAGGCTCCAGCCCAAAATTCTGGCGAGGTGGCCATGCAGGTTTGGATCAACGTCACCGCTGCGGGTGCCCATGACTAAACCTTCCAGCGGGGTCAGGCCCATGCTGGTGTCGCGGCTTTTACCATTGACTACCGCACAGGTTGAGCAACCGTTGCCAAGGTGAGCGACGAGCCAACTGCTGTCGCCGTAAGCAAGGCCGGTGACGGAGGCAGCTTGAGCACTTACATAGTGGTGACTGGTGCCATGAAAGCCGTAGCGGCGTACCCCATGTTGACTGTAAAGGGCTTCGGGCAGGGCGTAGCGAAATGCATGTTCTGGCAGGCTTTGGTGAAAGGCCGTATCGAAAACCGCCACCTGAGGCTGCTCTGGAAACAGCTTGATTGCCGCCTCAATACCTTGGGTATTGACCGGGATGTGCAAGGGGGCCAAGGGTTCGAGGGATTTGATTTGTTGCAGTGCTTTGCTGTCGATGCGAGTGGCTGCGGTGAAGTATTCCCCGCCATGTACAACGCGATGGCCAATGCCCAGCAGCTTACCCTGAGAGGCATGCTCTACCAGCGGCAGTAGTTCGCCAAGGGCCAAACGGTGATCCGCATGGGCGATAGTTTTCGAGTCTTTGCTACCGCGATATTGCCAGTGTAAGGCAGCATCAGCGCTACCAAGCCTTTCAGCCAGGCCACTCAGGGCAAAATCGGGCTCTGCCGGGTTGACCAAGGCAAACTTGATCGACGAGCTTCCGCAATTAATCACCAAAATATTTGATGCGTGCATAGAGCGTTCCTTAGCATTGTTTGTCGCCAGCCCTAGTTGCGTGTCACCCGCTGCGCACCAACCGCAGGCAAAGGGTTGACCCAGCTGCGCACGCCGCAGTTCCGGGTCTTCAACCCATGCGCGGTTTTGCCACGGGGGCTGATGTCGCAGGTGCTGAGTATGGCCGCAAGACAATACTGCCACCCAATGGCCTTCCTCGTCCTGACGGAAGTCAAGCAAGCGCGCTGGCATGTTGCCAGTCCGTCCGTCCGAGCTGGGTTCGCTTTCGGGCGGAGCCTTGGTTAAACTTGTTCGTTCTTTATTCATAAGCAAAAGGTTCCGCCCCATGCTGATCGCTGCCAATAAGGCTGTATCCATCGACTATACCCTGACCAACGATGCTGGTGAGGTGATAGACAGTTCCGCTGGCGGCGCGCCGCTGGTTTACCTGCACGGCGCTGGCAACATCATTGCCGGCCTTGAAAAGGCCCTGCTGGACAAGAAAGTAGGCGACGAGCTGGAAGTCTCCGTTGAGCCAGAAGACGCGTACGGCGAATACAGTGCCGAGTTGCTGGCTACCCTGAATCGCTCGATGTTTGAAGGTGTTGATGAACTGGAAGTGGGCATGCAGTTCCACGCTTCAGGTCCAGACGGCAGCATGCAAATCGTGACCATTCGTGAGTTGGAAGGCGATGACGTAATTGTCGACGGCAACCACCCACTGGCAGGTCAGCGTCTGAACTTCAAAGTCAAGATCGTTGATATTCGCGACGCCAGCGAAGAAGAAGTTGCTCACGGTCACGTGCACGGCGAAGGCGGTCACCAGCATTAATTGCTGCCACCGTTTAGTCACACAAAACGACTTATGGTCCTGTTATAAGTGTGACTGACTGCTAAGCTACAAGTGAGTAAGAAAGGGGCGCCTCAAGGGCGCCTTTTTTGTCCCATGTGGAATTTGCTGTGAGCTCAAGGAGCAAGCCATGAGTGCCTTTCACGATTTAACTTTACGGGCTCTGGATGGCCAAGAGTTGCCGTTAGCACCACTTAAGGGCAAGGTCGTTCTGGTGGTGAATGTGGCTTCCAAATGCGGTTTGACCCCGCAATATGCTGGCCTTGAAAAGCTCTATCAAGCCTATCGTGATCAGGGTTTTAGCGTACTTGGATTGCCCTGTAACCAGTTCGCAGGGCAAGAGCCGGACAGTGAAGACGCCATCAAGGCGTTTTGTTCCGTCAATTATGGGGTGACCTTTCCGCTCGCCAGCAAGATCGAGGTCAATGGTGCTGATCGCCATCCTTTGTACCGCTTACTGGCGGGAGAGGGGGCCGAGTTCCCCGGCGATATCACCTGGAACTTTGAGAAGTTTCTGGTCGGCCCCGATGGTCGTGTGCTGGCGCGCTTTTCGCCACGTATGACACCTGAAGACCCGGCGTTGATTCAGGCGATTGAAAATGGCTTGGGCATTACCGCTGAGCAGGCCATGACCGCCAAGTAAATTTCAGCTTTGTCGCTTTAGTGGCATCTCGGCTCAATCGGCTTGCCTAGTCGATTAAGCCGCGCTCAACCGCCTTCCATCGACTCCCAACCCGCGCCCAGGTCTGTTGCCGAGTTGCAGGTGACCGGGTTGTGAGTCTGAATTACGGTTCAGACAAGTTTTTGACTTAATCACTGATATCAATAGTGCTGGGCTTAGCGCTTGCGCCGCTCTATTGTCAGCCCCAATTAGATGCCCTGTCCTTTTGTTTGGCTCAAACGTCAAACGAGCGATGCCTATCCCATCGCCGGCCCTGCATTGATTACTCATTAATACTGTTTGGCTGCGCCCAGATCGCTCTGAAGAGTCCGATCAAGGCTAGGCTGCTGGAGACGCTATGACCGCACAAGCCCTGTTCCAACCGTTTAATCTGGGTAGTCTGACACTGCCGAGCCGGGTAGTGATGGCTCCAATGACCCGCTCGTTCTCACCGGGTGGTGTGCCTAACAGCAAGGTAATTGAGTATTACCGCCGCCGCGCTGCGGCAGGTGTGGGCCTGATCATCACCGAGGGCACCACCGTTGGCCACAAAGCAGCCAATGGTTACCCGAACGTGCCGCGTTTCTATGGTGAAGACGCGCTGGCAGGTTGGCAAAAAGTGGTTGAGGCGGTACATGCCGAAGGCGGCAAGATTGTTCCGCAACTATGGCATGTCGGTAACGTGCGCAAGCTCGGCACTGAACCGGATGCGACCGTTCCGGGCTATGGCCCGAGCGAGAAAGTGAAGAATGGTGAGGTGGTCGTCCACGGCATGAGCCACGACGACATTCGCGACGTTATTGCCGCCTTCGCCCAGGCGGCCGCTGATGCCAAGCGCATCGGCATGGATGGGGTTGAGTTGCATGGCGCCCACGGCTACCTGATTGATCAGTTCTTCTGGGAAGGCAGCAACCAGCGCACCGATGAATACGGCGGCGACCTGGCACAGCGTTCACGCTTTGCGATTGAGTTGATTGAGGCTGTGCGCGCTGCAGTTGGGCCTGACTTCCCAATCATTCTGCGGTTCTCGCAATGGAAGCAACAAGACTACAACGCACGCCTGGTGGAAACCCCTGAAGCACTTGAAGCTTTTCTCAAACCGTTGTCGGAGGCGGGTGTGGACATTTTTCACTGTTCAACACGGCGCTTCTGGGAGCCAGAATTTGCGGGCTCGGAATTGAACCTGGCAGGCTGGACTCGCAAACTGATTGGCAAGCCCACCATCACAGTTGGCAGTGTTGGACTCGATGGCGAGTTCTTGCAGTTTATGGTCAACACCGACAAGGTGGCGCAGCCGGCCAAGCTTGAAGGTTTGCTTGAGCGCTTGAATAATCAGGAGTTCGATCTGGTTGCCGTCGGTCGTGCCCTGCTTGTTGATCCGGACTGGGCGTTGAAAGTCCGCGAAGGTCGCGAGGAACAGATTCTGCCGTTCAGCCGTGATGCGCTGATGAGCTTGGTGTAACGTTTTAAATTTGCTCAGCTACAGACTGGCTGAGCACGTTCCTTAGCCCCGGCACATCGGGGCTTTTTTACGCCTGGTGTTTCAGGGCAGGGTGCGGGCCGCAGGAATATGCTGGACGGGCGCCAGAGCGCGGCGTAAGTGCGCTTCAAAGAGGTCGACGATTGCCGCCCAGCCTTGACGCGCCGCATGCTGCCTCCCATTAAGCCGTACCCTGCGCAGGCTCTCGGGGTCTTCAAGTAACCAGCATGCCGCTTCAATAAAACCCTGTTGATCTTGCGGCATGGCCAAGGCGCCATTGTGCCCATGGCGGATATGTTGGCTGGCAGCTGCTTGATCATAAGCCACTACACCAAGCCCCGACGCCAAGGCCTCAAGCACTACATTGCCGAAGGTTTCGGATAAGCTGGGGAAGACGAACAGGTCGCCCGATGCATAGTGGGCAGCCAGCTGTTCGCCGCGCTGCACACCACAGAATATCGCCTCGGGCAGCTGTGCGTGGAGTTCTGAGCGTTGCGGCCCGTCGCCCACTAGAATCAGTTTCAAGTTGCGCTGAGGATACTGCTGTTGCAGAGCCTTGAAGGTGTCGCACAATAGCAGCAGGTTCTTCTCTGCGGCCAATCGGCCCACATGTATCACCGCTGTATCGGATTCGCCCAGCCCCCATTGTTGACGCAGGGCGTCTGAGCGTTTGGCTGGATTGAATAGTTGACTGTCAACGCCCCGCGATAGCAGTTCTACCCGCTCGAAGTTGCGGCGCTCCAGCTCGATTTTTTGACTGATGCTGGGGGCGAGAGTCATGCGTGAGCTGTTATGAAACCAGCGCAGGTAATTGGTGATCAGGCGCGTCAGTATGGCCGCTCCGTAATGCCCGCTGTATTGCTGGAAGTTGGTGTGAAAGCCGCTCACCACCGGGATGTTCAAGCGCTTGGCGGCGCTCAGTGCCGACCAGCCAAGTGGGCCTTCTGTGGCGATGTACAGCACATCAGGGCGCTGCTTGCGCCAGCGGCTGAAAAGCTTATTCCGGGCTGACTGGCCCCACTGCAGGCCCGCATAACCAGGCAATGGCCAGCCGCGCGTAAGGACCAAATGCTCATCGTTCCTGCGCTCAAGGTCGCTGCTCTGTCGTGGTCGCACCAGTTGCAGGTGATGACCACGCTCACGCAAGCCATTAACCAAGCGCTCAAGGGTGTTGGCCACGCCGTTAATTTCAGGGGTGAAGGTTTCAGTAACCAGTGCGATGTACAAAGAAGATGTGCTCATGACAGCAGTTTCGGCTGCTGCCATGTCGCAAATGTGACGGCTTTATTGCAAATTTATGAAGCCGCCTGGCCGGGTGTTGTGGTCATGCGTGTATCGCCGCGCTCCCGGACCCAAAACAGCGTGGCGCCCGCTACGGCGGCAGGCATCATCACCAGATTAACCCCCGGTATTAGCAGGGCCAGGTAGGTGATGCCGCCAAACCCAAGGGACTGCCAACGCTTTTCACGCAGCCAGGCGAGCATGTCTTGCCAGCTCATTTTGTTGTTGTCCGCCGGGTAGTCGATGTACTGAATCGCCATCATCCAGACCCCAAACAACAGCCAAAGCGGTGCGGCAACCAAGTTGACCACCGGAATGAACGACAGGATAAACAAGCCAATGGCCCGGGGCAAAAAGTAGCCCAGTTTGCGCATTTCACGGCTTAAGGTTCGTGGCACCATTGCGATCAACTCGCCCCAACTGAAAGGGGGGAAGTTGTCCTCACCGCGAACAACCACTTCAACTTTCTCTGCAAGAAAACCATTGAACGGCGCCGCAACAATATTGGCGAGCATGGTGAAGGTGAAGAAGATCATCAGTAACACCAGAGCCACAAATAATGGCCAGATGATGTACTCCAGAAAGCTTAGCCAGTTGGGCAGATTAGGCATAAAAGTGTCGACCCAGCTACTGAATTGCTGAGTGGCAAAACCAACGAGCGCGCTAAACAACACTAAATTGATGGCAATAGGTAAGAGCACAAACAGGCGCAAACCAGGGCTGAGCACCAGCTTCAGCCCTTCGCTGAGGTATTGCGGGCCGGACAGTACGGGAGCAGGCATGGAGGTTTCCGTGATTAACAGTTTGTATCGACCTTACCGACTTTAGCGCATGGGCGAAAGCCTGCGCAGGGGCTAAACGGGCCTGTTTAGCCCGTTATAGTCAGGGCCTATGTGGTGAATTGTTAAAGCAAATTTCCCTCTATCAAAGCGCATCGATACGCTTCGCAGCAGTTCGGACCCTTTGCAAAGCTGGCGCTCCAGTTTTCACAGGTTCCTCAGGTTTCCGGGACTGCTGCTTTGACCATGCCTTCCCCTAAGGTTTTGGGCAGTCCCGCTTTATTTAGCAGGAGTCAACTATGTCGGCTACACGTCATGCACGCGTTATTATTCTGGGCTCTGGCCCTGCGGGTTACAGCGCAGCAGTTTATGCTGCCCGCGCGAACCTCAAGCCGCTGCTGATCACCGGCATGCAGGCGGGCGGTCAGCTCACCACCACTACCGAAGTCGATAACTGGCCCGGTGATGTGCATGGCCTGACCGGCCCTGCGCTGATGCAGCGGATGCAGGAGCATGCCGAGCGCTTCGAGACCGAGATTGTGTTTGATCACATCAATGCGGTCGATCTGGCCGGCAAGCTGTATACCTTGGTGGGCGATAACGCGACCTACAGTTGCGATGCCCTGATCATCGCCACCGGCGCCAGCGCTCGCTATTTGGGGCTGCCCAGTGAAGAAGCGTTTATGGGTAAAGGGGTTTCAGCTTGCGCAACCTGTGATGGCTTCTTCTATCGGAACCGTGAGGTTGCGGTAGTTGGCGGTGGTAATACCGCCGTTGAAGAGGCGCTGTACCTGGCCAATATTGCCAGCAAAGTGACCTTGGTCCATCGCCGTGAAACATTCCGTGCCGAAAAGATTCTGCAGGACAAGCTGCGAGCGCGAATTGCAGAGGGCAAGATTGAACTCAAGCTCAACGCCCAGGTTGATCGGGTTCTTGGCGATAATATGGGGGTTACCGGTGTGCGCCTGCTTAATAACGATGGCAGCCACGCAGAGTTGAAGGTGGACGGGCTGTTCGTCGCCATCGGCCACACTCCGAATACCTCGTTATTTGAAGGGCAGCTTGAGCTTAAGGATGGCTATCTGGTGGTCAATGGAGGGCGCGAGGGCAACGCCACTGCGACCAGTGTGGCTGGCGTATTTGCTGCAGGTGATGTGGCTGACCATATCTACCGTCAGGCCATTACTTCGGCGGGTGCCGGTTGCATGGCCGCGCTGGATGCTGAACGCTACCTTGATGGTTTGTAAACAGTCAGCCTGTTAAGCGAAGAAGCCCCGCATTGCGGGGCTTCTTTTTGTCTCAGGCTTAGGTGTTAGGCGGCCCGATCAAGCGGCTGCCGAGCAAACTTAACGGCGCTCAAACCATGGCTGATCAATGCGCGGATGTTGGCGTGGTCAACACCATCAGGCGTTGCCAGCACACTGCGATAATGTTCGCCGAAGCAGCGCAGGGCTTCTTCCTCACTCAGCTGTTCGAGTAATGCCAGGCCCAGGGTTTTGCACGAACCTTCGTTCTGTCCGGCCGCGTTTTCAACGCCACCGTTGTTAAATGCGCTGGGCTGATAAACATAATGGCTGGCAATAAAATCCAGGGTTTCGGCAAAGGCAAATGTGTCGCTGTTCAGGCGTGTACGAAATTCTTGCAGGGCACTCATGCAACTTATCCTTTGCTGTTTTGCTTGTTCATTGCAGCCAATTGCTCGGCTGTGGCTTCTTGCTGGTATTTGGCTTTCCAGTCGGCGTACGGCATCCCGTAGACTTCTTCACGCGCTTGGTCGGGGGTAATGGCGACACCGCTGTCGTCTGCGGCTGCCTTGAACCACTTGGATAAACAGTTCCGGCAGAAACCGGCCAGGTTCATCATGTCGATGTTTTGCACATCAGGGCGGCTGCGCAGGTGTTGCACCAGGCTACGAAAAGCTGCGGCTTCCAGTTCGAGACGTTCTTGATCAGTCATGGCAGTGCTCCGGGCGGGCAGGGCAGTAATGCGCCGATAATAAAAGGCTAATAGCCGGGCGGCAATCCTTGCGCGTTTGGTATGGCGCTACGCAGCCTTGGCAACGTAGCGCAGTTACAGCCTGTGATCGATCATCGATGGCCGGCAAGGGTGATAGATACCGACTCGGCAAACCGCAGCGCATGGGGTTTGTCGACTTCTACTTCAGCGTAGCGCACGGCATCGTTGCCCATGACCAAGTCGAGAATTTCCTGGGTCAGGCGTTCGAGCAGGGCAAAGCGGTTGTCTTCAACATGCTGGATGATTGCCTTGGTGATGGTTCGGTAATTCAAGGCATGATCAATATCGTTATCCCGTACAGCGTCCACTGCCGGGTAGAGAATCGTCAGGTTGATCAACACATCTTGCTTGTTGTTGATCTCTTCTTCTTTGATTCCGATAAAGGTGCGCAGGCGCAGATCCTTGACGCGAATCCGTGCCATCCCGGGTTCCAGTCGCGGCATAGTTACTTACTCCGTCCAATCAGTTTCAGAAATTCGAGGCGTGTAGTGTACGACTCACGAAAGGCGCCAAGCATGACAGAAGTATTCATGGCTGAGTTCTGCTTCTCGACACCGCGCATCATCATGCACATATGCTGAGCTTCAATGACAACAGCCACGCCTGCGGCGTTCGTAACGTCCTGGATCGCATCAGCAATTTGCCGGGTCAGGTTTTCCTGGATTTGCAGGCGCCGCGCGTACATGTCGACGATGCGCGCTATTTTCGACAAGCCCAGCACTTTACCGGTTGGCATATACGCGACATGTGCCTTGCCAATAAAAGGCAGTAGGTGGTGCTCACACAGCGAGTAAAGCTCAATGTCTTTGACGATGACCATTTCATCGCTATCGCTGGAAAAGAGCGCACCATTGACCACTTCGTCGAGACGTTTGCCGTAGCCGTTACATAGGTATTGCATGGCTTTGGCGGCGCGTGTGGGCGTATCCAGCAAACCTTCTCGTTCCGGGTCTTCGCCCACTCCGATCAATATGTCTCGGTACTGTTTGGGCAACTGGTCGTTCATTGTGCAGTCCTCAGGCTCAGCCTCATTTGAGGTGACGGCCGCCATTTACAGTGAGGGTGGTGCCCGTGGTGTAAGGCGAGTCGAGTAAATAACGCACAGATTGGTAGATCACCGCTGGCCCGGGTTCTATGCCCAGTGCCGACTTTGCCAAGGCTTTGCTGCGGTAGGTTTGATCATCATCCGGGTTAAACATGATCAACGCAGGAGCAATGCTGTTGACCTTGATATGCGGGGCGTATTTGGCGGCGAATGACAGGTTCAAACTTTCGAGACCCGCCTTGCTCGCGCAATAAGCGAGGTGTTTGGCGCTGCCTTTGCGGGCCACATCATCGGTAATGTGGATGATGTCGGCGCAGGGTGATTGTTCCAGCAGCTCGGCGCAGTGCAGATTGATCAAGTAGGGGGCCAGCATATGCACATTGGTCATCTGCTGGAACGCCTCGGCTTCATGCCCAGGTTGCTCGGCAAGCCAGCTTGAGGCGTTATGAATGATGGCGCGCAGGCGCTGGGCTTGGCTTTTAAGTGCCTGGATAAACCCGAGAATGCCCGCCTCGGAACTGAAGTCGGCGGCTATCGCCAGCGCCCCTCGTGCTCTGAGTTGCTCAATGCTTTGGCGTTCAGTGCGATAGGTGACAATAACCGGTTGTCCCTCATCCAGCAGGCGTTGGGCACAGTAAAGGCCAATGCGTTGACTGGCACCGGTAATAAGGATCGGGGCTGGGTTGGCGCTCATGACTGGCTCGGATTATAAGGTTAAGGCGGCCCGGTGCTGCAGCGCCAAATTGCAATCAGGCTGCGCAACCGTGCCTAACGTTATAGCAGCAGTTGTGCTTGTACAACCGGCTCATTTGAGTGCTCGCGGCGGTTGCGGGTCAATATCGACGTGTTGGAGGTTAGGCCTGCCACCGGCAGGCCTGGAGTGGGCGCGCACGGCTCAGGCGCTACTTTTGCTCGTCTAAAAAGCTTATCAGCGGGGTGATAAACCGGTCGAAGGCTTCGATGTGGGGCATGTGACCGACATTATCCAGTTCCACCAGCTTTGCATTCGGAATCGCTTTGGCGGTCCGCTTGCCCAGTTGGTCATAACGGCCGAGCGAGGCTTTGACCTCATCGCTGGCGCGCTCCTTGCCGATTGCTGAGCGGTCACGTGTGCCAATGATCAGTAAGGTTGGCATGCTCACCTGTTCAAACTCGTACACCACCGGTTGAGTGAAGATCATGTCGGCGGTTAATGCTGCATTCCAGGCGAACAGCGGGTAGTTTTTATCCGTGGTGATGCCGGCGAGCAAATTGACCCATTCGTCATAGCCCGCTTTCCATTGATTATCGTAGTAGCTGGTCAGCTGATATTGCTTGATCTGCTTGTAGTTCGCGGCAAGGCTGGATTTATAGATGGCGTCGACCGAGGCGTAGGGGACTTTGGTTTTCCAGTCTTCCAGCCCTATCGGGTTGACCAGAATCAGCTGTTGGGTGACATCGCTGAACATCAAGCTAAAACGCGTGGCAAGCATCCCGCCCATGGAGTGGCCCAAAATACTGGCCTTTTTCACACCCAAGGAATCGAGCAACTGTTTGGTGTTGTTTGCCAGCTGCTGGAAGCTGTATTGATAGGCGAGCGGCTTGGTCGATTTGCCGAAGCTGATCTGATCGGGCGCAATCACCCGATACCCTGCATTTGTCAGCGCTTTTATAGTGTCGCGCCAGTAGGCACTGTTGAAGTTTTTGCCGTGCAGGAGAACGATGTTTTTACCGTTGCTCTTCCCTGCTGCCGGGGGAACGTCCATGTAGGCCATTTTCAGGGGCTGAGGCTCGCCATTCTGTAGTTGGCTGTTCAGCTCAAAGAAGCTGACCGGATAGGGGTACTGATAGTTTGTCAGGTCAATGTCGTAGGCCGGAATTTTGGCTGCAGATGAGGCGGCCTGTTCCGGCGCCGTTGTGGTGGCTGCTGCGGCGGGAAAAGCGGCTAGGCTGAGGCTGAGAAAAGCTGCAGCCGTGGTCATAAGGTTGCTCGAAAAATAGCGGGTCATATAGAAACAGTCCATTTGCGCGGAATGATCAGCTCTCGGCTGTAATGCGGAGATTCTGCGTTGCTGGCAGGGGCACCGGCTTAAAGGCAACAAACCAGTGGCCCCATTGCAGTCTATACAAGCCTTTCCAGGCGCTTTAGCCGATTTTGTAACCCCAAACTTCCGGGTTGCAGGCTGCTGGGCATGGCGCGTTGGCCCCTCAGCTCAGGGCGCAAAGCGTAGCCAAACGCCTTTGGGGCGATGAGGTCATCGTGAGCTGCTGCTTGCTCGGGGTTATCGCGTGCTTGGCGCTTCGCCGCCGCGCAGAATGGGTCGTTGGCGACTGAGCAACCAAGGGGCAAGTAGCCGGGTCGACAGCGGGATAAACAGGTAGGTCATCAGCGGTGTGAGCGCCAGGGTTGAGAGCAGCACCCGGTTGACCAAGGAAAAGTCCCTTAACCAGCCGCCAAGCAGGAAGTTGAAACATAATGAGACCGGGAAGAACGCCAGCCATATCGCCACGCTTTGTTTCCAACGCGGCGCTTGGCGGTGGGCCGAGCCAAACCAGCAATCAATTCCAACTGCGCGTTGCTCTTGCGGTTGGGCAAATAAGCCGCTGCCACGAGTCAGCCACGCTGTACGCGAGGCAGAGTGTTCCCACGAGGCTAGGGTTTGCTCGTCTGCAAAGCGGAAGATAATCTGGAACTCATCGCCATCAGGTGGCGGCGCCAGTACCCCGGAGCCTAAGTAGCCCGGGAAGTCAGTGGCCAGATGTTCGCCCTCGTGCAGCCAGGCGATAAGGTCGTGAAAGCGCCCGCTGGCAACGCGGCGCGCCACCATCAAGGTGACGGGTTGTGCAGACATTGTGTATCTCCATTAAACCGGGCTTGCATCCAGGGTATGGGTGCAGGCAATACGTCGCTCGGGATGGTGAGCAACGCAAACTGTGTGCAGGGTTACAAGCAAGGATTATTCCGGTTTTTCAGAAATAAGCCAGCGCGGGCTTCCTGGCGCTCAACGCATGATTCGTTGGGCGCTTTATTGCCGTTATATGCACCGTCTGGGTGCGGGCGTGATCAGCTGGCAGGCAGAAAGCCGGGGTTCGCGTGCACATATGGTCACTAAGGGGTCAGAGGGGTGGCTGGCCTGCTATCGATTTCGTCGGCTGTACAGGTTTGACCGACGATGCGGGCTCTCCGGCTGGGTTACAATATTGACACTTTATTTTGCAGAACCCCTTGCTATGTCCGACCCTGTTGCCGCATTGACCCTGAGCTCAGCTGCGCTTAAGCGAGAAGATCTCTTCCCTATTCGTGAGGTGTCACGTTTAACCGGCGTTAATCCAGTGACCCTACGCGCGTGGGAAAGGCGCTACGGGCTTATTCAGCCAACACGCACTGACAGTGGTCATCGCCTTTATTCGCAAGCGGATGTTGAGTCGGTGCGCACTATTTTGTCCTGGATTGAGCGGGGCGTTGCGGTTAGCAAAGTGGGTAAGGTTCTGGCTAAAACCCGCTCGCTTAAAGCGGCCACTGCACCGATGTATGACGTGGTAACAGGCTCCGAATGGCAGCAGTGGCAACGTCAGATACGCAGTGCAGTTGGCGCTTTCGATGACATCACGCTGGACCGTGTGTACGGTCAGGTGTTTTCAAGCTATCCCTTGCCTGTGGTGTTTCAGGACATTCTGATGCCGGTTTGGCAGGCGCTGCTCGTGGGCCATGATGGGGTCAGTCAAACCAGTGAGTGGCTGTTTTACGACGCCTTTCTGCGTGGTCGCGTGATGCAGCGCCTGCATGCCATTCGCGGCCAGGCTGAAGCGCGGGTGCTGCTGGCGGCATTACCTGGGCACTGTCGTGAACTTGAATTGCTGGTGACCGGCTTGTTGCTCAGTCAGTCAAGCGCTGCTGTCAGCGTTTTGGCCATCGGTCAGCCGCTTGATGAGTTGGTGTATCTGTGTGAACGGATCAAGCCGTTGGGGCTGGTGTTGTTTTCCAATCAGGTACCCAATGACCAGCTGCCGCAAACCCTTAAGCGCTTGGGTTTAAGCCTTGATTGCCCGGTGAGTTTGGCCGGTGAGTGTGCCGCTTTAAGTGAGAGTGTGCTGAGCGGATCAGCCATTGCAAGCCTGGGGAATGAAGGGCACTTGATGCTGCATCGCCTGCAACAGTTTCTCGAGGGTGCTCTCGATACTTAATGATGGCTTGAGGCTTATTCGGGGTGTGCTTGGGGGAAGAGGGTGCGGTGCTTCAGGTAAAGAAACTGCTGTAAGCGTTCGCTGCTCAGTCTGTCCATCGGATCAAGCTGGTAGGCCAGCAGCACTTTGTTGGCTTTGCGCACAAAGTGGCCTTGGACTGAAATCGGTTTTTGCCGGCCAAGGGGCAATAGCAGATTAAATTGAGCTGGTGCTCTGTGGTTCGGCAGCTGTTCAATCAGCAAGCCATCCATGGATAGCTCATGCACCATCAGGCCACTGGCTGTGCCATTAAGATTACGCAGCTCTATCGGTGGCGATAAAGGCAAGCGCCAAGCACGACTGTCGGCGCCGGACTCATCGAATATCTTCGGTGTGCCAAGTTCGAGGTGCTGATTATGCGAAGCATCCTCGGAAATATACGGGGTAAACGTCATCCGTTGGTTGGCAAAGCGCGCGTCTATGGTCAGCTTTTCAACATTCGCGTAATTGCTCAGTAGATCTTTAAGCGACTCTTCGAGGTCAATTTGGGCGTGCAAAGGCCCAAGGTGCTTGTTCGCAGGTCGGTCATAAAGATGCTGGATAAATTCCAGTTCATCTTCTGTGAGCAGTATTGGATCTTGCATGTTGAACTCTACGCGGAGCGTTGTTGATCATTTATGACACTTGAGAGCAGCCTAAGTTTCGCCTTTTGGTCAGGGTATTGCGTCCGTTAGTCTGATTTTTAGCCGGGCAATCTCGGCCTCCAACTGTTTGACGCGTTCCTGCATTGCCACAGGCGCCCTTACGGCTTGGTTGCCGTAAGTGAAGCTGAGAGTTTCATAATATCCAGATCTAAGTGATAAGCGGTTACCGTAACCATTGGAATACGCCGTTCCAATGGTCCGCTTCGGGGAGTGCGGGTAGCGCGTTCGTGGCTGATTCAATGGCTCATCGCAGGGCTGAAGAGCGCCAGGTGGCTCAGGTTCCGCCCGGTTGTCGGGCTTGTAATAGAGGTGCTGAATAAAGGCGCGCTCTTCGTCCGTGAGCAGTGATGGTTCTTCCATGGTGAACTCTTGCGTAAAACTTGAAAGTTAGGCTCTAGAGAAAAAGTTCAGCCAAGCGGGTGGGGGGAGGCTAGGCGTTTGTATCGGCGAGTCGGACTTTGAGCAGTGCCACCTCAGCTTCCAACTCCTTTATACGTTCCTGTGCCTGCACCTGTTCTGTCACGTTTTTCTGAATACCAATGAAGTAGGTGAGGTTATCACTTTCGTTATAGACCGGTGTTATGGAGAGTTCATTCCAGAATAGGGTGCCGTCTTTTCGGAAATTTCGCAGGATTTGGCGGCAGGGCGCCCCGCTTTTCAAGGCTGCCCGGATCACTTGCAAGGCCTCTTGATCACGCTCATCGCCCTGCAGAAAGCGGCAGTCCTGGTACAAAATATCGTCGCAGGCGTAGCCGGTCAGGGTTTCAAAAGCCGGATTGGCGTAGATCAAAATATTGTCGTCGCCTTCCTGCTCGGCGACAACGATGCCATCGTTTGAGGCGCTGATCACCAGCTGTAGCAGTTTTGCACTGATCATGCACTGAATTCCAAGTCTAGGTGAGGGCATTCTAAAACATCCAATGAGACTGTCCAGTTGCGGCATAATAGGCCCCGAATTTGCCTATTTCTGCAGGAGTTTCTATGAGAGTCGCGATCTTTTCTGGCTCGGTCTACGGCACCGCTGAAGAAGTCGCTCGTCATGTCCAGGGCTTATTAAAGGCCGCTGGCCTGGAGACGTTTTATAACCCCCGCGCGAGTTTGGCTGATGTACAGACCTTTGCCCCTGAGGCTTTCTTGGCGGTGACCTCAACCACCGGTATGGGCGAACTGCCCGATAACCTGCAGCCGCTGTATTACGCCATTCGTGATCATCTGCCCGCCTGGAGCGGACTGCCAGGCGGGGTTATTGCCTTGGGGGATTCGAGCTATGGCGATACCTTTTGTGGTGGCGGCGAACTGGTACGCGAGCTCTATGCGGAACTGGGTATACGGGAAGTCCAGAACATGCTGCGCCTTGACTCTAGCGAGAGTGTGACCCCGGAAACAGACGCCGAACCCTGGGTAGCCGGATTTATTGCCGCGCTTGAAGACTGACATTCAGCCGCTGAATATCAGCTCTCAACAGGCCGTGGTGACTCGCTCGGTCACTAAGCTGGCTGCCAGAGCGACTAGGCAAGGGCGCAGCACTCGCTAGACTCAGGACTGTTGATAATAATAAGTCCAGAGGTGTCGTGATGACTGCTGCCCAAGAGCTTCCCCGTGTAAATCTTCAAGACCAGGTGTCTGCTGCTGAGTGGCAAACCCGTGTTGATCTGGCTGCCTGTTATCGGCTGATCGCAATGCACGGTTGGGATGACCTGATCTTCACCCATATCTCGGCGAAAATCCCCGGTGTTGATGAGTTCTTGATCAACCCCTTCGGCTTAATGTTCCACGAAATCACTGCCTCCAGCTTGGTCAAGATTGACCTTGCAGGTAATAAGTTGATGGACAGCCCTTACTCGATTAATCCGGCGGGTTATACCATCCACAGTGCTGTGCATGAAGTTCGGCATGATGTTGCCTGTGTGGTCCACATTCATACCGCCGCGGGTATCGCTGTTTCAGCGCAGAAGCAGGGTTTATTGCCGCTGTCACAGCAGTCATTGTTCGTCCTGTCGAGCTTGGCTTATCACGGCTACGAAGGCGTGGCGCTGAATCATGATGAGAAGGCGCGTTTGCAGGCGGACCTGGGCGACAAGAACTTTATGATCTTGCCGAACCACGGCCTCTTGACCGCTTCCTCGAGTATCGCCGACACCTTTTTAATGATGTTTACCTTGCAGCGCGCCTGTGAGGTCCAGGTCATGGCCCAGAGCGGTGGTGCCGAGCTTATTCATATCCCTCAGCAAATTCTGGATGGCGCCAAGGCCATGGTCGCCGGTGTGATGAAAAGCCCGCAGGGCATGGGTGGTTCTTTGGCATGGCCAGCCTTATTGCGTAAGCTCGACCAGCAAATGCCCGGTTATGCCAGCTGATGGCGTTGCCCGGGATTGCGCTGGAACAGTGGCGCTCGGCAAGTCAGGGCTTTGACTTCAAAGGCCATGAGATACGTTACTGGACAGCCGGCGCTGCTGATGCGCCGCCGCTGCTGCTGATTCACGGTTTTCCCACCGCGAGTTGGGACTGGCATTATCTCTGGCGGCCCTTGGCGCAGCGTTACCGGCTGATTGCCTGTGACATGCTTGGGTTTGGTTATTCGGCCAAACCTGCGGATCACGACTACAGCTTGCTGGAGCAGGCGGATTTACAGCAGGCATTGTTGGCCCACATAGGTGTCAGCGAGGATGTGCATGTGCTGGCCCATGATTATGGCGACAGCGTTGCTCAAGAGTTACTGGCACGCCAGCAGCAGGGCCGTTGCCAACTGGCGAGTTGCGTCTTCCTTAATGGTGGTTTGTTTCCGGAAACCCACCACCCGGTGTTGCTGCAAAAGCTGCTGCTAAGTCCTTTAGGGCGATTTATCGGCCCCTTGTTCAGTCGGCAAAAACTTGAAGCGAGTTTCGCCAAGATTTTCGGCCCCGAGACCTTGCCAGGCGCGGCCGAGCTAGACGACTTCTGGACCTTGATCACCCATAACAATGGGCCAGCGATCATGCACCGCCTGATTCGCTATATGCCGGAACGGCGCCAGCAACGGGAGCGCTGGGTGGCGGCCATGCAAGCTGGCCAAGTGCCGATGCGGATCATTGATGGCGCGGTCGACCCGATTTCCGGCAGGCACATGGTTGAGCGTTACCGGGAATTGATTGACCAACCCGACACTGTGCTCTTGGAGGATATCGGTCATTATCCACAAACCGAGGCGCCAGAAGCAGTATTGGAGCATTACTTGGCGTTTCGCCAGTGCTTGCAGCAAATACCTGCGCCGTCGCTGGACTAATCTATGCGTCAAGACGGCCGATTGATTTATATGATCAAGGTCGTTGGCGCTTATCTCTTTGCCTTATCGGGCACCATTCAGGCCCGGTTGTCATAGTTGTGGCAATCGTGACCCTGCCCGACACTCGGCGCATTAATTGACACTGCCAGGAGCCTACTGATGAGTGAAACCATTCGTTTCCAAGACCAAGTCGTGATTGTTACCGGTGCCGGTGGCGGGTTGGGACGCGCCCATGCGCTGTTGTTTGCCAAGCATGGTGCAAAAGTTGTGGTCAATGACCTGGGCGGCAGCACCCATGGTGAAGGTGCAAATGCGTCTGCGGCAGACAAAGTGGTCGAAGAAATTCGTGCTGCGGGTGGCACGGCGGTAGCCAACCATGACTCAGTAACCGATGGCGATAAAATCGTAGCCCATGCCTTGGAGGCATTCGGACGCATCGATGTTGTGGTCAACAATGCTGGCATCCTGCGTGACAAAAGCTTCCATAAGATGGAGCAGGTTGACTGGGATCAGGTGTATCAAGTGCACGTCGAAGGCGCCTACAAGATTACCCGTGCAGCCTGGCCCCATATGCGTGAGCAAGGCTATGGGCGCGTGATCTTTACCTCATCGACTTCCGGTATCTACGGCAACTTTGGCCAGTCAAACTACGGTATGGCGAAACTGGGGCTCTATGGGTTGACGCGCACCTTGGCGATCGAAGGCCGTAAAAATAATATTCTGGTCAATGCGATTGCGCCAACCGGTGGCACGCGCATGACCGAAGGCTTGATTCCGCCGCAAGTATTCGAGCAACTCAAGCCCGAACTGGTTAGCCCGTTGGTGGTGTATCTGGCCAGCGACAGCTGTGAAGAGACTTCAGGACTGTTCGAAGTGGGTGGCGGATGGATTGGTAAAGTGCGCTGGGAGCGTAGCCTCGGTGCCGGCTTCGATCCGCGTGCAGGCTTTAGCCCTGAAGATGTGGCCGCGCATTGGGCGCAGATCTGCGACTTTGAGGGCGCCGCGCATCCGGGTGACAACGTTGAGGCGTTGAAAGAGATGATGGCCAATTTGCAGAAATACGCCATCTGATACAGCTCGCGCACAACCGATCCGCGGTTGGCGCGCTTGAGCGATCTACGCGTTAGTGGGTAATCGACGCTCCTGGCTGGATGACGCTTTTTTCATCCACCATGGCGGTCTCTAATATTCAGGTTGTTTGCGCGGGTGGTGGTGTCCAGACTTGCCGTTCACTCACCTCAGGACGGCTTGGGAATGCCGTACTTGCGCAGGCGCACGGCAATGGCACTGTGCGACGTTTGCAGGCGGCTCGCCAATTGCCGGGTCGATGGATGGCTGTCATAGAGTTTTTCGAGCAAGGCTTTTTCAAACCCTGCAACGGCTGAGTCCAGGCTTTCAACCGGGTCATTTTGCGCATGCGTGGCGATTGCTGTGCCGGCAATGTCCAGGTCGTCAATCAGCACCAGATTGCTTTCGCTGATAGCGGCTGCGCGGAACACCACGTTTTGTAACTGACGCACATTTCCCGGCCAGCGATTGCTCAGCAGAGCAGGGTAGGTGTCCGGGGCCAACCGACAGGGCGGCCGTTGAATCTGCGCGCATGCCTGGCGCATAAAATGTCGGGCCAGCAGCAAAATATCCTGACCCCGTGCGCGCAATGGCGGCACTTCAAGGTTGAGCACATTCAGGCGGTAATACAGGTCTTCACGGAAACTGCCTTCGCTGACCATCTTTTCCAGATCGCGGTGGGTGGCGCTAAGAATGCGTACATCAACCTTAACTTCTCGCTCACCGCCAACCCGGCGGAAGGTTCCGTCATTGAGAAAGCGCAACAGTTTGGCCTGCAGATAAGGCGACATCTCGCCGATTTCATCGAGAAATACCGTGCCATGGTTGGCCAGTTCCAAGAGCCCCGGCTTGCCGCCGCGCTGGGCTCCAGTGAATGCTCCGGGGGCATAACCAAATAGCTCACTTTCGGCAAGGTTTTCCGGCAAGGCGGCGCAGTTCAACGCAAGAAAAGGGGCATCGCAGCGTGCGCTGCTGGTATGACAGGCACGGGCGACCAGTTCCTTGCCGGTGCCGGTCTCGCCCTGAATAAGCAGGGGCGCATCAAGGGTCGCCACTCTCAGCGCACGGGCTTTGAGGGTCCGAATGGGCGCAGAGTCGCCAAGCAGGGAATCAAAACCTTCGGCGTGGTCATGGTGCAGCGCCGACAAGCGTGCGCCGATCCGGCTTGGTTCGTAGAGCGTAAGCAAGGCGCCGGCCAGTTGCAGTCGCCCCGCGTCGGCCGTCTCACTAATCGGCATGGCATCGAGCAGCAGTGCTTGGCCGTTAAGGGTGACTTCCCGCAGCGGCAAGCGAAAGTTTTGCTCAAGCAGTTCGTGCTGCAGGGCTGGATTGGCGAATAAATCGCCAAGGGCTAGACCTTCCGGCTCCTGTTCGCAAAGCCCGATTAACGCGGGGTTAGCCAATAGCACGCGACCCTGGCCATCGACCGCCAGGACGGGATCGGTCATGGCCGCCAGCAGCGCATCAAGCTGCAAGCGCCGACGCTGACCGGGGAGAATATCGACGATAGTGACCGCCTGCACACCCTGCACCTTGAACAAGGCTTCACGTAACTCATCGAGCACCTCGGAGCTGAGGGTCGGTGCGTCGATGTAGACGTTGGGCGGAACCATCTCCACCGCATCCAGATTCAGGTTGCGTCCACCGAGTAACGCCAGTACTTCCTGGGTGATTCCGACGCGGTCGATAAAGGTAACGTGGATACGCATGGCGGCTACTAGAACGAGGGCAATGTCCAAGTATGCCCGGTCTGGGCGCCGAGGTTAACTGTTGCGGTCTCAGCGTGATCAAAGGCTGCTAAAAAATCGTTACGATAATCGTAACGATTGCGCTGCCTAGTTGATTGATGGCACTTGATCAGGCTCCTAATGTGGCACCACGACAGCGCACTACGTGGAGCCAGCATGACAACAACAATATCCCCGCCGCCGAATTGGTCACGTCGCCGTACCGAGAAACACCGTCGCCTTGAGCAGGTTCGTGCATTAGCCGATGGCGTGGTTTTGCCCAGCGATAAAATTGTCGCAGCGCTCGAAGCCTTGATCGCCCCGGGTGATCGCGTGGTGCTTGAAGGCAATAACCAGAAGCAAGCCGATTTTCTTTCCCGCTCGCTGGCCAAGGCCAGTCCTGAGCGTCTGCATGATTTGCACATGATCATGCCGAGCGTCAGTCGCGCCGAGCACCTTGACCTTTTCGAGCGCGGTATTGCGCGAAAACTCGATTTTTCCTTTGCCGGGCCGCAAAGCCTGCGCATCAGCCAATTGCTCGAAGATGGCCTGCTCGAAGTTGGCGCTATCCACACCTATATCGAGCTTTACTCTCGCCTGTTGGTTGACCTGATTCCCAATGTTGCGCTGGTCGCAGGCTTCAAGGCAGACCGGGCGGGTAACATCTACACCGGGCCCAGCACCGAAGACACCCCCGCGCTGGTCGAACCCACCGCGTTCAGCGACGGCATCGTTATCGTTCAGGTCAATGAACTGGTTGATGATGTCAGCGAGTTGCCGCGAGTGGATATTCCCGGGTCTTGGGTCGACTTTGTGGTGGTGGCTGATAAGCCGTTTTATATCGAGCCGCTGTTCACCCGCGACCCGCGCCACATCAAGCCGGTGCATGTGTTGATGGCGATGATGGCGATTCGCGGTATCTATGAAAAACACAATGTCCAGTCGCTCAACCACGGTATTGGATTTAACACTGCGGCTATTGAGCTGATTCTGCCGACCTACGGCGAGAAGCTCGGTCTCAAGGGCAAGATTTGTCGCAACTGGACCCTCAATCCTCATCCAACCTTGATTCCCGCAATCGAGACCGGCTGGGTCGAAAGCGTGCACTGCTTCGGGACTGAGCTGGGCATGGAAAACTACATTGCCATGCGTCCGGATGTGTTTTTCACCGGCCGTGACGGCTCGATGCGTTCCAACCGGATGATGTGCCAGTTGGCCGGCCAATACGCCGTCGACCTGTTTATTGGTGCCACCTTGCAAGTCGATGGAGATGGCCATTCATCCACCGTGACCCGAGGTCGCTTAGCCGGTTTCGGCGGGGCGCCAAACATGGGTCACGACCCGCGTGGACGACGCCATGCTACGCCAGCCTGGCTGGACATGTGTTCCGACACCGGCGCTCCCGTGACCATGCTCGAACGCGGTAAAAAGCTGGTGGTGCAGATGGTTGAAACCTTCCAGGAAGGCGGTAAGCCGACGTTTGTCGAGACCCTCGATGCGGTTGAAGTGGCCCGTAAAAGCGGCATGCCATTGGCCCCCATCATGATTTATGGCGATGACGTGACCCACCTGCTGACTGAGGAAGGCATTGCCTATCTGTACAAGGCGCGCTCACTTGAAGAGCGCCAAGCGATGATCGCCGCCGTGGCGGGCGTGACCAGTATTGGTCTGCGCCACGACCCTAAAGACACATTGCGCATGCGCCAGGAAGGCTTGATCGCATTGCCGGAAGATCTGGGCATTCGCCGTGCCGATGCCAGCCGTGAACTACTGGCGGCCAAGAGCATCGCCGAGCTGGTTGAATGGTCAGGCGGCCTGTACAACCCGCCCGCTAAATTCAGGAGTTGGTAATGACTGCCTTATACATTAAGCAGCCGCGCCTGAGTGTGGCTGACGACTTGGCTGATCTGGCTGTTGACGTGCTGATCGATGAGGCAGATCTGTCACCTAAACCGGGGCTGGTCGATCGCCGGGGCAATGGCGCCCATGACGACCTGCACTTGGGCCTGATGCATTCGTCGGCGCTGTCGCTGTGGCCCGCCTTTAAACAAATGGCAGAAGAAGCCAGCCAATATTCTGAAATTAACCAAAGCCTGCGCGAAACACTTGGCCGCATTGGCCGTGAAGCCGAGGTCGAGATGCTGCGCGTTACGGGCGGCGTCAACACTCACCGGGGTGCTATCTGGGCACTGGGTTTGCTCTGCGCTGCTGCTGCGCTGGATGACCAGGCGCTGAGTCCTGCTGAAGTGACCTTGCGCGCGGCGCAGATTGCCCTGTACACCGACCGCGCAATGCCAATCACGGCCGAGAGCCATGGCGCACAAGTTTGCCGAACCTATGGTTTGACCGGGGCGCGTGAGCAAGCCCAGTTGGGCTTCCCGGCAATTATCCAGTATGGCTTGCCGCAGCTGTTGCACAGCCGCTCGGTGCCGGCTGGTGAACAGAATGCACGGCTTGATGCGCTGCTGGCGATCATGAGCCAACTGACTGATACCTGTGTGCTTTACCGTGCCGGTCTGGCCGGGCTGGACTGCATGCAGAGCGGAGCACGCGCGGTTCTCAAGGCGGGCGGTTGCGCCAGTCTTGATGGCCGTCGATTGCTGCGCGATCTCGATAACGACATGTTGAGGCTACGTGCCTCGCCCGGCGGGGCCGCTGATTTGCTCGCCGCGACTTTATTCCTCGACCGCCTTGCGCCTGCTGTGCACGCGCCGATAGGGAGTGCCTGATCATGCAAACACTGTCTTTTCAGTTCAGTGCCGGGCAACCCGCCCTTGGCCGTGCTTTGGTCGGCTGCGTCGGCTCTGGCGATCTTGAAGTCATGCTTGAACCGGGCACCAGCGGCACCCTTGCCATTGAGGTGGTGACCTCAGTCAACGGCAGCGATGAGCGTTGGCAGCAGCTGTTTCAACGCATGTTCAGTGAGCAGCAGATGCCCGCGTTGAACATTTCGATCCATGACTTTGGCGCTACACCCGGTGTTGTGCGTTTGCGTCTGGAACAAGCAATGGAGGCCTTGGCCGATGACTGATGCAACCACAGACAAGATTGCACGCTTGCTGCAACAGCGCAGCTTTATCGAACTTGGCGCGCGCCAGCGGGCGCGGGCATTGCTTGATGCCGGCAGCTTTCGTGAATTACTCGATCCATTCGCCCGGGTGACTTCACCCTGGCTGCCCAGGCAAGGCATCGTGGTTCAGGCCGATGACGGCGTGATCATCGCCAAAGGCACTGTCGATGGCCAGCCCGCAGTGGTCGCGGCAATCGAAGGTGCCTTCCAAGGCGGCAGCCTCGGTGAAGTTGGCGGGGCAAAAATTGCCGGGGCTTTAGAGCTTGCCGCAGAAGATAACCGCAATGGCATCCCCACCCGAGCGTTGCTCTTGCTGGAGACCGGCGGCGTGCGTTTGCAGGAGGCCAATCTGGGACTTGCGGCGATTGCTGAAATTCAATCGGCCATCGTTGATCTGCGCCAGTATCAGCCGGTTGTTGGCTTAGTCGCCGGGCCAGTTGGCTGTTTTGGTGGCATGTCGATCGCGGCAGGCCTGTGCAGTTATCTGCTGGTGACTCAGGAGGCGCGGCTTGGTCTCAACGGCCCACAGGTTATTGAACAGGAAGCCGGTATCGATGAATACGATTCCCGTGACCGGCCGTTTATCTGGAGCCTGACCGGTGGCGAACAACGCAACGCCAGCGGCTTGGTCGATGGCTATGTGGCCGATGACCTTGAGCTTATCCGCGAGCAAGTCCGCAGCCTATTCAAACAGGGTGTCCCAACCCTGGAACGCAGCCGCAAACATGCATGGTTTCTTGAGCGCTTGCAGGCCTTTGATGCTGCGCAACAGATCGATGCCGCCCAAGTGCGCAGCCTATATCAGGGAGAGCAGTGATGACTGAACAACGTGGGCGTAATTGGTTTGGGTTGCTGGCCGCAGATGCACAGCAGGTCAAGGGTTTTCCGGATTCCCTTCTGGTTGCCGACGGCAGTCTGAACGGTCAGTCAGTGCGCTATCTGGCCGTGGTTGCCGATGCCAACAACCGCTTTCCCCGTGCTCGCAATGGTGAGGTGGGTTTGCTCGAAGGGTGGAGTTTGGCGCAGGCCATTGACCAAACCATCGAGCAGGATCGTGAACGCACAGATAAGCGTGCATTGATCGCCATCGTCGATGTGCCCAGTCAGGCTTATGGCCGCCGCGAAGAGGCGCTGGGGATTCATCAGGCGCTGGCCGGTGCGGTCGACAGTTATGCCCGTGCCCGTTTGGCGGGCCATGCGGTAGTTGCGTTGCTGGTGGGTAAAGCGATGTCTGGCGCCTTTCTGGCCCACGGATACCAGGCCAATCGGTTGATCGCCTTGCGCGACCCAAGCGTGATGGTCCATGCCATGGGCAAGGAGTCCGCCGCGCGGGTGACGCTGCGCAGTGTCGATGAGCTGGAAGCGTTGGCAGCGACCATCCCGCCAATGGCCTATGACATTGAAAACTACGACTCCCTTGGCTTGCTCTGGGAAACCTTAAGTGTGAATGACGCGCTTACGCCAGAGGCTGATGATGTCGCACGGGTGCAGGCTTGCCTGAGCAGTGCGCTAAATGATATCGCCACGGCCCCTCGGGATTTGCGCAGCCGACTGGGTGCGAGCAACCGCGAAGCGTCCTCTCGGGTGCGTGAACTGTTGCGGGCGCAGTGGTAAGCAGATGAACAGTCGCCCTCAATCATCCGCGCATCGGGGTTATCTGCCGCACGATCTGCTTTGGGGTTTTACCCCTGAGCATCTGCCGCAAGATGCCCCCGCGTGGACGGTTGATGCCTTGCTCGGTGAGCCGCCGGTGGTGGTTCGGCGGGCACAAGGTGCGGCAGACCTGATTGCCGTTGGACTGCGGGGCCGCAGTCGTGACCAACGTTTTGCATCTTGGATGCCGTTATCGGCGGTTCAACATTGTGTGCAACCTGAACACCTTGTTTCAGTGCCGCCAACGGGTGTTCAGGTGCAGCCTGAATGGCCACTGTTCAACGCGTTGGCGCAATTGACGGGTCCGCTTAATCACATGGGTTTGCCGTGGGGCATTACTGGCAGCTTGGGCTTTGAGTTGGCCAGCGGGATTGCGGTCACTCATCCTGCAAGCGATCTCGATCTTCTGGTGCGCACAGCCCAGCCGATGTCACGTGCACAGGCACGGGGTTTGTTAGCGTTGCTCGATCAAGCGCCCGGCACTGTCGATGTACAACTGCAATGCCCGATGGGGGCGGTTGCGCTACGTGAGTGGGCCGGCAGCAGCCTGAAGGTGATGCTTAAAACCCAGCACCAGGCGTTATTGGTTGATGATCCCTGGGCGCCGGAGCCGGTAGCCACATGAGCAGTCTATGGGTGTTTCCCGGCCAAGGCGCACAGCAGCCCGGCATGTTGCACGGCTTGCCAGACTCGCCTGAAACCGTTCAGTGCTTGGCTGAGGCCAGCGCTGTACTTGAGCAAGATGCCTTGGCCCTGGATTCTGTTACAGCGCTTGAAAATACCCGCGCGGTGCAGCTCTGCTTGCTGATTGGCGGCGTCGCCTGTGCGCGACTGCTGATGCAGCGTGGTCATCGTCCGGATTACGTTTCAGGTTTATCGATTGGTGCCTACGCCGCTGCGGTTGTAGCCGGGGCCATTAGTTTTGCCGATGCGTTGCGTCTGGTGAGTTTGCGCGGCGAACTGATGCAGCAGGCGTATCCGCAAGGCTTCGGCATGACCGCGATTCTCGGCTTGGATTTAAACCGGGTTGAATCGTTACTGGCGCAGGTCAACTGCGCCGAGCAGCCGGTGTATCTGGCCAATATCAACGCTGAAGCACAGCAGGTAATCGCTGGCAGCCACGGTGCCATGCAGCAAGTGGCTGTGCTGGCTAAAGCAGCCGGCGCCGCTTGCGCCAAGCCCTTGGCGGTGAGTGTGCCTTCGCATTGCCCGTTGCTGGATAGGCCTGCTGCTGAGCTTGCTGAGGCATTTTCTCAGGTCAAAGTCAGTCCGGCGCAGATCCGCTATTTAAGCAGCAGTAGCGCACGACTACTGAATAAGCCTGAACAGTTACGTGACGACCTGGCCAACAATATGTGCCGCGTTGTCGATTGGCATAACACCCTGCGCACGGCCTATGAGCGCGGTGTTAGATTGCACCTCGAACTTCCCCCCGGAGCCGTGCTGACCGGTTTGGCCCGGCGCGTGTTTGAGCCCGGGCAGGCAATTGCCTTTCAGGGTGCCCGACTCGATACCTTGGACGCCATGTTGCGTCAGGAGGCGAGTCGCGACTCTTGAACTTAGTAGTACCGCTTGATCGTTACGAAGGACAAAAACAACAACTTCGAACAGTTTCTTGAGGATAAAAATAATGATTATTTATGGTGTAGCGTTTCTTGCGTTCTGCACCCTGGTGGGCATCACGGTCGGTGAGCTGCTGGGGAAACTAATTGGCGTACCCGCCAACGTCGGTGGCGTCGGTATCGCCATGATGATGCTGATCTTCCTCGGCGGTTACCTGAAAAAGCGCGGCTATCTGATCCCAAAATCAGAACAGGGCATCGAGTTCTGGAGCGCCGTGTACATCCCTATCGTGGTGGCAATGGCTGCCCAGCAAAACGTCTACGGCGCCCTGAGTGGTGGGCCAATGGCGATTCTTGCTGGTGTGGCGGCAGTGGTGTTGGCGTTTGCTCTGGTCCCCGTGCTGGACCGGATGGGACAAAAAAAGCCAGATGAGCCTGCTGACGTTGAACCAACCCCTCTGCCTAAACTGCCACGGTGATCACGATGTACGAAAGTATTCTGAAAGTATTCACCGCTTACAGCTTGATCGCCGGTTTCGCCATTATTGGCATCACCATGTGGTTGTCGTACTGGCTGTCTGACAAGTTAACCAATGGCCGCTTGCACGGCTCGGCCATCGCCATCCTGATTGGTTTGCTCCTGGCTTATATCGGCGGCGCTGTAACCGGTGGCAGCAAGGGTTTGGTCGATATTCCGCTGCTATCCGGAATCGGCATATTGGGTGGCGCCATGTTGCGTGACTTCGCCATTGTCGCCACCGGTTATGGGGTCAATGTTGAAGAGTTAAAGCGCGCCGGCATGGTCGGTGTACTGGCGCTGTTCGTCGGTATCGGCTCATCCTTTGTCGCGGGAGTCGGCGTGGCCATGGCGTTCGGTTATACCGATGCGGTAAGCCTGACCACCATCGGCACGGGTGCGGTTACCTATATTGTCGGGCCGGTAACCGGTGCGGCGATCGGTGCCAGTTCTGAGGTGATGGCGCTGTCGATTGGGGCCGGTCTGGTTAAAGCCATTCTGGTGATGATTGCCACACCTTTTGTTGCACCCTATATAGGCCTGAACAATCCACGCAGCGCAGTGATTTTCGGCGGCTTGATCGGCACATCCAGTGGCGTGGCCGGTGGGCTGGCGGCGACGGATCCAAAGCTGGTGCCTTATGGCTGCCTGACTGCGGCGTTCTACACCGCATTGGGTTGCTTGCTTGGCCCCTCGCTGTTGTTCCTGATCATGCGTGGCCTGCTGGGCTGAAGCCGGTCTACAGCCAAGCTTTGAAAGTAACAATCCCGCTTAGGCGGAGTTCCGGCTGTACATCCGGCACTCCGCCAGCAGCGCGAGCAGGTTGGGGTCGCGTTCCTTGGCTTTGAGGAAGACCACTCCAATGTGTTGCTGCATCTGATACTTGGCCTGTAGCGGAATGAGCTTGATGCGATTTTCGTAGACAGCAGCAATTCGGCCGGGCAGCAGGGCATAACCCACCCCCGAGCTGACCATGCTCAACAAGGTGAAAATATCATTCACCTGCATGGCAATTTTCGGTTCAAAACCCGCTTGGCGAAATACCCGCGCACCGTCCTGGTGGGTGGCGAAGCCGTGGGTCAAGGTAATAAAAGTCGATTCTTTAAGGTCGGCCAGATCAATCTCGGCTTGTTGCGCAAAGGGTGAATCGGTGGGGGTCGCGAGAAACATATCATCTGAAAACAGCGGCAGTTGCTCGCAATCCTGATCCGTCATGTGCTCGTTCAGCGCTATTAGAATTGCGTCGACTTCGAGATTTTTGAGCTTGAACATGAGGTCGACATTGGAGCCCAGAATCAGATCAATATTGAGTTCGCTGCGGCGCAGTTTAAGGCCCATGATCAACTGCGGAACGGTTTTCACCGTCAGCGAATAGAGTGAACCGAGTTTGAACCGCTCTGCGGAGAAGCCCGCTGCTTCACGGGTTAAACGCACCGTGTCGAGTACGTCCTGAATCAGTTTTTGCGCGCGATCTTCAAGTAGATAAGCACTTTCCAGCGGAATCAGGTTGCGCCCTTCGTGCTTGAATAGCGGGCAGCGTAGCGCACTCTCAAGCGAATGAATCGCCCGATGTACGCTGACGTTGCTGGTCTGAAGCTCTGCGGCTGCGCGACTGAGATTTCCACTGCGCATAAAGGCCAGAAAGGTTTCAAGTTTCTTCAGGGTAAACTCTTCATCAATCTGCATGCTTCAGTGCTCAGAGCGTTAAGGAGCCACGGCTCCATTGAGGGGCAGCACGGGTTTAACCGCAGGTAATGCGGTCTATCACTTCAGCTTCGTCGGTGTCGATATTCAGACGGGTTGATTTGTAATCCATGGTCATTGCGTCAGTCGGGCCCAAAACACGAACGCTTTTGGCGCCGGCTTTTTCTTTGATCTGCTTGCTGAGTTCAGGGGTGACGCGTTGGCCCAGCATGTCTTGCACTACCTCGGCGTTGCACTTGTCTTTGAAGCGATCAGGCGCAGCGGCTGCGGCACTGTCAGAGCTTGCGCCATCCATTGAGCTGCAGGCGCTCAGGGATGCAATCAGGGCCAGGCCAGCGAGATGTTTTAGTTGCATAAAAATGTCCTCTGAATCGGGTAATAGCAGCACAGCCTGTGCAAAATAAGCGCGCTTGGCAAGCGCAAAGCGACGACCTAAGGCTGTCAGCGGTGCATCAGCATAACGACAGGGGCGACTGCGGCCAAGCATGGGCACCGCTAAATCAAATGCAATACCTGTCTGGGGATCAATCTGCCAAGGCGTCATTGCTGCGCCCACTGGACTGCGCTTGTCGTATCGCTCTTGATCGGCAAAACCGGCGCGCCGGTGCAGATGCCAAAACCCGTGGGGCGCCGATTAGTCTGATACAAGATGGCGGCGCAATCGGCTAGAGTAGCGCTTTAGTCCTTGGGATGACCGCCTGGGAGCGGTGTCTTGGCCTGGCCGGATGCGTGGAAGAAACGCGGCGGCTGTTTTGAGGTCGAAGATGCAATTCGCCCGACTCATCGGCCCTCAGGGTCGGCTACTTATAGAACGCTTTCCGACGCCCCTCAAACAAGGTGGTTGTGTGCAATCAGTAATCTCGATACAGCAATTGAGCAAGGTGTATGCCTCGGGTCATCCGGCGCTGAAAACCATCAATCTAGACATTAGGAAAGGCGAGATTTTCGCGCTGCTCGGCCCTAATGGTGCGGGCAAAACCACCTTGATCAGCATTATCTGCGGAATCGTCAATCCCGGTTCGGGCAAGGTGCTGGTCGACGGTCACGATATTATCGCGGACTACCGCGCCGCGCGGGCCAAGATTGGCTTGGTGCCCCAGGAGTTGTTCAACGAAGGCTTTGAAAGCGTGCTGGCCACGGTCAAGTTCACCCGTGGTTTGTTCGGGAAACCGGCCAATCCTGCCTACCTCGAACAGCTGCTGCGCGACTTGTCGTTGTGGGATAAAAAGGACGCACGTATTTTTGAGCTGTCCGGCGGCATGAAGCGTCGGGTGATGATC
The DNA here is from genome assembly GCF_963971045.1 of Pseudomonas sp. EL_65y_Pfl2_R95. Classification (NCBI taxonomy): domain Bacteria; kingdom Pseudomonadati; phylum Pseudomonadota; class Gammaproteobacteria; order Pseudomonadales; family Pseudomonadaceae; genus Pseudomonas; species Pseudomonas sp. EL_65y_Pfl2_R95. The sequence continues at coordinate 958,080 of NZ_CAXAOV010000001.1, read as the reverse complement.
GCTAAAGCCTTGTCACATGAGCCGCAGATTCTGTTTCTCGACGAGCCAACGGCCGGTGTCGATGTGGAGCTGCGGCGTGATATGTGGAATATGGTGCGGGGCCTGCGCGAGCGCGGCGTGACCATCATTCTGACCACCCACTACATTGAAGAAGCCGAAGAAATGGCTGATCGCATTGGCGTCATCAGCAAAGGTGAAATCATTCTGGTCGAAGACAAAGCCGCACTGATGCACAAGCTGGGCAAGAAGCAGCTGACCCTGCACCTGCAACAACCCTTGACCTGCATTCCTGAGGCGCTCGCCAGCTACCCGCTGGAGCTGGCTGATGCGGGGCACGCCCTGGTATTTACCTTTGATGCACAGCGTGAACACACTGGAATCGCCGAACTGCTCAAGGACTTGGCACAGCAAGGTATCGACTTCAAAGACTTGCAGTCGAGCCAGAGCTCGCTTGAGGATATTTTTGTCAGCCTGGTGAGGAGCCGCCCGTGAATTTTTACGCGATCCGCGCCATTTACCTGTTTGAGCTCGCAAGGACCTGGCGCACCTTGCTACAAAGCATCGCCACACCGGTGATCACCACTTCGCTGTATTTTGTGGTGTTTGGCTCGGCGATTGGTTCGAGCATGACTCAGGTGCATGGCGTCAGTTACGGGGCCTTTATCATCCCCGGTTTGATCATGCTGGCGCTGCTCACCGAGAGTATCTCCAACGCCTCGTTCGGCATTTACATGCCCAAGTATTCGGGGACCATTTACGAGATACTTTCTGCGCCGGTTTCCTACCTCGAGATATTGGTTGGCTATGTCGGCGCTGCGGCGACCAAATCCATTGTGCTTGGATTGATTATCTTGCTGACGGCGCGATTGTTCGTCGACTTCGAGATTCTGCATCCATTCTGGATGGTGGCCTTTCTGATTCTTACGGCCGTGACCTTCAGCTTGTTCGGTTTCATTATTGGGGTCTGGGCGGATGGCTGGGAAAAACTGCAGATCGTGCCCGCACTGATCGTTACGCCGCTGACATTTCTGGGTGGTAGTTTCTACTCGATCAGCATGCTGCCGCCGGTTTGGCAGACCGTCACCCTGTTTAATCCGGTGGTGTACCTGATCAGTGCATTTCGCTGGAGCTTCTATGGGGTTTCCGACGTCAGCGTCGGCGTCAGCCTTGCCATGATTCTCGGCTTCCTGGCGCTGTGCATTGGCGCAGTGGGCTGGATCTTTAAAAGCGGCTATCGACTGAAAAGCTAAATGAGCACCGCAGGAGGTGCGAGTGGATACGCAGCAAGCGTTGAACCAGCAGCTCGACGCGCTTTATCGCACTGAGTCGCGCCGCGTGCTGGCGACCTTGATTCGCTTGCTCGGGGATTTCGAGCTGGCCGAGGAAGCCTTGCACGAAGCGTTTCGAGCCGCGCTCGAGCAGTGGCCTACTCAAGGCGTGCCGGCCAATCCGCGTGCTTGGCTGGTGTCTGCAGGACGGTTCAAAGCCATCGATGGCCTGCGCCGCACTGCGCGCTTTGAATCACTTGCAGAGCATGATCAGGCAAGCAATGCACCGCCTATGGATGAGCTGGAAAGCGTCGAAGATGATCGCCTGCGGCTGATCTTTACCTGCTGCCACCCGGCACTCGGCGATGACGCTCAAGTGGCCCTGACCCTGCGCGAGATATGTGACCTCAGCAGCGAAGATATCGCCAAGGCCTTTCTCAGTACGCCCAGTACTATCGCCCAGCGGATTGTGCGCGCCAAAGCGAAGATTCGTGATGCGGGCATTCCCTATGAAGTCCCTGCGCGAAGTGAATTGCCACAACGGTTGGCGGCCGTGTTGCGGGTGATCTATCTGGTGTTTAACGAGGGGTATTTTGCCAGCTCAGGCGAATCCGTAGTGCGCAGTCAGCTCTCTGAAGAGGCGATTCGACTGGGGAGACTGCTCCTCGAGTTATTGCCAGAACCACCGGTAAAAGGCTTGCTGGCGCTGATGCTCTTGCATGAGTCGCGCCGCCCGGCGCGGATTTCGGTGGACGGGCTGGCGGTGTTACTTGAGGAGCAGGATCGCAGCCTGTGGTCGCAGGCGCATATTGCCGAAGGTCAGGCGCTGATCCTGCAAGCGCTGCAACAAGGCGGTTATGACAGCTACAACGTGCAGGCGGCCATTGCTGCCGTGCATGCCGAGGCCGGGACGGCAGCCGCCACCGATTGGCTGCAGATTGTTGGGCTCTATGATGTGTTGTTGCGCTTGCAGCCTTCACCGGTGATCGAGCTGAACCGTGCGGTTGCGGTCTCGATGTGCCATGGCCCGGCTGCGGGGCTTGAGTTGATTGAAGGCCTGCTCGAACGGGGTGAACTGGCGAGCTATCACCTTGCGCAGATGGCCAAAGCTGATTGCCTGCGCCGTCTGAATGATCGGGTTGCCGCGCGCGAAGCCTACGACCGGGCACTGCAACTGGCAGGGCAAAGCCCCGATCGCGTGATGATTGAACGGCGCTTAAGCGAGCTGCAAGATTGAACCAAGGGCTGCTCAGTCGTTGGTTCAATTCGGGGATAAAACCGCTGTCCGCCAGATAGAAAATGGGTAGAATCCGCCCCCCTTTTATCCAGCAGGAGTACTCCATGAGTTTTAATCTGGCGAACAAACCCGCTGCAGAGCGCGATGCCGGAGAGGCTGAAAAGGCGCGTTTGTTTGATTTGTGGCAGCAGAACCTGCAGCGTTCAAAGGTTGATGCTGCGCGGCTGTTTGGCGAAAAAAACAAGCGTAAAAGCAAATGGCATGAGTGGATGCGTGAGCAAGTCGCGCAACTGACGCCGCCGGAATACGCGAGCATGGTCGAGCGCGAAGTGCGCCGTTTGAATAGCCAAGGCTGAAGCACCCCGGCATCACCACTGGCTGGCTGTTGCAGTGTCAGCCAGAGGCAGTTGCCGGTTAAGCTTCTTTTTGCTTGGTGCCGAAAATTTTGTCGCCAGCATCACCGAGCCCGGGAATGATGTAGCCGTGCTCGTTAAGCCGCTCGTCAATTGATGCAGTGTAAATCGCTACGTCCGGGTGGGCATCGTGGACGACCTTGATACCTTCAGGCGCGGCCACCAGCACCATGGCGCGGATTTCCTTGCAGCCAGCCTTCTTCAGCAGGTCAATGGTTGCGACCATCGAACCGCCGGTTGCCAGCATCGGGTCGATAATCATCGCCAGGCGCTCATTTATCTCCGGGACTAACTTTTCCAAGTAGGTGTGCGCTTGCAGGGTTTGCTCATTGCGCGCAACGCCGACCGCGCTGACCTTAGCGCCCGGAATCAAACTGAGTACGCCTTCGAGCATGCCGATTCCTGCACGCAAAATAGGCACCACTGTGATCTTCTTGCCGGAGATCTTCTCGACTTGCACGGGGCCACACCAGCCGGCAATTTCATAGGTCTCCAGCGGCAGGTCCTTGGTTGCTTCGTAAGTCAGCAGTGCACCGACCTCTTGAGCCAATTCGCGAAAGTTTTTAGTGCTGATATCAGCGCGGCGCATCAGGCCAATTTTGTGGCGAATCAGCGGGTGGCGAATCTCTTGGATTGGCATGGGTTGGGGCTCTCCGACTGAGCTGGCAAAAAAATCTGGCTTAGATTAAAGCATTGCGCGCCATAAAGGGCGGCCCTGTGAACACTTATGCTGTCGCCTAAGTTAAGGCTGGTTTAGTTGATCTGTGCCAATTATCTTCAAGATTGGCGCAATAGTGTGCCTAAATAACGCTACGTTCGTCTGTGGGGGCTTGCTCCTCGCCAGACAGATGCGTACCTTTGCCGACTTTTATTTGACGCACCGATCAGGTTTTCGTGTTGCGCTAACCCAAGAGGAATGACCATGTCTGCTGATCTCGCGCACATCCGTCAGATAATGGCTGAAGCTGATTGTCTGTATACCGACGAGCAAGTTGAAGCGGCCATCTGCAAAATGGCTGAAGTTATCAATGCCGAGATGGCTGAGACCAATCCCGTGGTGTTCTGCGTCATGAACGGCGGGCTGATCTTCTCGGGCAAGCTGGTGCCTAAGCTGAACTTCCCGCTGGAACTGTCTTACCTGCACGCTACGCGCTACCGCAACCAAACCAGCGGTGGTGACCTGTTCTGGAAGGCCAAACCGGAAGTTTCGTTTATTGATCGCGACGTACTGATCATTGACGACATCCTCGATGAAGGGCACACCCTCGGCGCAATTATCGATTTCTGCCATCACGCTGGCGCGCGGGCTGTGCACACCGCTGTACTGGTTGATAAAGACCACGACCGCAAGGCACGTCCCGACCTGAAGGCCGACTACGTGGGTTTGCCTTGCGTTGATCGCTACGTGTTCGGCTACGGCATGGATTACAAAGGCTACTGGCGCAACGCACCCGGCATCTATGCCGTTAAAGGTCTGTAAGCCTGTGCGGGGGCCGGCATTTATTGATCAGGCGCTGTTTGCCGACCTGGCGTCCAAGGCCGCGCAAAATCCGCGTCAACGTCAGCACCACAACTTCCATGCCATGGAAGAACCCTGTCACCGCATGGCTATTGGCCTGCATCCAGATACTTACATTCCGCCACATCGCCACCTGTCAGCGGACAAAGCTGAAGCGTTGTTGGTGATAAAAGGGCGGTTGGGCCTGCTGATTTTCGATCAGCATGGCGCCGTGCAAGATAAGCGCATTCTTGCTGCGGGTTCTGATTGTGTCGGTGTTGATTTGCCGCCAGGAATATTCCACGCCCTGGTGGTGCTTGAGGCTGACAGCATCTTGTTTGAGTGCAAGGCTGGGCCGTACTTGCCGATTGGGCAGGGTGAGCACGCCAGTTGGGCCCCGCAAGAAGGCAGCCCTGAAGTGGCCGATTATCTGACTTGGATGCGCGCGCAGTTCGAAGCTGTGGACTGAGCGTTGAGCGCAATGGGTGCGCGGGGTACACTTGCCGCCCCGTGTAGCCCGGTAAAGCTGGAGTCAGTGATGCGTAAAGACAAAAAACAGGTGATTGGTGAAGAGATTGGTGATGAGCCGATCAAGTTGTTCCTCGATGTCGAACCCGCTGATGACACACCGCCTTCGTTACACAAGCTGGTTAAAGCCTATCGTGGCCTGCGCTTTGATGACTTCGAGCGGTTCCTCGGCTTTTTCGTTGCCGCCGGTTTCGACGTCAACGCCAAAGACGCCGACGGCAAGGATTTTGTCGCGCTGATCCAGGATCAGCGCAATGCCCAGCCGTACATTGAGTTGATCAAGTCGGTCGCTTAATCGGGCTCCGTGATGGGCCTGCGCAATGGTGGGTTGGTAGGGTGTGGCAACGCGAAGCTTGCCCATCATGGGTCAATTAATAATCGAATTCACATGTGAAAATGGTGGATGAAAAGAGCGTCATCCACCCTACGGTTGGCCTGTGCGATGGTGGGTTGGTAGGGTGTGGCAACGCGAAGCTTGCCCACCATGGCGTTATAGAACGCCGGCTTTTTTCCAGGATAAATAACGGCTGACCAACTCCGGGCCCAGTTCGCTTGGGCGTGCATCAAGCACCGGGATATTGTTGGCGACGAGTCGCTCATGCAGCGTGTCGCGGGCATTTAGGTAATCGACTGTGCCGCAATAGGCCAGGGCCGAGTCAAAATTCTGCACCGGCGACTGGCGCAGGGTATCGAGCACTTCTTCACGCAAGCTGGCGATCAGCACACGATGCTGGCGGCCGAGGCGGTTAATGGCATTAAGCAGCTCTTGATCATCCTCATCGCGCAGATTGGTAACTATTACCACCAGCGCGCGGCGGCGTTGCCGGCTGAGCAGGGCCTCGGTCGCCGCTGCATAATCTGCTGGCAGCTGAGTGCTCTTGAGGTCATACAGGCTATTAAGCAATACATTAAGCTGAGCAGCACCTTTGACCGGTGCCAGGTAACGGCTCTGTTCGCTGGCAAAGGTGCTAAGGCCAACCGCGTCCCCTTGGCGCAGGGCGATATAACTGAGCAGCAGGCTGGCGTTGAGCGCGTGGTCAAAGTGGGAAAGCTCGCCGTCCTGACTGCGCATGCGTCGGCCGCAATCGAGCATAAAAACAATCTGCTGATCGCGTTCATCCTGATACTCACGGGCGATCGGCGTGCGCTTGCGCGCAGTGGCTTTCCAGTCGATCTGGCGCATTGAGTCGCCATCACGAAATTCCCGTAGTTGATGAAATTCCATGCCCAGGCCGCGGCGCTGATGCTGGCGCACGCCCATTTGGCTGAGCCAGTCATCCACCGCCAGCAATTGGGCGCCGTAGAGGCGGGCAAAGTCAGGATAAACCCGGGTTTCTCCGGGCACATCGAGCACGCGGCGGGCATCCCATAAACCCAAGCGGCTGGGCAGGCTGAGCTCGATCCGGGGAAACCAGAAGTGGCCGCGCACCAGTGGCCGTACCCGGTAACTGAACTGGCTTTGCTCTGCGGCGCGCACTACAACGCGCTGGGGCATCTGTTCGGTGGTCATTTCCGCTGGCGAGTGGTCGAAGACCTGTACGTCAGTTTGATAGGTGTAGCTGTGGTGCAGGGTCAGCTGCACTTCACTCCAGCGGCCCAAGGGGAGCTGACCGGGCAGGTTGCGCTCAAGGCGCGGTGAAGGTGTTTTGTGCAACAGCCAGGCATCCACCAACGCGGCCACGCCGAGCAGCAACAGCAAGCCCCACCACAGTGAGCTAATCGCTGCAGGCAGTTCAACAGCCAATGCATCCAAGGCTCCTAGCACGAGTGCGCAGAGCAGCAGGCCAGCCAAGGCGAGAAGTAGGCGGCGTGCCGGTTTCATCGCGTGTACTGCTCGTAAGGCATGAAGGCTGAGGTCATAGACGTGGTGCCGGTACTTGATCAAGCAACTGTTGCAACACCTGATCAATCGACAGGCCTTCGATATCCAGCTCGGGCGAAAGGCGCACGCGGTGACGCAGAACCGCCAGGGCACAGCCTTTGATATCGTCCGGCAGAACGAAATCGCCACCCCTTAATAAGGCACGGGCGCGACCGCCACGGACCAAGGCGATGGAGGCGCGCGGGCCTGCACCGATTGCAAAGCCAGGCCAGCTACGGGTTGCGCGGGTCAGGCGCACGGCGTAGTCGAGAACCTGCTCGTCAATCGGTAGATCGCTGGCGATTTTTTGCAGGGCCTGCACGTCTTTGGCTTGCAGCAAGGTGCGCAGCGGTGCGACTTCAAGCATGTCGGCTTTGCTTGAGCGGGTCACCTGGCGGACCATTTGCATTTCTTCATCTTGCTGCGGGTAATCAATACGCAGCTTGAGCATAAAGCGGTCGAGTTCAGCTTCTGGCAGCGGGTAGGTGCCTTCTTGTTCAATCGGATTCTGCGTGGCCAACACCATAAATGGCAGCGGCACCACCAGCGCTCGGCCTTCAAGGGTTACTTGGCGTTCTTGCATCACTTCGAGCAAGGCCGCCTGGGTCTTGGCCGGGGCCCGGTTAATTTCGTCTGCCAGCAGCAAGTTGGTAAACACCGGACCTTTGCGCAGTTTGAATTGCTCGCTTTGCAGGTCGTATACCGCGTGGCCTGTGACATCGCTGGGCATCAGGTCGGGGGTGAACTGAATACGTGAAAACTCGCCGCCAAAGCATTTGGCCAGCGCACGCACCAATAAGGTCTTACCCAAGCCGGGCACGCCTTCGATCAAGACATGACCGCCGGCAATCAGCGCGGTCAGCACATCATCAATCACGCGCGCTTGGCCGATCAAGGCTTTTTGCAGCTCCAGGCGTAGGGCTTGAGCCAGTTGGCTGGCGCGCTGGCGTTGTTGCGCTGCATTGGCTGTCGAGGCAGGTGCGGTTGCTGGATTAGCGCTTGGCTGGTCGGGGCTGTATTCGCTCATAGGGCATTCCTGAGAGTTTGCAGGTGGGCAACCTGACGGGTGAATTCGGAGGCGGTTAGCCGTTGCAGAGGCACGGGTCGCATGGCTTTGCCCACTGCGCTGGTGGTGAGGCGTGTGAGGCGGCTGAGGACTAACCATTGATCTGCGACTGGCAGGCGTTCAAAGCCTGGGTGGCGCTTACGGGCGCGGCGTTGAATATCCAGTTGCAGGCCTTGTAACAGGGGCTGTTGGCCGCTGCGTCTGAGGCTAAAGTCGGCACTGGCGCGGATATGCTCCTGCAACTGTCGCCGGCTTAAACTGGCCGGTAATAGCAGCGGGCCTTGGCGCATGCCGACACGCCACAGCGTCAGTCCAATAAGCAACGCCAGCGCCAATAGCGCTTGTGGGAAGTAGCGGTAAAGCAGGCTCAGCAAGCCATCGCGATCGGCGCGAAAGAGCAGGGTGACGTCAGTATCCTGAGTCAGGTACCAGAGTAACCAAGCGTTATCGTACTTGGCGATTTTGTCGTTTTGCCAGACCCAGCTATCGGTTAGTACCGTTATCAGGCCGTCGCCATGAAAGAGCTGGAGCATATGGGTGGATTGGCCGCTATTGGCCCAGGCAGTGGCAATGTTTTTCGCGTCATAGAGATGGAAGTCGGTATCAAAACTGATGTAGGCCGGTGCGTCTTCGTTTTCGAGGTAAAGCTTGGTCAGCTTGGGATAAGCATCTTTCTCTTCATCTGGGGTCACGGCCTCGGCCGCTGGCTCAGGCTCGCCTTGGGAGAGCTGCTCCAGCTGCGAGGAGGGTTCTTGCTCAGGTTCCGAGGCCGCCTGGGTGGTGTCGTCGTCAAGCGGGGTCGTCTGCTTATCGGCCTCAGCTTTAGTGGTCTCAGTGGGGTCCAACTTATCGCTTTCCAGCTGTTGAATTCCCAGGCTGTCGAGCAATAGATCGCCACTCTTGTTTTTCTTTTTGTCCCACAGGCGCTCTGCAACAAAGACCAGATGCCCGCCTTTGGCTGCCCAGTCGAGCAGTCGTTGAGTCTGCTGGGGTGTAACTTTTTCGCGATCAGCCAAGAGCAACAGTGTGTGGCCAATGCTCGGTAGCTGGTTCAGTTTGGCCAGGCTGTCAGCCGTCTCGACCTTGACCCGTTGCGCGCGCAGGAAAGCCTCTGCGGCGGAGTAAGGGTTGGCTTTTACCTCGGGTGCGGCACCGTGGTTGATGACGGTTTCATAAGATTCGGCGCGCCCCAGTAAATAACTGGCAAGCCAGCCAAGGGCCAGAACAACCAGGGCGCCAACCATAAAACCGGTACGGCGGCTCATGCCTTGCCCCTCGACTCGAACAGTTGGCGCCAGCTGTCGCACAGCGACGCTTTGGCGGCGACTGGGGGCAGGTTGTGACCATAGGCCAAGTTTTGCCAATGACGGGTCAATGTATCGCTGAATTGGTAGAGTTCCGGCTGATACGAATCTTCAACCAGCTGTAAGACTTCCTGCTCAGTGTGAGCACTTTTCAGGCCTATCCGATAATCATGCAGCAAGCGGCTGAGCAGGGCGCGGTAGAGCAGGCTCAAGGCCGCCCGTGGGTCCTGTGCCCAAAGCCGGTCAACTTCGCTGCAAATATCATCCGGCAGGCTTTCAGGGCTGACTTCCAAGCCAAACAGCTGGCTCGGAGGGCTCGTTTTAAGGCGCTGGGGCAAGCCAAACCGTCCGGCGAAAGTGTTTAACCAATCGCGGTAACGCCACAGCACCCAGAGAATAAGCGCGAGCAGCGCAGCCCAGAGCAGGGCGGCGAAGACCTGCGCCAGTGTCTCCATCGACTTCCAGAGCTTGCCCAGCTTGCCTAGGCCCGCTATCAGCGACTCCAGGAACTCGGTGTCTGGCTTGGTTTGCTTGTCGCTGGCGTCATCTCGCAGGCGCCAGCGGGTTACCGTTTCCGGGTTTTTAAACGGTGGTTTATCGAGCAATTGCTGGAGGCTGTGCCTCGCTGCTTCACTACTTAAAGCTTGTTTTTGCAAACGTTCGGCTTGTGGCCCGAGTGGATCTGCCGGGGCGCTGATGACGGGGGGGCTGGCGGCGGATTTAGCCGGGATGGAGACCGCCGAATCTGGCTTGCCGGTATCGGCCATCGCGGTGTCTGGCAGTTGGCTGAACAGCAAGCCCGCAGCGAGCAGTGCGGCATAGGCAATACCGGTCAGGCGTTGGCGCAGTTGGCGGAACACCAGTTCGATATCCCAGGCTTCCAGCGCGGTGCGGCGGTTCAAATACAGGCTAAAGCCGCAGGCGACATAGACCGGCTCCCAAACAATCAGGAGCAAGGCGTAGAGTCCGTTGGACAAGTGCTCCAACCACATCCATTGATTCTGCTCGGGAGCGATCAGACTTTGCCAGCTCCAGTCCAGCTCCAGCTGCTGCGGCAACATCAGGTAGAACAAGGTTGCGAGCCCAAGGCTCAGGGCCAGTTCAACATGGGCGCCGACAATTGTCAGCCACGTAGCGCCACTGGAGTTTTTATGTCCGAGTACTGTCAGGCGCTGGCTGCGCGCTGCACCTGAAAGCCCTTCAAGTTGCATGACGGGCATATCAAAACTGCGCGTCGTGCTGATGCGCCGCCATGTCAGGCTGGCCAACAGCTGTGGTTTAAGCAGCCGCGGATAGGCTTTGAGCGCTTGTTTGAGGGTCGGGGTATTGCCGAACAGGCTGTTGGACAGGATATGCAGCGGTAACCGCTCATAGGCTGGTTTCAACCACCAGAAGACAAAGATGGCAATGCTTGGATAGTCCCAGAAAATCAGGCAAAGCAGCGCGAATATAGGCAGGGTCACCAGTGCCCAGCTGGCCATCAGCAACCCGGCATGCCGGCGCGCAAGAAGTACACCGAGATCCAACGCTTCCCAGCTGCTGCGGGGTCGAATCGCCACGCTGGCTTCAGTCAGGCGCATGCACACCTCGGCCAGCCAAGGTCAGGTAACTCAGGACCAGAGCCCAGAGTAGAGCGCCAACTGCGTATTTGACATGGGGCGTGGCGAAGGTCATGGATGACCAATATGCCTCGATAAAAGCCGCCAGCAACAAGAACACCACAACCCCGGCAACCAAGCGAATACTGTCCGCGGCGGCCAGGCGTAAAGCTTCCATGCGCGGCAAACGGTCGGGGGCCAGTAACGCCCAACCCAGTTTCAAACCTGCCGCGCCTGCCAGTGCGATGGCGGTCAGTTCGAATGCGCCATGACCGATGACGAATGACCAGAAGGTTTCGCTGTAGCCAATTTGAGTGAGGTGGCCCGCAACGGCGCCGATCATGATCCCGTTAAACAGGAGGAAGAACAAACTGCCGATGCCGAAGAGCAAACCACTGGCGAATGTCTGAAAGGCAATGCCGATGTTATTCATGATATAGAAGCCGAACATCATCCAGTCGTCCCCGGAGCCGCGCTCGCTAAAGCGACCAAGGCGCCTGGCATCGGGGTCGTACATGCTTTCCATGCTGGCAACTTGCTGCGGGTCGACCACGCTGTAAACCAGATGGGGAAACCAGTAGACCAGCAGCCCCATAAGCATCAGGCTGCCAAAAAATAGCAGGCAGGCGGCGAGCACAAAGCGCCATTGCGCGCGAACCAAACGGGGAAAACCACTGAGCAGGAAACCCAGCAACTGGGCGCCAATAGTGCTGCGATGGCGGTAGAGTTGTTGGTGCCCGCGCAGGGCCAATTGCTGTAGCCGTTCAATCAGGTGATTGCTATAGCCTCGCGCCTGAGCCAGTGCGAGTTGCTGGCAGATGCGCCGGTAATCAGCCGCAAAGCCTTTGCTATGGGCTGCATCGGTTTTACCGTTTTTCTCCAGGCCATCGAGTTTGCCGGCAAAGTCTTTCCAGCTGGCTTGGTGATGGACCTCGAATTGACTTTGCTTCATCGAGGTCCCACCAGACTGCGGGCAATGCCGTTGATGGTTTGCTCAGCCTGCTCGGCCGGCACTTTTAGCGGCTCTGCGATAATCGCTGCCAGTTCAGCGCGGCGTTCCGATGACAGGTTGCTGGCACGTTCGGCGAAATTAAGAATTGCCCGCTGTTCTTTCAAGCTAAGCGCAACAGGTGCGCGCACAGCTTCCGCTTCGGGCAGAACCGGCGCTGAGGGTTTTTCCTCGCGGTAGACCACCAGCGTGCCCGCTGCTATATCGCCCAAGCGTTTGAATGTCGGGCTATTGAGGCAGCTCAGAATGCCAAAGCTGTAGCCGAACGGCAGTATGTCGACAAAACGCAATAGATTGCGGGTCAGCGAGGCAGGCCAGCCCACCGGGGTGCCATCGTCGTGTACCACGCGTAGACCCAGCCACTGTTTGCCGGGGGAGCGGCCTTGGTTGAGCACTTCAAACAACACCATGTACCACCAGGTCACCACAAACAGCAAAATCGTGCCGAGCCCCATGCCCAGTTTGCCGAGCAAACTCAACAGCAGATACATCAAGCCCAGCACCACGCAGCGAATAATCAAGTCGATGCTGTACGCCAGCGCACGTGGAACCAATCCGGCAGGGCGCAGGATGAGATCGATACCTTCGGGCGTTTCGACGTGGTAACGGGTATCCAGCAGGTCAGCAGTGGGCTGGCTGGTCGCGTTGGCTTGGTTGTTTTCGGTAGGCGGCATCGGCTGACTGCGATGAATAAAGCCCGATGCTAGCCAGCGCGAGCCGTTGAGGCAACCTGTCTAAAGACAATCTGTAGATTAAGTCAGCAATCTAAGGCCTGACCTGGTTGCCGCTCACAGGGTGTTGCGCGGCGTATGGCGTGTGGTGAAACCCATTTTCGGTGAGGAAATCGAGCCGGGCGATGACTCTACAGGCCTTTGCCTTCAAGGCTGTGGCGTTACCGGGAGGCCTAATCGCCCTGTATTATCAGACGCTTTCCAGCCATCTGGTGTGCAGGAACAATCACAGTATTAAGCGATGGTAGACTGCACAGGCCATTTGCTCAGGACAACACTGTGACTTCAAGCATCTTCTGGTACGACTACGAAACCACCGGTATCGATCCTCGCCGCGATCGCCCTTTGCAGGTGGCGGGTATTCGCACCGATGAGCAACTTAACGAGATTGCCGAGCCGTTGAATATCTACTGCGCGCCCAGTGACGATATTCTGCCGCATCCCGCCGCCTGCATGATTACCGGTATTAGTCCGCAGACACTGGCTGAGCGTGGGCTTGATGAAGCCGAGTTTATGACCCGGGTGCATGAGCAGTTGTCTTTGCCCGGAACCTGCGGTGCGGGCTACAACAGTATTCGATTCGATGATGAGGTCACGCGCTACAGTTTGTATCGCAATTTCTTTGATCCCTATGCACGAGAATGGCAGGGCGGTAATAGCCGGTGGGATTTGATTGATCTGGTCAGGACTGCATATGCCTTGCGCCCCGAGGGCATCGTCTGGCCTGAAGTGGAAGGGCGTGTCAGCCTTAAATTGGAGTTGTTAACAGCGGCCAATGGTATTGATCATGGCCAGGCGCACGATGCGTTGTCGGATGTGCGGGCAACCATTGCTTTAGCGCGACTGCTGCGTGACAGGCAACCCAAGCTCTACAACTATTTGTATGGCCTGCGTAGCAAAGCGCGGGTACTTGATCAAATTAAACTGCTGCAGCCGTTGGTTCATATTTCCGGGCGTTTTGCCGGGGCCAATCATTACTTATCAGTGGTGCTGCCTTTGGCTTGGCATCCGCGTAACCGCAACGCGCTGATCGTTTGCGACTTACAGCGTGATCCAAGTGTCTTGCTCAATGAGACTGCCGACACCCTTCGTGAGCGTTTGTATACCCGCCACGATGCGCTGCTCGAAGGCCAGTTACCGGTTCCGCTGAAATTGCTGCAGATAAATCGTTGCCCGGTTGTTGCGCCGCTAAGCGTGCTGCGTGAAAGCGATATTCAGCGCCTGGCCCTCGACATGCCGACCATTGAGGCGCGCGCCGAGCAACTCATTGCCAGCCAGGCGCAGTGGCAAGTAAAGATGCCGGAGGTCTATCGTGAGGAAGCGTTTGCCGCCAGTGAAGACCCAGAGCAGCAACTTTATGACGGTTTTATCGGCAATCGCGACCGCAGTTTGTGCGAACGTGTGCGCAATGGTGAGCCTGAGCAACTGGCCACTGAAAGTTGGCCTTTTGATGATGCTCGACTCCCCGAACTTTTATTTCGTTATCGGGCGCGTAACCTGCCTGGGAGTTTGAGTGCCGAAGAACAGTTGCGCTGGCAAACATTTTGCCAACAGCGTTTAACGCTGCCCGAATATGGTGCGCCTAATACTGTGCAACAATTTGCTCAAGCCATGACTCAAGTGCTGCCGACAGCTACGCCTGCCCAGCAAAAAGTTTTGAATGAGTGGCAAGCCTATGTCGATAGGTTGATCGCGCGCTATGGAATAACTGAACAACAACCCCTGTGCTAGTTAAGTCTGCGCGTCGCGTTCTACGTGGCTTTCTTAGCGTGGCGTGTCAGGGTGTCGCACCTTTGGCTTGAGGGGCACATAGCTTTCCAGGCATCGCGGGCGCCATTTCACACCGGTTATTTTTCGCAGATCAATGTAGGACTCCGTCACTAATAACCTGGGGTGGGGGGCTAATTGCATTCTTGGCGTTGATTTTTTGGCATAAAAAAACGCCGGACTTACCGGCGTTTTTTAAACACTGAGCAACTTGTGACGGATTAGCCTAGCAGCGTAGCCCAGCTTTCAACCACGTCACCGCCCCACTTGGCTTTCCACTCTTTCAGGGTTTTGTGGTTGCCACCTTTGGTTTCGATGACTTCACCGTTGTTAGGGTTCTTGTATTGCTTAACTTTGCGGGCACGCTTGGTGCCGGTCGCTTTGCCAGCGCGTGCGTTCTTGCTTACTTTAGCGTCTGGGTCGAGCAGCGCGATAATGTCACGCAGGGATTTTTGATATTCGCCCATCAATTTGCGCAGTTTGCCTTCGAACTCAAGTTCTTTTTGTAGCTTGTCATCTTGTGACATGTTCTTGAGGCGTTCTTGCAGTTCTTTGATGGCTTCTTCTGTAGCGCGGTATTCGTTGATCAGCGACATATTGTGTACCTTGATTCATTCGGTGGTGACTCTGTGTAACTAATAATAGACACGCACTTTTCACAAGTAAACCGGTTTATAAAGAAAAGACGCACTGTTACAAGTAATTAGTTGTTTTGGCGTGGGCTAACACCTGCGGTTGGGGAAAATAACAATACTCGTTTAGTTGGCGCGCCTAGTTAGGCTGATGAGTATGAAAAAAAGACCAGTCTTTAGTCTGGTGAATTCCCTATATGAAGGTTGTGCAAGCCTTTAGAGTTTTTAAGGCGTTCAACCACTCAGGGTTAATGCGGTTTGTTCGCATGGTGTCTAGAATAGCCACCTTTGAAAATTCAGCAGGAGCTTTTCATGCGCACTTTTCGGCTGGTTATCGCCTGCCCAGACCGTGTGGGTATTGTGGCCAAGGTCAGTAATTTTCTGGCCACCTACAACGGCTGGATCACTGAAGCCAGTCATCACTCGGACCATCAGACTGGCTGGTTTTTCATGCGCCATGAAATCCGCGCGGACTCGCTGCCGTTCGATGTCGATGGCTTTAAACAAGCCTTTGGGCCTATCGCCCGTGAATTTTCGATGGAGTGGCGCGTTACCGATTCGGATCACAAGAAGCGCGTGGTGCTGATGGCAAGCCGTGAGTCCCATTGTTTGGCGGACCTGCTGCACCGTTGGCACAGCGCCGAGCTTGATTGTGAAATACCCTGTGTTATCTCCAACCACAATGACCTGCGCAGCATGGTCGAGTGGCACGGCATTCCTTTTTTTCATGTGCCGGTTGACCCACAAGACAAGCAGCCAGCCTTTGATGAAGTGGCGCGATTGGTCGAGGCCCATCAGGCGGATGTGATTGTGCTTGCCCGCTACATGCAAATATTGCCGCCGCAGCTATGCCGTGATTACGCCCAGCGGGTGATAAACATACACCACAGCTTCTTGCCGTCATTTGTCGGAGCCAAGCCCTATCACCAGGCGTCGCTTCGTGGGGTCAAGTTGATTGGCGCTACGTCACATTATGTTACTGAAGAGTTGGATGCCGGTCCGATCATTGAACAGGACGTGGTACGGGTCAGTCACCGTGAAAGTATCGAGGAGATGGTGCGCTTGGGTAAGGACGTTGAGAAGATGGTGCTCTCACGTGGGCTACGCTATCACTTGGGAGACCGGGTTCTGGTGCACGACAACAAAACGGTGGTGTTCGATTAATCGTCTTGTAGACGCCGGCCGGACGTCACTAAAAGGAGTTCGATTATGCTCAAGTCAATCAAAGTGCGTGATTACATGACCACCCATTTGGTGACCTTTCGTGCCGAGACCGATTTATTCACGGCAATAAACCGTTTACTTGAGCATCGTATTTCCGGGGCCCCCGTGGTCGACCCGCAGGGACGTTTGATTGGTTTGATCTCTGAGGGAGATTGTCTGCGGGCAACCTTGTCTGGCGCTTATTACGAATCAATTGGCGGCACTGTGGGTGATTATATGAGCCGTAACATTGAAACCATCACCCCGGACGCCAGCGTGATCGAAGTGTCCGAGCGTTTTTTGCAGGGTAAACTCGGGCGTATGCCAGTGATTGCGGACGGTCGCCTGATCGGTCAAATAAGTCGTAGCGACGTACTGCGCGCGGCGAAAGAGTTTGCCCAGCATGACAAAGGCACAGCCTCGCAGGATTGAGTCAAAGCTTTAGTTACCACCCCGGCTTGACGCGGGGCGTAAGCCAAACAGGAGATAAACCATGGCTGATCCACTTGATCGCGCTGTATCAAAGGCCCCGGAGACTGTTGGCGAGGGATGTCTAAGTCGCTACGACATCGATCAGTTAAGCGCTGAGGACGGTGCGGACTTCAGCCAAGCGCAAGCGCTGCTCAAGCAAACGCAAAGCCTTGATGATTCTGACCCGAGCGCCGAACAATAGCAGCCGAATACTAAAAAGGGCGCCTCGTGGGCGCCCTGCGTAAAGGGTTTGCTGCGCCTAGATGCGGAAGCTGCCAACCAGTTGGTTGAGGCGTGTCGCCTGACGCTCCAGATCGCTGCAGGCACGCAGTGTCGCCTGAAGGTTCTCAACGCCTTCCTGGTTAAGGGTGTTGATTTCGATGATGTCCATGTTCAGCGATTCGATCACCGAGGTTTGCTCCTCGGTTGCCGTGGCCACTGACTGGTTCATCCCGTCGATCTCACCGATGCGCTGGGTCACGCTGCCAAGACGCTCACCCGCTTGGTTGGCAATCGCCACGCTTTCCTCGCTGTAGCGTTGGCTCTCGGTCATGGTGGTGACCGACTCGCGTGAACCCACCTGCAGCTCTTCAATCATGCTTTCAATCTCTTGCGCCGATTCCTGGGTGCGGTGGGCAAGGTTGCGCACCTCATCAGCAACCACGGCAAAACCACGACCGGCTTCACCGGCGCGCGCCGCCTCAATCGCCGCGTTGAGTGCCAGCAAGTTGGTTTGTTGCGAGATGCTTTTGATCACTTCAAGAATCTGGCCGATGTTCACGGTTTTGCTGTTCAGGGTTTCAATGTTGCTGCATGAGGCGCTGATCTTGCCTGACAGGTCATTCATCGCCGCGATGGTACGCTCAACCACTGAGCGTCCATCTTCCGCTTGTTCACGGGCATCAGAGGCTTGGGTTGAGGCGTCTGCCGCATTGCGCGCAATTTCCTGGGCAGCCGCGCCAAGCTCATTGATTGCTGCGGCGACACTGTTGGTACGGCTGGCTTGTTCGTCGGAGTTAAGCATCGAGGAATTCGAGGCGTTGACCACCAGCTTGGCCACTTCGTTAACCTGAATGGTCGCCGAAGAAACCTCACGAATTGAGGTGTGAATCCGCTCGACGAATTGGTTGAACGATGTGGCCATTTCGCCGAATTCATCGTTACTGTTGGTGGTCAGGCGTTGAGTCAGATCACCATCACCCATGGCGATGTCGCGCATGGCTTTGCCCATGGTGTGCAAAGGTTGCATCAGGACGCGCATCAATACACTGAGCAGCAACATGATCAATACCACGGCAATAATGGTCGCGATGATCGCCGACGTGCGGAACTTGCTGAGCATTGAGTAGGCTTTGTCTTTGTCGATCGACAGGCCCAGATACCAGTTCACCGACGGCAAACCTTTTACCGGCGTGAAGCTGATGATGCGTTGCTTGCCGTCGATTTCTACCTCAGTAATGGTGTCGCTAATGGCCGGGGCATTTGCGGCATAGACATCGTTGAGCGACTTCATCACCAGCGATTTATCCGGGTGCACCAGGATCTGCCCGGAAGAGCTGACGAGAAATGCATAGCCGATACCGCCAAAGTCCAGCGAATTGATGGTCTCAACCAGGGTTTTCATGCTCAGGTCGCCGCCCACAACGCCTGCACTTGCTGCCGGTGTAGCAATGGTGATGATCAGGCCGCCGGTTGCAGCATCTACATAGGGTTCGGTTAGGGTGGTGCCGCCGGTTGTCAGGGCGTCTTTGTACCAAGGCCGGGTTCGCGGGTCGTAGCCTTCAGGCATTTTGTCATCGGGGCGCATGGCGAAGCTGCCGTCGGTGCCCCCCAGGTAGGTAAAGTCGAAAGTCGATGTCAGCGCTTTTTGCTCAAGCAGGCTAATAACCGCTGTGTTGTCAGGGTTTTTTGCGATCGACTGGGCTGCGCTTTCGACCAGCAGAATCCGGCCTGACAGCCAGTTCTGGATGTTGCTGGCGGTGATATCGCCCATTTCATGCAAGTAGCTTTCTAGATCTTCACGGATCGCGTTGCGTTGCAGGTAATCGTTGTAAAGCGTGAAAAGCGAGAAAGCTGCGACTACAACTAATGCAGCAGCAATCAGTATCTTGTGACTGAATTTCAAATTTGTGCTCATAAAGTCTTGCGCCCGTAAGGTACTGAAGCCAGTCTTTGATAAAAGTAGGTGTGAAGTCGCAAACTAGCGGCCTTAGCCAGATATGTCGGCAAATGGCTCGAAAAGCTTTAATCCAGAGGAAGGTAAAAATGGCTGTAGCGAACCAATTAATTATCGGCGCTGATCTGGAAGGTCAGGCGGTCGGTCAATCCTTGCGTCTGGCCAACCGCCATGGCTTGATCGCGGGGGCAACCGGCACCGGCAAAACGGTGACCTTGCAACGGTTGATCGAGACGTTTAGTGAGGCCGGGGTTGCTGTATTCGCTGCAGACGTCAAGGGCGATCTGTGCGGGGTTGGCGCGCAGGGGAATCCCCAGGGGAAAATTGCCGAACGCATTGCCAGCATGCCGTGGCTCAACCATGTGCCCAAGGCCTGTCCGGTCTCACTCTGGGACATCAACGGCCAGAGTGGTCACCCATTGCGAACCACCTTGAGTGAAATGGGACCCTTGCTGCTTGGCTCATTGCTAGAGCTGAGTGACAGCCAGCAAGCGGCGCTCTATGCCGCGTTCAAAGTGGCTGACCGCGAAGGCTTGTTGTTGCTTGACCTGAAAGACCTGAAGGCATTGCTCAATCATCTCAAAGACCACCCGGAAGTGCTCGGTGATGACGGCGCGCTGTTTACCAAAACCTCCGGGCAAGCCTTGTTACGCCGTCTTTCAGGCCTCGAACAGCAAGGGGCAGAGGCGCTCTTTGGTGAGCCTGCCTTGCAGTTGGAAGATATTCTTCAGCCTGACGCCAACGGCAGTGGGCGCGTGCATTTGCTGGATGCCAGCCGCCTGGTGCATGAAGCGCCTAAAGTGTACGCCACCTTCTTGCTGTGGTTGCTGGCTGAGCTTTTTGAGCAGTTACCCGAGCGTGGTGATGCCGACAAGCCTGTGTTGGCGCTGTTTTTCGATGAGGCGCACCTGCTCTTTGCTGATACGCCAAAAGCCCTGCAAGAGCGGTTGGAACAGGTGGTACGGCTGATTCGCTCTAAAGGCGTTGGGGTGTACTTTGTCACGCAGTCGCCGAGTGATCTGCCCGATGATGTACTGGCGCAATTGGGCTTACGTATTCAGCATGGTTTACGCGCCTTTACTGCTAAAGAGCAGAAATCGCTGCGCGCTGTAGCCGAAGGTTTCCGGCCGAATCCAGCGTTTGACACCCTCAGCGTTCTAACTGAACTGGGCATTGGCGAGGCGTTAGTCAGCACCATGGAAGAGAAGGGCACGCCGGGCATGGTAAGGCGCGTGCTTATCGCCCCGCCGCAGTCACGGATAGGGCCGTTGACCGAAGCAGAGCGCGCCAGCTTGATCAAACAATCACCACTGGCAGGGCGTTACGACAAGCCTATTGATCGCGAATCTGCCTATGAGCTGCTGACTGCACGGGCGGCTGCGGCTGAGGTTAAGCCGCAGACGCAAACCCCAACTGCTGGCAAAACCAAGGCCGCTAAAGAAGATGAGAGCTTTGGTGATATGGCCACGGACTTACTGGGTGGCTTTGCCAGCCAGGCGATGAAAACCGCTGTGCGCCAAGCCGCCAATCAGTTTGGCAGGCAGTTGGTGCGTGGCTTGATGGGATCGCTATTGGGCAGTAAAAAGCGCTAGGGATTGGAGCTCAGTCTGCCAGAGGGAGGTTAAATAGCTCTGTCTGGCGGGTGATGAGTCAAAATTCAGATTTGTCTTCCAGCTCTTTTTCGATCTTCTGTATCTCTTTATCGAAAGCTTGGTCGAGAAGAGAGGCTCTTTTGCGCCACGGCTTGCGTTCAGGTTCCGGTTGAGCGGCGTAGGTTAAAACTTCTCCGCCGTAAACATCCTTGTAACGCTGCGCCTGGCGCTCGAGTTCGGCGCGCAGTTCGTCTTTCGTCACATTAAATCCTAAGGTCTAAGTTGTAGTCCGTTGTTACGGCCACTTTCAGGTTCAAGCGTACGGTCAGTTTTCAATTGAATAGCGTGCGGCGCGCTGACTGGGGCGCTACACATACAGACGGTGAAAACAATCGCTTAAAAGGGGTGTCGACTTTTGTTGTCGATCTAGGCCAATTATCGCGATCGGTTAGAAAATGTCCAGTTCTTGTGCAGCGTGCTTTAGATGCACCTGTATACCCCTGTTAGTTTGCGCTAGTTAGCATAGTTGGCACGCTCGTTCTGTTGATGACGCTGTGAGTTGCCAAGGTGTAATTAAGACTGATAGCGGCTTAAAAGGTTACAAGGCTGTGGAAAATAAACCGGCGATCAATAACGGTTGAGTTTCTTGAACCTTTTGGTTCTTAACTAGCCCCTCTATTCCGGCACTCTTGGAGGGAATGGTCGTTCCTTATGCAAGATAAAGAACTGTGCAGTGTCGAATGTCATTTGGCCCAAACGACTAGGACATACACAAGCATATTGCAGCGAGCAAGGGAGAGTGTGATGAAATATTTATGTCTGGTTTACAGCAACGAGCAGCAACTTCATTCCAGCGCAGACAGTCCTGCGGATGAAGAGTGTTGGGCCTACGCCGAAGCAGTCCAGCGCAGTGGCCGTATGATTGCCGCAGAAGCGTTGCAGCCAGTGCACAGTGCAACAACGGTGCGTATGCGCGGCGGGCAACTTTCAATCACCGATGGCCCCTTCGCCGAAACTAAAGAACAACTGGCAGGGTTTTATCTGATTGAAGCCCGCGACCTGAATGAAGCGATTCAAGTGGCGGGCAAGATTCCTGCTGCACGGGTTGGTTGTGTGGAAGTGCGACCGGTGAGGCAGTTGGACATATGAAACAACACGCCCCGCAAGTGCGGGGCGTGTTTGCAGCAAGTCGGCGTTGGTTACGGGGTCTGCAGTTTCTTCAGGGCTTCACAGCTGACTTGGTAGTTGGCTTTACACGCGGCGGTGTACAGGGCCACTGCCTGGTTAGGGTCGCGGGCGACACCGTGTTCGCCGGTAAAGTAGAGGTTGCCAAGGATGTGCTGCGCCATTGGGTTACCGCCAGCTGCGGACTGGTTCAGGTACTTGAGCATGGCATCACGATTGGCAAAGGAGGCATCGTCTCGGCCGGTGTAGAGGTAAGCCAGGCTTACCGCTGCCATCGAGTGGCCTTTGTCAGCGGCTTTTTTCCACCAGCTCTCAGCTTGCTTGAGGTCTTTGATTGGGCGGCCAACGAAATAAGCACTGCCTAATTTGAATTGACTCTCAACGTCGCCACTTTCAGCGGCCTTACGCAGTTGATCGAACTCGGGGTTGGCACTCTGCTCTTGGGTTGTTGCCGGAGCCGTCGTAGGCTCGGTGGTATCAGTGTCGGTATCGTTGCTGGCGCAACCGCCGAGAACAAGCAGGGTACAGAGCAGGGCGGGAAGTGTTGAACGCGCCAGTAAATTTGTTTTCATCATGTTGATTCCTGATTTGACGAGAGCATGTTGCATACGACGGTATGACTAAGTGCTGGATGATTCAAGCCTCAGAATTTGCCAAAGCGCATGCCTAATTAGGCTTCTCATGCCCGCGTCAGGTTTATACCCCAGCCCCAGAGGTGAGTGATTACGGCTACATCAAAGACAACAGTTTTGTGCAGAAGTTGGCAGGTCTGCGTGTTACTTGGCTATATGAAATTTATGTAGTAAATTTTCATGAAATTATAAGCGAAATAATTCATGAGGCTCGAATGTTCAAGCAGTCTGCCCAGCATTTACCCACCTATTATGCGTCAACCTTTCCCGGGCCAATTGGGTTGAGGCCAGCGCTTGATGAGCCCCTTGATACCGAGGTGCTGATCATTGGCGGCGGCTTTAGCGGCCTGCATTGTGCGTTGCAGTTGTTACAGGCAGGTAAGCGCGTGGTTGTTCTGGAGGCCAGTCGTTTGGCGTGGGCGGCATCAGGTCGTAACGGCGGGCAAGCCTTACTCGGCTGGTCATGTGATATGCCACCTTTGGAGGCCGCACTGGGTTTGAGTGGCGCCCAGCGACTTTGGCGCAGCATGCAATGGGCCGCCGATGAGATGCGCGAACTGCCTCAGCGTCACGGTTTCGATATCGATTACCGCCAAGGCAGTCTGTACAGCGCAGTACAGGCACGGCGTGTCCCTCAGTTGCAAGCCGCTGAGCGCGAAGCCCATGAGAAATGGGCCTCGCCGGGTGTTCGTTTTATTGCCGGAGAGGAGTTGCGCGGCTGGATTGGCAGTGGCCGCTATCAGGCCGCGCTCTATGATCCGCAAGGGGCCCATATCAATCCGCTGAAACTCGCCCATGGGTTGGCCGCGGCCATTGAGCAATTGGGTGGGCAGATCTTTGAGCAGACTCATGTGCGGGACTACCGCCAGACGGCTGAAGGCTATCGCGCGCGGACGGATAAAGCCGAAGTGCGCGCCGATGTTCTTGTTCTCGCCTGCAATGCCTACATTGATAAGCTGGACCCGGGGTTAAGCCGACGTATCTTGCCGGTGGGCTCCTATCAAGTGGCTACAGCGCCATTAGCGGCCGAACTGGCTCATTCACTTTTGCCGAAGAACAGCTGCGTCATCGACAATCAATTTGTCCCGGACTACTTCCGCTTAACCCCGGACAACCGTCTGCTGTTCGGAGGTGGGTGCACCTATCTTGGCGGTATCCCCAAGGATGTCGCGAAGGCAACCCGGCCGTACCTGGAACGGGTATTTCCGCAGTTAATCGGGGTCGGGCTGGACTATGCATGGGGCGGCCATATCGATTGCACCATGAAACGCACCCCTGATATCGGCTGTGAAGGCCAGCGTTATTGGCTACAAGGGTTTTCCGGGCATGGCGTGCTCCCCACACTCGCCGGGGCGCGGGCGGTAACCGATGCAATTCTTGGCAACGCAGACCTGCTCAGGCTGTATCAGGGTTTGCACAACCCGGCGTTCCCCGGCGGCTCAACCCTTGCTGCACCTATCGAGGCGCTGGGTAAAGCGTGGTACCGACTGCGTGACAGCCTGTAACCTTTATCGGCTTATAAGTCAGTTAATAGAAGTGCTTTGAGGACCAGATATGGATATGCAGGATGAGGTTGAGGGGTTGGCGATATTGATTCGCGACCTGCGCAAGCACAAGAAGGTGAGTCTCGAAGCGTTGGCCGAGCAGATTGGACGTTCAGTGGGGTTTGTGTCTCAGGTTGAACGGGCAATATCCAAGCCCACCGTAGCCGATCTCACTGCCATTTCGGAGGCCTTGGGCGTCTCTACCAGCTATTTTTATAACCTTAGTAAACCGCGTGAAGTCAGCTGGGTGACTCGACCCGATGAACGTCGCACCTTGTATTACGCCGGTGAGATTACCGATGTGCTGGTTTCGCCAAGCATGTCGGCTGGTTTCTCAATGTTGGAAAGTCATCTGGCGCCGGGGGCGAGCAGCGGTGAAGGGCATTTGGATGACAGTTCAGAGCAAGGCGGCTTTGTGCTCGAAGGAGAGCTGACCATTTGGCTTGACGCTGAACCGGTGACCTTACTGGCGAATGATGGCTTCCAGCTACCGCCGCACAGCCAGTTTCGTTATGCCAATCTCAGTCAGCAGGCGACTCGGGTACTTTGGGTCTTTAAATAATCGCCCACTGAACAGCCAGTTCTGGCGCGAGCGGCAATTATTTTCTGGGTTTTACCGTTTGCAAGTCGGGCTGGAACTGCGATGCTTTAGGCCGTTATTGAATTCAGCGTATTTGAGGTGCGTATGCAGATCAGTTGTGATTTCGACAGTGGCAATATTGAGGTTATTGATGCCAGTAATCCTCAGCGGGTATTGCTGGAGATTCGCCCTGATCTCTGCAGCCACCACTTCCAGTGGTTTCATTTCAAAGTGGAGGGGCTTACACCGGGTAAGCCGATTGGCTTCAGCTTGATCAATGCCCACCACTCTGCGTATAGCCATGCGTGGAGCGGCTATGATACCGCTGCGTCCTATGATCAGAAAAAATGGTTCAGGGTGCCAAGCCGCTTTCAGGACGGTGCCCTCGATTTTGAGCTGGCGCCCCATCAGCCGCAGATATGGTTCGCCTACTTTGAGCCCTATAGCCGCGAGCGCCATGATCAACTGATCGCCACGGCAGTTGCTGAGGCCGGAGCGCAAGTCATCGCTACGGGCAAGAGTATCGAAGGGCGCGATATTCAGTTGCTCAAAGTCAGCCGTAACCCCAATGCACAGCGCAAGGTCTGGATCATCGCCCAACAGCATCCGGGCGAGCACATGGCTGAGTGGTACATGGAGGGAGTGATCGAGCGCCTGCAAAACAGTGAAGATGCGCAGCTCAACCATTTGCTTGAGCATGCTGATTTGTACCTGGTGCCGAACATGAATCCTGATGGGGCCTTCCGCGGTCATTTGCGCACCAATGCGGCGGGTCAGGACCTCAATCGTGCTTGGCAATCTGCCAGTGAAGAACAAAGCCCCGAGGTGTATTTCGTCCAGCAACAGATGCGCAAGATCGGTGTTGATCTGTTTTTGGATATCCACGGCGATGAAGAAATCCCTCACGTGTTTACGGCTGGTTGTGAGGGTAACCCGGGGTATAACGCCCGCTTGGAGAAACTTGAACACGATTTTCGCAGTCGGCTGGTTGCCAGCGGTGCGGAATTTCAGACGCGCTTTGGTTATCCGCGCAGTGAGCCCGGCAAAGCCAATACCACCCTGGCATGCAACTCGGTCGGTATGGAGTTCGACTGCTTGGCGTTCACCATCGAGATGCCTTTTAAAGACCACAATGACACGCCGTGCCCACGCACTGGATGGAATGGCCAGCGCTCTGCACAACTGGGCAAAGATGTTCTCAGCGTGATCGCGGATATGGTTGAGCAGTTGCGCTAAACACAGTTTGTAACGCTCGCAATCAGCGGTTGTTGAACCCTTTACATAACGGACGTGTCGCAGTTGTTTGCCTTTTCAGGCACAACTGATCTCAAGGAATGCAGATGCTTAGCGTTAACCTTGGGCCCTTGACTATGTCAGCGGCCCATTTGTTGTTATTGACCAGCCTGTTTGTGGCCACGCTGGTTGGCTGGTGGGTTGGGCGTAGCGCTAAGAGCAATCCGGAAAATCGCTTGTTTTTGATGTTCCTGACAGGTGTGCTGGGCGCGCGTTGCGCCTTCGTTGTGCGCTACTTTGAGCATTTCGAGAATGATTTGTGGCAGGTGATTGACCTGCGCGATGGCGGGTTTATCGCCTGGCCGGGCGTTCTTGTGGGGCTGGCGCTGGGCGGGTATTACTGGATTAAACAACCAGCGATGCGCCGTCCGCTTGGCATTGCATTGGTTGCCGGCTTACTCGTCTGGGGTTCCGGTACGGCAGTAATGCGTGCACTGGAGCATGGCACGCGTCTGCCGCAAGTGGCCCTGACCTCGATGGAAGGTAAAGCCGTTAGCTTGAATGACTATCTCGGCAAACCTCTGGTAGTCAACCTCTGGGCAACCTGGTGTCCGCCGTGTCGCCGTGAAATGCCGGTGCTGGCGGCAGCACAGGCGCGCCATACTGATGTCACCTTCTTGTTCGTCAACCAGGGTGAAAGTCAGGACGAAATCAGTCGATTTTTGCAGGCCGGTCAGCTCACTATGAGCAATGTACTTATGGATAACCACGCCCAGCTTGGGCCGCTGGTCGGTTCACGGGCATTGCCGACTACGGTGTTTTATAACGCGGATGGGCGGCAGATCGGCAGTCACTTGGGTGAGTTGTCGGATGCCAGCCTATCGCAGGTTCTAGAGCTGTTTAAAAAGGATGATAAACAATGATTACCTTAACTTCGCGTTGGTTGGCACTGGCGCTTATAAGTAGCGTTGCTACGGGCCTGCATGCAGAAGAATGGCCTGCGCCGATTAAAGCGGTGGAAGCGCGTGGCGCAGAAGTGGTCGGCAAGTTCGATGCCCCCGGTGGCATGCAGGGGTTTGCGGCTAAATATAATGGCCAGGCCATGGCCCTGTATCTGCTGCCCGATGGTAAGCACGTGCTGCTTGGCACCTTGCTGGATGAGCAGGGCGCCGATCTAAGCGAGGCGCCGCTGGAAAAATTGGTTTACCAGCCAATGGCCAAGGAAATGTGGGCCCGCATGGAAAAAAGCCACTGGGTGGCAGATGGCAAACCCGATGCGCCACGCGTGGTCTATGTATTCAGCGACCCCAATTGTCCGTACTGCACGCTGTTCTGGAAGCAGTCACGTCCTTGGGTCGAGTCCGGCAAGGTTCAGCTGCGCCATATCATGGTCGGCATCATTCGCGAAGATAGCGAAGGCAAGGCCGCGACCATACTCACAGCCAAATCACCCGAGAAGGCACTTCACACGCATGAGTCTGCCGGTCAATCCAGCTCGCTTAAGCCGTTGAAAACCATTCCCGCGGATATCCAAAAGCAGCTCGATAGCAACGTCGCGCT
This sequence comes from Pseudomonas sp. EL_65y_Pfl2_R95, assembly GCF_963971045.1. Classification (NCBI taxonomy): domain Bacteria; kingdom Pseudomonadati; phylum Pseudomonadota; class Gammaproteobacteria; order Pseudomonadales; family Pseudomonadaceae; genus Pseudomonas; species Pseudomonas sp. EL_65y_Pfl2_R95. The sequence continues at coordinate 930,992 of NZ_CAXAOV010000001.1, read as the reverse complement.
GATGGGCGAGCTGGGTGGCCAGGCAACGCCGGCGATTTTCTATCTGGATAAGGATGGGCGCATGCAGCAGCAACAAGGTGCACCGCGGCCAGATGCATTAAAAGCGATTATGGGCGAGTAACAACGGGGGCTTCCCAGCGCGCACAAAAAAGCCCGTATCGTGACATACGGGCTTTTTTGCTATTGCTCGATCGATCAGCCGCGGTAGTAGCGCTGTTCTACAAAGGGTGTTTTGGCCACTTTCATTGCTACGCGCTTGCCACGCACGATAGCCCAGACATCGCTGCCCACTGGCACGTGGCTGGCCTGGACGTAGCCCATGGCAACCGGGGCGCCCAAGGTTGGGCCGAAACCGCCGCTGGTGACGGTGCCAATGGTGTTGCCCTCGGCATCAACAATTTCAGCGCCTTCACGCACCGGAACCCGCTCTTGTGGCAACAGACCGACGCGCTTGCTGGCAACGCCAGCCTGCTGTTGGGCAAATACCTGTTCTGCGCCCGGGAAGCCACCAGCACGTGCACCGTCGGCGCGGCGTGGTTTGGACATGGCCCAAAGCAGGCTGGCTTCGATGGGAGTGGTGCTGGTGCTCATGTCGTGGCCGTACAGGCACAGACCGGCTTCCAGGCGCAGTGAGTCGCGAGCGCCAAGGCCAATCGCCTCGACTTCAGGCTCGGCCAGCAGGCTGCGCGCCAGGGTTTCAGCGCTTTCGTTTGGTACCGAGATTTCATAGCCATCTTCACCGGTGTAGCCAGAGCGGCTGACGTAGCAGTCAACACCGAGCAGGCGCACTTGGGTGAATTGCATAAAGGTCATCTTCGCTACTTCTGGAGCAAGACGGCTGAGCACGTCCACGGCCTTCGGACCTTGCAGGGCCAGCAGTGCGCGCGAATCAAACAGGCTTTCAATCTCGCACTGCTCGCCAATGTGTTTGCGTAAGTGTTCCAGGTCCTGGTCTTTGCAGGCCGCGTTGACCACTAGAAACAGGGTGTCATCACCGAGGTTGGCCACCATCAGGTCGTCGAGGATGCAGCCGTTTTCGTCGGTAAACATCGCGTAGCGCTGCATGCCTACCGGCAGGTCGATAATGTCGACAGGCACCAAGGTTTCCAAGGCTTTGGCTGCATTGGCGCCCCTTAGAACCAGCTGGCCCATGTGCGAGACATCAAACAAGCCCGCCTGATCGCGGGTCTGCAAATGTTCTTTCATGACGCCGAGCGGGTACTGCACCGGCATGTCGTAGCCAGCGAACGGCACCATACGTGCGCCCAGCTCAAGGTGCAGTGTGTGCAATGGGGTTTTAGCGAGAGTTTCGGTAGTCATGCAGGTCTCCTTGGTGTTCGGCTCGCCGCGCGCTTGTGCAGCACGCAGCGCTTAATCAGCATTCGATGATGTTCACGGCAAGGCCGCCGCGAGAGGTTTCTTTGTACTTGCTTTTCATATCAGCGCCGGTCTGGCGCATGGTCCGAATCACTTTATCCAGTGAAATAAAGTGCTGGCCGTCGCCGCGCAATGCCATGCGCACGGCATTGATGGCTTTAACCGAGCCCATCGCGTTGCGTTCAATGCAGGGCACTTGGACCAAGCCGCCGACCGGGTCGCAGGTCAGGCCGAGGTTGTGTTCCATGCCGATTTCCGCAGCGTTTTCAACTTGCTGCACGCTGCCGCCAAGCACTTCGCACAAGGCGCCGGCAGCCATGGAACACGCCACACCGACCTCACCCTGACAACCCACCTCGGCACCGGAGATCGAGGCATTTTCTTTATAGAGGATACCGATGGCGGCTGCAGTGAGCAGAAAACGCACCACGCCATCGTCATTGGCACCGCTGATAAAGCGGGTGTAGTAATGCATCACAGCCGGGATAATACCCGCCGCTCCATTTGTAGGCGCGGTGACTACGCGGCCGCCGCTGGCGTTTTCTTCATTGACGGCCAATGCATACAGGTTGACCCAATCGAGCACGCTCAGCGCATCGCGCATGTTCGCTTCCGGGTTTTTGCACAGCTGACGATAGAGGGCCGCTGCTCGGCGTTTAACCTTCAGACCGCCGGGCATGATGCCTTCGTTGTTGCAGCCCGCGGTGACGCAATCTTGCATCACCTGCCAAATCTTCAGCAGGCGCTCGCGGGTTTCCGCTTCGGGACGCCAGGCCGCTTCATTGGCAAGCATTACCTGGCTAACCGACAGGCTATGTTCGGCACAGTGGGCCAACAGTTGCTTGCCGGTGGTGAACGGGTAGGGCAGTTTGGTTTGATCTTCAACAATGCGGTCGGCGCCTGCAGCTTCGTCGTCCACCACAAAGCCGCCGCCAACCGAATAATACTCGCGGCTGCGAATCTGTATTCCGGCTTGATCGAATGCTCGGAAGATCATGCCATTGGGATGAAACGCCAAGGGCTTGCGGATCATCGCCAGGTGTTCTTTCTCGACAAAGCGAATGGTTTTTTCGCCGAGTAAATCAAGTTCTCCTGCGGCTCGAATCGCTTTTAAGCGTTGATCAATGGTGCTGGTGTCGACGTTGTCGGGTTGTTCACCAAGCAGGCCAAGTAGCACGGCTTTGTCGCTGCCGTGGCCTTTGCCGGTCGCGCCCAGAGATCCGTAGAGTTCGACATTAACCCGCTCGGTCGTGGTGAGCAGTTCATCGCGGCGCAGGCCTTCGACAAAACGAGCGGCGGCACGCATCGGTCCAACCGTGTGTGAGCTGGAAGGGCCGATACCGATTTTGAACAAGTCAAAAACACTGAGTGACATAAAACCTCGCAGGTCTGCGCTTGTGGCAGCAGACCGCATCAATAGTTGCGTGTGAGGCGCTCTGTAGAGTGCCTTACTTAGTCAGCGTAGACCGGGAAGGTCTTGCAGAACTCGCTTACCTGACCACGTACACGTTCGATTACGGCTGGGTTGTCCAGTTCATCAAGAATGTCGCAGATCCAGCCAGCCAATTCACGGCACTCGCCTTCTTTAAAGCCGCGCGTGGTCACGGCCGGGGTGCCAATGCGAATACCCGAGGTGACAAAAGGTGACTGTGGGTCGTTGGGCACCGCGTTTTTGTTGACGGTGATGTGGGCATCGCCCAAGGCCGCATCAGCGGCTTTGCCCGTCAGGCCTTGCTTGATCAGGCTCAGCAGGAACAGGTGGTTGTCAGTACCACCGGAAACCACTTCAAATCCCCGGCCGATAAATACTTCAGCCATCGCCCGGGCGTTGTTGATCACTTGCTGCTGGTAGGTCTTGAAACCGGGCTCCATGGCTTCTTTGAAGCACACTGCCTTGCCCGCGATAACGTGCATCAACGGACCGCCCTGGCTGCCGGGGAACACCGCCGAGTTGAGTTTCTTCTCGATGGCTTCGTTCGCCTTGGCCAGGATCAGACCACCACGTGGACCGCGCAAGGTTTTGTGGGTCGTGGTGGTGACAACATCGGCGTACGGCAGCGGGTTCGGATACAGGCCTGCCGCGACTAGACCGGCAACGTGCGCCATGTCGACAAACAGGTAAGCGCCCACTTTGTCGGCGATTTCACGGAAACGGGCGAAGTCCAGGGTGCGCGAATACGCGGAGAAGCCCGCCACGATCATTTTCGGTTGGTGCTCGACGGCGAGGCGTTCAACTTCGGCGTAATCAATCAGGCCTTGTTCGTCGATGCCGTACTGGATGGCGTTGTAGAGCTTGCCCGATGAGCTCACTTTGGCGCCGTGGGTCAAGTGGCCGCCGTGGGCCAGGCTCATGCCGAGAATGGTGTCACCTGCTTGCAGCAGTGCCAGGTACACCGCTGAGTTCGCGGAGGAGCCCGAATGGGGCTGGACGTTGGCGTAATCGGCGCCGAACAGTTGCTTGGCACGCTCGATGGCCAGGCTTTCGACCACATCGACGTGCTCACAGCCGCCGTAATAACGCTTGCCCGGGTAGCCTTCAGCGTATTTGTTGGTCAGGCCGCTGCCCTGAGCTTCCATTACCGCTGGGCTGGTGTAGTTTTCCGAGGCGATCAGTTCGATGTGATCTTCCTGGCGGCGGTCTTCGGCATTCAGTGCACGCGCGAGTGCTGGATCATATTCGTTCAGAGTCAGGCTTTTGTAGAACATTGCAGGTGTCCTTAAAGTCGGGCGCGAGCGCTTATCGCTCGCGCCATAGTGAGTCAGCGTTGCAGCGAGTCGACGCTGCGCTTGACGATGTCCGGGTTGAAGTGATCGCGGGTCAGCTTGACCACAATAGGGCTCAACAGTAACAGCGAGAGCAGGTTCGGCAGGGCCATCAAGCCATTCAGGGTGTCAGCCAGCAGCCAGGCAAAGTCGAGTTGGGCAATAGCGCCAAACGGCACGGCCAGCACCCAGATAATCCGGAATGGCATGATCGCTTTGGTGCCAACCATAAATTCCCAGCAGCGCTCGCCAAAGTAGCTCCAGCCAAGAATAGTCGTGAAGGCAAACACCACCAGCGCAATGCTCAGAAATGCACCGCCAAAACCCGGCATGGCGGACTCGAAGGCCGATGCCGAAAGGGCTGCGCCGCTGACACCGCTGGTCCAAACGCCAGAGCAGATGATCGCCAGGCCGGTCATGGTGCAGATCACCAGGGTATCGATAAAGGTGCCGAGCATGCCGATCATGCCAGAGCGCACCGGGCTGTTGGTGGTGCCAGCAGCTTGAGCGATACCGGCAGTGCCGAGGCCTGCTTCGTTGGAGAAAATACCCCGGGCGACACCAAAGCGGATCGCCGCAATCACTGCCGCACCGGCGAAACCACCGGTGGCTGCTGCTGGGCTGAAGGCGTGGGTGAAGATCAGGTTGAAGGCATTGGGGATTTGGTCAGCAAAGACAACCAGCACCACGATTGAGGCGACGATGTAGGCGATGCACATAAAAGGAACAAGTGCTGCGGCAACCACGCCAATACGCTTGATGCCGCCAAGGATAACCAGACCGACAGCGACCATGCTCACAACCCCGGTCACCCACAGCGGGATATCGAAGGTGCTCTCAAGGGCATGGGCCATGCTGTTGACCTGAACCATGTTACCGATGCCAAAGCCTGCCAGCCCGCCAAAGATGGCGAATGCAGTGCCGAGCCATAGCCACTTTTTGCCCAGACCATTTTTGATCGCGTACATCGGACCGCCGACGTGTTCGCCGCGCTCATCTTTTTCGCGGTAGTGCACCGCCAGCACCACTTCGCAGTACTTGGTTGCCATGCCGACCAGTGCGGTGCACCACATCCAGAACAGGGCGCCGGGGCCACCGAGGAAAATAGCAGTGGCCACACCGGCAATGTTACCGGTGCCGACTGTGGCAGCGAGGCAGGTCATCAAGGCTTGAAAGGGGCTGATTTCGCCACTGGCGTCGTCGTCTTTCTTGCGGCCTTGCCACATCAAGCTGAAGCCTGCGCCAATCTTGCTGATCGGCATAAACTTCAGGCGAATCATCAGGAACAGGCCTGTGCCGAGAATCGCCACCAGCATCGGCGGGCCCCAGACGAGTCCGTTTATTGAGTTAACTAATGTGTTGATAAATTCCATGGAACGCACCTTTTTGTTGTTGTTAGCGTCAGGGGTAGCCTGCGCGGGATAGGGGCAGTTTGCAGTGGTTTTGCGAGTGGAATGTGCTGCTGTGGTAAGGGTTACGGTTGTGCTTTGATACCTGGTCTTGACGCATGACTGAGTGCGGGTTGGCCTTCAGTTGTTGGTTGCCGTCATGGTTGATGCCGGCAATCCACCTGGCGGGTGATTAACCCGCCGGGTTTGAATAAATGGGGCGGTTTAAGGCCCCGTAACAAACGCCCGCAACTGTCGCTGGCGTTTGCTGGGTGCTGCTTTAGGCGTCCTGGTAGGCTTCGATCGACGGGCAAGCGCAAATCAGGTTGCGATCGCCAAACACGTTGTCGACCCGGCCCACTGGCGGCCAGTACTTACCGTCGATAAGCGAGGCAACTGGGTACACCGCCTGCTCACGGCTGTAGCTGTGCGTCCACTCACCGACCAGCTCAAGCGCGGTGTGCGGGGCGTTTTTCAGCGGGTTGTTTTCCTTGTCGAGGTCACCGCGTTCTACTGCGCGAATTTCGTCACGAATGGCGATCATCGCGTCGCAGAAACGATCCAGCTCTTCTTTCGATTCACTTTCAGTCGGCTCGATCATCAAGGTGCCCGCCACCGGGAACGACATGGTCGGCGCGTGGAAACCGAAATCGATCAGGCGCTTGGCCACATCATCAACGCTGATGCCGCTGGCGTCTTTGATTGGGCGAATGTCGAGAATGCACTCGTGGGCAACCAGGCCGTTGGTGCCGCTGTAGAGCACTGGGTAGTGTTCTTCAAGGCGACGGGCGATGTAGTTGGCATTGAGGATTGCCAGCTGCGAAGCACGCTTGAGGCCTTCGCCGCCCATCATGCTGATGTACATCCAGGTGATAGGCAGAATGCTTGCGCTACCAAATGGCGCCGCGCTGACCGCACCTTCTTTACGCGCCATGTTGGCGTGGCCTGGCAGGAACGGAATCAAATGTTCCTTCACGCCGATAGGGCCAACACCTGGGCCACCACCGCCATGCGGGATGCAGAAGGTTTTGTGCAGGTTAAGGTGCGATACGTCGCCGCCGAACTGACCTGGGGCGCAGAGGCCGACCATGGCGTTCATGTTGGCGCCGTCGATGTACACCTGACCGCCGTTGTCGTGGATGATTTGGGCGATCTCGCGGATGCCTTCTTCAAACACGCCGTGGGTCGACGGGTAGGTGATCATCAATGCAGCCAGACGATCCTTGTGTTCGATCGCCTTGGCACGCAGGTCTTCAATGTCGACGTTGCCACGGGCATCGCATGCGGTCACTACAACGCGCATGCCAACCATGCTCGCGGTGGCCGGGTTGGTACCGTGCGCCGATTGCGGGATCAGGCAGATATCGCGCTGATCGTCGCCACGGCTGATGTGGTAGGCGCGAATCGCCAGCAGGCCTGCGTATTCACCTTGTGAGCCGGCGTTTGGCTGCAGCGATACACCGTCATAACCGGTGGCAGCGCAAAGCATCGCTTCCAGTTCGTCGGTCAGTTGCAGGTAACCCTGGCTTTGCTCGGTCGGCGCAAAGGGGTGCAGGTTGCCGAATTCAGCCCAGGTGACCGGGATCATTTCGCTGGCAGCGTTGAGCTTCATGGTGCAAGAGCCCAGCGGGATCATGCTGCGATCCAGCGCCAGGTCTTTGTCAGCCAGCTTGCGCAGGTAGCGCATCAGCTCGGTTTCCGAGTGATAGCGGTTGAATACCGGATGGCTCAAAATGGCCGATTGACGCAGCAATGCTTGTGGCAAGCGAGTCGCCACCGCTTTAGCCAGTTCAGCAAAGCTTGGCAGGCTGTTGCCTGGCTCGGCAAAGACTTCCCACAGGCTTTCAAGCGCGGCTTGATCAGTGGTTTCGTCAAATGAAACGCCAACCCGCTGGGCATCAACCACGCGCAGGTTGATCGACAGCTCGTGTGCATGCTTGTGCAGCGCAGCCGTTTTCTCGCCCGATGCGATGGTCAGGGTGTCGAAGAAGTTTTCTTGCTCGACTGCATAACCCAGCTTCGCCAGACCCTGGGCAAAGATTGCAGTCATCTGATGTACGCGTTTGGCGATGCGGGTCAAGCCTTGTGGGCCGTGATACACCGCATACATGCTGGCGATGTTGGCCAGTAGAACCTGAGCGGTACAGATGTTGCTGGTGGCCTTCTCGCGGCGAATATGTTGCTCGCGCGTTTGCATGGCAAGGCGCAGCGCAGGCTTACCGAAACGGTCAACCGAAACACCGACCAGACGGCCAGGCATGTCACGCTTGAAGGCGTCGCGAGTGGCAAAGTAGGCCGCGTGTGGGCCGCCGAAACCAAGCGGTACACCGAAACGCTGAGCGCTGCCCAAGGCAACGTCTGCACCAAACTCGCCGGGTGGCGTCAGCAGGGTCAGGGCCAGCAGGTCAGCGGCCACTGCAACCAGCGCATTGGCGGCGTGGAAACGCTCAACCAGAGCGCGGTAGTCAAAGATGTCGCCATTGCTCGCCGGGTATTGCAGCAGGGCGCCGAAGTAAGCGCTGGCATCGGTGATCTCGGCTTCATCGCCGACCACAACTTCGATGTCCAGTGGTTCGGCACGGGTGCGCAGTACATCGAGGGTCTGCGGGTGGCAATGCCTGGATGCAAAGAAGCTGTTGCTGGCCTTGTTCTTCGACAAACGCTTGCAGAAGGTCATGGCTTCGGCGGCAGCGGTGGCTTCGTCGAGCAGTGATGCGTTGGCGATTGGCAAGCCAGACAGATCACTGACCAGGGTTTGGAAGTTAAGCAGTGCTTCCAGGCGACCTTGGGAAATTTCTGGCTGATAAGGTGTGTAGGCGGTGTACCAGGCTGGATTTTCCAGCAGGTTGCGCAGGATCGGCGACGGCGTATGGGTGCCGTAATAGCCCTGACCAATAAAGGTCTTGAACTGTTGGTTCTTGGCGGCGATGCCTTTGATCTTGGCCAATGCATCGGCTTCGCTCAGGCCTGGCGTCTGGCCCAGTACGCTGGTGCCTTTGATGCTTTCAGGGATAACGCTGGCGCTGAGTGCATCGAGCGAGTCAAAGCCAAGTTGCTGGAGCATGGCGTCAACATCAGCGTCGCGCGGGCCGATATGACGGGCGATAAATTCGTTTTCAGTGGTCAGGTCAGTCATCAGCTAGCCTCAGGCGTCAGCGTTGGCGTTAAGCAGGCGGTCGTAAGCCGCCTGGTCGAGCAGGTCATTGATGGCGCTTGGGTTGGCCGGACGGAAACGGAAGAACCAGCCTTTACCCAGCGGGTCTTCGTTGACCAGTTCAGGACTGGCTTCGAGGTCGCTATTGATTTCAACCACTTCACCGTCAAGCGGCATGGTGATGTTGCTGGCGGCTTTAACCGATTCCAGCACCGCGACTTCGGCTTCAGCGCTGTAGCTTTGCGCGTCCGGCAATTGAACGAATACCACGTCACCCAGTGCTTCTTGGGCAAAGGCGGTGATGCCAACGGTTACCAGGCCATCTGCTTCTTGACGCAGCCATTCGTGCTCGACGGTAAAACGCAATTCGCTCATGTGAACTCCTCAAGTGACAGTCTCGCCCGTTTCTGTTGCAGGCGATGATTCAAATGCCCGCAGTCGGCGAGCGTGTTGTGAAAATTGTCTGCAAGGTGAGTGCCATTGATAAATTAATCAATAAAATCAATGACTTGAGAAATTATAAAGAATGCAGTTTTATTCGTTTTGTATTGAAATCAATACACTTCACCCGACCTCGGTTTCGCCAACTTAAGCAAGGCCACTGATGCCGGAAGTCCACCTTCATTGTATCGTATTCAATACGGTGTATTGGTATTGATACGGTCGTGCTCGGCACTAGTCAGAGCAAGGCTTAGGCTGCGCCGAATTGACAGCGTCAGCAGCGGATTTGCCCTGGCCAGGTTAAGTGCCCTGTGGGGGCGTGCATTATTCAGTCATTCAATAACACACCATTGTGCCGGCCGATCTACGTCCTGAAACCTCGAATTGGCGGGGGGATTCACTCTTTCGGCTGACATTCAAAATACCTCTTTCGGGCGCTTATCGCTCGGGGTCGCTCTGGTTAGGTTGGCGGCAACACTCAACACATCGCTTTCAGGAGCGTCGCATGACAACAAAAACAAGACATGCATTGTTTCAACCCCGTGCACTGGCAGTAGCCGTTGCGCTCGGTTGCACAGCACAAGCACAAGCGGTGAATTTCACCATGGGACCGATTGAAGGGCAGTTCGATTCTTCACTGTCCGTGGGCGCCAGTTGGGCTACCCGTGATGGCGACAAAGACTTCATCTCAACGGCGATGGGTGGCAATGCATCATCACGGACTTCAGATGATGGCCGGCTGAATTTCAAGAAAGGTGAAACCTTCTCGAAGATCTTCAAGGGCATTCATGACCTTGAGTTGAAGTACGGCGACACCGGTATTTTTGTCCGCGGTAAATACTGGTACGACTTCGAAACCAAGGATGAAAGCCGCCTGTTCTATGACATTGACGACCATAACCGCAAACAAGCGGCGCAGTCGTCAGGGGCCGAGATTCTCGATGCCTTTATCTACCACAATTACACCATTGGCGATTTGCCTGGCAGCGTGCGTGCCGGTAAGCAGGTTGTCAGTTGGGGTGAAAGTACCTTTATTCAAAACTCGATCAACTCAATCAATCCGATCGATGCGGCAGCCTTTCGCCGTCCGGGTGCAGAAATCAAGGAGGGTTTGATTCCGGTCAACATGCTCTATGTTTCGCAAAGCCTGACCGACAACGTGAGCATGGAAGCCTTCTACCAACTGGAGTGGGACCAGACGGTTGCGGATAACTGTGGCACGTTCTTCTCGACTTCAGACGTGGTCGCCGATGGTTGTGAGGATCGCTTAGTGGTTGCGGGCCCCGACTTACCGGTGGGTGAGTCGACCAACTCTTTTGTCGATAACGCTTACATTCCCCGTGCCGGTGACCGCGATGCGCGCGACAGTGGCCAGTATGGTTTAGCCCTGCGCTGGTTTGCCGAATCACTGAACGACACTGAGTTTGGCCTGTACACCATGAATTACCACAGCCGAGGCCCAGTGTTCAGCACCATTCGCACCACCTCACCCAGCGCTGCATTTATCCCGGGGGCCCCTGATGCGCGTTACTTTATCGAGTACCCGGAAGATATTCGCCTATACGGTTTGAGCTTCGCCACGAATGTGGATGGCACCGCCGTTTCGGGTGAGTTGAGCTACCGGCCAAATATGCCGCTGCAAATCAACTCCACCGATATGTCCTTTGGCGCATTGGGCTTGCCGTTCTCACCAATCTTCGTTTCCGGCGAGTCGCAGAACGTATCTTCCGCAGATCTTCATGGTTATGAGCGCCGTGAAGTGACTCAGGCGCAGATTAGTGCTGTGCAATTTATCGACCGGGTGCTGGGGGCAAGCCGCCTGACACTGGTGGGTGAAGTGGGCTACAACTACATCAGTGGCATCAGCGATGACGTCGGTGATGTGCGCTTCGGCCGTGACCCCATTTTTGGTGCCGGCGAGTTCACCGCACCGGGTGTTTGTGAAGCCTTCAATGCCGCCAACCCCGACGAGTGCAATGACGATGGTTTCTACACTTCGAGTTCATGGGGCTATCGTTTGCGCGCCAGTGCCGATTACAACAACGTATTCGCCGGTATCAACCTGACCCCGAGCTTGGCCTGGTCCCATGACGTCAGTGGTTATGGGCCCAACTTTACCGAGGGCAGCAAGGCGATCAGCGTCGGCTTGAACGCCGAATACCAGAATACCTATAACGCCAGCCTCAGTTACACCGACTTCTTCGGTGGCGACTACAACGTGATTACCGACCGTGATTTCGTTGCTCTGAGCTTTGGCGTGAACTTCTGATCAACGATAACCAAAGGATCCGTAATCGATGAAAAACACAAGAATCCTATCAGCAGGCGCGTTGTTCCTGACACTGCTGGCAAGCAGTGTGATGGCCGCCGTGTCTGAGCAGGAAGCTGCCCAGTTAGGTGCAAGCTTGACCCCGCTAGGCGGGGAAAAAGCCGGCAACGCCGAGGGCACCATTCCGGCATGGGATGGTGGTTTGCCGAAAACAGCAGGCAGCGTGGATGCTGCAGGTTTTATCAGTGACCCCTTTGCTGACGAGAAGCCGTTGTTCGTCATTACAGCGAGTAACTTTGAACAGTACAAAGACAAGTTGTCTGCGGGGCAGCAGGCGATGTTCAAGCGTTATCCGCAAACCTACAGGATGCCGGTGTACACCACCCACCGCACCGCAGGCGCACCGCCTGAAATTTACGCTGCCGCTAAGAAAAGTGCGCTCAATACCGTCGGTGTCGATGGCGGTAATGGCCTGCAAAACTTCAGTGACAGCCGCTACTACGCTTTCCCTATCCCGAAGACCGGAGTCGAGGTGATCTGGAACCATATCACCCGTTACCGCGGGGGTAACGTGCGCCGGCATATTGCTCAGGCAACGCCGCAGGTGAATGGCTCTTATAGCCTGGTCAAGTTCGAGGATGAGGTGGCATTCCCAACCGAACTGGAAGGTTCGGACCCAGCCAAGACCAATAATATCCTGCTTTACTTTAAGCAGCGGGTGACAGCACCGTCGCGCTTGGCCGGTAATGTGTTATTGGTGCACGAGACCATTGATCAGGTTAAAGAGCCGCGACTGGCGTGGATCTATAACGCCGGTCAGCGCCGTGTGCGCCGTGCTCCTCAAGTTGCCTACGATGGTCCAGGCACCGCATCTGATGGCATGCGCACTGCTGACAACTTCGATTTGTTTTCTGGCGCTCCCGATCGTTACGACTGGAAGCTGATCGGCAAGAAGGAAATGTATATTCCCTACAATGCCTACAAGCTTGATTCGCCGAAGCTCAAATATGACGAGATCATCAAAGCCGGGCATATCAACCAGGATCTCACCCGTTATGAGTTGCACCGGGTGTGGGAAGTCGAAGCCACGCTGAAGTCGGGGGAGCGGCATATCTACGCCAAACGCCACTTCTATGTTGATGAAGACAGTTGGGAGATCGCCCTGGTTGATCACTACGACGGTCGCGGCCAACTCTGGCGCGTCGCTGAAGGTCATGCCCAGTATTACTACCCGCGGCAGATGTCAGGCTACACAGTCGAGACGCTGTACGACATCATTGCCGGGCGCTATTTGGTGTTGGGCATGAAAAACGAAGAAAGCACCGCCTACGAGTTTGGTTTCAAATCCAGTGTTGCTGACTACACGCCAGCAGCGCTACGCGCATCCGGGGTGCGCTGATTCAGGTTTCATCTGACTGACTCCATTTTAAGCGGCCTTTTATGGCCGCTTTTTTTATTGCCGGCCATCAGTCGGCTTTATTGAGCTTTCTAACGCGCGAGATAGACGTTAGCGTCCTATGCTATCTGCTCCATAACAATAACCATGAGTGGCTATGAGCGCTTACGCATTCTCCGCTGGCGTGGCACTTCAAGTCTGCGCCAAAACCACATTACCCAAAGTGCCACTTGGGCACGTTATTCGTTCGCGTTTACGGCAACGGCTGTTGGCTGAGAACTGTCGTCTGCGCTTAATGGTGGCGCCGGCAGGTTTCGGTAAGTCGGTACTGCTGGCGGATTGCGCGCGCGAGTGTCCACCCGAGCGCACCGTGATCTGGCTTAATTGTGCCGGTGCGTCCTGGAGTAGCGATGAGCTGTGTCTGCAATTATCCAGCGCGCTGGGCTATTCCCACGACCTCTCGGCTGATCAGCTTTTGCGGGCTATCGCTGCGGAGCGTCGCAAGTTGTGGATCATTCTTGATGATTACGCGCGCGAGCCCAATGAGTTACTGGACAATCACCTCGACCGCTTGATCGGCAGCGCCTCGGATTCTATTGGCTGGTGGTTGACCAGTCGGCGCCGACCTCAGTGCAATCTTCCGAGGTTGCTGCTGGAGGGCGAACTGTTTGAGCTCGGTGGCAACGAGCTGGTGTTCAGTTACGAAGAATTGTGCGAATGGTTGGGCAATATCGATGCGCCACACCTGGCCCATGCCGCGCAATTATTCGAGCTGTGCGCAGGTTGGCCGGCAGCCATGCGCTTGCTACATCTGGCCGCCAGTCATTCGCGCTATGAGAGTCCGCTTGAGCTAAGCAGCAGTTGCAGTGTTTTGCTTGATTATATTGAGCATGAAGTCCTCACGGGGCTGGATGCCGACTTGCGTCAGGCACTGCTGCAATTGGCGCAGCTATCGCATTTTAACGCCGAGTTGTGCGAGCACGTACTGGGTGTGGGTGAGGGCGCGAATTGGCTTCAAGCGCTGCGTATACGCGGCCTGTTTATTCAGCCGATGGACGATCATGGTGATTGGTTCGAGTTGTTTGCACCGCTGGCTGCGCAGCTTCGCCATTGTTCGTCCCGTGCGCCGGCAACTGCTATCCATTTGCATGCCAGCCAATGGTTTGCCGTGAATGGGGATATTCCCTCGGCAGTCGAGCATGCACTCTCGGCGGGTCAACCGGAAGTGGCGGCAAGTTTTCTTGAGCGTTTCACCGAGGAAAACCTGCTCCAGGGAAAAGATATCGGCCTGATATTACGCTGGCGTGAAGATTTGCCAGAAGATTTGCTGATGAGTACTCCGCGTTTGGTGGTCTTGAATGCGTGGATATTACTCCTGGCGGGGCGTCTGGATGAGGCAGGGGAGTGCAGCGCTGCCTTGGCTCGGTTTCAGCCGCAGCCCGAGCCTGAGCGAACCACTGAATTTTTCGCCCAGTGGCAGGCGTTAAAAGGTGTTGAAGCCTGCTCGCGCGTACAGAGTGATCAAGCAATCAAGCATCTGCAGCAGGCGCTCCAGTGGCTGCCGGAAAGTGCCTGGGCGCAAGCGCTTATCTGTCGCTCGGTGCTGACCCAGATCGCGATTGGTGAAGGCCGTCTCGATGAAGCCCAGCAACTGGGCTACGAAGCCCTTAAGCTCGCTCGCAGTTGTGGCAGTGCGGTGTTTGAGGCGTTACTTGAACTGGATCACGCCTTACTGCTTGAGGTGCGTGGCGAGTTTGTTCGAGCCCAGGCGCTATTGGGGCGGGTGCGTGATCAATACCAGCATCAAGCCTTGCGCAAAACCCCGGTATGGGGGCGCATTCATCTGCGGCTCGGGCGCTTGGCTATTCGTCAGCGGCAACTTGATAAGGCGCGCGCACTGTTGCGTACGGCCTTGAATGAAGCCCTGGAGTACGGCGATCCGGGCGCTTTTTACAGTTACCTGGCGATGGCAGAGCTGGCAGCCTCTGAGGATGATATCTCCGGTGCCTTCGCGTTGCTTGCCGAGGCCGAGCGTCTGATGCAGCGCCATCGTGTGGCAGATACCCTGTACCGCGGCGTTTTGCTCTTGGCCAGCAGTCAGCTATGGATATGGCAAGGCCATCGTAAACGTGCGCGGCAGGCGCTTACCCGCGTGCTTGCTTACCACAAGCGTGAGCAGGGCATGTTGCCACCGCAATATTACCCTGAGCTGATCGTTCGTCTGCGCTACTCACTGTTGAATGTTGACCTCGGCGAGGGTGAGGATGTACGTGGGCCTGTGCGGCAAATGCTCGATGAGGTGACCGCGCAGGGACGATTGGCCGTCGCGTGCGAGCTGTGGTCATTATTGGCCCGAGCCTGTGAGGTGATGGACGACACAGCAGGCGAGATGCAGGCCCGTCAGCAGTTGCGTGAGTTGATGGCACGCCTGAACTACCAAGGTTTGTGGTCTCAGCGCGGCGAGGCTGTAGCTGAGGTTGTCAGTGGTCCTGCAGAGAACCTATTGAGCAGCCGCGAGCTTGCAGTGCTGAAGTTGATCGCCCAGGGCTGTTCCAATCAAGAAGTGGCCGATCAACTGTTTATATCGCTGCACACGGTGAAAACCCATGCCCGGCGTATCAACGGTAAGCTCGGCGTGGCACGCCGTACGCAAGCAGTTGCCAGCGCTAAAGCCCAGGGGCTGTTATAGCGCAACCTCAGTGCAGGGGTTGGGCATGGCCCAGCTTGCGCAGGCGCTGGCTGAGGGTAAGCTGCTCGGTGCTGCCGTCGCAGAGCATCAAGGCGCGCTCCACATCAAAACGCTCGCCTTGTGGGCACGCCAGTTGTTGGTAAATATCGGCGCGGGCCAAATGGTCAGCCATGCTGGGAGGGCCGAGTTGTAATACCCGCTCGGCATCTTTGAGTGCTGCCAGGTAATCATTATCCTGTACATGCAAGTGCCGCAGATTGCGCGACATCCGCTGGATAATGCTCTGAGCATTGCAAGGGGCCAAATGTTCCGCTTGCAGCGCTTTGCTGTCACCAAAATAACCTATGAGCAAGGCCCGGCAATCCTGAGTGTATAAGCGCCTGCCACTGCAGGGGTCGAGCAGATGATCGGCACCAACGGCGCGAACGAGAAAGTGTCCCGGAAAACTCACCCCTTGCAGCGCAATGCCCAGACGTTGGGCCAGTTCCAAGGCGATGATCGCCAGTGCCAGAGGCTGTCCTCGACGCCGCCGCATTACCAGGTGCAGCAAACTCGCTTGGGGCCGTAAGGGGGCAGTGTCATCTTCGTGGAAATCCAGGTCGTTCAAACACCGCAGCAAGGGCATTGCCAATTCCGCTGCTGGCAGGTGCGGCAGTCGCGATCGGACCTGATGCAGCAGGTCATTAAGCTGCGCCAGTGTATCCTCGGGCTGCACGCTTGAATCATGCTCAGCCGCAAGCCACAGCGCAGCCTCAAACAATGCAGGCGGGCTTTGTGCAAGACAGGCAAGGCAGCGTTCGCGTGGGCTCATGGCATCCCTCTGATGTGCCATTTGTAACCCTGTTGTGGCGCGGCGTCCAGTCCCTTGCAGTGGAAATGCGCGAGGTCGAGTACGGCTTGTATCGGGCTATTAAACCATCCTGCTTATGCAAACAGAGTAGGGCGCCGCAGCGGCTTATGCTCAGGCTGTCAGTTGTACCAGTAGCGGCTAGCTATACTTGCTTCAGTCCGTAATAGGGGCTGTGACTGTTTCGCTGCAACGCGGCGCATGCAGGCCCATGGGAGCCATATCATGTTTGACATCATGGACGCCGCCCAATTTGAGACCCTGCATGTTGCACAGGACCCGCACACAGGGCTCAAGGCAATTATTGCGATACATAACACCCAGCTGGGACCTGCGTTGGGTGGGTGCCGATTCCTTCCCTATGCCACGACTCAATTGGCGGTGCAGGATGCGCTGCGTCTTGCCCAGGGCATGAGTTATAAAGCAGCGCTGGCGGGCTTGAAACAGGGCGGTGGTAAAGCCGTGATCATGCGACCCGCCCATGTAAATGACCGTTCAGCCCTGTTTGAGGCCTTTGGCCGGCTTATCGAGACATTCAATGGCCGCTACATCACGGCTATGGACAGTGGCACGTCCAGTGCAGACATGGATTGCATTGCCCAGGCCACGCAGCATGTTACCAGTACCACGCAAGCGGGTGACCCATCACCCCACGCAGCAATGGGCGTCTTTGCCGGCATTCGGGCCACGGCCTATGCGCGTCTGGGATCTGATGATCTGGAGGGCTTGCGCGTGGCGATTCAAGGCTTGGGCAATGTCGGCTATGCCTTGGCTGAACAATTACACGCCGCTGGCGCCGAGTTGTTGGTCAGTGATTTGGATTTGGGCAAGGTTGAGCTGGCGATAGAGCAATTTGGCGCCCATCCCGTGGCGAATAGCGAAATACTCAGTGTGCCTTGTGACATTCTCGCGCCCTGTGCCTTGGGCAGTGTGCTTGATGCCCAGGCAGTGGCTAAGTTGCGCTGCTCTGCAGTTGCTGGCGCGGCCAATAACCAACTGGCCAGCCCGGATATTTCCGAAGCCCTTGAAGCCCGAGGCATTCTGTATGCACCAGATTATGTGATTAATGCCGGTGGACTGATTTACGTCGCCCTCAATCACCAAGGTGAAGACTTGTCTTCGGTCACTGCACATTTAGCCAGAATCGCTTCACGCTTGACCGAGATATTTGCCCATGCGCAAGCCGATAAGCGCCCACCCGCGCGGGTGGCGGATGCGCTGGCCGAGCGCCTGTTATACCCCTATCGACCTTAAATCTAGACGCAGCTTTGGTTGCGAGCAGGCTTCATGGCTTTGATCACTCCAAACAAAAATGGCCCTTGAATCGGGCCATTTTTGTTTTCGCTGGGCTCGGTCAATAGCCGAGCATTCTGGGCAGTGTCAGGCTGATTGCCGGGATGCAGGCGATGATAAAGGTGGCAATGGTTAACACTGCAACGAATGGCAGGGCACGCTTGGATATATCCTCGATTGCGGTGCCGGATATCCCGGATGCAATAAACAGGTTTTCGCCCATGGGTGGCGTCATAAAACCAATGCTCAGGCAGCAGATCAGTACGATACCAAAGTGCACCGGGTCAATGCCCAAGGTGTAAGTGATCGGCAAGATTACCGGGGTCAGAATCATGATCGCGGCGAGGGTTTCCATGAACATGCCGACAAATAACAAGAAGCCAATGATCAGTATCCAGATCAGGTAGATGTTATCCGTCAGGCTTAGCATGGAATCTGCCACCACCGCTGGAATTTGATTCTCCACCAATAGCCGACCGAACACCGTGGCCGTGAACAGAATGACCAGTACCCGGCCGGTGATCCATGTGGTGGTTTCCAGTGATTTGAAAATGTCTTTGATCCGCAGTTCTTTGTGGATAAACAGGCCAACAAACAGGGTGTAGAAAATCGCCACAATGGCTGATTCGGTTGGGGTGAACAGGCCTGTGTAGATGCCGCCTAAAATCACGAACGGCGCCAGCATCGACCAGAATCCTTCCCTCATGGCCTTGAATATTTTGCTGGATGACCAGCCTTCCTTGCTGCCGACGTACCCCAGCGATTTGCAGCGAAAGTAGTTCATGATCAGCAGACCACCGGCCAGCATCAGGCCAGGTACCACGCCTGCGATAAACAGCTTGGGAATCGACACAGTGCCGAACGCACCGTATTTCTCCACCGCCGCAGGGGGCGGCAGCATGCCCATGGCCGAAATACCGAATATCACCATGGGAATAGAGGGTGGAATAATGATGCCCAAGCCGCCGGATGATGCCGTGACCGCAGAGGCGTAACCTTTGGCGTAGCCGCGTTTGACCATTGCCGGAATCATCAGCATGCCGACTGCCGCTGTGGTGGCAGGGCCAGAGCCTGAAATGGCGCCGAAGAACAAACAAGCCAGTACTGCTGCAGCCGAGATACCACCGGTGATGGGGCCAGCAAAACTTTCTGCCAGCGCCACAAGACGTCTGGATATGCCTGCCGCCTCCATCAAGGCGCCTGCAAGAATAAATGCCGGCAGGGCCATCAGTGGAAATGAGCCTACCGAGGTGAAGGCTATCTGGACAAACTTGATCGGGTTTTCGCCCAAGTAAAGAAAGGATGCCAAGGCTGAAACGGCCAGCGAGATGCTGATCGGCGTGCCAATGAGCAGCAACAGAATAAATGAGCCAAACAGGATATAAACAATCGTGGTGTCAACCATGGACACGCTCCTGCAAATGGCTTGTTTTAGGGGTGTCTGGTTTGGCTGATGCTACTTGAGAGTCATGGATTATCTTGTCCAGCTCCTGAGTCTCAGGGTCACGAATATCAATACCCTTGACCAGCTTGTAGTAGTTGACCTGAAGTACGCGGATAGTCATCAAGCTGAAGGCGATGGGTAAAATCAGGTAGAGGTACTTCATCGGCACGCCCAGGGTTTGTGACTTCCAGAAGACATTTGCCTTCATGAAGAAAATCACGCTGAGGTAGACGAAGTAGCAGTTGAAGCACACCCAGACCAAATCCGAGAGCGTCTCAAGCGCAGTAGCCATCTTGGCGGGCATCAGTTTGAATTGAAATGTAACCCGATTATGGGCGGCCAGTTTGGCGGCGTAGCTGGCGCCAAAGAAGGCGAACCAGACAAACATGTAGGTCACCAACTCTTCTGTCCAGGACAGCGAGTGATTGAACAGGTTACGGCTGAGAATTTGGGCAAACAGGATAATTACAAAGAGGGCCAGAAGTACCCGGCATATGTAATTCTCCAGGTTGTCGATAATCTTCCAGAAGCGGCTGGCAGGTTTCATAAACACCTTCCTGAACGCGGCTGATGCTTCGCGTTCTACAGCGTGAGCGGTTAGCCATCGATGGGTCTGCGACTCATCGATGGCGATGGCAACGTTCAGATGCCGGTGCAAACCGACAGCCTGCTGACTTAGATGGCGTCGCGGCCCAATGCCTTGAGCACCACGTTAATCTGGTCTTTGCCGCCGAGCTGCTCGTAATACTTTGGCCATACTTTTGACACGGCCAGGTCAATCCACTCTTTCTCACCATCGGCCGGATCGGTGATTTCCATGCCTTTGGCGGTCAACTCTTGCTTGATTTTACCTTCCTGCTCGACCAACCACTTGGCGCTATGCAGCGTGGCTGCTTTGCCCGAGTCGAGAATGATTTGCTGCATTTCCGGCGTTTGCTCCTGAAACATCGACTCACTGACAATCAGTGGCTCGATGGAGAACAGGTAGCGCAGATTGGTGACGTATTTCTGCACCTCGTCAAACTTCATGGCGTTAATGGTCAAGTACGGATTGTCCTGGCCGTCCACCACTTTCAATTGCAAGCCGGTAAAGGTTTCTGACCATGCCATTGGCGTCGGGTTAATACCCCAAGCGCGGTAGGTGTCGATCATGATTTCGTTCTTCGGCACACGAATCTGCAAGCCTGCCAGGTCTGCAACTGTTTTTACGGGTCTTTTCGAGTTGGTCAGCACGCGAAAGCCTGAGTACGCCCAGCCAATGATGCGTACACCGGCATCGCGCACGGTGTTGTCGATCAAGGTTTTACCAATATCGCTCTGGGTCAGGGCGACGGCATCATCGAGGCTTTGGATCATGTAGGGCAATGTTAGAACCCCCACCGAAGGCGAGAAGGGGGTGACGTTGTTGATCGCCAGAATCGAGAAGTCCAGAGTGCCCATCGCAGCGTTGCTCACGGTGTCTTCTTCACTGCCGAGCTGGCCATTGAGAAACAGTTTGGCGTCGTCTTTGCCTTGGGTTCTGGTTTTCAATTCTTCAGCAAATTTGAGGCCCAGTTCGTGTTGGGTGCCACCAGCGCCATCGCCGACAGCAACGCGGAAGGTTTTCGCCTGAGTCAGACTGCTGCCCAAAGCAGTCGCCAGAATGCACAGGGCGAGGGCCAGGGGGCGGGTTAATCCTTTGTTGGTTGTCATAACTGCGTACTCCGTTCTAGTTGTTTTGGATTACGAAAGTGCAGATCAAGCGGCATCACACAGGTGGGTGTGAGCCAAGGACGAGCAATGCTTCACGGGTAAAATGGCTGCAAGTCTGGGTGCTTGCTTCCCGTCAATTACAGGTGACCGAAGCAATAATCCGCCTGTGTTGAAGTGCTGTTTAGGGCCACATTTAACGCCTGTCTGGGGCCAGTTTTTTATGCCCGAATGCGGGGCAAAAAAACAAGTTAAATCAGGTGTTTGCACCAAGATATAGCGGGCATGCGATTGCGCGATTTGCAGGTTGCAGGGAGCCAGATGAGCGCCAATCTGGCAGCTTAGAGAGCGCGGCGCAACAGCTGTAGAATTTCATCGAATACGCGGTTGTCGAAACTGTTCGACAGGTCTAGTTCGAGGCTGTTGCGGTAATAGTTGCTCAGGTCCAGGCCTACGCCCAAGGCATACAGTTCGACCTCGGATTGTTGTTCAATCTGCTGAGCGACATATTTCAAGTGCAGGTCGAGAATGTCACTGGAATTGCTCTGGTGAGTGGCGCTGTCCATCGGGCAGCCATCACTGATGATGATCAGGATGCGCCGTTGCGCCTCGCATTTCAGCAGCCTGCTGCGGGCCCAGAGCAGGGCTTCGCCGTCGACGCTTTCGCGGAATAAGTCAGACTTGAGCAGCGCGGCGATACCCGGGCGTGCCTTGCGCCAAGGGGTGTCGGCGTCCTTGTAGATGCGATGCTCCAGCTCATTCAGGCGTCCTGGGTTGGCGGGTTGTCCTGCTGCGCGCCAGCGCTTGAGGGGTCGGCCACCGTTCCACTGGCCGGTGGTGAAGCCGAGTATTTCGCTCTGCGCGCCTGCAAGTTCCAAGGCACGGCTTAGGGTATCTGCGAGCAACGCGATGGCGTCGATGTGGTTGCGCATGGAACCCGAATTATCAATTAACAGGCAAACTGCACAGTCGCTTTGCGGGCGCTGGCGCTCATGGCGGAAAATTTCCCGATGTTCCGGGCTGATAATCAAGCGACTGAGTCGGCCTGCATCGATTTGCCCGTCTTCTTGGGCAAACGCCCAGCCGTCACGCTGTGGGCGCGCGAGCAGAGCGCTAAGGCGTTTGGCCAGGCGAGGCAGATTGAGGCCTTGAGTTGCCATGCGCTGGTCCATGCGCAGGCGCAATTGTTTTAGCAAATCGTCACGGACCAGGCTGCGGGCAGGTATTTCGCGGTCATAGTCGCGGCAAGATACCTGATAGACGAATGCACCCTGGCTATCACGTGAGTTGCCTGATGCGCTTGCGTTGGCGCTGTCCTCAGACTCGCTGTCGTTATCACTGTCTAGTAACAACGCAAAGGCTAGGTGGGTTTTCTCAGCGATTTGCGAGACGTTGCGCTCGTCGTTGTTGAGCAGTTCAGCGTCAAGTTGATCGAGCAGTTCAACCACTTTGTCGGCAATAAACAGCGCATGTTGGCTATAGGCCAACTGTTGATGACGGCAGCGGCGCAACAGGCCAAAGTGTGCACCGAAATGTCCGAGAAGGCTCAGCCTGGGAGCCTCGATCAACATCTCGGTTTGCTCTGTGGCTCGCCCGCCACAGAGCAGAAACCAGCTCATTTGCGCCAAGGTGTAAAGCATAAGGCCCACATGGCCGTCTGTTTGACCCGAGTCGAGAAACTGTTGGCTCCACTGGGCAAAGCGCTGCATCAGATTACGCCGCACGCCCGGATGCCGATCACTGACCAGCGATTCAACACGCAGCTGCTCGAGCAGCTCAAGGACCAGGCGAGCGATCGGCTGTTCCGGCAGGTACGTCTGCAGCAGGGTTCGGTCGCTATGCTTGAGGCGCAGAGCCAAACTGTCGGCGACACCGCGGTAGGCTGAGAAATCATCGCGTTCAGGGTCGGGGTGCAGGTGCGGTGCGCGAACCGGAACAAACTGTCCGTTGACTTCAAGACGAGCGCCACGGTAACGCAGGCGGCGTTCGCCGGAGAGTGCGCGTAAGCTTGCTGCGCATAATTCTTCCAGCCGCTGTTGCTGCTTCTCACGCCGCGGCGGCTGGTTCATATGTGAGCTCAAGCCAGGGCCAACTGCGGCAGGGCCGATTCTTTAAGCTCATGATCGAAGCAGCGTTGGTAATACTCGGCGACGATGCTGCGCTCGGCTTCGTCGCACTTGTTGAGAAATGACAAACGGAAAGCCAGCGCTGTATCACCGAAGATTTCCGTATTTTCCGCCCATGAAATCACGCAGCGTGGCGACATCAGGGTTGAAAGATCGCCGCAGGCGAATCCCTCACGGGTCAAGCCCGCCACCGCAACCATTGAGGCCAGCAGGCTTGAGTCATACAGCCCAAGCAGTTGGGGAACGCGGGCTGCGACTATGGCTTGTTCTTCTTCGGGCGGCAGGTAGTTAAGGGTGGCAACGATATTCCAGCGATCAAGCTGCGCCTGATTAAGCACCTGGGTGCCGTTGTATAGGCCATTGAGGTTGCCAAGGCCAACGGTATTGGATGTGGCAAACAAGCGAAACTGCGGATGGGGCGTGATCAATTGGTTCTGATCAAGCAGGTTGAGTTTGCCGTCGCGTTCGAGGATGCGCTGAATCACAAACATCACGTCAGGGCGTCCGGCATCGTATTCGTCGAATATCAAGGCCATGGGGCGACGCAGGGCCCAAGGCAGAATCCCTTCCTGAAACTCGGTAACCTGCTTGCCTTCACGCAAGACGATGGCGTCTTTGCCGATCAAGTCGAGGCGGCTGATATGGCCATCCAGATTAACCCGCACGCACGGCCAGTTGAGGCGGGCGGCGATCTGTTCAATGTGGGTGGATTTCCCCGTACCGTGCAACCCCTGCAACATGACGCGCCGGTTGCGGGTAAAGCCGGCGAGCACCGCTTGGGTCACTTCCGGGTTAAAGCGATACGCGCTGTCGATCTCCGGTACTTGATCATCCTGCTTGAGCAACACGGGTACGCGCATGTTGCTGTCGATGCCAAACAGCTCGCGGGCAGAAACTAACTTGGCAGTGGCTGGGCAACTGGCAGATTCAAGTGTCAGGTCGGTCATGCGCGGGGCCTCGATAACAGGAGATTGACCTGATTCTAGAGACGCAGCCGCTGTGGCGAAGGGACCAGTTGGCTGCCCGTTATGCGGCCAACGGGGCTGGAGCAGGCCCAAATACGCTCCAGCATGGGCTTTCCTGGAGCCAATAGCGGCCATGAACTGGCTCTATGGTCTGGCCGTTAACCCGCTAAGGATGGGGCCAGACGCGTGCACACACCTATTGTTTAACGAGGTTTACCTGATGGTCACAGAAACGCTGACGCTGCCAATCAACAGCCAATTGCTTGATCTGTTTAAGCGCTATCAAGCGCATACCCAGGTTACGCCAGAGCAGTACATTGAAGCACTGCTGAGCAAAACCCAGCCGACATTGCAGGCTGTGGTTGAGGCGCTGGACGAGTCGGGCGGCGACTCGGACGCACTGGCTCAGCTGTTTGCCAGCAAGATGGCGCACATGACTAAAACCGCTGAGCCTGTAGAGTCCTGATGTTGATTCAGGCCAGGCACTCGATTTTTTGACTGATATCGGCCATGACTGGCGCTTGGTGCTGCTGATTTGGCGACAGCGGTTGAACTGCAACGGCGGTTAGCTGTTTGAGCTCTGCCAGCGCGCTGCGCAATACCGGGCTGCTGCTCTCCAGCTCGGCGAAGGCTTGACTGTGTCGGCTCTGCCCTGGAATGGCCTGACGTGGACGGGCAAAGGTGAATTTCTGGCTCTCAGAGCGCAGCGCATTGGCTTGGCGATGAAAGTGGATCTTCAGCACCTCGCGGTCCCGTTCGTGGCGCAGGCTAAAGCGTTTAATGGTTTCTGTGGCGTGGATGCCCATCTCTTTCAGGGTCGGGTAGTGCGTCATGGCAGTGGCTCTTCTCAAGTGTCAATAATGTTCGGCTCCATTTAAAAAACGCACAGCAAAGATTCCAACTGGCTTATTCAGCAGCTGGACGTTTGTGGCGCATTGTTATTGTTTTCAGCGGTTGCCACTCTGCAGGCTAGGCGCAAAGCATGCTGCAGATCGGCAAGGGAGACCGCTCTCCTGTGGAGAGTTACACAGAGTTTAAAGTGCTACTGGTTTTAGCCAAGAGCCAGGGTTAGCGCATTGATGGTGCCAGCACGCGATGCTCTATTGGATGCTTCATGGGATTCAAGCCATTTATAGGCGCAAAAATCCCGCTAACGGCAAGCCGGAAGCGGGACTGATAGCAATATCGGATCAGTGACTCGCAGCCGCTGCCGCAGGCATTTCGGCCTCAGTCGGCGTTGGTTTTTTGCGTTTGCCAATCCACCAAACGGAGTAAGCGCTAACGGCGCCGGCGAATAGCACGTAGAGGCAGGTCGTCCAGGGCTGTCCGTCGCTGCTGCGCATCAAGGCGGTGGCGATCATTGGGGTCAGGCCGCTGGCGAATATCCCGGAAAATTGGTAGACGAACGAGATGCCGGTGTAGCGCACCTTGGCGTCAAACAGCTCGCAAAACAACGCGGCTTCTGGCCCATAGACCGCTGCGTAGAAGATCCCGAGCGGCACCACTATGGCCATCCAGATGGTGAACATATTGCCGTCGCTGGTCATCATCAGCCAGAACGCCGGGAAGGCTGATATTGCGGTAATCAATGATCCCCAGAAATACACCCGGGTTCGGCCAATTCGATCAGACAGCGCGCCAAACATGGGAATGCTGAAACACATCACCACCGCCGCCACCATGACCCCGATTAATGCTTCAGAGCGCGGCAGATTGAGGGTTTGCGTCAGGTAACTGAGCGAGAACACCCCGAACACATTGAAAAACACCCCGTCGATATATCGCGCCCCCATGCCGGCCAGCACGTTTTTCGGGTAGCGCTTCATCATGTCAACAAATGGAATGGCCGCTTCGGCGTTGGCCGCTTTAACTTTGGCGAACTCAGGGCTTTCCATGACATTGAGGCGAATCCAGGTGCCGACAAACACCAGGCCTGCACTGAGCAGGAAGGCAATTCTCCAGCCCCATTCAAGGAACTGTGCGTCTGTCAGAAAATACGACAGCAGGCCGACCACGCCGGAGGCAAGGCACAAGCCGATGGCAAGGCCGATTTGTGGCAGGCTGGCATAGAATCCGCGTTTTTTCTCAGGGGCATACTCAAATGCCATCAGTACGGCTCCGCCCCATTCGCCGCCCAGGCCGATGCCCTGAAAGACGCGCAACAGCAGCAATATAATCGGTGCCCAGATACCGATATGGTCGTAGGTAGGCACCAAGCCGATTAGAAAGGTGGCCACGCCCATGATCATCATGGTCATGATCAGCATGCTTTTTCGGCCGATCTTGTCACCAAAATGTCCGAAAATTACCCCGCCAATTGGCCTGCTCAGAAAACCTACGGCGAAGGTGCCGTAAGCCAGCATGGTGGAAATAAGCGGATCATCACTGGGGAAGTACAGGTGATTGAACACGATGCCGGCAACGACGCCGTAAAGAAAAAAGTCGTACCACTCGATGGTGGCGCCGATGACACTTGCGACTACGACTTTGCGCACGGGATTTGGCGTGGACATGTCAGTATTCCTATGTGTTTGGCTTGGCATCAAAGCCCGCTTGCGGCGATTGGCTCGCAGCGTTGGCTTCAGTGCCCTAGGTGCTCAGACAGCGTGGCAAAGCGCTTCTGAGGGCTGCGTTGGAAGCGCATTTGGCTCAACGCGCGTGGGCCGGACGGCATCTTCAAGAATCATCGCCGAGGCTTTCTCTGCGATCATCACCACCGGCACGTTGGTGTTGCCGGAAACCAGGGTCGGCATAATCGAGCAATCGACCACCCGTAAGCCCTGGATACCGTGAACACGCAAGCGTGAATCAACCACTGCCAGTGGGTCAGAACCCATTTTGCATGTGCCTGAAGGGTGGAAGATGGTCGCACCATATTGGCGACAGAACTCGAGAATCTGCTCGTCACTTTGCTGCTCGATACCGGGCCGGTATTCGCGTTTTATCAGCGCTTTAAGTGGCCCCGTTGCCGCCAGCTTGCGGGTGTAGCGCACGCCAGCTATCACGGTTTGCCGGTCCAGTTCCGTAGACAGGTAATTGGGCTGCATGGCGGGCGGCTGATTGGGGTCGTTGGAAACGATCCGCACATAACCACGGCTTTCGGGCCTCAACTGGCAAACTGACATGGTAAACCCCGAGAACGGGTGAACCTTGCCGCCAGCAGAGTCGGCGCTGAGTGTGCCAAAGTGATACTGGATATCGGGGGTTTTACTCTGTGCAAGCACTTGGGTAAACAACCCTCCCTGATTGATGCCAATGGCCAGTGGTCCGCTGCGGGTAAACAGCCATTGCAAGCCCATGCGCAGTTTGCGCCAGGGCGAGCGCAGCTCGTCATTGGTGGTAATGGGACGGGTGCATTCGTACATGAGGCGGATCTGCAAGTGATCCTGCAGGTTTTCGCCGACGCCAGGCAGCGCCTTGACCAGTGGAATCGAGAACTGCTTGAGTAGCTCGCTGGGACCGACGCCCGAGAGTTGCAGAAGCTGAGGCGATTGCAATGCACCGGCACTTAGAATGACTTCGCGCTGGGCCTGCACGGTCTGCACTTGGCCGTCCTTTTCAAATACAACTGCCTTCGCACGGTTGCCTTCAAACAGCACTTTATGCGCCTTGGCCAAGGAGACTATCGTCAGATTGCTGCGCTTTTGCGCGGGGCGCAGATAGGCTACTGCCGTGCTGCAACGCAGGCCATTGCGGGTGGTTAGCTGGTAATAACCGACACCTTCCTGGTCGCCGGTATTAAAGTCATCAGTACGCGGCACGCCCAGCTCATTGGCAGCGTTAATGAAGCCTTCCGTCAGTGGGTGGCGAGCCTTGATGCTGGATGCAGACAATGGACCTTCGGTACCACGGGTCGGGCCTGGGCCAAGGTCATTGTTCTCGGCGCGGCGGAAGTAGGGCAGTACGTCCTTCCAGCTCCAGCCTGGGTTACCTGATTCAGCCCAGGCATCGTAATCAGCCTGCTGGCCGCGAATGTAGATCAGGCCGTTGATTGAACTGCAGCCGCCCCAGACGCGTCCGCGTGGCCAGTATATGCGGCGGTTGTTCATGCCTGGGTCTGGGTCGGTATAGAACCCCCAGTTGTACACAGGGTGGAACATGGTTTTGGCGTAGCCAATGGGGATGTGGATCCACGGATAACGATCCGGTGGGCCCGCTTCCAGCAAGCAGACGCTGTAACGTCCGTTCTCGCTGAGCCGGTTTGCCAGCACGCATCCAGCAGAACCAGCACCCACTACGACGAAGTCATAGATGAGCGACATTCGAAATCCTCTTTGTTTTTATTAGTGTGAAACCGAACTTCAAAATCAAATTAGAACAAAATGGTCCATTGATGTTGGGCCAGAAATATATTTCGATTGAGTCCAATGCCCTGCTATCACTGGATATTGAGGTTAATTGTTTTATAATCATGCAGTTAATTCAGGGATAGGATTTCAAGGTGATTAAAAAAATGGAACAAAACGTACCAGATAAAGACATTTTGCTGGCTGATATGGATTCCAGCGCCAATCCTGATCGCAGTTTGCGGGCGCTGTTGCTGCTGGAAGCCATTGCCGTGGCTGATGCGCCCCTGTCGCTGGCGCAGTTAGGTCATCGCCTCGCCACGCCCAAGGCCACGCTGCTGCGCCTGTTGCAGGCGCTGGAACGATTGGGTTTCTTATTGCGCGAAGTGGATGAGAAGACCTACTTGCTCGGGCCTCGCGCCAGCCAGCTAGGGCTGCGGCTCATGCGCAACGAGGTGGTCATGCAGCGCCACCGGCTGGTCCTTGAAGCGCTGGTCCAAACCTTGGGCGAGACCTGCAATCTCACGGCGCTGGACGGCTCTCAGGTGATCTATATAGATCGGGTTGAAACCCAGCAACCCTTACGCCTGCATGTCGAGCCCGGCACGCATGTGCCTTTGCACTGCACGGCGAGCGGCAAATTGTTCCTCGCCGAGATGCCAGGCGATGCCCGTCAGCAGCTCCTGCAATCTTTGCCGTTGACGGCACAGACCCCGCGCACAATCACCGACATGGGCCTGCTGCAGGCTGAGTTGGAGCGTATAAACAGCCGCGGTGTGGGGATCGACAGCGAGGAGTTTGTCGCCGGGATGGTCGCAGTCGCGGTGCCGATACGTGATCGAGACGGTCGCTGTGTGGCGGCATTGGCCTGCCATGCGCCGACGGCACGCAAGAGCCTGAATGATTTGATTGAAGGCATCGGCCACATGCAGTCAGCAGCCGAACAGCTGGGGGCAATGTTTAGCCCGGACGCTTAAATAATTGCCGGCAGCTACTGCGCCTAAACGGCCTTGCCATTCGGCTGGCGCAGGTCGCTGAAGCGCCTGCGCGGCCCTCTCCTGCCGGGCGATGGTGCCAGCGATTTTGGTCCAGTGTCGCTGGCGCAAAAGCCCAATGGCCGGGCTGGTACCTCAGGTGGGTAATAACTGGTTCTATCTGCGTGGGCCTCCATCCTCTTAGTTTCGTCATCAGAGGCTGGCTCGGGAACACAGCCTGTTACCGGATGATCGCGGCGCCGCATGGGCAGACGGATCGCTGACAATAATAAGGTTCCACGCAGGAGATTGGCATGAACAGCATGACGAACGAATTTGACGCGGATGAAGTGCTTGCCAGTGATCGCAGCCACGTCTGGCATCACCTGACCCAGCACAAATCACTTGAACACAATGACCCTATGGTAATTGTCGAAGGCAAAGGCATGCGGGTCTGGGACATCAAGGGTAATGAATACCTGGACGGGGTCTCCGGTGGCGTGTGGACAGTTAACGTGGGTTACGGCCGAGAAGTCATTGCCGACGCGGTACGTGATCAACTGGTCAAACTCAATTACTTTGCCGGTTCGGCGGGCAACATTCCCGGCGCGCTATTTGCCAAGAAACTGATTGAAAAGATGCCCGGCCTGAGCCGCGTGTACTACTCCAACTCCGGTTCAGAGGCCAATGAGAAGGCGTATAAGATTGTTCGCCAGATTGCCCATAAAAAATACGCAGGCAAGAAACACAAAATTCTCTACCGTGAACGTGATTATCACGGCACCACCATTACCGCGTTGAGTTCGACAGGCCAGTTCGAGCGCAAGAATCAATACGGGCCGTTCACGCCGGGGTTCGTCGAGTTTCCTCATTGCTGTGAATACCGCTCGCAGTTCGGTGATGTGTCGGACTACGGCGTGCGTGCGGCGCTGGAGATGGAGAAGGTCATTCTGGCTGAAGGGCCGGACACCGTAGGCGCTGTGGTGCTTGAGCCGATTACCGCCGGTGGCGGGGTGATTACCCCGCCAGTGGGTTACTGGGAAACCATCCAGGCGATTTGCAAAAAGTACGACATTCTTTTGCATATTGATGAAGTTGTCTGCGGTCTGGGGCGAACCGGTAAATGGTTTGGTTACCAGCATTACGGTATCCAGCCCGATATTGTGACCATGGCCAAAGGAGTCGCCAGTGGCTACGCGGCGATCTCCTGCACCGTGACCACGGAAGCCGTGTTCAACGCCTTCAAGGACGATGCCGATGATCCCATGGGCTATTTTCGCGATATCAGCACCTTTGGTGGCTGCACGGCAGGGCCTGCTGCCGCACTGGCCAATATGCAGATTATCGAGGACGAAGGCCTGCTGGAAAATGTGACGCAGATGGGCGAGTACTTCATGTCACGGTTGCATGAGCTGCAAGCCAAACACCCTCTGATTGGTGATGTGCGCGGCAAAGGGTTGTTCTGCGGTATTGAGTTGGTTAAAGACCGTCAGAGCAAGGAGCCGGTTGCCGAGGGCGTTGCCATTGCCATCGCGGCGGATTGCATGCGCCAGGGAGTGATTATTGGCCGCACCAACCGCAGCTTTGAGCAGTTCAATAACACCCTGTGTTTCAGCCCGGCATTGATCGCGACCCAGACCGAACTGGATCAGATTATCAATGCATTGGATACCGCCCTTGGACGGGTCGCCTAGGGGTAAGCAGGGATGTTGGCCGGGAGGTCTGCTGCGGCAGGTCGCCCGGTTTTGGCGTTTTGCCCAATGCTGGCTTTCAGCAATCCATGGCCGGATAGTCTTGGGTTAATGTTGGTGCTAGTCTGCCCCGCAGTCATCGCACGCTGGTGCATGGGCGAAGTGGAGTTGCTGGGCTGAGGAATATGGGTTCCAGCATGTGCAGTTACTAGAGCTGAGGCCGCGATATGTTTCATCTTTTTCATTTGTCCGCTGATAAGCCAACTGGCTTGCAACAGCAGTTACGTGAACAGATTGCCCAAGTCATTCTCAATGGCAATATCCCCCTCGACAGCCCACTTCCGTCCAGTCGGAAGCTCGCCAAGCAGCTGAATATCGCGCGTAATACCGTGGTGCTGGCCTACGAGCATCTGCTCGATGATGGCTACCTCGTCGCCCGCGAGCGCAGCGGTTATTACGTCAATCCTGACATTCTCGCGCGTAAGGTCGAGCCGGCGAAAACACCAGCTGATTCGTCCTTCGATGGCGCGCCGGATTGGTCGAGTCGCTTGGTCGTCAAGCCAACCGAACAACGCAATATGAGCAAACCGCGCGACTGGCAGAAATACCAATATCCGTTTATTTACGGCCAGTTCGACCCGGTTTTGTTTCCCACCGCAAACTGGCGTGAATGCTGCCGCGACGCCGTGAGTATTCCGGCGATACGCGACTGGGCTTCAGACCGTTTTGACAATGATGATCCCTTGTTGATGGAGCAGATTCGCACGCGCTTGTTGCCGCGGCGTGGTGTCTGGGCATCGCCTGATCAGATTCTGGTAACGGTCGGCGCTCAGCATGCGCTCTATATGCTTGCTCGCCTTTTGTTGCGCCCCGAAAGCCTGATGGGCATTGAAGATCCCGGGTATATGGATATCCGCAATATCGCCATGCTCAATCCGTCACGGGTGCAGCCCCTGGCTGTTGATGGGCAAGGGCTGGTGCTCAGTGATGAGCTCGATCAGTGTGATTTGGTTTACACCACGCCGAGTCATCAGTGCCCGAGCACGGTAACCATGCCGCTGGAAAGGCGTTATGAACTGCTGCGCCGTGCCAATGAACACAACTTTCTGATTATCGAGGACGATTACGAAAGCGAAACCAACTTCAAGGCCAACCCGATCCCTGCACTCAAGAGCCTGGATAAGAACGACAGAGTCCTTTATGTCGGCAGCCTTTCAAAAACCCTCGCGCCAGGGTTGCGGGTGGGCTATTTAGTCGGTCCAGAACCCTTGATTCGCGAGGCGCGCGCTTTGCGTCGTTTGATGCTGCGCCATCCGGCGGCGAATAATCAACGCTCGGTTGCCTTGTTTCTGGAGCGTGGATATCACGATGCATTGATCATGAGTCTGATGCGGGCTTATCAGGACCGGCATCAGCAAATGGGAGATGCCTTGCGCGAATATTTGCCCGACTCATCCCGTGAGCCGAGTTTTGGCGGTTCCTGTTACTGGGTCAAAGGCCCGGATGGTTTGGATGCTCGTGAGCTGCAAAAACAGGCAGCTGAACATGGGGTACTAATTGAGCCTGGCGACATTCACTTCTATGGCGCTCAACCGCCCTTGAATTTTTTCCGCCTGGGTTACTCATCCATTGCCGCGGAAAAAATTCGTCCCGGCATCAAGCTGCTAGCCGAGCTTATTGAGCAACTCTGCGCAGGTGCATCCGAGAAGCGACTGCACTGACCACAGTCGCGTTCCCTGTGAGCTAGCAGCTACTTTTGCTGCGCCTTAACAACAGCGTACTGGCAGCTAACGTCGTCTGCCGTATGGGCAGGCTGGTCTTTTAAGAAGACGCTTCCAATACCGCGCACCATTGGCCACAGCACCTTGACCCGGTGCTGTGTTGTCGTGCGCGCAGAAAAAGGTGTGACCAGCACTGGCGCAACAACTGGCCCGCAACTGGTTCTATCGGGCTGATCGCTCAGGCTCCTACTCTAGGTCCAGTCCAGCCGAACCTGCATTCACCTTGCAATGCAGGGTTTAGCTGGGTCAGCAGCGCATCACCAGAAAAATAACGGGAGAGATCAACATGCTTAATGGCATCTCGAATCTGATCAACCATCGTCAACAGCACCTGATTATGGTGCCAGTTGCGGCTCCTGTGATGCAGCACCCGAACATTCAAGCAGGGCAATTTGAAGTTGCCGAGTTTCTCGGCTATCTCTGTGCGCCGACGCCGCTCTGCGGCTAAGCCCCGATTAACCGGCGGCTTGGCCGCCGTACCCTAAGTACTGAGAGGAAAGTCGATATGGCACGCATGACACCCAGCGAAGCGCTTGTTGAAACGATGGTCGCCAATGGCGTAACCGATATTTTCGGGATCATGGGCTCAGCTTTCATGGATGCGATGGACATCTTTGCCCCAGCCGGTATCCGGTTTATTCCGGTTGTGCATGAGCAAGGTGCCGGTCACATGGCCGACGGTTACTCACGCGTGAGCGGCCGTCATGGTGTATGTATCGCGCAGAACGGCCCAGGCATCACCAACTTTGTCACCGCCATTGCCGCGGCCTATTGGGCGCACAGCCCAGTGGTGGTCATCACCCCTGAAACCGGCTCCATGAGCCAAGGCCTTGGCGGTTTTCAGGAAGCGCAACAGTTGCCGTTCTTTGAAACCATCACCAAGTATCAGGGCCATGTCGCGAACCCTGCGCGAATGGCTGAACTGACGGCGCGCTGTTTTGATCGTGCCATGCAGGAAAACGGTCCGACGCAGCTGAATATTCCCCGCGATTTTTTTTATGGCGATATCAATGTCGATATTCCGCAGCCAATGCGCATTGAGCGCAGTGCGGGTGGTGAAAACAGTTTGAGTGAGGCAGCTGCCTTGCTGGCGTCTGCCAAGAACCCGGTGATTATTTCCGGTGGTGGCGTGGTCATGGGCGATGCTGTCGAAGCCTGCAAGGCGTTGGCGGAGTACCTGGGTGCGCCGGTGGTGAACAGCTACCTGCACAACGACTCATTCCCGGCCAGTCATCAGTTGTGGTGCGGCCCGCTGGGTTATCAAGGCTCGAAAGCGGGCATGAAATTGCTCTCGCGCGCCGACGTGGTATTGGCCCTGGGTACCCGTCTGGGCCCCTTCGGTACATTGCCGCAGCATGGTATGGATTACTGGCCAAAACAGGCCAAAGTGATTCAGATCGATTGTGATCCGAAGATGCTCGGCCTGGTTAAAAAAATCTCGGTCGGTATCTGTGGTGATGCCAAAGCGGCAGCCGTTAACCTGCTTGATCGCTTGCACAATCTTGATGTGCTGTGCCTTGAAAACAAGGGCGCTCGCGCTGAAGAAATCGCCATGGAGAAAGCCAACTGGGAAACCGAGCTAAGCGGCTGGATTCATGAGAAAGATGAATACTCGCTGGATATGATCAACGAGCAGAAAGGGGAAGATGGCAGCTACCTGCACCCGCGCCAAGTGCTCCGGGAGTTGGAAAAAGCCATGCCGGCTGATGCCATGGTTTCGACCGATATCGGCAACATCAACTCGGTGTCCAACAGCTACTTGCGCTTTGAACAGCCCCGTTCGTTCTTCGCGGCCATGAGCTTCGGCAACTGTGGTTATGCCTTGCCTACCATCATCGGGGCCAAGGTGGCTGCTCCGCATCGTACGGCCATTTCCTACGCAGGAGATGGTGCCTGGGGCATGTCGATGATGGAAGTCATGACCTGCGTCCGCGAGAACATTCCAGTCACCTCAATCGTCTTCCACAATCGCCAGTGGGGCGCCGAGAAGAAAAACCAGGTCGACTTCTACAACCGGCGTTTTGTTGCCGGTGATCTTGAAAACCAGAGCTTTGCCGGTATCGCCCGTTCGATGGGCGCTGAAGGTGTCACGGTTGATCGCCTGGAAGATGTCGGCCCGGCGTTAAAGGCCGCCTGTGAAGCGCAAAAAGCCGGCAAGACCACGGTGATAGAAATCATGTGTACCCGTGAACTGGGCGACCCGTTCCGCCGTGATGCACTGTCCAAGCCGGTGCGTTTCCTTGAGAAGTACAAGGACTACGTTTAGGCCGCACCAGCAATCCGGTGAGTGTGTGGTACGCACTCACCGGTAAGGGTGAAGTCTCTGCTGCGGCGCCTTTGGGCGCCGTTGCAGTATCGCCAGGCATTTATCGTCGGAAAAACAACTGGGAGATAAATTATGTTGAGCACCACTGCGCATGAGTGCCCAGCGTTTCTGCTCAATCGGGCCAAGGCCTTGCCGCGCGTTGTCACGGCGGTGGTCAACCCGGTCAATCTGTTGACCTTGAGCAGCGCCAAGCAGGCCTGTGATGAAGGATTGATCGAGCCGGTTCTGGTTGGCGATATCAGCCAGATACGAGCCTTGGCCGAGCAACTGAATTGGGACTTGCAGGGTTTGCGTTTGGTGCCCGCAGGGGATGAAGCCGAAAGCGCCGCGCTCAGTTGTGCGCTGGCAGGCAGGGGGGAAGCGGGCGCCTTGATGAAGGGTCACCTGCATACCGATACCTTGTTGCGCGCCGTGCTCAAGCGTGATGCCGGACTGCGCACTGCAAGCCGACTCAGCCATGTGTTTCATATGACGGTGCCGGGCAGCGATAAAGCGCTGTCAATTACCGATGCGGTCATCAATGTGCAGCCTTCGATTATCGACAAAGTGCATATTGCGCGTAACGCGATTCGCCTGATGCACGCCTTGGATTATGTGTCGCCACGCATGGCCATCCTTTCTGGTACTGAGGAAGTGAGCAGCAGTATGCCGTCGAGTCAGGATGCAGCCGAGTTGACCAAGTTGGCGGCCATCGGCGCCATTACCGGTGCACGAGTTGAGGGGCCGCTGGGCTTTGATAACGCCATTTCGGCAGAGGCAGCCCGCATCAAGGGCATCAGCGGCCAGGTCAGTGGCAATGCCGATATTCTGCTGGTGCCGAACCTTGAATCGGGTAACTTCCTGTTTAAACAAATGGTCTATTTTATGAGTGCAACAGCGGCCGGCCTGGTCTTGGGCGCGGCGGTGCCGATCATTTTGACGTCGCGAGCGGACCCGCTTGCGGCGCGCCTGGCTTCATGTGCCTTGTCATCCATTTTTACCGAATACTGTGCGCATAGTCCTGAACGGGCCGTCGCGGTTTAATCATTGAACAATTTAATCAGTGAACACTTAATCAGTGAAAAAGGGGGCAGTATCCATGGCTGTGCAACGCTACGGTTTTATTTTCAAGGCACCGGGTATGGATTTTCTAACCCACAACGGTCAGCTCGAATCGGACAGCTTCTCGGCGACGCTGTGCGGTGTGGCTGATGTTGAGCAGGCGGTGATGGTGGCCCTTGAATTGTTGACACGGCACGTGGAAGTGATCGAGCTGTGCGGTGCATTCAGTGCAGATGAAGTGGGCCAAATCCGACTGGCGCTTAACGATAAAATTCCGTTGGGCGTGGTGCAATACAGCGCCGAAGACCGTCAGCGTTTGCAACTGACAGCGTCTGAGTAGACGCCTGCTAGGCGGGGCTTGCTGTAAGCGCTGCCTGCGATTGCCAAGCGCTGAGAACTCGCCGTCGCCACCAGTCGCTGCCTTCAACCAATTGGCGAATCAGGGCCTGCTGTTGGGCATCGCCAGAAAATGTCTGAGGCCGGGGCAGAATCGGCAAGGCGCTGAGTCGCTCCTGACACGCCAAGGGTTGTTCACCGCACAGCAGCGGCAACTGCGGGCATAAATAGAACAATATTCGACTGCTTTGCGCTTGCATTTCTGGCGCTTCGAATAGTGCTTCGCTGGCGCTTTCGAGCAGCTCCTGGGTCAACGCCAGCCCCTCGCTGCCCTGACTTTGGCGAACAGTTGTCCAGCGTGGCGCTAACTCCCGGCGAATAAAACCATCCAGTCGTGCGGCTACCTCATCAGCGCTCAAGCCGTGCATATCCAGTTGGGTGCAGTGCCCAAGAATACGCAGATAGGTCTTGTCGATCAGCGAGCGTCCTGCGTTTTGCCAGCCATAGCCAGCCGCTTTGTGCAGGCTGCCGTAGAAGAGTAAGAGCAGCGAATTTTCGCTGCTGCGCAGGTCATTGCCGCCAGCAAATAGGGGGCTGGGCTGTTGCCACTGGCGGCATAACCGCTCGCTGCTCTCGATCAACTTACGATTGTCCATTGTCACTGCCCTTCCTTCCCGTGTTCAGCAAGCGCGGTCGTGTACAGCTTAGTGCGCTGCACCATCTGCAGTTAGCGCCAGCGCTGCGGTTCGCTTGGGCCAGTTGGATTGGCCCCTAACAAGGCACTGCAGTGGCCCTAATGAGTGGGGCCAGCTTTCACTAGCATCGGTGGTAATGAGCAACCAGCGGGCGTAGGTGAAAATAATGGCAATAAAACAACACCACACGATTCCTCCAGTGGCCATGCCAGTCGATGCCCAGGATGGGGTGTCTGAATCATGGCTAAACCGCCGCACGCAGAAATGCAAACTGGTATTACCCGGTTTATGTATTTCGGCTGTGGTCGGAGTCAGTGCCTCGTTCCTTTCCGAGCATTATGGTGCTCCCGTGATGTTGATGGCGTTGCTGCTGGGAATGGCCCTGGGATTTCTATCGGAAGAGGGCCGGGCCGTTGCCGGGATTCGCTTCACCTCAAGCACCATTTTGCGTATCGGCGTGGCGCTGCTGGGGATGCGTATCACGCTTGAGCAAATCATGTCGTTGGGTGGCACCCTGCTCGCGGTGGTCGTCGGTGGGGTGTTTTTGACCATCACCTTCGGCGTGGTGCTGGCACGTATTCTGGGTCAATCGCGGGACTTTGGCATCCTCAGCGGTGGCAGCGTCGGCATCTGTGGCGCCTCTGCCGCCTTGGCGATTTCAGCCGTGTTGCCGCAGGACAAAAACAGCGAGCGCAATATCATCTTTACCGTGATCAGCGTGACTGCCCTAAGCACCATTGCCATGATTATCTATCCGCCCATTGCCCAGTGGCTCGGGCTTGATGCTCGCCAGGCCGGGGTTTTTCTGGGCGCGACTATCCACGATGTGGCCCAGGTGGTGGGCGCTGGCTACAGCATGTCTGATGAAACCGGAGATACCGCCACCGTGGTCAAGCTGCTGCGTGTAGCCATGCTGGTGCCAATTGTGTTCAGCCTGTCGCTGATGTTACGCAAACGCAGTGATGGGCCGCGTGCTGCTCTGCCGTTGCCGCTGTTTATCATCTTCTTTGTGGTCTTCGTGGCAATCAATAGCAGCGGCATCGCCACACCGACCATTCGCGAGTTTGCGGTGAGTGTCTCCAGTTGGTGCCTGGTGACTGCGATTGCAGCACTGGGGATGAAGACATCGCTGAAGTCGTTACTCGAAGTAGGCTGGCGCCCTGCAACTTTGCTGGTCAGTGAGACTCTGTTTTTGGCGACTTTGATTTTGCTTGCAGTACATTGGATGGGATGAGGTTGATGCGTGGGTGATCAAATGAGTGTGCAAGTGCACCTGATGTTTCTGGGCTGTGTGCTGCTGGCCACCTTGGCTCAGAATCTTACGGGATTTGCCTTTGGCTTGATCCTGCTGGGCATGGTCGCCTCGTTGCACATCGTTCCACTTGGCGACGTGGCAATTATTATCAGCATCCTCACGGTCGGCAACGCGCTGGTGACCCTGGGTGGCCCTAAACCTGAGCTTGATCGCGGCGTATTGATGCCAGTCTTGCTGAGCAGTCTGCTTGGCGTGAGTCTGGGGATGTGGGGGCTAGGCGCAATGAATGAGTCGCAGATGGCGTGGCTGCGGCTCTTGCTCGGTTGTGTGATTGTGATTGGCAGCCTGTTGCTGGTGGTGCAAAGCAAGCCTCAGGCGCGCGTATCGGGGCAGCCTTCATTCTGGTTGTCAGGCGGGCTGTGCGGGCTGCTGAATGGGCTGTTCTCCAGCGGTGGTCCCCCTCTGGTTTATCACCTCTACCGCCAGCCATTGGGCTACGAGGTAATCCGCAACACCTTGATTACCGTCTTCGCGGCCAATGCCGTCACCCGCCTGGGGTTGGTCACCGCCCAAGGACAATTGACTCTACCTGTGCTCTGGCTGAGCCTGGAAGCCTTTCCATTGGTTTTTGTGGTGAGTATTCTGATGCGTCGCTTCCCGCCCAAGCTATCGCTGCGCGCAGTGCGGTGGCTGGTATTCGGCCTATTGCTGCTCGCTGGAGGCGGTTTGATCAAGGATGCATTGCCGAGTGTACTGATGCTTACTTAACCCCAACCCATGTTGTGTCATGGGTTGGGACAGCGTGCCAGCGATCGTAACTTACTCGGTCGCTTCTTGGCCCAGGTCATTCAAGGCGTCAGGTTGGTTCTTGAAGGCCTTGGCAAAGATGTCGCGATTTTTCGCCATATAAATACCCAGCTCTTCGCCTTGAGTTTCGTTCAGGCTCGGCACCGCTTTTTGCAACACATCGGTGAGCAACTCAGCCAGCTCAAGCATTTTGTCATGACGGTCAGCTTCGGCTTTATCCATGAACAAGCGCTCCAAATCTCGACTGCTGCGGTACACCACTTCGACGGCCATTCATCACCTCTACGCCTTCACGCTGATTAATTTAACTGTTTGTTTATACAGTGATCGCAAGCATAAAGAACTTGCACCCATTTGAACAGCAGCAATGCTCAGGCCAACTGCAAACCTGTCGTTGTTTTGGAGCGCTTTAGCGATCGCTGCGTATCGGGCCAAACTCGGTTGGCACCCACACATAACCTTGTCCTTCGCTGCGGACATGGCCAATGCCAGGGAATGGCAAATGAGCACCGGCGACCCAGAGTTTATCCTTGGCTGCCTCTGCAAATAGTTTTTTACGCGTCTCTATTGCTTTGGCACTGTCGCTATCAAACTCAATTGCGACCTCGGGTTTGCTGAACTGGACCGAATGGCTGTGCACGATATCGCCCCAAACCAGCAGGTTTTGACCTTTAGAGCTAAGCATATACGAGGTATGTCCAGGAGTATGGCCGTTGCTTGGCACCACGACTACGCCTTCAGGCAGTGTGCTGTCAGGGCTGAAAAACTGCACATGCTCAGATGCTGTATAGGGCGCGACTGCTTTTTGGCTCATGCTGAACATGCCGCGCTTGGCCTCTGGTGCCTTGGCTTGTTCAGCGCTGCTTAGCCAATAGTCGGCATCGCCTTTGGGCACAAAGAGCGTGGCGTTGGGGTAAGCCGCTTTGCCATCGGCAGTGAGCAAGCCGCAGGCATGGTCCGGGTGTAAGTGGGTCAGCAGCACGCTATCGACTTGTTCCGGTGTGTAGCCGGAGGCTTTAAGGTTGTCCTGGATATTTCCCAGGGTTGGCCCAAAGCATTTAGCTGCACCGGTATCCACCAATACCAGATTCTTGCCGGTGTTGACCAAAAAGGCGTTCACTGCGGTTTGTACGCCATTTTGCGAATCAAGGAACATTTTTTCCAATAGGCTTTGAATGTCTTCGGCGCTGGCGCCTTTAAGCAGTTTGGTATCGATGTCGATATAGCCGTCATACAGCGCGGTAACTTCCAAATCGCCTAGCGCCATGCGGTAGTAACCCGGGACTTGGCTGTTTTGTTTGGCTACAGGCGCCGCATTAGCGTTGACGGTCATCAAAGAACCCACTGCGATGAGCAGTGCATGGCGGGCAAAGGTAAGCATGTTTGAAATCCTTATCGGCTAAAGTACGCGGGCTGTGCATCAGTGTTAGACCCTATTGCGGCGGTTTGTCCAGCCCAATAATTGCTCTGCGTGTTACTTGTCGCGCGATTGCATGCTGTTCATGCATACTTTTGCTTACGCAGGGCCCATGGCAGCGTTGTCATGGTCGATAGGCATTTTCGCTGTTAAGGGTTGAAGGAATGGTCAATGAAATGGGTCGATAATAGTCGCGAGCTGATGAACCGGAGCGCTAATTCGCTGGGTAACTTTCTGGTCGAGGGCTTTCACTACCTAGGCCTGTTCGCCATTGGTGCCGTTACTGCGTGGGCGTCGTTCATGGCGTTTATGGCGATGCTGGAAAAAGGCCAGG
Source organism: Pseudomonas sp. EL_65y_Pfl2_R95 (assembly GCF_963971045.1). Classification (NCBI taxonomy): domain Bacteria; kingdom Pseudomonadati; phylum Pseudomonadota; class Gammaproteobacteria; order Pseudomonadales; family Pseudomonadaceae; genus Pseudomonas; species Pseudomonas sp. EL_65y_Pfl2_R95. Next base: position 890,208 of record NZ_CAXAOV010000001.1, on the reverse strand, counting down.
CGAGTATTGATGACATCTTGCTGTTGTTTATCTATCTAGAGTTGGGGGCGATGGTTGGCATCTATTTCAAAACCAATCACCTGCCAATTCGCTTTCTGCTTTACGTGGCGATCACCGCATTGACGCGTTATTTGATTGGTGATGTTTCTCACCATCGGCCGCCCGATATTGGCTTGGTTTATTCCTGCGCAGGGATCTTCCTGCTGGCGCTTTCGGTGCTTGCAGTGAGGTTTGCTTCGTACAAATTTCCGTCGAGCAAACCCATTGATTCAACCGGTGAGGTGGTGACGAAGAAGGCGGTTCAGTAAGGCGCGATCATGGCGACAGCGGTTCAAACAGTGCTTGCAGGTCATCTTCGGTAAGCTGCCATTTGGCCTGACTACCGCCATCGAGCACGCCGCGAGCGAGGTTGGCTTTAGCATGCTGCAGCTGTTGGATTTTCTCCTCTACGCTGCCGCGGGTGATCATCTTGTAGACAAACACCGGTTTGTCCTGGCCAATGCGGTAGGCACGATCACTGGCCTGGGCCTCGCTGGCCGGGTTCCACCAAGGGTCAAAATGAATCACCGTGTCGGCCGCTGTCAGGTTCAAACCAGCGCCGCCAGCTTTCAGGCTGATCAAGAATATCGAGTGTTCACCGGCCTGGAACTGTTGGACCGGGGTGCGCCGGTCCTGGGTGCTGCCGGTTAGTTTTACGTAACTGACATTGCGTGCAATCAACTCCGCTTCGATCAACGCCAGCATCGAGGTGAACTGCGAGAACAGCAGCACTTTGCGGCCTTCAGCGAATAACTCTTCAAGCATGGTGAGCAAGGCGCTGAGTTTGCCTGAGTCACTGCTTTTGAGTGAGGCTTCACTGTCGTCGAGCAAGCGCAAGTCACAGCAAGCCTGACGCAAGCGCAGCAGGGCTTCAAGAATTACAATCTGACTGCGGGCCAGACCTTGGCGGCTGATTTCGGCGCGAACCTTTTTATCCATCGCCAGGCGCAAGGTTTCATAGCGGTCACGTTGTGCCGCGCTGAGATCGACCCAGTAAGTGATCTCGGTTTTGGGCGGCAATTCGCGGGCGACATCTTCTTTTTTACGGCGCAGCACAAAGGGTTTGATGCGCCCATGCAGGTGCGCCAAGCGCTGCTCGTTGCCTTGTTTTTCAATGGGTGTGCGGTAGTCGCGGGTAAAGCTCTTATTGTCGCCAAGCCAGTCTGGCATCAAGAAGTTAAACAGTGACCATAGCTCGCCCAGATGATTTTCCAACGGCGTGCCGGTCAAGCACAGGCGTTGACGCGCGCGAAGCTGGCCGGCGGCGAGGGCGGTTTTGCTGCGTGGGTTCTTGATGTTTTGCGCTTCATCGAGAATCAGCAGGTGGTAGCTGTGCGCGCTCAGGTTTTTTAAATCCCTTGGCAATAATGCATAGGTGGTCAGCAATACATCATGTTGGTCAATCAGTTTGAACAAGCTGCGGCGTTTACTGCCGTGCAGAGCCAGCACGCGCAGCGTCGGAGCAAAGCGTGCGGCTTCGTCTTGCCAGTTGGGGATCAGGCTGGTCGGCATCACGATCAATGCCGGTTGCTGCAAACGCCCGGCCTGTTTTTCACCGAGGATATGGGCCAGGGTTTGCAGGGTTTTACCCAAACCCATGTCATCCGCCAATAAGCCACCCATTTCCAATTCGCTCAACGCCTGCATCCATGCCAGCCCTTGGACTTGATAGGGGCGCAGCTTGGCTTGCAACTCGGTGGGTAGCTTGGCTTTGAATTCAGGCAATGCCTGTAGGCGGTGAGCAAAGCTACGCAGAGGCTCGCCGCCTTGCCATTCTAGCGCGGGCCCTTCGGCTAGTCGGTTAAGACGAGGTGCATCGGCGCGCGGCAGGCGAATCTTATTGCTGATTTCTGCCGGGTCGCGGAAGAACAGCTCGCCAAGGGTTGCCAGCATGGGTTTCAGGCGGGCGAAGGGCAGCGCCACGCGTTGATCGGTTTGCGTGAGGTTGACCAGCAGCATGTCTTCATCCTGACGCTGGGCAACGGCTTCGCCGTTGAGCAACCACGGGGTGCGGCGAATCGCTTGCAGCAGCACCGGTAGCAGGCTGATGCGTTGGCCGTCGACAGTCACGCCTAACTCAAGGTCGAACCAGTCATGCTCGTTTGACTCTTCAATCTCTGCGTACCAATGGTCAATCTGCGCCAGGTTGTAGTGGAAACCCGGCTGCATCTCGATCTTCCAGCCTTCCTCGCGCAGTTTGGCTAGGTGGATCTCAACAAAGCGCAGCCAGCTGGCCTCATTGGGCAGTTCAAAATGCTCGCCCGGATGCTCGCCCAAGGCTTCGCTCTGGCGCAGGGCAATGCTTAAGCCGATGTCGGTCAAGCGCTTGCGCAAGCGGCTTTCGGCGTTGGCATCACGCACGATGCGCAGGTTTAAATCCGCCTGCTGACGGATCAGTACATCTTTGCCTTGGCGGCCGTACGCCAGATGCCCTTGGTAGTCGAATGCCAGTGCGGCGCGGTGTTGCGTCTGCTCCAGCATGCGTCCTTTGCGCGCATCAAAATGCACGCGCGCGTGGCTGCCCAGACTCAATATGGGTTGCGGGCTGATGCCTTCAAGTCGCTGTTCGGCAATTTTCTGGCTGGGGGTTATCAGTGCGCTGTGATCCACGGCGGATTTTTGCTGGCTCTCGAGGGTTAATAAAGCGGCAGCTACATGTTTGCAGTTATAGCTCACCGGGCAACTGCAGTGACCATTGATGCTCCAGCCATGCACGGTTGGAAACAGATTGATGCGTTGCTTGTAGATTTGCCCTGATGAGCCTTTGCAGCTGGCAAGCAAGCTGTTGTCAGTCAGGTTCAGCAGGGTGCTACGGCTCTGCTCGGCATAGCCAAGCCCCCGACGAAAATGCCCGGCATCAAAGCTTGAGCGCCAGTTGTCCTGGCTGAGATGGAGGATGTTCAGTGGCATCGCTGTAGCTCTGCTGGAGGGTTCATCACCGCGCCGTTGAATCAAGCAAAGCCGATGATTATTGCACTGTTGGGCCGGGTTATGGAGACCGTTTGGCCATTTAGTTTGCGCCAGGATTTTCTGACAGAAATTGCCGATATGGCCTGCAGGATGCTAAGGCCTAGGCGGCTGAACACTGGGCAGTTGTGCCTTGGAATTACTGGGTAAATACAGCGCGGTATTGGCTCGGCGTTGCATTAAACGCCTGACGGAATCGGTTGCTGAAATGACTGGCGCTGGCAAAGCCGCAGCTAAGTGCGACCTCAATCAACGAAAGGGGACTATTGCGTAGCAACTGCGAGGCCAAATGCAGGCGTTGTTTAAGCACGTAACGGTGCGGGGGCAGGCCAAAGCTCTGGGTAAACATGCGGGCGAAGTGGTACTCCGACAGCGTGCACATCTGTGCTAACTGACCAAGGCTCAGCGGCTGATCGAGGTGGCTGTCGATAAACTCGCGCAAGCGTCTGCGTTGGGCAGGCGCCAAGCCGCCGGTGACTTTCAAACCCTCGCGTCTACCCACCTGCGAGAGCAGGGCGTGATCAAGCACTTGGTGAGCGATGCTATTGATCAGCAGCCGCTCGCCTGGCTCGTGCCAATTCAGCTGGCTGAGTTGTCGGAAACGCTGGGCTTGCGCTGCATCATCGAGGAAGGTGCCTTCGCGCAGTTGCAGTTCACGGGGTTCGCGGTCGAGCAAGCGTACGGCGGTCAACGCGAAGTGCTCTTCACTGATATACAGGTGAGCCAGATTGATCTCACCGTTAATCACCCAGTTTGAATGGTGTCCGGCAGGCATTACACAGAGTTTGTCTGGTGCGCCTTTGCTGTCTGGCTGGTCGCGGCGGAAGGTGCCGGTGCCGCCCGCGAGGTAGCACGACAGGGTGTGATGCGTCGGCGCTTCGTAATTTCGTGCGTCATGGCTGTTGCTCCACAATGCAGCGGCCAAGCCATCGCCAAGCTCGGCACTGTGGTGCAAACGAGCGTTGGGCGACTGCCCCATTGCGTGGAATACCTGACTTTCTTCGAGTTGCGCCATACACACCTGTCCTTTAGCAGCAACATGCTACCGCCATGCGCGCCTGCTGCCAGCCCCCAACGTGAAAAAAGCGCAAGATTGTGCAACTCTCATGGCCATGCGTCGTCTTGCACAGACTCGGCTGCAGATCGGCGACGGGGTGGCGGTATGGCCGGCGAAAAGCGCAACTTTGTGCAAGCGGCCCGGCAAGGGCGGGCGCACACTGGGTTCATCTACTGGGAGTTGACTGATGAATCTGTGGTTGTATTTGATGACTGTGCTGATCTGGGGCACCACATGGATCGCCCTGAAACTGCAGCTGGGTGTGGTGGCGATTCCGTTGTCGATTGCCTATCGGTTTGGCCTGGCCGCTGCGGTGCTGTTTGCGATTTTGCTGGTTAGTGGGCGCTTGCAGAAGCTGGATCGGCGCGCACAGTTGATCTGCCTGACTCAGGGGCTTTGTTTGTTTTGCGTCAACTTTATGTGTTTCTACACCGCCAGTCAGTGGATACCCAGTGGGTTGGTTGCGGTTATTTTTTCAACCGCCACGCTGTGGAATGCACTCAATGCCCGGGTGTTTTTTAAGCAGAAAATTGCCGCCAATGTGCTGGCCGGTGCTGGTCTAGGGCTATGTGGGCTGGGTTTTCTATTCTGGCCTGAGTTGGTCGGTCATGAGGCCAGTCGTGAAACGCTGCTGGGCATTGGTCTGGCCGTGATCGGTACGCTGTGCTTCTCGGCAGGCAATATGCTGTCTAGCTTGCAACAAAAAGCCGGTTTGAAGCCGCTGACGACCAATGCGTGGGGCATGTTGTATGGGGCAATGATGCTGCTGATCATCTGCCTGGTGACCGGAACGCCTTTTAACTTTGAAGCCAATACCCGCTATATCGGCACGCTGCTTTATCTGGCAATACCTGGCTCGGTGATTGGCTTTACCGCATACCTGACTCTGGTTGGACGCATGGGGCCGGAGCGGGCTGCCTATTGCACGGTTTTATTTCCGGTGGTGGCGCTGAATATTTCGGTGTTTGCCGAAGGCTACCAATGGACCGCGCCTGCGCTATTTGGCTTGGTATTGGTGATGCTGGGTAACGTGCTGGTGTTCCGTAAACCCAAAGCCCTGGCTGCTCCGGTAGGTGTTGCGCGGTAATCCACCGTCAGCGCGGCAACTACTGCTGCGGTTTGCTTTTACCCGGCATCAGGCAAACCGCGAGCAATACCGGGTAGCACAGGTAGTGCAGCCAGAACAGAATGTGGCCGACATTACCGGGCTCATCTTTTAGGTACATCATGCCTAGCAAGCCCAAATAAAGCAGGCCCAGTACCGCGGCGTAAATCCCGACCACGGCCCAGCGTTCACGCGGGGCAGGCAGCCGCTGATTACGCCACTGAAATACGAGGCGAACCAACAGGCCAACCGCTACCGCGATCAACAGCGTTGCAGGCAACCCGCCGAGTTTGAGCAGTGCGCGAACCAGCAGGTTGAGTATGGCGACTGCGGCAACGGCGCCGAATGCGTAGTAGCGTAGGCTCATCAAAGTGTCCGGTTGAGGCCAAAGCGTTTGATCAGGCCTTTTTCCAGCAGCGCTTTAGGCAGTAGGTTGGCGAGCAGCGGCAGTATATGGCTGCCGTTGCCCAGCCGCAGAAGGCGTGGCCGTTTGGCGCTTTGCACCGCGGCCATTAAATTGCGGGCAAAGAAGGTGGCCGGGGTGGGGTTGTCTTGTGAGGCATTGGCCCGCGCGCGGATTCCCTCCCGCAAAGGCCACCAGGGTGATTGCTCGTTTATCAGCTGCTCGGCTTGGTGGCTGGCATTGGCGCCAAAGCTCGAGGCAATGGCGCCGGGCTGTACCTCCATCACATCAATCGAAAAGGGTGCCAGTTCCATGCGCAAGGCATCGGTTAAGGCGTGCACTGCCGCTTTGGAGGCGCAGTAGGTGCCGGCGAATGGCGTCACCAATACTGCTGAGACGCTGCCGATGTTTATTACCAGGCCCTTATTGCGGCGCAGCAAGGGAAACAGCGCGCGAGTAACGCTGACAACGGAGAACACATTGGTTTCGAACTGTTGGCGCATGGCTTCTGCGCCGCCATCGAGCAGCGGGCCCATGGCCCCGTAGCCCGCATTGTTGATCAGCACATCCAGACCGCCAAGCTCTTCGCTGAGGCGAGCCCCCAGTTGCTCAACGGCTACTGCATCGTTGACGTCGAGGTGTACGGCGTTGAACCCGGCCGCACTGAGTGCTGCCAGGTCGGACTCTTTGCGCGCGGTTGCCCAGACTGTGTAGCCCTCTGCTTGAAAAACATCGGCCAGTGCGCGCCCAATGCCGCTTGAGCAGCCAGTGATTAATGCAGTGAGCTGGGTCGTCATAAGAGCGTCCTGAGTCATTTGTTTTATTGTCGGCTGAGAATAAGCCAAAGCGGGCCTGGGTACCTACTGTGAATACCTGATCATGACCGTCCGTTCAGTTTGCGAAACTGCCTTGCAGGCGTTCGGCACGAAACTCCAGGCTACTGGCCCTATAGCCACTGCGTAAGGGCGGCAGTGGCAGGCAGTTGTTCCAGCTTGAACCGGGTTGCAGGTCGCCGGGCCCGGTGTAGCGTGGTGATTCATAGGTGTTTTCCACCAGGTTAACGCTGTCGCCAGGGCGATAGGCAGCAAGCTGCCATTGCAATTCGAGCAATGGGTTTGGGCTGGCGTTATTCAGCGTCACAGCGAGGGGGCGGTCGGCCGGGCAGTTTTGCGGGTCGTAGTTGAAGCGCAGTTCCAGCTCTGCCAGGTGGCCTTTTTCACGGTTCTCTTGCCAGATCACGGTTGAGGCGACAATAAACAGGCCGATGACGGCGAGCAATGTGACGGGCAGGGCTTTGCTCGGGTAGCGAATCAGCAGGATAAACCAACTGAGAATCAGGATTGCACCGAATAACATGGTGATGGCCTTGGTCGGTGAACGTGTATTTATCCTACACAAGCTGGTGCGGCGGGGAAGGCCAGACGGTAAAAAAGTGTGTCGGTCGCCGGCTGTTGCGTGCAAAAAAAAGCGCGGGCTCTACCCAGAGCCCGCGCTTTTTTTAACACCTAGCTTGAATTAGCGCACTGCTATCCGTGCAGCTTCGTCGTGGCTTCGGCCGTAGACATCTTCAAAACGCTCGATATCGTCCTCACCCAAGTAGGTTCCTGATTGCACTTCAATCAGCTCAAGGGGGATTTTGCCTGGGTTGCTCAGGCGGTGGACCGAGGTCATCGGAATATAGGTCGACTGGTTTTCAGTCAGCAGAAAGGTGCGGTCATCACAGGTCACTTCAGCGGTGCCGGCCACTACAATCCAGTGCTCTGCGCGGTGGTGGTGCATTTGCAGAGACAGCTGCGCGCCAGGCTTGACAGTGATGTGCTTGACCTGGAAGCGGCCGCCCATGTCGACCGAGTCATACGAACCCCAGGGGCGATAGACTTCGCAGTGGTTTTGCGCCTCATTGCGCTGTTTGGCGTTGAGCTCATTTACCACGTGTTTTACGTCTTGCACGCTGTCGCGGTGGGAAATCATGGTTGCGTCTTTGGTTTCGACCACAACAATGTTGTCCAAGCCAATGATCGACACCAGCTTGCCATTACCCTGAACCAGGCAGTTACGGCTGTCGTGAACCATGACATCGCCTTTGATGACGTTGCCGTGCACGTCTTTCTCGTGCACATCCCAGATTGACGACCAGCTACCGACATCATTCCAGCCGGCATCCAGCGGCACGACGCAGGCGCGGGTGGTTTTTTCCATGACGGTATAGTCAATCGAGTTGTCAGGGCAGCAGGCGAATGTGGCTTCGTCGATGTTGACTACATGATCGACTTCATTGCTGCGCTCAAGCGCCAGCAGGCAGGTGTCGTAGATGTCAGCGTCGTAGCGCTTGAGTTCTTCGAGATAACGGCTGGCGCGGAACATAAACATGCCGCTGTTCCAGAAGTAATCGCCGGATGCCACAAACTCAACGGCGCGCGCTGCATCAGGCTTCTCAACGAAGCTTTGCACCCGTACCACGCCTTCAGGCAGGCTGTCATCAGCTGTTGATCGGATGTAGCCGTAACCGGTTTCCGGGGTTTTGGCCGGTACGCCAAACAGCACCATCTCACCTTTCTCGGCCGCAGTCTTACCCACCAACAGCGCGGCTTCAAACGATGGCTGGTCGTCCAGTACGTGATCAGCTGGCAGCACTAACAGCAGCTCATCGCGGCCTTCAGCAATCAGTTTCATGGCTGCGATTGCCACCGCAGGTGCGGTGTTCCGGCCAAACGGCTCAAGCAGGATAGACTGCGCTGCTAACTCCTGAGCGCTAAGTTGCTCTTGGATAATAAAGCGGTGTTCTTTGTTGCAGACCAGTACGGGCGGCTCCATACCGGCAAAAGACAGCCGCTTGATGGTCTGCTGAAACATGCTATCGTTGCCTGTCAGCGCCAGAAATTGCTTTGGGTACTGTTTACGCGAAAGGGGCCAGAGTCGCGAACCGCTGCCACCTGAAAGAATTACCGGGATCATGTGTTTAACTCCTGAAACGTTCATAGATTTGTCTGGTATCTCGCGTTATTGCGAGACCACCCATTAGCAAGCTCATATGAGCCGTAGCGGACTTCTCCGTAGCGCCTGCCGTGGCGGCGCTATCTTGTTAGCGACCTGGTTTTCGGCCTTGGTATTATTGGTTGTATTAATCAGTTTTGGCAGGGCGTTTAACCCAGTTCGGTGAAAGTTTTTCACCGCTGCCGGTGACATACAGGCTGACCACTTCGCCGCGGGCGAGGGCAACCGGCTTGAGGTCACTGATTTTGTTGTCGCCTTTAAACAGCGCCAGGTTGATCTTGACCGGGTTAACTTCGCGCTCGCCATGACTGGCCGGCGCCACGCTATCAACTACCTTGGTTTTGCCATCGGCTGTTTTCAGGGTGACGTTGCTGTCTGAAAGGTTCTGTACGCGCAGCAAGGCTTTTTGCTTGTTTTTGAACACCGGGTCTTCAACCAGTTTTGGTGCAACGCCCGGTTGGCTAACCAAGGTGTAGTAATGGTCGGCATCCAGTTTGACCGGGATGGTGGTGCTGCCGACCTGAGCGCTGTAGCTGCCGGCTGGCATAAAACTAAAGTCACTTGACCCCAGCGGCGAAACCTCATTCAGCGAGGTGTTGCCGACGCTGACGCTTAGCTCGGTGTTGCCTGCGTTATAGGCGCGCACGAAGGTTGACCCTTTAGGGGCGATAGGTGCATACAAACCACCTTCTCCGGCACTCGCATGTAAGCTGCCAAGGCTAAGCGCGACAGCGCAAGCGAATGTGGTCAAGTTGCGATTGGTCAGTAAGGTCATCAGTAGTTCTCCATCTTCGTTTCACACAGCGGCGTTGCAGCCGTTTGATTAAGTGAGGTGACATACCTCTTTAATGTTGCGCGCTGGCAAGGTGCCGGCGCGCGTACTGGTGCTTCAGCGGTTGCCGGTCAGCGCCAGATTTTGCTCATTGCCCTGGTTCTTCAGACGTGCGACCCAGTCTTGGTCGAACTCACTGAGGTCATTGGGCATCGGGAAATAGCGTTCAGGAAACTCCCAGATCACCACCTGAGGCGGGTTGTTCTTGAAGTCATCACTTTGTAGGTACCCGAGCATCGGCAGCACCGGGCCACGCCCGTCTTCGGCGTAATTGCCCACGTCGCGCTGCAGGTGCTCACGCAGCGCGCCTTCGAAGTTCCAGTTGGGATTAGCGCTGTAGCTGGTACCCACCAAAGCGACTGCAATATTGCTTTCGGCAAACAGGGCGTCGGCGCCTTCAGTTTGTGAAGCCGCTACGGTGCTGCGCTTTTGCAGGTCATCGGGAGGCGGCATAAGGGTTTTAAACAGCGGGTCGACGGGGATAAAGCGCGTCAGGTCACCGTGGTACGACTCGGTTTTCTCCGTAGAGGTGACGTACTCCTGCGGGTCGCCCGGTAGGACAAAGTTATGCGTCACCGCTGCACTTAAACGTTTGGCAGCGATATCGGCGCCAAACGGCGTCCAGTGGGTATCTGTGCGCAGAAATAGCTGGCCCCGAGGTTTTGCGGCTTCAAGCGTCGCGAGCAGGTCGGGTGCCATGATTCCCTCACGGTCCATGGCTTTATGGAACTGTTGGTACAGGTCCGCGTGGATCGGGCTGGCGTGATTGTTACCAATGTGTTCGGGATACAAACGCGCCTTGGCGGGAACAATCGCCATGACCAATTTGATGTTGTGCTTGGCCAACTCATTGCGTACACCTTCAATGGTATTGAGGTTATCGCTCAGGTTGTGTGTGCCAGTCGGATCAGGTTTGAATTCTTCGTCCGAATACAGCCAGCCGTCGGCACCGATCTTCACGCCTAGGCGACCTTCGTTGAACAGCACGAAATCAAGCGCGGCCCAGACATTGGTGCCGATGTCTTTGAGTGGCAGTTCTTTGTCGTAGTGATCTTCGAAGCTTTTCGCCAGGTTACCGTCAAGCACGCTATAGGTATTGGGTTGCTTGTAGTCGAGCACCCCGCTCATGGACGAGATGAAGCCCAGCGTCAACACACCGATAAATGAGGCGACGTAAATGTTTTGCGCGGTTTTACTCATGTTCAGCCTCACTTAGAACTGGAAGTAAAGGAAGGGTGAGTAGCTCTGTGCGGAGAGCTTCAACAACGAGGCGCAAAACAGCAGCAACAGCGCAACACGAACCAGGGTATGCGCCATGGCTGGGTTCTGCTGCGCCATTACGCTTGCTGTCGCGGTATTGCCCGAGCTGATGACCGGGTCACTGCCCAAGGTTGCGTCCTTGGCTGGGCGCTTGCTTGAACGGTGCCGGTTGAACTCTCGCACGCCACAGACCGCCAGTACGATGTAGGCAATGGCCAGTGTTGCGATTTGCAGATCATTGATATTGGCGCGGTTCAACTCACTGAGCTGCCAGCCGTTGAAGCTGAACATCGCGCTGTACATGCGCCATGCAATGTCGAGATTTTCAGCGCGGAAAATCACCCAGCCGAGCATCACTAAGAAGAAGGTAAATGCCCATTTGATCGGGTTGAGCACGGTCGGTGCGGCTTTTACACCGAGCGCTCGCTCAATGGCGAGCCATGTGCCGTGCCATGCACCCCAGATCAGGAAGGTCCAGTTAGCGCCATGCCAGAAACCACCCAGCAGCATGGTCAAGAACAGATTGCGATAGGTGTTGAACGTGCCATGGCGATTGCCGCCGAGCGGCACGTAGAGGTAGTCACGCAGCCAGGTAGACAGGCTGATATGCCAGCGCCGCCAGAATTCAGTGATGGATTGGCTGATGTAGGGCTGATTGAAGTTTTCCATAAAGCGGAAACCCATCATCAGGCCCAAACCAATGGCCATGTCGCTGTAACCAGAGAAGTCAAAATACAACTGGGCGGTGTAGGCCAGCATGCCGAGCCAGGCATCGCCGGTACTCGGGTTGCTCAGGGCGAAGCAATGATCCACCAGTGGTGCCAAGGTGTCAGCGATAAACACTTTTTTGACGAAGCCCTGCATAAAACGCGTGGCGCCTTCGGAGAACTTGTCGATGCTGTGGGTGCGATCGGTGAACTGGTCCGCCAGATCTTTGTAGCGCAGCACCGGACCGGCAATCAGCTGCGGGAACAGGGCGATAAAGGCAGCAAAGTTGATCAGGTTTTCCGTCGGTTCGGTATCGCCCCGGTAAACGTCGATCAAGTAGCTCAGCGACTGGAAAATGTAGAAAGAAATACCAATCGGCAAGATCACATGGGTCAGCACAAAAGGCTCAAGGCCCGCGGCGTCCATCATCTGGTTGATATTGGCGACACCAAAGTTGGCGTACTTGAAGTAACCCAGGGTTGCCAGGTTACCGACCACGCCCCACAACACCCAGCGTTGTGCAGCCTTGGTCCTTACGCCCGCCCGGTATATGCGCAGGCCAAAGCCGTAGTTCCACAGTGTTACCACGACGAACAACAGCAGGAAATCGACCCGCCACCAGGCATAGAAGGCGTAGCTGCCAATCAGAATCAGCAAGTTGCGGTAGCGTGCGCCACTGAGGTAGTACAAGCCGAGAAAGATCGGCAAGAACAAAAACAGGAACACGTTGGATGAAAAGACCATCCGTGCTTCTCCAATAACAGGTCAGAACAGAGCTTTTCAGCTCGTCATATAAGTCCCGCCAAGCAGCTTGGCGGGGGTGTTTTTAGCGCGGGTTAACCGCCCTGACTTTTTGGATTGAAAACGCTGCTGACATCGCCGCCTAAACGGAATGTCTTGAACGGGCCAAACTTTTCGATACCTTTGTTGAAGTCCGCCGTGCAGCTGTAAAGCGTGCAGTAGGGTGCGAGCCAAGAAAATTTGGCGGGCTTCTTGAGGTCGGTCATGTCCTGCTTGTCACCGGTTTTGGCTTTGAATTCATCCGGGTCAGACACACCGTCCATCACACGTTCGGCTAGGCGCTTGAGTGCCTGCTGATTAGCAGGGCGCAGATCAACCCCATTGGCTTCGGCAAATGCAGCAATCATGGTCAGCGGCGGCAGGCTGTAGTTGTGATACGCCAGCGCTCGCTGTTTGCGCTTCAGTTCGTTCGGCAGGTAGCCATCGGCATCGACTTGATTGGCGGCAACCTGAAACTCCTTGATCGACCAGTCGAACAAGTCGCGATGATTAGTAGCTACCGCGGTTGCCATCACCGACCAGGCAGCCCAATAGCTGTGGTTGTTGATTTTTCGCTGCGGCAGATTGCTCCAGTCCTTGACGGTCAGCTCAGCGAGCTTGACGAACCACTGCTCGATTTCTTGGGCTTGCTCTGGGTAAGCCTTGAGCGGTTGGCTCTCAGAGAACTTCAACCGTAGATAAGCCGAGGACATGCTGCCCAAGGCCCATTTGCGCATGGATTTACCAGTGTGGTTGTAATCAGTACTGAGCAGGGCACCTGCCTGTGCCCAGCTGTCCATCCACTGAATCGCGCATTCGAGTTGCTTTGGATCGCCGGTTTGCATGTAACGCATTACGTAACGGTTGCTGCCGCGTTCCATGGTGGTGATGTCGGCAGTGCTATCGCGAAAGGCTTTCTCGGCTTTTTTGTTCAGCGTCGAACGCGCCTTGTCAGAACCTTCGTACTTGCTGCGAAACACCAAACTGCCGGTATAGGGCGTTGGTGGGGCATCACAGGACCGCGGCTTTTTTGCCGGACTGTGCACCGGCGCGTAATAGCCTGCCGGAGGCACCAGATCGCTGGCGCTGGCGGCTTGCGCAAACACTGCGCTGGCCAGTAAGCAGGGTGCCAGTAGACAGGGGATTGATAGCCATTTTTTCGCTTGCATAGTTGACTCCATTCTCAGTCAGCTTTCGCTGTGAGATTTTTGCCGGTACTGGATGGCCGCTTGCACAGCGTTGCTTCTACGCTGAGGCCAGCGGGCATTTCTTCCGGGCTTTGGATTTCAAGGGCGAGCAGGTTGAGATCGCGCCAGTCGGGGTCGTTCCTCAGTTCAAAGGCATAGCGCCCGCCGGTATCGACGCGGTCGCTTTGTTCAATCTTGAATTTTTCGCGACGGCCATTGAGGTACCACAAGGTGGCTTTCGACTCATGCACACTGGGGTCACTGAATGTCAGGTCAACCTGGTAGTCGCCGCCGCGGATGTCTTGCAGCGCAGTGTTCTCGCCATTGACGAAGATCTGGTTGTTGCCGGGCTTCATCTTGACCTTGTTATGCATTACTGCCGGGCGACCTTCGCAGCCGTTGTTGACCATTGGCATCGCCTGGCGATAGAAGCTGTCCTGGGCGAGATCGTAGTGGGTGGCGAACTCCCAAATCAGGATTTTCGGCGGGTTGGTGCGAAACTCTTCGCTGCTCATGTACTGCAACAGCGCGCTGTCGAAACCACCGCCACTGACGGCCATGTTCAGCACTTCAGCTCCGCTGTACTGCTGCAAGAACCCAGGGAAGTTGTAAGCCGGCCCACTGTTACTGGTGCCGACAATGGTGATTTTCGGCACCGACTCATCACCAAACAGGCTGTCACCGTCGGCATCGCCAACTGGCTCGGTTTCGTAACGGGGCACATATTGCGTGGCATAGCTCACACCACAGAACTCAGCGGCGGTCTTGTGCAAGGTGCCTGCTTTCGGCAATAAGCCCACCACGGTGCTTTCGAATTCCTTCTTTGGAATATCTGAAAAGCCGGGCATTTGCTTGAGGGTTTGTGCAACCAGTTTGGCCGTGCGTGACGCACCCGCCGGGGTCCAGTGGTGGTCAGCCTCGAAGTAGTAAGGGGTTTTCACGTCCTGTTCATCAAACAGTGGGGAAAGATCAGTGACCCAAATACCGGTTTTGCGAAAATCGGCAATCGCTTGCTGGTAGTTCTTCTTCGCCAAGGCGTAGTTAAAGCGGGCTTTCTCCGCGTCAGTCAGTTGCTCACGATTGACCAGGCCGCGGGTGGGCTGATAGACAACCATCAGTTCAATGCCTTTGCTTTTCAGTGCATCACGCAAGCGTTTGAACTGCTGGTAGCCGTGTGGCGTTGTGCCAAAGTCGGTACGCAGGTCATTGCGACTCCGAAACAGCCAGTCACCTTTACCTTGGACCAATGCCGTAAAAAAGCTCAGGTACTTGGTGTTGTAATTTGCTGGGTTTTGCGCGGCCGGGCACAGTGGGCCGACGCGCTGCACGCTATAGCTGGGTTCAGCCATAGCCGCGCTGGCGGTGCCGAGCAAGACACTGGCTACAGCCAATTGGCGCAATTTAAAAATCTTCTTACTCACGTGGTTAGCCCTCAATTCTGCAGTTCTGCCTGGCTTTCGACTGGGTCGATAAGCACCGCCAATTTGCGCCGCACTAAGAGATCGAGAATCTCTTCCTGGCGTTTGCCGAGCACACCCGAGAAACTGATGCCGGTACTTTTGGTCGGTGCGATCATGTTCACCCGGTACAGCTCAAGGCTCAGTGGCGAGTCGATGGACAATGGGCCTGAACCGTTTGCTGCCAGCGTGCCGCCTACCAGAATCATTGAAACCTTGGTGTCGAATGGATCGAGGTCAATGTCGCGGTCGGTGTCGGACAGGTCTTTGATGTGGCCATAAACTCCGGTCAACTTATTGCCCGCTGAAACGTTTTCGTAGAGCCGAATGTTGACGCTGTTACGTATCCGGATGCCGTGACGCGAGTTGTTCAGAACCTTGTTGCCCCACAGCAGGTTGTGGCTGCTTTCATACAGGGTGATACCGTCGGAGTGGTTCTGATAAACCTCGTTGTAGGCAACCAGGTTATTGATGCTGTTACGGTCAATTACGATGCCGGAAAGCTTGTTGTCGTAGCTCTTGTTGTTGATGATCCAGCTGTCATCCACCTCACGGGAAATAATGATTCCGTGCTTTTTCTTGGTGCCATGGACGGTGTTGTCGGCAATGATCAAACGCCGTGACCGGTCATGGGGGTCGATGCCGTAGACGATGTTGTCGCGGTAGGTATTGCCCTTGACCACTACGTCGTCGGCTTCGTAGCAATAAAAGCCATACCAGTGATCGACGAAGGTTGAGTTAATCAACCAGCCGGTCGGACGCGGGCGCTTGAGGCGCTTGTCCACACCCGGCGAGTACTGGGTGATACTGACGCCGTATGACTTGCTCTGGTTGTAGCCCAGGCTGGTGACTTCGCTGTTGGAGATATACAGCTCGCTGCCGCCCCAGGACACCAGGAATGGACGGAACTCATTTGGCGTGCGAAAGGTTGCCGGGCCGTTATCGGCTTCCCGCCAAGCGGTGAGCTTGGAGTCAGTGATAAACAGCATGCCGTCATTGACCATAAATGCGCCGCGCTCTTGCGACAGGCGCAGGTCTTTGGTTTCTTTGCCAACCTGCAATGTTGCACCTTGAGATACAACGATGGGCAGGCGTGAGAGGTAAACCCCTGGCGATGTTTCGGCAAACTGGTTTTCAGGCAACGCTTTGGCGATATCTTCAGGGGTGACGTAGCCGCCCTCGATGAAGATTGCCTGCGGCATGCCTTTTTGCCGCTTTACCCACTCGCGCAGACGCTCATTACCGCCGATGAAGTCTTGCAACTCAACTTGTTGCACCATGCGCCGCACCACCACTTTGCCACCCGGTGTGTGCTTGACCTTGGCGGCCACAGCCTCAGCGGTGTAGCCGCTGAGATCAGGTAGCTTGGGCGTATCCAACTGCAGCGGCTCAATCGGCGCACTGGTGACCGTGTAGTTGTTGGTCTCGTTGAGAAACTTTGCCGAGCCATGCTCCGCCGCTTCGGCATTGCTGGCCGGGCTTTTCGCCTCATTGGCCAACGCCACCGGCGCACCGAGTAGCAAGGTGCTTAACAGCAGCACATTGATACAAGCGTGGGCTCTGAGTGTGTCAGGTTGTGGGTACATGAGCAGTCCTCAGAAGCGCCAGATTACGTCGACAAAGGCGCGGTGCATGACCGAGTCGGTGCCCTTTGCATAGGCATCACCTGGCATGAATACACCGCCACGGAAGCGCACCAGTGCCGCGCCTTCATCAACCTGTTCGGCTAACGCAGCTGGCAACAATCCTTGTTTGAAATAACGGGTGACAACCAAGTCGACCTCTTGGCCAACGTCTTTTTCACCGTCTTCGAGGTTGGCGATAATGCCGCTGTCGCCGATGTCTTGTTTGTCATCGACACGCCAGAACTTGTGGTACACCAGGCTGGCGTCGTACTGATCGTCCATCTGCCATGAGCCAAACAAAGAGGCTGCGTGTAAGTTGCTCAATTCACCGCGGAAGGCCTCACCAAAACGATGCATGCGGGCGTTAGTGCCGGTGAAGTTGGAGCGGTTACTTTCCAGACCGGTCTGGCGGAACTGCTCGGAGCTGTCGTCATCGCCGCCGCCGCTGCCACGCGCATAAGCGCCGCCGACTTTCCAGTTTTGGTCGATATTCCAGCGCAGCCCCAAATCCATCGCCCAAGCATTTACGTCAACATCGCGCGAGCCATTGGCGAGCTTTTCGTCGCCGGCGTTGACTTGTTCAAGTTCGTCAATGCTGCCGGTCAACCATGTGGCTTGCGCCCAGTAGTTAAGGGGTTGCGTCGAGTGGCGGTTGAAAAAATCGCCATCAGCGCTGAGGCCCAACCACGTCAGGTCACCGGTGTAGCGCTTACTTAGCTGATCAACTTCCTCACCATTGTTCGGCAGGCTGCCGGAGTCGCGGCTGTGGTGTGCTTTGAGGCCCACCCAGTGGCCTGGCTTCCACTGTGTAGAAATACCGCCGAAGTAGTGCTGGCGATCCTCGTCTTCTGGTGCCAGATCATCGAGGTCGGTGCGGTAGTCGGAGAAGCGCTGTGCCATACCGGCGTTGGCGCGAAGTAGGGTGGTATCGAATTCCCAGTTCAGGGCTTCGATATTGGTGTCCCACCAGGTGCCTTCGTCGCTGCGTACACGCTGGCGACCAAGGCGCAGATGTTCGCCGGGATAGGCGGTCAAGCCTTTGTAATCTACCCAGAACTCGCGCATTGCCAGATAACTCTTGTCCGGCTCTCGGCCGTCATTGCTATTGGCGCTGCTGCTATCGCTGTCGTCTGAGTTGCTCTGAAGGGTGTCCGTTTCAATGATGTCGGTGGCGGTTACCGCTTGCCCCATGGCAAACGCACTCCAGTTGCCGCGCTCGCCATATAACCAAGGGCGTAAGTCGAGGCCTATACCGTTGACATCGCCGCCGCTGCGGGTGCCAAGGTCGCGGTCGTCTTCAGATTGCGCGGTTATCTTGGCGGTCAGGCCGAAGTTCTGATCCGGATCATTCGCCGCGAATGCACTGGCGCTGGATAACAGCGTCAGGCCCAGGCCCAAGCTGGTGGCGATGGCGTTGAGTTTTGTCGTTGGTTTCATATTCATTGAAGCTGTGCCTGTAACTGAGTTTGGTTTTGCAAAGCAGTGCCACGCAATTCGCGTTCTTCGCGGAGCTTTTGCTCGGCTTCACTGCGTTGTGCTGGCGTTAGCTTTTGCGCAACCTCGTTGGCCAGGTCAGTGCTTGCCTGAGTGTTTTTCGGCAACGCCAACTGGCTGAACACATATGCGTTACTGAGGTTTGGCACGATGCCTTTGCCTTGCGAATACATTTGCGCCAGGGCGTAGTCGGCATTGATCTGGCCGCTCCGTGCAGCGCTTAGCAGGTGATCAAGGGCTTGCTGCGGATAGATATCGCCCAAGTACCCGCGCAGGTAGAGTTGCCCCAGCAGGTAGTTGGCTGTTGGCTCACTCGGTGCTGCTTTGCGCAGGTGCTCTTCGGCTTTCTTCGGGTCCTGCGGGACCATCTTGCCTTCGTAATACAGGCGCCCAAGCAGCAGCTCGGCACGGGGCAGCGATGCTTCACGACCGTTGTCGAGATAGGTCATCATGGTTTCGCTGTCACCCAATGCGGGGTAGTCGTACAGCAGGCGAGCAAGGCTTACCCAGGCGGCCGGGTAGACCGGAGCGATGGCTTCCAGTAGCTCTTTGGCCTGGCTTTCATTGGGCTTGCCCAACTCAGCGTCGGCCAATACCTGGGCGACTGCCTCAACCCGGCGTGGCGGCAAGGCCCGGCTGTGATACTCATTCATCATGGTGGCGATAAGCGCGTCTTGCTGTTCGCTTTTGCCTTGCATCTGGTAAACCGTGGCCAGCTCTACATAGCAGGCATCGGACTCGGTGATGAGTTTTTGGCAGATGTCTTCGATCTCAGTCAGGTGCTGATCGTAGGTGCCTTGGGTGCGGTAGTAGAGAATTTGTGCCAACTCGGCTTGTGGATAGCCTTGTTGGCGCCAGCTAGAAATTTGCTGTTGCACGTTCATAGCGGGAAAGTCCTGTGGGTATTGCAGATAGAGCATGGTCAACGGCAGCAAACTGTTGGGTTCGCCAGCGCTGAATGCCTCCTTTAGCAATGTCGCGGCTTCCAAGCGTTCGGCGTGGCTGCTGCCCGGCTTGCGCGCGAGCAAACGGCCCAGTCGTCCTTTGGCGCGGGGCGACTGGTCCATCGCCTGGCGGTAAGTGCGCTCGGCTTCTTTGAGGTCTTCTTCAGTGCCGCTGGCGACTTTCATGTCAGCCAGACCGACCTGTGCTTTGACATAACCCAGCTCAGCCAGCTGCTGGAAATTACGCTCAGCCGTGACGGTGTCGCCGCGCTTGAGTGCTTCGCTTGCCAGACGCTCGTCTGGCAAGCCTGCGCAACTGGCCAAGGTGACGGCGGCTGCGAGCATGAGTAGTTGGGGATGAGCAGTAGCCACCTGTGAGTCCTCCTTAGTAGCCAGCTGCTGTGGCTTTGTTGATCAACCAATCGAGCGATGGGCCGCGATCAATTTCGACTTCAACAGGTTGGCCAGCCAAGGTGCTTGGCAGAGTGCTATCCGGTTCGATAATGGCGCGGATATCGGATGACAAGCCGCCATTGTGCAAGTTGGTGCTGAGGATTTTTCCGCTGCGAGCCTGGTCGTCGCCAGCCACCCAGAACTTGATCGGTGTGCCCGGACGCGCCTCAGAGAACTTGCGGTACGGGAAGCTGGCCAATACGGTGGCCTTGGTGTCTTGGGGAACCATTTCAAAGATCACATCACCTTTGCTGGCGAACTGACCATCGGCGACCAGCTGGCGAGCAATTTTGCAATTGCAGGGACTGGTCAAGGTGCCTTTCATCTGCTTGCTGAACAGTTGTTCAATGTTGGCCGGTGTTAGCTGTTCATCGGTAAGCTGGCCCTTGAGCATTTCAAGCATGCTGGCGGAGAAGCTCGCAACCGGTGCGCCTTTGTTGATGATGCCGTCAGCGCCGACCAGGCTCTGTACGGTACCTTCGCGAGGCATGGTGATGTTCAGGCTAGGCACATTGACCATGCCTGAAGAGGCATGGGTGACGAAGTACAAGCCGTAGATGGATTTGAAAATGTAGCCAAATGCGGCCACGCCAACGGCAAAGATGGCAATGCTGAAGGTTACCGCTTTGATGCGTCCCAGCACGCTCATACCGCCACCATTGCCTTGCTTGCGCGGCTTGGTGAAGTTTTCCCGTTGCAGGGTGTTCAGCAGGTCACCCGTCGAGACAATTTCGCCGCTCAAGTGGGCGCTGATCAGGTAACGCAGAGTTGCAATCTCGCGCGGCTTGAGGTTGTGGAACTGGCAACCTACGCGGTTGTTGATCGGGTCGGTGGAGCACACCTGAAATTCAATATCGAGGCTCAGGTTGAGGCTGTCCAACTGAAACTGCATACGGGCTTTGTGGAAGTCACCGACATTGGCTTGGGTTTTCTCGTTGGAAAAGCTGAAGCCCCCGGCCGACAGATCAAGCACGCGCACTTCAACCTGTTCGCGAGCCTTGGTGATGTAGCGCAGGGTCGCCGGAATTTTCACCCGGGCGTGCTGGCGCTGAGCTTCCGATTCATGGACCACATTGACGTTAACGGCTGTGTTCATGGGTTTGATTTCCTATTCAGTTCTGGTCACACCAACGCAAGAAGCGTGGCGATGAATACGCTGGTGGCAGTAAAAGTCATGGCTCGTGAAGACCAGCTGTTGAACAGTCGCGAAAAGCTGGCGAGGTCTCGGTTGAGCTTGGTTGGCTGACGGGTCCAGGATTGCTGGTCTAAACGGAAGAACACGTAGATCTTCACCATGGCGCCGACAATCTGGTTGTAATAAAGAATGGCTGGGTAAGCCGGACCGATACGGTGGCCGCTGAGGCTGAGCAACAGGGTCAATACCAATCGGGTAATGCCGATCCACAACAGGTAAATGATGATGAACGACGGGCTGTACTTGATGCTGGCGATCACCGCGACGGCCAAACCGAGCAGGCTGGTCCACATTGACACCCGCTGATCGAACAAGACCACGCTGGTGAAACCACCCAAGCGGTTGATGCCCAGGCGCAACGCCCGTGAGTTCTGTCGAAGGTTGTTGCCGTACCAGCGGAACATCAGCTTGCGGCTGGCTTTGATAAAGCTCTTTTCCGGTGGATGCTCGACAGTGTTGATGGCGGCATCCGGCACGTAGAAGGTGTCATAGCCCAGACGCATCAAGCTGAACCAGCTCGACTTGTCATCACCCGTCAGGAACTGAAAGCGACCCAGGCGCCAGTGCTCAAGGTGATCACTTTCAACGTCGGCAATAAACTCAGGATTGGTCACCACTTGAGCACGGAATACTGACATCCGCCCGGTCATGGTCAGCACGCGCTTGGACAAAGCCATGGAGCACATGTTGAGATGACGCTGAGCGAAACGCAGCTTGTGCCACTCGCTCATGATGTAGCTGCCGCGAACTTCACAAAATTCGTTGGTGGTCAGGCCGCCAACATTGGGGAACAGCTGAAACCAAGGCACGGTTTTGCGTACGACACCGACATCCAGCACGGTGTCGCCATCAATCACTGCAACCACCGCATTGTTGTCTGGCATCTGCCGTGAGATGGCGCGAAAACCGTACGCCAGTCCATCGCGTTTACCGGTGCCGGGAATTCGCACAAAGTCGAGTTTGACGTGGGCAGGCGGGTTCATTTTCTCCCACATGCTTTTCACCAACAGTTCATCGGAGAGCTCAACGATTGAGCAGACCATGGTCGTTGGGTAACCGCACTCGATGGCTTCGCGAATCACTGAGCGATAGACCATTGCAGTGGTAAGCGCATCGATACGAAAGCTGGTGACCATCAGGAATACATGTGATGGATCAGCCGCTGAACCCAGCTTGCGAACCTTGCGCTTGTAATAGGGGTAAACCAAATAAAGGAACAGGCAGCCACGTACAAAATGTATGGCACCCATGGAATAACGCCAGATACCAACCGCGCCAATCAGCAGCAGATAGTGCTTCGATTCGGGATCGAAGGTACTGGTCGGCAATGCCAAGGCGAGCAACATCAGTAATGACAGGTAAAACAGCCAGCCAGCAGCCTCAAGGAGGCCTGTCTTGAGCTTATCCATATGCGTTTCCATCGTATCCACTGGACTCACCATGGGCATGGGCAATAAGGCGCATGCCCAAGGTGGGTTCATGACTAAAAGCGAGACTTACCAGCAGATGCCTTCGGCGCCGCTGCGGGTTGCTGTGGTCATGAAACCAACCAAGTCGATGACTTGTTTGCCTTCGAGGTTTTTGTCCGCCAGGGGCGCAAAGTCTTTGTCGCCATTGCCCAGAATGATCACCTCGGCATCGCTGACCACTTGGTCGAAGTCGCTGTTGAGCAGTGAGGAAACGTGAGGGATTTTCGATTCGATATAATCTTTGTTCGCCCCGTAAACACGGGCGTACTCGACGTTACGGTCGAAGATGCTGAGGTCGTAGCCCTTGCCGATAAGCATTTCCGCCAGTTCAACCAATGGGCTTTCACGCAGGTCATCCGTACCGGCTTTGAAGCTCAGGCCGAGCAACGCCACTTTGCGCTTGTTGCAACGCGAGACGATGTCGAAGGCTTTTTGCACCTGAACCACGTTGCTGCGCATCAGCGAGCTAATCAGCGGCGCTTCAACGTCTAGCGAGGTGGCGCGATAGGACAGGGCGCGTACGTCTTTCGGCAAGCATGAGCCGCCAAAGGCAAAACCAGGGCGCATGTAGTATTTAGACAGGTTGAGCTTGTTGTCCTGGCAGATCACGTCCATGACTTCGCGACCGTCAACGCCAACAGCTTTGGCGATGTTGCCAATCTCATTGGCGAAGGTCACTTTGGTTGCGTGCCAAACATTGCAGGTGTACTTGATCATTTCGGCGGTATCGATGGTCTTGCGAATGACCGGTGCATCGAGTTCGCTGTAGATGCTTTCGAGCAGGTCGCCAGACGCGGTATCGGACTCACCGATGACCGTCATAGGCGGGAAGTCGTAGTCCTTGATCGCCGTGCTTTCGCGTAGGAACTCAGGGTTGACTGCAACGCCAAAGTCGACACCGGCTTTCTTGCCAGAGCAGTCTTCAAGGATTGGAATCACCACGTTGCGCACTGTGCCCGGCAATACCGTGCTGCGCACAACTACGGTGTGACGTTCGCCCTTATCACGCATGGCCATGCCGATTTCGCGGCACACGCCTTCAATGTAATTAAGCTCCAGGTCGCCGTTCTTTTTGCTCGGCGTACCAACACAAATGAATGACACTTCGCTGTCGGCAACAGCGCTGGCAACATCAGTAGTTCCGCGTAGTTTTCCGGTGGCTAGACCTTGCTGTAGCAGGCCTTCAAGACCCGGTTCAACGATAGGCGATTTACCTTTGTTGATCAGGTCGATTTTGTTCGCGGAGATATCCACACCAATAACTTCATGGCCCCGTGCCGATAAACAGCCAGCACACACGGCGCCGACATAACCTAAACCAAAGATACTAATGCGCATGGTCTTAACCTCATTCATTTATTACAAAATTAATACTGCTTAACGGGTTTTAAGTTGCTGTTTTCTGCACAACTTCTTGTTGCGGTTACTTATTCAGGCCGTACTTATCCCCGCTCGCTTAATGGAGCGCGAATAGGCATGTATTGTTAAATCCTCTGTTTCAAGGTTTTCGGTATTTGCCGAAAAACTCTTTGATTAGAGGGGGTTAGGCGTAAACTGCCGCCCGGCACCTATGTCTTCTAGTTGTCTGTCTTACATTGCTTAGGTGAACCGTTACCTCGAATGTTATTCCGAGAATCTAGGGCAGTTTGTATCGCGCTGAATGATGCGCGAAGAAGTGTGTTACGCCGAATATGAGTGTAGGAAAATTCTGTAAGTTCATACCGTTCGTCAACTTTTGTCGTAGACAAATTATTTGGCGTGATTGCAGGGTGATCGCAATCTGATATCTAGAGTAGTGGCTATTTGTAATTAGCTAGACGCTGAAGTGATGTTGGCTGAGTGTGGATTTTGCGTGCACGCATATCCACTGAACTATTCGTTAGTTATGTGAT
Source organism: Pseudomonas sp. EL_65y_Pfl2_R95 (assembly GCF_963971045.1). Classification (NCBI taxonomy): domain Bacteria; kingdom Pseudomonadati; phylum Pseudomonadota; class Gammaproteobacteria; order Pseudomonadales; family Pseudomonadaceae; genus Pseudomonas; species Pseudomonas sp. EL_65y_Pfl2_R95. Next base: position 866,347 of record NZ_CAXAOV010000001.1, on the reverse strand, counting down.
ACATCAACTATTGCTGGGCGATATAGCGCAATGGGTTGAATATTCAACCCATCGGTAGAGGCGGGGCGTCAGGCGTTTTGTTCGTCGCGCAGGAACACAAGATTGTCCGGCTTGGAACGATCTGGCGCGAAGCGATAGCCCTGATCGTCAAAGTTCATCAATCCTTCAACATCGGAAATTTTTTCCTTGATGACGTATCGAGCCATCAGTCCGCGGGCTTTTTTGGCATAAAAGCTGATTATTTTATACTCACCGTTCTTCTGGTCGCGGAACTCGGTGTTAATGACACGGGCATTCAACGCGTTGCGTTTAACCGCTGAGAAGTACTCGTTCGATGCAAGATTGAGCACAAGATCGTCACCTTGCTCGGCCAGCGCTTCATTTATCCAGCCGCTGATACGCTCGCCCCAAAAGGCATAGATGTCTTTACCCCTTGGATTTTCCAGCTTGGTGCCCATTTCCAAACGATAAGGCTGCATCAGGTCCAGTGGGCGTAACAGGCCATAAAGTCCCGAAAGCATGCGCAGGTGCTGTTGAGCAAAGTCAAAATCAGCATCCGTGAAGTCTTCTGCTGCCAAGCCGGTGTAGACGTCACCTTTAAAGGCCAGCACGGCTTGTTTGGCGTTTTCTGGTGTGAACGTGGGTGACCAACTGCCAAAACGCGCAGCATTCAGGCCAGCAAGCTTGTCTGAAAGGTGCATCAGTTCAGCAATTTGCTGCGGTGAGTAATCGCGTAATTGACTGATCAAGTCACTGGCATGATCGAGATGTTGCGGCAGGGTGAAACGTTCGGTCACAGGCAAAGTCTCGTAATCGAGGGTTTTCGCCGGAGAAATCACCATCAGCATAAAGTCTGCTCCTTAAAGTCTGGGAGTGATTTTAGGCTGACCAGGCACTCGGACTCTAGCTATTAAGGCCATGAGCAAAGCTAATCAAGGTTTTTCCGACGCTCAGGCATTTAACAGCCTCGACAGAACCTGGGGGCAATAACCTCCTGTCGGGTGCTTTTTGATTGGCTGGACACTGATGTTGAGGGTTGTGACGGGCCGCAGAGAAAGGCCTGTAAAGCAGAAATTTTACAGGCAAAAGCATCGATGGGACTTCCGACTTTAACGGCACAATGCCTGCTCGCCAAGCGCTATTCGTCTGCCCGACAAATAAACATAAAAAAACTGAAATCTTCGTTTAACTGTCATGTTTTTTGGAGTATCAAAGAAGACAGACGCCGAACCCTGCAGTCAGGTGGCGATATTGCTCTTCACCTTTCTTGCAGCTTCTCAGCCGCCCCTGAGAAGTCGGCGGTCCTGTGCAGCGGAGCGCTGATCTGGCATTCCGTTGCTTGGCTTCTACTAGAAGGTGAACGAGTATGGATGACCACGGACGCAGCAAGCCCACCGCTCCAACCCTCTACGCCCTCGACACCAATGTGCTGATCCACGATCCCAACGCGTTGCTCAATTTTGAGGAGCACCACGTCGCTATTCCGATGACGGTGTTGGAAGAACTGGACAAGCTCAAAACCGGGAAGCAAGGCGTAGCTGCTGAATGCCGTCAGGCGATCCGATTGATCGACAAGATTCTAGGGAGCGCATCACCTGAAGAAGTGGAGCATGGCGTACCGATTCAACGTGAAAAAAGTGGTGCCTGCGGCTTTTTATCGATCCTGATGAGCAAAAGTGCAGCCCCCATCACTTGGTTGCCTGAAGACCTCAATGACAACAAAATCATTAACCAGCTGGTTGAGTTAAAGTCGCGCCGTCCAGGCTTGAATGTGGTGTTGGTTACCAAAGACATCAATATGCGCCTCAAAGCGCGAGCCTGTGGCATTGACTCCGAGGACTATCACACCGACCAGTTGGTGGATGACGTTTCGCTGCTGTCGCAGGGTTATCACAACATGTCAGGCGGTTTCTGGGACCGCGTCAGTAAAGTAGAAACCCGTCAGGACCACGGTCGAACCTGGCATCGGGTGCAACTCACCGACAATCTGCCTTCAGTGCACGTCAACGAGTTCATTATTGATGAACAAGGCTTTGTGGGCTGGATCAAGGAGATCGACGAAGGCGAAATGCTGATTCTGGATTTGCATCAGGAGCCGCTGATGCACCAGGAAGCGTGGGGGCTCAAGCCGCGCGATATTTATCAGGCGCTAGCGCTATACGCTTTGCTGGACCCGGACATTCACCTGGTCAACCTGTCCGGTGCCGCCGGCTCGGGTAAGACCATCTTGGCCTTGGCGGCCGCCATCGAACAAACCATGGTCAGCAAGCGTTACCGCCGTATCATCGCCACCCGCAGCGTGCAGGGGCTCGATCAGGAAATTGGTTTCCTGCCCGGCACCGAGGCCGAGAAAATGGAGCCTTGGCTCGGCGCAATTACCGATAACCTCGAAGCCTTGCACATGGACGATGAAAATACCCATGGCAGCGTTGACTACATTCTGCAGAAAGTACCGCTGCAGTTTAAATCCCTCAACTATATTCGTGGCCGCAGCTTCCAGCAGAGTTTGATCCTGATAGATGAATGCCAAAACCTTACGCCGCACCAGATGAAAACCATCATCACCCGTGCCGGTACCGGGTCCAAGGTTATTTGCCTCGGTAACTTGGCGCAAATCGATACGCCTTATTTGTCAGCGCCAAGTTCCGGCCTGACCTACCTTACAGAGCGCTTCAAAGACTTTTCCCACGGTGTGCATATCACCTTGCAAGGGGTCCCTCGCTCGATACTGGCGGAGTACGCAGAAACACACATGTAGCAGCCTTGCTCAATCACAAGCCCTGTTGGCGTAAGCTGGCAGGGCTTTTTTGTTGAGTGCAGGCAGGGCTTGAATATTCACAGGTGCCGAAACCTGACTCTGAGGTTTACAATCGACCCATCGAAGTTTGGAGTAACACTGTGCTCACTCATCTTGATTCACAAGGCCGTGCCAACATGGTCGATGTCAGCGACAAGTCGTTGACCGTACGCGAGGCTGTCGCCGAAGCATGGGTGCGTATGCGCCCCGAGACCCTGCAGATGATTGTCGAGGGGGGACACCCCAAGGGTGATGTCTTTGCTGTCGCACGTATTGCCGGTATTCAAGCCGCGAAAAAAACCTCGGACCTGATCCCGCTGTGCCATCCGCTGATGCTGACCAGCGTCAAGGTTGAGCTGAGCGCAGAAGGCACTGATGCCGTGCGCATTCAGGCGCGGTGCAAGCTGACCGGGCAAACCGGGGTCGAAATGGAAGCGCTGACCGCTGCCAGTGTGGCCGCACTGACTATTTATGACATGTGCAAAGCGGTTGACCGCGGCATGACGATCGAGAACCTGCGGTTGCTGGAAAAAGTGGGCGGCAAGAGTGGCCATTTCAAGCATCAAGCGGAAGGTGGCCAATGATTCGCGTGCAGTATTTTGCCCGTTACCGAGAAGCCTTAGGCCTTGATGGTGAACAATTGAGCGACAGCACCAGCTTTGCCACCCTTAATGATGTGCGTGAATTTTTGTTGGCCCGTGGCGGCGTATGGCAAGTATTGGCTGAACAGAACTTGATGTGCGCCCGCAACCAAGAACTGTGCGGCCTGGATGAGGCGGTTGCTGAAGGCGATGAAGTGGCGTTTTTCCCAACAGTCACCGGAGGCTAGCAATGAGCATTCGGGTTCAACCTGAAGCATTCGACCCTGGCGTCGAACTCAATAGCCTGCACGCGCAGAACCTGGGCGTCGGTGCAGTGGTGACATTTGTTGGCTATGTTCGCGATTTCAATGATGGACGTGATGTTGGCGGCATGTTCCTTGAACACTTCCCCGGTATGACCGAAAAGGCCCTGGGCAAGATTGTTGAGGAGGCTGCGCAACGCTGGCCGTTGCTCAAGGTGGAGTTGATTCACCGCATCGGTCGGCTTGAACCCGGTGAACCCATTGTGTTTGTCGGAACCAGCAGCGCCCACCGTGACGCTGCATTCGACGCCTGCGCGTTCATAATGGATTACCTGAAAACCCGCGCGCCATTCTGGAAGAAAGAAGACACCGCAGAGGGGCCGCGCTGGGTCGAAGGACGTTGCAGCGACCAAGCCGCAGCGCAGCGCTGGAAGCAAGATTAAGCCTTCATTTACGCAGGCACATTCAATTACCGGGTGAACCATGGTGGCCAAGCTTCGCGTTGACACAGCCTACAACTGACGCTCTTGTGGGGTGGCTGACGCTCTTTTCAGCCACCGTTTCACTGATTGCGCAGCGCTTGAAGGCTGTTGATTTGCTGGCCGTTGCTGTCGAAGTTAGCCTCATCCAACCAGCGAATGAAGGCTTCACGGCAGCGTGGCCATTCGCTGTCCACGATGGAGAACCAGGCAGTATCGCGATTGCGGCCTTTGATCACCATGTGCTGGCGAAATATACCCTCGTTAACGAAGCCAAGACGCTCGGCTGCGCGCATCGAGCGTGCATTTTGTGCATTGCATTTCCACTCCAGGCGGCGATAGCCCAGTGCGGACATTGCGTAATTGGCAAGCAACCAAATGGCTTCGGTTGAGCCCGGTGTGCGTTGCATCACGCGGCCAAAAGCCACGTGGCCAATTTCAATGGCGCCGTCTTTCGGGGTAATCCGCAAATAGCTGAATAAGCCAACTGCGCGCTGGCTGGCGATATCGATAATGGTAAAAAACAATGGGTCCGCGCTGTCCTGCTTGGCGTTCAGCCAGTCATTAAATTCCTTACGAACAGGGAAAGGTCCATAAGGCAGATACTCCCAAAGCTTTGGGTCTGAGTCCGGGCCTTGCAACGCCTGCCACAGATCATCGCCATGGCGACGGGTATCCAAGGGCTCAAGTTGAACAAATTTGCCGGTTAATACTGTGCGCTCAGGCGCTGCCACAGGCTGCCATTCGAGCGGATTGTTATTGAGTTGATATTTCATTGTCTGGCCCCTGATCAGAACAGTTTGCGATATTGGAGAAAACCCGAGCGGTCGGCAATGCGATCATAGAGCTGCATGGCATCGGTATTGGTTTCCTGAGTCAACCAGTGCACTCGAGAAGCGCCAGCTGCTTGCGCCTGAGCATAGACATGCTCGATCAATTTGCGGCCAACACCTGCACCGCGCAGGGGCTGCTCAACAAATAAATCCTGCAGGTAGCAATAGTCGCCGACGGTCCAGCATGAACGGTGGTAAATCCAATGCACAATCCCAACCGGCTTATTGTCCAGCCAGGCGATAGCGGCGTGCATGGGTTCGTCAGGGTCCAGAAAGCGCTGCCAGGTGATGGCGCTGGTTTGCGCACTGATTTCAGTTTTATAGAACTGCTGATAACCCTGCCAAAGTGGCAACCAGACGGCTTCATCGGCGGCGGTGATGGGGCGAATCTCGAGAGACATGGCTAAATCCTATGGCTTAGTCGGAGTTGGGCATACGCCCGGCAAGTAGTTGATCGCGCAGATCTACGCTGTTTTGCAGGCCAGCGTGAACGCCTTGCCGGTCGGCTATATCGCGGTTTTGGCTGAGCTTGTATTTGCCTTCCAGCTGCTCGATAGGCAGGGCAAAGCCGACAATGGCGCGCAGCATCTTGTCGATATAGTCGGCGGGGGCGTCCGTGACGGACCAAGGTTGAGCGCGGCTCGCTTCGTGTTTGTCACTCAGGCGGCTGACCAGTTGCAGTAACCGCTGCGGATCATCGAACAGCTCGATCGGGCCGCGCGCCTGGATGCTGATGTAGTTCCAGGTTGGCACCACTTTGCCGTGTTCGGCCTTGGCCGGGTACCACGCCGGGCTGATATAGCCATCTGCGGTGTTGAACATTACCAGCGCCTGATTGCCATCTTGCCAATCGCGCCAATGCGGGTTCGCCCGCGCAAGGTGTCCATAAAGGGTGCCGTATTGACCCTCTTCACGGACCAGCAACAGCGGTAGGGGAGTAGCCTGCAAGCCACTCGCGCCGTGGCTGACTACCGTGGCCAAGCGCGCTTTATCGATCTCTTCATGCAGCGTGCCGAGATCATCTAGTCGAAAGGCTGAAGGTAAATACATACAGGCTCTTCTGCGTGATGGTTGTGAATGGATGCTTCTAGATAGAAGTGTGTGGTGATTGAGCCCCATGCTAGGCAGAATATTGGCCTGTTGTAAGATCCATTTATAGCCAACTTGATGGGGCCATTTATGTCGACGAGCGCACCTCTACCCGTTGATTTGTCGGGTGTTCGCCTTGAGCCGGGTCGCGGATTATCGCGCCAGCTCTACCAGCATTTGCGTGAACGCATCCTCGACGGTCGCTTGGCGGGTGGCGCGCGGCTGCCTGCCAGTCGCGACCTTGCCAGCTTGTTTAATGTCTCGCGCAATACGGTGACCCGGGCCTTTGATCAGCTTTATGCGGAAGGCTATATCGAAGGCCGGGTCGGCGATGGCACCTACATTGCGCAGTTGGTAAGCGTTGCAGCCGCTGCACCGGCGCAAACTGTTGACCCGGCGCCCAGCGATGCCATGCGGCGCCTCGACAATCATCATCTGCCTAAACCGCCGGAAGGGGCACCACGGGCATTTCGGGTGGGCGTTCCGGCATTCGACCTCTTTCCGTTTGAAACCTGGGCCAGGTTAACAGCGCGGTTCTGGCGCAAGCCGTCGCCCGCTCGGCTGGGCTATGGTGACCCCGCAGGTGACCGCCAGTTGCGCGAGTTGATTGTGGCTTACCTGCGAAACAGTCGCGGCGTGCAGTGCGACCCGGCGCAAGTGGTGATTACCAGTGGCGCGCAGCAAGCAATCAGCCTGTGCGCGCAGTTATTGCTGCAACCCGGTGATCGGGTGGCGGTTGAGAACCCCGGCTACCGTGCAGCAGGCCATGCATTTGCCGTCGCTGGCGCCCAGTTGCAGGGCGTCGCAGTGGATGGCGAAGGCATTGATACGGCCGCGCTGGAACGGATTGGCCACTGCCGCTTGGCCTATGTAACACCATCGCACCAATACCCAACCGGGGTGACCTTGTCGCTGCAGCGCCGGCTTGAATTGCTGGAGTGGGCAGAGCGGCATAATGGCTGGATTATTGAAGACGATTACGACGGTGAGTACCGTTACAGCGGAACGCCGTTGGCGCCCTTGGCTGCGCTCGACCGTCAGGGGCGGGTGTTATATGTCGGCACGTTTTGCAAAATTACCTTTCCGGCCTTGCGCCTGGGCTATTTGATTTTACCCGCAAGCCTGGCGGAGTCGTTTTCGCGGCGACGGGCCCTGGATATGCGCCATTCTGAAATTGGAACCCAAGCGGTGATGGCAGAGTTCATGGCGGCGGGTCACTTTCAACGCCATATCCGTCGGATGCGCAGCGCTGCTCGCAGTCGCCGTGACGCACTTTTGGCCGGGTGGCCAGAGGCAATAGCAGGGTGTGCAGCGATGCCCGCGGTTGATGCGGGTCTGCATTTGTGCGTCAGAGTCGATAGCCTTGCCCGAGAGCAAGCATTGATTGCCGCTGCGGGGGCAGCGGGTGTTGAAATCAATGCGCTGAGCAATTACTGGCTGCCAGACAGCGATGCAGCGCCGGATCAGCGTGCCGGTCTGGTGCTGGGTTTTGCCGCCGTCAATGAAGCGGATATTGAGGCGGCTTTGCGCGCCTTGCGCATTGCTTGGCAGGTTTAACCCAGGCCATCGAACATCAGCGGTCCGATGGCTCAGGCTCAAGCTTACTTAACCACGCGGTAGCACGGCACGTAGTCGGCGCCGCCCGGTAGCTTCATGCGGTGTTGATCGACAAAGGCTTGCAGCAACTCGTCCAGCGGCTGCATCACGGCCACATCACCATGAATCTGATACGGGCCTTTCTCTTCGATCATGCGAATGCCCTTGTCCTTGACGTTACCGGCAACGACTCCGGAGAACGCCCGACGCAGGTTGGCGGCCAACTCATGGGCAGGCAAAGCACGGCTCAACTGCAAGCTGGCCATGTTCTCATGCGTCGGTTCGAATGGACGCTGCAGGCTTTCGTCGATCTTCAGCAGCCAGTTGAAGTGGAAGGCATCATTGCGCTCGCGGCGGAACTGCTTTACCTCTTTGAGCCCGGCCGTCATCGCACGGGCAACTTCTACCGGGTTATCGATGATGATCTGGTAATGGCGCTGGGCCTCCTCGCCCAAGGTTGCGCCCACAAAGGCATGCAGCTGCTGGAGAAACGCCGCTGCGCTTTTCGGGCCGGTGAGAATGACCGGGAAGGGCAGTTGGCTGTTATCCGGGTGCATCAAGATGCCCAGCAGATAGAGAAACTCTTCAGCGGTACCGGCGCCGCCGGGGAAGATGATGATGCCGTGCCCGACACGGACGAAGGCCTCCAGACGTTTCTCGATGTCCGGCATGATCACCAGCTCGTTAACGATCGGGTTCGGCGCTTCGGCGGCGATGATGCCTGGCTCGGTCAAGCCCAGGTAACGGCTGTTGTTGATGCGTTGCTTGGCATGGGCAATGGTTGCGCCCTTCATCGGGCCCTTCATTACGCCGGGGCCGCAGCCGGTACAGATATCCAGACTGCGCAGGCCGAGTTCGTGGCCGACTTTTTTGGTGTACTTGTACTCATCGGTATTGATCGAGTGACCGCCCCAGCAGACCACCATCTTCGGCTCTAAACCTGGGCGCAGGGTGCGAGCGTTGCGCAGCAGATGGAATACGTAATCGGTGATGCCTTCCGAACTGCTCAGGTCAATACGTTGGCTGTCGAGTTCGTTCTCGGTGTAGACGATGTCACGCAGGGCACTGAACAGCATCTCGCGGGTGCTGGCGATCATCTCGCCATCAACGAAGGCATCCGCAGGGGCGTTAAGCAGTTCCAGGCGAACGCCGCGATCTTGCTGATGAATGCGAACTTCAAAGTCTTTGTAGGCGTCGAGAATGGTTTTTGCGTTATCGATTTGCGCGCCGGTGTTGAGGATGGCCAGCGCGCACTGGCGAAAGAGTTTGTAAATGCTTGCTGAACCGGCTTCGCTGAGTTGCTGCACTTCTCGCTGAGAGAGGGTTTCGAGGCTGCCCTTCGGGCTTACGGAGGCATTTATTACGTTTCGTTGGGCCATTCTTGGCTCCTTTAATACGACCCTGTGGACTCACAACTGCCACAGGCGTCTAAAAATTGAACGCCAACTCCGGGCGTTATGCAGGCTTGCTGAGGGGGATGATCCGCACGCTAAGCAAAACTGGCTGATGCGCTTATGCAAGGCATACCCTGTTCTACAACGCTGCACGGCTAAACGAAACCCCTTAGGCGAAAAATATTATAACGATCAAGCGTTTAGCTCAATTTTTGTACAGCTGTTTCAGGCCAGCCATGGACAGCATCCCGCGGGCATTTTGCTCTGCTTTTTCAGCGTCGCAGCGCCGGTAGGAACGCCTGCCAGCTGGCCGGTATTTTACTGCGCAGTTGCTCGCTGAAGGCATCCCGGCGCTTTTGATACATCAGCCCTAAACCAATGAGGGCCAGGCCCAGCAGGCTGACAATGATCGGGAACAGCAGCGAGTCGGCGAACACCTCGTAGGATAAATAACCCAGATAAGAGGCCACGCCGAGTGCACCAAAGACCATGAAGACGCTGCGCCGCAAGAGTATGGCAATCGCCATCAAGCCCAGATTGATCAGGCAGTACATGGCTTTGCCAAATTCGCTGCCACTGTCCATAGACGTCAGCCCACCCCAGAATGCCAACAAGCCCGCCAAGTAACACCAGAACGCATAGTCACGCTGGCTGCGGCCATCGATCCACAGGCTCGCGAGCAGCACCAACAGGCCGAACCACAATGATGTCCAGCGCCGTTGCTCCCAGTCGAAAGAAGTACCGAACAATAACTCGGTCAAGTCCATCGACATAAACCACAGGGCAATGGCCATGGGCATCACGATAAACGGGAAGGGCAACAGGCGGAGCATCAATATACCCACGATGACGGTGCCGACCTCCATTGCCAGCCAACCGCTTTGTACATACTTGTAATAATCGGTGTAACTGCCTAAACCATCATCCACGGGCATCCAGCCCATCAGGTGTTGTACGGCAAATATCAGCAGCGGCGTCATGCTTACGGCCACAGCCCCTAACAAGCCTCCCGGTATTTGCTGGCCGCGTTGCCACATGCTGCGTCCGCACAGGGTAAACAACAGCATATAGGCGGTGCTGATCATCAGTAAGGCGCTCTCACCAAGGTTCATCCAGGCTTCGGTCAGCAGCCAGCCCATGGCGCCGATGATCAGCATTGCGCCAAAGTAGTAGGCAACGTGGGCCAGTTGAAAGCTTGCTTGCTCGGGGTTTTGCTTCTGCAAAAAGCTCAGTAGAGCAGCGTCTTGGCCAGGCGTCAGCACGCCAGCGGCGACCGCATTGTGTAAGTCGGCAGGTTGAATGGTCAGGCGCATTAAGGGACTCCGTTTCCGAAAATAATCACGCGTAGGGGCAACAGCGCAAAGCTCGTTCACCCGGGTGCAAACAGCCGAACCTATAACCTTGGTCCCGGGCGTTGCCCATTGCCCATGGTGGCTGAAAAAAGCGTCAGCCACCCTACAGCTTGTAAGACAGCGCATTGCGTATTGCAGGCACAAAAAAGGCGAAGCTGTTGGGCTTCGCCTGTTTTATCACGCTTGCTTAACCGCGGCGTGGTACAGCTTTGAGCAGCTCGTCTGGCGGCATCTCACAGGAGATCTTGTGGCCAAGTAGCGCCTCGATCGGCGGCAGCGCATAGGCGTCATCTTCGCCAGCAAAGCTGATCGAGGTGCCATTGGTGCCGGCGCGACCGGTGCGGCCAATACGGTGAACATAATCGTCCGGGTCTTCTGGCAGGGTGAAGTTGATCACGTGGCTGATGGCATCAACGTGAATACCACGGCCGGCGACATCGGTCGCCACCAGTACGCGGATTTTGCCTTCACGGAAACCTTCAAGCACCTTGATCCGCTTGTGCTGCGGCACATCGCCGGACATCTGCGCGGCACTGATACCGTCGCGGGTCAGACGCTCTTCGATGCGCCGTACTTCGTCTTTACGGTTGGCGAAGACCATCACCCGAATCCAGTCGTTTTGCGCAATCAGGTTGTACAGCAGCTTGTACTTGTCGCTGCCGGCCACTGCGTAAACGTGCTGCTCCACGGTGTCGCTGGCGACGTTTTCTGGCTCGATCTCAACAATCGCCGGGTCAGTGGTCCATTGTTTGGCCAGATTCATCACATCTTCAGTGAAGGTTGCCGAGAACAGCAGGGTCTGCCGCTCACCTTTCATCGGCGTCTGGCGGATGATTTGTCGAACCTGGGGGATAAAGCCCATGTCGAGCATGCGATCGGCTTCATCGAGCACCATCACCTCAACCATGTCGAGGTGGACTTCGCCGCGCTGGTTGAAGTCGAGCAGGCGTCCGGGCGTGGCCACTAGGATGTCGCAATAGCGCGACTCAAGCAGTTTCAACTGTTTGTCGAAGTCCATGCCGCCGACAAAGCTCATGACATTGAGGTCAGAGTATTTGGTCAGGTCCTGCGCATCTTTGGCGATCTGCACAACCAGTTCGCGGGTCGGCGCGATAATCAATGCCCGCGGCTCACCCATATATCGCTCTTTCGGCGGCGGGGTCTGCTGCAATTGGGTAATGATCGAGATCAGGAATGCTGCGGTTTTACCCGTCCCTGTCTGTGCGCGGCCGATGGCATCCTTGCCGCTCAGGGTGTAACCCAGAACACCGGCCTGGATCGGCGTGCAGTACGGAAAGCCCAGGTCGTGGATGGCATGCATCAGATCAGGGCTGAGCTTGAAGTCGTGAAAGCGGGTTTTGCCTTCAGCCGGTTCGACTGCGAAATCGCTGAGTTTCCAGTTATCCACCGGTTTGGCTGCGCGCTCACGGCGCGGCTTGGCAGCCTTTGGCGCATCATTGCGGACAGGCTTGGTGCCAGTTGTCTCAGCCTTTGCCTTGCTGTTCTTATCGCGTGCTTTGCTGGTGCGACTGGTAGTGGCTGGTACGCTGTCAGAGGGCTGAGGTGCGGGGCTTGACTGCTCGCCGTCGGCTTTGCCGAACATTTTCTTTAGTGCTTTGAGCACGGTCATCTCGTCAATTGGTTAAGAAGTGAACCGCGCCAGTGTAAAGCAAGAACACGGCGCGGCGAAGTGCCACAGCCACATGCCGCGTATTGATTGGCAGTTCGCCATTTAACTCGGAGGCTGTGCGGGTCTACTGGCGCAGGCAGTTGCGGCCTTGCTGTTTGGCCTTATAGAGCGCGCTATCGGCGCGTATAAGCATGCTTTGCAGGGTGTCGTGGCTGTCCATTGACGATAAGCCAATCGATACAGTAACCCCGGGCAGCGGACCTGTCGGTGAGTAAAAGCTGGTAACGGCCTGGAGACTCATGCGCAAGCGCTCGCCAATGTTCAAGGCTTCATTGGTGTCTTTCTCCGGCAGTAAAATGACAAATTCCTCGCCGCCATATCGGGCCAGGCTGTCTTTGCTGCGCAGTTGTTCGGTCAGGGTTTGGGCAACCATGCGCAAGGCATAGTCGCCTGCCAAGTGACCGTGTAGATCGTTGTAGGCTTTGAAGTGATCCACATCGAGCATTAATAAGCTAAAGGGCTTTTCATTAAATGCGCAGCGAGTGGTTTCGCGCTCAAAGATATGTTCCAGCCAGCGACGGTTGAAGGTGCCAGTCAGGGTATCGATATTGGCGTGCTGCTCGCTGTCGAGGATGGTCCGGTTGCCTTGGCGCACGCGATGGCAGAGCAGCTCAAGCAAGTTCTGCATAAGCTGGGGCGAGTGTTGGAACAAATTGACCAGCGAGGCGCGGTGTAGACGCAATACCCGGCTGAGCTGGGTGGCGACCACGAATGCGCAGGGGTGATCATTATCAATAAAGCTGATTTCACCCGCACAGTCGCCGACCGATAATGTGCTGACCGGCTGGTTATCAAGCGAGCCCAGATAGACCTTGAGTTGGCCCGAGACTAAAACGTATAAATATTGGTTACGGCTGGTCGGCGACAGCAGGATTTCTCCGGCATCGATATCGTAAGCCAAAAACTCTCCAAGCAACTGATCAATGTTGCTCAGCGCCACCTTATCGAACAGGCGCAGTTTATGAAGATGCTGCGCCTCGGCTTGCCAGTGAGCTGGTTTCACTGTCGCCACCTGTAGGCCCAGAAACGCTTAACCCAACACATCCCTAGCGCTCCCCGCGTGATGAGTTATTTCTTGTATGTGCTACGTGAGAGATTAGACAAGAACAATCATTGCAATCTGTCGAGTGACCAGTGGCGGACGGAACCGGGGCGGGACGTGCTTGTAACTGCTGGCGTTGATTGAGTATGGGTTGGCTAACCCTCATGCTTGAGCGGTTTTAGCGTTACAGGGACCCATGTTTACCCAGGTCAGGCTTACCCGCTGGCGTTTGTATCTGCTGACCAACGGTCATTCAACAGCCCGCCGGCAGAGGCGCGTTGGGGACACTGCGAAAGGTGTCCACCAAGGCTCAAGCAAGGGTTCGAGTGCCCGTATTGCAAGGGCGGGTGACCCGTCATTCACCCAACCTGCGTTGCAAACGCCAGGCAACCTTTGCGGTTTTTGTTGGAGGCGCCTTAGCTGTCCAATTGCTTGAGCAGCCAATCGCCAATATCGTGAATCTGCTGTGGCAGCACTTCGTGCGCCATCGGGTACTCCTGCCATTTTGGGTCACATCCTTTGCTTTTCAGCCAGTCATAGGCTGCGCGGCCCATGCCTGGCAGCACAACATCATCGTGGCTGCCGTGGAGGCAGTAGACCGGCAACTGCTGTTTATCTGCTGCCAAGCTGATGTCATCGGCAAAGGTCGGTGCATAGGTCGATAACGCCAGCACCCCTCCCAGTGGTCCGGCCCAGCGCATAAAGGCTGCGTGATAAACCACCGCGCCGCCTTGGGAGAAGCCGGCCAGAAATATCCGCCGTGGATCAATCCCGCTGTCACGCTGCGCTTCAATTAAGGTGATGACCTGTTGCGCCGACGCTTCAAGTTGCTCGCGGTTGATTGCCCGCGCCGGGCTCATTGCCAGAATGTCATACCAACTGGGCATGGCGAAGCCGCCATTGATAGTCACTGCCTGTGTCGGCGCTTGGGGAAGGACAAAGCGGGTGGTGAGCAAAACTTGCTGCAAGGCTTCGGCAACAGGCAAAAAATCGTAACGGTCTGCACCTAAGCCGTGCAACCAGATTACGCACGCATCCGGTGCATGTGTGGGCTGAAGGATCAATGGTTCGCTCATGTTTGGCTCCATGCTGGTGCTTAGGCGCTAATTTGGTGCGCGCTAAATTTTAGATAGTGGCTATTCTGTGAACAAGATGTCGCAAGGCTGCAAGTTTTGCTATTGACCCGGATTTATCAGGCTAGTGGCACGTTGCTGGTACGGGGTTTGCTATAGCTAATTGCACTGGTGATGTTGTCGGGTAGCAGTAACACTTTATTTATTGTTGCCGGATGCAGAGCAGACGGAAAGCCAATTTGATGGGGGTTTCCAAAAGGTTCGCCAAAAGCGGTTTTTTTGGTGATGAGCAAATTGCTAACCGTCTCACGTTCGTTCGACCAATGGACGTGCGCAAGTTCAACGCCGACTGAAAAAACGGCAACATAACTCGCGCTAATGCTCAATCCATGGTTAATTGCGTCGCTGCCAACGTAATTGACTCACCCCATAAGGGTACGGTGGTAGAGCTGAGACTCCAACACAACAAAAGCAACTGGAGGTTTTTAATGAAGATGGTGAAATCCACTCTGGCTATTCTGACTACCGCGACTGTTCTCGGTGTCAGTGGCTTTGCTCACGCGGGCGCAACACTGGATGCTGTACAGAAAAAGGGCTTTGTACAGTGCGGTATCAGTGACGGTTTGCCTGGCTTCTCATACGCAGATGCCAAAGGTAACTACATGGGCCTCGACGTTGATGTCTGCCGCGCAGTTGCTGCAGCCGTTTTCGGTGATGCAACCAAAGTCAAATACAGCCCACTGACTGCCAAAGAGCGCTTTACGGCTCTGCAATCTGGTGAAGTTGATGTGCTCTCGCGCAACACCACGTGGACCAGCTCGCGCGATGCAGGCCTGGGCCTGAACTTCGCTGGCGTTAACTACTACGACGGTCAAGGCTTCTTGGTTAACAAGAAACTGGGTGTTTCCAGCGCTAAAGAACTCGACGGTGCAACCGTTTGTATTCAAGCCGGTACCACCACTGAGCTGAACCTGTCTGACTACTTCCGTGCCAATGGCATGAAGTACACCCCAATCACTTACGATACGTCTGACGAAAGCGCCAAGTCGGTTGAAGCAGGCCGTTGCGACGTGCTGACTTCTGACCAATCGCAGCTGTACGCACAGCGTATCAAGCTGGCTGCTCCTGAGGAGTACGTCGTACTTCCAGAAGTCATCTCCAAGGAACCTCTGGGACCAGTGGTTCGCCAAGGTGATGAAGAGTGGTTCGACATCGTGCGTTGGTCCCTGTTCGCCATGGTTAACGCCGAAGAGCTGGGCATCACTTCGAGCAACGTAGAAGAGATGGCTAAGTCGACCAAAAACCCTGACATCGCTCGCCTGCTGGGCGCTGAGGGTGAATTTGGTAAAGACCTGAAGCTGCCGAAAGACTGGGCGGTCAAGATCGTCAAGCAAGTGGGTAACTACGGCGAAAGCTTCGACCGTAACGTCGGTGCCGGCAGCGATCTGAAGATCGAACGCGGCCTCAACGCCCTGTGGAACAAAGGTGGTCTTCAGTACGCACCGCCAGTGCGCTGACCGTCAGTGCTCACATCCGTCCTGGGTGTGAGCATAGTTCTGATGATGTGAACCCCATGCCCGCGAATGCGGGTGTGGGTGTTCCAAGAGGGCTTATATGCAAACTAGTGCAAATGCCTCTCGCCCCAAAGGTTCAGTCTGGACTGACCCAAAGGTGCGTGCGTGGCTATTCCAAATTCTTGCCGTTATCGCTGTTGTGGCGCTCGGCTGGTTCTTGTTTGACAACACCCAGACCAATCTGGACAAACGCGGGATTACCTCCGGCTTCTCGTTCCTTAATAACAGTGCTGGCTTCGGCATTGCGCAACACCTGATCGACTACACCGAAAGTGACTCCTACGGACGGGTCTTTGTTATTGGCTTACTCAATACCTTGCTGGTATCAGCGATCGGTATTGTTGGCGCCACCTTGCTTGGCTTCATTTTGGGTATTGCGCGGCTATCGCCTAACTGGCTGGTCAATAAGTTGGCGACGATCTATATCGAGACCTTCCGTAATATCCCGCCTTTGCTGCAAATCTTCTTCTGGTATTTCGCGGTGATGCTGGCCATGCCGAGCCCGAAGCAAAGCCTCGAATTTGGCAGCATGTTCTTTATCAATAACCGTGGTTTGTACCTCCCGTCGCCATCGGCCACGGAGGCATTCACACCGTTCTTGATTGCAATGGTGCTTACCATTGTCGCGATCATCTTTATGGTTCGCTGGGGACGAGCGCGTTTTGAGAAAACCGGACAACCCTTTCCGCTGTTGTTGACCTCGCTGGCAATGCTGGTGGTGATTCCAGGTTTGACCATTGCGCTGTCGGGTAACCCGCTGGCATGGCAGATCCCCGAACTCAAAGGCTTCAACTTCCGCGGTGGCTGGGTAATGATTCCCGAGTTGATCGCCCTGACTCTGGCGCTGACCATCTACACGGCGGCCTTTATCGCTGAAATCGTCCGTTCGGGTATTCAGGCGGTCAACCACGGCCAGACCGAAGCCGCACGTTCACTCGGTTTGCCCGCCGGTAAGATCCTGCGTTTGGTGGTGATTCCTCAGTCGCTACGGGTGATCATTCCGCCGCTGACCAGCCAGTACCTCAACCTCGCGAAGAACTCATCTCTGGCGGCCGGTATCGGCTATCCGGATATGGTCTCGTTGTTTGCGGGCACGGTACTCAATCAGACAGGGCAGGCTATTGAAGTGATTGCCATCACCATGAGCGTGTACTTGGCGATCAGCATTAGCATTTCGCTGTTCATGAACTGGTACAACAAGCGCATTGCGCTGATCGAGCGGTAAGGAGCAGCCCATGCAAACTCATACGTTTAAACCCGATCTACCGCCTCCACGCTTGAGCGTGGGTGCCGTCGGTTGGTTGCGCAGCAACTTGTTCTCCAGTGTACCCAATACATTGCTGACCATTATTGCTGCGTACTTGATTTGGCTAATCATTCCGCCCCTGCTTGATTGGGCGATATTCAGCGCTGATTGGGTGGGTACCACCCGTGCCGACTGCACCAGTGATGGTGCGTGCTGGGTGTTTATACAACAGCGTTTTGGCCAGTTTATGTACGGTTTTTATCCAACCGAACTGCGCTGGCGTGTAGATCTGGCCCTGTGGGCGGCGATCATTGGTGCCGCGCCGTTGTTTGTGCCACAGATGCCACGCAAAGCCCTGTATGGCTTGGGCTTCTTGGTGATCTACCCGATTCTGGCGTACGTGCTGCTGCACGGTGGTCACTTTGGTCTGGAAAATGTACCGACCAGCCGTTGGGGTGGTCTGATGCTGACGCTGGTGATTGCCGCCGTCGGTATTGCAGGCGCATTGCCATTGGGGATCGTGTTGGCGCTGGGGCGTCGCTCAGAAATGCCGGCTATCCGGGTGATCTGCGTGACCTTTATCGAGTTCTGGCGCGGCGTGCCATTGATCACCGTGCTGTTCATGTCCTCGGTCATGCTGCCGTTGTTCCTGCCGGAAGGCATGAGCTTCGACAAACTGATGCGTGCCTTGATTGGTGTGATCCTGTTCCAGTCGGCTTACATTGCCGAGGTGGTGCGCGGTGGTCTGCAGGCAATCCCGAAGGGCCAGTACGAAGCGGCTGCAGCGATGGGCCTGGGCTACTGGCGAATGATGGGCCTGGTGATTCTGCCGCAAGCGTTGAAGCTGGTGATTCCGGGCATCGTCAACACCTTTATCGCGCTGTTCAAAGACACCAGCTTGGTCATCATTATCGGTTTGTTCGACTTGCTTAACAGCATCAAACAAGCGACCACGGACCCTGCCTGGCTTGGTATGTCGACCGAGGGCTATGTGTTTGCAGCCCTGGTTTACTGGATCTTCTGTTTTAGTATGTCCCGCTACTCCATGCATCTGGAGCGCAAATTGGACACTGGCCACAAGCGTTAGGAGCTAGTTAAATGAGTGAAGCAATTAAAAAGCCTGAAGCTGTGGGCAGCATGATCCAGATGCAGGGCGTCCATAAATGGTACGGCCAATTCCATGTGCTTAAAGATATCAATCTGGATGTTAAGTCTGGTGAGCGTATCGTTTTGTGTGGGCCTTCTGGTTCAGGTAAGTCGACGACTATCCGCTGTTTGAACCGTCTCGAAGAACACCAGCAAGGGCGCATTGTCGTTGATGGCACCGAGCTGACCCACGACCTCAAGCACATTGAAGCGGTGCGCCGTGAAGTGGGTATGGTGTTCCAGCACTTCAACCTGTTTCCGCATTTGACCGTGTTGCAGAACTGCACGTTGGCCCCGATGTGGGTGCGCAAGTTGCCCAAGCGTCAGGCTGAGGAAATCGCCATGCACTTTCTAGAGCGTGTGCGCATTCCGGAGCAGGCAAATAAGTTTCCAGGTCAACTGTCGGGTGGTCAGCAGCAACGTGTGGCCATTGCCCGTGCCTTGTGCATGAAGCCAAAAATCATGCTGTTCGACGAGCCTACCTCGGCACTCGATCCGGAAATGGTCAAGGAAGTTCTCGACACCATGATCGGTCTCGCCGAAGACGGCATGACCATGCTTTGCGTCACCCACGAAATGGGCTTCGCACGCACAGTGGCTAATCGGGTGATCTTTATGGACAAAGGTGAGATTGTCGAAGAAGCTGAACCCAACAAGTTCTTCACCAATCCGGAGAACGAGCGGACTCAACTGTTCCTCAGTCAAATCCTGCACTGATTATCAGTGTTTCGATCAGGGAGCCTTTGGGCTCCCTTTTTATTGGGGCTTTGCCTGCAGCCTAATGTGTTGAACAGGGGATGTTTGTATCTGTGCTTCACGCTAGGCTAAGTAATGTCACGGAGAGTAGGGCGCAATGAATCAGGATAACGCCGCATTAATTCAGCGCTTTTACAGCGCTTTCCAACAGCTTGATGCTGAAACAATGGCCAGTTGCTACGCTGCCGATGTGCGCTTTAGCGACCCGGTCTTCACTGATTTGCGTGGTGAAAATGCTGCCGATATGTGGCGCATGTTGACGCGTCGTGCCAAAGACTTCAGCTTGACCTTCGACCGTATTCAAGCCGATCAGGAGCAGGGCAGTGCGCAATGGGTCGCCACCTATGTGTTCACCCAGACCGGTAACACGGTGGTCAATCGAATTGATGCCCGTTTCAAGTTTGCTGAGGGCAAGATAGTCGAGCACCGCGATCAGTTTGATATGTGGCGCTGGGCTTCTCAGGCGTTGGGGATCAAGGGGCGCTTACTGGGCTGGGCCCCACCGGTGCAAAATGCAATTCGGGGCCAAGCGGCTAAAAGTTTGGCTCAGTTTCAGGCAGCACGCGAGTAACGCTGTAAGCTGGCGTATTATGCATTCAGCACGTGAGGTTGAACGTAACGGGCAACTTTTCGGTCTGATGAATAACGGCCTGATAAGACAGGCCTCCAGTTGTGAGAAATTTTTCGTCATGAGCAAAACAGCGCCACTGAGAGAACCGACCATGCAAGGATTGCTGCTGCGACTGGCCCAGGCTAAAGCCTGGGGTGTTCATGCAATGACCGCCAGTGGGGTGATCCTGGCGTTATTGGCTTTGTTGGCGGTGCTTGATGGCAACCCGCGAGCCTCGTTGTTGTGGTTGGGGTTAGCGCTGCTTGTGGATGGCCTCGACGGTACATTGGCGCGTAAGTACGACGTTAAAACCGTTTTGCCACAATTTGACGGCACCACCTTGGATCTCGTCGTTGACTACCTGACCTACGTGTTTATTCCGGCGATTTTTATCTACCGCTTTGTGCCACTGCCTGAATACACGCTGTTGTTGTCGGTTGGCCTGATCCTGCTGTCATCGCTGTTCTGTTTCTGCAACGTCAATATGAAAAGCAAGGATAACTACTTTGTCGGCTTCCCAGCGGCGTGGAATGTGGTCATTGTCTATTTGTACCTGCTCGACAGCACGCCGTGGATGAATGTTGCCTGCATCGTGATCCTTTCGGCGCTGACCTTGAGCACCATGAAGTTCCTGCACCCGTTCCGGGTTAAAGAATTTATGCCCGTCAATGTCACCATGACCCTGATCTGGATGTTCTGCTGCTTGCTGCTCATCCTGCAGTATCCACAGGCGCCGGCTTGGCTGCTGGCGTTGTGGGCAGTGTCGTCCATTTACTTTGTGGCAGTCTGCGTGTGGCGCACGTCGCGGGAATGGCTGCGCTAACAGATGACAGCAGTGCTTGAGAAAACCTGGTCGGTGTATCTGGTCAGGGCTGAAAACGGCGCCTTGTATTGCGGGATCAGCGATGACCCGCTGCGCCGCTTTGCCAAACACCAGCGTGGAAAAGGTGCGCGGTTTTTCTTCTCCAGCCCAGCGCAAGCCTTGGTTTATACCGAGGTCTGTGCCGATAAAGGCGATGCCTTGCGTCGCGAGCGGGCAATCAAGAAGCTGAGTAAAACGGCTAAAGAGTTGCTGGTGAAAAGCTACAGTCCTGAACTGACGGTGGTTGCCACGGCCGCCCAACCTATCGCTGACGCTAATACTGCCTTATCAACTTAACTCAGTCAGTTACTGGGCGTTAGGCGCTTGGGCATTCGGCGCGTAAGCTAGCCATCTATTAATAATTAACGGAGACCACCATGCACGAGTTGATTCTGCACCATTACCCAACATCGCCATTCGCTGAGAAAGCGCGACTGATGCTGGGCTTTAAGCAGCTCTCCTGGCGCTCGGTGATGATTCCTCCGATCATGCCAAAACCAGACCTTACCGCGTTGACTGGCGGTTACCGCAAAACTCCGGTGTTGCAGGTTGGAGCTGATATTTATTGCGATACAGCGCTGATTGCACGCCGTCTTGAGGCTGAAAAATCCACCCCAGCACTGTTTCCCCAAGATGCTGAATTTACCGTTTCCAGTTTTGCCCAATGGGCGGATTCGGTGGTGTTTCTACATGCCGTTAGTCTGGTATTCCAGCCTGAGTCGATTGCGGCGCGCTTTGGCAAGCTGCCCCCAGAGTTTCTCAAGGCCTTTGTCGCTGACCGCTCTACTTTGTTTGATGGCGGCCTATCCACACGCTTACCGGCCGCACAGGCGGCGCATCAGTGGCCAGCTCTGATGCAGCGGTTGCAGCGCCAGCTTGAGCAATGCAAAGGCGACTTCCTGTTCGGTGAAGCCTCTGTGGCTGACTTCTCCATGGCTCATGCGCTGTGGTTTTTGCGCGGCACGCCGGTGACTTCGCCTTTGGTTGACGATTATCCAGCTGTAGCCGCATGGCTGGGCCGGGTGCTGGGTATGGGCCATGGTTCACTAAGCGAAATGAAAGCTGAGGATGCGATCACCATCGCCCGCGATGCCAAGCCTGCAGCCCTGCCAGATGAGCAATTTGTTGATCCAAACGGCTTCAAGCCGGGCCAACAGGTCAATATCTGTGCCGTTGATTACGGGGTAGACCCAGTTGCCGGTGAGTTGGTGTTCTGCGGCAGTGAAGAACTTATCCTGCGCCGTGAAGACCCGCGCGCCGGCACAGTGCATGTCCACTTCCCGCGTATTGGCTTTAAAATCACGGCTGCTTAACACTTTCGGACCCTAGGGTGGACGACGCTTTTTTCGTCCACCATTTGGCCGCGCTACTTCGGCTACTTGCGGCGCTTGAGTTGGTCGGTGAGCTGAGTCGGCAGGTTGCGGATAATCAGCGTGTCCTGTTCCTCGTCATACTCGACCTTGGAGCCCAGCAGGTGCGCTTCAAAGCTGATCGACAAGCCTTCGGCACGTCCGGTAAAACGGCGGAACTGGCTGAGCGTGCGTTTGTCCGCCGGAATCTCTGGCGACAGGCCATAATCTTTGTTGCGGATGTGGTCGTAGAACGCTTTTGGTCGTTCTTCATCGATCAAGCCCGACAGTGCCTCAAGGGTCATAGGTTCGCCGATCTTGGCTTGGCTGGTGGCGTAATCAACCAGGGTGTCGGTTTTCGCCCGAGCCTTCTCTTCTGGCAGGTCTTCGCTTTCGACGAAATCGCTGAAGGCTTTAAGCAGGGTGCGCGTCTCGCTTGGCGAGTCGACTCCTTCCTGGCAGCCAATAAAGTCGCGGAAGTACTCAGAAACCTTCTTGCCATTCTTGCCTTTGATAAACGAGATGTACTGTTTGGATTTGGCGTTATTGCGCCACTCGGAGATGTTGATTCGCGCCGCCAAATGCAGCTGACCCAAGTCCAGGTGCTTGGCTGGCGTGACATCCAACGCATCGTTTACCGCAACGCCTTCACTGTGGTGGAGCAGGGCGATGGCCAAATAATCGGTCATACCTTGCTGGTAATGGGCGAACAATACGTGACCGCCCACTGACAGATTCGATTCTTCCATCAGCTTTTGCAGGTGCTCGACGGCTTTGCGGGTAAAGCCGGTAAAGTCCTGACTGTCGTCGAGGTACTCCTTGAGCCAGCCGCTGAAAGGAAAGGCGCCAGACTCCTCATGGAAAAAGCCCCAGGCTTTGCCTTGCTTTGCGTTATAGCTGTCATTGAGGTCAGCCAGCATATTCTCGATAGCTTGCGAGGCGCCGAGTTCGGTGTCACGCGCATGGAGAATGGCAGGTGTGCCATCGGGCTTTTTATCGATTAGGTGAACGATGCTGTGACGGATCGGCATGCGGACTCTCTTGAAGATCTAAACAGGTAGCGGGGCAGGCTTACATTACGGGGCCAGTAATTGTCGGCCCTCCCCGCGAATGGACACTAGTTTACCTGATTAACTGGTGGACTCCCCGTTGTCCTGACGACGCTTTTGCAGGGTTTGCAGACGTTCGATGACGTAGCGCAGGTGGACGTGCAGGTCGTATAGCTCGTTGGAGTAAGACAGCGGTACATCGACGCTGGCCAACTCGTCTTGCAGTTGATCAAGCCGCTCAATTTCAGCATCCAGATGTTCCGGCAGGCTGCCTTTATCCAACTGGCGGTCGATCTCACGCAGGTATTTGTACCAGCGGTAAATACGCGCGCGGATTCTCCAGCGGTAGAGGGGGCCAACGGCTTTGAACAGTGGGAAGAGTATGACCAGCAATGGAATTAACAAAATGATGTAGCGGTCAGCCAGCGACGCAAAGCGAAATGGCAGGTAGCGCTGCAGCAGCGGTAAGCCGTTTTTATAGTAATGGTCGGCATCGCTGGAGAGCTCGAAAGTTTGTGGGTCTGGGCTGGGGAAGGCACCGGCTTTATCCAGCAAGCTGCCGGTTTTCATGACTTCTCGGCTGGCATTGAGGAACAAGGCTGCCAAACCCGGATTGAAGTCGTCGTTGACCACCAGGGTTGCCACTGGCGATAGGGTCTGTACCTGGCGCGCCGGGACATTTTGCGCAAGATTGAGCAAGCCTTCGCCTATGGTCAGGCGATTTAAAAAGGGTAAGCGCGCCTCATAAGCATCTGCACGGTGAAAGTCAGCCAGCAATATGTCCGGCGAAGCGGCAAGCTTTTGTACATTGGCGTTTTCTGCGGGGCCGACGAAAAATCCAGCATCCAATTCGCCATTAAGCAAGGCATCTGCGGCTTTGCTGCCACTGATAGCCTGCCAGTTGGCGGGGTACTGATCAGGGGTGATGGCGTTGGCTGTCAAAATCGCTTCGGTTACGGCTTGAGTGCCGCTGCCCGGGCTGCCGGTTGCCAGACGCAAAGGCAGTAGATCCGCAATCAGATCGAGTTTGCTGTCTTTGCGATAAAACAACCAAAGGGGTTCGTGGTACATCGCCCCAAGGGTTTGCAATTTATCGCGTTGCTGCGCTGTGAGCTGGCGTTCCAAGCCGCTCTGGACCAAGGCAATCTGGACCCCGGAGTCTTCATCAAGCAGTTGTTCAAGGTTGTCTCTTGAGCCATTGCTGGGTTTTAAGATCAGCTCAAAGCCGTCTTTTTTCAACTCTACCTTGAGCTTTTCAGCAAAGATTCGGTAAGCCCCGCCTTCCGCCCCGGTCGCCATGGTTGCACTAAGTGGCGGCGGTGGGGAAACAAAGTAAAACACCGCACCGACCAGTAAGCCCAGCACTGGCACTATCCAGAAATTGGCCAAGATCATTATTTTCAGGTCATTCAAAAAGCGCGGCATGGTACTTCCTTATCCGAGGTCCTTTACTAGGATAGAGCCTTGCGGCGCACAGGGCTAAGAATGCGTCGCAGGATTTAATAAAAAATTGGCGTCTAATGCGTTGTTGGGACACTCGATAGTCAGCACAAGCGCACAAACTGCTATAAGGTAAAAACGCGTGACGCCGTGTTTGAATGCCGCAACGCACCCTATGAACACCGTGGATACGGTGCCTGACTTGGAGATGAATATGTCGAATGAAGGTTATCACGAGCCCATCGGCGAACTGACCGACGAAACCCGCGATATGCACCGTGCGATTACGTCACTGATGGAGGAGTTCGAGGCAATTGATTGGTACAACCAACGGGTCGATGCCTGCAAGGATGATGAGCTCAAAGCCATCCTGATTCATAACCGCGACGAAGAAAAAGAGCATGCGGCCATGGTGCTTGAGTGGATACGACGTCGTGATAAAGTGCTTAATGATGAGCTCAAAGATTATCTGTTCACCGATAAAACCATCGCCCATAAATAATCTGCTTCTTGATCTGAGCGCCGTTTAGCTAAAGCCAGCCATTTGCATGTTTTAGCTTCGGCGCTCGCCAGCTTTGCTCGCTATAGTCGCTCGGGTCAGAGCGCCTTGTGGCAGAGCACGGCTTTGTTGTTGCGGGCGGCTGCTCGGCGTCGGCTGTTAAGCATGTCGATTATGATCAGCGCACTGAACATACCGAGAGCGTAAGTCGCATCACTGCCAAGAAACACCAGCAAGATTGCGCACAGCAGGCTGCTTAAGCCTGCGACCCAGCGCCAGATGCCTTTGAGTAGCAGCCAGCCTGCGGCCATGCTCAGCAGGTAGATAAGGATAAAGTTGCCGTTGGCATAACGGATCAACTGATCAATTGAAACGGACAAACTCCACGCCAGCGTCGCGCATACAGCGCTGATGAGCACCACCAAGATTAAGGCGCGATCAGGTACACCGTGTTTATTACGCTGAGCGAGAGCAGTCGGCAATTTTTCCTCGTCTGCCAAGCTCCAAATCAGTCTGGAAAAGCCTTGTATGTAAGCATTCATTGAGGCAAAGCAGGCGAGGTAGCCAATGATTGCGCTGAGCCAGCGAGCTTTGTCGCCTGCAAGCAGATCAAGCATGCGCGGCAATGAGGTCGCGTCGGTATTGACGTCGCCGTAAGCGTTGAAGCTCAACACTGCAACCGAGCATGCCCAGTACACCAGCCCCGCCAGCAGCACTCCGAGCAATAGCGCGATAGGGAAGTCGCGGTGCGGGTTCTTGAACTCTTCACCCATGTGAGTGAAAGCCTCGATGCCAACGAAGCACCAGAACATGACCCCGATTGCCGCCGGTATCAGGCTCAAGTTGCTGTTAAGCGGCAGCAGTGGCTGGCTGTTGCGCGGCAGGTCACCGGCCCACCAGATGTAGCCGATGGTGGCGATAATGGCTAAGGCAATTGCGCTTTGAATAAGCCCCGATGATTTAACAGGGCGCTGACCGAGTAACAAAATCAAGCCAAGGGTGCCGAGTTGGACCATCAACAGTTGGCCGCTGTTGAGGTCAAACAAGGCCTGCCAGAAACCGCTTGCGATATTCAGCGCTGCTGGCAAGCCAACGGGCAACACGGCTACGAAAAACAGTAAGGCGCTGACACGCTCCATGCGCACACCAAATGCACGGCCAATCAAATGCGGCGCGCCCCCGGCGTGAGGGAAGTGACGGCCAAGTTGGGCGAAGGTAAAAGCAACAGGCAGCACCAGCACAATCAATATCAGCCATCCCCACAAAGATGCTTGCCCAGCGCTGGTTGCGGCTAAGGCCGGAATAATAAATATCCCGGTGCCCAGTAACGAGGTACTGAGTAATCCGATGCCTTGTAGCAGGCTGAGTTCTTGGTTTAGGCGGCTCATGGGGTATGCTCTGCTGAAGAGTCGTATTGGGCTGGTGCAGCACGCTTTTAGGTGCGCTGTAGAGCCGTTGGTGAGATGGCTCAATATTAAATCGGCGCCAGGCTTTGGCGTTCGCTCGAAATGGCGGCAGTTGCCGTCAAAGTGACGGAAGTAACCGTCACCTTGCTTTTGGGATGTGTTAATTGGACAAATTTGATCAGCAGATCATTACCCTGTTACGCGGTGATGCACGTTTATCGGTCAGCCAGATTGCGCGGGAGATCAATCTTTCGCGCTCAGCGGTGAGTGAGCGTATTCGCCAACTTGAGAGCAACGGCACGATTCTCGGTTATCACGCGCATTTGGCCGAGCCGGGTCCGGTGATGGTCAAAGCCTACCTTGAGCTGTTTTACAGTGGTGGGCGGTGCGAGAATTATGTGGAGCGCATGCGCGTATTTAGCGAAGTGCGGCGTTGCAGCGGCATCAGTGGAGAGACGGATATGTTGGTCTATATTGAAGCGCCGACCATGCAGCGTTTCAGCGAAATCCGCGGCGAGATCGAAAACTATCCGGGCATGCAGAAAGTCAAAACCCATGTAATCGTTAAAGATTGGCTGATGAATTAACCATGCGCATTTTGCACACCTCCGACTGGCACCTTGGCCAGCATTTTATGGGCAAGACCCGTCAGTTTGAGCATCAACAGTTTTGTCGCTGGTTGATTGAGCAGGTGGTGGCGCATCAGGTTGATGCGTTGATTATTGCCGGAGACATTTTCGACACCGGCGCGCCGCCAAGTTACGCCCGCGAACAGTACAATCGCTTTATCGTCGAACTGCGTAGCGCCCAGTGTGAGCTGGTGGTGCTGGGCGGCAATCACGACTCAGTGGCCATGCTCAGTGAAAGTAAAACCTTGCTTCAACAACTCGATACCCGAGTGATTCCCGGTGTCTGTGAAGACATCACGGAGCAACTGCTGGTGCTCAATCAGCGTGATGGAACGCCTGGTGCGCTGCTCTGTGGAATCCCTTTTATTCGCCCACGTGAGGTGCTGCAAAGTCAGGCGGGACAGGGCGCTGCTGACAAGCAGTTGGCCTTGCAGCAAGCCATCGCCGCCCATTATCAAGCCTTGTTCGACTTGGCTCAGGCCAAGCAAGCTGAGCTGGGCGGGCACTTGCCGATTATTGCCACCGGCCATCTGACAACGGTCGGTGCCAGCGCCAGTGAATCGGTGCGCGAGATCTATGTCGGCGCACTTGAGGCTTTTCCAACCAATGCCTTTCCGCCAGCGGATTACATTGCCCTCGGCCATATCCACCGTCCGCAGAAGGTCGCCGGGCTTGAGCATATTCGCTACTGCGGCTCACCCATTGCGCTGAGCTTCGATGAAGCGCGCCAACAAAAGGAAGTCTTGCTGGTTGAGTTAAATGCCAATGGCTTGCAGCAGGTGACTGTACTGCCCGTGCCGGCTGTACAACCGATGCTGTCATTGCGCGGCTCGCTTAAAGAACTGCAAGCAGCCATTGGCGAAGCGGCCAAACAAGGCACTGAGACACGGCCGGTATGGCTCGAAATTCAAGTCAGCACCGATGATTACCTCAGCGACCTGCAAACGCGAATAGCAGCAATGTGTGAAGGCTTGCCCGTCGAAGTACTGCGTATCCGCCGTGAACGTGGCACGGCAACTGCCAGCCTGTTCAGCGAATCGAAGGAAACCCTCGACGAACTCAGCCCCGAGCAGGTATTCGCCCAGCGCGTGAGCAGCGAGTCGCTGGATAAATCCGAGCAGCTTAGGTTGTCGGCCCTGTATCGCCAGACTCTTGAGCAGTTGCAGGGGGAATAGGGGAATGGCTTTTGATGAGTGCAGTGTAGATGATTTTCTCTTTTATAACGGAGCTTTTTCTGTTGTTTTAAGTTGAGTTATGTGCAATATCATTATTGTGAAAGGTTGTACGATTTTAAGAGGTAGACCGTGCATGGTTAACTGTTATCGTTCGATCAAAAAAATATAAACATTGCTAGGCATGACAAGGGGTTTTCGTGACGATTTTTAGTACATTGAGAGGCAAGCTGACTGCCGCTACTTGCGGTACGATCCTTGTAGGAGTCGTTGGGTTTCTATCAGATCTTCAGTCCATCTTTACTGATCAGCCAACAGCAAGTGTCGTGATCGACGAAATAAGAACGAAGCCTGTAGAGCTTTCCATGTCTTATCAAGAACTGTCGAACGCTAAGCTTGCAAAAAAATATTTGAATACTGAAGTTGAAATTCAAGCCACGTATCTTGGTCCCTGGAATCTTGAGCAAGTATATGGGATTAAATTCCCAGAGAATGTTATTACTTTGAATCATCGAGATAGTGCTTATACAAGTCAGAGTACACCACTCGGAAGTAGTGATTTGGTGATACCGGATTTTGCATTAACTGTTCCAGTCGAATTGTCTAGTGAAGTATTAAAAATAAAGTCGCACTCAATAGTTAGAGTAAAAGGGACTGTTCATGCATTCAAAAACAGTTTCGGTCAAGATGTGGTTGTGTTGAATGCAACGCAAGTATCGCCGGAGGGCTAGCAATAGTTCTTGGTGCTATATGACACCGCATTATTGTGAGTGCTAAAATATGAAATACATGCGAGCACGCCAATGCTAACCATTATCGTCATTTTAGCTGTCTCCGGGGCATTATTGCTCGGTGCCGCGTGGGGTATTTACGGCAAGTTGCCGAAGGCGGTGGAAGGTTTTATCGTGGCCTTGGCGGGTGGCGCGCTGATTATTTCGGCGGTGCTGGAATTGATTGAACCGGCCACCGAAAAAGCCTCGCTTTGGGCGGTTTTTGCCTTTGTGCTTTTAGGCGCACTGGTGTTTACCGGTTTGGATTATCTGGTGAAAAAGAAATGGGGCTCCGGCAGCGGTGGCGGGCTTTTAGCTGCAATCACCCTAGATGGTATTCCCGAGAATCTGGCTTTGGGCGTGGCGCTGATCGGCAGTGGTCCCTTACAGGTCGCAGCACTAGCAGGTTCGATATTCTTATCCAACTTGCCCGAAGCGGCAGGTGGCGCCAAGGAGATGGCCAAGTCCGGGCACTCCAAGGCCAAGGTGTTTGGTCTATGGGCCGCAACCGCCGTGCTACTTTCTGCTGCCGCCCTTGCCGGCAATCTCCTAATGACCGACGTGCCAGACCACATATTGGCGCTGATCAAATGTTTCGCCGGTGGTGCTGTAGTCGCCTCACTGGCCACCGAAGTCTTCCCCAAAGCCTTCAAAGAAGATTCCTACTGGACCGGAATCGCCACCACCATCGGCTTGATTTTGGCGCTGTATTTGGATCAGTTGGGGTAGGGTGGATGACGCTGTATTCATCCACCATGCGTAATCAACGTGGACAGGTTAAAACAAACATAAGACCAAGGACGGAATATGAGCAAAATCGCGTTACCTCTTGTCACGCTGATCGCTTTCGGTAGCTACACGCTTTATACAATGGCTATTGCTGAGCAATCGCTGCTGCAATTTGGTTTAGAACTCATCTCCCGCCCTGACACTGCACAGGTGGTCTTTGATCTATACATCCTAGCCATCATGGCCTGTATTTGGATGTACCAGGATGCGAAGCGCAGAGGCAAGTCCGCTGTGTATGTGCTGCCCTATATAGTGCTCACTGTGGTCTTTGTGTCGGCCGGTCCGCTTTTATATCTTGTCGTAATAGGTTTTTCAAAAAGCGACGGCCTGGGAGCGCAGGAAAAGCTGGGTTGAAATCGCTCCTACTTTGGGACGCAGTCTTGCTCGTGTGTAGGGTGCGACACGCGAAACTTGTCCACCATGGTTAGAATGCCCGGCACGGAGAGCTTTTATGTTTTTTGGGGAGCTTATACGGTCTTCAGGCGGGTAAAGCTGCTCCCTTCGGAACGCTCGCAGTGATCGCGGGCCTATCTAGTTTTCCTGCAGTTGTTGAGTTGCTGTGCCCATACCCATTATTTGGCCTCTATGTAAATGGACCTTCATATCTCATCCGCGCGCCTCGATGATGTGCTCTATGCGAGCGAACTCGTGCAAAAAAATATGCGTCCTTACTATGTCCGACACGTGTTGACGTGGAGCCGGGATGATTTTCTAGCAGCGTGGAAAACGCTAGAAAATTACAGTGTTTTCAAGGGACAATTTCAAGTCGGTTTCTTTAGCTTAAGTGAACAGGCAGGTGATCTATACATCCGGGACTTACAGTTGTCCGCCGCGTGCACAGGACAAGGAGTTGGTACGTGGATTTTGTCGCAAATAACCGGTATGGCCACGCAGCGAAATTGCCGATCTATTCGTTTGAAAGTCTTTGCTGATAATCCGGCGATATCTCTCTACGGCCGAGCCGGGTTCGATGTCGTCGGGCGCGAGCCTAATCTATTGCGCATGGAGCTTCGGATTGCGTGCCGGTGAAATGGTGGCTAAAAAAAGCGTTAGCCACCCTACGTTGACGACTCGCTGCAAGCTCCGTGCAAGGCGAAGCTTGTACACCGATGCCATATCGATCGGGCGTTCGATTACGAACCACTGCAAGCCCCTTTCGGACATGCCAGAATAGCCCTTCACTTCAGCCTGCGACCCTTGCATGAAAATCCTCAGCCTGCGCCTTAAGAATCTCAACTCACTCAAGGGCGAGTGGAAGGTCGATTTCACGGCTGAGCCGTTCAAGGACAATGGTTTGTTTGCTATCACCGGGCCGACGGGGGCGGGTAAAACCACCTTGCTCGATGCGATCTGCCTGGCGCTGTATCACCGCACGCCGCGCATGAGCACAGTGTCGGCTGGCAGTAATGAATTGATGACGCGGCACACAGCAGAGTGTTTGGCTGAGGTCGAGTTTGAGGTTAAAGGAGTTGGCTATCGAGCATTCTGGAGCCAGCGCCGTTCGCGCGATAAAGTTGATGGTGCATTGCAGGCGCCGAAGGTTGAGTTGGCTGAGATCGCCAGCGGGCAAATTGTCACCGACAAGATCAACGAGAAACTGCGCGAAACCGAACGCCTGACCGGCCTCGACTTTGAGCGTTTCACCAAGTCGATGCTGCTGGCTCAAGGTGGCTTCGCCGCCTTTCTTGAGGCCAATGCTAACCAGCGCGCCGAGCTGCTTGAGGAACTTACGGGCACCGATATTTATGGGCTGATTTCCCAGCGGGTATTTGAGCAAACCCGTGAAGTGAAAGTGGCACTCGATCAACTGCGCGCCAAGGCTGAGGGCGTTGAGTTGCTTGGCCCTGAACAGCGTGCAGAGTTGAGTGAGGAAGTCGCTCGGCTTAGCCTTGAAGAGCAACGTTTGGCCGGTGAGCAAGCGGCCTTGCAGGCACAGCAACAATGGCGCGAGGCGAAGGCCGGCGCCCAGGCGCAATTGCAGCGCGCACAACAACAGATGGCTGCTGCTCAGCAGGCTTTAACCGAGGCTCAACCGCAGTTACTGCAACTGGCCGCCAGTGAGCCGGCCAATCAGTTACAGCCGCTTTACCAGGCGTTACAACAAAGCCAGCAGCGCCTGAGCCATGATCAGCAACTGGCTCAGCAACTGCATGAACAGCATGGCGCGCTGGTGCAGTCAATTTGTCAGCAGGCTTGGCAGGGCCAGCAGCTCAGTCGACAAGCGCTGCACACTGAGCGGCAAGGGTTGGAGGCGTTGCAAAAAAGTGTTGATCAGGTGGCTCAGCGCTTGGCTGCGCAACCGCAGCGCGCTCAATTGGGTGAGTATCTCAATGCTTGGCAGCAGCAATTTGCTGCGCTTGAACAAGGCCATCAAGCGCAGTGTGCAGAACAAAGCAAGCAGCAGCAGCTTAATCAGCAACTTACTCAGCTAAGTGGCGAGCTGGGGCAACATCAGGCAGCCCTCAGCGTGGCTCAAACCAAGCAAACTGAGGCTGAACAAACGGCAAAGCAGGCGCAACAACAGCTGGATACTTTGCTCGCCGGGCAAACAGATGCCGCATTGCGTGAACAGTCCCAGCAACTGATGGATCGCGGTCGCCAGCTTGAACACCTTGAGGCGCTGGCTACCCAGCGCCAGCACTATTTAGATCAGTGTACTCAGGCGCAAAACCAGCTGGCAGCGCAGCACGCAGAACTGGCTAAGCTAGGCCAGCAGCGTGATGCGTTGCGCACCCGATTTGTTGATCTCAAACAGCAGATTAGCGACAAGCAAAAGCTGCTGGAGCAAGAGCAGCGCATCCAACAGTTGGAGCACTACCGCGCGGCATTACAGCCCGATGAGGCGTGCCCACTATGCGGCTCGCATACGCACCCGGCGATAGCCGAATATCAAGGGTTGAACCTGTCGGCAACCGAGCAGGCATTGCGCGCTAAACAGCTCGACCAAGATGCCGTGCGCTCTCAGGGTGAAGCGCTAAGTGCCAGGCTCGAAGTGACCAAGGCGCAAATCGAGCAAGGCCAAAACCAAATCAGCACGGCTGAGATAGCCATTGCCGATTGCGACCTGCGTTGGCAGCAAGGTTGTGAGCAGCTGGGCCAGTCCCTCGCGGATGTCAATGAAGTCATTGCCGCGCAGCAACTCCATAATCAGCAAGTGATGCAACAACAACAGCGCATGCTTCAGCTAGACCAACTCAAGCAAGCCGCACAACTCAGTGCGCAGTTGCAGGTGCAAGCTGAGCGCGAGGCCCACCAAGGCGCCTCTCAATTGCAGACGCTGCTGAGCCAACAATCCCATCAACAGCAACGCCAGCAAGACAGCATTATCGTGCTGCAAAACCTTGAGGCGGAGCATCAACGGCGTTTGGCCGAATTAGACAGCAGCTTGCAAGCCTTGGGCTATAGCCTGCCAGATAATCCACAAAGCTGGCTGCAGGAACAGCAGCAGGCCTTGCAACAATGGCGCGACGATCAGGCCCTGAGCCAACAGCTCAACAGCCAGATAATCGAACAGCAGCACGTTATGCAGCAGGCGCAGGAGCAAGCGCAGAACTGGCTAGACCGCTGGGCCGAGCAAGGTGAGGATGATCGAGCTGGGTTAGCGCCAGTTGCTCAGCCCCACGAGCCATTGCAGAGGCTACAGAGCGCTTGGCAGCCCGCGCAACAGC
Organism: Pseudomonas sp. EL_65y_Pfl2_R95; assembly: GCF_963971045.1. NCBI lineage: Bacteria > Pseudomonadati > Pseudomonadota > Gammaproteobacteria > Pseudomonadales > Pseudomonadaceae > Pseudomonas > Pseudomonas sp. EL_65y_Pfl2_R95. The sequence continues at coordinate 833,193 of NZ_CAXAOV010000001.1, read as the reverse complement.
AGCGTGACCAGTTGCATGGCCAGCTGCAAACAGTGCGCAAGCGTATTGAGGATGAACAACAAGAGCAGTTGGCTCAGGCGGATGCATGGCAAGCTGGGTTGGCGGCTAGCCCTTTTAGCGATGAAGCAGCGTTTTTGGCGGCGTTGCTCGATGATGAGCAACGCCAGCAGTTACGCGAATTGCAGAAGCAGTTGACCCACGATATCACCGCTGCGCAGGCCCTTGAGGCTGATTGCAATCAACGCTTAAGCACGCTGCAGGCCGCTGAGCAGGCAACCCTCAGTGGTGATCTGACAGATGATCAGCTCATGGTTGATCTACAGGCACTCAGCGCCGCACTTAGAACCTTGACCGAACGCCGGGGTGAAATACGTGCCCAGATGCAAGGCGATGATGCCCGCCGTCAGAGCCAACAAGGCTTGTTTGCCCAGATCGCCGCGCAGCAAAGCGATTACGATTTGTGGCAGCAACTCAACAGTCTGATTGGTTCGGCAGACGGTGCAAAATTTCGAAAGTTCGCTCAAGGGCTGACCCTTGATCACTTGGTCTATCTGGCCAATCAGCAGCTTGAGCGCCTGCATGGGCGTTATCAGCTCGGCCGTAAAACTCAGGGTGAGCTGGAGCTTGAGGTTATCGATACCTGGCAGGCGGATGTGGCCCGCGATACCAAGACCTTGTCCGGTGGCGAGAGCTTTCTGGTCAGTTTGGCGCTGGCGCTGGCGTTGTCAGATCTGGTCAGTCATAAGACCAGTATCGACTCGCTGTTCCTTGATGAAGGCTTCGGCACCCTTGATGGCGAGACCCTGGAGGTGGCGCTCGATGCCTTGGACAGCCTCAACGCCAGTGGCAAGATGATCGGGGTGATCAGCCACGTAGAAGCACTCAAAGAGCGCATCCCCGTGCAGTTGAAAGTGCACAAAGGCATTGGCATGGGTTACAGCGGTTTAGATAAACGTTTCGCGGTCTAGCGTTCAGGCTAGACCGCTTTCTGCGCTTTATTTCAGTCGGAGATGTCGATCATCATGCCGATCCCCGCGCCTATCATCCGTCCTGTGTCTTCATCTCCCGCCATGCGGCCGACGCCGCCACCAATCATGCCGCCAGCCACTGTGGCACAGGCTGAAAGTATCAACGTCGCGCAGATCAGTGCTGCGGTTACCGAGTAAATTCGCTTCATCTGCTGCACTCCTTTATGGGGTTAGTGTTTAGCCTTGACCACGGCCTGCCAAAGCACACCCATTACCGGCACGCTCTTCTGCGTTGGGTTGGCTTCGTACCAATCCGTAATGCGCGCTTCGATATCTGGCAGCTTCAGACCTGCCACGCCATTGGCAATCTGCGAACCCATGGGGGGCGCCTCAAGGCCGTTTTTTTTGGCATAGGCAGCTTCGGCGATCAGCATATTGGTGACACCGATCATAAAGGCATGCCGCTCGCTGCTGGCCGAGCTAAGCCAGTCGTCACCGGTGACCACCACAGCTGAGGCTTTTGGCTCGGCGAAACCTGCGCTACAAACCAATGCCAAGCTCAGCGCAAGGATGTATTTGCTCCACTGCATATCTATCTCTCCTGACGGACGATTGCCATTTCATACCTGCCTGAAGTTAAGCAGATGGCGGTCTTGTGCGAGGGGCCGTGAAAGCTCTGCTTATATCATTTGCGCTTAATAGCAGGCGGCTTGAAAACTTTCGAGGGGGATCAGGGGGGCTAAAGCCGGTTGCGGTTGTATATTGCGGGGTTGTCGACAGCGGCGCACTGTGCGAGCGCCCCAATACGCCATGGCAGCTGTTTAAGGATCGCTCGGTGCGCCGAGCAATTGGCCATGAGTCGGATGGCGCTTTGAAGCGATCTTTTTATTGATGCCTGCTAGGTATCAATTGTTGCCTAATTGATATTATACAAATCATTACTGGCATTCTAAGTTTGTCGTGCTGTCGCCATTAACAGCGGTGCTCTGGAACACAGATCGCGCCGACTGTTCTAAGCGACAGCCAATAACAACAACACGTGGGCTGCGTCTCACAAAAAAATCGCAATAACGTCTATCTGCCATTCCAAAAATAAGCATATGTAGAGGACAGACAATGGAAAGTACATTCCACGGAGTGATGGCTTTTGCCTTGCTCGCCAGTATGTTGCTGTTGGGCAGTGTCTTGCGTAATCGGATCGGCGTGCTCCGTAGTTCTCTGGCTCCTGCCAGCATCATTGGCGGCGTAATCGGGTTTATCCTGTTATCTCTGGGCTTGATTCCCGGTTTCAAGGCGGATGATTTCCAAGCGCTGACCTTTCACTTTTTCACGCTTAGCTTTATGTCCCTGTGCCTGACCGGTAAGAGCAAAGACGCCTCGCTTTCCGGAGGCAGTGTGGTGCGCGGCGGGTTATGGCTGACGTTTATCTGGACGATTAGCCTCGGGCTGCAAGGGGTTATTGGCTACCTGATGATTGTCGGCTACGACGCACTCACCGGTTCCACTACCAGTGCATGGCTGGGAGCGATTGTGACCCACGGCTTCACCCAGGGGCCGGGGCAGGCATTGACCTATGGCGGTATCTGGGAAAGTCAGTACGGCGTGAAGAACGCCGCTCAGGTAGGCATGATCTACGCGTCTCTGGGCTTTTTAGTGGCATTTATTATTGGCGTACCCGTGGCGAAGCGGTTTATTCGTGGCGGGCTGAATGCCAACAAGGCGTCAAATATTGATGAGGCGTTCACGTCGGGTTTTTACAGTGCAAAGCAGGCGCCGAGTAGCGGACAAATGGTTTCCCATCCCGCGAACCTCGACTCCTTGGGTTACCACCTTGGCTTGCTGGGTGTCGCCTACCTGATCACCTATCTCTGGCTGAACTTTATCCAGACCCAGGTTGCAGGGCTGTCACTCGGCGGTGTCAATCTATCGGTGTTGTTCAGCTTTAATATGTTCTTCGTGCACGGCCTGGCAGTTTGCGTATTGATGCGTTTTTGTATTGACCGCTTTGGCTTATCGCACCGGGTCGATGACGAAAGCCTCAAACGAATTACCGGGTCATCCGTGGATTTTATGGTGGTCGGCACGCTGATGAGCATCCAGTTCACCGTGCTCTATGAATTGCTGACGCCGATCCTGCTGGTCACGGTAGCGGTGACAATCGCCACCCTGTTGGGGTGTTTGCTGCTCGGCAGATTGAGCGGAGTCTTGGGCCGGGAGCGGGCGCTAACAGCATTTGGCTGCTGCTGTGGTTCGACCGGCACTGGTCTGCTGCTGTTGCGCATGATGGATGCCGACTTCAGTACCTCGGTCCCCAAGGAATTAGCCTTCTTTAACCTGGCCATTATCTTCACCAATTTCCACGTCCTGTTCTTCTTTGCGCCGTTGGTACCTTCACTCGGCGGCTGGACCTACTGCCTGGTCTTCGGCGGGACAGCACTTATATTCCTCGCGGGCATTCCGTTACTCATGAAGCGCCGTGCGCAAACATCACCCACGCCCAACTTACAGGTTAAGGAGTCCTGCTCATGAGTATTACTGTCTACGCCGCCAAACGCATTCTGACAATGAACCCATCGCAGCCGGAAGCTACCCACATTGCGGTGCGCGATGGCCGAGTGTTGAGTGTCGGCCCTCTGGAGATCATGGATGAGTTGGGGAAATACACCCTGGATCAGCGCTTCGCGCAGAACATTATTCTGCCGGGCTTTGTGGAGGGGCATAGCCATGCGCTGGAAGGGGCTATGTGGAATTATCTGTACCTCGGTTACTTCGACAGGATTGATCCCGAGCGTGTGAACTGGCCCGGCGCCAAGAGCATTTTGGCGATGCAGCAACGGCTGCGCGAGGGCGCAGTGGGGCTCGCGGAAGGTGAGCCCTTGGTCGCTTGGGGATTTGATCCGGTTTACTTCGAGGGCGATCGTCTTGATCGGCGCGTGCTTGATGCGGCCATCGGTGATCGTCCGGTGATCGTGATGCATGCGAGCTTGCATGTGATGACAGTCAACACGCGGATGCTCGAATTATCCAATCTCGATCAACATGCCGGAGTTGAAGGCATCATGCTTGATGCGGCTGGCCAGCCCAACGGCGAACTGCAGGAAATGGCGGCGATGCACGCGGTTTTTGAAACCTTGGGGCTCAATCTGTTTGAAGCAGTGTCCAGCCCGAGCACGCTGCAACGTTATGGCAAGGTCGCCCGTAATGTTGGGGTGACAACCATCACCGACCTTTACAACCCACTGACCGATGCAGGCATCGCGGCGTTGCAGCAAGTGACCGCCGCTGATGACTTCCCGGTGCGTCTGGTCCCGGCAATGAGCGCCTTAGCGTGGACGCCGGAGCAGGGGGTTGAGCGCCTGCACCGCTGCATCGAGTTGAATACCGACACCTTGCATTTCGGTTTGGTCAAGATGATGACTGACGGTTCTATACAAGGTTACACGGCACGCATGAAGTGGCCGTACTACCACGACGGGCATCCAAATGGCATATGGAATGCGCCGCCTGAGGCACTGCGCAAGATGGTTCAGGTCTACCATCAAGCGGGCCTGCAACTGCACATCCACACCAACGGCGATGAAGCTGTCGAGCTTATGTTGGATGCCGTTGAAGATGCCCTCGACATGTGGCCCCGTGCCGACCACCGCCATACCTTGCAGCACTGCCAGGTGATAGACCACGCTCAGTTGCGGCGCACGGCTAAGCTCGGCCTTTGCCTGAACATGTTCGCCAACCACCTGTATTACTGGGGCGATATCCACCGCAGTCGCACGCTGGGTTTTGAACGCAGTCGCAGGCTTGAGCCACTGGCGTCAGCACGACGCCTGGGCATTCCGACGGCGGTGCATAGCGATGCCCCAGTTACACCGCTGGGGCCCTTGTTCACCGCATGGTGCGCAGTCATGCGTGAAAGCGCATCGGGCGAGGTGCTCGGTGAACATGAGCGCGTCACCGTCGCCGAAGCGCTTGAGATGATCACCCTCGGCGCGGCGTACACCCTTCGACTCGACCACCAAGTCGGCAGCCTTGAGGTCGGCAAATTCGCGGACATGGTGGTGCTGGAGCAAGATCCACTGGCGGTAGAACCTGCGCAGTTGCGTAATATTAATGTATTGGCGACGGTGCTTGGAGGGCGGGTCAATGCCGATACCTGAGCCCGTTCCCTTTACCCTGATTACCGGTTTTTTGGGCGCGGGCAAGACCACTTACCTTAATCGGTTGATTGCCCAGGGATTACCCCGAGACAGCCTGATCGTGGTCAATGACTTTGGCGATATCAATATTGATGCAGAGCTTATCGAGTACGCGGATGAGCAGATTGTGCGGCTGGGTAATGGCTGTATTTGCTGCACGATCGGCGGTACGTTGGCGGAGCAACTGGCCCAGTCCATGCGTCTTGAGCCGCGCCCCGCGGCTATCTATATCGAGGCAAGCGGTGTGGCACAACCGGCACGCATTGCTGATATCGCCAGGACTTCACGTCAGTTGCAACTGGCCTCGGTGGTCTGCCTGGTTGACGGCAGCCAGATCACTCGGCATGCGACGGATCGCTATACCGCCGAGGTGTGGCGCTCGCAGATTGCGGGGGCCAGCCAGTTGCTGGTGAATCGTCTGCCGCCTGCTGATGGCGAAGAATACAGCCAGGCGCTGGAGCTGCTCAAAGGTCTCAATTGCCATGCAGGGTTTACTCTCAGTGGCGAATCATCTGAACCTGCCAAGCTAGCGCCTCGAGCGGCCCATTTACTCACGCCGGTGACGGCTCAAAAACCACATAACGATGCGCCGTGGAGTTCATTTAGCCTGAGTTATCGCTCGGCAATCGATGGGGAGCGACTGGAGCAGTTACTGCACGACTATCGCGATGTCGTGCTGCGCGCCAAGGGCATCTTGGCGCGCGCAGGGCGTACTGCTCCGCAGGTTTTCCAGCTCAGTGGTGGTTCGACCTGCTGGCTGCCAGCACGGCGAGCGCCGGTTGCCAATCAGTTGGTGTGCATCGGCATTGAAGGGGCACGTTTTGCGGCCTTGGCAGTTGAGCTGACGCAGCTTGAGGTTTGTTCACCTACAACAGAGCCTGCAGCGTTATCGGTCTAGCTGGCCACGCGCTGCGATGAGGCCGGTAACCTGCACTTAATTCTGGGGTAACGGGTACTGCCGGAGGAACTCGATAAACTTCTGTTGCACCGGGGTAATCTCGGACTTCAACCACGCGGCCAAGGTGCAGAGCCGAGTGTCGACGTCTTTAAGTGGTACCAATACCACGCCTTTGCGGTTGTAATTGGCTGCGCTTTCCAAATGTATGGTCACGCCAATATTGGCGGCGACAAAGCCAAAAATGCCTTCGCTGTTGAAGGCCTCTTGAGCAACCTCCGGCAAAAAATTTGCGCTCAGGCACAGCGCATCCAAGTGGCGGCGGAAGTAGGACCAATGGCTCATTCCGCCTAGAATAAACGGCTCCTTGGCCAGCTCGCTCAGGGCGATTTCCGACCGGTTGGCAAGCGGGTGAAGATGCGACAACGCGACGACAAAGCGGTCGCGCTGGATCTCGATGCTGTCGGTATTCGGCTCGATCAGTGGGCCGGTAAGAAAAGCGAATTCGATTGAGCCGTCCTTGAGCATTTCCAGCTGGTGCTGGGTTGAGCCGAAAATAAGCTCGGCCCTGATCTCTGGATAGCAGCGATGAAAACCTTCGAGTATGGATGGCAACTGACCCGATACCGCAAAGTCGGTGTAACCAATGCGCAGTTGCCCAACTTGCCCGGCACCGGCCTTACGCGCCTGTAATACTGTGGCCTCAAGTTGCTCGAAAATAGTCTGGCTTCCCGCGAGAAATACCCGGCCCGCTTCAGTTAGCTCAACACGCCGGTTGCTACGCAGCAGCAGTATTTCACCCACCGATTCTTCAAGTTGCTGGATGGTTCGACTAAGCGCAGGTTGCGCCAAATTCAGGCGTTCAGCTGCCCGGCGAAAATGAAGTTCTTCGGCAACGGCCTCGAAGGCGCGTAAGTGACGTAGCTCTATGCGCATAACAATACCTGTGACGCATCAATACCTATAGGTTCGATCATATACAGGTAACGCCGCAGGCTCTAGGAAATGTGCAGGCAACCCTGGCGCCAGGGTGTAATGGGCAGTATTTTCAAGGGCCAGTGACGGCCCTTGATGATGCCTGATTCAATCACGCTTCAGTGCAGGGGTGCGCGGTGGCACCAAACGCTTCGAGCCGGTAGCTTCATAGGCCGAAGCCAAACTCAGCAGCGCTGAATCGTCATAGGCGCGGCCGGCAAATGTCAGCCCGGCAGGCATGCCGATATCGGCCATTACGCCCATCGGAACCGTCACGGTCGGTACGCCCAGGTGGCGAATGGCGAGGTTGCCGTTCGCGACCCAAACGCCGTTGCTCCAGGCAATGTCTGCGGATTCAATATTCACGTCGGCGTCTGCCGGACCAACGTCGGCCACGGTCGGGAATATCACCGCATCCAGCCCGAGTTTATCCATCCACTGTTCAAGATCGGTGCGGCGAATCTGTTCAAGTGCCCGCAAACCGTCAGGCAAGGTGGTGATTTGATCCCAGGGGATAATGCCTTGCTTGGCCATGCGCACATATTCATCCATGCCCGCAGCCAGGTCGTCTTCACGATTGGGCAAGGTGCCGGGGTCGTGGGGGAAGATTTGCGGGCCATCGACGTCGGCTAAACGGTTGAGCTTGGGATCGCCATTGGCCTGGAGAAAGTCATCGAAGGCCCAGGCCGACAACTCCCACAGTTCATGGTGCATGTAGTTCTTGGGGATCAGGTCGCGGTTGAATACCGTTGGCGTGCCGGGGCGGTCCCCCTCGCAATTTGAAATCATCGGGAAGTCGACTTCGATGACTTCGGCGCCGGCGGCTTCGAGGCTTTTACGTGCCTCTTGCCATAGCGCGATCATTGAGTCGCGGGTGATGATCTTCTGTCCGGTTGGGCCGCCAATGCCAGGCTTTTCCGAGGTGCCAGCATCGGGGTCGGCATTGATATACATGCGGGGCACGCCGAAGCGCTTACCGGCGAGCGCTTCAGGCTTGGCCGCGAGACTGGCATAAGCGGCAGGGCGTACAGAGGACGTGCTTGGGATAGGTACCCAGGGCTGCATCCGCCATAGATCGCCGCGGGTTTCAGGGTCATCGGCGACGACCACATCCAGGACTTCCAGCAGGTCGGCCATGGTGCGGGCATAAGGCACGACCACATCCATGGTCGGCGTTAACGGCCAGTTGCCGCGCACGGAGATGACGCCGCGTGATGGCGTGTAGGCGCACAAACCATTGTTCGAGGCGGGGCCACGACCGCTCGACCATGTTTCCTCGGCTAAACCAAAAGCAGCGAAGCTGGCCGCTGTTGCCGTGCCTGCGCCATTGGATGAGCCAGAGGCGAAGGGCGCGGTGAGAAAGTCGCCGTTATAAGGGCTTTCAGCACGGCCATAAACACCGCGCTGCATGCCGCCGTTGGCCATGGGCGGCATATTGGTTTTACCCAGACAAATCGCCCCGGCGCCGCGAAGACGCTCTACGGTAAAGGCATCACGGTAGGCAAGCAAATCCTTGAAGGCCGGGCTACCAGACGCGGCGGTGAGGCCTTTGACCAGGTAACTGTCTTTGGCGGTGTAAGGAATGCCATCGAGCGGGCCCAGCGTTTCGCCACGGGCGCGGCGCTCATCGGAGGCTTGGGCTTCTTTGAGTGCATCAGGATTACGCACCACCAGCGCATTGAGTGCAGTTGCGGTGCCTGCACCGTCGTAGGCATCGATTCGATCAAGGTAGGCTTGAACAAGCTCTACCGCAGTTGTTTGGCCGGATACGAGCGCGGCTCGTAACTCGGCAATGGAGACCTCGGTTACTTCAATCATACTGGCACCATTGGCGTCTGGTAGGTTGTGCAGCGAATGTCTACATCGCGCTGCGCCATCTCAGAACATTCTACTCAAGGCGCGTGCGGCTAGCAGAGAAAATAATACCTGGATGGTCGGGTGATATGCGCGGTGAACTCCACCAGTTAAAACGACTGCGTCGACGGCCCATCGGTGCTGAATGCTGTGCGGTATAGTGCGCAATCACAGGATTATCATCGACTAAGGGATGTGTTTGTATGCCCCGGATGGATTGGTTAGCGCATCAAATGAAGCATTGCGACGCGATGGCGCAGCGGTTGTATCAGCAGTTCAGTTATGAATATGCCGGGCAAAGTCTTGAGCAGTGGCAGCGAGAGTTTGCGGCGGGGCAGTTGGATGGCAGCTGGAAGGCGTTGATTGTTACCGATGATGATCAATGGCTCGGTGGCGCAGCCCTCGCGCAAGATGATCTGGCCAGTCGTCCCGATCTTGGACCTTGGCTGGCGTGCGTGTTGGTCGCGCCTGAAGCGCGTGGGCAAGGGCTTGCGGCCCGGCTGATTGAGGGTATTTGCAACGATGCCCGGGATTCGGGCGTCAAAACCCTGTACTTACACACCCACGACCAAAGCGATTACTACGCCAAGCGTGGCTGGGAAGTGCTGGAGCGCTTCGAGGCGTGGGGCAAAGAGCAGTGGCTGATGTCGCGAGCGTTATAGGCTCGCCACGACATACCGCTTATGACTGCCAGCGCGTTTTAATCCACTGCGCTTGTTGTTCCTTGCTCATAAAGGTCCAGGCCACGAAGCGGCTTTGTTTTTGCCCTTGCGCCATTTCTACAGTGCGCACCTGGCTGGCGCCGATTTTATTCAGCGCGCTGTAAACCCCGGCCAGATTGCCTGCCTTGGAGATCAAGGTGCTAAACCACAGCACTTGCTGGCCGTGGTTGGCACTTTCACTGATTAGCTTCGCCACAAATTCGGCCTCGCCACCTTTGCACCACAACTCGGCGGCTTGGCCACCAAAATTCAGCACCGGTAATTTGCGTTTGGGGTCGAGTTTGCCAAGATTGCGCCATTTGCGCTTGCTGCCGCTTGTGGCCTCTTCGGCTGAGGCATGGAAGGGAGGATTGCACAGGGTGAGATCGAAGCGGTCATCGCTGTGGATCACGCCGTCGAGGATATGCGTGCTGTCTTCTTGTTGGCGCAGTTCGATGGCGGCCTCCAATCCGGCATTGGCCTGGATGATGGCGCGTGCCGAGTCGAGCGCACTGCTGGCGATGTCGGAGCCGACAAACTGCCAGTCGTACTCGCAATGGCCGAGCAGGGGATAAATGCAGTTGGCGCCTACGCCGATATCCAAGGCTTTAATTTTCGCGCCCCGGGGGATGTCACCGGCGTTACTTTTACCCAGCAAGTCAGCGAGATAATGCAGGTAATCGGCCCGGCCCGGGATTGGCGGGCACAGATAATCAGCGGGAATATCCCAGTGTTCAATCCCATAAAACTGTTTGAGCAGCGCGCGGTTGAATACCTTCACGGCTGCCGGGTTGGCAAAATCGATGCTTTCTTTGCCGTACGGATTGATAATCACGAAGGCGGCCAGTTCGGGGCTCATCTGAATCAGTGCCGGGAAGTCATAGCGACCTTGGTGACGATTACGCGGGTGCAATTGGCCCTTGGCTTGGTCAGCTTTCGCGGCCACCGCTGGTTTGACGGCCGGTTTTTTCGCAGCGGGGCGTGCAGGTGGGCGAGGCATGGTGATCCGTAAGCAAGGTGGCGAGCAGTGCATTATTCATACTGAGCAGGTAATGGCTAGTCTGGTCGCGATTCAAACGATGTGCAGCACCTTGGCCAGGTAGTCGAAGAAGACGCAGTAAAGCGCAATCGGCAGGGGCAAACCGAGCAGGGTACCGAGCACATAATGACGCATGCGCACGCCTGAAAGCGCCAGTGTGTAGTTCAGCGCCGGCAGCGTTTGCATCAGCATACGCAAGCCAATGATGCTCGCCAGTGGGTGCTTGTCCAAGCCTGCCAGCAGTCGCTTGGCCAGGCGGTTGTCGATTTCACGCAGTGCGTTACCGCCAATATAACGGATGCTCACGTAGGTCAGCATGCAGGAGAAGCAGGCGGCGACGTAAGTCGCCACGCCGCCCCAGAGACGGCCAAGCGCGAGCACGGCGGCGGCCAGAAATATCCAGCCTGGGATCTGGATCAGATTGCCGAGAGCGAACAGCAGGGTAAACAGGATGATGCCGGCGAACTTGTGCATCACGATGATCGACTGCACCGCTTCAAGGCTGAACTGTTGGCGAATGCCCAAGGCTTGGAATAATGCAAACAGCGCGATTAAAACCAGTACCACCAGGAGTATACGTTTGCGTCCGCTCATTTAACTTCCTGAGTGATGACTATGGATAATTGAGGGCCTGCTTGATGGCCTTGAGGTTAGCGCCGATCCAGCTTTTGTCGATCGCGCCCCAATTGCGGATCACGTAGTGCCCGGCATTATTGCGGCTACCTGATTCCTGCTCGAACTCACTAATGATATCCAGTTCAGCCAGGGCATTAAGCGTGTCCTGAGCGGTACGCCGGGGCATGCCCGTCGCCTCCATTAACGCAGGAATGCTCGTCGCGCTACCGCTGTCGATCAGCCAGGCCACATACAGGCGCCGGTAAAAGCTGCTTTTGGTCTTGCTGATCTCCGGGGGCATGCGCGGCTCCTTAACTGAATGTGGCGATGGCGATATAGGTCGCAGCACCGGCAATGTACCCCAGGAATGCCAACAGGCTGATGGTTTTCAGGTACCAGATAAAGTTGATCCGCTCCATGCCCATTGCCGCCACACCCGCTGCCGAGCCGATAATCAGGCAGCTACCGCCCGTGCCCGCGCAGTAAGCGAGCAACTCCCAGAAGTCGCCATTCATGGTGAAGCTTTGCAGCCAGCTGACGTCGCTGGCAGCACTGGCGATCGCCACTGGGCTCACCAGCGGGTACATTTTCATCGCACCGGCTACAAGCGGCACGTTATCGACCACCGATGACAGCAAGCCAATGGCGATATTGATCGCGTAAATGTTGCCAAGACTTTCTTTCAGCGCGCTGGCCACCTGAGTCAGGTGGCCAGCAGTCGCAAGGCTTGAAACCGCCAGCAGGATGCCGAGGAAGAACAGTACGCTGGTGGTATCGATGCGGCGCAGCACGCCAATTACCGACAGTGGGTGCTTTTCTTCGGAGTTTTTGCCCCGATGAATAATTTCGGTAACCACCCACATAACACCCAAGCCAAACATGATGCCCATGTAAGGCGGCAGGTGGGTAATGGACTTGAAGACCGGCACGAACAGCAGGCTACCGAGGCCAACGCCCAGCACCAGGTTACGTTCGAAGGGGGTGGTGGGATCGCGATGGCTTTCCAGTGACTCGTATTCCGGCGGGCGCTGGACCTCGCCTTTCAGGCGGAAACTGAGGTAAACCAGCGGCACCATCAGGCACACCAGGCTTGGGATAAACAGGTTGCCGATGATGCTGCTGGCGCTGATCTGGCCGCCAATCCAGAGCATGGTGGTGGTGACGTCACCAATGGGCGACCACGCGCCGCCAGCGTTGGCGGCAATAACCACGATACCGGCAAAGAACCAGCGATCTTTCTGGTTATCGATCAGCTTGCGCAGCAACGAGACCATTACGATGGTGGTGGTCAGGTTGTCCAGTGCTGCGGAGAGGAAAAAGGTCAGCAGGCCTATCAGCCATAGTAGGTGGACGCGCTTATTGGTCTTGATATGGTCGGTGACCGTTTTAAAACCTTCGTGGGCGTCGATCAGCTCAACAATCACCATGGCGCCGAGCAGGAAAAACAATATCTCCGAGATCTCGCCAAGATGCTCACGCAATTGATGAACGACATACCCCGAGTTGTCGCCGTGCGTCACATTGATGTTGGTAATGGCTGGCAGAATATGGTCCGCCCCCATTACCAGCACGGTCCAACAGATCACGGCGGTCAATAGCGCCGACGCGGCTTTATCGATTTTCAGTGGATGCTCAAAGGCAATACACAGATAGCCAAGAATAAAAACACACGCCATCAACACATACATGATCAGAATTCCAGAGTTCGGTTCGGTACGGGTGTTGAAGAAATCTGGCGGTTTACTGCGACACACGGCGGCTGGCATTGGCACATGCTGCGTGTGGCTTTGGCCTGACCTTCAAGCGGAAAATGCGTACAAAACCTGGGCTTTTTACCAGCGATTAAACGCCGAGAGCTCTTGATGCGGGGGAGAAGATGCCTGATTTACAGCCAGTAAGGGAAGGGATTTATCTGCAAAAGTTGCGCTGCACGGCTGAAATTTGTTCAGGATCGAAGCAATGGCTTGGCGTCTACAGCCAGTTTTCTACCCGAGTTGTGCCGCTTGGCTATTTCAGCAGGGGCTGAAAGCAACAGGGCCCGCGCCTTATCGGTCGCGAGCCCTGTTGGGTATCACCTTGACTTACAGCGAGGCGATACGGCTGCGCTGTTCAGCCAGCTTGCCGAGTGCTTGCTCGGCCTCTGCCAGTTTGGCGCGTTCCTTTTCGATTACCTCAGGCGGTGCCTTGTCGACGAAACCGGCATTGCCGAGCTTGCCGCCAACGCGTTTGACTTCGCCTTCGAGGCGCTGGATTTCCTTGTCCAGACGTCCCAGTTCGGCAGCCTTGTCAATCAATCCGGCCATTGGCACCAACACTTCCATGTCGCCAACCAGTGCGGTGGCTGACAATGGCGGCTCTTCCCCGGCCGCAAGAATGCTTACCGATTCCAGCTTGGCCAGTTTGTTGAGCAGCGGCGCGTTGTCTTGCAGGCGACGTTGATCTTCAGTGCTGGCGTTCTTGAGGATGATGTCGATGCGTTTGGCCATGGAGATGTTCATCTCACCACGGATCTGGCGCAGGCCGAGCATCAAGGCTTTCACCCACTCGATATCGCCTTCAGCGGCGGCGTCGATGCGCGCTTCGTTGGCCACCGGCCAGGCTTGCAGCATGATGGTATCGCCAGCGACGCCAGCTTGGGTCTTGATCCGCTGCCAGATCTCCTCGGTGATAAATGGCATAAACGGATGGGCCAGACGCAGCGCCACTTCCAACACGCGGATCAGGGTGCGGCGTGTACCGCGCTGACGTTCGATCGGTGCGTTCTCATCCCACAGGACCGGCTTAACCAGCTCCAGATACCAGGCGCAGTATTCGTCCCAGATAAACTCATAAAGAGCAGATGCTGCCAGGTCGAAGCGGAAGGCATCAAGGTGACGGGTGACATCGGCCTCGGTGCGTTGCAACTGGGAGATGATCCAGCGGTCAACCGAGGACAGCTCAACCGCTTCACCGTTGATGCCAGTGTCATGGCCGTCGGTGTTCTCGATCACGAAGTTGGCGGCGTTCCAGATCTTGTTGCAGAAGTTGCGGTAGCCCTCAACCCGACCCATGTCGAACTTGATATCGCGGCCTGTGGAGGCCAGAGACAAGTTAGTGAAGCGCAGGGCGTCGGTGCCGTAAGCGGCAATGCCTTCAGGGAATTCGGCGCGGGTCTGCTTGGCGATTTTCTCGGCAAGTTTGGGCTGCATCATGCCGCTGGTACGTTTTTCCAGCAGGCTTTCGAGGTCAATGCCGTCAACGATATCCAGCGGGTCAAGCACGTTGCCCTTGGACTTGGACATCTTCTGGCCCTGACCATCGCGCACCAGACCGTGTACGTAAACCGTCTTGAACGGTACTTGCGGGGTGCCGTCTTCGTCTTTCACCAGGTGCATGGTGAGCATGATCATCCGGGCAACCCAGAAGAAAATTATATCGAAGCCCGTCACCAGTACGTCGGTCGGGTGGAAGGTCTTGAGAAATTCAGTCTGTTGCGGCCAGCCGAGGGTCGAGAACGTCCACAGGCCCGAGCTGAACCAGGTGTCGAGTACGTCTTCATCCTGACGCAACGCTACGTCTGCGCCGAGGTTGTTTTCGCGACGTACTTCGTCTTCGTTGCGGCCTACGTAAACATTGCCTGCGTCGTCGTACCAGGCGGGGATGCGGTGCCCCCACCACAGTTGACGGCTGATGCACCAGTCCTGGATGTCACGCATCCAGCTGAAGTACATGTTTTCGTATTGCTTGGGCACAAACTGAATGCGGCCGTCTTCAACCGCCGCAATCGCAGGCTCTGCAAGAGACTTGGTGGATACGTACCATTGATCTGTCAGCCACGGCTCAATCACGGTGCCTGAGCGGTCGCCTTTCGGCACCTTGAGGGCGTGGTCATCAACGCTGACCAGCAGGCCGGCGGCATCAAAGTCGGCAACAATCTGTTTGCGCGCTTCAAAGCGATCAAGGCCGGCGTATTGCACAGGCAGGCTGGTGTCGATATCAGCCTTGACGCTGCCATCCACGTTGAATGCCTGAGCGTTAGCCAGAACTGCTGCGTTCTTGTCGAAGATATTGAGCAGCGTAAGGTTGTGGCGCTTGCCGACTTCGTAGTCGTTGAAATCGTGGGCCGGGGTGATTTTCACACAACCAGTGCCGAATTCAGGGTCACAGTAATCGTCAGCGATGATCGGAATACGACGGCCAACCAGTGGCAAGTCGATAAAGCTACCGATCAGCGACTTGTAGCGCTCATCTTCCGGGTGAACGGCCACGGCGGCGTCGCCGAGCATGGTTTCCGGGCGCGTGGTAGCGACGATCAGAAAGGCATTGCCTTCAGCGGTCGTCTTGCCGTCGGCCAGCGGGTAACGCAGGTTCCACAGGTGACCTTTCTCGTCGTGGTTTTCCACTTCGAGGTCGGAGATTGCGGTGTGGAATTTGGTGTCCCAGTTGACCAGTCGCTTGCCGCGATAGATCAGGCCATCTGCGTGCAGGCGCACGAAGGCTTCTTTCACCGCGTCAGACAGGCCATCATCCATGGTGAAGCGTTCGCGCGACCAGTCGACCGAGGAGCCGAGGCGGCGGATCTGACGGGTAATAGTGCCGCCGGATTGTTCTTTCCATTCCCAGACTTTTTCCAGGAACTTGTCGCGACCCAGGTCGTGACGGCTTACGCCGTCGGCGGCCAATTGGCGCTCAACCACCATTTGCGTGGCAATGCCCGCGTGGTCGGTGCCTGGCTGCCACAGGGTATTGCGGCCTTGCATGCGGCGAAAGCGAATCAGCGCATCCATGATCGAGTTGTTGAAACCATGGCCCATATGCAGGCTGCCGGTGACATTCGGCGGCGGGATCATGATGGTATACGGCTGACCCGAACCTTGTGGGGCGAAGTAATTGTTCGTTTCCCAGTTCTGGTACAGGCTGGTTTCAATGGCGTGCGGCTGGTAGGTCTTGTCCATGCGCGGCGGGACCCTTTTGACGGCTGATCGGAAAAGCCGACAAGTATAGCGGGGAAGGGCCCTTTGGCGTAAGTGCAAGGTGATTGCTGGCAGATACTCGGCGCAATTGGCGTTGCAGGCGCTGGGTTGAACCGGTTTTTTGCCTTGCCGCTAAGGCCGACGTGGCGGCAACAGGCGGCTTAAGCGGGCTTCAAGGCGCGATTTTAATTCAGCCTCGATCTGCGGTACGAAGTCGTCAATTACATCCTGCAGGATCAACTGCGCAGCATTACGCAGTTCAGTGTCGAGGCGATTGATCTCACTGTCCCGGCCGATTGACTGGCGCACTGTGTCACGCAGGGCTTGATCGGCGCTCTGGGCACGGTCGAACCGACGCGCAGTCTGGCTCGGCGCTGGGGTTGCTTCGACTATATCTGAGAGCAGCGGAATTGAATCCGGGTCCAGTGAGTCAAAATCGAGCGAGGCCGAAGTGTCGTTGTTTTCGTCACCCAGCAGTTCGCGAATCGACTCAAGATCGTCGAGCAGGTGTGCCGATTTTTGTGGCGGTTTAGGCGTGTCCATTTATCAAACTACAGCTCAACTCGTTTTGGATCATAGCCACGCTGGCGGTAGCTACGGAAATTTTCCCGGCAAACGGTCAGTAAGTCCGGTTGTTGGTTTACGATTTCGATGACCCGGCTGAAACGCTCAACATGGGGTGAAATCGCATTGTTCAGGTTGATCAGAACACCTTGTTGGGCGCTCGGTTCCTCATCGACACCGATTACCACGGGAGCAAGCGGGTCATCACTGTGTTGGTTGTGCGGAATGAAGCAGTCCTTTTTGAACAGCCACATTTGCTCATCCAACTGCGCGCACTGGGCTGCATCGGCCGCGCGCACAAATACAGGCAGGCCATGGCGCCATGCTTTCAACGCTAACTGGCACGCGGCGCGGATGCGATCGGCGGGACGGTCGGTTGCTAGGACATAGAATTCGATTCGGCTCATGGCGTCTTCAGTGCAGGTTCGGTGAGTTAAAGCCTGGGCCGCATCGCTGCGGCCCGGGCCTTGTGCGCATAGCTTACGCCTTGGCGCGGTCCAACAGGTACTGAGTCAAGAGTGGCACAGGACGGCCGGAGGCGCCTTTGTCCTTCCCGCCGCTAATCCAGGCGGTGCCAGCAACGTCCAAGTGGGCCCAGTTGTATTTTTTGGTGAAGCGCGACAGGAAGCAGGCCGCCGTAATGGTGCCAGCCTTGGGGCCGCCAATGTTGGCGATGTCGGCGAACGGGCTGTCCAACTGCTCTTGGTATTCATCAAACAGCGGCAATTGCCACGCGCGGTCATCAGCTTGCTGGCCGGCGCTTAGAATCTGTTGCACCAGCTCATCATTGTTGCCAAGCAACCCTGAGGTGTGGGAGCCGAGGGCGACAATGCAGGCGCCAGTCAGGGTTGCGATATCGATAACGGCTTGCGGTTTGAAGCGTTCAGCGTAGGTCAGGGTGTCACACAGCACCAGACGGCCTTCGGCGTCCGTGTTGAGGATCTCAACCGTTTGCCCGCTCATGGTGGTGACGATATCGCCTGGGCGTGCAGCGCCGCCGCTTGGCATGTTTTCTGCGCAAGCCAGCAGGCAGACCAGGTTGATCGGCAGTTGCAGTTCCAGCACCGCTTTAAGGGTGCCGAATACGCTGGCAGCGCCGCCCATGTCGTATTTCATTTCATCCATGCCAGCTGCTGGCTTGATGCTGATGCCGCCGGTATCAAAGGTGATGCCTTTGCCGACCAGTACAAACGGTTTTTCGGTTTTCTTGCCGCCCTGATAATTCATCACGATCATGCGGGGCGGCTGGTCGCTGCCTTGGCCTACGGCCAGGAACGCACCGGCACCCAGGGTTTTGAGTTTTTTCTCGTCGAGAATTTCGACCTTCAGGCCTTTGTACGCCTTGCCCAGGTCCTTGGCTTGTTCCGCCAGGTAGGTCGGGTGGCAGATGTTTGGCGGCATGTTGCCAAGGTCTTTGGTGAAGGCCATGCCAGCAGTGATCGCCTTGGCGTGCAGGCAAGCGCGTTCGGTTTCGGCAAGATTGGCTTTTTCCGTCAGCACTGTGATTTTCTTCAGTGCGCAGGCCGGGGTTTTCTGGCTCTTGAACTGATCGAAGCTGTATTCACCGTCGGCG
This sequence comes from Pseudomonas sp. EL_65y_Pfl2_R95, assembly GCF_963971045.1. Classification (NCBI taxonomy): domain Bacteria; kingdom Pseudomonadati; phylum Pseudomonadota; class Gammaproteobacteria; order Pseudomonadales; family Pseudomonadaceae; genus Pseudomonas; species Pseudomonas sp. EL_65y_Pfl2_R95. The sequence goes on along the minus strand of NZ_CAXAOV010000001.1, from coordinate 814,864 downwards.
AGGGTTTCAACCAGCAAGCGTGCTGTGGAGTAAGTATCACGACCTTTTACGCTGAGTTCGCCGAGGGCCAATACGGCGTCACTGCCACCCAGATTTTTCAAAACGGCGTGAACTGAACCGATCAATTTGCGCAATTGGCGGTCAGAGAGTTCGGCGTCTTTACCGCAACCGACCAATAACACGCGTTCTGCTTTAATATTAGCGAGGTTATGTGTCAGCAGTGTCTGGCCGACTTTGCCGGCAAGGTCGCCGCTTTTGAGCAGGGCGCTGATCGCACCGGCGCTAGCGGTATCAATGGATTTGGCGATTTCACCGAGTTTGCGGCCTTCGCCGACAGCGATAACCAAGGTGGCAGTTTTCAATGTTTCCGGACGAGCGCTTTTGACAAAAAATTCCATGGAATGGTGTCCTCAAGACAACGGGTCGGTATTGCTGGATAATGGCGGCAATTAATTTAGTGGTTCGCCTGTTGGGCGAATTGGCAAACAGTGTGGCTAGTTTGAGCGTAGCTACCTGAGCCTGACAACCCTGGAGTGTCTGGTTTGATCGTCTTCCGTTATTTATCCCGTGAAGTGTTGACTACGATGAGCGCTGTAAGTGCGGTGCTCCTGGTGATCATCATGAGCGGACGCTTCATCAAGTATTTGGCTCAGGCTGCCCAAGGTGTGCTGGATCCGAGTGTTTTGTTTTTAATCATGGGCTTTCGTTTGCCCGGCTTTCTTCAACTGATTCTGCCCCTGGGTTTGTTCCTGGGTTTTCTCCTGGCGTACGGGCGCATGTACCTCGACAGCGAGATGACGGTGCTCTCGGCGACAGGCATGAGCCAGCAACGGCTGATGAAGTATTCGTTGGCGCCGGCCACACTGGTCGCGCTGCTGGTGGCATGGCTGAGCTTCGGTTTGGCGCCGCAGGGGGTGTCTCAGGTTGCACGCATCCTCAATGAGCAAGATGCACTGACCGAGTTTGATACCCTGGTGCCCGGGCGCTTTCAGTCGATGGGCGAAGGCACGCGGGTGACCTACACCGAGAAGCTGTCGAATGACCGTAGCGAGCTTGGCGGTATCTTTATTTCGGAAAAGCGCCTGTCAACCAAGGGCGATAAAGAGCGTGGCATTACTGTGCTGGTGGCCGAATCAGGTCGTCAGGAAGTTCAGGATGATGGCAGCCGCTATTTGATTCTGGAGAACGGTTACCGCTACGACGGTAACCCGGGCCAGGCCGATTACCGTGCGATTAAGTACGATGAGTACGGCGTATTGCTGCCCAAGCCGGAAGTCAGCGCCGACGTCAGTGAGCGCGAAGCTATGCCCACCAGAGACTTGATTGGCAGTGATAATCAGCGCTACAAGTCGGAACTGCAGTGGCGGATCTCGCTGCCTATCCTGGTGTTTGTTGTGACCTTGATGGCCGTACCCTTGTCACGGGTCAATCCCCGTCAGGGCCGCTTCCTCAAGCTGCTCCCGGCCATTTTGCTGTACATGGGTTATCTGTCGATCTTGATTGCTGCACGCGGCGCTTTGGATAAGGGCCGGATTCCATATGGGCTTGGTTTGTGGTGGGTACACGCGGTGTTTATAGCCATCGGCTTGCTGATGCTTTACTGGGAACCGATTCGCCTGAAGTGGGCATCTCGTCGTAGCGCGCAGGAGATTGCCCGTGGTTAAGCTGGATAGATACATCGGCAAGCAGGTATTTTTCGGCATTCTCAGCGTGTTGGGGATTATCGTCGCCCTCGCGCTGCTGTTTGCTTTCATCGATGAGCTGGGTGATGTCGATGAAAAGTATGGCCTGCTTGACGCAGCCTGGTATGTGTTCCTGACCGCGCCACGGCGCACCTACGAAATGCTGCCGATGGCGGCACTGATCGGTTGCTTGATTGGGCTGGGCACCTTGGCCAGTAACAGCGAGCTGACCATCATGCGTGCAGCTGGCGTTTCTGTTCGGCGTATCGTTTGGGCGGTAATGAAGCCAATGCTGGTGCTGATGTTTGCGGGCATTCTTATTGGTGAATACCTGGCGCCCTGGAGCGAGAATTTGGCGCAGGCAGATCGTGCCATGGCGCAGGGCGCGGGTGATGCACAGAGCTCAAAGCGGGGGCTGTGGCATCGTCAGGGCGAAGAGTATGTTCACATCAACGCCGTGCAACCTAATGGCGTGCTCTACGGGGTTACCCGTTATCAGTTTGATAAAGAGCGCCATTTGTTGTCTTCGAGCTTTTCGCGCAAGGCTGCGTTTCAAGGTGACCACTGGCAACTCGAAGGCGTGACCACGACCCATTTCAAAGAACGCAGCACCGAGGTGGTGGCGGCTCCGAGCGAGCGTTGGGATGTCGAGCTTAATCCTCAGCTGTTGAGTACTGTGGTGCTTGAACCTGGCGCGTTGTCTATCTCTGGACTGTGGCGCTATGCGGACTATCTGGCTAAGCAAGGTTTGAATAACAGCCAATACTGGTTGGCGTTCTGGACCAAGGTTTTGCAACCCATAGTGACTGCGGCGCTGGTTCTGATGGCGATCTCGTTCATCTTTGGCCCGCTGCGTTCGGTGACGCTCGGACAGCGGGTATTCACCGGGGTATTGGTGGGGTTTGTGTTCCAGATCGCCCAGGACCTGCTGGGGCCTTCGAGCTTGGTGTTTGGCTTCTCGCCATTATTGGCTGTGCTGGTACCCGCGGGCATTTGTGCGATTGCCGGGGGTTGGTTGTTGCGGCGAGCGGGCTAACTGCGCTGGCGCTCGCAGGGGGGCTGCAACGCGAAGCCTGACCTCCAATTGCCGGTAAGCATGAGCCGGCAAGTGGTGGGCGGATAAAACCCTGTCCAGCCTACTTCTTGTGAATGTTTTTCGGCAACTGAACGGTTTGGGTTTCCGAGTAAATCTCGTGCCAGGTCCGGTGCTTTTTATCTATCAGCACCCAGAAGAAACCCAAGCCCAGGCACAACCACGAGGCGATCGAAACCATAAAGCGCAGCAGTGATTGCCACAGGCTAATCGCTGAGCCGTCGGCGTTCTGTGCGCGAACGCCCCACACCTGCATGCCCAGTGTCTGGCCGTTGTAGGTCCAGAACTTGCTGAAAAAGCCGAACAGGCACATAAACAAGAGGGTGGAGAGTATTGGGTCACCATCGAGGGCGCCGGAATCTGACATTTGCTTGAGTTGATCGGCACCGTAAAAGCCCATCAGAATCAGCTTGTAGATAAATGTCACCACAATCAGCAGGGCAGTGCAGAGTAGAAAGTCATAAAACATGGCGGCAAAGCGGCGTGGCAGCCCTGCTGATGGAAAGTCGCCCTGAGGGCGGAGTTGAGGTTTTTGCATGGTGATCCGCACGTCTGTATCGCTTTAGGGGGCCTCGGAAAAACTACTGCGCTATCTTTTCAGCGTTTGCTTTCCATAAAAAAACCCCTGATGTTGCCATCAGGGGTTCTTCAAAGCAGCAAGATTATTCCTGGACTTGAACCTGGTCAGCTTGCATGCCTTTTTGACCTTGTACAGCTACGAAGCTGACTTTCTGGCCTTCTTTCAGGCTCTTGAAGCCATTACCTTCGATAGCGCGGAAATGTACGAACAGATCCGGACCGCTTTCTGGAGTGATAAAACCAAAACCTTTCTCGTCGTTAAACCACTTGACGGTACCGTTCTGACGATTCGACATGTCTTATTCCTTGAAACTTAAAGTTGATGACAGCCTCCTCATAATAGAAGGACTGAGACTGGTTGCAAGGAGAATTATCTGTCGGGAGGGATGTAGCGGATCGTTAAGGATCTACTGCATCAGGCCACGATAGACTGCGACCCATGCAAACACAGTCAAATAACTCTACGCTAACTACATGACAAATGCCAACCCCTTGCGCCACCCAAGGATTCTGCGGGGTTAAGCTCAGTCTGGGGGGCTAATTGCAGGGGCCTTGAAACGCTTAACAGGTGAGTGTTTATGCAGTGGGTCGCCCTGGCATTCCAATGTGTTATTAAATGCCAGAGCGCCTAACTTACTAACCTTGTTGCAGGCCTTCTTCTAGTAACCAGCGCGCCGCCTCGCGGGCTTGGGCCTTATATTGCAATTCCAGTTCGCTGAAGTTCTTCTCATGCTGACGGCGGCTGGTTTTATCCAACGCTTTCCAATCGGCGTGAGTCGGTACGTGCGCGGTGGCTTCATACAGATGATGAAATACCAGGCAGTGCGAGCTTTGACTAAGACTAATGTCGAAGTTGTCGAGCAGCACCTTAATGCGGATTGCGCCTTCAATAAGTGGCAATTGACCCTCAAGCAAGCTGCTGGCGAGGATCTTCAGGTCTTCGCCCAGACGCTTCTGTTGTTCATTGGCCGCAGTGCGCTGCTGGCGTTGCATTGACCAGATCTTGCGCCACAGCGAAAGGGCATAAAGGCCAAGCGCAATGACCAAGACTGCGGCAATGCAGATCAGGAGCACCGTTAAACTGCTCATGGCTTAATTACGCGCCGTGGCATTTCTTGAATTTCTTCAGGCTGCCGCAGGGGCAAGGATCATTGCGACCCACATCTTTGAGCTGGTTGCGAACTGGCTCTTGATGGTTGCAATGCGGGCCATGGACGTGGCCCTGATGATGATCATGATCATGGTCATGATCGTGGTCGCAATCAGGGCCGTGTACGTGAGGTTGCTGGGTCATACGAAACTACTCCGGGATGAAATCTCCGGGGATTATCTCGCCATTTCGCATCATGTGCACGCTGCGACCGAATAACATTCCAGTTTTAACTTCACCTTCGAGGCGATAGCGGATGGTTTCGTCGGGATGTTCAAGCATTTTTACGATCTGGCGCACATGCCGCCATAGATTGGTGCGCACTGGAATCTCAAAATCGTGCTCGCCATTGGCCGGTACGGTAAACCAGACATCTGACTCGCCTTCGGCGAGTTTCATATCATTGAGGAACACCACGTAATCGATGCCACGCACCGGCAAGCTGACGTCGTTGGGGTTTTTGATGTGAAAACGAAGCCTGAATTGCTGTTCAAGCAATTTTGCTTTGACCACCTCAACCTTGACCAGACGTATATCGGGGTCTTTAAAGTCGCCAGTCAGCCATGTAGAACAACCGTTCAAAGTGCTGATAAGGCCAAAAATTAAAAATAGGCTGAACGTTCTTATAATAGGTGCCTGATAAGCCATTTTGTACTCCGTAGGACGCCCAGTGTAACAAGCAACCGCTTGGGTGCAAGCTGCATAAGGTTAAAAACCTGCGGCATTCTGAGTCAAAATTAAGACGGCTATGTTACCGCTTAATGAGCTAAGGCAATTACCCTCAGGCGCCGCAGGGGCGTTCAACTATTTGCTCGGTTCATTAAAGCTGTCGGCATTAAACAGCGTTTCCAGCTCTATTCTGGCTTCACGCGCCGTTTGCATCACGGCTTCGCGGTTACCTTGCACCCGGTATTGAGCCTCAAGTACTTGCTCGTCGTGGTGTTGGAAGCGACTGATCAGGCTGTCTGCCAGATCGCCTTCAATTCCCAGTCCGAGCAGGGTCAGGCGGCTCATTTCGAGGCTGGAGTGGAAGGTTTCCCGAACCGGTTTAGCCCCTGCATCCAGCAGGCGGTACACCTGGCTTCGACTGCGTGCTCGGGCAATGATTTTGACCTTGGGAAAAAGCCGGTGTACCAACTCGACGGCTTTGAAATTGCTGTCTGGGTCGTCCATGGCGGCAATAAAGTATTCGGCCTGTTCGATTTGTGCCGCCCGCAAAATTTCCGGCCGCAGTGGGTCGCCGTAGAAAATAGGCATGTTCCCACCCAGGCTGCGCGATAACTCGATGGTTTCAACCGAGGTGTCCAGGCCAATAAAGGTAATGTGCTGCGCGCGCAGGATGCGTGCGACGATCTGGCCCATACGGCCAAAGCCGGCAATCACAACACGTGGCGCATCGATGTCGATGTCCATGTTTTTGTATTCATCCGGGACGATTTTTTCGACGGGTTTCTCTCTGAGCATGCGCACCGCAAGGATGATCATCAGCGGTGTCAGCGCCATCGACAGAGTGATGGTCAGAATAAGCAGGTCGTATAGGCCGGGCCCAAACAAGCCTTGTTCACGCGCCATTTTGAAGACGACAAAGGCGAACTCGCCGCCAGCTGCCAATACAATGGCCAGGCGCAATGCGCTCTGTTTATTGAGCCCGCCAATCACTTTGCCGACCAGCAGCAGTACCGGCATTTTCAGTGCGATCAGCAGTAGCGTCAGGCCGATAACCGTCAGTGGCTGGGTGACCAGCAAGCTGATATCGGCTGACATGCCAACGCTGATAAAGAACAAGCCAAGCAACAGGCCTTTGAATGGCTCTATCTGCGATTCGAGCTCGTGCCGGTATTCTGAGTCAGCCAGCAACAAGCCAGCGAGGAAGGCGCCGAGCGCCATTGATATACCGGCGAGCTCCATCAGCCACGCCGTGCCAATAACCACCAGCAGCGCTGTTGCCGTCGATACTTCCTTTAGATTGGCTTTGGCTACGGCGCGAAAAATAGGTCGCAGCAGATAGCGACCGCCGACAATCACCAAGCCAATGCTGCCGACGATTTTAAGTAGTTGGGTGAAGTCGTTGCCGCTGGTGGAGTTGACTCCGCTGAGCAGCGGCACCATGGCGATCAAAGGGATTGCGGCGATATCTTGGAACAGCAAAATCGCGAATGCCAGTCGGCCGTGGGGGGACGTCAGGTCTTTGCGCTCGGCCAGTATCTGCAGGCCAAACGCGGTGGATGACAGCGCCAGGCCCAGGCCGAGTACCACCGAGGTTTTCAGCGGTTGGGCAAATACCTGCCACGCCACGGTGCCGATGACGACCCCGGTCAGCACTACTTGGGCCATGCCCGCACCGAATACTGCTTTGCGCATCACCCAGAGTCGGCGCGGCGACAGCTCAAGGCCAATAATAAACAGCAGCAGGACGACGCCAAGTTCTGAAATGTGGCTCACGCTTTCCGGGTTGGTGATCCAGCCCATCATTGCCGGACCAATCAGTACCCCTGCGACGAGGTAGCCAAGCACTGCGCCCAGTTGTAAGCGTTTAGCCAGCGGTACGACCAGTACCGCTGCAAGCAGGAATACAACAATTACCTGCAATGCACTGCCTTGGTGGGGCATATCCGTGTCCTTGAATAAATTGGGTGGTCGGTAATTACAGCACGCAGTCGCTGCCGGGTAAGGATTTCAGAGCGCGATGGTTGTATAGCTTAATTGCGCGATGCAGAGCACAGTCCCGGCGTCCTGTTGTTCAATTTCGTATGGGGGCAGGCCTTGGGGCTACTTATCCATAGCTTAAGCAACTAGGATAAAGTCATGGGCCAGTAAAGGGATAGCACCGGCTGCTAAACCCTTGGCAGACCAGGCGCAGTAACCAGGGCAAACTCGCCTCGATAACCATATAAACAGCTGATCGCTTGCTGATCGATAACGGCAAGCGCAGATTAGGGATGTGATATGAGCCGTTATGAAGTCGTTTTCTCAGGGCAACTGGTGCTTGGCGCTGATATGACCTTGGTTCAGGCCAATCTAGGGCGCTTATTCCAGGCGGACCCTCAACGTATTGCGCTGATGTTCTCGGGGCGCCGTCTGGTCATCAAAAATAACCTTGATGAGGCCAGTGCGGAAAAGTACCGGACCACATTGGAGCGTGCAGGTGCAGTGGTTGAAATTATCGCAATGCCTGAAGAAATCGAGGAGATAGAGCTGGGTCCTGCTCCAGAAGCGGCTGAGCCTGCGATCGGTTCGCCTGAAAAGACCTACTCATCAAGTCGAGTGCTACCCCGTGATGAATACATGGCAGCATTCAGTGATGTCGAGGCCCCCGACTATGAGATCGCCCCCTTAGGTGACGACTTGCAAGACCGCAAACCTGAGCCGCAAGCGCCGCAGGTTGACCTTTCGCAGTTCACTCTGGCACCTGCTGGCAGCGATATGGGGCAAGCCAAAGCCGCGCCTGCGGGCCCTGCACCAGATGTCTCGCATATCAAGTTGCAGGACTGATCGATGCGCGGCGAGCTGTGCCGGATATTCAGACGCGCAATCCACTAGAAAAAAACGGCGCAACACTTCTTGAATTTTTGCCCGCTTAAGCAGGGGCACGCATCGTTGCGGCCAATTTTCATTGGCACTGTTGGGTCAATAAAGTACCAGTGGCCATTGTTTTGCACGAAAGCAGAGCGCTCGCGATGACTGTGTTCACCACTTTCGTCATGCCAGCGCGCCGTAAAGGTGACAAAGGCATGCTCAGGTTTGCCGCCCAGTACTTCGGCGCTTTCTACCTCCAGGCCCAGCCAGGTGCTTTGCAAGCTCCATGCACTTATGGCCTCGCGGTTCAGTTGTTGGCGCTGAGCGGGCAGGGTTGTGTCCAGCAGGTAATCAATAAGCCCCATGGCGTATGCGCTGTAGCGGGATCGCATTAGGGTTTCGGCGCTCGGTGCCGGGGTGCCTGCGTGATAGCGGCCGCAGCATTCACTCAGCAGGTTGGCGCTGCCGCAGGGGCAGCTTGAGTCGCTTGATGAAGTCGTCATGGCGTCTGTTACCACCAGTATTTGCCGAAGTTTTCCGGATTTGCCCAGAATTTTGCATTGAGCCAGTCAGGGACTTGCTTGTATTCAAGTAGATCATAAGTAAACAGGCTGAGCTTTTGCTCCCCCCGTACGAAGCGTTCACTGGCTTGCAGGGCCAGGGAGAACATGTCGGTTTCTTGCCAGTGGCTGGCGGCGAGGTCGACCAACACTACAATGCGGCTGGTATTGAGATTGCGAATGCCGCCGAGCAACTGCAGGCCAGCACTTTTCGGTAAGTGTTCCAGGCAATCGACAACCAGCGCCAAGTCATAGCGCTGCGCGGCCAGGTCATCGGGAAGTGGGCCGGCTTTTGCATGGGAGACCTGGCAGTCTGGGTGTGCCTGGTTGAAAGCAGCTAATGCCGGTAACTCATTGGCGCCAACCAGCAGGAGTCGCTTCGGCGCATAACGCTCTAGAAGCGCCGCTACTGCTTGCAGTGGCGTGCGCGAAGAAATGCATTCACTCATCAATATTCCTCATACGGGTAGACAAAGACTAACCTGCATGACAAAGATGGCCTATAACTGTTTGTTCTTCACATCGTTGCAAATCAACTCTGGCGGAATTTAGAAGTGCCGTCTTTAATCCATAAGTATCGGTTTGGAGCCGATTATTAACCGGAGACGTATATATGAGCATCACTAGCAAAGCGGTACCCTTGGTTTTGGCATCCACCTTCCTGACTGGCTGTGCTGGCATTCAGAAAAGTGATTGGCCTACTTGTGCAGTAGTCGGCGGCATCGGCGGTGCTGGTTTGGGCGCAATTGAAAGCTCTGCCTGGGCTGGCGGTGGTGCAGCAGTTGGTGCTGGTTTGGCAGCAGCGTACTGCTGGGTTCATGGTGCTTCACCTGAGCCAGTGGTAGAAGAAGTCGTAGTTGTTGAAGAACCTGAACCAGTAGCTGAGGCTGTTCGTGTTGAGTTGGACGTTAAGTTCGATTTCGACAAGGACAACGTCAAGGAAAGCAGCTACAGCGACATCCAGAACCTGGCTGATTTCATGAAGCAGTTCCCGCAAACCACCACAGTGGTTGAAGGTCATACTGACTCCGTGGGTACAGATGCCTATAACCAATCGCTGTCTGAGCGTCGTGCTAATTCGGTACGTAACGTTCTGGTTGATCAATACGGTGTTGAAAGTGGTCGTGTCAACTCGGTTGGTTACGGTGAAAGCCGTCCGGTCGCTGACAACGCAACCGCTGAAGGCCGTGCGGTTAACCGTCGCGTAGAAGCTGCAGTAGAAGCTCAGCCTTAATCTGCCGCATTCAAGTTTCCCCCGTCAGGTCTTTACGGCCTGCCGGGGGCAGGCTTGACCCGCTTCTCGCATGACTCGTCACATGGCGTGCCGGTCTGGTTCGGTGACGCTTAAATCTGTGCATCGCTGCGGACAATCGTCTCAGCGTTCTTATCGACATATTTGTTGAGTCAGTCCACGCTTTGCCACCGTGACCGGTGAGTAACCTTGTGCTGTGGCCGAGTTTATTTGCGCCGAGCATTTCATCGCCGTGAGAAAGCCGTTAATGTGCGGCAAAACAAAAACTGCTGGGGGCGGTGATGAAACTGATTTTGGGTGTGGGCGCGCTGCTTACACTGGTGTTTTGGGGCGTGGTTGTTGGCAACCTTGTGCAACCCTATGCGCAACCTTTTTCGATGTTATTGAATCTCGCTGGGGCTGTGGTCCTGGCGGCGCACATCGTTGAGCTGTGGTATTTCAAATCGGCGCTGCAACAATCGTCAACGCCGAGGCTGAGCCGGATTAAAGTGTTGGTGTTGGGCGTGTTCCATGCCTATAGCCTGGCGCGCGATGTCAGCGTGACTGTCGTGCCGGAGATCTCGGTTGCTGACACCGTTGAACAAACGCAACCACAAGCAGCCAATAACGGCGAACCAGAAGGTGATAGCCATCTGCAGCTGCACATGCAATTTGAGCCAATGGCGGAGTCCCAACATGCGTAATGTGCTTATCACTGCAGCCTTTGCAGCCTTGTTCAGCCCGATGTTGGTGGCCCAGGGGCTGATCAAAGTTGAACCCAATAGCATGATGCGCCTTCCTGGCAACACCAGCGTGTTGTTGATTGAGCGTCTGGAGGTGGCCGATCACGGTACTTTGCTGGTGCCTGCCGGATTGACTGAAATTCGCGTGGCCTCGATTCATCTCGGCCCAGACGCGCGAATTGCCATCGCCCCAAGCGAGCGTTCTTTTCGCCTCGAAGTGGCGACCGGTGAAATTGCCAGTGGTGCGCAGGTTACGGCGCGCGGAGCGCCAGGGACCTTTGAGCACCCAGCGGTTGCAGGGCGCACATTGGTCGTTCGCCTTGAAAACGTGACCACTGAATCCCTGCTGATTGATGTGCGTGGCGGTAAAGGCACCCCTGGCTATGTCGGCTTGATGGGGGCTAATGGCAAAGCGGGCGGCTGCCTGTGGGGGCAGTCCAGTAAAGGGCTTGATGGCTACGATGGCGGTGATGGTCACGCAGGTGCATCAGGTGGTCATTTGCGTCTGGAAGTGCCGCAGGCATTCCCGACTGAGCGCTTGACTGTTCGCACCGAAGGCGGTGAAGGCGGTATGGCCGGAGCTGCCGGTGTCGGCGGAACTGGCGGCGCGAGCAAAGGCTGCTGGATCTATGATACAGCCGGCGCGCGCAATGGGCGTCCGGGGCAGGCCGGTCAAACCGGTGCCATGGGTGCACCGGGCTCAGCGGATATCATCACGTTCTAACTCGTCAGTCCGCCACAGCGCCCAAACAAAACCGGAAATTTTTCCGGTTTTGTTGATTTAGGGGCCAGGCGGACTAGTGCGGCGGTGGCCTGTTCCAGGCCCTAAAAGCTTGGGCGTAGCGCAGCCAGGGCCACGACTGCCAAGCCGATAATCAAGTTGATACCGACCAGGCGCCGGATCTTGCCGAGCACCGTGCCACCGACGGGCCATTGTTGCTGCTCGATGGCGCGACGCAGTTCGGGCAGTTGCAAGGCTTGAATACGCAAGAACAGCGCGAGCATGACGATATAAAGTCCCATCATCACATGCACGTATTTCGGCGCGGCCTCAAAACCTGCGAAGCGTATGTGCAGCATGCCCATGCCACTGATGGGTAAGATCAACACCGCCAACCAGACCCAGCGGAAGAAACGCTGAAAGACATCGGCCCAGAGTTGCAAGCGAGCTGGGGCCTCGAGTGTTTTGACGGCCGCTGGGCGTAAGATCATCCAGGCGAAGAACATGCCGCCTACCCAAATCAGGGCAGCCAGTACATGTAAGGCGTAGGGCAGGGCGTAAAGCGTCATATAAGCTCCGGCTTTTATAGGTATCGGTCGAGAATAAGCTGATTGGCATGCACAGGGTTCTGCGCAGAATGGCTTAGCGCGTTATGATAGCGGCCGTTTGCAAACACTGAAAATTTATCCAGGGATCCTTTGAAAAAGGTAGCGAGCGCCGAGAGAACAAGGCGAAAAGATGCGAAAAAGCACAGTTTAGGTGTTCTAAATGAGCATTTTGAGCAATTTTTCAACGCAGTAACCTCCAGCGCAGTAGTTTTTCAGAGGTTCCCCAGCCTTTTGCGCCCATATTCCCATGCTTAGTAACGAACTTAAGACTCAAATTCAGGGCGCCTATACCCGATTTCTTGAAGCCAAAAGCCTCAAGCCACGTTATGGCCAGCGCCTGATGATCGCCGAAATCGCCAAGGTCCTTGGCGTGATCAAGACCGATGGCGAAGGAAAACGCAGCAGTGATGCCGCAGTGGTCGCGGTCGAAGCAGGCACAGGTACAGGTAAAACCGTGGCCTATTGCATGGCTGCGATCCCGACTGCCAAGGCGGCGGGTAAGCGTTTGGTCATCGCCACGGCAACGGTCGCGCTGCAAGAGCAGATTGTCTACAAGGACTTGCCTGATCTGATGCGTAACAGCGGCTTGAATTTCAGCTTTGCGCTGGCCAAGGGTCGTGGCCGTTATCTGTGTTTGTCCAAACTGGATATGTTGCTGCAAGAGGGCCATGCACAGACAGCCACTGCCCAACTGTTCGAGGAAGAAGGCTTCAAGATTGATGTCGACGAACAGAGCCAGAAGCTGTTCACCTCGATGATTGAGAAGCTCGCCGGGAACAAATGGGACGGTGACCGTGACAGCTGGCCGCAAGAGCTTGAAGATGCCGACTGGGCGCGCCTGACCACCGATCACAGTCAGTGCACCAGTCGCCACTGCCCCAACTTTCAGCAGTGCGCCTTTTATAAGGCCCGCGAGGGCATGGGCAAGGTGGATGTCATCGTCACCAACCATGACATGGTACTGGCTGATTTGGCCTTGGGCGGCGGCGCGGTCCTGCCGGATCCTCGCGAAACCCTGTATGTGTTTGACGAAGGTCACCACCTGCCCGACAAAGCCATTGGTCACTTTGCCCACTTCACGCGCCTGCGTTCGACCGCAGACTGGCTGGAGCAGGTGGCCAAGAATCTGACCAAGTTACTCGCGCAAAATCCTTTGCCGGGCGACCTAGGCCGTTTGATCGAGCAGGTCCCCGAGTTGGCGCGAGAGATCAAGACTCAGCAGCAGTTTATGTTCAATGCCTGTGAGCAGGTGGCTGATTTCAAGCCGGGCGAAGACATGGAGGGCCGTGAACGCCCGCGTCACCGCTTCGTTGGCGGCGTGGTGCCCGAGCACCTGACTGAGCTGGGTGTCGAGCTGAAAAAAGGGTTTTCGAAACTCACCGATCTGTTTACTGGCGTCACCGAGCACCTTAAAGAAGCCATGGATGGTGAGGCCACTATCGGTATCGCCAGCCATCAGGCTGAAGAGTGGTACCCTTTGTTTGGCAGCCTGCTGGCGCGTGCGCAGGGCAACTGGGAACTGTGGTTGGCGTTTACCGCTGAAGACCCGGAAGACAACCCGCCGATGGCGCGTTGGCTGACGTTGGCCGAAAGCGGCGCGATGTTTGATATTGAAGTCAATGCCAGCCCGATCCTGGCGGCCGAGATGTTGCGACGTAACCTGTGGAATGTGGCATATGGCGCGCTGGTTACCTCGGCGACGCTGACCGCTCTGGGTACTTTCGACCGTTATCGGATGCGTGCGGGTCTACCCAAGGTCGCTGTCACCGCGGTGGTGCCGAGTCCGTTTCATCATGCCGATGCTGGCGTGCTCAAGGTTCCTGATTTAAAGGCTGATCCTCGCGATGCAACGGCGCACACTGAGGCGATCATTCGAGAGTTGCCACGGCTGGTAGAAGGCTCGAAAGGCACGCTGGTGCTGTTTTCGTCGCGCAAGCAAATGCAGGCGGTATTCGATGGGCTTGAGCGCGACTGGCGCAAGCGAGTTTTCATTCAAGGTAATTTGTCCAAGCAGGAAACCTTAAACAAGCACAAAGCCCGTGTTGATAGCGGTGAAGAGAGTGTTTTATTTGGTTTGGCGAGTTTTGCCGAGGGTGTCGACTTGCCCGGCGCTTATTGCGAGCACGTGGTCATCGCAAAAATTCCTTTTGCAGTGCCTGACGATCCTGTAGAAGCTGCTCTGGCTGAGTGGATTGAGGCGCGCGGCGGTAATCCATTTATGGAAATTGCCGTGCCTGATGCTTCACTAAGGTTGGTTCAGGCCTGTGGGCGGCTGCTTCGTACAGAAGAGGACCGGGGGATTATCACCTTGCTCGATCGCCGGGTCGTCACGCAGCGCTACGGCAAAGCAATTCTTAATGCGTTGCCGCCGTTTCGGCGCGAAATAAGTTAAGTCAAAAAAACTCGGGTGAATATTCGCTCATCAAGTTGTCCATTGGTGGGACGTTTTAGAGAGGCTGTAAATGAAGCACCGTCAATTGCTATTAGCTGTTGCCTTATTCACCTGCTCAAAAGCCTATGCGGCGCTTGAGGGGCAGCAAACATTGCTTAATTTTATCAGCCCGACTGATGTGGTCAAAGTCACCACCAAGGACGCGAGCTTTCCTCAGCTTACCGCTGAAGAAACGCCCGGGGGCGAGATCCTGCGCCGGTTTGTGTTCAACAGTGCGCAGCAACCTCGTCTTGAACTGACGCCCAATACTGGCGCATGGGATTGGTCTGATGATTCGCAGGTGACCCTGTATCTGCAAAACGCCATGGGTTGGGCACTCACCCTGAACGTACGAATTGAAAGCACTGACGGCAAGGTTTTGAACACCCGCGTTGCTTTGCCTGCTGGGCCGGGGCAAACCTTGATTGTGCCGCTCAAAGCCACCTCGGCCAATGCTCACGGCATGCGTGCTGCACCGCCGATGCCCTGGAAATATGACGGTAAGCCGGTGTTGCTCGCGACTCAGGTCGAGGGCGAACTAGACACGCAGAACGTCAGCCGTGTGACCCTGTCACTGACCAATCCAGATGTACCTCAAAGCATATTGCTGGGACGTTTTGGGGTCAACAAAGGCGCCCCAATTGAGGCGGCGGCCTATGACTCAATCGTTGATCAGTTCGGCCAGTTCACGCGCGGTAAATGGCCAGAAAAAGTTAACAGCAACGAAGAACTGAAAAGTGCGGCCAAGCAAGAGCAGGCGCAATTGGCCAAGTGGCTGACTGAACGTCCCAAGCTGGATCAGTACGGCGGTGTGCTCGGTGGGCCAACCCTTGAGGCCACGGGGTTTTTCCGCACGCAAAAAGTCGGCAAGCGCTGGATCATGGTCACCCCGGAGGGTAATCCGTTTTTCTCCCTTGGGGTCAATGCGGTGGATGCTGGCCAAAGCCAAACCTATGTCGAAGGCCGCGAGTCAATGTTCACGGACCTGCCTGATGCGGCAGGACCTCTGGCTGCGCATTACGGCAAGGGCAACAACCACAGCGACAATGGTTCGGGGAAAGGCCGTGGTTTCGACAAGGGCAAGTGGTTCGATTTCTACAAGGCCAACTTGCAACGCACCTATGCCGATGATGCCTGCATGCAGCCGGCCGCGCCCGCGACTGGAACTGCCAGTGTTGCAACTGCTTCGCCGCCAGCCGTGGACACCGGCACAACGCCTGCGGCGGGCAAGGGGGTTGATGACTCGGCCACCGCTGCCCCTGCAGTTGATTGCAGCAACGCCACATTCGATGCCAAGCGCTGGACTGAACTGGCATTGACGCGCTTGCAGGCGTGGGGCTTTAACACCATCGGTAATTGGAGCTCAGATACCTTGGGCGCAGCCCATCGCGTGCCTTATACCTTGCCGCTGTCGATCAGTGGCGATTACCAGACCATCAGCACCGGGCTTGATTGGTGGGGCGGTATGCCTGATCCCTTTGACCCGCGCTTTGCCATGGCCACTGAGCGTGCCGTCGCAATCGCTGCGCGGGATCATCGGAACGACCCTTGGCTGATCGGCTATTTCGCCGATAACGAATTGGCCTGGGCACATCCTGATCCGGGCCCCCATGGGCGTTATGCGCTAGCTTTTGGCACGCTGCGCTCGACTACGGATGTACCTGCCAAGCGAGCATTTCTTAAAATGCTGCGTGACAAATACCGTAATCAGCAGGGCCTGTCGAAAGCCTGGGGCATTGACCTGCCCGCTTGGGAGTTGATGGAAGACCCGGGGTTTGAAGCGCCGCTGCCGAATGAGAAATACCCGGCAATCGAGCAGGATTATCAAGCTTTTCAACGCAAGTTTGCTGATACATATTTCAAGACCATTGATGATGCGTTGCAATGGCACGCACCGAATCAGCTGTTGTTGGGCGGTCGCTTTGCGATTAGCACACCAGAAGCGGTTGCTTCCTGTGCGAAGTATTGCGATGTACTGAGTTTCAATTTCTACACCCTGGAACCGCAGCATGGTTACGATTTTGCTGCACTGCGGGCCTTGGACAAGCCGGTGATGATCACCGAGTTTCACTTTGGCTCCCGTGATCGTGGGCCGTTCTGGGGAGGGGTAACCGAGGTCTATTCCGAGAAAGACCGTGGCCCAGCCTATGCGCACTTTATTGAGCGAGCCTTGGCAGAGCCGTCAATTGTCGGCGCGCACTGGTTTCAGTATCTGGATCAGCCGGTGACCGGTCGTTTACTCGACGGCGAAAACGGCCACCTGGGGCTTTTGGGTATTACCGATCGACCCTTCGCAGGCTTTGTTGAGGCCGTACGCAAGACCAATCTCAAGGTGGATAGCCGTTTGCTTGAAACACTTGAAAATGGCCCCGACACCCAGAAAGCTGGCGCAGAATCTGATGCAAAACCCGCGGTGAAGTCGCCGGCAACGCCGCAACCCAAACCCGAAGCTGAGCCGCAAGCAGCGCCAGAATCGAAACCGTGACATTACCGCGATAAGGATAGAGCATGCAGATTCAGGGGTATTTCGACCTCAAGTTTGAAGGCGTCAAGGATGCCTTCGCCGAGCTGTTTGATAATCCCCAGGAACGTGGTGCTGCGCTTTGCGTTCAAGTAGCGGGTGAGACCGTCATCGATATCTGGGCGGGTACGGCGGATAAAGAAGGCTTGGAAGCATGGAGCAGCGACACAATCGTCAATCTGTTTTCGTGTACCAAAACCTTTGCTGCCGTGACAGTGATGCAGTTAGTGGGCGAGGGCAAGCTTGATCTGGATGCCCCCGTGGCGCGCTACTGGCCTGAATTTGGTGCGGCCGGTAAGGATGCAATCACGGTGCGTCATCTGCTGTGCCACCAGGCGGGTTTGCCCGCGCTTCACGCCATGTTGCCGGCTGAGGCACTCTATGACTGGGATGCGATGACCACCGCGCTGGCCGCTGAGCAACCCTGGTGGGCGCTCGGCGAAGGTCACGGCTATGCGCCAATTACTTACGGTTGGTTGGTCGGTGAAGTTGTGCGTCGTGTAGAAGGGCGTGGCCCCGGCGAGTCAATCGCTGCGCGAATTTGCCAGCCATTGGGCCTGGATTTTCATGTGGGCCTGGCAGATGAGGCGTTTCACCGCGTCGCCAATGTCTCGCGTGGCAAAGGTAATATGGGCGACGCAGCGGCGCAGCGTCTGCTCAAGGTTATGATGACCGATGCCACTGCAATGCCGACTCGCTCCTTCACCAACCCGCCCTCGATCATGACCAGCACCAATAAGCCTGAGTGGCGCCGCATGCAACAGCCCGCCGCAAATGGTCATGGCAACGCCCGTAGCCTTGCCGGTTTCTACAATGGTTTGCTCGACGGTCGCCTGCTCGAAGCCGAGTTGCTGAGCGAGTTAACCCGCGAACATAGCGTGGGTGAAGATAAAACCCTGCTGACACAAACCCGTTTTGGTCTAGGTTGCATGTTAGATCAGCCAGATGTTGCCAATGCGACGTACGGTATGGGGCGTGGGGCATTTGGGCATCCTGGCGCTGGCGGATCCATTGGTTTCGCTGACCCAGAGCGCGATGTTGCGTTCGGCTTTGTGGTGAATAATCTAGGGCCATTCGTCTTAATGGACCCCCGAGCCCAAAAACTTGCAGTGAAGTTGGCTGAATATTTGTAGAAAGCTCAGCTAAACTGTGCCGCAATTCAAAGCATTAGGGGAACGCTGAAAAGTTAGCGAGCCAAGGCAATGCCAGACTTAAAAGGCAAGTCACCGGAACTATTCGGTGTGCGCGATCTGTTTAAGTGCTTTAAAAACGGTTATTGTCCAGCGCAGTAGTTTTTCAGCGTATTCCTAAGTCTTATTTTGACTGTTCTATTAGGTGTGGATAATAAATGCGCTCACATAAGTTCTTAGCAATCGGTTTGGCTGTGCTGGTCTCTGGCTGTTCTAACTTCAAGTTGCCGGAGCAACTCAGCTTCTTGAGCCCAGGCCCCGCTAAAGCAGAAACGCCTGCATTACCTAGCCCTGCAGTGACCAAAGCCTGGTTGGATGAGTACGAGCCTCGTGTCCGTGAAGCGGTCAAGGGCAGCAACTTTGAAGTTGAGCGCCGTGACAACGTACTGGTCGTCACCGCTCCGGTGAAAGCGAACTTCAACCCTGATCGTCCAAGCATGTTGATGCCGATCACCTTGTCTCCCATTAGCAAAGTGGCCAAGTTGCTGGAAAAAGACAAAGACATGGGCATTTTGATTCTGGGCCACACCGATACCACCGGCTCGCTTGACCTGAACCGTGAGTTGAGCCAAAAGCGCGCCCGCGCCTTCGTTGCCATCTTTCAACTCAGCGGCCTGAAGCGTGACCGTCTGCTGGTTAAGGGCATGGGCCCGGATGCACCGCGTGCCGCTAACGACAGCGCGGCGGGTCGTGAGTTGAACCGTCGTGTTGAAATGATCCTCACTTCGCAGAAGACTCTGACCGCACTGCTGGCCACCTACGAGCAGCCGTTACCTGTCGTGGCCAAGACTGAGTCTAAATAAGCGATCCTTGATCCCGTTGCATCGCAGCGGGGCAGCGCCGGTTGTTGCAGATTAAGCCAGCAGCGCGGCGCTCGGGTAAGCTAAGCACTATCCTTCAGGAGGGCTTAGCTAATGACCCAGTCTCTGGCCGATATGCGCCGTGATTACACCCGTGATGGTTTAAGCGAGGCGCAGGCGCCACAGGCGCCTTTTGCGCTCTTCGAACAATGGTTCGAGCAAGCACTCAAGACCGAGCAGTTGCCAGTGGAACCCAACGCCATGACGTTGGCAACGGTTGATGCAAGTGGTCGTCCGCATTGCCGGGTCTTGTTGCTCAAGGGCCTGGATGCCAGCGGCTTTACCTTCTTCAGTAATTACGACAGCGCTAAAGGCGAGCAATTAGCCGCTCGGCCTTTTGCCGCGATGACTTTTTTCTGGCCGGCACTTGAGCGTCAAGTGCGTATTGAAGGGCGCGTTGAACGGGTCACGCCTGCGGAATCCGATGCTTATTTTCAGGTGCGTCCCATGGGCAGCCGTCTGGGTGCCTGGGCCTCGCCGCAAAGCCGGGTGATTGCCGACCGTGCTGAGCTTGAAGGGCTGTTGGCGCACGCCCAGCAACGATTTTCTGATCAGGCACCCGAATGCCCGCCACATTGGGGCGGCTATCGTTTGTTGCCTGAACGTATAGAGTTTTGGCAGGGCCGGGCCAGCCGTTTGCATGATCGCCTGAACTATCGTCTGGTCGATGGCCACTGGCAGCGTGAGCGGCTGGCACCCTGACTGCGCGTGGCAAGTGGTTTTCGCCGTTTTGACTGGCCAGCTTGAACAGGGCAAATAGATTGATACTCGACTCGGCGCTAGCGCAGCATATTGTTGATCGCGCAATGGCAATTCTGCCGCACAACATCAATGTCATGGATGCCCAGGGCATGATCATCGGCAGTGGTGATCCTGCGCGGTTACACACACGCCATGAAGGGGCGCAGTTGGTCTTGGCCAACCGGCGGGTGGTGGAGATCGACGTGCAAGCCGCCGCCTGTCTGCGCGGCGTTCGGCCGGGGGTCAACTTACCGCTGATGCATGCTCAGCAGCTAATCGGTGTTCTGGGAATTACCGGCTCTCCCGAGTTGGTACGGCCTTATGCCGAGTTGGTGCGCATGGCTGCTGAGATGCTGGTTGAGCAGCGCCAGTTGCAGGCTGAGCACAACTGGCAACGCCATCAGTTGGAGGCATGGTTACGCCTGCTGCTCGACCCGGGCCAATCATTGTCCAGCCTTGAGGCAGAGGCAGAGCGTCTGGATTTGCGCCTGAATTGGCCGATGCAAGCCTGCCTGCTGGAGTTGGCCGACGACAGCCAGTCGGCGCCAAGGCAGGCGCGTGTACTGAGTGCGCTGAACAGTAAAAGTGAACACCTCTGTACCTTGTCCAGCGCCCGTGAGCTGTTTTACTGCCGCCCGCTCAGCGCCGGCCGCACTGATAGCGCTTGGCTGAGCTCAGCAGATGAGCGTGATTGGGGGGTGTGCCGGTTACTGGTCAGCGATGCCGCACACTCGCTGGATGACTTGCGCCAGGCCAGTCTGGCGTTGCGCGACCTGCAGCAGTACGCCCGCGCACGTAACCCGCACGAGCGGTTGTTGCGTCTGGAGCAGCACCGTTTACCCACTTTACTCTTCGCCCAGCGTCACAGTTGGCTGTTGCAGGGGTGGTTGGCGCCGCTAAAACAGATGCTTAACCAAGACAGCAATGGTGTGTTGCTTGAAACCTTGCGGGCCTGGTGTGAACACGCGGGCCAAGCGCAGGTCTGCGCCGATGCACTGGGTATCCACCGCAACACCTTGCGTTATCGGCTTGAGCGAATTGCTGAATTAAGCGGCGTTGAGCTGACGCGCCCCGATCAACGACTACAGTTGACACTGGGGCTTGAGTTACTCGGTCCCGAATAGGCAGGCAGATATCGAATTCACCTGCTGTGCGCGTGCACAGTAAGGGTGTGGGTTTGCTTGATGTTTGTAGTGCGCAGGCACAGGGCATCTGCCTATGCGGCTGGGCGACAATAATCGGCTAACCGGCAAGCGCCGGCCATTCCTATAAAAACAAACTGGAGAGTGACATGGTCTTGGTCTTGATACTCATCGCGTTGATTGCATTTATTGTTCTGTCCACCACACGCTTAAAGCTTCACCCATTTCTCGCATTGCTGGCGGCTGCATTGATTGCAGGCTTTGCCTATCAAGTACCAGCGGGCGATATCATCAAAACCATTACCACGGGTTTTGGTGGGATTCTTGGTTACATCGGCATCGTTATTGTTCTTGGCACCATTATCGGGGTAATCCTTGAGCGCAGTGGTGCTGCTATCACCATGGCCGAGTCGGTTATCAAACTGCTTGGCGAGCGTTTCCCGACGCTGACCATGTCGATCATTGGTTACCTGGTTTCAATTCCGGTGTTCTGCGACTCTGGCTACGTCATTCTCAACTCATTGAAGAATGCCTTGGCTGCGCGGATGAAAATTTCGGTGGTTGCGATGAGCGTGGCCTTGGCCACTGGTCTCTATGCCACCCACACCTTTGTGCCGCCAACACCGGGCCCTATTGCAGCTGCCGGTAATCTGGGGCTGGAGTCGTCGCTGGGTCTGGTGATTGCGGTTGGCCTTTTCGTGGCGATGGTGACGGCATTGGCCGGAATGCTCTGGGCAAACCGCTTCATCAAAGAAGATGACGCTGAGCTGCTGGACGACGCGCCAAGTGAGCTGTTGGCTGAGGATGTCGACTTTGATGCACTGAAAGCCCGCTACGGCAAGTTGCCTTCGGCGATGCAGGCGTTCGCGCCGATCTTTCTGCCTATTGCATTGATCTGTCTGGGTTCGATTGCCGCGTTTCCAAGCAAGCCGTTGGGCGAGGGCGCACTCTTCAATGTGTTGAGTTTCCTGGGTCAACCTGTGGCCGCATTGCTGGTGGGCCTGGCCTTGGCCTGTACCCTGCTCAAGGGGGAAAACAAGCGCAAGCAGTTCCATGATCAGGTTGCCGAAGGGCTGGTAGCCGCGGCACCCATTTTGTTGATCACCGGCGCTGGCGGTGCATTCGGCGCTATGCTCAAAGTTACTGAGTTGGGCAGTTATCTGGGCACCAGCCTGTCTGCATTAGGCGTTGGATTGTTTATGCCGTTCCTGGTTTCGGCGGCGCTGAAAACGGCACAAGGCTCTTCGACTGTTGCCTTGGTCACCACCTCGGCGATGGTTGCACCGCTGTTGAGCAGCCTGGGCCTGGACAGTGAAATGGGCCGGGTATTGACGGTGATGGCAATCGGCGCGGGCGCGATGACTGTTTCCCATGCCAATGACAGCTTCTTCTGGGTGGTGAGTCAGTTCAGCCGCATGAAGGTTTCGACTGCTTATCGCGCCCAGACCATGGCGACCCTGATACAGGGCGTCGTTGGCATGATTACCGTTTGGCTGCTGAGCCTGGTGCTGCTGTAACTGACCGCTGCTTGCGGCACCTGCACCTTCCCATGTGCAGGTGCTGGCTTGCCAGATTCCTCTGTCTGAGAGCTGTTTATGAAAGTCGTGATTGCACCAGACTCCTTTAAAGAAAGCCTGACGGCTGCTGAAGTTGCACAAGCGATAGCGCTGGGCTGGGCAGCCGTGTATCCAGAAGCGGAGATGTCCCTCAAACCCATGGCCGACGGTGGCGAAGGGACTGTCGATGCCGTGCTTGCCGCCGCCGGTGGTGAGCGCCGGGAGCTGCAGGTGCAGGGGCCTTTGGGCGATGCAGTCACCGCGCACTGGGGATTGTTGAGTGACAACACCGCAGTGATCGAAATGGCGGCCGCCAGTGGCTTGCATTGGGTGCCCCGTGAGCAGCGTGACGCCACCATTACCAGCAGCTTTGGAACCGGTGAGCTTATACGGGCTGCGCTGGATGCTGGTGCCGGGCGCATTATTCTGGGTTTGGGCGGCAGTGCGACTAATGATTGTGGTGCCGGTCTGATGCAGGCGCTGGGTGTGCGTTTTCTCGATAAAGATGATCGCGAGTTAGCGCCGGGCGGTGCGGCGTTGATCAACCTGGCACAGGTTGATTTGTCTAACCTGGATTCGCGAGTGCTCAATGTTCAGTTCGATATAGCTGCGGACGTCGATAACCCGTTGGTGGGGCCCCGCGGTGCTTCCGCTGTCTTTGGTCCGCAAAAAGGTGCTACGCCTGAGCAGGTGCAGGCTCTCGACGCTGCCTTGCAGCGTATGTCGCGAGTGGTCACTTCAACGCTGGGTGAAGACTTCAGCGAGATTCCCGGTGTGGGAGCCGCTGGAGGCTTGGGGTTTGCAGCCAAAGCTTTCCTCAAGGCTGGATTTCGTCCGGGTGTGGACCTGGTCGCCGAACTCTCCGGCTTGAGGGCAGCGTTGCAAGATGCCGATCTGGTGATTACCGGTGAGGGCAAGCTGGATGCACAGACCCTTCACGGCAAAACGCCCATTGGGGTTGCCCGTTTGGCCAAGGCGGCCGGTGTGCCGGTTGTGGTCTTGGCTGGGAGTCTGGGCGAGGGCTACCAGCGTACTTATGCGGGCGGTATTGATGCGGCATTTAGCCTCACATCGGGGCCGATGAGCTTAGAGCAGGCCTGTACAGATGCTGCCGCTGAACTGCAGGCCAGAACCACCGATATTGCCCGGCTTTGGCAGGTTGCCCAGGCCGCGCGCTGAGCTTTTGTTTGCTGTCGGCAATGAAATTGCCGGCAACGATTGCGTTACCTTTTTCAGCGGAGCCTAAGTTATTGTTGATTAAGGCCGTGACTGCACTCAGCAAGACGCGGTCTAATGCAGTGATACTCACTGGAGGAATTGTTATGCGTAAACCCAATTTGCTCATTGCTTCGTTTGCTGCCTTGGCCCTGATGTTGGGTGGTTGCCAGTCCAGCCTGACCGGTGACAGCTATAGCCGCGATGAGGCTCGTCAAGTGCAAACCGTGCGCCTGGGGACTATCGAATCGCTGCGCCCGGTGAAAATCGAAGGTACCAAGACCCCAATTGGTGCCGGTGCAGGCGCTGTGGTTGGCGGTGTGGCGGGTAGCACAATCGGTGGCGGGCGCGGCAGTGCGGTTGCTGCAGTGATTGGTGCTGTTGCTGGCGGCCTGTTGGGCGCCGTAACCGAAGAAGGCTTTACCCGTACTCAAGGTGTAGAGATCACCGTGCGCGAAGATGACGGCAGCATGCGTGCCTACGTGCAGGCGGTTGAAGAGAACCAGGTGTTCCAGGTAGGGCAGCGTGTACGCATCATGACTGTGAACGGCACAAGCCGCGTAGCACCTTAGCGTTCACATGACGGCGGCAGCCCCGCTGCCCCGTTGCTTTATGTGCGTTGGCTTGTTCCTGGGCCTATGCACATGCCTGATAAAGCATGCAGCCAGACGATTATTGGCTGCATCGCGCAGTGTGTTTAGCCCCTGAAAATGCTGTTGCAACAGCGGTTCGCAGCTTATGTTGGCGCGCCGATCTGTGTGCAATTGCCCGGTTGACAAGGCTGTGCTGATGCCCGATTCGCAAGGGTATAAAATGCTGCACGGCTACAATTAAACATGCTCTAGAGTTTTAGTAATAATTCTATTCATGACGCTGGCTCCATAGGCATGGATAATCAGCAAATAGTCGAGCTTCTACAGGCACTTATGATCTGCACTAGGCAGATTGTCCGCCGATGGACGTTTCAGCGGGATGGCGCCAAGCCATCTGGTTGGCCAATGGATGTTTACAAGTCGCGGCGATTGCACCGCGTGCTTGCACAAGGGGTTTGTATATGGTGCTTGCGTTAATTATCGCCTTGCCTTTTTTCGGGGTGATCTTACCGCTAATGGCCGACCGGCTGGGGCGATCGGCATGTGCCGTCGCAGCGGGCATTGCGCCGCTCGCGGCACTGGTTTTGTTGATGTCGCAGCAGGCAACAGTGTTTGCTGGCGACATGGTCAGGGCCCGTGTGCAATGGCTGCCTGAGATAGGACTCAACCTTAGCTTGCGCCTGGACGGCCTTGGTTTTCTATTCGCCATATTGATCCTTGGCATTGGTCTGCTGGTCATTCTGTACGCGCG
Source organism: Pseudomonas sp. EL_65y_Pfl2_R95 (assembly GCF_963971045.1). NCBI lineage: Bacteria > Pseudomonadati > Pseudomonadota > Gammaproteobacteria > Pseudomonadales > Pseudomonadaceae > Pseudomonas > Pseudomonas sp. EL_65y_Pfl2_R95. The sequence goes on along the minus strand of NZ_CAXAOV010000001.1, from coordinate 789,981 downwards.
CTATTACCTCTCAAAGCAAGAGCCGATGGGGCGTTTCTTTGCCTTCTTGCTGTTGTTTATGGGGGCCATGCTTGGTGTGGTGCTCTCAGAAAATCTGCTGCTGATGGTGATGTTCTGGGAACTCACCAGCCTCTCATCCTTTCTCCTGATTGGTTTTTGGAATTCACGTACCGATGCGCGCAAAGGCTCGCGCATGGCGTTGGCCGTCACGGGTGGTGGAGGCTTGGCGTTGCTCGCCGGTGTCCTGTTGCTCGGTCATATTGCGGGTAGTTTCGAGCTTTCGCAGGTGCTGGCCGCAGGCTACGCGATACGTGCCCACGCCTTGTACCCGGTGGTTCTGGTCTTGGTGCTGCTGGGCGTTTTCACCAAGTCGGCGCAGTTCCCCTTCCATTTCTGGTTGCCCCATGCGATGGCGGCGCCAACCCCAGTCTCGGCCTACCTGCACTCGGCGACCATGGTTAAGGCCGGGGTTTTCCTGCTAGCGCGGCTGTACCCGGCATTGGCGGGCACTGATCTATGGTTCTACATCGTCAGCCTTACGGGGCTTGCGACCATGTTGATTGGCGCATGCATGGCGCTGTTCCAGCATGACCTCAAAGGATTGCTGGCTTACTCGACTATCAGCCACCTCGGCTTGATCACCTTGCTGTTTGGCTTGAACACCGAGCTGGGTGCGGTTGCCGCTATCTTCCATATTATTAACCACGCCACATTCAAAGCCTCGCTGTTTATGGCCGCGGGGATTATCGATCACGAAACTGGCAGTCGCGACATGCGGCGCATTAACGGTATGTGGAAATACATGCCGCACACGGCGATGTTGGCCATGGTTGCCGCGCTGGCAATGGCCGGTGTGCCGCTGCTCAATGGCTTCCTCAGTAAAGAAATGTTTTTCAGCGAGACCCTTAATCAGCACATGCTCGGCAGCTTTGACTGGGCAATTCCTGCGATTGCGACGCTGGCGGGTGGCTTCTCGGTGGCTTACTCGCTGCGTTTTATCCACGACGTATTCTTTAATGGCGAGCCGATCAATCTGCCGAAGTACCCACCTCATGAACCCCCGCGGTACATGAAGGTGCCGGTGGAAATCCTGGTATTTATTTGCCTGCTTGTGGGCATAGTCCCGGCGTATACCGTTGCTCCCTTACTGGCTGCTGCGGCTTCGTCAAGCTTGGGCGGCGAGTTGCCTGAGTACAGTCTGGCCATCTGGCATGGCCTGAACCTGCCGCTGTTGATGAGTTTTGCCGCGACGGTGGGGGGCGTATTGGTTTATACCTTCCGCCAGCCCTTGTTTCGCTGGTATGCCGGCTTACCGGCTATGGATGCCAAGATGGCGTTCGATCAGGGCATGGTGACATTTGTTGGTTTTTGTCAGCTGGTTACCCGACGCCTCGAGACCGGTTCATTGCAGCACTATTTAGCCCTGTTGCTGGGCTCGGCATTGGTGGTGGTCACGCTTGCGCTGGGGCCGTTGCCGCAAATGCAGGGCCCAGTGGCGTTGACGCCGATTGATGGCATCACCGCACTGGGGCTGGGCATCATGGCGCTGGCGGGGCTGATTACCGTGATATTCCACCGCCAGCGCCTGGTTTCGCTGTTGATGCTCAGCGTTGTCGGTTTGATGGTTGCTTTGGCGTTTGCCCGTTACTCCGCCCCCGATCTGGCACTGACTCAGCTCTCGGTTGAGGTGGTGACTATCGTGCTGCTAATGCTGGCGCTGTTCTTCTTGCCTGCGCAGACCCGAATGGAATCGAGCAGCATGCGCGCCTTGCGCGACTTCATTCTGGCCATCGGTTGTGGCGTGATGATCGCCATGCTGGCGTTTGCAGTCTTGACCCGGCCTTATGAAACCATTTCGGGCTTCTTCCTTGCCAATAGCGTCAGTGGCGGTGGCGGTCATAACGTGGTCAATGTGATTCTGGTCGACTTCCGTGGCTTTGACACCATGGGTGAAGTGACCGTGCTGGCGATTGCCGGTGTCGGCATTTATGCGATGCTTGATGGCCTGCGTCTGATTCAACCGCAGGCGGACGCTGAAGGCCGCAGTTGGGCGCGTGAACGCCATCCACTCATCCTCGCAACCCTGTCACGGGTATTGCTGCCGATGGCGCTGTTGATCTCGGTGTTTATCTTCTTGCGTGGCCACAACTTGCCGGGTGGCGGTTTTATCGCGGGCCTGATCACCTCTGTCGCGCTAATTCTGCAATACGTCGCCAGTGGCGTGCAGTGGACACAATCCCGATTGCCGCTCAACTATCACCGCATGGCAGGTGCCGGTGTCTTGATCGCAGGGCTGACCGGCCTTGGCAGTTGGTTGTTTGACCGACCCTTTTTGACATCGGCCTTTGGCCACTTCGAGATCCCGTTGATTGGTGAGATCGAACTGGCAACCGCTATTTTGTTTGATCTGGGTGTGTACCTGACAGTCGTCGGGGCAACGCTGCTGATTCTTGCGAACTTGGGAAAGTTGACCCAAGAAAAGCCCGGACAAGAGGTTCTCTGACATGGAAGCATTATTCGCCGCAGTGCTCGGCATTCTCACCGCGAGTGGCGTTTACCTGTTATTACGCGCTCGCACCTTTCCCGTGGTAATGGGACTCACGCTTATATCTTATGCGGTTAACCTGTTTCTGTTTGCCATGGGGCGGTTGCAAACTGGCGTTGCCTCGGTGATCACTGAGAACGGCAAGTACGGTGACCCACTCCCGCAGGCGCTGGTACTGACCGCTATTGTGATTGGCTTCGCGATGACTGCATTTGTTGTGGTCCTGGCTCTGCGCAGTGTCGGTGAGACTGAGACCGACCACGTCGATGGCCAGGAGAGCAAGCCATGAATCATGCGTTGATCCTGCCGATTCTACTGCCAATGTTCGTGGGCAGTATGTTGTTGTTTGGCGCACGATTGAGTATGCCGGTAAAACGTCTGATGTCGTTTTCAGTCGTGCTAATCATGCTGCCGTTGAGCTTTTGGTTGATGGCTCAAGCCGATCAGGGTGATTTGCAACTCTATGCGCTGGGTAACTGGCAGCCACCGTTCGGCATTATTCTGATGCTCGACCGCCTCAGCGCGCTGATGTTGGTCGCGACTGCAGTGCTGAGTTTCTTCGCCTTGCTCTATGCGACCCGTGGGGATGATGAGCGCGGCCGTAATTTCCACGCCTTGTTTCAGTTCCAGTTGATGGGTATTTACGGCGCGTTTTTGACCGCTGACTTGTTCAACCTGTTTGTGTTCTTTGAGATCCTGCTGATCGCGTCCTATTCGCTGCTATTGCATGGCGGTGGGCCCGACCGTGTTCGCGCAGGTTTGCATTATGTGGTGTTGAACCTGGTGGGGTCGGCATTTTTCCTGATTGCTGTCGGCGTGCTTTACGGCATTACTGGCACCTTGAACATGGCTGACATGGCGCAGCGGGTAGCCGTTGCCAGCGCCGATCAGGCGCCGCTGATTGGCGCTGCGGGATTTATGTTGCTGGTGGTATTTGGCCTCAAAGCTGCTTTTTTGCCGCTGTATTTCTGGCTGCCAAGGGCATATGCCTCGGCCACCGCGCCAGTTGCTGCGCTGTTTGCGATTATGACCAAGGTCGGGCTGTATTCGATTCTGCGGGTTTATACGCTGATCTTTGGTGATGATGCCGGCACCTTGGCCAATATGGCAGACGCCTGGCTCTGGCCATTGGCTCTGCTAACGATCGGCTTGGGTGCAATTGGGGCTCTGGCGGCAACCACTTTGCATAATCTGATTGCTTATTTGGTGGTGGTTTCAGTCGGCACAATGCTCGCCGGCTTAGCGATTGGCACCCCCGAGTCGACAACAGCGGCGCTGTATTACATGTTGCACAGCACTTGGGTTTCCGGCGGGTTATTCCTGTTGGCTGACTTAATCTCGCGCCAGCGCGGGGTAAAAACCACAGAGCTGGTGCAAGGGCCCGAGTTGCAGAATCCGTACATACTCAGCGCACTGTTCTTTTTCGGTGCTATCTCGATAGCAGGTCTGCCGCCGCTTTCTGGGTTTATCGGCAAGTTGCTGTTGCTGCGCTCGGTTGAGCCGGGCTTGCAAATGGCATTTTTATGGCCAGTGGTGCTGGTTGGCGGACTGATCACCGTCATTGCCTTGAGTCGTGCGGGCAGCACGCTGTTTTGGCGCGTTGGCGTAAGCCAACTGGACAGCGCCGAACTGGATTATGGCCGTCTTTTCGCCTGCATCGGCTTGCTGGTGTTGAGCCCGGTCATAGTCGGGCTGGCTGAACCCTTGTTGGATTACCTTCATGCGACCGTGAGTCAATTGCATGACCTGCCGCTGTACTACCAGATTATTCAGCCCGGAGGTGGCGCATGAAGCCTCGCCATTTATTGCCGCATCCGCTGTTAAGCCTGTGCTTGATGGTGGTTTGGATGTTGCTGGCCAATGATCTGAGTGTTGGCAACTGGGTGCTGGGTTGCATACTGGGCTGGTTGATTCCGCTGATTACCCAAGTGTTCTGGATCACGCCACCGCGCATCTACAAACCCTTCAAGCTGTGCTGGTTTTTCCTGCGTATTATTGGTGACATCATCATGGCTAACCTGCAGGTGGCCAAGCTGATACTCGGGCCGCAAAGCAAGCTGCGGCCAGCCTTTGTCGAGATTCCTATGCTGCTTGAGGATGATCTGGCGCTGACCATGCTCGCCAGTATCATCTCGCTGACCCCGGGTACGGTTTCTGCCGACCTGAGTGACGACCGCAAGATGCTGCTGGTACACACCCTTGATGTCGGCGATGAAGCGCAGTTGGTGGCTGAGATCAAGAACCGTTACGAAGCCCCCCTGTTGGAGGTGTTCACATGCTCGACTACGTGATCCCCATTTGCCTGGTATTTCTGGGTTTGGCGCTGTCACTGACTGTCGCTCGGCTGATCAAAGGCCCAGATATGCCCGATCGGATTCTGGCACTCGATACCCTGTACATCAACGCGATTGCCTTGCTGGTGTTGTTTGGAATCTGGCTCGGCTCGGATTTATATTTTGAAGCGGCGCTGCTGATTGCAGTGATGGGCTTTATTGGCACCGTGGCAGTGACTAAATATCTGCTGCGCGGCGATATCATCGAATAGGGACGGCCATGAATATCTGGATTGAAGCACTGGTTTCGCTGTTTCTGATTATCGGCAGTCTGTTTGCCTTCGTTGGTGCGCTGGGGCTTTACCGTTTGCCCGACTTTTTTATGCGTCTGCACGGTCCCACCAAATCAACTACCTTGGGTGTCGGGGGTATGGTCATTGCCTCATTGATTTATTTTGGTGCGCGGGGTGATGGCTTTAGTTTTCACGAACTGCTGATAACCTTGTTTCTGTTTATCACCGCACCGGTCAGTGCCCATATGTTGGCAAAAGCGGCGATGCAGCAAAAACTGCGGATCAACGAAAATACCAGCGGCAAACCCTGGGATCAGTAAGCCCCCCTCTGAACCCCAGCACCGAGTACGCCGTGCAGCAACATCTGCACGCGCTACCCGCACACTTTCGACACTTGACTGTATCTGTCGCCTAACGCCTGCTGGCTCTACACTGTGACCTCAATTGGCGAGGTTATTTATGAGTTCGGCGCAGGGCAGAGGTGTGGCAGTTGTCTGCCTGATAAGTGCAATGGCGATCTGGGGCAGCTCTTTTATCGCCCTGAAACTGGCGTTCGCTGAGCTCCCACCGTTGTGGGTGATCTTCGGCCGCATGCTGCTCGGTAGCCTGGTGTTCTTGTTGGCTTGGCGTTGGCGTGGCCGGTTTGACTATCGCCAAGGCGACTGGAAGTACCTGGTGGGTTTGGCAGCGTGTGAGCCGTGCCTGTACTTCATCTTCGAGGCCCTGGCCTTGCAGAATACCAGCGCTTCGCAAGCCGGCATGATCACGGCTCTGTTGCCCTTGATGGTTGCCGTTGCGGCGTTTGTATTTTTGCGCGAGCGCACCACCCGCACTACATTGGCCGGCTTCAGCCTGGCAGTGGTCGGCGCTGTTTGGTTGAGCTTGGCTGGCAGTGCCGATGAGCATGCGGTGAATCCATTGCTGGGCAACTTCTACGAATTTCTGGCGATGATTTGTGCCACAGGCTACACCCTGTTGCTCAAGCACCTGTCCGAGCGTTACTCGGCATTTATGCTTACGGCTATGCAGGCGTTTATAGGCGCGCTGTTTTTCTTGCCGGTTGCCGCTTCTCAGGCGCCGATGCCGGAGAGTATTAGCCTGCAGGGCATGCTTGTGTTGGTCTATCTGGGCATCGTCGTCACGGTCGGCGGTTATGGGTTATACAACTTTGGCGTAAGCCGTCTGCCGGCAAGCCAGGCTTCGGGTTTCATTAATCTGATTCCGGTCTTTACCCTGATCATGGCGATGCTGGTGCTGGGTGAAAGCCTCAATTTCATGCAGGTTTGCGCTGTTGGGTTGGTCTTTGCCGGTGTCGGCTTGAGCCAATGGCGTAACACGCCGCCCCTTCCGGCCGGCGTGCTCGACTAACATTAATTCAATAAAAACAGCTTAGGAGACAGCGGTGAGTGATTTGAGAGCCTGGAGTCGGGAAGCCATCCGCATCATTGAGGCTGACTTTCAGCGCAGCGCCGATACGCACCTGATTCCACTCGACCTGCCTGGTCTGCCGGGAATCGACCTGTATTTTAAGGATGAGTCGAGCCACCCAACGGGCAGCCTCAAGCACCGCCTTGCACGCTCGCTGTTTCTCTATGCCTTGTGTAATGGCTGGCTTAAGGCTGGCGCGCCGGTGATTGAAGCGTCGAGCGGGTCGACTGCCGTTTCCGAGGCTTACTTTGCACGGTTATTGGGGGTCGCATTTATCGCCGTCATGCCCGCCAGCACCTCAAAAGAGAAGATCGCGCAGATCAGCTTTTACGGGGGGCAGTGCCATTTGGTGGATGACCCGGCACAGATATCAGCCGAATCAGAACGCTTGGCGCGCGAGACAGGCGGGCATTTTATGGATCAATTCACCTATGCCGAGCGGGCGACTGACTGGCGGGCCAATAACAACATTGCCGAATCGATCTTCCAGCAACTGCGCTTTGAGCGTCATCCCGAGCCGAGCTGGTTGGTTTCCAGTGCAGGCACCGGCGGCACGCTGGCGACCCTGGGCCGTTATGTGCGGTATCGCCAGCAGTGCACCAAGGTCTTCTGCGCCGACACCGAGCACTCTGTGTTCTACGACTATTACCGCAACGGCGACGCCAGCCAGACCTGGCATTGTGGCTCGCGTATTGAAGGCATAGGCCGACCGCGGGTCGAACCTTCATTCTTGCCCTCGGTGATCGACGCCATGGGCAAGGTGCCCGATGCCTTGTCACTGGCTGCCATGCATTACCTGGCGGGTAAACTGGGGCGTCGTGTCGGGGGGTCGAGTGGCACTAACCTAGTCGGTGCCTTGCAAGTGGGTCAGCATATGCTTGCGCAGCAGCAAACCGGTTCAATCGTGGCTATTTTATGTGATGGCGGAGAGCGCTACGCCGCCACTTACTACGATGATGCCTGGTTGCAGGCGCAGGGGTTCGAGTTGGGGCCCTTGATCGAAGTGATTCGTGCCTGTGCAGAAGAAGGTGCAGCGCTACCGACCATGGCGGTGACAGGGTTATGAGCCAAGATATCAGCCTGCGTCAGGCTAATGCCGCGGATATCGACGCCCTCTGCACGCTGATTTTCGAGCACGGTCCAAACCCCTGGAATCACCTGCCGCCGGCTGAAGTGCGCGAACATTTGCAGGCGATTGCCAGTGGTGAGGTACAGGCGATACTGGCCAGCAACGACACTGAAATGCTGGGCTTTGTCAGCTATCGACTGGCAAATCATTTAGCCCACTACCAGCCGCTTGAACGCAATCATCAGCAGCATGCCTATATCTGCGAAGCCGTCATCGCGCGGCAAGCGGCAGGACAAGGTTTGGGCTCACGGCTGTTGTTGGCTGCGGTCGATAAACTGGCGGAGCAGGGCATCAAGGATATCTACATAGACCGTCACGAAGAGAACGCAGCCTCTGCTGGAATGATGCGCAAGGCTGGTTTTGTCGAGATCGATTGTTTCGATGACAAAGCCCGTCGCCCGAATGGTTCGGGGCGCACCAGTGTCTGCTGCATAAGGGTGTGAAGCACATGTCAGCGTTGCGCTGACCTGCGTCTCTTATGGTTCTACTCTTCGTTCAGACCAAGCATGCTGCGGGCAACAGCCTCGGCAACGCGTATGCCATCAACCCCGGCAGAAAGAATTCCGCCTGCGTAACCTGCACCTTCACCGGCGGGGAACAAGCCTTTTACATTCAGGCTTTGCATCTCGGCGTTACGGGTAATTCTCAGCGGTGATGAGGTGCGGGTTTCAATCCCGGTGAGCACGGCGTCATGCATTGAGAATCCGCGAATCTGCTTGTCGAAAGCAGGCAGGGCTTCACGAATTGCCTCAATCGCGAAATCAGGCAGCGACGGCGACAAATCACCCAGCTTAACCCCCGGCTTGTAAGAGGGTTCAACTGTGCCCAGTGCGGTCGAGGGTTTGCCGGCAATAAAGTCGCCGACCAACTGGCCGGGGGCTTCGTAGGTGCTGCCGCCAAGGACATAGGCGTGCGACTCCAGGCGCTCTTGCAGTTCGATACCGGCCAGTGGACCGCCCGGAAAGTCTTGCTCGGGGGTAATGCCCACGACGATACCGGCGTTGGCATTGCGCTCGTTGCGCGAGTATTGGCTCATGCCGTTGGTGACCACGCGATTGGGCTCGGACGTCGCCGCGACAACGGTACCGCCCGGGCACATGCAGAAACTGTAGACCGAGCGACCATTTTTGGCGTGATGCACCAGTTTGTAATCCGCCGCGCCGAGTTTTTCATGACCGGCGTACTTGCCGAGACGCGAGCGGTCGATCAGCGACTGGGGATGCTCAATGCGAAAGCCAACCGAGAAGGGCTTGGCTTCCATAAATACATCACGGCTATGGAGCATGCGGAAGGTGTCCCGCGAGCTGTGACCGAGGGCCAGAATAACGTGCTGGCTGAGCAATTGCTCACCATTCTCGAGGACCACGCCTTGCATCTGGCCGTCTTCAATCAGCACATCGCTGACCCGCTGCTCAAAGCGTACTTCACCGCCAAGGGCCTTGATCTCTTCGCGCATGGTGGCAACCACGCCCGTCAGGCGGAAGGTGCCGATATGCGGCTTGCTGACGTACATGATCTCTTCTGGGGCGCCGGCTTTAACAAACTCTTCAAGGACTTTACGGCCAATAAACTTGGGGTCCTTGATCTGGCTGTACAGTTTGCCGTCGGAAAAGGTGCCAGCACCGCCCTCGCCAAACTGCACATTAGACTCAGGATTCAGCACATTTTTGCGCCACAGCCCCCAGGTATCTTTGGTGCGCTGGCGAACTTCTTTGCCGCGTTCGAGCACGATAGGACGCAATCCGGCCTGGGCCAAAATAAGTGCGGCAAAAATCCCACAGGGGCCAAAGCCGACGACTAGCGGGCGCTGTTCCAGGGTTTGTTCGGCGCGGCCAACTGCTTGGTATTGGGTGTCGGGTGAAATACTGATATGGCGGTCATCACTGAGCTTGGCCAGCACTGCAGCTTCATCAGCCAAGGTGCAGTCGATGGTGTAGATGAACTGGATTTCGCTGGATTTTTTCCGGGCATCGTAGCTGCGTTTGAACAAGGTGAAATCAAGCAAATCGCTATCGGCAATTTGTAAGCGCTCGATAACGGCAGGACGCAAGGCTTCGTCAGGATGATCAAGCGCGAGTTTCAGTTCAGTGATTCGTAACATCGGACAACCCAATATCAGGGCCGGAGGTAACCCGGCAGCTAGTGTAAGCCGGCGATTATACGCCCCTATACCCGTCACCGCTCAGTGGATTCAGAGCGGCTCTGATTAATGGTCTGTGTTGTTATTCAGGGCTGTGCGCCACCAAAGAAACCGCAGCCGCGCATGACTTGGCCGTTAACCCGCAACTCAGCGCTAAGGTGGCTGACCGCGCCGCTCATGCTGTCTACGCAATGCTGCGGTGTGACCCAGAGCTCAACGCGATCGCCATTGGCTTCGCTGGAGATGCTCATGCGGCCTTCAGGTAATTGTTCTTCAAGGTAGGGCAATACCAGGTCTTTTTGTCCTGGTCGTTCGAGTAACAGGCCCTGTGCGCTGACGCCGAGATTCCAGTCAGGCTCATGGCCACTGGCGCGCACTTTGGTCAGGCGGTAAGCCAGATCCTCACACAGGTCGCCCTCGCGTTGCAGGCGATACACGGTGTCAGGTTTGAATGAGCCGTCATTGCTCTGTGCAGAAGCCAGCAGACCTCGCATATCAACCTTTAACCTGGATGCGCCATCGGCTAGCAGGGTTTTGGCATCTTCACGCAAGCGGCTGGAACCGTCATCCTTGATAACGAACTGGCGTTTTTCAGCGCATGGAGTAAAGATTAATTGTTCGCCGCTGAAATACAGTTGGCCCTGCAGGCGGGTCATTGCAGCTTGTTCATCGACCGGTTTGCCGGTGTAAACCTGGCAGCTGGCGAATAAGGGGAGTAGCGTGAACAACAATGTACGGCGTAGGCGCATCAGGAGTCTCCGGGCAAGTCGCAACACGTTACCGGTGCCAGTAGCCCACCACAAGGGTCAGCTCAATGATTCAATGTAAGCGGGTGTATGACCGCGTCGAGCCAAGTGATGGTCAGCGCATTCTGGTTGATCGATTGTGGCCCCGTGGCGTGAGCAAAGCGGCGCTTGGGCTTGATAAATGGTTACCGGAACTGGCGCCAAGCACCGAGTTGCGCAAGCAATTCGCCCACGAGCCAGATCGCTTTGCTGCATTTCGGCACAGCTACTGGCAAGCGCTTAACCAGCACCCGGAACACTGGATGGCGCTGCTGGATATCAGCGAGCAAGGCACGCTGACACTGCTCTATGGCGCTAAAGACACCCAGCACAACAATGCGCAGGTGCTCGCCGAATTTTTAGAGCAAGCATTGGATCGACGTGATCGTCCCAGTTCAGCCGTGTGCTATGGCAATGAGCTGTGAGTCTGTGATTCGGGTTTGAACCAGAGTTCAACTTCGTCGGTTTCCACCTCAAAGCTTGCGGCATGCTTGGCCTGTGCCGGTACGTGATACCAGTCGCCCACGCCAAAGCGCTGAATTTTACCGTCCATGTGCAGGATCAATTCGCCGCGGATGATCACGCCATAGTTGTCGCTGTCGTGAGTATGCGCAGGTATTGCTGTGCCTGCTGGATAGGATGCGAACAATATATCTGCGCCAGTAGCGGCAAGTTTGTAGGCATCGAAGCGGCCGTCGAACAGCGGCAGAGATCTGATTTTATCGGGGTAATTACCGGGCATCTCAACCTCCATGTTGGCTGTGTAGCAGTAAGCCAGTTTTACCACAAAGCTGTCTGGCTTGGCCTTATTTGGACATTGCCAGCTTCAGGCCCAACGCAACAAAGAGGGCGCCAATCGTCCGGTTGAGCCAAAGCACCAGTCGCTGGCTGGCTTGAATGCGGCGGCTGGCATACGCTGCCGAGATTGCAAGAAAGTGGCACCAGAGCATGCCATTGAAATTGAAGATACAGCCCAGCACGATAAAGGCGAGGGCTTTATGTTCGGCCTGTGGGGTGATGAACTGCGGGACAAAGGCGAGAAAGAACACCGCGACTTTAGGATTGAGCACATTAGTCAAAAAGCCTTGCAGGTACAGTCGGCCATAGCTGCGTGGCGTCAATGCCGCTGCCGACTGAACTTCGGGTTTTCGGCTTTTACTCAACAGCATGCTAATGCCGATATACAGCAAATAGGCTGCGCCCAGGTATTTGACCAGCATAAACGCGGTAGCTGATGCGGCAAGCAATGCCGACAAGCCCAGTGCGGCGGCAAACACATGAATAAAGGTGCCGCTGCCAATGCCCAATGCAGCGGCAGAGCCTGCTCTCCAGCCCTGAGCCGCGCCACGCGTCATCACCAGTAACGAGTCGGGGCCCGGGGCCATATTGACCAGCAAACCGGCGATGATGAAAAGCTCCAGATTCTGAATGCCGAGCATAATCGCCGGTCCTTAAATACAACATCAGTGGGGTAGCGTGGTTTTTCAGCAGATTGGTTTTAGCTATCTTGACGCCTATTTAGCAGTTAATGCACCTAGCCGCTACCCCGTATTTATCGAATAGTTGCCAGTCGCGTTTAGGCGGTACCTTGCGCTTGGTTTGCCTGTATTTTTTAAGCTGAGCAACGTTTTTTTCACGTTGGCCCGACATCGGGCTAACAGTCAGCTGATTAACGTACGAGCCATTATCGGTTCATACGCGGGATCAGCAGTGAAAAACACCTCTGAAAGCTCCAGTCATAAATCACGTTTCTCGGCTTGGACAGTCACCATGAGTCGTCCTGTGTTGACGCTTGTGGTGGCTGTTTGGTTAATCCTGTTCGCCAATATGCCGTTCTGGCGCACGATCTGGGCGGGTATCGGTGGTTGGGGTAATGGCAATCCTGTGTTTATCGCCAGTTTGCCGTTATTCGCATTGATGTGGACCTTTATCTTGCTCAGTGTTTTGGCCTGGGGGCATCTGACCAAAGCGGTGCTGGCAATTGCACTCGTTGTATCGGCTGCGGCGAGTTATTTTATGAGCAGCTTCGGGATTGTTATCGATGCCGACATGCTTACCAACGTCTTGCAGACTGACCCAGCTGAAGCCACCGAGTTGCTCACGGTGCAGATGGTTGCCTGGATTGTCGGTTTAGGTGTGTTGCCAGCTTTGTTGCTGACCCGTGTACGCATCAAAAAACGTAGCATGAGTCGTGAGCTGACCATGAAATTGGTCAGCGTCGTCGTCGCTGCCGCCTGCATCGGCGCAATCGCCATGACTCAGTACCAGTCCTACGCCTCGCTGTTTCGTAATCACCGTGAAATCCGCTTAATGCTCACGCCCTCCAATGTGGTTTCGGCAGTGCACAGCTATGTGCGCAATGAACTCAAAGCGCCGGACAAACTCGAAATTGTGGGCGCCGATGCGCACCGGATTCTTGAGGTGGGTGCCAGCCGCAAGCCGCGGTTAACCGTGATCATGGTCGGGGAAACGGCGCGGGCGGCTAACTTTGGCCTCGATGGCTATGCGCGTAACACCAGTCCGGAGCTAGCCAGGGAAGGGGTGCTCAACTTCACCCATGTAAGCTCCTGTGGCACTGCAACGGCCGTCTCGGTGCCGTGCATGTTCCAGGATGTTGGCCGCGATGAGTACAAGTCGGCCTATGCCAAAAATCGTGAGGGCTTGTTGGATATTTTGCAGCGCGCGGGTGTGGGCGTGCTCTGGCGTGACAACAATTCGGGTTGCAAGGGGGCTTGTGATCGGGTGCCAACCGAAGATGTGTCGCACCTCAAGCTGGCCGATTTCTGCGCTGATGGTGAGTGCCATGACGATGCACTATTGAGTGGCTTGCAGGCCTATATCGACACCTTAAAAGATGACACCGTTGTGGTGTTGCACATGAAGGGCAGTCACGGTCCTTTTTATGCCAAGCGCTATCCGGCGGCATACGGCAAGTTTTCCCCGGTTTGCCAAAGCAGCCAGTTGGATCAATGCTCCCGTGAAACCATAGTTAACGCTTACGACAACTCCTTGCTCTACACCGATCATGTGGTCGCTGAGACAGTGCGGTTGCTGAAGAAAAACCAAAACAACTTTGATACCGCGCTCATGTACCTTTCTGATCACGGCGAGTCATTGGGGGAGAATGGGGTGTACCTGCATGGTTTGCCGTACGCGATGGCACCTGAGGAACAAACCCATATTCCGATGGTGCTGTGGTTGTCGGAGGGTATTAAAAACCACAACGGTATCCAGAGTCAGTGCATGGCAGGTCTTGAAGATCAGCCATTCTCACAAGACAACCTGTTTCACTCAGTGCTTGATTTAATGGCCGTGCAAACCTCGGTGTTCCGCCCTGAGCTGGATATGTTTCGCAGTTGCAAAGCGGTCAACCAAGCCTCGATTATCCCTCCAGAAGCTGCAACAGCGCTCAATTAGTCGGCCAGTTACCGCAATTAAAAGCTCGCACCACCCAGCGTGGGTGATGCGAGCTTTTTTGGGATTGACTCAAGCGAGATTAGTCTGATTTGTTGTGGCTTCGGCTAGACTCGGGCCGTATTTTGCGAGCCAAGCTTGGCAACGATGACATTGTTCAAGGCGTGTCGTTTAGCTCTTCAGATTGATCCATTGTGACTTGGCGAATCGACAGTCGGAGCTCTGCAGGCAGAACCCGTTTTGCCGCACCCTCAGCCAGTTCACTGAGTAAGGGGTGGTGGCTCAACTTGCCCGCTTCATCCTGGCGTAATACGCCTTGGTCAATCAGGGTCTGGATAAAGTGGCGAAACAGGCTCTTGTCGAAAAACTCTGGGGCGTTAAGGCCGTGAAGAATTGACAAACGCTGGGCCATGACGGTGCACAGGTCTTCCAGCTCTTCAGCGCTGATGGTGTTTTGCCCTGCATTAAGCAGCAGTGCAATGGCCATGTAGAAGCGCTGCAGGGTTTGGGCAATGGCCCGCGACAACAAGGTCAGCAGCACAAATTGACGTGAGCTTGGTGCAGGACGTATGAACGCCTCGTTCTCTGCCTTGAGCAGGCCTTGCTCGACAAAGGCGTTGAGCCATTGGTCAATCACCTGATCAAGCTGATCAAGGTCCCAGCGGATAAACAGTTCAGACTGCAAATAGGGATACAGAGCGCGGGTATACCGCAGGATTTGCTCGCGGCTGATGCGTGCACTGCTCTGGAAGAAGCTGGCAAGTAACGCGGGCAGGGCAAAGATATGCAGCACGTTATTGCGGTAGTAGGTCATCAGCACCGCATTGTGCTCGTTGAGGTAGAGAATCTTGCCCAGCGCATCTTTTTGCTCGGCCAACAGATCCATGCCTATGACGTATTCGATCAGCGCTTGGCCATTACCTTCGGGTAATGTCGTGTGCGGTGAGTAGGGCACGCTGCGTAGCAGTTCAAGGTACAGATCCAGTACGCGCGTCAGCGCGCGTTCATCCAGCGCCAGTTTGCTGGTAGACAGCAATGCCAAGGCGACCAGGTTGACCGGGTTTATGGCTGCGGCTTCGTTTAGGTGCTGGGCGACCTTGTCACCGAGTCGATTGGTGGCTGCACTCAACCAGTCCGGGCGGAACTGCGGGGCGAGGGTTTGCTTGCGCCAGTCGGGTTGCTCACTGTCGAGAAACTCTGCCAGTTTAATGGGCTCACCGAAGTTGACCCAGACTTGACCGAAGCGCTGCTTGAGTGCACCGATCACTTTGAAAATATCAAAAATCGATTCTTTCTTTTTGCTTGCCCCGCGTAACTCACCCAGGTAAGTACGGCCTTCGAGTACGCGTTCGTAACCGATGTACACCGGTATAAACACCACCGGCAGGCGATTGTCACGCAAGAAACTACGCAGGGTAATTGCCAGCATTCCGGTTTTTGGCTGGAGCATGCGTCCCGTGCGTGAGCGACCGCCTTCAACGAAGTATTCAACCGGAAAACCCTTGCTGAACAAGGTGTGCAGGTATTCGTTGAACACGGCGGTGTACAGAGGGTTACCCTTGAAGGTGCGGCGCATAAAGAACGCACCGCCGCGCCGGAGCAAGCCACCGATGACCGGCATATTGAGGTTGATGCCCGCGGCAATGTGCGGCGGAGTCAAGCCATTGCGAAACAGCAGGTACGAGAGCAGCAGGTAGTCGATATGGCTGCGGTGACAAGGTACATAAATGACCTCATGACCCTGGGCGACGTCTTGCACCCCTTCGATGTGGTTAACCTTGATGCCGTCGTAGATTTTGTTCCAGAACCAACTCAGCACCACTTCCAGAAAACGGATCACCGTGTAGGTGTAGTCCGAGGCTATTTCATTGCCGTAGCGCAGGGCCTGCGCCTCCGCCTTATCGACGGGAATGCCCTCGCGCTCAGCTTCTTCGGCGATTGCCTGGCGTACTTGTGGGCCGTGGATCAGGCCTTTGACCAGATTGCGCCGGTGCGATACATCCGGGCCAATGGCTGCGGTTTTCTGGTTGCGAAAATGCACGCGCAAAATCCGTTGAACCATGCGCAGCGTGCGTTCATGGCCTTTGTTCTGTGCGACCAGTTCGCGCATGTCAATCGGCGGTGAAAACTGCACACGGGTTTTACGCCCCAGAATCAGAATGCTGACCACGCGCCGTAAACGTCCGGTGACGGCCCAACTGTCCGCGAACAGCAGTTTCCAAGGGCTGGTCTCGCGGTCGGGAGACTGGCCCCAAAACACACTGACCGGAATTATTTGTGCATCATCAATGCTGCTTTCGCTGAGGGCGCTGACCACGCGATCAAGGGTCGGTGAGATTCCGCGTTTATTCTGACGACCAAACCAGCCAGAAGGCGGATTCAGGTAGAAGTAAGCAGCGGGCTCCATCAAGTCGCCCACGGCGACAGGCAGCACCGGGCGCGGTAAACCCGCTTTTCGGCACTCAGTGTCGAGTACAGCAAGGTCGCTGATTGACGGCTTCTGCAGGACAAACAACACCGGCTTGCTGCGGTCGAGCTTTAGGGTAAAGGCAGATTGATTGATGGTTTCCGAGCGTACCCAAAGGTACAGCAGGCGGCGCACTGTGCCGAACACAAGACGGCGAAACGGGGAGCGGGTCATACGAAGTCTGCAGGCTGTAAAAACGAGCAACAGCTCGGGGTCGCTAGTGTGCCGGATCGGCCGCTGCGGGGCAAAATTCTTCGCTGTATAACGCATAAATATCTGGGGTGGAGGCTGGTTTTTGTCATTCAAGGCATTTGACGGCAGATACGACCCGCGCACAGCGCCCAGTAACGGCATCAAAGTTATGATTTTGTGCGCTGTGTCACGTTGTCGGGCGGCACTGTTTTTTGCCGGTTATGCCGGCAAAGGCTCGTGGCATAAAGCTGTAGAGCTTGTCGGGTATGGCCTTTAATCGATTGGAAAAAGTGCTTTTCAGTCACAATCCTTGTTTTATACTCGAGGTTCGGCAGCCGGATGCATTTGCAGCGATTTGCAGCAAATACCCGAGGTTTACGGTTGATCTTGCACGTTATGCAGATCGACCTTTACCAGAGCCGTACGTTAATTAGCGCGCCGCGCAATTCCCTTCGGGACAATAAAAAACTGCAGTTGGAGAGTGTGGGTAATGGCTGATCGTGAAGTAGGAACCGTTAAGTGGTTCAATGACGCCAAGGGTTATGGCTTTATTCAGCGCGAAGACGGCGCCGATGTGTTTGTTCACTACCGGGCTATTCGGGGTGACGGGCACCGCTCTTTGGCAGAAGGCCAGAAGGTCGAGTACGCGGTAACCGAAGGTCAGAAGGGCTTACAGGCTGAGGATGTTGCGGGTCTGTAATGATTGAGTGGCAACGAAACCCGGGCACGTTGTCCGGGTTTTTTAGTGTGGCGGTTTAGTTACCTGTGCGCCAGGTGATTTCTTCGACGCCATCGTTACTGATGCGCATCCAGCGATCAGCTTGTTCATCGCTTTCTTCCTCTTCCCAGCCGCCCGGGGCGCAGCGTACTTCAACATCAAGTGCGGCGAATGCGGCTTGCGCGCAGCTCAGGTCATCCTGCCAAGGGGTGGCATCACTTTCGAGAAATAAACTGTTCCATTTGCCGACCGCTTTGGGCAGCCATGTAACGGGTACATCCCCTGCGCTGCATTTGTAGGTCTGGCCTTTTTGTTGCCACGGCGTGCAGGGACCGAGTGCCGTGCTCAACCACTCGGCAACGGCATTGTGGTCCGCATCTTTCAGGTAAATCTCGATATCCGGTTGGCGCATGGCAATGGGTCCTTAAATAGGCAGGTTCGCGAACGTTTAAGTACGCACTATCCAATCGTAACGAATGGACACTGTCACTTCTAATGGTTCTGCGATTACTGTGGCACGTCGTTCTGCACTGGCGCGCCAGCCGTGTGGGGTCATGGCCAGCAAGTCGGCTCGGGCCTGTTCGGTTTCGACCTTGAGGGTAAAGCTCAGGGTCTCACTCTGCGCCAATTGCATGCCCTCGGGTATTAATTCGAGATGCTTTTGGTCGTCGTAATCGCGAACCTCATCATAGAGCTTTTGGCGTAACTCCATCAGGTGATTGCTTGTTGGACCCATGCGCAGCAAGCCACCCTTGGGTGCGAGTACCCGCTTGGCTTCTTGCCAGTCCAGTGGACTGAATACACTGGCCAACAGCTGGCAGCTGCCTTCTGTCAGCGGCAGTCGGGCCATACTGGCGACGACCCATTCAACCTCGGGCGCGCGCTTGCAGGCACGTTTAACCGCTTCACGGGAGATATCCAAGGCATAACCTTTGGCATCAGGCAGCCCTTGGGCGATTTGTGCAGTGTAGTAGCCCTCGCCACAACCAATGTCCAGCCACTGCACCGGGGCGAAGCCAGCCGCAAGCTGTGCCAGGCGCACTGCGAGCGGCGCATAATGGCCTCCATCGAGAAACCTGCGTCGCGCTTCAACCATGGCCTGGTTGTCACCGGGATCACGGCTGTTTTTATGCTGTACCGCCAGCAGGTTCAGGTAACCTTGGCGCGCGCGGTCAAAGCGGTGATTTGCCGGGCAAACCACGGTTTTATCGACCCGCCTGAGCGCGCCTTGGCAGAGCGGGCAGATAAGCCCCTGGTGATCGCTTACAGTGAGTGGATGCTCGGTCATGTCAGCAGATTGACCAGCGTTTGGTAGTAGATTTCGGTTAAGACATCGAGGTCGCTCGCCAGTACGCGTTCGTTGACCTGATGGATGGTCGCATTGACCGGGCCAAGCTCAACCACTTGCGCGCCCATGGTGGCGATAAAGCGCCCATCCGAGGTGCCGCCGCTGGTGCTCGGCTTGGTCTCACGGCCGGTCACACTGCGAATGCTGTCGGCGACAGCATCGAGCAACACGCCAGGCTCGGTCAGAAACGGCAGGCCGGACAGTGCCCACTCAAGGTGGTAGTCGAGGCCATGCTTGTCGAGAATATCCACAACGCGCTGTTGCAGTTGATCAACTGTCGATTCGGTCGAGAAACGGAAGTTGAAGATACTGGTCAACTCGCCGGGCACTACATTGGTCGCGCCGGTGCCTGAGTTCAGGTTAGAGATCTGGAAACTGGTCGGCGGGAAGAAGTCGTTGCCATCATCCCAGTGAGTGTCCGCCAATTCAGCCAGCGCCGGCGTTGCCAGGTGGATCGGGTTCCTGGCCAGGTGCGGGTAGGCCACATGGCCCTGCACGCCGCGCACGGTGAGTGTGCAGCCGAGTGAGCCGCGACGGCCGTTCTTGACCACGTCGCCTACCAATGTGGTACTCGATGGCTCGCCGACGATGCACCAATCCATGCGCTCGCCACGCTGCGACAAACGCTCCACGACGGCCTTGGTGCCGTGATGGGCCGGGCCTTCTTCGTCACTGGTGATCAGAAATGCGATGGCACCGTTATGCGTTGGGTGGTCCGCGACAAAGCGCTCAACTGCAATAATCATCGAGGCCAAGCTGCCTTTCATGTCTGCAGCGCCGCGGCCACAGAGCATGCCCTGTTCGTCGATCAAGGCGTCGAACGGCTTGTGTTGCCAGGCTTGCAGCGGGCCAGTGGGTACCACATCGGTGTGCCCGGCAAAGCACAGCACCGGGCCGGTAGCGTGACCGCGAAAGGCCCAGAAGTTATCAACTTCCTCGATGCGCATCGGCTCTATTTTGAAACCAGAGTCGCTCAGGCGGCGCGTCATGAGTTCTTGGCAGCCTTCGTCAACTGGGGTGACGGATGGCCGGCTAATTAGATCGCAGGCGAGTGCGAGTGTCGGGGAGAGGGCAGTCATTGCGGCTCCTGAGCGGCATAAAGCAGAAAGGCCGCCATCTTAAAGCAAAACGACGACCATTGGCCGCCGCTAAGCTGTAAATCTGAGGATTCGCTGGAGGGCGTTTAGCCTAGGACCTCCGCGTCTGTTTCAATCTCTGGCTCCGCCGGCTTTGGTAGTGACGACAGCATTGCCATGATCACCGCAGCCAGGTAAGGCAGCGATTGCACCAACAAGGTTGCTACCCAGAACTTCACATCCGCACTCGGCAAGCCTTGAGCGATGGTAATACCGACTACCGCCCCCCACAACAACAGCATGATGAAGACTTCTTCGCGGGCCTCGGCCAGCGCCACAAGGAACCCATGGCTGCTGCGCATTTTCGGGGTGCGGAAGAAGGGAATGCTGGTGGTGAACAAGCCATATAGCACCGCTTTGGCGATCGTATGGGAAAGGGCTAGACCGGCCACTGCCGCGCAGAATGCATCCTTGAGGTTAACCCCCACTGCGCGCTGATAGAGAAACACGATTTTGCCCAGCTTGAACACGAACAGTGCCAGGGGCGGGATTGCGAATATCAGCAACGGCGGGTCTACCCGTGTCGGTACGATAATCATCGCCGCTGACCACAGCAGTGCACCCGCGGTGAAAAAGATGTTCAGGCCGTCTGCAACCCAAGGCAACCAGCCCGCAATAAAGTGATAGCGCTGGCCGCGTTTGAGGCTTGAGTCCTTACCCAGGAACAAACTGCGGGCATGGCCCTTCATGATCTGAATAGCGCCATAAGCCCAGCGGAAACGCTGCTTTTTGTAGTCAATAAAGGTATCAGGCATCAGCCCTTTGCCGAAACTGTTGTGGGCATAGGCGGCTGTGTAGCCTTTCTTGAACACACGCAGGCCCAATTCAGCGTCTTCACAGATGGTCCAGTCGGCCCATTTCAGTTCATCCATCACGGTGCGGCGAATCATGGTCATGGTGCCGTGTTGGATAATTGCGTTGCGGTCGTTACGGGTCACCATGCCGATGTGGAAGAAGCCTTTATACTCGGCGTAGCAGAGCTTTTTGAAGGTGCTGTCCTCGCCGTCACGGTAATCCTGTGGCGACTGCACCACAGCAATTTCGGGGTCGGCGAAATGTGGCACCATGTGCTTGAGCCAGTTCGGGTCAACGCAGTAGTCTGAATCGATCACGGCGATCACTTCAACATCAGGCGCGGTGAAAGGCAGGATGTAGTTCAATGCCCCGCCTTTGAAGCCTTCAATCGGCGCTTTGTGGAAGAAGCGGAAGCGTGGTCCCAACGTCTCACAATAAGCCTGCACCGGTTCCCATACCGCGGGGTCTTTGGTGTTGTTGTCGATGATGATGACTTCGTAATCCGGGTAATCCAGATTGGCCAGCGCATCCAAGGTTTGCTTCACCATTTCAGGCGGTTCGTTGTAGCAAGGCACATGGATCGACACTTTAGGTCGGTAATCCGAATCACCCGAAACGGGCTCGAAAGGGCGGCGTCGGGCGCGCACCCAAGCGGCTTCCGCCAGTTCATGGGCTTCGGTCAGCAAGACGATAAAGACGCCAATAGCACCAATGCCGAGCAAGATGCCGACTGTAAGGCTGAACCATGTGCTGTACTGCTGGCTGTAGTCATAGCCGATCCACACCAGCGCCGAGCCACCCGCGAAGGCAACAAAAGTAAGAAACGTGCGACCGCGTTGACGCAGCGAACTGCCATCAATTAATAACAGCGCCAGTGACAGCAGGGCCATGACCACCGAGCCGATCGCCAGTAAGCGCCACTGCGGAATTGCTACAACAGGTCCGGTGAAGTTGAACTTGGGTTGGCGGGCCAAGTTGTATACGCCCCAATAAGCGCCCACTGAGCCCTCATCGCTGATCTTCCACGTCTGGTCGAAGGCTTCAATCACGAAGTAGTTATAGCCTTTGGCGTTCAGCGTATTGACCAGAGTGCGCAGGTAAATCGCCTGATCGGCTTGGGATGCATCGGCGCCGCCGCGCATACGGCCGTTACTTGGCCAGCCAACTTCCGAGAGCAACAGAGGTTTTTTCGGGAACAGTTTTTTCAGGTCACGGGCACGATCGAGGACGAACTGGGTCGAGTCCTCCATTGGAATGAACTCCCAGTAGGGCAGAACGTGCGCGGCGATCAAGTCAACGTGTTGGGCCAGTTCGGGGTGTTCTTCCCATACGTGCCATTGTTCCGACGTTGAGACCGGTACTTTGACCCCAGCGCGAACGCGATCCAGGTATTCAATCAGCTTCTTGGGCTTGATTTCCTCGCGGAACAAGGCCTCGTTACCCACCAGTACTCGCACCACACTGCGCGAGGTATTGGCCAGTTTGATGGCTTCAGCAACTTCACGCTCATTGCGCTCTTCATCGTTACTGATCCAGATGCCCAAGGTCACGCGCAGGCCGAACTCTTCGGCCAGGCGGGGGATGTTTGCCAGCGCGCCGTCGACCGAGTAGGTGCGAATGTTGTCGGTTTGCTTGGAGAGCATCTCAAGGTCTTGAGTGATCTCTTTATCGCTTGGATAAATATTATTCTGCGGGCTTTGGCCCTGGCGAAATGGCGAGAACGAGTAACCCGCGACTTGGTCCGGCCAGTCTGGCGCACTCACTGGTAAGTTATAAAGCGCCCAAAAACCAGAGAACAAGGCGGCGATCGCCAAGACAACGACTAGATTGAGTCCAAAAATTCTCGATGACATATCTGTTTCGGGTTCCGCTGCATGGAACGAGGAGGAGCCGGTGAGCACCGGATGGCGCGCATGCTACTCCGCCGTCGATAAGCTGTATAGCGCCTGACACATCCTTTTGCCAGGCGTACGAAAGTCATCCGCCTTAGAGTGCTAAATGGCTATAGAAGTTCGTGGTGTTATGCATTTATAGCCAAGGCTACACTGTGCTTAGATTTCAGGTTGAGCCTGGCGGACGATGACATTTACAGCATAGCCGGTTTAAACCCAACTGATCTTGATCTGAATTAAGCAAAGACTTGGGAGTTGCCGCTTAGCTTCTTATAATGGTTGATTGCAGATTGTGTGGTGTTGGGGTTAGGCAATGCAGATTGATGAACAACGCTTTTCAGGCATCGCCCGGTTGTACGGTCGCGAGGGTGCTGAGCGATTGTGTGCAGCACATGTGGCCGTTGTAGGTATTGGCGGCGTTGGTTCATGGGCTGCCGAGGCGCTGGTCCGCTCGGGCGTCGGGGAAATCTCGCTGTTTGATCTGGACGATGTGTGCATCACCAACACCAATCGGCAGATTCATGCCTTGGCTGGTGCCGTTGGCAAATCCAAGGTTGAGGTGATGGCTGAGCGGCTGCGGGCGATAAACCCGGCCTGCACCGTGCATGCTGTTGCTGATTTCGTGACCCGCGACACTATGGCCGAGTACATCACTGAATCGATGGATGCGGTGATTGATTGCATCGACAGTGTTAACGCAAAAGCGGCGCTGATTTCTTGGTGCAAGCGGCGCAAAATCCAGATCGTGACGACGGGCGGGGCGGGTGGCCAGATTGACCCGACGCAAATCCGCGTCGGCGATTTGAACAAAACCTTCAATGATCCGCTGGCCTCGAAAGTCCGCTCTACACTGCGCCGCGACTATGGCTTCTCTCGCACCATGGGGCGTAACTACAGCGTGCCCTGCGTGTTTTCCACTGAGCAACTGCGTTACCCGCTGCCGGATGGCACGACCTGTCAGAGCAAGAGCTTTGTGGGTGAAGGCGTTGCCTTGGACTGCGCAGGCGGCTTTGGCGCCGCCATGATGGTGACCTCGACCTTTGCCATGGTCGCGGTGAGCAAGATCATTGAAAAGCTGATTGAGGGCGCGCGGCGTCCGTCGGAGCGGGCCAAGTTACAGTAGGCTAACTAATTGGACAGCTCAGTCATGCGCCGCAGCACGGCATTCAAGCCATTGCTGCGCGAGGGCGACAGTTGCCGTGCTAAGCCGAGCTGAGTGAACCAGTCGCTCAGATCAAGCGTCGCCAAAGCCACGCTGTCCAGCCCATTGACCCGAACCAATAACAGTGCGAGCAAGCCGCGAATCAACCGTGCCTCGCTTGCTGCGCGAAATTGCCAGCATTGATCAACCTGTTCCGCCACTAACCAGACTTGGCTTTCGCAGCCGTGCACGCGGTTAGCTTCAGTTTGTTGAGTCTCGCCCAGGGGGTCGAGCTTTTCACCCCACTGCATCAGCAGGCGTGCCCGTTGCTCCCAGCTTCCTGCTTGCTGGAATACCTCAAGTGCGTGCGCGGCATCGGCTGAAAGCGGGCTCATTGGAGGATATCCAAAGCGTTGTCCAGAGCGCTGAAGAAGCGCTCAAGGTCTTGACCATTATTGTACAAGCCCAAGGAGACGCGAATCGCGCCCCTGAAGCCAAGCTGCTGCATCAGAGGCATCGCACAATGTTGACCCGCACGGACCGCAATGCCCTGTTCGGTCAGCAATTGGGCGAGGTCGTTGTGGTGGACGCCATCGATAACAAAGCTGGCCAGTGCAATGTTCGGGGTGCCAAGCACGCTGATACCGTCGCGTGCGCCAAGCCCTGCCATTAATTGCTGGTGCAATGCCTGTTCGAATGCCGCCACAGCCTGATGATCAAGCTGGTCGAGGTAGCTGAGGGTCGCGCCCAGTGCAAGCACACCGCTGATTGGCGGCGTACCGGCTTCAAAGCCAAGGGGCGCCGGATTGAATGTGGCGTTTAAATAGTCTGCGGTTTGCACCATCTCCCCGCCAAACTGCCAGTGTTTGAGTTGAGCCAATGCCGCTGATTTGCCGTAGAGCACGCCCACGCCGTCCGGGCCATAGAGTTTGTGACTGGAGAATAGGTAGAAGTCACAATCAAGCTGCTGCATATCATGGCGGCCGTGCACCACGCCTTGCGCGCCATCTACCACCGTCAGCGCCCCGTGTGTCTTGGCGAGTGCCAGCAATTTGGCCAGCGGTTGCCAGCGGCCGATGACGTTGGACAGTTGGCTGACAGCCAGCAGGCGAGTACGTGGGCCGATCAGTTGTGAGGCACGCGCCAGGTCGATGCAGCCGTGAGCATCGAGCGGTAACACCACCAGCTTCAAGTTCTGCCGTATGGCGAGTTGCTGCCAGGGCAATAGGTTGGCGTGATGTTCCAGCGCACTAATCACCAACTCGTCACCGGCCTTGAACAGATGCTCCAAGCCATATGCCAGCAGGTTGAAGGCCGATGTAGCACTGGCTGTGAAGATTATTTGCCCGGCAGAGTGTGCGTTCAACCAGCGGGCGACTTGCTCGCGACTGGCTTCAAAGGCGCGAGTCGCACGCTCACCGGGAAGGTGTTGGGCACGGTGTACGTTGGCACTGCCGGAGGCGTAATAATCGAGTAATGAGTCGAGCATCGCCTGCGGCTTTTGCGCGGTGGCGGCGCTGTCCAGATAGGTCTGGCCTTCAGCCTCCAGAGCCAAAATACCGGGGAAATCTGCGCGCCAAGGCGAGGGCAGAGCCATAAGTAGCCTTTGCAGTGTAGGGTGGGTGACGCATTATTCACCCACCAATAATAGCTGTGGACATCGAGATCATCGGTTCACGATTCAAGCATTTCGGCAGCTGAACCGTGGCGGACAAGCTTTGCGTTGTCACGCCCTGAGATCTAGCCGAAACCTGCTCATGGCAGGCCCCGGCCAGGCAGACACGACGCTTAGTTGTGCGCGTGCAGTGCTTCGTTCAACTCGACGGCAGATTTGTGCGTCTTGCACTCCACTGCGCCTGTGGTCGAGTTGCGGCGGAACAGCAGGTCGGGTTGGCCTGCCAAGTCACGGGCCTTGACCACTTTGACCTGATTGCCTTGTTCGTCGAGCAGATTGACTTTGGTGCCAGCGGTCACATACAGGCCGGATTCAACTGTGTTGCGATCGCCTAGCGGAATACCGATACCGGCGTTCGCGCCGATCAGGCAGCCTTCGCCAACCGAAATCACGATATTGCCGCCACCGGACAATGTGCCCATGGTTGAGCAGCCGCCGCCAAGGTCAGACCCTTTGCCGACGAATACGCCAGCCGATACACGGCCTTCAATCATGCCCGGGCCTGCGGTGCCTGCGTTGAAGTTTACGAAACCTTCGTGCATGACAGTGGTGCCTTCGCCGATAAAGGCGCCGAGACGGATGCGTGAGCTGTCAGCGATGCGCACGCCAGCCGGTACCACGTAGTCAGTCATTTTCGGGAACTTGTCGACCGAGAACACTTCCAGCAGTTTGCCACGCAGACGCGCTTCAAGTTGACGCTCAGCCAGTTCGCTAAGGTCGATAGCGCCTTGGCTGGTCCAGGCAACGTTTGGCAGCAGCGGGAAAATACCGCTGAGGTTCAAACCGTGTGGCTGTACCAGGCGGTGCGAAAGCAGGTGCAGCTTCAGATAGGCTTCTGGCGTGCTGGTCGGAGCAACGTCTTCTGCGAGAAAGGTCGCAACCAGCGGGTTGTGGCTCTCGGCGAGGCGGGTCAGCAGTGCCGCTTGGGCTGCATCAACGCCTTTAAGTGCTTCAGCAAGGTCGCTGGCTTGTTGCGAGGTGAACGCAATTGCTTGATTGCCGCCGTCATAACCGAGTTTTTCTGCTGCTTGGCTAACCAGTTCAGCCGCAGGGTTGAGCAGCGGCTGGGCGTAGAAAACCTCTAGCCAGTTGTTTTGACGGTTTTGCGTACCTACGCCGAAGGCCAGGCTGTAGAGAGTGTTGCTCATGTTGAGTTCCTTGCAGCAAATTCAATAGTAAAAGGAGCGTTAGGCCAGCTCGGCTGCATAACGGTCAGGTTTGAAACCCACCAGGGTTCTGTCGCCCAGATCGAGGACCGGGCGTTTAATCATCGACGGTTGGGCCAGCATTAATTCGATGGCCTTGTTCTGGTCGAGGTCGCTTTTCTGCGCATCTTCCAGCTTGCGGAACGTAGTGCCAGCACGGTTGAGTACGATTTCCCAGCCATGTTCGTTGCACCACTTTTCCAAATTGCCGCGGTCAATGCCCACGGCTTTGTAATCATGGAAGCTATAGGCCACGTCATGCTCGTCGAGCCAGGTGCGTGCCTTCTTCATTGTGTCGCAGGCTTTAATTCCAAATAGTACGCAAGTCATTGATAAATATGGCGAAATCTAAAATTTATAGGTTTGCGCCAACACTCCTCGATAATTCAGCGGCCAATTATGCCACGTCGTTTCACTCAGTGCCGCGCCTGTCCATGCCGTCAGCGCAGTTACTGGCTATACGGCCTGCTCTGTCCGGCGTTTAGATCATGATGCACCGCATATTTTGACAAAACGCCTATATGCACGGTGGATTGGCAGGCGGCTTACCAATATTGAGCCACACTGGAAGTTGGCTAAGCTCAGGCGCGCGCGTATGCGTCGCGGTCATAACTGGCAGGTCAGGCAGAGGCATGAAGACACTCGTCAGAAAAAATTGGACTATTTTATGGGGCAATCTAGATGAAAATTGCGCTTCACCACGCTACGTTCTGGGCGCTTGTTGTCTGTACTGGCGCATTTTTAACGACTCAGGCGGCCCATGCCGATATTGAGGCCGGGTCGCTGCAGCTACTTTCAACCGACTCAGACAGTTCCCCGATTCCCCGTGGCCTGGTGGTGGGGGCGGTAGCCATTGGCACCAGTGAACGATACGAGGCCGCCGGCTCCGAGAACTACCTGATTCCCGGTTTGGTTTATTTTGGTAAAGATGCCATGTACTTGGGCGATCGAGGGCGCTATTACTTTCACCGAGATGAGCGATTCGCCGCTTTTGCTTATGGGCGAGTGCGTTTCGGTAACCTTGATCCGGATGATGAGCGCGAGTTCGAGGGGATGGACAAGCGCAAATCCGAACTGGAAGCCGGGTTGGGGGTTAATCTGATCACCCCTTTTGCCTTGTTGACCGCAAGAGCTGCCAGTGATGTGACCGGGACCAGTAACGGTCAGGAAGCACTGCTGTGGGCTGATTTTCCATGGGTACACGATCGCTGGCTGATTATGCCGGGCACTGGTGTGGTCTGGCGTTCCAGCAAAATGGCTAACTATTACTTCGGGGGCGTTTCAGATTCAGAGGCCACGTTCGAGCGGCCACGCTATTCAACCGGCGCTACGGTTTCACCTATGGTGTCGCTCATAACCACCTACCGTTTCAGTAAGAACTGGCTGGGTACAGCTTCATTTGCTTATGAGCATTACGACAGCGACATCGCCGATAGCCCGCTGATTGACAGCAAGGGCGAGACCACGATGATCATTGGTGCCGGTTACACCTGGTAGCGGCCTTGTGCACGGTTTCGCGTGCGCTTCGGTGAGCAGCGCAGGTGGCCAGACCGGCGACGAGTCAACACACAGATTGTGTTGCCTCGTCGGCGCTTTCTCAGGCCGGCATTGCTTTCACGAAATCACGGATTCGCTCTGCAGCTTCAACGCATTGCGCCAGTGGCGCCACCAGCGCCATGCGTACGCGATTAGCGCCGGGGTTGTTGCCTTTCACGCTGCGTGAAAGGTAGGAGCCGGGAACAACCGTTACATGCTCTTGAACATACAAGTCACGACAGAATTGCTCGTCATCTGTTGGGGTTTTAGCCCACAGATAGAACCCGCCGTCTGGGCGCTGAACATCTAGCACGCCTTCAAGAATATCCAGGACGGCATCGAATTTTTCACGGTAAAGGTCGCGGTTGGCGCGGACATGGGCTTCGTCGGTCCAGGCTGCAATGCTTGCCAGTTGCGTCTGTACCGGCATTGCACAGCCATGGTAGGTGCGATACAGCAGGAACGATTTCAATATGTCGGCGTCGCCCGCGACGAAGCCTGAACGTAGGCCCGGCAGGTTGGAGCGCTTCGACAGGCTGTGAAAAACCACGCAGCGCTTGAAATCGTTGCGGCCTAATTCGGCGCAGGCGGTGAGTAATCCAGCGGGCGGATTGGCTTCATCGAAGTAGAGCTCGCTGTAGCACTCATCCGAGGCAATGACGAAGTCAAATCTGTCCGCCAGTTCGATCAGTTTTTTCAGGGTGTCCAGCGGAATCAGTGCGCCTGTTGGATTGCCGGGTGAGCACAGAAACAGAATCTGGCAGCGTTGCCAGACGTCATCGCTGACCGCGGCGAAATCCGGGTTGAAACCATGCGCTTCAAGGCACGGCAGATAATGCGGCTCTGCCCCGGCGAGAAAGGCGGCGCCTTCATAGATTTGATAAAACGGGTTAGGGCTGACGACATAGCCGGGCTGTTCGCCAGGTTGCGCGCGCTTGACCAGGGTTTGAGTGAAGGCGAACAGCGCTTCACGGGTGCCATTAACCGGCAGCACGTTATGTGCGGGGTCCAGGGAACCGGCAGCCAGGTGGAAGCGCTGGCTGGCCCAGTTGGCGATGGCTTCCCGCAGCGCGGGGATACCCAAGGTGGTGGGGTAAACAGCCAGTTGCTCAAGGTTGTCGCTCAGCGCCTTGGCGACGAAATCAGGCGAGCGGTGCTTGGGCTCGCCAATCGACAGCGCAATGGCCTTTTTCTCAGGGTTCGGTGTCGCGCTGCCAAGGAGGGCGCGGAGCTTTTCGAACGGGTAGGGCTGCAACTGGTTTAACGCATCATTCATGGTGTTTTCCTGGCAACGTCATAGTCGCAGGGCTTGCTGGCCCAGCGGCGGCTGTCGGGTTCAAATGGTAATTTTGCTCGGTTCACTGCCGACGGTACTCGCATCACTGAGCTGCGAGACGATGGTTTCCTGCAACCGTATGCAAAGCTCGGGATCGGAAAGTTGTTGGTTGTGGGCGTCGGTTACGAAAAATACGTCCTCTACGCGCTCGCCCAAGGTGGCAATTTTGGCATTCTGGATGGACAGGTCGAAATCAAGAAAGATGCGACCTATCCGGGCCAGTAAACCGGGCCGATCCGGCGCGGTCAGTTCAATCACCGTAAGCGGGCGCTGGGCGTCATTGTGAATGGTCACGCGCGGCGCAAAATCAAAATGCTTGAGCTGGCGCGGTACCCGGCGTTGGATGATATTCGGGTAGTCATCTGGGTTGATCAATGCATCAATCAGCCCTTGGCGGATTTGCTTGATACGCTCTGGGTTATCGCCAATGGAGCTGCCGTCGCCTTCCAGCACAATATAGGTGTCGAGGGTGAACTGGCTGGTCGAGGTGAGAATTCGTGCATCATGAATGTTCAGGTTTAGCTGAGCCATCGCTGCCACGGTCACGGCAAAGAAGTCGTGCTGGTCCTGAGCGTAAATAAATAGCTGTGTACCGCCCTCAAAATCGCGCTGGGTGGTTTCCTTGATCAGCACCAATGGATTGCCATCGTTGGGGTGCTGAATGATCGCCTCGGTGTGCCAGGCAACATCGCTGGCCGTATGGCGCAGAAAGTAATCGTCACCGAGGTGCGACCAGAGTTGTTCGGCTTCATCCGGGTCCGTGCCACTGCGCACCAAGGTATCCAAGGCTGCGGTTTGCGTCAGGCGGATCTGCTCTTCACGTTCCAGACGATTTTCCAGGCCGCGATTTAGTGCGCGCTTGGTTTCGGTGTAGAGCTGGCGCAGCAAGCTGGCACGCCACGAGTTCCACAGGGTTGGATTGGTGGCGTTGATATCGGCCACCGTCAGCACATAGAGGTAGTCGAGGTGGGTGTGATCGCCGACCAGCATGGCAAAGTCATGGATGATTTGCGGGTCTGACAGGTCTTTGCGCTGCGCAGTGGTCGACATGGTCAGGTGATGCTGGACCAGCCAGACAATCAGCTTGGTATCCCAGTCGGGCAGTTGATGGCGGACGCAAAATGCTTCGGCATCGACTGCGCCGAGTTCCGAGTGATCGCCACCCCGGCCTTTGCCGATATCGTGGTATAGGCCAGCCAGGTAGATCAGCTCTGGCTTGGGCAGTTTATCCATGAGCTTGCTGGCCAGCGGAAACTTCTCGGCCATTTCCACCCATTTGAACTTGCGCAGGTGTTTGATCAGATTGAGGGTGTGTGCATCGACCGTGAAAATATGGAACAGGTCGTGCTGCATCTGCCCGACAATATGACCAAACTCAGGTAAATAGCGGCCCAGAATGCCGTAACGGTTCATTCTGCGCAGGTTGCGATGGATGCCAGAGGGGCTTTTAAACAGTTCGATAAACAGACTGGTATTGCGGATGTCGTTGCGAAATTCGTCATCGATCAGGTGGCGATGGTCGCGTAGCAGGCGGATGCTGTCCGCACAGACACCCTTTATATGGGGGTGTTGTGCCATCAACACGAAAACTTCGAGAATCGCGAATGGAGTGCGCTTGAAGACATTCGGGTGGGTAACTTCGATATAACCATCACGCAGCTGGAAACGGCTGTTTAAGCCGGTGGCGGTACCGCGTTCGCCAGCGCGCAATATCTGTTCTTCAAAGTGCTGCTTGATTAGGTCACTCAGTTCGGCAACCCCCATGACGACGCGGTAGTACTTCTGCATGAACTGTTCGATGCCGCGCTTGCCCTCGGTGCTCTCAAAGCCCAGGAGTTCGGCGATTTGTGCTTGATGGTCGAAGAGCAGGCGGTCTTCGGCCCGGCCGGCAAGCATGTGCAGGGCATAACGCACCTTCCACAGGAAGTCTTGGCTGGCGGCGAGCATGGTGTATTCAGTTTTCAGCAGGAAGTCCTGCTCGATCATCGATTGCAGGTTGAGCGTGCCGAAGTGCCGGCGCGCAACCCACAGAATTGTCTGGATATCACGCAGGCCACCCGGTGAGCCTTTGACGTTGGGCTCAAGGTTGTATTCGGTGTCGTTGTATTTGGCGTGGCGGGCGCGTTGTTCTTTGCGCTTGGCCAAGAAAAACGCTTGGCTTGGCCACATTTGCTCGGGGCTGGTTACCGCTTGCATGCGTTGGCGCAAGCGTTCGGGGCCGGCAATGGTGCGGCTTTCCATCAGGTTGGTAATGATGGTGAGGTCGGCGCGGGCCTCTTCGGCGCACTCACTGACCGAGCGCACACTTTGGCCCACCTCTAATCCAATGTCCCAGAGCAGCGTGAGGAACCGCTCAATCGGTTCACGGAAGGTTTCGTGGTCGGCATTGTCGAGCAGTATCAGCAGGTCGATGTCGGAAAACGGATGCAGCTCCCCGCGGCCGTAGCCGCCAACGGCGAGCAGGGCAATGTCGGCATCTTCCGACCAGTCCAGGCGCAGCCAGGCTTCGCGCAAGATCTGGTCGACAAACCAGGCGCGGTCTTCAACCAGACGGCGTACTTCGCGGCCTTCATAAAAGCGTGCATTAAGCACGTCATTGGCGCGCTTGATTGCTTTTTTGAAGGCGGCAATCGGGCTGGACTTCAAGGCCAGTTCCGCTTGGAACTGCCCGCGGTCGAACAACTGAGGATCTACCTGAGGCATGCAACGGCCTTCCTTATATAGCGCGACAAGAGATTCGGTCAGAGTGGGCGGGCAGCGCCTTTAAGCTGATACGCGGGGAATTGTGTCGTCGCTGCGCAGGGTGAAGATTTCGTAGCCGTTCGCCGTCACCAGAATCGTGTGCTCCCACTGTGCCGAAAGCTTGCGGTCCTTGGTGATTGCAGTCCAGCCGTCACCTAGCAGGCGTGTGTCTGCACGGCCCTGGTTGATCATCGGCTCGATGGTAAAGGTCATACCTTCCTTGAGTTCCATGCCTGTGCCAGCGCGGCCGTAATGCAGCACTTGCGGCTCTTCGTGGAACACAGCGCCAATTCCATGGCCGCAATATTCGCGAACCACTGAGAAACCATTCTTCTCGGCGTGTTTTTGAATCACTTCACCGATATCGCCCAGGCGTGCGCCCGGCTTGACCAGTTCTATGCCTTTGTACATGCACTCTTGGGTGATCTTGGCCAGCCGTTCAGCCCACTCGGGCACCTTGCCAACCATGAACATCTTGCTGGTGTCACCGTGATAGCCATCTTTGATCACAGTGATGTCAATGTTCAGCACGTCGCCTTCTTTCAGTGGCTTCTCATTCGGGATGCCATGGCAGACAACGTGATTGATCGAGGTGCAGATCGACTTTGGAAAGCCTTTATAGTTAAGCGGGGCAGGAATAGCCTGCTGCACGTTAACAATATAGTCGTGGCAGATGCGGTCGAGCTCCTCGGTGGTCACGCCGGGTTTGACGTGTTCGCCGATCATCTCCAGCACGTCAGCGGCCAAGCGGCCGGCGATGCGCATTTTTTCGATTTCCTCGGGCGACTTGATGGTGACGGTCATATAGGGTCTCGGGGCATGCAGAAAAGTGGCATATTGTAACAGCTTAGGGAACCGCTTAAAAACTACTGCGCTAGGTATTACGGCGTTAAAAAAATGCTCAAAATGCTCATTTAGAACGCCTAAACTGTGCTTTTCCGCACTTTTTCTGCCTTGTACTCCCGTCGCTCACTACCTTTTTCAGGTGGCTCCTAGAGGCGCATTCCATAAGGGCAAAGGTAACGGTCCTGAAGTTTTGCTGTAATCGGTGTGTAGCTTATGGGCGGTTATTGTGGTATAAAACGCGCCGCTTTCATGGGCAGCTTGTCCAAAAGCATAAACCCACACACGTATCGACACGATTTCCTGGGTGCCCTTTGTTTTATGCAAATGGTTGGAGATTGGGATGCGTGGAGGCCTAACCCGACTTATTAAGGAACGACCATGTCCCAAGTCAATATGCGCGATATGCTGAAGGCCGGTGTGCACTTCGGCCACCAGACCCGTTACTGGAACCCGAAAATGGGTAAGTTCATTTT
The DNA here is from genome assembly GCF_963971045.1 of Pseudomonas sp. EL_65y_Pfl2_R95. NCBI lineage: Bacteria > Pseudomonadati > Pseudomonadota > Gammaproteobacteria > Pseudomonadales > Pseudomonadaceae > Pseudomonas > Pseudomonas sp. EL_65y_Pfl2_R95. Next base: position 756,472 of record NZ_CAXAOV010000001.1, on the reverse strand, counting down.
CGGTTCGCGCAACAAGATCCACATCATCAACCTTGAAAAAACCCTGCCAATGTTCAACGAAGCGCTGTCGTTCGTTGAGAAGCTGGCTTCCGGTAAAAACAAGATTCTGTTCGTTGGCACCAAGCGTTCCGCTGGCAAGATCGTTCGTGAAGAAGCAGCTCGCTGCAACTCTCCGTACGTCGATCACCGCTGGTTGGGCGGCATGCTGACTAACTACAAAACCATCCGTGCTTCGATCAAGCGTCTGCGTGATCTTGAAGTTCAGGCGCAAGACGGCACTTTCACCAAGCTGACCAAGAAAGAAGCTTTGATGCGTAGCCGTGATCTGGAAAAACTGGATCGCAGCCTGGGTGGTATCAAGGACATGGGCGGTCTGCCAGACGCACTGTTCGTTATCGACGTTGATCACGAGCGCATTGCTATCACCGAAGCCAACAAGCTGGGCATCCCAGTAATTGGTGTTGTTGATACCAACAGCAGCCCAGAAGGTGTTGATTACATCATCCCGGGTAACGACGACGCCATTCGTGCCATCCAGTTGTACATGGGTGCCATGGCTGACGCGGTTGTTCGTGGTCGTAGCAATGCTAACGGTGGCACCGACGAATTCGTCGCTGAAGCCCCGGCTGCTGAAGCCGCTCAAGGCTAAGTAGCAAGCGTCACTCGCTACGCAAAAAGGGGGCTTGGCCCCCTTTTTGTCACTTATAGAATTCATCGCCCGCCTGGCGGGTGAGATGGTTGAAGACCTACCTAAGAGGATTTCGAACATGGCAGAGATTACTGCAGCCCTGGTTAAAGAACTGCGTGAGCGTACCGGCCAAGGCATGATGGACTGTAAAAAAGCCCTGACTGCTGCTGGTGGCGACATCGAAAAAGCAATCGACGATATGCGTGCTGCTGGTGCCATCAAGGCTGCCAAGAAAGCCGGTAACATCGCTGCTGAAGGTGCTATCGCAATCAAATTGGCTGGCGATAACAAGCGCGCCCTGATCATCGAAGTTAACTCCCAGACTGACTTCCTGGCCCTGCAAGACGATTTCAAAAACTTCGTCAGCAGCAGCATCGAGAAAGCCTTCGCTGAGAAAATGACCGATGCAGCTCCGTTGGTTGCGGCCATGGAATCTGATCGCGAAGCCCTGATTGCTAAAGTTGGCGAGAATGTCAATATTCGTCGTCTGGCTAGCGTTGAAGCTGACGTTGTAGGTTCTTACCTGCACGGTCACCGCATCGGCGTTTTGGTTGCCCTTAAAGGCGGCGACGTTGAGCTGGCTAAAGAAGTTGCCATGCACGTAGCAGCAAGCAATCCTCAGTTCCTCAGCTCGGCTGAAGTCTCTGAAGAAGCTGTTGCCAAGGAAAAAGAAATTTTCCTGGCGCTGAACGAAGAGAAAATCAAAGGCAAGCCTGCTGAAATCGTTGAGAAAATGGTTGCGGGTCGTATCAGCAAGTTCTTGGCTGAAGCGAGCCTGGTTGAACAAGCTTTCGTTAAAGACGACAGCATCAAGGTTGGCGATCTGGTGAAGAAAGCTGGCGCTGAAATCGTTTCGTTCACTCGCTACGAAGTGGGTGAAGGTATCGATAAAGGCGAAACTGACTTCGCTGCTGAAGTAGCTGCACAGCTGGCTTCCAGCAAGCAGTAAGACGGTCTAAAAACTGTCGTCCCAAAGAGGCTGCCCGCTTATGCGTGCGGCCTTTTTGTCGAATAGGGTGGTCATTTAGGGTGCCACTGAAAGCGATTGCTCCCATAAAGCTGCTCATGCAGGTTTCCTCTAGTAAACTGCAGGGCTAATGCAGTGTCTGGTCTGGTCTGGTCTGGGCTTGGGTGGCGCAAAACGTTTTCAAGGGTTTGCCTGGGTCGGTTGTGAAAATTATTTTCCGGCTTTTGCTATTTAAAAGCCCCGGCTGGCGCCGAAGTACCCGATAATTGCGGGTTGTAATGTCCGCATAGGAATCCGCTGAAAAACGCAACGAGTGAAGGGATTGCAACGCGAAAGGTGCGAGATTGCGCAGTTTAGATGTCCTGAATGAGCGTTTGATTCGCATGGCTCACCCCTTCGGGACCGCACTAAAGTGCGTTCAGTCTGTAGACTGTGAGCAGCTTTTCAGCACAGCAATTACCTGGCGCAGTAGTTTTTCAGGGTTTCTTAGAATCTTAATGCCGCAGGAGAGACTGTAATGGCTCAGCAGGTGAGTGGTCGTCAACCGCGTTATAAGCGCATTCTGCTCAAACTAAGCGGCGAAGCCCTGATGGGATCGGAAGAGTTTGGTATCGATCCCAAGGTGCTCGATCGTATGGCCCTCGAAGTAGGGCAGCTAGTGGGTATCGGTTTGCAAGTCGGTCTGGTGATCGGTGGTGGGAACCTGTTTCGGGGGGCGGCATTGAGCGCAGCCGGAATGGATCGAGTGACTGGCGACCATATGGGGATGCTGGCCACTGTTATGAACGCCTTGGCCATGCGCGACGCGCTGGAGCGTTCGAATATCCCAGCCATCGTGATGTCAGCAATTTCCATGGTGGGGGTGACGGATCACTATGACCGTCGTAAAGCCATGCGCCATCTGAAAACCGGTGAAGTGGTGATTTTCGCTGCAGGTACGGGTAACCCTTTCTTTACCACTGACTCTGCTGCGTGCTTGCGCGCCATCGAGATTGATGCAGACGTGGTATTGAAGGCGACCAAGGTCGATGGCGTATACACTGCGGATCCATTTAAGGACCCGCACGCAGAAAAATTTGAGCGCCTGACCTATGACGAGGTGCTGGACCGTAAGCTCGGGGTAATGGATCTGACTGCCATCTGCCTGTGCCGCGACCATAATATGCCGCTGCGAGTCTTCAATATGAATAAGCCTGGCGCCCTGTTGAATGTTGTTGTGGGTGGCGCTGAAGGTACCCTGATCGAGGAAGGTGAAGAATGATTAACGAGATCAAGAAAGAAACCCAATCACGCATGACCAAGAGCCTTGAATCGCTGAATGTCGCGTTTGCCAAGATTCGTACAGGCCGCGCCCATCCAAGCATTCTCGACAGTGTGATGGTGTCTTACTACGGTACCGATACGCCGTTGCGTCAGGTTGCCAACGTGATCACTGAAGATTCCCGCACCCTGGCATTGAACGTGTTTGATAAAGGCATGATTCAGGCTGTTGAAAAAGCCATCATGACCTCTGATCTCGGTCTCAACCCAGCCACTGCTGGCACCACTATTCGCGTGCCAATGCCAGCGCTGACCGAAGAGACCCGCAAGGGCTATACCAAGCAAGCGCGTTCCGAAGCTGAAAACGCCCGTGTTGCCGTGCGCAACATTCGTCGTGATGCTCTGGCTCAGCTGAAAGACCTGGAAAAAGAAAAAGAAATCAGCGAGGACGAAGAGCGTCGCGCCGCTGATGAAATCCAGAAGCTAACCGACAAGTATGTTGCTGAAGTCGACAAGGCTCTGGAAAACAAGGAAGCGGATCTGATGGCCGTCTGACGGTCAGGAATCGTTATGGATAAAGCCAAAGACGGTGGCCCGGCACCCGCAGTGCCGCGCCATGTGGCCGTAATTATGGATGGCAACAACCGCTGGGCGAAAAAGCGCCTGTTGCCGGGTGTTGCCGGCCATAAAGCCGGTGTTGATGCGGTACGTGCGGTTATCGAGGTGTGTGCTGAGGCTGGGGTTGAAGTGTTGACCCTGTTCGCCTTCTCCAGTGAAAACTGGCAGCGCCCGGCTGATGAGGTCGGCGCATTGATGGAGTTGTTTATGAGTGCCTTGCGCCGCGAAACGCGCAAGCTCAATGACAATGGCATCAGTCTGCGGATTATCGGCGATCGTTCGCGCTTTCACCCCGAGTTGCAAAACGCGATGCGTGAGGCGGAGGCGCAAACCGCCGGTGAAAAGCGCTTTATCCTGCAGATCGCCGCTAACTACGGTGGTCAGTGGGATATCGCGCAGGCGGCGCAACGCCTTGCTCGCGAAGTGCAGGGTGGGCATTTGCAGCCCAACGACATCACCCCGCAACTGCTGCAGGGTTGCTTGGCGACCGGTGATTTGCCGTTGCCTGATCTGTGCATCCGCACGGGCGGCGAGCACCGCATCAGTAATTTCCTGCTGTGGCAGTTAGCCTACAGTGAACTGTATTTCACCGACCTGTTCTGGCCCGACTTCAAGCACGACGCCATGCGTAAAGCGCTTGCAGACTACGCCACTCGACAGCGGCGCTTTGGTAAAACCAGCGCGCAGGTAGAATCTGAGGCGCGGAATGCTTAAACAACGAGTAATCACGGCGCTGGTGCTGTTGCCCATCGCCCTGGCTGGTTTTTTTCTACTGAATGGCGCTGCGTTTGCGCTGTTTATCGCTGCAGTCATCAGCCTCGGAGCCTGGGAGTGGGCACGCTTGGCTGGCTTTGACTCGCAACCCTTGCGAGTCGCCTATGCTGCGCTGGTTGCAGTGCTGTGTTGGCTGCTCTATCTGCTGCCTGTTCTGGCTACGCCGGTGCTATTGCTGGCAATAATATGGTGGGGCGTTGCCACCTGGCTGGTCCTGGGTTACCCGCAGAGCAGCAAGCATTGGGCTGGCGCACCGCGTAAGTTAATCATTGGTTTGCTGATTCTGCTGCCGGCTTGGCAAGGCCTGGTGTTGTTCAAGCAATGGCCGCTGGCTAACTGGCTGATTATTGCCGTTATGGTGCTGGTGTGGGCGGCCGACATTGGTGCGTACTTCTCCGGTAAGGCCTTTGGTCGGCGCAAATTGGCCCCGCAGGTCAGTCCTGGCAAGAGCTGGGAAGGCGCGATCGGCGGCTTGTGCACCTGTCTGGTGATTACCCTGATTGTAGGTTTGGTGCGCAGTTGGAGTGCCGGTGAAATGATCGGGGCGCTTATTGGGGCTGCGATTGTGGTGATGATCTCCGTGGTCGGTGATCTGACTGAAAGCATGTTCAAGCGTCAAGCCGGGGTTAAAGACAGCAGTAACTTGCTGCCGGGTCATGGCGGTGTGTTGGACCGTATCGACAGCCTTACGGCCGCTATTCCAGTATTTGCCGTACTGCTGCTGTTATCGGGTTGGGGCAACCTGTGAGCCTTCAGCAAATCACTGTATTAGGGGCCACTGGCTCTATTGGTCTCAGCACCCTTGATGTGGTTGCTCGGCATCCAGACCGTTATCAGGTGTTTGCCTTGACTGGCTATAGTCGTCTGGATGAGCTGCAGGCGTTGTGCTTGCAGCATCGGCCGGCTTTTGCCGTGGTGGCAGACGAGGCTAGCGCCAAGCGCTTACAGGGCGCGCTGGTCGCTGCCGGGTCAAAAACCGAAGTGTTATTTGGTGAGGCAGCCTTGTGTGAGGTTGCCGGCCATGGCGAGGTGGATACGGTTGTTGCCGCAATAGTCGGTGCAGCAGGGCTGCGCCCGACACTTGCGGCTGTAGAGGCTGGCAAAAAGGTGTTGCTGGCCAATAAAGAAGCCTTGGTGATGTCTGGCGCACTATTTATGCAGGCTGTTCATGACAGCGGTGCGGTCTTGTTGCCGCTCGACAGCGAGCACAACGCCATTTTTCAGTGCCTGCCCGGCGACTATTCACGGGGGCTTTCTCAGGTAGGGGTGCGGCGTATTTTGTTGACCGCGTCCGGCGGTCCCTTTTTGCAAACCCCGCTTGAGCAGCTGGCTACAGTGACTCCTGAACAGGCGTGCGCGCATCCAAATTGGTCGATGGGGCAAAAAATCTCAGTCGACTCAGCCAGCATGATGAACAAAGGCCTTGAGTTAATTGAGGCGTGCTGGTTGTTTGACGCACAACCTGCGCAGATTCAAGTGGTGATTCATCCGCAGAGCGTGATTCACTCAATGGTCGACTATGTCGATGGTTCGGTGTTGGCCCAGTTGGGTAATCCGGATATGCGCACGCCAATCAGTCACGCCCTGGCCTGGCCTGAGCGAATTGATTCGGGTGTTTCCCCCCTTGATTTTTTTGCCTTGGCGCGTTTGGATTTCGAGGCGCCTGATGAGCAGCGTTTTCCTTGTCTGCGTTTAGCCAGGGAGGCAGCAGAGCAGGGGGGCACCGCGCCAACCTTGCTTAATGCCGCCAATGAAGTGGCCGTCTCGGCATTTTTGCAGCGTCGGATCAGTTTTGCGCAAATCCCGAGTATCATAGACCGGGTTTTAAGCAGCGAGCCCGCCACTGCGGCCACCTGCTTGGAAGATGTTTTTGCTGCGGATAGCCGGGCAAGGACGCTGGCAGCACAATGCGTTAACCAACGCGGAGAAGCGTGATGAGTGCGTTGTATATGATTGCCGGCACCCTGATAGCCTTGGGTGTGCTGGTGACATTCCATGAATTTGGCCACTTTTGGGTGGCACGGCGTTGTGGCGTCAAAGTGCTGCGCTTCTCGGTCGGCTTTGGCACCCCTTTATTGCGCTGGCATGATCGCCAGGGCACTGAATTCGTGTTGGCTGCGATCCCGCTGGGTGGCTATGTAAAAATGCTCGATGAGCGTGAAGGTGAAGTGCCAGTTGAAGAGGCCCATCGCTCGTTCAATCGCAAAACAGTCGGCCAGCGTATCGCCATTGTCGCGGCCGGCCCAATAGCCAATTTTCTCCTGGCAATCGCATTTTTCTGGTGTGTGGCACTTTTGGGCAGCCAGCAGGTTCGCCCGGTCATTGGTAATGTGGCTGAGTCGAGCTTGGCAGCCGATGCGGGTTTGGTGGCAGGACAGGAAATTGTCGCCATAAATGGCGAGCCGACCAATGGTTGGTCAGCCGTCAATTTGCAGCTGGTTCGGCGCTTGGGTGAGAGTGGTGTGCTTGATGTTACAGTCAAGAATTCCGGCTCAACGGTGCAGAGTGCAGAGCAAATCCAGTTAAAAGACTGGCTTCAAGGTGTTGAAGAGCCAGACCCGATCGCCGCGTTGGGTATACGCCCGTGGCGCCCTGAGATAAAGCCTGTACTGGCTGAAGTGGACCCCAAGGGGCCGGCAGCTGCCGCAGGTTTGCAGGTTGATGATGAGCTCGTTGCGCTTGATGGCAAGGCCCTGAGCGATTGGCAGCAAGTGGTCGATGAGGTGCGGGCATTGCCGGGTAAGTCGGTAACCTTGCAAATTATTCGTGCCGGTCAGTCGCAAGATGTAGGGGTGACGTTGGCGGCGCGAGGCGAAGAGGGCGCGCGTAGCGGCTATCTGGGCGCTGGAGTGAAACCTGTCGATTGGCCGCCGGAAATGCTCCGCGAAGTCAGCTACGGGCCTCTGGAGGCCGTTGCCGAGAGTGTTAAGCGCACTTGGACCATGAGTGTGCTGACGCTCGACTCGCTGAAGAAAATGCTGTTTGGCGAGCTCTCGGTAAAAAACTTGAGCGGGCCGATAACCATTGCTAAAGTGGCGGGCGCTTCAGCTGAGTCGGGTGTAGGAGATTTTTTAAACTTCCTCGCTTATCTCAGTATTAGCTTAGGGGTTCTCAATCTTTTGCCTATCCCTGTGCTGGATGGGGGGCATCTGCTTTTTTATCTGGTCGAGTGGGTGCGTGGTCGCCCATTGTCTGAACGGGTGCAGGGTTGGGGGATGCAGATTGGTATCAGTTTGGTGGTTGGGGTGATGTTGCTTGCCCTGGTTAACGATTTGAGCCGGCTGTAACCGCTTCTGAATTACAAATCTGTCGCCTTTAGCGGCAGATTTTTTATCGCCAGTTGGAATAAGAAAGGACTTCATGAAACGTCTGCTGCTACCTGTGGTTCTCGCCGCATTGATGATCGCCGAAGTTCACGCCGAGTCCTTCACCATCTCCGATATTCGAGTCAACGGCCTCCAACGGGTGTCCGCTGGCAGCGTTTTCGGTGCCTTGCCGTTGAATGTCGGTGGTGAAGCCGATGATCGCTCCTTGGTTGAAGCGACGCGTGAACTGTTTAAAACCGGTTTCTTCCAGGATATCCAGCTTGGCCGTGATGGCAATGTACTGGTTATTACTGTGATTGAACGCCCTTCAATTTCCAGTATTGAAATTGAAGGTAACAAGGCGATCACGACCGAAGATCTACTCAAGGGCCTTAATCAGTCAGGCCTGGAAGAAGGTGAGATCTTCCAGCGTGCAACCCTTGAGGGCGTACGCAACGAATTGCAGCGTCAGTATGTTTCGCAAGGCCGTTACTCAGCGAACATCGACACCGAAGTGATTCCGCAGCCGCGCAACCGCGTTGCGTTGAAGGTCAAGATCAACGAAGGCGAAGTGGCCGCTATTCAGCACATTAACGTGGTGGGTAACACAGTCTTCCCGGATGACGACCTGACCAGTCTGTTTGAGCTGAAGACCACCAACTGGTTGTCGTTCTTCAAAAACGATGACAAGTACGCCCGTGAGAAGCTCTCGGGTGACCTGGAACGCCTGCGTTCTTATTACCTCGATCGCGGCTATATCAATATGGACATCGCCTCGACTCAGGTATCCATTACCCCAGACAAGAAGCACGTCTATATCACCGTCAACATCGATGAAGGTGAGAAATACAAGATTCGTGACGTACGCCTGAGCGGTGACCTCAAGGTCCCGGAAGAGGAAGTGCGCAAGTTGTTGCTGGTCAAAGAAGGCCAGGTCTTCTCGCGTAAAGTGATGACCACCACCTCTGAATTGATCACCCGTCGACTGGGCAACGAGGGTTACACCTTCGCCAACGTCAACGGCGTACCAGAGCCCCACGATGACGATCACACCGTTTCGGTAATGTTCGTGGTTGACCCAGGCAAGCGTGCCTATGTTAACCGCATCAATTTCCGTGGTAACACCAAGACCGAAGACGAAGTTCTGCGCCGCGAAATGCGTCAGATGGAAGGCGGCTGGGCTTCAACCTACCTGATCGACCAGTCTAAAACGCGCCTCGAGCGACTTGGCTTCTTCAAAGAAGTCAACGTTGAGACGCCGGCTGTTCCGGGTACTGATGACCAGATCGACGTTAACTACAGTGTTGAAGAGCAAGCTTCAGGTTCGATTACCGCCAGCGTCGGTTTCGCCCAGAACGCCGGTCTGATTCTGGGTGGCTCTATTACCCAGAACAACTTCCTCGGTTCGGGTAACAAGGTCAGCCTCGGTTTGACCCGCAGTGAATACCAGAGCCGCTATAACTTCGGCTTCGTAAACCCCTACTGGACGCCAGACGGTGTCAGCTTGGGTTACAACCTGTTCTTCCGCGAAACTGACTACGATGAGCTCGACACTGACGTCGCCAGCTACTCGGTAGACAGCTACGGTGCAGGCATGAGCATTGGTTATCCAATCAGCGAGACCTCGCGTCTGACTTACGGCCTGACGGTTCAGCAGGATGACATCGACACCGGTATTTACACCGTTGATGAAATCTATGACTTCCTTGAAGAGGAAGGTGACAGCTACCTGAACTTCAAAGCCTCGATCGGCTGGTCTGAATCGACCCTTAACCGGGGCGTGTTGGCGAACCGTGGTCACTCGCAGAGCCTGGTGCTTGAAACCACCGTTCCGGGCAGCGACTTGTCGTTCTACAAACTTGACTACCGTGGCCAGATCTTCACCCCGCTTAGCGATAACTACACCATGCGTTTCCATACGCAACTGGGTTATGGCGATAGCTACGGTTCCACCTCTGAGCTACCGTTCTACGAACATTACTACGCGGGTGGTTTTAACTCGGTCCGTGGTTTTGAAGACAGCAGCTTAGGCCCGCGCAGTACCCCAAGTGTGGTGCGTAACGATCAGGGCGAGATTATCTACGGTGTGCAGGATGCCAATGGTCGCTACACCGACCCGGATCAGGACCCGCTTCCATTCGGTGGTAACGTACTGGTTCAAGGGGGCGCTGAATTGCTGTTCCCACTGCCGTTTGTGAAGGATCAGCGCTCGCTGCGTACTTCGCTGTTCTGGGACGTCGGTAATGTATTTGACACCAACTGCTCATCTGCTCAAAAGGCAGAAAGCGATAGCTGCAACATTGAGTTCGGCAATATGGCGAGCTCTGTCGGTGTCGGTTTGACTTGGATCACCGCGTTGGGCCCGTTGAGCTTCAGCTTGGCAATGCCAGTTAAAGAACCGGATGATGCTGATACTCAAGTATTCCAGTTCTCCCTTGGTCAAACGTTTTAATCGGTTAATCACCGATCAACAAAAATGGATTTTTGCAGGAGTGTACCGTGCGTAAATTTACTCAAGTTGTTCTGTTAAGCGTTGCTATGCTGTCGGTTGCTACCCCGGCCATGGCCGAAATGAAAATTGCTGTATTGAACTACCAAATGGCCCTGCTCGAATCTGATTCAGCCAAGCGTTATGCCGTTGATGCCGAGAAAAAATTCGGTCCACAGCTGAGCAAGTTGAAGAAGCTGGAAAGCGATGCCAAGAGCATTCAGGATCGTTTGGTAAAAGGCGGCAAGAGCTTGCAGACCGCTGAGCGCGAGCGTCTTGAACTCGACTTCAAGCAAAAGGCCCGTGACTTCCAGTTCCAGTCCAAAGAGCTTAACGAGCAGAAAGCTGCCGCTGACCGCGACATGCTGAAGAAACTCAAGCCAAACCTGGACAAAGCGGTTGAAGAAGTCATCAAGAAAGGCAGCTTTGACTTGGTTCTCGAGCGTGGCGCAGTTATTGATGTCAAACCTCAGTACGACATCACTCGCCAAGTTATCGAGCGCATGAATCAGCTGCGTTGATCATGAGCGAACCGGTTTACACGCTGGGTCAGTTGGCCCAGCGTCTCGGCGCTACACTGCGTGGCCCAGCCGACAAGGTCATCACGGGTTTGGCCACTTTGCAGGATGCCAATGCGCAGCAGCTGAGTTTTCTGGCTAACCCCCAGTACCGCAAGCACCTGGCAAGTTGCCAGGCCGCTGCGGTGCTGTTGACTGTGGCTGATGCACAAGGCTACAGCGGCGATGCCTTGATTGTGGCCAATCCGTATTTGGCTTATGCCGAGCTGTCCCATGCCTTTGATCGCAAGCCCGTTGCCGCTGCCGGGGTTCACCCGAGCGCGCTGGTGGCTGCAGATGCACAGGTTGATGCGACCGCCAGTATTGGCCCATTTGCTGTGATTGAAAGCGGTGCAAGCATTGCTGCCGGGGTTACGGTTGGTGCGCACTGTGTGGTTGGTGCGCGCTCAGTGATCGGTCAAGGCGGCTGGTTAGCACCGCGTGTGACCATCTATCACGATGTTCGCATTGGCACTGGCGTGGTGATTCAGTCGGGTGCAGTGCTGGGCGGCGAAGGTTTTGGTTTTGCCAACGAGAAGGGTGTCTGGCAGAAGATTGCGCAGATTGGCGGTGTGGTCATCGGCGATAATGTTGAAATTGGTGCTAACACCACCATCGACCGTGGTGCGTTGGCCGACACCTTGATTGGCAATGGCGTTAAGCTGGACAACCAGATCATGATCGCACACAACGTTCAGGTGGGTGATAACACCGCCATGGCGGGTTGTGTGGGCATCTCTGGCAGTACCAAAATTGGCAAGAACTGCATGATTGCAGGTGGTGTGGGCATGGTTGGCCACATCGAAGTGTGTGATGGGGTCTTTGTCACCGGAATGACCATGGTCACGCGTTCTATTACTGAACCAGGCTCTTATTCGTCTGGTACAGCGATGCAACCCGCAGGTGAGTGGCGTAAAAGTGCAGCACGTATTCGTCAGCTTGACGACATGGCGCGCCGCCTGCAACAGCTGGAAAAACAGCTGGCTGCGGTGACTTCTAGCGGGAACGCCTCATCTGATGCTTGAGCACGGCTAAAGTCGTGCTCTTCTTTTTTTACTACAGGCTTCTCTGGAAATGATGGACATCAACGAAATTCGCGAGTACTTGCCGCATCGCTACCCGTTTCTATTGGTAGACCGCGTCGACAACCTAGACGTAGAAGGCAAGACTATTCGTGCCTATAAGAATGTCAGCATCAATGAGCCATTCTTCAATGGTCATTTCCCTGAGCATCCTATTATGCCCGGCGTACTGATCATCGAAGCGATGGCTCAGGCGGCAGGCATTCTTGGCTTCAAGATGATGGATCTGAAACCGAGCGACGGCACGCTGTACTACTTTGTTGGCTCGGATAAACTACGCTTTCGTCAGCCTGTTGTACCGGGCGACCGACTGGTTCTCGAGGCGAAGTTCCTCAGCACCAAGCGCAGTATTTGGAAATTCGAATGTAAAGCCAGTGTCGACGGCAAGGAAGTCTGTTCAGCTGAAGTGATCTGTGCGGAACGCAAATTATGAGTTTGATTGACCCTCGTGCCATTATCGATCCCGCTGCCAAGCTGGCTGACGACGTTACTGTCGGCCCGTGGGCGATTATCGGGCCCGATGTAGAGATTGGTGAGGGTACAGTGCTTGGGCCTAATGTAATCATCAAAGGGCCAACTCGAATTGGTAAACACAACCGTGTGTATCAATTCGCATCCTTGGGGGAAGACACCCCCGATCGGAAGTACAAAGGCGAGCCAACCCGTCTGGTCATTGGCGATCACAACATCATCCGTGAAGGTGTCACCATGCACCGCGGAACGATTCAAGATCGCGATGAAACCACAGTGGGTGACCACAACCTGATCATGGCTTATGCGCACATTGGTCATGACAGCGTTATCGGTAATCACTGCATCCTGGTTAACAACGTCGCACTGGCGGGGCATGTACACATTGGTGACTGGGCTATTTTGTCTGGCTACACCTTGGTGCATCAGTTCTGCCACATTGGCGCGCACAGCTTCGCCGGTATGGGCACAGCGATTGGCAAGGACGTCCCGGCGTATGTCACCGTTTCCGGCAACCCAGCCGAAGCCCGCAGCATGAACTTTGAAGGTCTGCGCCGCCGTGGTTTCTCTGCCGAGTCGATTCATGCGCTGCGCCGCGCCTACAAGACGGTTTATCGCCAAGGGCTGACCATTGAGGAAGCCTTGAAGGAGTTGGCGGAACCGTCTAACGACTTTCCTGAAGTTGCGGTGTTCCGAGACTCGATCCAGGCCTCCCAGCGCGGCATCACACGCTAAGCATGGCTCGTATACGTGTAGCGCTGGTCGCCGGTGAGGCTTCCGGTGACATTCTAGGCGCCGGTTTAATTCAAGCATTGAAGCAGCGCCATGGCGATGTCGAGATTATTGGTGTCGGCGGCCCACTGATGGAAGCCGAAGGCTTGCAGTCCATCTTTCCGATGGAACGGTTATCTGTGATGGGCCTGGTTGAAGTGCTTGGGCGCTTGCCTGAGCTGCTCAAGCGTCGTCGCCATCTGCTGCGTGACCTGATCGCGGCCAAACCCGATGTTTTTATTGGCATTGATGCCCCGGACTTCAATCTCGACCTGGAGTTGAAGTTGCGCCGTGCCGGAATTAAAACCGTGCATTACGTCAGCCCGTCCGTGTGGGCGTGGCGGCAAAAGCGTGTGCTGAAAATTCGCGAAGCCTGTGACTTGATGCTGACGCTGTTTCCGTTTGAAGCCAAGTTCTACGACGAGTGCCAAGTGCCGGTGCGGTTTGTGGGGCACCCTTTGGCCGATGCGATTCCGTTGCAGGCTGATCGCCAAGCCGCCCGTGAAGCCCTTGATCTGCCGCTTGATGGTCCTGTGGTTGCGTTAATGCCGGGCAGTCGTGGTGGGGAAGTTTCACGCCTGGCCCCTGTGTTTTTTGATGCGGCTGAACGGTTGCGCAATTTACGCCCCGGCATTCAGTTTGTTGTGCCTTGCGCTAATGCGCAGCGCCGTGAGCAAATCGAGCAATTGCTGGTCAATCGCGACTTGTCATTGAAGTTGCTCAATGGCCAATCGCATCTGGCCTTGGCCGCCTGTGATGCGGTACTGATTGCGTCAGGCACTGCAACACTTGAGGCCTTGTTATACAAAAGACCGATGATAGTGGCTTATCGCTTAGCGCCGCTGACCTTTAAAATTCTCAGTCGCATGGTCAAGAGCCCTTACTTTTCGCTGCCTAACTTGCTGGCTGAGCGCTTGTTGGTGCCTGAGCTTATTCAAGACGCGGCAACGCCCGAAGCCTTGGCTCAGTTGTTAGCCCCGTTGGTGGACGGTGGTACTGAGCAGACGTTGGGCTTTGATCAGATTCACCGCACTTTGCGCTGTGATGCTTCGGCCCAGGCCGCCGAAGCAGTGCTTGAATTGATTGAGCGCGACTGATGCAGCTCGGCTTGGATTTCACCACGGTTGAAGCGCTGGTTGCCGGAGTCGATGAGGTCGGCCGTGGGCCACTTTGCGGTGCGGTAGTGACGGCCGCCGTGATCCTCGATCCACTGCGGCCGATTCTCGGTTTGAATGATTCGAAGAAGCTCACCGCCGCGCGCCGCGAAAAGCTATTTGATGAGATCCGTGAGAAGGCCTTGTCGTGGTGCATCGCCCGCGCCGAAGTCGAAGAAATCGATCAGCTGAATATTCTGCATGCCACCATGTTGGCCATGCAGCGTGCAGTCGAGGGGCTGAGTGTCACGCCAAAGCTGGCGCTTATTGACGGTAATCGTTGTCCGCAGCTGAAAGTGCCAAGTGCCGCCGTGGTCAAGGGCGATAGTCAGGTTCCGGCAATTGCCGCCGCATCAATTCTGGCTAAAGTCAGCCGTGACCGTGAGATGCAGGCGTTGGATCTGCAATACCCGGGTTATGGCATAGCCGGGCACAAAGGTTACCCAACTGCAGTTCACTTGGAAGCGCTGCGACGTTTGGGGCCAACGCCAATTCACCGCCGTTCATTCGCACCTGTGCGCATGCTTCTGGCTGAATAACCTGATTTTTGGCCAAAATGTCGCCACGCTGACCCAATTGGTCGCACCTTTACATGCAGCCATCCGCTGTAATGCTGGAAAGTCTCTGCCCTTTCGCTGTCTACACTGTCTTAGTGCCATTGGCGCTATTTGCAGCTGAAATTCTTTTGCGCAATCGCGCAGTCTTGCTCGTCGTTATCGTTGCGTCCGAGTTTAATTTTCTGGGGCCCACTCAAGGCCCTACGGATAGCCGCACCATGCGGATGGGAGTGATCAATGCAAGATATCGCCACTCAGGTCGTTGATATTCTCAATGGCTTAATCTGGGGCAAAATCCTTATCTGGCTGTTGGTCGGTAGTGGTTTGTATTTCACGGTCAGGCTGGGGGCAATCCAGTTTCGACAATTTGGTCATATCTTCAGCGTGTTGAAGGGCAGTCGGCAGAGTGATGATGCAGGCATTTCATCTTTCCAGGCGCTCTGCACCTCGCTGGCGGCACGGGTGGGCACCGGTAATATTGCCGGTGTAGCTGTGGCGATCACCTTGGGTGGGCCAGGGGCGATTTTCTGGATGTGGTTAATTGCCTTGATCGGCATGGCCACAGGTTTCGTCGAAGCTACTCTGGCCCAGTTGTTTAAAGTCCGCGATGAGGCGGGTCAGTTTCGCGGTGGGCCGGCGTATTACATGGAGCGCGGCCTGAATGCGCGCTGGATGGGGATTCTGTTCTCGGTATTTTTGATCCTTGCCTTTGGCTTTGTGTTTAACTCGGTACAGGCCAACACCATCAGTAATGCACTCACCGGGGCCTTTGCCCTTGAGTGGGGAACATTCAGCATCGGTCAAAGCGTGATTCCGCTGGCATCGGCTGTTATCGGTGCGGGCTTGGTAGTGCTGACTTCAATGATAATCTTCGGTGGCCTGCGTTCGATTGCCCGGTTCTCCGAGTTAGCGGTTCCGGTTATGGCGGCAGCTTATCTGCTGATTGCGCTGGTAATCATCGTCATCAATATCAGCGAAATTCCAGCGGTACTGGCGCTGATCTTCAAGAGCGCTTTTGGCTTGCATGAGGCGGCGGCTGGCGGTATTGGCGCAGCGATCATGAACGGCTTCAAGCGCGGTTTGTTCTCCAACGAAGCCGGTATGGGTTCAGCCCCGAATGCGGCGGCATCGGCCACACCCTATCCGCCACACCCGGTATCACAGGGTTATGTGCAAATGGCCGGTGTGTTTATCGACACCATGCTGATCTGTACCGCATCGGCTGCAATCATTCTGCTCGCACAAGTGCCAACCGGCAGCGCGGCGGGTATTACCTTGGTGCAAGATGCCTTGAGCAGTCAGTTGGGCGGTTGGGCCAAGTACTTCTTGACCGTGGTGATCCTGTTCTTCGCGTTCACCTCCATCGTGGCAAACTACTTCTACGCGGAAAACTGCCTGGTATTCCTCGAGCACAACCATAAGGCAGGCCTGTTGATCTTCCGCCTCGTGGTTTTGGCGATGGTTATGTTTGGCGCCTTGGCATCCTTGCCGTTTGTCTGGAACCTGGCGGATGTGTCTATGGGGCTGATGGCGATTACCAATCTGGTGGCGATTCTGTTGTTATCCAATCTGGTGTTCAAGCTGGCCAAAGATTACAACGCTCAGCGCAAAGCCGGGCTGCTGCCCACCTTCGATGCGGCCCAGTATCCAGAAGTGCAAGAGAAGCTCGAAGCCGGTATTTGGGATGACCGTAAGCCGGTATGATTGTTGAGCCTGTATCGGTCATGACTCGATTAAGCTGTTAGGGTTGATCAACTCAGGCTGATGTTTTATCCAAGGCCCGGTACAATCCGGGCCTTGTCGTTTTTGTGTTTTGTAAGGGCTGCCATGACTGCTTCGTTCGTCCATTTACGTGTGCACACCGAATTTTCGCTGGTCGACGGTCTGGTCCGGGTTAAACCCTTGATCAAGTCGGTTGCCGGAGCGGGCATGCCAGCGGTAGCTGTGACTGACCAGAGCAATATGTGCTCCCTGGTAAAGTTCTACAAAGCCGCGATGGGCGGCGGCATCAAGCCTATCTGTGGGGCTGATATCTGGATGGCCAGTGCCGCAGAAGATGGCCCCCTGACGCGCATGACATTGTTGGCGATGAACGCCAAGGGTTATCGCAATCTCACTGAACTGGTTTCACGGGGGTGGAGCGACGGGCAGAGCAATGATCTGGTGATCATCCAGCGCGACTGGGTCAAGGCGGCTAACGAGGGTTTGATCGCGCTATCGGGCTCGAAAGAAGGTGAAGTCGGCCTGGCTCTCCTGGCCGGTGATCAAGCGCTGGCTGAGGCCACACTCAAAGAGTGGATGGAAGTCTTCCCTGACCGCTTCTATCTGGAAGTGCAGCGTACTAATCGAATCAACGATGAAGAACATCTTCACGCCGCCGTGGCATTGGCTGAGCGTTATGCGGCGCCCCTGGTCGCGACCAATGATGTGCGCTTTATCAAGCAAGATGATTACGAAGCCCACGAAACACGGGTATGTATCGGTGAAGGGCGTCCGCTGGATGATCCGCGCCGCTTGCGCCTGTATTCCGACCAGCAATACCTGAAGTCGCCTGAGGAGATGGCAGAGCTGTTCAGCGACTTGCCTGAGGCCTTGCAAAACACGGTTGAAATCGCCAAGCGCTGTAATATCGAGGTGCAATTGGGCACCTACTTCTTGCCGAATTTCCCGATTCCAGACGGCTTGACCATGGATGAGTACTTTCGCAAAGTCTCGTTCGACGGCCTCGATGAGCGTCTCGAAGTACTGTTGCCCAAAGACACGCCGGATTACGACGCCAAGAAGCAGGTCTACATTGATCGCCTGAATTTTGAGTTGGATATCATCATTCAGATGGGCTTCCCCGGTTATTTCCTGATCGTAATGGACTTCATCAAGTGGGCCAAAAACAACGGCGTTCCAGTCGGCCCTGGCCGTGGCTCGGGTGCCGGGTCGCTGGTGGCCTATGTGCAGAAGATTACAGACCTCGACCCACTGGCCTATGACTTGCTCTTTGAGCGATTCCTCAATCCAGAGCGGGTATCGATGCCCGACTTCGACGTCGACTTCTGCATGGATGGCCGTGATCGGGTAATTGATTACGTTGCGCAGAAATACGGGCGCAATGCGGTGAGCCAGATCATTACTTTCGGCACCATGGCGGCCAAGGCCGTGGTCCGCGACGTGGCGCGTGCGCAGGGTAAGTCTTACGGCTTGGCGGATCGCCTGTCGAAGATGATCCCCTTTGAAGTGGGCATGACGCTGGCCAAAGCATTCGAGATGGAAGAGCCGCTGCGGGACTTCCTCAAGACCGATGAAGAGGCCGCTGAAATCTGGGAAATGTCGCTCAAGCTTGAAGGCATCTGCCGGGGCACGGGCAAACATGCCGGTGGCGTGGTTATCGCACCAACCAAGCTGACTGATTTCTCGCCGATTGCCTGTGATGAAGAAGGTAACGGCCTGGTCACCCAGTTCGATAAAGACGATGTTGAATCGGCAGGTTTGGTTAAGTTCGACTTCCTCGGCCTGCGCACGCTGACCATCATCAAGTGGGCGATGGAAACCATCAACCGCGAGCAGGCCAAGCAAGGCTTGCCTGATCTGAACATCGATTTTATCCCGCTTGATGACAAGCCGACCTTTGCCATGCTGCAAAAGGCTGAAACCACGGCGGTGTTCCAGCTTGAATCGCGGGGCATGAAAGAGCTGATCAAAAAGCTCAAGCCAGACTGCCTGGAAGACATGATCGCCCTGGTGGCGCTGTTCCGTCCGGGCCCTTTGCAGTCCGGCATGGTTGATGACTTTATCAACCGTAAGCATGGTCGCGAGCCGATTTCTTATCCGCACCAGGATTATCAATACGAAGGCTTGCAGCCGGTTCTGGCGCCGACCTACGGGATTATTCTGTATCAAGAGCAGGTCATGCAGATCGCTCAGGTGATGGCCGGCTACACCCTTGGCGGTGCAGATATGCTGCGTCGGGCTATGGGTAAGAAAAAGCCGGAAGAAATGGCCAAGCAGCGCGGCGGATTTATTGAAGGCTGCGCCAGCAATGGGATTGACGGTGATCTGGCCGGCAACATTTTCGACCTGGTGGAAAAATTCGCCGGTTACGGGTTTAACAAGTCACACTCGGCCGCATACGGCTTGTTGTCTTATCAAACGGCTTGGCTAAAGGCTCACCATTCTGCAGCCTTTATGGCTGCCGTGCTGTCGGCTGATATGCACAACACCGACAAAGTGGTCACCCTGATTGAAGAGTGCCGCAGCATGAAGCTGCGCCTTGATGCACCGGATGTGAACACCTCCGAATTCAAGTTCACGGTAAACGATGAGGGCTGGATCGTTTATGGGCTCGGCGCCATCAAAGGTGTCGGCGAAGGCCCGGTTGAAGCCATTGTTGAGTCGCGCCGTGACGGCCCATTCAAAGACTTGTTCGACTTCTGCTCCCGGGTTGACCTCAAGCGCATCAACAAACGTACCTTGGATGCGTTGGTGCGCAGTGGTGCACTGGATCGCCTTGGTCCGTACTTCCATGAGGAGATCAAGGCTTACCACGCCAATATCGACCGCAACCGTGGGGTGCTGTTGACCGCGATGGAAGAGGCCGTGCAAGCCGCTGAGCAAACCGCTCGCAGTCACGACAGTGGCCACATGGATCTCTTCGGCGGCGTGTTTGCCGATGAAGAGCAGGATGTGTACGCCAATCACCTCAAGGCCCGCGAGTTGTCACTCAAGGAGCGCCTCAAGGGTGAGAAGGAAACCTTGGGGCTGTACCTGACCGGTCACCCAATTGACGAATATGAAGGTGAAGTGCGGCGATTCGCCCGCCAGCGCATTATTGATCTCAAGCCGGCGCGCGATACCCAAACGGTTGCGGGCTTGATCGTCAACTTGCGGGTAATGAAGAACAAAAAGGGCGACAAAATGGGCTTTATTACCCTGGACGACCGTTCCGGGCGGATTGAAGCTTCATTGTTTGCCGATGCATTTGCCAGTAACCAGGCATTGCTGCAAAGTGATGCGTTAGTGGTTGTCGAAGGCGAGGTCAGCAATGATGACTTTTCCGGCGGCCTGCGTTTGCGTGCCAAGCGTGTGATGAGCCTGGAAGAGGCGCGCACCGGCCTTGCGGATAGCCTACGCTTGAAAATCGCCAGTGATGCCTTGAAAGGTGACAAGCTTCGTTGGCTGGCTGACTTGTGCAGCCGTCATCGCGGTGTTTGTCCGATCACCATGGATTACACCAGCACCGATGCCAAAGCGCTTTTGCAGTTTGGTGAGGGCTGGAGAATCAACCCGGCAGACAGTTTGATTCAAGCATTGCGTGACCAGTTTGGGAAAGACAACGTCTTCCTGCACTACCGCTAGTTTTTAGCGCTGAATTTCAGCCTGTAAATTAGCTGGATAAATTATGGCCCTGAGTGGTTTGGGTTCTGCTGTTGTCAAAAATGACGAAGCCGTGCACACACTCAGGTGTCGACCTAGATGCGCCTGATCAATTAATGTATGGCGCGAACGGATACAGCTCCCGGCCACTTGGCCGTCGACGCAAGACGGATGACTATGAACCCGAATTTTCTCGATTTCGAACAGCCGATCGCCGACCTGCAAGCCAAGATCGAAGAGCTTCGCCTGGTTGGTAACGACAACTCGTTGAACATCAATGACGAGATTGCTCGCCTGCAAGATAAAAGCAGCACCCTCACCGAAACCATCTTCGGTAACTTGACCAGCTGGCAAGTTGCACAGCTGGCGCGCCACCCGCGCCGCCCTTACACCTTGGACTACCTGCAGCATATCTTCACCGAATTCGACGAGTTGCATGGCGATCGTCATTTTTCCGATGACGCGGCCTTGGTCGGCGGTGTTGCACGTCTGGACGGTGAGCCGGTGATGGTTATCGGCCATCAGAAGGGGCGAGATGTGCGCGAAAAGGTGCGTCGCAACTTCGGTATGCCGCGCCCAGAAGGCTATCGCAAAGCCTGCCGCCTGATGGAAATGGCTGAGCGTTTCAAGATGCCTATCCTGACTTTCATCGACACGCCGGGTGCTTATCCGGGTATCGATGCCGAAGAGCGCGGTCAGAGTGAAGCCATTGCCTGGAACCTGCGGGTCATGTCGCGCTTGAAAACCCCGATCATCGCCACCGTCATTGGTGAAGGTGGTTCTGGCGGCGCATTGGCCATTGGCGTGTGTGATCAGCTCAATATGCTGCAGTACTCGACCTACTCGGTTATTTCCCCGGAAGGTTGTGCTTCGATCCTGTGGAAAACTGCAGAGAAAGCACCTGATGCGGCTGAAGCCATGGGTATTACCGCTGAGCGCCTGAAAGGCCTGGGCATTGTTGATCAAGTGATTGGCGAGCCCTTGGGTGGCGCCCATCGTGACCCAGCTGCTGCCGCTGAGTCAGTCCGTCAGGCCTTGGGTGCTCAGCTTAAAGAGCTGAAACAACACAGCACCGAAGAGCTGTTGGCGCGTCGTTACGAGCGCCTGATGAGCTACGGTATCGCATAAGTTGCCCGGGTCGCCCACTGGCCCGTATTGCAATAACTGGATGTGCGACATGAGCCTGATTGCCAAGGTGCAGGAAAATTTAGCCCCTTGGCGTCAGGCAACTGCTTGGCGAGTTGCCTACTCTGGTGGTCTCGACTCCACTGTTCTGCTGCATATTTTGGCGAGTCTTGCCCCGCGCGAGACCATCCCGCCGCTCACCGCTGTGCATATCCATCACGGTTTACAAGCTGTTGGTGACCTGTGGCCAGAGCATTGTCAGCGTGTCTGCGATGAGCTGGTTGTGCCGCTGAAGGTTGTACGGGTCAGCGTTGCGCCTGGTGCAAGCCTCGAGCAAGCCGCGCGAGATGCACGCTACGCTGCGTTTGCTGCGCAGCTAGGCGACAGTGAGGTGTTGCTGGTGGCGCAGCATGCCGATGACCAGGCCGAGACGCTGTTGTTCAGGTTGCTGCGCGGTGCTGGCGTTCGTGGTCTGGCCGCCATGCCGATCAGCCGCTCGTTGGGCCAGGGGCACGTGCTGCGCCCGCTCCTTAATTGCTCGCAGGCTGAATTACGTGGCTACGCGGTTAAGCACAATCTGCAATGGGTTGAAGATCCATCGAATGGCGATGAGCAGTTTTCACGAAATTTTCTGCGCAGGCAGGTGCTTCCAATGCTGACTCAGCGCTGGCCGCAAGCAGTCAGCCGGTTCAGTCAAGCCACTGAGCACCTGCGTGAAGCCTCTGAAATGCTCGACGAACTGGCAGTGCAAGATCTCGCTGCTGCGCAAGGCTCGGCAGGCTGTGGATGGCTCAAGCTACCGAGTTTGGCATTGGCGCCTTTGCGCGCGATCAGTTCGGCTCGTCAGCGTAATGCCTTGCGTTACTGGTTGCGCGATTTGACGTCGATGCCGGATACCGAACACTGGGAGGGTTGGCGCAACCTGCGTGATGCGGCAGTGGATGCGGCGCCGATCTGGCGCTTAGCGGGCGGTGAGATTCACCGGGGCGATGAACGGTTGTGGTGGCTCAGCGGCGATTGGTTGCGGCAACCCGAGCCCATCCGCTTGCCAATGGTAGCCGGGCAGCCATTGGCATTACCTGGTAATGGCCATGTTCGCATTGAAGGCCAGCTGCCTGTGGGCGATTGGTCGGTGGTCTACCGGCAAGGCGGCGAGGTCATGAATTTGCCGGGACGCGGGCGTCGTGACCTCAAGCGCTTGCTCAATGAACAGGCTGTGACCAAATTTATTCGCGGCCGATTGCCGCTACTCATCTGCGATGGGCAACTCGTGGCAGTGGCAAATATGCCGCAACTCTGCGCTGTTAAAGGGGCCCAGTGGTGTTTCATATGGGATTTGCCGACGAGCGATCTAGGTTTGAGCTGAAAAGGGCTTTCGAGTAGACTACGCTCCCGTCTTAATAGTGCTTTTGCTGATTCCGTTTGCCGCTGGCAAAACGACTCGGTGAATGCATTCTGGTTACTGCTATTTGGTAACCGGTGGTTTTACATTTCCTTCGCTTTCCCCGGCGGCGCTGACCGCTTAAACGCTGATTTCTAGGATTTTTCATGACGCGCTACATTTTCGTCACGGGTGGTGTTGTTTCTTCTTTGGGGAAGGGCATTGCTTCGGCTTCACTGGCGGCTATCCTGGAGGCGCGGGGCCTGAAGGTCACGATGCTCAAGCTGGATCCCTACATCAACGTTGACCCGGGCACCATGAGCCCGTTTCAGCACGGTGAAGTGTTCGTCACCCACGACGGCGCTGAAACTGACCTGGATCTGGGCCACTACGAGCGGTTTATCCGCACGACCATGACCCAGAATAATAACTTCACCACCGGTCGCGTCTACGAAGACGTTCTGCGTCGTGAGCGCCGTGGCGATTACCTCGGTGCCACCATTCAGGTGATCCCGCACATCACTGACGAAATCAAGCGCCGCATCATCAAGGGCGCTGGTGACGCTGATGTGGCCATGGTTGAAATTGGCGGCACGGTTGGCGATATCGAATCGCAGCCATTCCTCGAAGCCATTCGCCAGCTGCGTGTGGAAGTGGGGGCCAAGCGCGCCATGCTGATGCACCTTACGCTGGTGCCGTACATTGCCACTGCGGGTGAAACCAAGACCAAACCTACCCAGCACTCGGTTAAAGAGCTGCGTTCGATTGGCTTGCAGCCTGACGTGCTGGTTTGCCGTTCCGATCACCCAATTGATGTGTCTTCGCGGCGCAAGATTGCGTTGTTCACCAACGTTGAAGAACGCGCAGTGATTTCGCTGGAAGACGTCGACACCATCTACAAGATTCCTTCGGTGCTGCACGCTCAAGGCCTCGACGACTTTGTTGTAGAGCGTTTTGGTCTGGATTGCGGCGGCGCCGATCTTTCCGAGTGGGACCGCGTGGTTGATGCCAAGCTGAACCCGGAAAAAGAAGTCAATATCGCCATGGTCGGTAAGTACATGGAGCTGCTGGATGCCTACAAGTCGTTGATCGAAGCGATGAGCCATGCCGGCATCCAGAACCGGACCAAGGTCAATCTGCGCTATATCGACTCTGAAGAGATCGAAACCAAAGGCACCTCGGTGCTCGAAGGTGCTGATGCCATCCTGGTTCCAGGCGGCTTTGGCCTGCGTGGCGTTGAAGGCAAAATTGAAGCGGTGCGTTATGCCCGTGAGAACAAAATCCCTTATCTGGGCATTTGCCTGGGTATGCAGGTGGCGGTTATCGAGTTCGCGCGTAATGTGCTGGGCTGGAAAGATGCCAACTCCACCGAGTTTGATTCAGCAAGCGGCCACCCAGTCGTGGGCTTGATCACGGAATGGCAAGACGCTACCGGCGCCACCGAGCAGCGTACAGAGGCTTCTGACCTGGGCGGCACCATGCGCCTGGGGGCTCAGGAATGCCAGCTGCTGAGCGGTACCAGCGTGTATGACTGCTACGGCAAAGACGTGATTGTTGAACGTCATCGCCATCGTTATGAGGTCAACAACAACCTGTTGCCAAAGCTGACTGAAGCTGGCTTGAAAGTTACCGGTCGCTCCGGTGATGGCGCCTTGGTTGAAGTGGTTGAAGCGCCGGATCATCCATGGTTTGTGGCGTGCCAGTTCCACCCTGAATTTACTTCGACCCCGCGCGATGGCCACCCGTTGTTCAGTGGCTTTGTTAACGCTGCGCTGGCTCAGAAAAACAAAAAGGCGTAATGCATGACGCAGAAAATTGTTCGTGTTGGCAATATCGAAATCGCTAACGACAAGCCATTCGTACTCTTTGGCGGCATCAATGTTATTGAGTCGCGCGATCTGGCGATGAAGGCCTGTGAAGAATATGTGCGGGTTACCGAAAAGCTCGGTATTCCCTATGTGTTCAAAGCCAGCTTTGACAAGGCCAATCGCTCTTCTGTGAGCTCGTTCCGTGGTCCAGGCCTGGAAGAGGGCATGAAGGTCTTTGAAGAAATCAAAAAGACCTTCGGCGTCCCCGTTATTACCGACGTGCATGAGCCGCATCAGGCGCAGGCCGTGGCTGACGTTTGTGACATCATCCAACTGCCGGCATTTTTGTCGCGCCAGACTGATCTGGTCGTGGCCATGGCCAAAACCGGCGCGATCATCAATATCAAGAAAGCTCAGTTTCTTGCACCGCAAGAGATGCAGCATATTCTGGCCAAGTGTGTTGAAGCGGGTAATGACCAACTGATCCTCTGTGAGCGGGGGTCTTCCTTTGGTTACAACAACCTGGTCGTAGACATGCTCGGTTTTGGCATCATGAAGCAGTTCGAGTACCCGGTATTCTTCGACGTGACCCACGCCTTGCAGATGCCGGGCGGTCGTGCCGATTCTGCCGGTGGCCGTCGTGCTCAAGTCACTGATCTGGCTAAAGCAGGCATGAGCCAAGGCCTGGCGGGGTTGTTCCTTGAGGCCCACCCTGATCCAGACAACGCCAAGTGCGACGGGCCCTGCGCGTTACGCTTGGATAAGCTGGAACCGTTCCTGACTCAGCTCAAGCAGCTTGATGACTTGA
Source organism: Pseudomonas sp. EL_65y_Pfl2_R95 (assembly GCF_963971045.1). Classification (NCBI taxonomy): domain Bacteria; kingdom Pseudomonadati; phylum Pseudomonadota; class Gammaproteobacteria; order Pseudomonadales; family Pseudomonadaceae; genus Pseudomonas; species Pseudomonas sp. EL_65y_Pfl2_R95. The sequence continues at coordinate 731,294 of NZ_CAXAOV010000001.1, read as the reverse complement.
TAAAGCGTTTTCCGCCGATTGAGACTGCCTAACAAGGCGCTTATCCGGTAGAGTGCAACCCGGGCATAAGCTGACCAGTCGGTCAGCTAAATTGCATCAGCTCACTCCGTGTTGGTTTGCTGAGCAGATAGTTCGCCCGCGTTGCTTTCTAGAGAGTCTCTGTCTGCAGTGTCTGTATAGGCACCTGCAATAAAGTTTTAGAGATTCACGTTAGTTAATTTTTGGAGTGCTTAACGCAATGGCAAAGATTGTCGACATCAAAGGCCGTGAGGTTCTGGATTCACGTGGCAACCCAACTGTAGAAGCCGATGTGATCCTTGAAGGCGGTATCGTCGGTAGCGCTTGCGCGCCATCGGGTGCTTCAACTGGTTCTCGCGAAGCGCTGGAACTGCGTGATGGCGACAAGAGCCGTTACCTGGGCAAGGGCGTATTGAAGGCAGTTGCCAATATCAACGGCCCAATCCGTGACCTGTTGCTGGGTAAAGATGCACTCGATCAGCAGAGCCTTGATCGCGCGATGATTGCGCTGGATGGCACTGAGAACAAAGCATCGCTGGGCGCCAACGCTATTTTGGCAGTCTCGCTGGCGGCAGCTAAAGCAGCTGCTCAGGCCAAAGGTGTGCCACTGTACGCGCACATTGCCGACCTCAATGGTACACCGGGCGTGTACTCGATGCCGGTGCCGATGATGAACATCATCAACGGCGGCGAGCACGCCGATAACAACGTTGATATCCAAGAATTCATGGTCCAGCCAGTGGGTGCGAAAAACTTCGCCGAAGCACTGCGCATGGGCGCCGAAATCTTCCATCACCTTAAAGCGGTTCTCAAGGCCCGCGGCCTGAGCACGTCGGTGGGTGATGAAGGTGGTTTCGCACCTGACCTGACCTCCAACGAAGATGCACTGTCTGCCATTGCTGAAGCCGTTGCCAACGCCGGTTACACCTTGGGTGATGATGTCACCCTGGCACTGGATTGCGCGTCGAGCGAATTCTACAAAGATGGCAAATATGACCTGGCTGGCGAAGGCAAAATCTTCGACGCCGCCGGTTTTGCTGATTACCTTGCCGGTCTGACTGAGCGTTTTCCGATCATCTCGATCGAAGACGGCATGGACGAGTCTGACTGGGATGGCTGGAAACTCCTGACCGATAAAATCGGCAGCAAGGTTCAGTTGGTCGGTGACGATCTGTTCGTAACCAACACCAAGATTCTCAAAGAAGGCATCGACAAGGGCATCGGTAACTCGATTCTGATCAAGTTCAACCAGATCGGATCGCTGACCGAGACCCTCGAAGCCATCCAGATGGCTAAAGCGGCAGGCTACACGGCTGTAATCTCGCACCGCAGCGGCGAAACCGAAGACTCAACCATTGCTGATTTGGCAGTGGGCACGTCGGCTGGCCAGATCAAAACCGGTTCGCTGAGCCGTTCAGACCGTGTTGCCAAATACAACCAATTGCTGCGTATCGAAGAGCAGTTGGGCGGGAAAGCGGCTTATCTTGGCATTGCAGAGTTCCGCGGCTAAGCGTAAGCATGGTAAAAGAAGGGCGACGGTACAGGCTGCGTGAAAACTACTGCGCTCGACATTACAGCGTTATAAACAGACGAAAAATGCTCATTTAGAACACCTAAAGTCGAACGCGACCCCGGTGCCTTTTCGTCTGTTAAAGCCTTGTCTTGCCTTCGCTCGCCACGTTTTCAAACACCCTGGCAAGCCGCCCTTTTTTCGGACAATTTTTTCTGGGTGTTATGCGCAAAGCTTATTGGTTGTTCCCTGTTCTGATTTTAATCCTGGCTGGGCTGCAGTATCGACTGTGGGTCGGTGAAGGCAGCTTGGCGCAGGTGACTGACCTAAAACATCAGATTGCCAGCCAACAGGGTGAAAACGAACGCCTGCATGAGCGCAATCGCGTGCTCGAGGCGGAAGTGCGCGAGTTGAAAAAAGGCATGGAAACTGTCGAAGAGCGGGCACGACATGAGTTGGGCATGGTCAAAGACGGTGAGACGCTGTATCAGCTTGCCGAATAACTGCGTGAAGATCCTGCCATGACCTTGCAAAAACTCCCCGCTTTCTGGGCCGTTATTCCAGCTGCCGGCATTGGCAGCCGCATGCGCGCCGACCGTCCCAAACAATATCTGCCGCTGGCCGGTAAAACCATTCTCGAGCACAGCCTTGAGTGCTTTCTTGATCATCCACGGCTCAAGGGCTTGGTTTTGAGCCTGGCCGAGGATGACCCCTTTTGGCCACAACTGCCGTGTGCTGCTGACCCGCGAATCGAACTGGCTGCCGGTGGCGATGAGCGCGCAGAGTCGGTGCTCAACGCCTTGCTGCGTCTTGCTGAGCTAGGGGCAGATGAGCACGACTGGGTCTTGGTGCACGATGCTGCGCGGCCAAACCTGGCACGTGAAGACCTCGACCTGCTGCTGTCGGAGTTGGCGCATGATGCCGTCGGCGGGCTGCTGGCCGTGCCTGCGCGAGACACCCTGAAGCGCGCCGGAGCTGATGGGCGGGTTAAAGAAACAGTTGATCGCTCGGTTATCTGGCAGGCCTATACGCCGCAAATGTTTCGTCTTGGGTTCTTGCACCGGGCGATGGCGGAAGCGCTGGTGTCGGACGTCGCCATTACTGATGAAGCCTCTGCAATCGAGTGGGCAGGGCAGTCGCCTCGCCTAATTGAAGGGCGTGCAGACAATATCAAAGTGACCCGCCAGGAAGACTTGAATAATCTCGCTCGCATATGGCGTGATCGATAACCGCCAGGTTGGTCGGCACGTGGTTTGTCCGCCATGGCTCAGGCGTCACAACGCTCAAGGCTGAGCTAGGAAGGGGTTGCCCCTATCTTCAATGGTGGATGGGAGAAGCTGTCAGCCATCCACCACTTGCCCGCGTCTTTTAAGCTACGCGGGTTTTGCGCACATTGCGGTCAAGTACCGTGCTGAGCTTGTCGATCGCGCCGTCAATGGCCTGATGCAGGGATTCGGCATTATGGGCGACTGAAATCGGGTCGCGGCCCTTCATTCTTGCCTCAAGCTGGCAGCGCTTATCCTGGGTGCCGCTTTTATGCGCATTCTCGTCACTTAGATGTGCCTCTATGCGCGTGAGGTGGTCTTCAAAGCGTTTGATTTTGTGTTCGACGCGGCTGCGTACATTGGTCACTAAGTCAAGTGAGGCTTCAATATGTTTGTCACTGTTGACCAGAACTTGCATAACCGTTTCCTCTCGTTGATCAAGGCTAGAATGGACGCCTTAGGGATACGACGATGCGAGACTAAAAGCGGTTCCCGGTGAATCTGTGACATTCTGTCACTGCGCATATTCATGGCGTTGGGCCAGCCCAGTTTTGAGGAAATCGACCAATTGGCGAACCTTGGGCGAGAGGTGCCGCTGCTGTGGATAGAGCGCCCAAACGGCAGTGTTGGGAGGCTGATGATTGTCGAGCAACGATATCAGGGCGCCACTGCGTAAATGTTCCAGCACGTAATAATCCGGTAGTTGGCAAAGTCCCAGGCCCCGTAATGCGGCTTCGAGCACTGCCTGCCCGCTGTTGCAGCGCCAACTGCCCTGAACCCGCTGCGATGTTTCTTGCTGGTTGATTTTGAAACTCCAGGCATCTGAACTGCCAATCAAGCAATTATGCCGAGCGAGTTCAGATAGGCTGTGGGGACGGCCGTAATGTTTGAGGTAGTCGGGGGCTGCGCAGAGGTACATTTTGCGTGGCGCCAGTTTGGCGGCGACCAGGCTTGAATCCTGTAAGCGGCCCAGGCGAATGGCCATGTCCAGCCCTTCATGAACCAAATCCAGTGGTCGGTTGCTAAGTTGGATGTCCACGCGAAGCTGTGGGTGGTGAATCATGAATTCGGTTACCAGCGGTGCAATAAAGCGTTCGCCATACGCCACTGCACAGGTCATGCGCAGCAACCCTTTGGGCTGACTGTTAAGGTCGCCGACCACGCGAAGAGCTTCTTCTCGCGCATCTTGCAGGCGCTGGCAGTGTTGGAGAAAGGTTTGCCCGGCTTCGGTCAACGCCACCTTGCGCGTGCTGCGGTAAAACAAGCGGGCCTGCATGCGTTCCTCAAGTCGCGCTACTTGGCGGCTGACCTGCGAGGATGAGAGGCCGAGCTGCTCTGCTGCGGCGGTAAATTGGCCGCACTCGGCAACCGCGACAAACTCATCGATGCCTTCCCAGCTATTCATGGCGCACTCATTTTGTAGTTGATGGCGTACATGTGAATAATCCTACCGAAAAACTGATCGATTATCCCTGTGTGGCAATAATGTTTTTCCAGTAGACGGATTATTCCCAGTTGAGCGCTGATCTACACTGCATGCACTGAATTTATCTGCATCCATAATCTGTTGGAGTCTTTTATGATCAAGTCGCGTGCTGCCGTTGCTTTTGCGCCCAACCAACCGCTGCAAATTGTTGAAGTCGATGTGGCGCCGCCAAAGGCGGGTGAAGTCCTGGTGCGTATTGTTGCCTCGGGTGTCTGCCACACCGATGCCTACACCTTGTCGGGCGAAGACTCCGAAGGCGTCTTCCCGTGCATCCTCGGTCACGAAGGCGGCGGTATTGTTGAGGCGGTTGGCGAGGGTGTGACTTCACTGGAAGTCGGCGACCATGTGATCCCGCTGTACACCGCTGAATGTCGCGTGTGCAAGTTCTGCACCTCAGGCAAGACCAACCTGTGCAGCTCGGTTCGGGCAACGCAGGGTAAAGGCTTGATGCCAGATGGCACCTCGCGCTTCTCTTACAACGGCGAGCCGGTGTATCACTACATGGGCTGCTCGACGTTCTCCGAGTACACCGTATTGCCGGAAGTCTCGCTGGCCAAGATCCCCAAAGAAGCGCCGTTGGAGAAAGTGTGCTTGCTCGGTTGCGGTGTCACCACCGGCATAGGTGCTGTACTCAACACGGCTAAAGTCGAGGAGGGCGCAACGGTGGCCATCTTCGGTCTCGGAGGTATTGGTCTGGCGGCGATTATTGGCGCGAAGATGGCCAAGGCTTCACGCATCATCGCCATCGACATCAATCCAGGCAAATTTGATATTGCCCGCGAACTGGGCGCCACCGACTTCGTCAACCCGAAGGACTTTGCCAAGCCGATTCAGGAAGTCATTGTTGAAATGACCGATGGCGGCGTTGATTACTCCTTTGAGTGCGTGGGCAATGTGCAACTTATGCGTGCAGCCCTTGAGTGCGCTCACAAAGGTTGGGGTGAGTCGATCATCATTGGTGTGGCAGGCGCGGGCCAGGAAATTTCCACGCGGCCTTTCCAGTTGGTGACCGGTCGGGTCTGGCGCGGTTCGGCATTCGGTGGGGTCAAGGGCCGCACTGAATTGCCGGGCTATGTCGAGAAGGCGCAGACAGGTGAAATCCCGCTGGATACCTTTATCACCCATAACATGCCGCTGGAAGACATCAACGAAGCGTTCACGCTGATGCATCAGGGCAAGAGTATCCGCACGGTTATTAATTTCTAAGCAACGGCTGAGCTAAGGTGCAGGCTGGTTATACAGCTTGCACTGGCTGCTGTTTAGTCGATTAGTCAGGAGTGGATTTATGAGTCTGGAAAATATTTCCTGCCGGAAAAGCAGTGGCGGCTGGCACAAGCGTTACCGTCACCGGTCGAGCACACTCAATTGCGATATGACCTTTGCTGTGTATTTGCCCCCGCAGGCTGAGCAGGGTGTGAAGTTGCCGGTGTTGTATTGGTTGTCAGGGCTGACCTGCACCGATGAGAATTTTATGCAGAAGGCGGGAGCGCACAAACTCGCTGCCGAGCTGGGTTTAATTATTGTCGCATCCGATACCAGTCCACGTGGCGAGGGCGTGCCGGATGACCCGGACGGCGCATATGATTTTGGGCTGGGTGCAGGCTTTTACCTGAATGCTACGCAGGAGCCCTGGGCGCGCCACTACCGCATGCATGATTATGTGGTGCAAGAGCTGCCAGCGCTGATCGAGGCCAACTTCCCGGTTACCGACAAGCGCGGTATCAGTGGACACTCCATGGGCGGGCACGGCGCCTTGATTTGCGCCTTGCGCAACCCAGGGCGTTATCATTCGCTGTCGGCATTGGCGCCGATTGTTAACCCCATAAACTGCCCTTGGGGTGAAAAGGCCTTTACCCGTTATCTCGGTGAAGAGCGCTCGCGTTGGCGTGAGTGGGATGCTTGCGCCTTGCTGGCAGATGCCACTGAGCGTTTGCCAATGCTGGTGGATCAGGGAGACCGTGATGACTTCTTGGTTAATCAGTTAAAGCCAGAGGCTTTGCAAGCCGCGGCGCAAGCGGTGGGGCACCCATTGACGTTGCGGCTGCAGCCGGGCTACGACCATAGCTACTACTTTATCGCCAGCTTTATTGACGATCACCTGCGCCACCATGCGGCAGCTTTAAATGCGCCGGGCTGACTGGCGCTCAAGTAGGGCTTTCCCATAGCCACAACACACAACGATGCCCAGCTTAAGCGCATAGCGTTGTAGAATCAGGCCCTGATCTTTTTGGGGCCTGATTTTTTTATGAGTAGCAGCATGCGTATTGGCCACGGCTATGATGTACACCGTTTTGGCGAGGGTGATTTTATTACCCTCGGCGGTGTTCAAATTCCTCACCCTTTCGGTCTCGTTGCCCATTCGGATGGCGATGTGCTTTTGCATGCCTTGGCTGATGCGTTGCTCGGTGCCCTGGCGCTGGGCGATATCGGCAAGCATTTTCCGGACACCGATCCGACCTTCAAAGGGGCTGATAGCCGGGTCTTGTTGCGGCACGTGTACGCCTTGGTCACCGCTAAAGGCTGGCGGGTAGGTAATCTCGACGCCACTATTGTTGCTCAAGCGCCGAAGATGGCCCCGCATATCGAAGCCATGCGCTCACTGATCGCCCTAGACCTTAAAATTGAGCTTGATCAGGTCAATGTTAAAGCCACGACCACCGAAAAACTTGGCTTCACAGGCCGAGAAGAAGGCATCGCAGTCCATGCGGTAGCGCTGGTGGTTCGGCCATGAATGAAAGTGAACTCCTTGGCCCCAAGGCCCATGGCGATGCCTGTGGTACCGCAGTGCTCAAGGCCAGTGCAGAAGACTTTCAAGTCGATGAGGTGCTCGACATTCCCTTGGCAGGTGATGGCGAGCATTTATGGCTGTGGGTTGAAAAGCGTGGTCTGAATACTGAAGAGGCGGCCAGACGTCTTGCAAAGGCCGCCGGCGTGCAACTGAAGTTGATCAGCTATGCCGGGCTCAAAGACCGACAAGCCTTGACGCGCCAGTGGTTCAGCCTGCATTTGCCGGGCAAGGCCAACCCGGACTTGAGCGCCGCCGAAGACGCCAGTCTTAGCATTCTCAAACAGGTGCGTCACCAACGTAAGTTACAGCGCGGCGCCCATGCGGCCAATGGTTTCACCCTGCGCCTGACTCAGTTGAGCGCTGATCGTGAAGCCCTTGATAGACGCTTGCATGCTATTCGCGAGCAGGGTGTGCCCAACTATTTTGGTTTGCAGCGCTTCGGCTTTGAGGGCGGCAATGTATTTGATGCCCGCCAATACGCCGAGCGCAACGATCGTCCCGTGCAACGCAACCTTCGTTCGCGGCTGTTATCAGCGGCCCGCAGCTACTTGTTCAACCAGGTCCTGGCTGCACGGGTTGCTGAGGGGAACTGGAACAAAGCTCAGGTGGGTGACTTGTTGGCCTTTACTGACAGCCGCAGCTTTTTTATGGCTGGGGAGGCTGAATGCAACGATCCTCGGCTGGCGATTCTGGATGTACATCCAACGGGCCCGCTTTGGGGGTTGGGTGCGCCGTCAACCGCAGGCGCGGTACAGGCACTCGAGCAGCGTGTTGGTGAACGCGAAAAAGACTTGGCCCACTGGCTAGCAGAAGCGGACATGGCGCACGAACGTCGCATTCTGCGCCTCCCCATTGGTGGCCTTACGTGGCATTATCCCGAGTCTGACATTCTGCAACTGGAATTCGTCCTGCCGGCTGGATGCTTCGCCACCGTATTGGTGCGCGAGCTTGTCGATCTATTGCCGACAGGGCATACGGACAACCCATGCGTATTCTGATTTCAAACGATGACGGAGTGATGGCGCCAGGCATTGCCGCGCTACACGCTGCGTTAGCTGATTATGCTGACTGTACTGTGATTGCACCGGATCAGGACAAAAGTGGCGCCAGCAGTTCGCTGACGCTCGACCGTCCGTTGCATCCCTGCACACTGGACAACGGATACATCAGCGTTAATGGCACGCCGACTGATTGCGTGCATTTAGCCCTGAATGGGCTGCTTCCCGAAGTGGCCGACTTGGTCGTTTCCGGGATTAATCTGGGCGCTAACCTTGGCGATGATGTGCTCTACTCCGGCACGGTCGCTGCAGCGCTTGAAGGGCGCTTTTTGTCGCGTCCGGCATTTGCCTTCTCGTTATTGTCACGCCAAACCGATAACCTGCCGACAGCGGCCTACTTTGCCCGTAAGCTGGTAGAAGCTCACGAGCACCTCGATTTGCCGCCGCGCACTGTGCTTAATGTGAATATTCCTAATTTACCCTTGGAGCATATCCGCGGGATTCAGGTAACACGTCTGGGCCACCGTGCGCGCGCCGCCGCACCGGTTAAAGTGACAAATCCGCGGGGTAAAGTCGGCTACTGGATCGCAGTGGCGGGCGATGCTGAAGATGGCGGCCAAGGCACAGATTTTCATGCGGTGATGCAAGGCTATGTCTCGATCACTCCTTTACAATTAGACCGTACTTTTCAGGATGGCTTTAACAGCTTGCAACCATGGCTGGAGAGCTTAGTTTAATGAATCGCGAACAAGATGAAATGAACCGCCGTGGCAGCGGCATGACTTCCCAGCGTACCCGTGAGCGGCTTATCCAGCGGCTCTATGAAGAGGGGTTGTCCAACGCAAAAGTGTTGGAAGTCATTCGCCGTACACCGCGCCATATGTTTGTCGATGAGGCCTTTTCTCATCGTGCTTATGAAGACACCTCGTTGCCTATTGGCCACAACCAAACGATTTCGCAGCCCTATATGGTTGCGCGCATGAGTGAGTTGCTGCTCGAAGCCGGGCCTTTGGATAAAGTGCTGGAGATCGGCACCGGTTCGGGTTATCAGACCGCCATACTTTCGCAACTGGTCGAGCGGGTATTCAGCGTCGAGCGAATTCAGGGGCTGCAGGAGCGTGCCAAAGAGCGCTTGGTCGAACTGAACCTGCGCAACGTTGTCTTTCGTTGGGGAGATGGCTGGGAAGGCTGGCCGGCACTGGCGCCTTACAATGGCATCATTGTCACCGCGGCAGCGTCTGAGGTACCGCAGGCGCTATTGGATCAGCTTGCCCCGGGTGGACGGCTGGTGATACCGGTTGGCTCCGGCGATGTGCAGCAGTTGATGTTGATCATTCGTGATGAGCAGGGTTACTCGCGGCACATTCTCGACGCGGTACGGTTTGTACCTTTGCTCAATGGGCCACTGGCTTAACATTAGCTCTGACGGGTTTATGAAAAAATACTTTTTGCTCTACGCCAAAGGTGTGGCCATGGGCGCAGCGGACGTTGTGCCGGGCGTGTCGGGTGGCACCATCGCCTTTATCAGCGGTATCTACGACGAATTACTCAAGTCTATCTCGAGCATGCCACGCGCTGCGCTGCTGGCAGTCCGCGGGCGCTTTGCCGAGGCTTGGGCGACTGCCAATGCGACATTTTTGCTGGTGCTCTTTGCCGGCATTCTGACCAGTATCGCCAGTCTTGCCCGATTGATTACCTATTTACTCGAACAGCACCCGATCCCGGTGTGGTCATTCTTTTTTGGCTTGGTGCTGGTTTCAGCGCATATGGTGTCCCGTGAGATAAGCCGTTGGAATTGGACGCGTATCCTAAGCTTTGCCATGGGCGCAGCCTTTGCTTATTGGATAACAGTGGCTTCGCCGGTTCATCTTGGTACTGATCCGTTGAGTATCTTTTTTGCGGGCGCCATTGCGATTTGCGCAATGATTTTGCCGGGCATTTCGGGCAGCTTCATCTTGTTACTGCTGGGCATGTACAGTTTTATATTGGCGTCGGTCAAGGCACTGGATATTGGTGTTCTCGCCCTCTTTGCCGCAGGCTGTGTAGTGGGGCTTGTCAGCTTTGCAGGCTTTTTGCGCTGGCTTCTACGCTGTTATCGTGACCTTTCTTTAGCATTCCTGACGGGGTTGATGCTTGGCTCATTGAACAAGATCTGGCCATGGAAGGAGACGCTGACTTGGTTTACCGACCGTCACGGGCAACAGGTTCCCCTGCTACAGGCTAATCTTCTGCCTGCACGCTTTGCCGAAGTCAGTGGCCAAGACCCGCAACTGGTATTGGCCGTGCTGCTCGCGTTGCTGGGGGTCGTTCTAGTGTTAGGTTTGGAGTGGTTTGCGGGGCGTCAGCAGTTAAGCGCTGAGCATAATCAATAAATCCTGCACAATAGTGTCAGGCGCTAATAGCCAGTAAGGGAGAGACCGGTGAGTTTCGACGCCATTCAAGCGTGCATTCGCAATAGCAACACTCGATGCCTGTTGAGTGGTTTAGTTCTGTCGTTCATTTTATCGGGTTGTTCAAGCTCACCGGCCGGTGGGGTTCAGGTGTTGGACCGCAATGGCCGATCTGTGCCCATTACATCAAAGCAGCCCCATGTTACCAGTGGCCAGTACCTGGTCAGGCGTGGCGATACGCTTTATTCGATTGCCTTCCGCTTTGGCTGGGACTGGAAAGAGCTCGCCGCGCGCAACGGCATTCCGGCTCCTTATACGTTGAGGGTCGGTCAGCCGATTCGTTTTGACGGCAAGAAACCTTCCTCGGTCGTGGTCGCTAAACAGCCAAGCGTACGCGGTTCGTCCACCCGTACCGTTCGTCCGGCTACATCGACTAGCACCGTCAAGCCTGTTGCCAGCAAACCCGTGGTGGCGACCTCCCAAGTGAAGTCTGTAAGTGGCACATCATCAGGCTGGACGTGGCCTACCAAAGGTACGGTTATTGGACGATTTTCCTCAAACGGTAGTTTGAATAAAGGCATTGATATCGCCGGAGATTTGGGCCAGCCTGTTTTAGCTGCGTCTGATGGCTCAGTGGTATACGCCGGGAGTGGATTACGGGGCTACGGCGAGTTGGTGATCATCAAACATAGCAGTACCTATGTAAGTGCCTACGGACATAACCGCAGGCTCTTGGTGAAAGAGGGGCAAAAGGTCAAAGCAGGGCAAGCAATTGCTGAAATGGGTTCAACGGGCACTGACCGGGTGAAGCTACATTTTGAAATTCGCCGTCAGGGCAAGCCTGTAGATCCCTTGCAATTTTTGCCACGCCAATGATTGGTTGTCTGCCTGTTTCCCCAGCATAGGAGGGACGGGCTCGGGTGCCGCCATGGAGCAGGTAACGCCGGAGCTTGCTGTCGAACTCAGCAAGGGATAATAGAAATGGCTCTCAAAAAAAAACTAGTGCCCGAGTTTGACGTAGACGACGATGTGCTCCTTATAGAGCCAGGTGTCGTCTTGGGGGACATGGGAGATGTAAGTGTCGAAGCACCGGCTAAACGACCCAAGGCCAAGGCGAAGACGGCAACACCTAAGCAACACAAGTACATCGATTACACGCGGGCATTAGATGCAACGCAGCTGTACCTCAACGAAATTGGTTTTTCTCCACTTCTGAGTCCAGAAGAAGAAGTCTTTTTTGCCCGACTGGCGCAAAAAGGCGACCCAGCTGGACGCAAGCGCATGATCGAAAGCAACCTGCGATTGGTTGTTAAGATCGCCAGGCGCTATGTCAATCGCGGTCTTTCATTGCTGGACCTTATTGAAGAAGGCAACCTCGGTTTGATTCGCGCTGTCGAAAAATTCGACCCTGAGCGTGGCTTCCGCTTCTCGACGTACGCCACCTGGTGGATTCGTCAGACAATCGAACGGGCAATCATGAATCAAACGCGCACCATTCGGTTGCCGATTCATGTGGTCAAAGAACTTAACGTTTACCTGCGCGCCGCCCGTGAGCTGACCCAAAAGCTTGACCATGAACCCTCCCCTGAAGAAATCGCCAACTTGCTCGACAAGCCCGTTGGTGAGGTCAAGCGCATGCTCGGACTTAATGAACGGGTGTCTTCGGTTGACGTGTCACTGGGTTCGGACTCCGACAAAACCCTGCTTGATACACTGACCGATGAGCGACCAACAGATCCCTGCGAGCTGTTGCAGGATGACGACCTGTCACAAAGCATCGATCAATGGCTGTGCGAACTCACCGATAAGCAACGTGAAGTTGTGGTCCGGCGTTTCGGCTTGCGCGGTCATGAGAATTGCACGCTTGAGGAGGTGGGTCAGGAAATCGGCCTTACCCGTGAGCGTGTCAGGCAGATTCAGGTAGAGGCGCTCAAGCGTTTACGTGAAATCTTGGAAAAGAACGGTTTGTCGAGTGATTCCTTGTTCCAGTAAAACGTGGGCCTCCACAAAAAAACCGGTTTGCGCCGGTTTTTTTGTGCAAATTATTTGTAGGAAAAGGCTTACGCGCGTGTAAGCCATTGCAGCTACTTGGCATGGGATTTGTGAGCGTTAGAGTTTTATGGATTATTTAACTTGTTGAATTTAATGGATATTTTATTATTCTGACTGTTTTTGTAGATATTTTTGAAGGTTTTCAAGCACTTGTGATGATCTAAAAATCACTTATGATCAAGGTGTGTCTAGGGACTGACACAGGTTGTTAGGGACAACAGCCAGGACAATTGCGGGATGCAATTTCATCAGGACGATGAGCAGGAAATAAAGGGACTAGGGACAAAATGGGCGGGTCAAACCGCCCTTTTTTTGCCCGCGTTTTTTGCTGGCAGGCGATTGCCGGGCAATAAAAAACCCGCACGAGGCGGGTCTTTATAGGGGGCGAGGCGCTATTAGCGCTCTAGGTGCTCAAGCTTGTCTTTCACACCATCCCACTCTTCAGCATCAGCGAGCGACTCTTTCTTCTCGGTGATATTTGGCCAGACCTCAGCCAAGTCAGCATTCAGCTCGATATATTCCTGCATGTCCTCAGGCACCTCATCTTCAGAGAAGATGGCTTGTGCCGGGCATTCTGGTTCACACAGCGCGCAATCAATGCACTCGTCCGGGTGAATGACCAGGAAGTTCGGGCCTTCGTAGAAGCAGTCCACCGGACAGACTTCCACACAGTCGGTGTATTTGCACTTGATGCAGTTGTCGGTGACGACGAAGGTCATTCTAATTCTCTCCTCAGGCTACGGCGCGAGACTGCCCTCATAAACGGTCTCTCGGCTCGAAAAGCTTAATTCAGTGCCAGGCTTTAGCACATAGCTGTTTCGAGCGCGCAGGATTCTAACAGCTTGTTGGCGCGGGCGTTAGACTCGCGTCTTCCATGCATATAACAATTCCAGTGCATGTCGTGGGGTTAAATCATCCGGATTGATCTTGGATAATTCTTCCAGCAACGGATGCGCAAGGCTGGCAAACATATCGCTTTGTTGCGGCGCTGCTGCTTTTCCCGGCTCGGTTCGAGGCAGGTCGTGCGGCAAGCTTGTGGTTTCAAGCCGCGCCAGATGTTCACGTGCACGCAGGATCACTGCGTTGGGCACCCCGGCCAGTTGTGCCACAGCTAAACCATAGCTCTGGCTAGCCGGCCCGGGTAACACGTGGTGTAAAAATACAATACGCTCATTATGTTCCGTGGCATTGAGATGCACGTTGGCCACTAATGGCTCGCTCTCTGGCAACACGGTGAGTTCAAAATAATGCGTGGCAAAGAGTGTGTAGGCGCGCAGTTTCGCCAACTGCTCAGCCGCCGCCCACGCCAGTGACAAACCGTCAAAGGTACTGGTGCCTCGACCGACTTCGTCCATCAGGACCAAACTTCGTTCGGTGGCGTTGTGCAGGATGTTGGCGGTTTCACTCATTTCAACCATAAAGGTCGAGCGGCCACCGGCGAGGTCATCGCTGGAGCCAATACGGGTGAAAATACGGTCAACCAGCGACAACTCGCAACTCGCCGCCGGAACAAAACTGCCGATGTGGGCGAGTAAGACAATCAATGCGGTCTGGCGCATATAGGTCGATTTACCGCCCATGTTCGGTCCGGTAATCACCAGCATGCGCGTATCGTCATCAAGGTTCAGGTCATTGGCCACGAAGGGCTTGGTCAGCACCTGCTCGACCACCGGATGGCGGCCCTGGTTGATGCGCATGCAGGGTTCATCAACAAAGTGCGGGCAATTCAAGTCCAGGTTCAGCGCACGTTCGGCCAAATTGCTCAGCACGTCCAGTTCTGCCAGCGCCGAGGCGCTGTCCTGCAAGGGCGAGAGCAGGGTGATCAAGTGTTCGAGCAGTTCCTCATAGAGCACTTTTTCACGGGCCAGCGCACGGCTCTTGGCCGACAGCGCTTTGTCTTCAAACTCTTTCAGTTCAGGGGTGATAAAGCGCTCTGCCCCTTTGAGCGTCTGCCGACGGATGTAATCGGCCGGAGCCGACTCCGCCTGCTTGCTCGGCAGCTCGATGAAATAGCCGTGGACCCGGTTGTAGCCAACCTTAAGATTGGCCAAGCCGGTGCGGGATTTTTCGCGGGTTTCCAGATCCATCAGGTACTGGCCGGCGTTTTCGCTCAGCGATTGCAACTCGTCGAGCTCTGCGTCGTAACCGGTCTTGAGTACGCCACCATCGCGAATCACTGCGGGTGGGTTATCGATCACCGCTTTGCTGAGTAATTCAGCCAATTCAGGATAAGTGCTGACGGTAGTGGCCAATGACGTCAGGTGCGGCGATTCCAGCGTGGCCATGGCGCTTTGCAGTTCAGGCAACGCCGCCAATGCATCGCGCAGGCGAGCCAGATCACGTGGCCGTGCATTACGCAGGCCAATCCGCGCAAGAATCCGTTCAAGGTCACCAATTTCCTTGAGCTGCGGTTGCAGGGTTTCAAAGCGATAACGCTCAAGCAGGCAGGTGATTGACTCTTGCCGAGCCTGAAGGATGCTGAGTTCGCGTAACGGGCGATTTAGCCAGCGGCTGAGCAGGCGACTGCCCATGGCCGTCTGGCAGCGGTCAACCACCGATTGCAGGGTATTTTCGCGGCCGCCAGCCAGATTGATATCTAGCTCAAGATTGCGCCGGCTGGCGCCATCGAGAATCACCGTGTCGTCGAGTCGCTCATGGCGCAGGCTGCGCAAATGGGGCAGCGCGGTGCGTTGGGTTTCCTTGGCATAGGCGAGCAAGCAACCCGCCGCACCGATGGCCAAGGTCAGCGATTCGCAGCCAAAGCCTTTCAGGTCCTGCGTGGCGAACTGCTGGCAAAGGCTTTTGTGTGCAGAGTCACGTTCAAAGTCCCACGGGGCACGGCGGCGCACACCTTTACGCTTTTCGGCAGGCAAGCCCTGTGGCCAATCATCCGGGATCATCAACTCCACCGGATTGAGGCGCTCTAGCTCGGCCAGCAGGTTTTCCCAGCCTTTGATTTCCAGCACACTGAAACGGCCGCTGGTGATATCGAGCACGGCCAGACCAAACAGGCGCTCGTCGCCGAGGACGGCGGCAATCAGATTATCGCGACGCTCATCGAGCAACGCTTCGTCACTGACAGTGCCCGGCGTGATGATGCGCACCACTTGGCGATCCACCGGGCCTTTGCTGGTAGCCGGGTCACCGACCTGCTCGCAAATAACCACCGACTCGCCGAGCTTGACCAGTTTGGCCAGATAACCTTCAGCGGCGTGATAAGGAATGCCGCACATGGGAATCGCCTGCCCGGCGGATTGCCCACGCGCAGTCAGGGTGATGTCGAGCAACTTGGCGGCTTTTTTCGCATCTTCATAAAAGATTTCATAGAAGTCGCCCATGCGATAGAACATCAGCTGATCAGGGTGCTGGTTCTTCAATTTCCAATATTGCTGCATCATTGGGGTGTGGGCGGATAGGTCAGTAATAGCTTTATTCATCAATGGCTTAGCGTCAGATAGTTGAAGAATTTTGGACGAAATGTAAGCGTGAAATGCATGCTTACTCGGCCTCGGTAAAACGTAACAACGGGCAGGCCTCACATCGCTCAAGGTTAACACGGGGAGAACCTGATCGGCGTTGTGTTTGAGGGTGGAGCTGTAAGTCATATGCATATACAGCTACACGTTAGCTATACCGTGTTGTACCATCATTGGTAAGGTGCTTGATTGCCCCGACGTTGGTTTATGCTCAGGTGCAAAGCGACGCTCGGCGAGCGTGACGACAGGCGCCTAAGCACAGGTTATCGAGAGCAGGAACAAGTAATGGCCACGACAGTTGAACGTGAGAAGCCCGTCCCCATTAATATGCGGGTTGATACCAAGAAACGCAGCTTGATTGATGCGGCGGTTGAGTTATTGGGGACTGATCGGACCAGCTTTATTTTGGATGCCGCGTGCCAGCGGGCCGAGGAAATTATTCGGGATCGACAGTTGTATATTCTCAGTGACGACGCATTTGATCGGTTTGAGCAAGCGCTTGAGGCCGACCCAGTAACGGCCAATAAATGTCTACAGAAACTGATGAGCAAGCCTACACGGTGGAGTTGAGCAAGCCGGAAAAATTGAACTCATCCCATGATCTCACTGAGTTCGATTGTGGCGAGTTGTCGATCAATAACTATCTGCACAAAACGGCTCGCAAGGCCCAGCAAAACAAACTCGCAGTGGTTTATGTCACCTGCTTTGCAGGTAGTAAGCGCGTTGCTGGCTACTACACGCTGTCTGCCGGGTCGATTGCTCGCCAGCACGTTACGCCAAGACGCCATCAACGAAACTCGCCAAATGCCCATCCCGTGACGATTTTGGGCCGAATGGGGCTGACAGTAGAAGCGCAAGGGCAGGGGTACGCTGTTGACCTCTTACAAGATGCAATCAGTCGCTGCATATTTGCATCACAAGCGGTCGGCACATCGGCGGTGCTGGTTCACCCGCTCGACGATAAACTCGCCGCGTTCTATGAGCACCATGCTGGATTTAAGCGCTGCCCTGAGCTTTCCCCCCTGACCATGATGCTGTCCCTGCGTTAAAAAGGTCCCGGCCAACAAGCTGTGCTGCATTGCCTGCGCGCAGCGTATTAACTGTCCGGCTGAATCGCCAAGGTGTCTGGTGTAGGGTATTCACCTAGCGCGCTTTAACCCCGGAGTGAAGATGCACGTAAATCAATCTGACTTGACCCGCTTGGCGGAACATTTAGGTCGTAAGCTGACTGAACTGCATGCACAGGTCAGCACCGCTGAATCCTGTACCGGGGGTGGTATTGCCGAGGCAATTACCCGCGTGCCCGGCAGCTCTGCCTGGTTCGAGGCGGGTTACGTGACCTATTCCAATGGGCAGAAAACCAAACAGCTGGGCGTTGGCCCCGAACTGTTTGTGCTGCTGGGCGCTGTGAGTCGCGAGGTGGTCGAGGCCATGGTGCGCGGTGCTCAGGCGCAAAGTGGCGCGCGCTACGCCGTCGCGGTTAGCGGTGTAGCTGGACCCGACGGCGGCTCCAAGGAGAAGCCGGTTGGCACCGTCTGGATAGCCTGGGGCGATGCTGAGCAGGTGTACAGCGTGCGCAAACAGTTCGCCGGTGATCGACAAAGTGTCCGTCGACAAACGGTTATAGCCGCGCTAGAGGGGCTGATACGCCTCACTGCAAAAGAAAATCCAACTCTGGGGTAGGCGGACGGCCAAGCCTATGGAATAATACTGGCTACTTATACAGTTGTTGGCGGCCGTCAGGCCCTCTTGATCACGTGAGGACTTCAATGGACGAGAATAAGAAGCGCGCTTTGGCTGCTGCCCTAGGCCAGATTGAAAAGCAATTTGGTAAAGGCGCTGTCATGCGCATGGGCGATCACGATCGCCAGGCAATCCCGGCAATCTCTACCGGGTCTTTGGGCTTGGACATCGCGCTGGGTATTGGCGGTTTGCCAAAAGGCCGTATTGTCGAGATTTACGGTCCTGAATCCTCGGGTAAAACCACGCTGACATTGTCGGTTATCGCTGAAGCACAAAAGCTTGGCGCTACCTGCGCATTCGTCGATGCCGAGCATGCCCTTGACCCTGAATACGCTGGCAAGCTGGGCGTCAATGTTGACGACCTGCTGGTTTCGCAGCCAGACACCGGCGAGCAGGCGCTGGAAATCACCGATATGTTGGTGCGCTCAAACGCAGTCGACGTCATTGTGGTCGACTCCGTAGCGGCACTGGTGCCAAAAGCGGAAATCGAAGGCGAGATGGGCGACATGCACGTCGGCCTCCAAGCGCGTTTGATGTCGCAGGCGCTGCGTAAAATCACGGGTAACATCAAGAACGCCAATTGCTTGGTGATCTTCATTAACCAGATCCGTATGAAAATCGGTGTGATGTTCGGCAGCCCGGAAACCACCACAGGTGGTAACGCCCTGAAGTTCTACGCCTCGGTACGTTTGGACATTCGTCGTACGGGTGCGGTCAAAGAAGGCGATGAGGTTGTCGGCAGTGAAACTCGCGTAAAAGTGGTGAAAAACAAAGTTGCACCGCCATTCCGTCAGGCTGAGTTCCAGATTTTGTACGGCAAAGGCATCTACCGTAATGGCGAAATCATCGACCTCGGTGTGTTGCACGGGTTCTTGGAAAAATCAGGCGCCTGGTACAGCTACCAAGGCAGCAAGATTGGTCAGGGTAAGGCCAACTCGGCCAAGTATCTGGAAGATAACCCAGAGATCGCCCGCACTGTTGAGGGCCTGATCCGTGAAAAGCTGTTGGTTCCAGCCACGCCTGCCAAGGCGGGTGCTGAAGCGCCGGTTGACGCTGAAGTCGACGCTTAAAGCTTGAGCGCAATACTCGACAACCCCACAGCCGTTAGGCGAGCCGCAATGGATTTGCTGGCTCGCCGCGAACATGGGCGTGTTGAGTTAGTGCGTAAGTTGCGCCAGCGCGGCGCAACGGATGATTTGATAGACCCAGCCCTCGACCGGTTAACGGAAGAGGGCTTGTTGTCTGAAGCGCGCTACCGGGAAAGCTTTATCCGCTACCGTGCCCGCTCGGGTTACGGGCCTGTACGTATACGTGAAGAACTGACTCAGCGTGGCTTGGTCCGCGCCGAGATTGAGCAAGCATTGGCCGAAAGTGGTATCGATTGGGCCGAGCAGCTTGCCGATGTCTGGCAGCGCAAATACGCCGGGCAGTTGCCACAGGATATGCGTGAACGGGCCAAGCAAGGCCGCTTCTTGAGCTACCGCGGTTATCCGTTGGAGCTTATTGGTAAGCTGCTTAGCGGCAGGCTTAACGACTAGCTGCTCAGCCAGTTCTGATCGACGTTAATCAAATCAATCATCTCGCGCAGGCGACCGTGGTTACGGCCGTTGAAGTCGAAGATCAAGCGCGGCAGGTTTGCCAGTTCGGCAGTATCCTGGTCTTCATCCGCCTTGTCCTGGAGTTCGAAGTCGCCATTCTTGCTGATATCACTGAACTCACGGCGTATCGCCGTCAGTGCCGAGTCGGTGAGCGGGTGGTTGAGGCGAATGACAAAGCGTTTGTTCAGCCAGCGACTGGAGTTGTAGTTGCTGTAGAACTGGGTGATCTGCGCAACGGCCGCCTCGGCGCTATATACCAAGGTCATCAAGTTCAGGTCGCTGGCAAGAATATAGCCATTGCCTTTGAGTTGGCGCTCGATGAATTGCAACGCCTCTTGCCAGAAGTTACCGCCGGGCTGATCGAGCAGCACTACCGGAACCAGCGGGCTTTTACCGGTTTGAATCAAGGTCAGGACTTCGATGGCTTCATCTAGCGTGCCAAAGCCGCCGGGGCACAGTACCAAGGCGTCGGCTTCCTTGACGAAAAACAGTTTGCGCAGGAAGAAGAAGTGGAACGACAGCAGGTTGGCCGACCCGTTGACTGTCGCATTGGCGTTTTGCTCAAAGGGCAGGGTGATATTGAACCCAAGGCTGTTATCAAGCCCTGCGCCTTCGTGCGCGGCGGCCATAATGCCGCCACCCGCGCCGGTGACGACCATCAAGTCGTGGTGGGCCAGTTGGCCGCCCAGTTCACGAGCCAGTTGGTAAATCGGGTGATCAACCGGCGTCCGTGCAGAACCAAATACCGTGATCTTGCGCCGGCGCTTGAATTGTTCAAGCACTGAAAAGGCATGCTCCATTTCGCGCAGGGTCTGCAGCATGATCTTTGCGTCCCAGCGATTGCGGTCGGCTTGGCCCATGCGAATAACCGTGATCAGCATTTCACGGTACAGTTCACGATTAAGGCTGTTGGCGGGTGCGATCAGCGTTGTCAGTTCATCGACTTTGCTGCGCAGATCAATGCCACTGGTTTGGAAATGCCGGGCCAGGTAGTCGTCCGGTTCATCAGGCATGGGGTGGCTCCTTGGCAGAAGTGCAGCCAGCGTTTCACAAGTATGGCTTGGCTGTGGCAACTTGAAAGGCCATTGCTGGGTGACAGGCCGAAGGCTGGCATGAGCAACCTTGCGTTGCACATGCCATTGGAAGGCTTATTGGCCGCAATCGCCTTTGTCGAATGTTTCGCGAACGATTGGCTTGTTGGTTTTGTACTCAGTGAATTCGTAGCGCAGTTCTGCACCTTCATTGAGCAGCTTATGGAAACCGCCATTGGTGCAGACGCTTTTGCCCAGTTGTGCTCGCACTGAGTCGAGATTGTTGCGCATTTGCGCGGCATGGCGCGGCTGCACGCTTAAGTGGTTAATCAGAGTATGACCTTCAACCGTGTAGCCTTGGTCGAGAATGTCCGCGTTGATGGCGCGAGGTGTGCCGACGCTGCTTTCCTGAGCGACGCTTTGCAGCATTTTGGTCAGCTCATAATCTTTAAGCGAGGAAGCATGGGCAGCAAGGGGTAGGCTCAGGGCCAGAGTTAGAGCAGTTAGGCGTAACATCCAAGTCTCCACAGTCATTTCAATCCTTCGACAGGTAAGCACCTGCAGAGGTTCAGCAGAAGACCATGATAACGCTCAAGTCTTTGGTCGGCAGCAAAATTAGCCCCGGCGGTGTGCGAAAGCCGCTCATGCCGGTCAGTTAAGCCAGATGCGCTGGGCTTTGTTAGACTGCGCGCCGATTAATGCAGGATTGACTATGCAAAGCTTTTTTTATCATGGGGTGTGTGCATGAGCCACGCTGTAGCGCGTTTGCGCGATGTGCGTTTGGCGCGCAGTGAAAAACCGTTTCTGGCCCGTGGCTCCAAGGCTTTGCGCTGCAATCAGTGTCGAATCGCCCAGACCCATTGCCTGTGCGCCTGGCGTCCGCGTATTGAGGCGCAGTCCGCCATGTGTCTGATCATGCATGACGTTGAAGTGCTTAAACCGAGCAATACTGGGTGGCTTATTGCTGATGTAATCGCCGACACCAGCGCCTTTGGTTGGCTGCGCACAGAAGTTGACCCAGGGTTGCCGGCGTTGCTCAATGATCCGCAGTGGCAGCCTTATCTGGTATTTCCGGGTGAGTATGTGGCGCCTGAAAGGGTGGTTAGCGAGGTTAGGGTCGAGCCAGGCAAGCGGCCTTTATTCGTGCTGCTGGATGCGACGTGGACCGAAGCGCGCAAAATGTTCCGCAAAAGCCCTTACCTCGATAATCTGCCGGTGTTGAGTCTCGAGCCTGAGCGCCTGTCGCGCTACCACCTGCGCCGCTCGACCCGCAATGAGCAACTGTGTACCGCAGAGGTCGCTGCATTGTGTCTTGAGTTAGCGGGTGATCAGCGCGCTGCAGACGGCTTAAATGCGTATTTTGATGTGTTCAGTCAGCACTATTTAGCGGCCAAGGCGCCGCGAGCAGTGGATCTGGGCGATCCTGTGCATCGCCGGTTACAGCCGTTTTTGCAGTAGGCACAAACGGCTGCCGCTTCTTTGCGCTTATACCGTAGCGGCGATGCCAACGACTGGCTTTTTCGGCCATAGCTGAGCCAGGAGCATACCGGCGAACATTAAGGCACAGCCTATATAGCCGCGTAGCTCAAGTGTCTCACTCAGCAAGATTGCGCCTGCAATCGCGGCAAATACAGCTTCCAGGGAAAGGATAATCGCCGCATGGGAGGCGATCGCGTGTTTTTGTGCGACCACCTGAAGGGTAAAACCAATGGCAACCCCAAATATGCCGCCGTAAATGATCGCCGGGGCGGCCGCAATAATTGATTCCAGCGCAAAAGGCTCGAATATCAGCGCCAGCGTCATGCTGATCACGGCGCACGTGACAAACTGAATCACCGCAAGGCGCAGTGGGTCATGACGGGTCGCAAAAAAGCCAACCAGCAGCACATGAATCCCCCAAACAAACGCCCCTGCCAGTTGCAACCAATCACCCGATGCGACAGTGAAGCCTTCACCCACACTGAGCAAAAACATGCCGATAACCGCCAGACTTGCGCCTAGCCAGATGCCCATGCCGCTGCGCTGACCGATGAACAGGCCAAGTATGGGCACGATAATGACGTAGAGGCCGGTGATAAATCCGGAATTAGTCACGCTGGTGAACAACAGGCCAACTTGTTGTAAGTTGATGCCAATGGCCAATGCGAGGCCCATGATCGCTCCGCCGCACAACAAGCTTTTATCCAAGGGCGGTTTCGCCGCCGCTTTACCGCGCGAAAGCAAAGGCAGCACAGCGAATAGCGCCACTGCAGCCAGTGAGAAGCGTAAGCCGCTGTATAGAAATGGCCCGATTGAGTCCATGCCTAGACGTTGTGCAACAAATGCGGAGCCCCAAATGATGGCGGTGACTAGCATCAAAAGATCGGCGCGCAGGGCTTGGCTTCGCATACAAAAGGCTCATTAATTTCAGGGGCGCTGACTTTGCCGGAAAGTATTGCGCTTGACCACCCCGTATTCGCTCGGCATGCTGGGCGCCGCCTTAGGCGCATTTGGGGCTCGCGCCGGGTGCAGGGGTTGCTAAAGTGTTGAATTAAGTACCAGTTGAAATACCTCTTGCCCTCATAAAAATAACGGGATCTGCCATGGCTGTTTACGAAATCCTGATCGCTGATGACCATCCTTTGTTTCGCAGTGCGCTGCAACAAGCGCTAACCCTGGGTTTAGGGCCGGGGGTGCGGCTGGTTGAGGCGGCAAGCATTGCTGAGTTAGAAAGTCGTTTGACTGAGAAGCCGGATTGGGACCTGGTTTTGCTCGACCTGAATATGCCGGGCGCCTATGGCTTTTCCGGATTGGTCTTGCTACGTGGCCAGTACCCGCAAATACCGGTGGTAATGATCTCTGCCCAGGAAGAGTCTGCAGTGGTATTGCGCTCTAAAGAGTTTGGCGCCAGTGGCTTCATTCCAAAATCCAGCTCGCTTGAAACCATCCAACAGGCCGTTCGTCTGATTCTAGATGGTGAGGCGTGGTGGCCAGAAATCAGTGCCGAGGCGCAGAGCGTGTCCGCTGAAGCCAAAGCGGCGAGTGCGGGTCTTGCCAGTCTGACGCCGCAGCAATTTCGCGTATTGACCATGGTGTGTGAAGGCCTGCTGAACAAGCAGATTGCCTATGAGCTGGGTGTTTCAGAGGCAACAGTGAAGGCCCATGTCACTGCGATATTTCGCAAATTGGGGGTGCGGACACGAACGCAGGCAGCATTGTTGTTGCAGCAACTCGAAAGTATTCCTAGCGCTACAACGGTTTGAGTTGAATGACGGTCTCGGCCTTGGGGTTGAAGCCGTTCCTGTCACCCTGAAAAAATCAGACTTTTATCGGCGGTTGGCGTAGCCTGCCGTCCTTTTCTGTTAGTGGTTATCATCTTATGTCTCCATTCAAGGGCCAGACTGGCCTTAGGCGCATCCTCAATGCGACCGGTTATTCTCTCGATGGACTGCGCGCGGCATTTACCGGAGAGGCTGCATTTCGTCAGCTGGTACTGCTCAACGTGGTACTGATTCCGCTGGCGTTGGTTATTGATGTGAGCAGAGGCGAGCGGGCGATGATGGTCGCGGTTTGCTTGCTGGCATTGATTGTTGAACTGCTCAACTCTGCGGTTGAGGCGGCGATAGACCGTATTTCACTGGACCTGCACCCGCTGTCAAAGAATGCCAAAGACATGGGCAGCGCCGCCCAGTTTGTTTCGCTTTCGCTGATTGGCTGCGTCTGGCTGATTATTCTGCTCGGCTAACTGCTGCAGCGGTCATTTCGGCCAGTCGCAAGCACTTCAGGCAATTGTCGGCAATACGATCTCATCGCTGCGGGTGACCCCGGCAGTCAGGGTCTGACACAACTCCAGAAACGCGCGCATCGCCGCGGTTTGGTACTTTTGTTGATGCCAGATGAAGTAAAACTGGCGGCGTAGATCCAGGTCCGGCGTTTCAACGGCCACCAGGCTGCCGCGACGAAATGCATCGCGCAACGCAAGGCGTGAAATACAGCCAATACCCAACCCCGACTCAACCGCGCGCTTGATCGCCTCGGTATGTTCCAACTCCAGGCGAATATTCAGCGGATTAGGGTGATGACGCATGGCTTGATCGAAGGTCAGGCGGGTGCCCGAGCCCTGTTCACGGAGAATCCAGGCTTCGCGGCTAAGCTCATCTACGCTGGCTATTTTGCTTTGCGCCAGTGGATGTTGCGGCGCACAGAAGACTACAAGCTCATCTTCCACCCATGGCTGCACTTCAATATCGGGGTGTTGGCAGTCGCCTTCAATCAGCCCCAGATCCAGCTCGTAATGCGCCACTTGCTGTACCACATGGGCGGTGTTGTGTACCTGCAGCTTGACCCGGCATTCGGGGTGCAACTGCATAAAGTTGCCAATCAATAAGGTGGCCAGGTAATTGCCCACTGTCAGGGTGGCACCGACATTCAAGGTGCCAAAGCCGCTTTTTCCGGCCAGTAGGCGCTCAATCTCTTTGGTCTGGTCAATCAGTGCAACCGCTTGCGGCAGCAATTGATGGCCCAGGGCATTGAGGGTCAGTCGTTTGCCAGCACGATCGAATAATTGGCAGTCGGTTTGCCGTTCCAGCTCAGTGACCGATGTACTGGTGGCCGACTGCGAAAGGGCTAAGGATTCGGCCGCACGGGACACGCTTTCTTGCTGGGCAACAGCAACAAATACCTGGAGTTGTCTAAGCGTAAATCGCATATCTATATAACCGATAACCTATATCTTAATAATTCACTTAACAGATATTGTGCGCGCCTCTAGAATGCAGCGCAATTACCCACAGTGGGTAGCGTAATTTAGCGAGGATACCTGCATGAGCAATTTGAACGTCGAGCGTGTGCTCAGCGTCCACCATTGGAATGACACGCTGTTCAGCTTCAAAACCACCCGCAATGCCGGGCTGCGTTTTGAAAATGGCCAGTTTGTAATGATTGGTTTGCAGCAGGATACAGGTCGCCCACTGATGCGTGCGTACTCGATCGCCAGCCCGAACTACGAAGAGCACCTTGAGTTCTTCAGCATCAAGGTGCAAGACGGTCCGCTGACTTCGCAGTTGCAGCACCTTAAGCCAGGTGATGAATTGATGGTTAGCCGCAAACCAACCGGCACCTTGATTCTTGACGACCTGCTGCCAGGTAAGCACCTCTACCTGTTGAGCACTGGTACTGGTTTGGCGCCCTTTATGAGCGTGATTCAAGACCCTGAAACCTATGAGCGCTACGAAAAAGTCGTGCTGGTTCATGGCGTTCGCTATGTTAACGAAGTGGCCTACCGTGAGTTCATCACCGAGCACTTGCCGAAAAATGAATACTTCGGTGATGCCCTGAAAGAGAAGCTCATCTATTACCCAACCGTAACCCGCGAAGAGTTCGAGAATCAGGGCCGCCTGACCGACCTTATGCGCAGCGGCAAATTGTTCCGCGATATTGGTTTGCCGCCCATCAACTCGCAAGACGACCGCGCAATGATTTGCGGCAGCCCGAGCATGCTTGATGAAACCAGCGAAGTGCTGGACAGCTTCGGCCTGAGTGTTTCCAAGCGCATGGGCGAACCAGGTGACTACTTGATCGAACGGGCTTTCGTCGAGAAGTAACAAAAGATCAGTGCCATAAAAAATCCCACCTAGTGGGATTTTTTTTGCGCCCCGGCCTTACAGGCGCCCCCGGTGCTTGACGCTCTTGTAGGTGGTTGACGCTTTTTTCAGCCACCATTGGCACCACAAATATTTAATAATTTGCCACGCCATGGTGGCCAAGCTTCGCGTTGACGCACCCTACGACGGCCCTGAGCACGGCCTCGCTCTAGGCGCTGGTTGGTTTCGCGCGCAGCCTATCGAGGGCAAGGCGATCCTCATCACGCCAGGCCATGATCACTAGGCAACCGGCAAAGATGATCAGCGAGGGGTAAAACAGCGCATTGCTGCCGGTAAAGAACCAGCTCCATGGATCAATCACCGATTGGGCGACGGCAAACAAAGTCGCAGCGCTGAGGAGCAATTGAATGGGGTAGACCCAGCGGCGCAGAAAGCCGGCCACCACTAATAAACCGGCCAGCACCTGTAACACGCCACCCGCTTGGATCAGGTTATCGGCAGCGAACATGCCCATGTAAAATTTGTTGGCGATCGCAACGCCGTGCTCAACATTGACAACTTTATCGATGCCCCAAATCACCAGCAGCCAGCCGAGTGAGATGCGCAGCAGTAACAGGCTCCATTGTTTCATCGGTAGATTTTTCCTTGAGAGAACGTGCGGATGAGTTGTTATTGGGACTGAGAGGTCCGCAATAAATTACAAGCACGTCTGTCAGCAAAAAATCATGGCATCCAATCCTGATGAGGGAGGCGCTGCTGCAAAACACTCAGTTCAAGACCCCGCAACCACCTCCAGAACACAGATCTTGTCCGGCTGAGGGTAGTGCCAACGTACCTCAACATCCCACAAGCGGGTGCCATATCGGCGTTCGGGCTGAGGGGCTTGATACGCCGGGCGTGGATCTTGCGCCAGGCATTGCTCAATCAGCTCCAGCAGGGGCTGTTCGAGGCGTTGTGCATGTTCCAGGGCTTGTTGGAGGGCGAGGGGTTGCCAATCGACTTCAATCAGCGGCGGCGCGTTGCCTGCCATGCGATTGGTTGCGTGGTGGATGCAGTCGGCGTAGGGCACATAGGGCTTTATATCCAGCACTGGCGTGCCGTCGAGCAGGTCGATGCCCGACAACCAGAGTTTACCCGGCTCGACGTTGTCCAGCGCTACCACCGATTGACCAATGCCATTGGGTCTATGGGTGGCGCGAGTGGCGAATACGCCCATCGACTGATTGCCGCCCAGCCGTGGCGGACGCACTTTCAGGCGCGGTTTGTCTTCAAGGGCTTGGTGAAACATAAACAGCAGCCAAACGTGACTGACCTGTTCGAGCCCCTGAATCGCTTCTGGCTGATCGAATGGCGCGACCAACTCCAATACGCCGCGTGCGGCAGGCGCCAATTGGGGTTGGCGCGGAATGGCGAACTTTTCTTTAAAGCAAGAGCGCACAAAGCCGATGGGCGAAACGGTGTAAGACATTGCAGGCGGCCACTGTTGGAGATCGCCTATCTTAACCGCAAAGCGCAGATTGAATTAATCCGCGTGGACACTGCTAGAGGCTAAAGCCGCCATCAATCGGGATAATGTTGCCGGTCATATAGGCGCCGGCTGTACTGGCCAGACTAATTGCTAGCGCGGCCATTTCCTCCTCACGGCCCCAGCGTTTCATCGGGATCACCGCCGTGTCCTCGGCCATTGCTTGATCATCATTGGCGATGTGCTGGGTCATCTTGCTCGGGAAGCGCCCGGGTGCAATCACGTTTACGTTGATGTGCTGTTCAACCAGTTCCCGCGCGAGCATCCGCGACAGCTGATGCAGCGCCGCTTTGCTTGGGCCGTAGGCGTAGGCGTTTTCACCGAATGAGCTGATCCCCGCCACCGAACCGATATTAATCACCCGCGCCGGGTTGGCGCTGCTTCCGGCTTTACGCAACAGCGGCAGCAATTGCTGGATGCAACTGAAGACGGAGGTGACATTAAGCTGCATGACTTTTTCCCAGCCCTTGGCCGGGTAGGACTCCAGCGGCGCACCCCAGGTGGTGCCGGCGTTATTGACCAGAATGTCCAATTGCTGGAGTTTACCGCCGAGTATTTGGGCCAATGCCTGCACGCCTTCTTCGGTCGCCAGATTAGCAGCAATGCCATGGCAGATGCCAAACGCGCTCAACTCTTTTGCGGTATCTGCGCAGGCCTGCTCGTCGCGGGCGCACACGTAAACGGTTGCGCCTGCTTCAACAAAGGCTTTGGCGATCATCTTGCCGATACCACGGGTGCCACCGGTAACCAGGGCGGTGCGGTCTTTGAGGGAAAAGTAGGGGTGCATGGCGAGTCCTTGAGTAGACAGATGCCATCACCCTAATCGGCTAGCGCCAACAGTGGATGCACTATTGTTGGCGCAAATACAGCGCCATGTGCGGCGCAGAGTCGTGAATGACTAGGCGCGTTCGCGCAGGGTCAAGCCTTTGAGGAAGTTGCGCAGGAACTGGTCGCCACAGGTACGGTAGTTGCTATGGCCAAACTTGCGGAACAAGGCGCTCATTTCAGGTTTCGACACCGGGAAGTCAACGCTTTGCATGATCGCGTGCATGTCATCTTCTTTCAGCTCGAAAGCCACGCGCAGTTTTTTCAGCACCATGTTGTTGGTCATTGGCAACTCGAATGGTTGCGCTGGGCGGCTGTCGTCCTTACCGCGCTTGAAGTAAACCAAGCCGTCGAGAAAGTGCGCCATAAGCTCATCGTCACAGGCGATAAAACCTTCTTCGTCTTCTTTTTTCAGCAGCGGTTCAAGCTCGTCAGCGGTGACTGTTTTGCCACTCAGTTGGATGATTTCGGCCAGCTTTGCATCGTTGACATCGAGCATGTAGCGCACGCTGCGCAGTACGTCGTTATTAAGCATTTTGGATTCCTGATAAAGGCGCAGGCAGCATTCGGGCCAGCTACGCAAAAAATAAGTGGTGGGCGCAGTGCTTAGAAGCGCTCTTTTGCCGCGAGGTAGCGCCACTGGCCGGGTGCAACTTTTGACATGGGTACGCCGCCGACGCGAATGCGCTTGAAGCTCAGAACCTTGAGTCCCACTTCATTGCACATAAAGACGATCTGGCCGGGTATCGGGTTTTTCAGGGCGAAGCGTAAGCGGGTTTCGTTCTGCCAACTGACTTTGCAGGGTGGCAACGCATAGTTATTGAACACCAGGCCGTGATTAAGCCGCTTGAGATCACGCTCGCTAAGCTCGCCGCTCACTTCAACCACATACTCTTGCTCCATCTTGACGATGTCATCACGCAGTTTGCGCTCGATACGCCAGTCTTGGGTCAGTACATGCAGGCCTTCTGCACCCGCCTGCAGCGGAATGCAAGGCGTGAGGTTAAGCAAATGGCCTTTCAGTGGGCGGATGCCAGAGGCGTCATCTGGCCAATGGCTGGCAGTGCTGAGTTCTTCAGTGATGCGATCTGCAGTGTTGTGTCCCGGCGGGATATGCACCAGCAAGGTAACCGGGTCCAGCGGTGCGGCAACGGCATTCGGGTGCAGCACAACCTGCTGCTCGGCCACCTTGAAGTGCGGGGCATCAATCACGTCGCCATCCACCGTCACCCAGCCACCCTCAATGTACAGCTCAGCTTCGCGGCGGGAGCAGCCGGTCAGTTCGATCAGGCGTTTGGAAAGGCGTATTGGCTCGGTCATCTGGCAGTCATCAATAAAGTAATCCTCCTATTGTAACTGGCCGCAGCGCTTATGTACGGATGAGTCGGCGTTTCCTCTGAACACTGGCGTGCCCGATTTGAGGCGGTTGAACCATTGGTCACCTATTTAATGAACAATTCTCACTGGGTGGGATTGATATTTCATTAAGTGAGAAAGTTCGCGCACCATAAATCCAAAGGAGCGGCCATGAACTACAAAACCCCAACTGATCGCCTGCTACAGATATTGGTTGCCTTGGGCCAAGCCGACGAAGTCATCTCGGCCAAGGAGTTATCTGAAAGCCTCCAGCAGCCTTTGAGCAGCACCTATAGGCACCTGAAAACCTTGCTGCGCTGGGGGTTGGCTGAAGACAACGGCCAAGGGCGTTATTTGCCTGGGCCAACGTGCATGCAACTGGCAAAGAAGTTTGATCGCGACGCGGTGTTGGTGACATTGGCCAAGCCGGAGCTTAAACGCTTGGCCGAATTGAGCCGTGAAAGTGTCGCCTTGATGGTGCCAAGCAATGGTCAGGCCATTTGTGTGGAATTGGTCGACAGCCAACAACCGCTGCGTTGCTGCTATCAGAAAGGCTTGGCCCAGCCGCTACTGATCGGGGCTTCGGCTCGCGCCTTACTGGCTTTTATGGACCCTACGCAAAGCCTGAGGGTACTGGCGGATAAAGGCATAGAAGGGGTTGTGCTGGACGATT
Source organism: Pseudomonas sp. EL_65y_Pfl2_R95 (assembly GCF_963971045.1). Taxonomy (NCBI): domain Bacteria; kingdom Pseudomonadati; phylum Pseudomonadota; class Gammaproteobacteria; order Pseudomonadales; family Pseudomonadaceae; genus Pseudomonas; species Pseudomonas sp. EL_65y_Pfl2_R95. The sequence continues at coordinate 700,978 of NZ_CAXAOV010000001.1, read as the reverse complement.
ACCTGCGCAACTTCGATGAAATCAGGCAGGCCGGTTATGCGGTTTCAAAAGGTGAAATTGATGAGGGTGTCTGGGGTGTCAGTGCGCCTCTATTTGATAGTCGCGAGCGCCTCCACGGTGTGATCAGCTTGATGGCTCCCGCGTTCCGGGCAGAACAACGCAGCGATCAATTGATCCGCTGGACACAGGATGCGGCGCTGCGGGTTAGCGTGCGTCTCGATTGATATTTAAGAGATCCAACATATGACTGTCACCCCAGATATGCAGGTATGGAGCGGCCGCACCGATGCTGCTGAAGGGCAAAGCGCATTGCGTTGGCACCAATGGGTGCAGCCATATGCATCAGAGCAAGCCCCTGGTGTGACCTTGTTAGGCTTGGCCAGCGATGAAGGCGTAAAGCGTAATCAAGGCCGTACCGGTGCGCGTCAAGGTCCGTCTGCGCTGCGCAAAGCCCTGGCTAATCTGGCGTGGCATGGTTCTACACCGGTGTATGACGCGGGTGACGTCGCCTGTGACGGCGCAGCGCTGGAAACCGCACAACAGCACTATGCAGCCAAGATGAGCGAGATGCTTGGTCGAGGCCACTTGGCGCTGGGGTTGGGCGGCGGACACGAAATCGCCTTGGCCAGCTTTACCGGACTGGCAGACCACCTGCGTAGCCAAGAGTCGAAGCCGAGAATTGGCATCTTGAACTTTGATGCGCATTTCGATTTGCGCTTCGCTGAGCAGAGCAGTTCCGGTACGCCGTTTTTGCAGATTGCCGACTATTGCCAAGCCGCCGGCATGGATTTTGAGTATTGCTGCCTGGGCATCAGCCAGCACAACAACACCCAGTCGCTGTTTGATCAAGCGGAAAAACTGAATGTGCGCTTTCTGCTCGACAGACAAATGCAAAGCTGGAACCTGCCCGGCATCGAAGCCTTTCTGCAAGCATTCCTCAGCACTGTTGATCACTTGTATATGACGGTCTGCCTGGATGTTCTACCCGCAAGCCAAGCCCCGGGTGTGAGCGCGCCATCGGCGCACGGTGTCGATCTGACGGTGGTCGAGCATCTGGTTCGGCTTGCAAGAGCCAGCGGCAAATTGCGCCTGGCCGATATTGCCGAGCTCAACCCAAGTCTTGATCAAGACGCACGTACTGCTCGTATCGCGGCCCGCCTGTTGGCGAGCATGGTCATTTGAGGTTATCCACATTTACCCACCTGATCAGAAATTGATCAGCTATAACAATAGAGAAACTTGCCATGTTGACCCTAGAACTGGATGCACTTACCACAACCGCTTTGGCTCTGCTGCTGCTCGGAGTTGGCGCCTTTCTGAAAAAACGCAGTCATTGGTTAACCCTTCTTTGTGTACCTGCCCCCGTTATTGGAGGCTTTGGTTTTGCTTTGTTGGTGTGGCTGTTGCGTGACCAGCAGTTACTCACGCTCAAGTTTGATACAGCCTTGCAAACCCCCTTGATGGTGGCGTTCTTTACCACGGTGGGGCTGGGTGGCAGCCTTGGACTATTGCGCCAGGGCGGTAAAATTCTTTTTGTGTACCTGGGCGCCTGCTGGTTCTTGGCACTGTTGCAAAATGTCTTGGGTGTCGGCGTCGCCAGCCTATTGGGAGTCGATCCTTTACTGGGGTTGATGGCCGGTGCTGTATCGCTTGAAGGTGGCTTCGGTGCGGCTGCTGCCTTCGGTCCCGTGGCTGAAAGTCTTGGCGCTCAGGGGGCAACTACTGCGGCACTGGCCGCAGCAACCTTCGGTATGGTTGCCGGTGGCCTGCTTGGGACACCCATTGCGCGCTGGCTTATCGAGCGCAAAAAACTCGCGGTAGTGGCAGAGCAGGTGGGTTCACTCGGTGCCTTGGATGCGGGTGAGCAGAAACCGGCTCAAGCACTGGATGCCCCGATCCTACTGCGCTTGCTGGCCTGTGTGTTAGTGATCATGGTCTTGGGATTCTGGTTGGGTGATGCCTTAAACGAGCACCTAGGGATAGTGCTTCCCAGCTATGTTGGCGCCATGTTTGTTGCGGTGTTATTGCGCAACCTGAATGACCGTGCGCGCATCATCGAAATTCCAGACTCGGCCATCAGCACTATCGGCGATGTCTGTCTGGGGATTTTTCTGACCATGGCGATGATGAGCCTCAAATTCTGGGAGCTGGAGACCCTAGGTTTGCCGTTGCTTGGGATATTGGTTGTGCAGATCGTGGTGATGATCCTGCTGACCGTATTTGTGCTGTTTCGCTTGCTGGGCAGCAATTATGACGCAGCCGTTCTTTGTGCCGGCTTTATGGGGCATGGTCTTGGGGCTACGCCAAACGCGGTGGCGAATATGGGCGCGGTGTGCGAGCACTACAAAGTGTTCTCATACAAGGCCTTTATCATTGTGCCTTTATGCGGCGCGGTACTGATCGATATCGTGGCGATCCCGCTGATCACCTGGTTTCTCAACGCATTCGCCGGGGTCTGATGGCCGGGCGAATTCATTAGGCCAACAGCCATGTCTAGTCCTGAAATAGGGTTACAGCTGTTAACCCTAACGCGGGGTGCGCTGCACTGGCCAGGCAGTGCAAATGGCTTTCCCCCTGCAAATGGTGAATGAAGAGAGCGTCATCCACCTTGCGATCAACGCAACACCAGAACCTAAAAAGCCGCTGAAGTCAGCGGCTTTTTAGGGTGTGCCCAAAGGCTGTTGCGGCTATTAACCGCCGAGATAAGCATCCCGCACTTTTGGATCATTGAGCAGTTCTTCACCGCTGCCCTGCATGACGATACGACCGTTTTCCAGCACGTAGCCCCGATCCGCCAGCTTCAGTGCCTGGTTGGCATTCTGTTCAACCAGAAACACGGTTACACCGTCATCGCGCAGTTGTTCGATGATGTCGAAAATCTGCTGGATAATGATCGGTGCCAAGCCCAGTGATGGCTCATCGAGCAAGAGTAACTTCGGCTTGCTCATCAGCGCACGGCCAATGGCAAGCATCTGCTGTTCGCCGCCACTCATGGTGCCGGCGCGTTGCTCGAAGCGTTCTTTGAGGCGTGGAAACAGGTGCAGCACCTTGTCCATTTGCTCTTGAAAGTCATCTTTGTCGGTAAAGAACCCGCCCATGGCCAGGTTCTCTTCCACGGTGAGGCGGGCGAACACCCGGCGACCTTCAGGCACCACGGCAATACTTTTGCGCATGATGTCTGGAGTTTGCATACCAACCAGCTCTTCACCCTGATAACGGATGCTGCCGCTGGTGGCTTGCGGGTTTCCGCACAGGGTCATCAACAGGGTTGATTTACCGGCGCCGTTGGCGCCGATTAGGGTGACGATTTCACCCTGGCGGACTTCCACGTTCACATCGTGCAGCGCTTGAATCTTGCCGTAGAAGGTCGAAACGTTGTCGAAATAGAGCATTACGCTTCTCCCAGATAGGCTTTGATGACATCCGGGTTATCGCGGATCTGCTGCGGGGTTCCATCGGCCAGCGGTGTGCCTTGGTTGATCACGAAAATGTGGTCGGAGATGCTCATCACCAACTTCATGTCGTGTTCAATCAGCAACACGGTGACATTGTGCTCATCACGCAGTACACCGATCAGCGCCTTCAAGTCTTCGGTTTCGCGTGGGTTAAGGCCTGCGGCTGGCTCGTCCAGCATCAGGATGCTTGGCCGGGTCATCATGCAGCGGGCGATTTCCAGACGACGCTGTTGACCGTAGGCGAGGGTGCCTGCCGGGCGATTGGCGAATTCGGTCAGATTGACCCGCTCCAGCCAATGCGCCGCGTAGTCCATGGCGTCGCGCTCGCTTTTGCGAAACGCCGGGGTCTTGAACAAGCCGGCGAGGAAGTTGGTGTTGAGGTGACGGTGTTGTGCCACCAGCAAGTTTTCTATCGCGGTCATGTCCTTAAACAGGCGCACGTTTTGAAAGGTCCGCACCACGCCTTTACGAGCGATTTTGTGGCCGGTCAGGCCTTCAATTTGCTCGCCATTGAGGCGCACACTGCCGCTGGTTGGCTGGTAAAAGCCAGTCAGGCAGTTGAACACGGTGGTTTTGCCGGCGCCGTTCGGGCCGATCATCGACACCACTTGTTTTTCATTAACGGTCAGATTCACACCATTGACGGCCAGCAGACCGCCAAAACGCATGGATAAGCCGCTTACTTCTAGAATCGGGCGGCTCATTGTTTCAACTCCAGGTGCGGACGCTGCATGGGCAGCAAGCCCTGCGGACGCCAAATCATCATCAATACCATCAGGGCTCCGAAGAACAACATGCGGTATTCACTGAACTCACGCATCAGTTCAGGCAGCAGGATCATCACGATCGCGGCGAGAATCACCCCGAGTTGTGAACCCATGCCGCCAAGTACCACGATGGCAAGGATGATTGCTGATTCAATGAAGGTGAACGACTCAGGTGTCACCAAACCTTGGCGAGCGGCAAAGAAGCTGCCGGCAAAGCCTGCGAAGCTGGCACCCAAGGTAAAGGCCGAGAGCTTGATGATGGTTGGGTTCATGCCCAGTGCACGGCAAGCGATTTCGTCTTCACGCAGAGCCTCCCACGCGCGGCCAATCGGCATACGCAGCAGGCGGTTGATCACGAACAGCGTCAGCAACACCAGCAGCAGGGCGATCAAGTACAGGAAGATAACCTTGTTGATCGACTGATAAGCGGTGCCGAAGTACTCATGAAACGTTTGCATCCCTTCAGCGGCTCTACGCTCGAACGACAGACCAAACAGCGTCGGTTTGTCGATGCTGCTGATGCCGTTCGGGCCACCGGTGAGCCATGTCATGTTACGCAGCAGAATGCGGATAATTTCCCCGAAGCCCAGGGTCACAATCGCCAGATAGTCACCGCGTAAACGTAGCACCGGGAAGCCGAGAATAAAGCCGAAGAATGCCGCCATCAGCCCTGCGATTGGCAAGCACACCCAGAACCCCAGTCCATAGTAATGGGACAGCAGGGCATAGGTGTATGCGCCAACGGCGTAGAAGCCGACGTAACCCAGATCGAGCAAGCCGGCAAAGCCGACAACGATGTTCAAGCCGAGGCCAAGCATCACGTAGATCAGGATCAGAGTGGCGATATCCACGGCGCCCCGGCTGCCAAAAAACGGCCATGCCAGTGCAACGACGACCAAGCCAAGAATAATCCAGCGCTGGGTCGAAGGCAGGGTGATGAAGTTAGTCGCTTTGCTGGGAACACTTGGCAGTTTCGGCGCTTGTGACCATGCCGCACTGATTGGGCCGCGAAACAATTGCCAGAAGAACATGGCAATGGCGCAACCGGCGATAGTCCACAGAACCGCAGGGCTGGCATTGTGCACTTCGAGCTTGATGCCAACGGTAGTCAGCTTCAGCCCCAACACCGGGTAGGCCACAGCCACTACCAGCAGGGCACTGAAGAAAGCCGTCTTGAGGTTTTTTGTAATTGCCGAACTCATACCTTTTCAACCTCCGGACGACCCAGGATGCCAGTCGGGCGGAACAGCAACACCAGCACCAAGAGGCTGAAGGCCACAACATCTTTGTATTGGTCGCCAAAAATATCGGCGCCAAAGGCTTCAGCCACACCCAGTACCAAGCCGCCAAGCACCGCGCCCGGAATGCTGCCAATACCGCCGAGTACCGCTGCGGTGAAGGCCTTGATTCCGGCGAGGAAGCCCAGGTGCGGGTTGATCACGCCGTATTGCAAGCTCAGCAGGATCGAGGCCACTGCCGCCAGTGCGGCACCAATTACGAACGTCAGGGCGATGATGTTGTTGGTGTTGATGCCTAACAGGTTGGCCATCTTCAAGTCTTCAGCACAGGCGCGGCAAGCGCGGCCCAGGCGAGAGCGGGAGATAAACCACGTCAGGCCAATCATGACCAGGAAGGTGACGATGAAAATCAGCACCTGCATGTACGAGATAACCACGCCGTTCATGCTGTTTTCGCCGAACACGAAGTTACCCGGAAGCAGGTTGGGAATGGCCTTGTCTTTAGAGTCCTGCGCGAGAAGCACTTCGTTCTGCAGGAATATCGACATGCCAATTGCCGAGATCAGGGGGATCAAACGGTTGCCACCGCGCAATGGTCGGTAAGCGACGCGTTCAATACTGTAGCCATAGGCGCTGGCAACAATGATGCTGGCAGCGAATCCTGCGATCAGCACAATGGGCAGGCTATGGATGCCAAACATGGCGAGACCGGCGACCGCGATAAACACCACGTAGGAGCCAATCATGTAAACCTCGCCGTGGGCGAAGTTGATCATGCCGATGATGCCGTAGACCATGGTGTAGCCGATGGCGATCAACGCATAAGTGCTGCCAATGGTCAGACCATTAACCAGCTGTTGCAGGTAGTGATAAAGATCAGGCATTGCCTAGCTCCTGGGTCGTTGCGTAATGCATCGCTTGTGGCGCCGCGCAAGACCGGGATTCTTCTAATAAACAAAGCCCACTGCGGCTGCAGTGGGCTTTGGGTTCGGACAGTGAGGCTTATTTAGCTTCGGTTTTTGTACCGTCCTGGTGCCATTCGTAGACCACGAAGCTGAAGTCCTTCAGATCGCCCTTCTCGTCGAAGGAAAGGTCGCCGGTTGGCGTCTTGAAGCTGTTGGCGCGCAGGGCTGCGGCAACTTTATCGGTGTCAGTGCTACCGGCTTTTTCGATGCCGCCGGCAATTACCTGTACCGCTGCATAAGCAGGGAATACGAATGGACCGCTTGGGTCTTCGTTTTTAGCTTTGAAGGCTTCAACCAATGCTTTGTTGGCTGGGTCTTGGTCGAAAGACTTCGGCAGGGTCACCAGCAGGCCTTCAGAAGCAGGGCCAGCGATTGCAGAGATCTCTTTGTTACCCACGCCTTCTGGGCCCATGAACTGAACTTTCAGGCCTTTCTCAGCCGCTTGACGCAGCAGCAGACCCAGTTCTGGGTGGTAGCCGCCGTAGTAAACGAAATCGACACCGGCTTGCTTGAGCTTGGAGATCATCGATGAGAAGTCTTTGTCGCCGGCGTTGATGCCTTCGAACATGCCTACTTTGACGCCTTTGGCTTCAAGAGTCTGCTTCACGGCAGTGGCAATGCCTTCACCGTATTGCTGCTTGTCGTGGATGACTGCAACATTCTTCGGCTTGATGTGATCTGCGATGAAGTTACCGGCGGTTGGGCCTTGCAGGCTGTCCAGACCGATGGTGCGGAAGATCAGCTGATAACCACGTGCAGTGATTTCAGGGCTGGTCGACGCAGCGGTAACCATGAGAATGCCTTCGTCTTCGTAAATATCCGAAGCAGGCTGAGTGGAGCTGGAGCACAGGTGACCAACAACAAACTTAACGCCATCGTTGACGATTTTGTTGGCAACGGCAACGGCTTGTTTCGGATCGCAAGCATCGTCATAGACCACGCCTTCGAGCATCTCGCCGTTTACACCACCCGCTTTGTTGATCTGCTCAATGGCCATTTTTGCGCCAATGAACTGCATTTCACCGTACTGGGCAACAGCGCCAGTAACCGGACCCGCCAAACCGATTTTGATTGTGTCTGCAGCCATTGAGTAGCTTGCAACGCCAGCCAATGCCATGGCGGCTAACAGTTTGGAAACCTGCTTAGTTGCCTTTTTCATAATGCTCCACTCTTGTGTTTTTAGTTGTTGTAGTTCTTGCGGCCAAAGCTGCAGAACCGAGTTCTATACCTCGGTCGTACCCCTAGCAACTGTACCGGTACAGTGTAGAGCGCTGATTTGCGCCTTGAAAAGCCGGAAGCAGGGGGCAATGCACGAGGATGTCGCTTAAATATAAGAAATGTATAGAAAAACGGCGTGCCTTGGTTCCATTTTATGACGTCAGGCAAACTTGCCTGCCAGCATGCCGACGTTATCATGATGGCAATCAAAAATCGGCTAAAAAATAGGCATCACCATGACAGAACAACCTAGCACCCTCTATGCCAAACTTCTTGGGCAAACAGCACCTATTGTTTGGCAGGAGTTACAACCCCACTTTGCCAAGGGCGCTTTGTTGTGGGTTGAGGCGGATCAGGATTTAATAGAGGTCGCGCAGGCTGTGGTCGAGAATGACATCACCAAGGTGTCAAGCTGGCTCTCTGCTGGCCATGTCTCTAAAATGACTGATGAGCGAGCAGAAAGCCTGTTGACCCGTGATCCCCAGTTGTGGGCCGTGGTCGTTGCACCATGGGTGCTTGTTCAAGAGCGCATGGATGCACCAAAAGAGCGCTGAACGGTCAGCCAATATCGGTGGTCATAGCTGTTTTAGGAATCTGTGAAAAGCTGGAGCAGTCGTTTTCACCGGTTCCTTGGGCGTGTGATTAAATTTTCTACATGGAGTAGCACAATGTTTGAGCCAGGACACATACATCGCACCAAGCAACGCGCTTCGAGCGATATTCCTGAATTTAGTGTCGATATTTACTACGACGTGCACCGGGATGAGAATTTCAAGCCGGCCCTGTACATGCGCATGGCGGGAAACGTTAACGGCTCAATGTTTGAAGAGTCCTTTGAGCTGCCGCGCGAAGAAGCCTTTAACTTCGCCAGCGTGATTGGCCGTATTGGTAAAAAATACGGCGTGCCGGGCAGTGATGGCCTGATTGCACGTAATCATAATGACTACGACAAGATGTATGCCGATATCAAGGCTAAGCTTGGGGTTCCGGTCGAAGTACTTGAGCCTGAAAGCGTCGAGGAACCTGTGCCACTAGTGTCGAAATACGCCGAAGGTCACTTGCATCGCGCCAACAAAGTGGCCAGCGAGGGTCGCCCGGCTTATGTCGTTGATATGTACTACGAGATCCGCCAGGACCCGGTCGAAGGACCAATGCTCGCGGTGCGTATTGTCGGCAATTGCGAGGGCAAGGATTTCGAGGAGAAATTCGAGTTGCACCGCGACACAGCTTACAACTTCGGCAGTGTGGCCACTCGCGCGGCTGCCAAGCACGGTATCCCGGTCAATAACGGCTTAATCATGCGTAATCACAAAGAATACGATTTGATGTTCGCTGATATCCGCAACAAGCTTGAGCTGCGCAGTGGCGAGGCGATTGATTTAGGGCATCTGGACAAGAAATAAGCCTGGCCGCCAGTGATTCAGCGTTGGGTTACTGGCTGACCCAGCGCTGACGCGCCCACGCGCTCAATGCGTCGACAGCTAAAACCAATACCAGCATCGCCAGAATCACGGATGCCGCTTGCGCCTCTTGAAACAGACTGAGGTGGAAGTAGAGCATTTGCCCCAAACCGCCTGCACCCACAAACCCCAACACACTGGCCATGCGGATATTGTTTTCCCAGCGGTACAGGCTGTAGGCGACGAGTTGTGGCCAGACCTCGGGCAGCGTGCCGTAGCAGAACGCTGCCGCTCGTCCGCCGCCCGCGAGGCGAATGGCCCGCGCAGGTTCATCATTGACGTTTTCCAAGGCTTCGGCAAACAAGCGTCCGAGCACTCCCGCCGTGTGCAGGGCCAACGCCAGCGTGCCGGCGTTTGGGCCCAGGCCCGCAGCCAGTACCACCAATGCCGCCCAGACTAACTCCGGTATCGCCCGTAATGCATTGAGCAGCAAGCGACTGGCGCTCATCGCGAGCCAGCCAAAACGTCCGGCAGCAGGCAGTGCAAGCACAATACCGAGCAGCGCCGCCAGCAAGGTGCCAATGGATGACATGGCTAAGGTTTCCAGTGAGCCTTTAGTGATCGCAGCCAAGTGCGGGGCACTGAGGTCCGGGCTGAAAAAACCAGTGGCATAATTGCTCATCTGACTCAGGCCGTCGCCTGCAAACAAGGTCGTCAGGTCAATGTTCAGGTAGCTGAACGAGGCGAATACCGATGCCAGCAGCAAGGCGACCAAGCCGTAATTAAGCACATGCTTCATTGCAGTCGCGCCCGCAGCAATCTGCTCAACTGATCGGCGAGGAGCACCAAGACCAGAAAGGTCAAGAGCATGCTGGCGACTTCACCGCCGGCGAACATGCGTAACGACAGGTCAATTTGCTGGCCCAGCCCCCCGGCGCCGACGAAGCCCATCACCACAGACGCCCTTACAGCGCACTCCCAGCGATACACGGTGTAGGAAAGCATCTCGGCTGAGGCATTGGGTAGTACGCCATAAGCGAATGCCATCATTCGAGGGCTACCCGCCACCAGTAAGGCGCGGCAAGGGCGTGGGTCAACTGACTCGAAAATTTCAGCGTAAACCTTGCCGAGCATGCCGCTGTAGGTGATGGCGATGGCCAGCACGCCGGCCGTTGGCCCCAGGCCTACTGCACGGACGAATAACAATGCCCAGACCACTTCGGGCACGCTGCGCAGCACGATCAATACGCCGCGCACAGGCCAGCGCAGGGTGAGTGACCACCACGCCGGGCGGCCATTGCGGTGCGCTGCCGACAGCGACAGGGCGCGGGTGGCAAGCAGTGCGCAAGGAATCGCAAGTAACAGGGCCAATGCCATGCCTGCGGTGGCGATAGCCAGGGTTTCCAACGTGGCGCGCAAGAGTATTTGCAGAAATTCAGGGTCATGGGCCGGCGGCCAGAAACCGCTGAGAAAGTTGCCCATGGTTTTGCTGTTTTCAGGGTCAAACAAGACTGCCAGATTGACTTCGCTCAGTTGGATGCCGGGCCACAGAATAACCACCGCAAGCAGGGTAAGCACTAAACGGGGCAGGGCGGCGGGGTCGCGTAGAGCGCGTTTCAGCATCGTGGAATCTGCACCACAACAGGCGTTACAGGGGCAACCTCAGGTGCCGGTTGCAGCTTCTCGTTGGCGTATAGCCCATCCAGTTGTTCTGGAGTGACCTGGTCGCTTGGCAGGTCAAAGACAATGCGTCCCGCGCGGACCCCGATCACCCGTGGAAAATGGGCCATTGCCAATTCCACCGCATGCAGGCTGGCGAGCAGTGTCACGCCTCGTGCTTCGGCTTCTTTGCTCAATACACCGAGGGTATGGCCTGCGAGTACCGGGTCCATGGCGGACACGGGTTCGTCGGCGAGAATCATGTTCGGGGCTTGATACAGGACGCGGGCAATACCGACGCGTTGCAGTTGTCCGCCTGAAAGCTGATCACAGCGTTCAAAGAGCTTGTCAGCCAGGTCCAGACGGGCCAAAGCCGCTTGAGCGCCGTTGATATCCACCGGGTAAAGCAAATTAAGCAGGCTTTTAAGCAGTGACCATTGGCCGAGCTTACCTGCAAGAATCGCAGTGACAACCCGCTGGCGCGGCGGTAATGGAGGCGCCTGATGAACCAGGCCGATACGCGCGCGCAGGCGTTGACGCTGCCTTGCACTGAGCGTCCACGGCTGTTGATCAAGCAGGCTGATTGCACCCGTACTGGGTTGCAGGCTGGTTGCAAGCAAGCGCAGTAAGGTGGTTTTGCCAGCACCAGAGGGGCCGATAATGGCAATGCGCTCAGCTGTGTTGACCTTTAGATCAATATCACTGAGCGCAATGTGACCATTGGCGTGGGTTAGCCCCACGCCCTGGAGCGTTAACGTCACTTCAACAAGCCGGCTGCGCGGGCTGCTTCCTCGATGCCTTCGTAGTTTTCAGGCTTGGTTTCGATGAAGCGGCTAGCCGCCTGCAGGTCAAGAATGGCTTTCTGTTCTGGTACGGCTGGGTCCAGTGCCAGGAATGCCGCCTTGATCTTGGCTTGCAGTGCAGGATCAAGGGTGCCGCGCACGGTCCAGTTGTAGTCGAAGTAGGTTGGCGTGGTGGCAATCACCTTAACTTTGTTGGTGTCGACTTTGCCGCTGGCGACCAGTTTTTCCCAAACCGATGCATTGAGCACGCCGCCGTCGGCTTTGCCAGCCTGAACCCAGGCGGCTGTCGCATCGTGGGCACCTGAGTAGGCCACTCGGCTGAAAAACTCTTCAGGCTTGATGCCGTCTTGCAGCATGAAATAGCGCGGCATCAGGCTGCCCGATGTCGAAGACACAGAACCAAAGGCGAATGTTTTGCCTTTGAGGTCTTTGACCGATTTAACCGCAGGGTCGGCGCTGATGAATTTACTGGTGAACTGCGCATCTTGTTCACGTTGAACCAGCGGCACCGCATTACCGGTCTTCAAATGCGTTTGGACGAAGGTGAAACCACCCAGCCAAGCCATGTCGAGACGATCTGAAGCCAGCGATTCAACCACGGCGGCGTAGTCGGCCACCGGCACAAACTCAACCTTCATTCCCAGCTTCTGTTCAAGGTATTCGCCCAGCGGCTTGAACTTACGCAGCAACTCAGTTGGGGCTTCATCTGGAATAGCGGAAACACGCAGCACTTCAGCGGCGTGGCTGCAAACAGCAGAAACAGACAAGGCAATGCCTGCGGCGAGCGCAAGGGTACGTTTGAACATGGCGGGTTCTCCGGTTAAATAGCGGGGAAAGCGGGATGATTATAGAGGAAAGCGTTAGCAAGTGTGGACGCGAAGCATAACGTGTCAGCCACTTAAGTTATGCATAAATGTTTTGTTGGCTAGGCAGTCAGCGCCCACTCGATGTCTCTGCTGGCTGCTGAGAGGGCGTCAACAGGATTATTCGTTTGGCTGCGCCCATACTGCAAGTTCGTTGCCGCTGGGTTCGCAAAAATGGAAGCGTCGTCCGCCGGGGAAGCTGTAAATCGCTTTAACAATGGTACCGCCTGCCGCACTGACTTTTGCTTGCGTGGCCTCAAGGTCGTCACTGAACAGCACAATAAGTGCGCTGCCATTTGTGCTGGTCGAGCATTGCTCAGAGGCGAAGAAGCCACCGTCCAGACCCTGGTCAGAAAACGCCGCGTAATCAGGGCCGTAATCGACAAAGGTCCAGCCAAAAGCGGCGGAAAAAAATGCCTTGGTAGCGGCCAGGTCTTTGGCGGGAAATTCGACGTAATTAATTGTTTCGTGGACAGGCATGTGCAGTTCCTCTTGGTCTTTTTAACCTGTTGTGATGGTCGGGCGTCGGCTCAGGCTTAAGCGCAGTACTAGGGTAGACCAAAGCAGCAGGGTATTTTTCTTCAATCCTCACCGCCGCGCACTGTTTAGCCTTGAGCACTCTTGAAATTGAGTGGTGTGAGGCCTGTATGAGTGTTTGGTTGTCGATGGCGGCGTTTGCCTTGGCCAGTTCAATTTCACCGGGGCCGGTGAATATCATTGCGTTAAGCAGCGGTGTGCACTTTGGTTTGCGCGCCAGTCTGCGTCATGTCACGGGTGCGACAGTTGGCTTCACTCTGTTGTTGGTGTTGACGGGGTTGGGTCTGCATAAGGTGTTGCAGCTCTGGCCATTTCTGACCGAAGTGATCAAGTTGGCAGGCGTGGCTTTCTTGCTGTTCATGGCGTTTAAGTTGGCGACCGACAACGGTCAGCTGAACACCTCAGGCACTGGGCGGGCACCTTCGATGCTTTATGGGGCAACGCTGCAATGGTTAAATCCGAAAGCGTGGATGGCCTGTGTTGCGGGCATGGGCGCATTTGTGGCTGATGGCGATGTGCAGCAGATCGCCGAGTTTTCATCGATCTATTTTGTCGTCTGTTATGTGTCGATTGCCTGCTGGGCTTTGGCAGGAACCTATCTGCAGCAGTACTTAAGTTCGCCAGCAGCCATGCGTGTGTTTAATCGCTTGATGGCGGCGTTGTTGGTGGCCTGCTCCGGCTATTTATTGCTGGCCTGATCAGCCGCGGTATTGCCCGGGCGTTGCAGCGAGAAACTGTTTGAAGGTGCGTTGCAGGTGCGCTTGGTCGGCGAAACCTGCTGCTAACGCCGCGTCGACAATCAACTCACCGCGCTTGAGCAAGCCTTGGGCAAGTTGCACACGCTGGTTGGTGAGATAGGCATGGGGCGTCATCCCGAAATGCTGCCGGAAGGCACGGATCAGGTAAGAACGCGAGAGGCCGGCAGCCTCACTGATCTGTTGCAAGCTCAAGGGGTGCGCGCAGTTATCACGGATAAATTCAGCGGCCAACTCTAGCTTTGCATGGGTCAGTTCCGGTTCGCTGACGGCGCCATTGTGCGGGGCAAGCGTGCGATCCATCAGCTCAAAGAACTGCAGCGCGGCAGCGTGTTTGAGCTCAGGTGCAAGCGACGTGTCGAGTAGGCTGTCGTAGAACTGATTGAAGGCGCTGTATAAGGCTGGCGAGATACTCAGTACGGGCCGGTAAGCACGAAATATTGCGCGCGAATCCTGACGCACGGAGGCTTGTACGTCGGCCAGCCATTGGCAGTCAACGTAAAGCATGCGGTACGACCAGGGCTGCTGATCAATCGGGTTGCAGGCATGCACGGCTTGCGGATTCATCAGCACGCAGGTGCCTTGGCTGATGGCGTGTTGCTGTTCGCCATTGATGTAAGTGCAAGCGCCCGCAGTAATCACCCCAATGGAAAAATGTGCATGGGCATGCAGGGCGTAGCAGACCTTGCGTCCGTCAATGATCGAGCGCGCCTCAATCGCTGGCAATGCAGGATCCCGGCAGAATTGCGGCACGCTATCGGTCATGGTCGTTACTCGGCGATTGCAGCGACGACGGAAATTTCAACCAGCAGTTCAGGGCTGGCCATGCTCGCTTTTACGCACGCGCGGGCCGGGGCAAAGCCGCTTGGTACCCAGTTGTCCCAGATGCTATTCATCGCCGCGAAGTGGCTCATATCTTTAAGGTAAATAGTTGCGCTGAGGATGTGCTCACGGCTGCTGTTTACTGATTTGAGCAGCGCATCAACCTTGGCCAGCATGGTCTGGGTTTGCGCCTCGATTCCAGCGCTACGGTCTTCTGCAACCTGGCCACAGAGGTAAGCAGTATTGTTATGTACGACTACACGGCTCATGCGTGCGGCGGTTTCAAAGCGAGTGATGCTCATGGGAGTCCCTTGATCGGTAAAAATGATGTGAGCGCAACCACTGTAATCCAATTTTGCGGCTCAAGAGCGGACAGTCTAATCAGCCAGAGGCTGATTGACGACCTTGCTTTGGGTTTAATATAGCGGTTCGAAATGTGCCGTTGGCTAAGTTTGGAGTTGATTATGTCTGCTGCGTTACCTGCTTTAGCGTTTGCTGGAATTGGCCTGATGGGGCTACCCATGACGCGTCGTTTAATGGCGGCCGGTTATCCGTTGACGGTGTGGAATCGTTCGGCAGATAAATGTCAGTCGTTGATTGATCAGGGCGCGAGCGTTGTGACTCAGCCGGCTCAACTCTGCGGCGCAGCGAATATTGTCATGCTCTGCCTGGCCACTACAGATGTGGTGCGTGAGGTTGTGTTCGGCCCGGGCGGTATTGTCGAAACGGCAAGGCCGGGGCAGTTGTTGGTTGATTTTTCCAGCCTTGATCCTGCGCAAACCCGAGACATGGCCGCCGAGCTTGAGCGCCGCACCGGCATGCGTTGGATTGATGCGCCGGTCTCGGGCGGCACCCCGGGTGCCGAGGCCGGGTCATTGGCGATTATGGCGGGCGGCGCGGTGGAGGATATCGAGCAGGTCAGGCCGATTCTTGCCAATCTTGGGCAGCGCCTGACTCGCATGGGCGAGGTCGGTGCGGGTCAGGTGACCAAGGTATGCAACCAGATGATTGTCGCGTGCAATGCCTTGGTGATTGCCGAGGTGGTCGCCTTGGCTGAAAAGTCCGGAGTGGATGCAAGCTTGATCGCGCCTGCGCTGGCCGGCGGTTTTGCTGACTCGAAGCCCCTGCAAATTCTTGCACCGCAAATGGCCGCGAGCGAGTTCGAGCCAGTAAAGTGGCATGTCCGCACATTGCTTAAAGATCTGGATACGGCGGTGCGAGTCGCCCAGCAAACGGGCAGTGCCACGCCAGTCACGGGTTTGGCGGCGCAGCTGATGCGTTTGCATGGCAGCCAGGGCAATCTGGAAAAAGATCCTGCTACATTGGTGCAACAGTACCGCGGAGAAACTGAATGAACATCAGCGCAAATTTATCAATGCTATTTACTGAACTGCCCTTGGTTGATCGCGTCGTTGCGGCGAGTGCGGCGGGCTTTGATGGCGTTGAAATCCAGTTTCCATACGAAGTGCCCGCCATGCGCATGAAAGAAGCGCTTGAAGCGGCTGGCATGCCGTTGCGCTTAATCAATCTGCCTGCTGCTGACTTGATGACAGGCGGTTGTGGTTTGGCAGCGGTGCCGGCGCGACAGGCCGAGTTTGATCAAGCGCTGGATGACGCCCTGAGTTATGCGGCGATGGTCCGCCCCGCGATGGTTAACGTGCTGCCGGGGCGGCTGGCGGAGGGTGTCAGCCGCGAGCAAGCGCTGCAGACCTTGGCCGCGAATCTGCGCAAGGCCGCCGATGCCTTCGCTGTGCTGGGTATCGGGGTGGTTTGCGAGGCGGTCAATACAACGGATATGCCGGGTTTCTTGATCAGCAACGCTGAGCAACTGGATGAACTGTTGCGTGCGGTCGATCACCTTAACTGCAGCGCCCAGTTTGATTTCTATCATATGGCCATGCAGGGCGAAGATCTCAGTGCAGGCATTCAGCGCCTTAAAGGCCGAATCGGCCATGTGCAATTTGCCGATTGCCCTGGTCGTGGGGCGCCGGGCAGCGGCACTCTGGACTTTATCAGCGCATTGAAAACGCTCAGCAGCAGTGGGTACGACGGTTGGATCGGTGCTGAATACAAACCTGATGCGCAGGGCACCTTGGCCAGTCTGGACTGGATGGATGAAATGCGCCAAATGCTTGGCAAGGCCTGATTTATGAGTTGAGCGACTGGCAGTATGGGCTTAACGAACCGAGTTACCGACCAGGTTGCTCTTCTCTGCCGAGTAATCTGTCAGAAAGCTTAATAACTGCTGCATTGGGATGGGGCGGCTGAGCAGGTAACCCTGAATGCTGTCGCAGCGTAACTCACTCAGAAAACTCAGCTGCTGGGGGGATTCAACACCTTCAGCGACCACCTTCAGCTTCAGCGAGTGAGCCATTGCGATAATGGCTTGGACAATCTCCATGTCCTCATGGGAGCTGGGGATGTCCTGAATAAATGAGCGGTCGATTTTCAAGGTGTCGATGGGGAGGCGCTTGAGGTAGGCGAGCGATGAGTAACCTGTACCAAAGTCATCGATGGATACGCTTACGCCCTTAGTGCGCAGTTCGTGAAGCAAATCCACTGCTTGTTCAATGTTGCCCATAAGGGCGTTTTCAGTGACTTCCAGCTCAAGCAGTTGGGCGGGCACGGAGAAGTTCAGCAGCGCATCGCTGACTTCCTGGCTCAATTCTCTGCGACCTAAACTCAATGCCGAGCAATTGATTGCGATTTTGACCTGCTCGTGACCTTCATCTGCCAGGCGTGAAAGATCGCAACAGGCGCGGCGCAGCACCCAGTTATCCAGCTCGGCAATAAAGCCATTGGCCTCGGCTATACCGATAAAACGATCCGGGCTGAGCAGGCCGCGCTGCGGGTGCTGCCAGCGGACCAACGCCTCGAGCTTAGTGAGCTTACCGCTGTGCAGGTCGAGAATCGGCTGGTAGAACAGTTGCAGACCTTCATCATTACGCAAGGCATTGTGCAGCTCTTCTTCGAGCAAAAGCGCTACGCTGGCCTTGGCTTTTAGCTGAGAGTTGAATGTATGCATCTGGTTACGTCCGCTATCTTTAGCTTGATAGAGCGCAAGATCTGCGTGTTTAAGCAGTTCATCCGGAGTGTTGCCATCCTCTGGAAACAGGCTGATGCCGATGCTGGTGGTCATCACCATATGGCGGCCATTGATCACGATAGGTTCTTTCATTGCCAGCAGTATTCGTCCAGCCAACACCCGCGCCTCGTCTTTCGATTTGAGGCTTGCAAGTACGCAGAACTCATCACCACCCAAACGAGAGAGTACGTCGTCCGTACGCAAGGCTGAGCTAATGCGCTCTGCAATGACTTTCAGCATGCTGTCGCCGATTGAATGCCCAAGGCTGTCGTTGATGCGCTTGAAATGATCGATATCGATAACCAGCACGCCAAGTGAGGTATTGCCTTGCTGGTGCTTGAGCAGTTTTTCAGTGAATGCGAGGTTCAAGCCACGGCGGTTAAGGTGCTGAGTCAACACGTCGTAGTTAGCCGCTTGCTGTAACGAGGTGCGGGCATAATCCAGTTGGTTGAGCAGGCTGTTCACCCGGTGCAGGTCACGCTGACTGGTGACCAGTTGCTTGTCGCGGGCAGTGGCAACCAGGCTAGCAGCAAATCCCAACAAGGCCAGGCACGAGACAATCAGCGCCATGTGCGATTGGCCCATGAGCGTGTCTGTCTGACCAGCCTCTGGCAAGCGCGCATATACAGCTTGGATGCCGAAGCTGTGAATAAACTCAATCGCCAATGCCAGTGATACGCAGGCGGTGATGCGGCTTAACCACGCCGCCCAAGGGGACTGTGTTTGCTGGCGTGCGTAGCTGTAGAGAGCGGCGTAGCAGAATGCGCTGGACAATATTAGCGCGGCCATGAGCACGACGGGCGAATACAATAGGGCAATCACTTGATCATTTTGCGCGGTTGCAAACACATGGAGTGCGCCGCTGCTTAAACTGATCAGTAGCGAGGTTGTGAATAACCATGCAGCTGTTGTCCGGCCTTTGGAAATGCTCAACATCGCTAAAAAAGCACAGCCTGTTGCCACGCATAATGAGCTGAAGTCTGCGCCGGCTCCCGAGGTGGTTGGCGCATATTCAGCTTCAGGCAGTTGATTAATAAAGTGCAGCACCCATGAGCCGCTGCCTAGACACAGGGCGCCGACAATTCGCCACAGCCAACGGCTCAGTGGCTGCTCCGCCTGGCTGATGCGGTCAATCACCTCAAGCACTGTGTAGCAGGCAACACAGGCCAGCAAAAAAGCCAGCAACATCAAGCTCAGGCTTTGATGGCTGCCTTCTAGCAAGCGGCCATCTGCTGGCATTAGCCGGGTCAATCGCAGGTCGATCCAATCCATGATGGTTTCTCCACGTTGCCCGCGTGCTGTCGGCAATCATTCAAGTGATTGTAGTCACTCGTCATAACTTAGCTCAGCGAAGGTTGTTAAAGGTACGCGTTGGGTTAGACCTTAGGATTCAGCGCGCGAATAGTCACAGACATCTGCCGCGCGAGGCTCTAGCTTGAGCTGCCAACCGAGGACTGAAACGCAGCATTTGGTTTCAGCCTACACAACAAAAATAATAGGACATTTCGCATGCAACCCACTCCGCAGGCGGCCAATGCATGGCGCATTTTGTTTTTGCTGTTTCTGGCCAATATGTTCAATTTTTTCGACCGCACCATTCCGGCGATCATTATCGAGCCCCTGCGTAAGGAATGGAGCCTGAGCGATCTGCAACTGGGCTTGGTCGGTACTGCCTTCACTATTGTTTACGCGATTGCCGGTCTGCCCCTTGGGCGTATGGCCGATACAGGTGCACGGCGCAAAATCATGGGCTGGGGCTTGGCGGCGTGGAGTGGATTAACCGCGATCAACGGCCTTGCCTGGAATTTCTGGAGTTTCTTGCTGATCCGCATGGGCATCGGTATTGGCGAGGCGAGCTACGCCCCGGCAGCAAACTCCTTGATCGGCGATTTGTTTCCCGCACATAAGCGTGCACGAGCGATGGGTATTTTCATGCTCGGATTGCCCATTGGCTTGCTCTTGGCATTCTTCACCATCGGCAGCATGGTGCGCATATTCGACAGCTGGCGCGCGCCATTTTTTATCGCGGCAGTGCCCGGTTTGCTGCTGGCGCTGATGATGTTCTTTATCAAGGAGCCGCAACGGGGTGCGGCTGAAAGCGTCAAGGTTTCCACCGAGAAAATTGACAAGCCGCTGCGCAAGGTATTGGCCATCCGTACTTTCTGGTGGCTGGTGCTGGCAGGATTGGCATTTAACTTTGCAACCTATGCCTGCAACTCATTTATGGTGCCTATGCTGCAACGCTACTTCTTGCTGCCGTTAGAGCAAGCGGCTGTGGCGACGGGCGTGATTGTCGGCTTGACTGGCCTGTTTGGTTTGACCCTGGGCGGCTGGATTGCGGACAAGATTCATCAGCGCTCTGAAACCGGGCGGCTGCTGTTCGCGGCTTTGAGCATGTTGATTGCAACGCTGGCAACCGGTTATGCGTTGTTTTCCGGGCGTATTGAAATTGGCGTATTTGTGGGGGTATTCAGCCTCGGCTGGTTGTTCTCGTACAACTTCTACACCTGTGTGTACACCGCGATTCAGGATGTTGTCGAACCCCGTCTACGGGCCACGGCAGTTGCTCTGTTTTTTGCCGGCTTGTACTTGCTCGGCGGTGGCCTTGGCCCATTAGCCGTAGGCTTGTTGTCTGATCATTTTGCCCACGCCGCTATGCTGACCGCAGGCGCCAGCGAGATGAGCGAGGCGTTCAAGGCAGTTGGTCTGCATGATGCGATGTACCTGATTCCCGTGGCATTATTCATGACTATGCTGGCGTTGATTCAGGCTTCGCGTTGCTTTACCGCAGATGCTCAGCGCATGCAGCAGAAAATGTCTGAAGACGCTGCAGTTCAGCCGGAGCTGGTATTGGCCTGAACAACTGCGAGTTTTCAGCGTACAAAGAAGCCCGCAATAGCGGGCTTCTTTGTTCAGGTGGGTCGGTTAGCCCGCGACCAATACCCGTATTGCTTCGAGGCGCAGCGCTGCTTTGTCGAGCGAGGCCAACGCTTGCTCACGTTGACTGCGCAGGGTTTCAATCTCGCTGTCGCGCACGCTTGGGTTTACCGCTTGCAGGGCGGTGAGTCGCGCCAGTTCTTCATCCATGTCGGCGGTCAGGCGGCGCTTAGCCTCAGCAACACGCTCCAGGTGACGCGGCATGACCTTCTCTTCACCGACACCAATCTGTGGGTTAAGTGAGTCACGCTGAGCCTGAACGAATTTGTTGGCGCTGGCACGGGGCACGCTTTCCAATTGGTCGTTGAGGGTCTCGAAGGCAACCTTGTGCGCCAGATCATTACCGTTGGCGTCAAGCAGGCAGCGCAGCGCGGCTGGCGGCAGGTAGCGGCCAAGTTGCAAGGCGCGAGGGGCAACTACATCGCTGACGTACAGCAGTTCAAGCAATACGGTGCCGGGTTTGAGGGCTTTGTTTTTGATCAAAGCAACACCGGTATTACCCATCGAGCCGGAGCGCACCAGATCCATGGCGCCTTGCACCATCGGGTGCTCCCACGTCAGGAACTGCATGTCTTCACGGCTCAGCGCCAGGTTGCGGTCATAGGTGATGGTCACGCCTTCGTCGTCGCCCAATGGGAAGCTGGCATCGAGCATCTTCTCGCTAGGGCGCAGGATCAGTGCATTTTCCGAGTGGTCTTCACTGTCAATGCCGAAGGCGTTAAACAGCTGCTCCATGTAGATCGGCAGCGCGAACTGATCGTCTTGCTCTTCAATGTCAGCGGCCAAGGTTTGACCTTCACCGGCACCCCCAGAGTTGAGTTCCAGCAGGCGGTCGCGACCGGCGTGCAACTCGCCTTCGAGGCGCACACGCTCGGTTTTGGCTTCATCAGCCAAGGCTTGCCATTCGTTGTCATCGCCACTTTCCAGCAGCGGCAACATACGGCTGCCGAACTGGTGTTGCAGTGCGTTACCAGTCGGGCAGGTGGCCAGAAATGCATTAAGCGCATTGTGATACCACTGGAATAGCCGCTCTTGCGGGCTGCTCTCAAGGTAGGGCACATGCACCTGGATTCGGTGTTTCTGGCCGATACGGTCAAGACGGCCAATTCGCTGTTCAAGCAAGTCGGGGTGAGCCGGCAGGTCAAACAACACCAAGTGGTGTGCGAACTGGAAGTTGCGGCCTTCGCTGCCGATTTCGGAGCAAATCAACACCTGAGCGCCGAACTCTTCGTCAGCGAAGTAAGCCGCCGCGCGGTCACGCTCAAGAATGCTCATTCCTTCATGGAACACGGTGGCTAGGATGCCAGACCGGACTCGCAGTGCGTCTTCGAGATCGAGCGCGGTTTCTGCGTGGGCGCAGATCACCAGTACCTTGAATTTCTTGAGCATTTTCAAGGTGTCGATTAACCATTCGACCCGTGGGTCGAAGCGCCACCAGCGCTGGTCTTCATCCACCTCGGCTTGAGCTTGATAGCTCACTTCCGGATACAGGTCCGGATGCTCGCCAATCGGCAACTCCATGTATTCGTCGGGGCTTGGCAGCGGGTAGGCGTGCAGCTCACGCTCAGGGAAACCCTGAACTGCAGCGCGGGTGTTGCGGAACAGCAAGCGGCCAGTACCATGACGATCGAGCAATTCGCGGATCAAGCGGGCCGAGGCTTCGCTGTCGCCATCATTGACTGCGGCCAGCAGGCCCTCGCCTTCTGCACCGAGGAAGTCATGAATGGTTTTGTGCGCTTCTGGCGACAGCCGACCTTGGTCCAGCAGTTCCTGAACGGCCTCGGCAATCGGCTTGTAGTTAGCGCTTTCGGCCCGAAAGGCCTGGAGGTCGTGAAAACGATTCGGGTCGAGCAGGCGCAAGCGGGCAAAGTGGCTGTCCTGGCCCAGTTGCTCGGGGGTTGCCGTCAGCAGCAGGACGCCTGGGATAACTTCAGCCAGTTGTTCAACCAGTGAGTATTCAGGGCTGGCGTGCTCAGGGTGCCAAACCAAGTGGTGGGCTTCGTCGACGACAAGTAAGTCCCAACCCGCCGCAAACACCGCATCTTGGGCTTTTTCGTCTTCGCGCAGCCATTCCAGCGCAACCAGCGCAAGTTGGCAGTCTTCAAAGGGGTTGCTGGCGTCACTTTCAATAAAACGCTCGGCATCGAACAGGGCGACGTCGAGGTTGAAGCGCCGGCGCATTTCAACCAGCCACTGATGCTGCAGGTTTTCCGGCACCAGAATCAGCACCCGGCTTGCCCGGCCAGAGAGCAACTGGCGGTGAATCACCATGCCCGCTTCAATGGTTTTGCCCAAGCCCACTTCATCCGCCAGCAGCACCCGCGGTGCGATACGGTCAGCTACTTCGCGGGCAATGTGCAATTGGTGTGGAATGGGTTGCGCGCGCACCCCACCCAGGCCCCAGAGCGACGACTGCAGGTGGCTGCTGGTGTATTCAAGGGTGCGATAACGCAGGCCGAACCACGCCAGCGGATCAATTTGACCGGCGAACAGGCGATCGCTGGCCAAACGGAACTGGATAAAGTTGGAGAGTTGGGTCTCCGGCATGGTCACGCTTTGATGCTGCGCATTCAGGCCGTGATAGACCAGCAAGCCGTCGATATCGTCGACTTCCTGTACGGTCAGCTTCCAGCCTTCAAAGTGGGTGATCTCATCGCCGGGCGAGAAACGCACACGCGTTAGCGGTGCGCTGCGCGCAGCATATTGACGGGTTTCGCCAGTCGCCGGGTAAAGCACCGTGAGCATGCGGCCTTCCTGCATGAGGATAGTGCCCAACCCCAGTTCTGCTTCGCTGTCACTGATCCAGCGTTGCCCCGGTTCATACTGCTGCGCCATGCCTGTCTCCCGCGTGAAAAAGCCGGCTATGTTAACCGCTACGGGCGGTTTAGGCCAAAGCCGCATTGATCTTTTAGTATTTTGCTGGTTATAAGAAACAATAAATGTGCCGAAAGTGTAGTGAGGGCGAGCTCATGTTTGGACTAAATTGGTCGATAGACTGACCAAAGGAGGGTCAATCCGTGTTGCCACCTATTCCGCATAGCATGGCCCCAGTTACCGCCAGTCAGGATGTGGTCAAGCCAAAACCGCTCACCCCGCCCGTCGTGCCTGTGGCTGAAACGAGCAAGGAAAGCGCGCTCAATCTGGATAAACGTCATCCGCAAGATGCCGAAGCGATTTTGCGTGAAGAACAGCGCCGGCAGCAAAAACGCTATGCCGCTGCATTGCTCGCGGAGTCAGGTGACGATCAAGAAAATCCTGTGCCTGAAATGGACGACGAGGAACTGCCACGTCAGGGATTATGGGTGGATATTGAAGTCTGAGCGGCCGACAATAAGGCGCTTCCCTCTGCCTTGAGAGCCTATCGCTGTGAACCTGTTTGCTGACATGCCTTTGCAGTTGCCTGACGCTGAGCTGGATTTTCATCCGCATTGGCTGGGCGCTGAACGGGCCGACCAGTGGTTAAAGGCGCTTTACCAGCAAACCCCTTGGCAACAACCTCAGGTGCAGCTATTTGGACGAACGCATCCTGTGCCGCGCCTACTGGCTTGGTATGGGGACGAAGGCGTGGGTTATCGCTACTCAGGTTTGTATCATCCGCCATTGACCTGGACCCCATTGCTGGCCGAGATCCGCGCCCAACTAAGTGCCTTTGTAGGTCAGCCACTTAATGGCGGGCTGCTCAATTATTACCGCGATGGTCAGGACTCGATGGGCTGGCACAGCGATGATGAGGCCGAGTTGGGGCGCAACCCCATTGTGGTTTCCCTGAGCCTTGGCGGCAGCAGGCGCTTTGATCTGCGGCGTAAAGGCCACCAGCGCATTGAGCACTCGCTGCAGTTGGATCATGGTTCACTACTGGTCATGCGCGCAGCAACCCAGCATTATTGGCAACATCAGATCGCCAAGACTCGCAAACCCTGCGCGCCACGGCTAAATCTAACTTTTCGTTATCTGCTGAATGGGGAAGGCTCTAATCATGGGTAATGACGACAACCTGATCGACTTCAACGCCGAGCGTGGCAAGCGTATTCACGACCTGCACGATAAAAAGCTCGATGACATGCGCAAGGCTTTTGAACAGGCGTTGCCCTTGCCGAAAGCAAAGAAAGCCAAAGGCAAACCGAAGAAGAAGCGCTAAACAGCACGCAGCCGCTCAAAGACCAAGCCTCGGTTGGGCATGTGTGGCAACGCCCAGCGTGTCCGCCATGATTACGCCCCTTGCCGAATATCCATGGTCGCGAAGGGACACTTGTAGGGTGTGGCAACGCGAAGCTTGCCCACCATTGATCAAACGCGGCGTGGCTCAATCATAGGCAAAGTGGTTGGCTATTTGCAGCGCTTAACGGTGGATGGAAGGAACCTCATCGCGCCCAAGGCGGTAATCTATTGACCCAGATCAAATTCTGCCGCTGATTCATTCCCGCCTCGGGATCATTATTGATCCAAGTCAAATCCAGCCTGCTCGTAGTTGCGTATCTTGGACTCATTCCAGATCACACGCCGCTTAGGAGGCAACCATGTTTATCGACACTGTCGTTCTTGCAGGTATTGGCACTGTATTGCTGATGTTCGCCTTCTTTGGCGGGGTCGGTATGTTTATTTGGAAAGACTCGCACAAGCCCAAGTAAGGCTGAGTCTTTCAACACGACTGCACGCAAGGCAGCTTCAGGCGACTTAGGTCGCCTTTTTTTTGTCATCGCCCGCAATGGGCGTGGCTGGTTGTTAACCTCTCCCACGTAAGCCAATTTGGCGCCTCCCTGGCTTGAGCAGGCTAAAATTCAACGCCGGCTGAGCAACAGTATTGTTAGCATGGACTAGACGAATTTAGTTAGCTGGCTAATAATTGTCACGCTATATGGCGCGCTTTGCCCGCCAATCCGCTATTTTCATAGTCAAATGCTTTCCCGGAAACAGTTATGCCCCACGCATTGCTGGCCTTTATTGCGCCCAGCCGACACGCCATACAGTTTGCGATCAAAACATTGCTCGGAGCAGGGCTGGCGTTGTGGTGCGCGATGCGTTTGGGTCTGGAACAGCCGGTCTGGGCGATGATGACCGCATTCATTGTGGCGCAGCCGCTGTCCGGCATGGTGGTCCAAAAAGGCTTGGCGCGTATGGTCGGTACCATGATCGGCACCATTATGTCGGTGCTATTTATCGGCCTTTTTGCGCAGACACCCTGGCTGTTTATCGGCGCTCTGGCGCTCTGGCTGGCGACCTGTACGGCGCTCTCAACCATGCTGCGCAGCGCTTGGTCATACGCCTTTGTGCTCGCGGGCTACACCGTGGCTATTATCGGTTTGCCAGCGGTGGCCATTCCGCTGACCGTGTTTGATCAAGCGGTCGCGCGCTTCACCGAAATCTCCTTGGGTATTTTCTGTGCGACCGCTGCTAGCGCGATTATCTGGCCGCAGCGTGTTGAAGTGCAGCTGATCAACCAGGCCAATATCGCCTGGCGAGCTGGTTTGAATGCCGCCTCGCTGGCATTAGCCGAAGAGGGTCATGCGCGCCAAGGCCTGTTGCAGGTATTGGGTCACATTGTTGCGGTCGACTCTCAGCGTGAGCATGCGTGGTTTGAGGGTGTGCGGGGGCGCCAGCGCGCTGCTGCTTTGCGGGTGTTGAGTCGTGATTTGCTGAATATGTTGCGCCTTGCCCGTGGGGTTGGCCGTCAACTGCGTCAGCTCAGTGCACAAGAACGCGAGTGTATTGAGCCGTTGATCCGAGCGGCGCGCGAGCAGTTTGATCAAGAGCAGATGAGCGGTTTGGAAGGCTTGGCCGAGCGCGTTCGTTTGGCCGCGCTCAGCGAGCAACTTAATCCCGCGCAGCAGATCTGCCTGGAGCGCTTGTTGCTGTTGGTCACGCGTATGCAGGTGGCTGATCAATCCTTGCATGCCGTGGAGCAGGGCGTTGCGCCGCGCAATGCGCCTGAGCCATTGTCCTGGCACAGCGATTGGCAAACCGCATTGATTTACGGCGCCCGCAGCGCATTAGCCTTTCTGGCGTTTGCCTCATTTTGGATGGCAACCGGTTGGACGTTTGCAACGGGTGGCATCTTGATGACCGCGGTGGTCTGCAGCCTGTTTGCCAGCCGTGATAATGCAGCGCAGATCGGTTTGATGTTCTTGCGCGGCATCTTCGTTGCGATTCCTGTGGCTTTTGTCGTGGGAGAACTGGTGTTGCCGCAACTCAGCAGCTTTGCCATGCTCTGTTTGGCCATGGGGATTCCGTTATTTTTTGCAGCGCTGGGCATGTGCAACCCGGCAATGGGCGCCACAGCCACTTCGTTTGCGCTGCACTTTATTTTGCTCTGTGCGCCGCAAAACCAGATGAATTTCAGCGTCACCTATTTCCTTAATTCGGCACAGGCCTTGATTATGGGCGTTGGCTTTGCCGTGCTGGCGTTCAAGTTGATTTCAATCCGCAGCCCGCGTTGGCTCGGCGGCCGCTTGTTGGATGCAACGCTGACCGACCTGAGCCGCTTGACTCGACGCCCATTGAAGGGTGCGGATAACTGGTTTGGTGGGCGTATTGCTGATCGATTGTTGCAGCTGGCGCGCCATTACCCGGCATTACCTGATGCAACTCGCACGCGCTGGGATGACGGCATCGCCAGCCTCGACCTTGGTGATGAGTTGCTGCATTTGCGTGCTTGTCTTGATGCTGGCAGTAAGTCGGTGGGGGTTGCTGAGCAGCATTTTTTACAGGCGCTTGATCAGCAGCTGCGCATTGGGCCGGGTGCCGAGCGCGAAGAGGCGCTGGATGCAGCAGTTGATGACTTGTTACAGGCACTCAATGCCGACACGTCCAGTATCGACCGGCGCTTGGCGCGAGCCGCTTTGTTGCAGTTACAGTTAGGCTGGAAAAAGTGGTGCGCCCTCAAAGGAGAGCAATATGGGCTTGCATGAATGGTCGGTGGGGGGTGTCCTGCTGAGTCCATTTCTTATCTATGTGGTGCTGGCATTTGCCGTCACCGGCGTGCTGCGTTTACTCCTTGTGCGCCTAGGCGCTTCACGCTGGATTTGGCATGAAGCACTGTTTGATACGGCGCTGTTTGTGTGTGTGTTGGCCAGCATTGTTGCGGTGCTTGGGCGTTAGGGCGTCTCTGAAAAACGACTGCTACCTTTTTCTGAGCTCCCTCAGTTATGGAGAATCAATTTATGCGTTCAACGATTCGTGTGTGCATCACTCTTGCCGTTGTGCTGGCAGCTGTGTTTGCTGGCCACTGGTTATGGAATTACTACATGTATTCGCCATGGACGCGTGATGCACGGGTGCGGGCAGATGTGGTCACCATTGCACCTGATGTGTCTGGTGCGGTGGTGGGCTTGTCAGTCCAGGATAACCAGCGGGTGAAGGTGGGCGATCTGCTGATGCAAATTGATCCCGAGCGCTATGACGTTGCCCTTGAACAAGCCAAAGCCGCGCTGGATACACGTAAACAACAGTTAAGCCTGCGTCAGCATGAAGCCGCTCGACGTGCGCGCTTGGGCTCCCAGGCTATCAGCGCCGAGTTGCGCGAGAACTCGCAAATTACTGCGCAGATCGCATTGGCTGAATACCATGAGGCCGAGGCGGCTGTTAAGCAGGCTCAGCTGAATGTCAGCCGCAGTCGCCTGCTGGCAACGCGCAATGGTTACATCACCAATTTGCAGTTGGCTGAGGGCAATTACGTTCAGTCCGGGCAGCCAATGCTGGCGCTGGTGGATGAGGACTCTTATTACGTTCAAGCCTATTTTGAAGAAACCAAGCTGGCAAAAATTGCCGTCGGTGATGAAGTTGAGGTGTGGCTGATGAGTTATCAGCATCCCCTTAAAGGCCATGTGCAAAGCATTAGTCGCGGCATTACTGATCGCAACGCCAGTCCTGACCAGCAGCTGCTGGCCAATGTCGAGCCGACGTTCAACTGGGTGCGTTTAGCCCAGCGTATCCCCGTGCGGATCAAGCTGGACGACATGCCCAAGGAGGTCTTGTTGAGTGCGGGCATGACCGCCAGTGTCAAGGTGTTGGATAAGCGCTAGGTTATGGTTTTGGGTGACGGTGCCGTCACCCAAATGCGCTGCATTAGAAGCGTGCGACCTTTGCGGGCGTACGTTGCATGATGACCTTGCCCGCGCGAATCGACGTCAAGGCATAGCCTTGAGTACGGATCATCTCGTAGTCGCTAGGTGCAGAAAGCAGCAACAGGTTGGCAGGGCGGCCGGCTTCCAGGCCGTAGCGTTCACCGAGGTTCAAGGTGCGTGCACTGTTGTCGGTAATCAGGTCGAGGGCACGCTGTAAATCGGCATAGCCGAGCATATGACAGATGTGCAGACCTGCTTCGAGTATGCGCAGAATGTTGCCGTTGCCAAGCGGATACCAAGGGTCAACGATTGAATCCTGGGCGAAGCAGACATTCATCCCCGCGCGATCAATTTCGGCAACCCGGGTCAGGCCGCGACGTTTGGGATAGGTGTCAAAACGCCCCTGCAAGTGAATGCTTTCGGTCGGACAGGAGATGAAGTTGATCCCCGACATTTTCAATAAACGAAACAGCTTTGAGCAGTATGCGTTGTCGTATGAGCCCATGGCAGTGGTGTGGCTGGCGGTGACGCGAGCGCCCATGCCGCGCACTCGGGCTTCTTCGGCGAGTACTTCCAGGAAACGAGAATGCGGGTCGTCGGTTTCATCGCAATGCACATCCACCAGGCAGCCCGTGCGTTCAGCCAAATCCATCAGGAATTTGATTGAGCTGACACCTTGGTCGCGGGTGTTTTCAAAATGGGGAATACCACCCACCACATCGGCCCCCAGTTCGACCGCTTGCTCCATCAGTGCACGGCCGTTGGTAAACGACTCAATACCTTCTTGCGGGAATGCCACAATCTGCAGGTCGATCAGGTGGCGAGTTTCTTCGCGCACCTCAACCATGGCCTTGAGTGCGCCCAGTGTAGGGTCGGTGACATCAACATGGGTGCGCACATGCTGAATGCCGTGCTCAACCAGCATGTCGATGGTTTTTTTGGCGCGCAGCTTGGTGTCTTCATGGGTGACCTGAGCCTTGCGCTTGCCCCACAATTCGATGCCTTCAAACAATGTGCCGCTCATGTTCCACGCCGGGTCGCCAGCAGTAAGCGTGGCATCGAGGTGGATATGGGGTTCAACGAAGGGGGCGATCACCAGATTTCCGCCTGCATCAAGGTCATCAGTCGCCGCACTGATGGTCGGGCTGTGCGGGCTGATCTCTGCGATTCGGTCCTGTTCTAAGACGATACGGTACAGGCCTTCGCGACCCCGTAGTCGGGCGTTAATGATGTTCATGCAGTACTCCTGGCAGGGCGAGAAGAGGACAGTCGCCAAATCAGCAGTGCGATGCTGATGTTCAGGCGGTCGTGGGGATTGGTAAATGAGCTGCCTGTCAGCGTCTCTATGCGCTGCGTTCGATAACTCATGGTATTGCGGTGTACGCCAAGGCGCTGCGCGGCGAGGGCGAGGTTGCCGCACTCGTGAAACCAGGCTTCTAGCGTTGGCATCAGCACCGGGTCGTGACGGTTGTCGTCGCTGATGATTGGGCCGAGCACCTTGTCGACGAATTTGTCGAGCACGCTGCGATCACGGATAGCGCCGAGCAATTCAATCGCGCCTAACTCGTTGAAACTGCAAACGCCCAAGCGTTCGGGGAAAGATTGCGCTGCAATCAACGCTTGGCGGGCCTCATGCAAACCATGGGCAAAACGTTCAGGGCCATGGCCGGTGGTGCTCAGCCCCAGGTAAAGCCGCAGGGGGGCGAGTTCAGGGTTAAGTTCTTCAATCAACGCCACCATGACTTGGCGATTCTGCTGCTCACTGGCAGCAAGCAGGACAATCCAGTGTTCACCTTGGCATACGGGTGACAAGGCCTGGCCAAGCGCTTCCAGGCGTTGTTGAAGTGCGCGTTGCAAGCGCTCACGGCTGCTTTGCAGGGTGCGTTCAGCCTGATCCGCACCAAAGGCTTCGATCAGGCGTTCGCTGCCTTCAAGTTTAAACAGTGCCACTTGCCGACTTGTTGCCAATGGCAAACCCAGGCTGTGCGCACGTTGCAGCAATAAGTCGAGCGACTGCACATCACCTTCGAGCAATTGTTCCAGCAGATGTTGCCGCGAGCGACCCAGCATTTGCGCTTGGACCAATGCGGTGCCAATGGCT
Organism: Pseudomonas sp. EL_65y_Pfl2_R95; assembly: GCF_963971045.1. Lineage (NCBI taxonomy): Bacteria > Pseudomonadati > Pseudomonadota > Gammaproteobacteria > Pseudomonadales > Pseudomonadaceae > Pseudomonas > Pseudomonas sp. EL_65y_Pfl2_R95. Next base: position 670,313 of record NZ_CAXAOV010000001.1, on the reverse strand, counting down.
TGCGTGACCAGCACCATTTTCAGCGAGTAAGGCTGCTCGATCAGCGGTACACCCAAATGCTGAGCGGTATCGATGACGCTCTGCGGGATCTGTTTGATGTACTCAGGGCCGGTCAATATGACCAGTCCAGCGGCAACACGCTGGTGGGCTTGGCGCACCAACAACAGGAGGTTTTCCTCACTGCGCGGATGATTAATACCGGTGACGAACACCAATTCGCCACCCATGATCCACTCGGCAATGCTGCTGTTTTCGGCTACATAAGGCCAGCGAACCGGGTTGCTTTGCATCGCTGCACCGGCCCGCAACCGCAGGCTCTCGAGACCGGGAAGCGCCAGTATGTCGGCCAGGGTAAGGCTCATTTAATTCACTGAGCCCGAGGCGTTTGCTGCGCTTTTGCCTAGCGCTGGGCTGAGCACTTTCGACAGCACAATGTAGGCAAATGCAGCTACGCCAATCCCGACAATAGGTGCCACCCATGGCGATATATAGGCGCATATGGCGCCGGCCAGATAGGCGCTGAGGCCAATCCAGTTGAACGCGGGTAATTGGGTGTCAGCCAGTTTTGGGTACTGGCCTTTATGCCCATAGAAAAAGTCCGCCATGATCACGCCGCCGATTGGCGGGATGATCGAGCCGAGCAGAATCAGAAATGGGATGAGCATTTCGTACATGCCGGCAATCGCCAGCAGCGTACCAATACCTGCGCCGACAACAGTGACCAGTTTGCGCCGATCAGTGCGCAACAAGTTGCAGCCCGCTGCAGCGAAGTTGTAGATGGTGTTGTCCTGTGTGGTCCAGAGGTTAAGGAACAGCATGACTACCGCGGCCATCGACAGGCCCTGGAGCACCAGTACTTCAACCACATCGGGCTGTTGGTAGACAATGGCGCCATAAGCACCTGCAACTATCATCAAACCGTTGCCGATAAAGAACCCGAACAGGCTGGAGAGCATCGCCACGCGGCCGCTTTTGGCAAAACGCGTCCAGTTGGTGGCTTGGGTCGCGCCACTGACAAAGGTGCCGAAAACCATGGTGATCGCCACGCTCAGGCTCATGTTTTCCTTGGGTTCGATGGCCATCAAGGCGCTCATGCCGCCTGCATCACGGGTGGCAATCCACAATGAGCAGCCAAGCAGCACCATCATCGCCGGGACGGCGACCCGCGACAGCATATCCAGGCCTTTGTAGCCGATGAACGCGGTGACACAGAAGCCAAAACCAAAGAGCACCATCAAGGCGGTGGTCAGCCCTTGGGGTAAGCCAAGAATTTTCACCAGAACGATGGCGATAGTCGCCGTGCCCCAGGCATACCAACCGATTTGGGTAAAACCGAGCAGTACGTCCGACAATTTGCTGCCGATTTCGCCGAAGCAGAAGCGGCCCATCAATACCGAGTTTAAACCGCTGCGGCAGGCGATCAGGCCCAGAATTGCGGCGTACATGCCAAGCAGCAGGTTGCCAATCACGGCGGCCCAGATTAGCGAAGTGAAATCAAAGGCCATACCGATTTTACCGCCAGCAAACATGGTGGCCGTAAAGAAGGTAAAGCCGAACAAAAGAATCGAAGTTGAAAACAGGCCTTTGCGGGCACCTTGCGGTACTTCGCTGAGCGGGTAGTCGCTGTCGTTGCTACTGGTTGCCATAAGTTGAACTCCACAGGGGTCAGTGAAGTATTTGGCATAGCAGATGGCGTGCCAGCCTGCTAATTCTTGAATACCCACTTCGCGCAGAATGATCATCACAACAGGTTTTGTGCGTGATGCACAAAAAATACCGGGATATCAGCGGCGATTGCCACGAAGTATTGTGGTGGATATACAGATTAGGTCAAGCGTGGTGCGTGCAAAATTTAGCTGCACCCTGACTGTGCGCTGGCCGATGCTCAGGCTCAACGCACGCTGCTGGTTGTGGCTACTTAGCTGATCGTGACCTGAGGCATTGGTGGCATTTCAACGGTTTGTTTTTTGCGTGGCGCGAGAATTTCGGCTTCACCGTCTACCACGATTTCGTCACGCTGATTCACCACGCGAGTGGCAATGCGGACCCGGAATTTTGGCAGCTTTTCAAGAATCTCGAGCTGCACGGTGAGCGTGTCACCGAGCTTCACCGGCAAGGTAAAGCGCATGGTCTGGCCCAGGTAGATGGTGCCAGGCCCTGGCAGCTCACAAGCCACTGCAGCGCTGATCAATGCACCGCTGAACATGCCGTGCGCAATGCGCTCCTTGAACATGCTTTCAGCTGCAAACTGGGCATCCAGGTGAACTGGATTGTTATCGCCAGAAACTGCGGCAAACAGCTGTACGTCACGCTCCTCGACAGTCTTGCTGTAGGTGGCTTTTTGGCCGACTTCGAGTTCGTCGTAAGGCGTATTGCTGAGTTGGCTCATGGATGGATCTCCTGGATCACGGAACGAAACGGGCGGGGCTGGTCAATGGACTGCTCCAGCCAATCGATAATAAATCTGCTGACCTCATCGCGATTATGCTCGTTGAGCAATTCATGACGAGCATCAGGGTAAATTTTCAAGTCAACATGCTGCTTGCCGGACTCTTTAAGAGCGCCGGCTAAGTCTGCAAGACGTTTACCTTGGCTGACCGGGTCACGTGCACCGCCAATTATCAACAGCGGTAGGCTGGCTTCGATCTGGGCCAGTTTTGCCAACGCAGTGATGTCCTGCAGGCCAGCGAGCAAGTCGAGCCATAGCTGATTGCTACAGCGAAAGCCGCAGAGCGGATCCTTAACATAGTTGTCCACTTCGTCTGGATCACTACTCAGCCAGTCAAATGCTGTGCGGTTGGGCTTGAAAGCCTTATTAAACGAACCAAACGAGAGGAACTCGATCAGCGCGCTATGCCCCGTTGGCCCTTGGCGCCAGGCCTCAAATCGAGCAACTGCCCGCGCGCTTTTATACAGCGCAACAGGTTGATAATTGGAGCCCGAGAGCACGGCGCCGTGAACACTACAGCTGTGCTGCATCAGATAGGCTTGAGCGATATAGCTGCCCATGCTGTGGCCAAAGAGAAATATCGGCGCTAGCTCGTGCTGGTGGCGGATCAGGTGATTGATGCAGGCCAGGTCATTGACCACCAAACTCCAGCCATTGGCGTCGGCGTAGTGACCCAAGGTGCCATTTTCAGCTGTTTTGCCGTGGCCGCGCTGATCGTGGGCGTAAAGTTCAAAGCCATTGGCAACCAGTGCTTCGCCGAGGCGGGCATAGCGGCCGCTGTGTTCCGCCATGCCATGGGCAAGCATGACGATGGCTTTAGGTGGCTGCTCGCCGAACCAGCGGTTTATGTATAGCGGCGTGCTGTCACTACTTTTATGCCAAAAAGCCTCGTGTTGCATGGCGAATCCTTAGCCGGCGTGAACCGCTATTGTAGAACCAGGCCGATTGCTTTGACAGCCGAATGACTTAGCCACAGATTCATGTCATTGATGAAGGGTGTTCGGCTATAGGCGTGTCAGTGAGTTACTGTTAACTTTCGCTTAGCCCAGCAGGTCTGGATCGGTAATTACCCGCTACGCTTACGGCGTGTACCTCATCTATGGGGTCGGTCGCGCCTATGCTGCGTTACAGATCGGAGCATGTGCCCGTTTGCGACCTGCTTTTAAAAATCCGGGCAGATATTTTTCAGGGGAAGGGGATAAAAATAATGCAACCTGAGTTCTGGAGCGGTAAACGCGCCACTGGTGTACCCGACAACATTGACCTGAGTGCATTTCGTTCAGTCAATGAAGTGTTTGAGCGATCCTGCAAAAAATTCGCAGACCGCCCGGCATTCAGCAACATGGGCGTAACCTTGACCTATGCCGAGCTGGATCGTTTGTCCGCGGCCTTTGCCAGTTACCTGCAAAAACGTACCGACCTCAAGCCGGGCGATCGCATTGCGGTGCAAATGCCCAATGTTCTGCAATACCCCATTGCCGTATTCGGTGCGATGCGCGCCGGGCTGATTGTGGTCAATACCAACCCGCTGTACACCGCCCGGGAAATGCGCCATCAGTTTAAAGACTCGGGCGCGCGCGCATTGGTGTACCTGAATATGTTTGGCAAACTGGTGCAGGACGTGCTGCCAGACACCGACATTGAGTACCTGATCGAAGCCAAAATGGGTGATTTGCAGCCCTCACTGAAAGGCTGGCTCGTCAATACCGTGGTCAAACACGTCAAGAAGATGGTGCCCGATTACCAACTGCCGCAGGCGCTAGCTTTCAAGACAGTGCTCAAGCAAGGGCAGGGCGGCGCGTTGCAACCGATCAGTGTGGGGCATGACGATATAGCCGTGCTGCAATACACGGGCGGCACTACGGGTGTGGCCAAGGGCGCGATGCTGACCCACGGCAATCTGGTCGCCAACATGTTGCAAATTGATGCGTGCATGCAGCAGCTCGATGACGATGGCGCTCCGCTGATGAAACAGGGGCAAGAGGTGATGATTGCGCCATTACCGCTCTACCATATCTATGCATTCACCGCGAATTGCATGTGCATGATGGTCAACGGCAATCACAATGTACTGATCACCAATCCCCGGGATATTCCTGGCTTTATTAAAGAACTGGGCAAGTGGCAGTTTTCTGCGTTACTGGGCTTGAATACCTTGTTTGTGGCGCTGATGGACAATCCCGAGTTCAAAAACCTCGATTTTTCCAAGCTCAAACTGACTAACTCAGGCGGCACAGCGCTGGTTAAAGCCACTGCTGAGCGCTGGAACGAGGTCACGGGTTGCACGGTTGTCGAAGGCTATGGCCTGACCGAAACATCCCCGGTTGCCAGCACTAACCCGTACGGCAAGCTGGCGCGTCTGGGCACTGTGGGGCTTCCCGTGCCGGGCACCGCGTTTAAAGTGATAGACGACGATGGCGTTGAACAGCCTTTTGGTGAGCGTGGTGAACTCTGTATTCAAGGCCCGCAGGTGATGAAGGGCTACTGGCAGCGACCAGAGGCAACCGCTGAAGTGCTCGACACGGATGGCTGGTTCAAAACCGGTGACATCGCGGTGATCGATGAAGAGGGTTTCACTAGCATTGTCGACCGCAAAAAAGACATGATCATCGTTTCGGGTTTTAACGTGTATCCCAATGAAATCGAAGACGTGGTTATGAGCCATCCGCAGGTTGCCAGTTGCGCCGCGGTAGGTATTGCAGATGAAAAATCAGGCGAGGCGGTCAAGCTTTTCGTTGTTGCACGTGAAGGCGGGCTTAATGAGGCTGAGTTGAAAGCTTTCTGCAAAGAAAATTTCACAGCCTACAAGGTGCCCAAACAGATCGTGTTCCGCGATTCTCTGCCAATGACCCCTGTAGGCAAAATTCTACGCCGCGAACTTCGCGATATTGCGTAGCCGGTTCTAAAAAGCCCTCCCTCGGGTTCAAGCCAAGCGTTGGTGCCTCTAGCTCCAGCGCTTGGCTTTTTTATGCGCGGCTTACGGGCACTGCGGCAATCGGCGTACAGTAATTAACGAAATGGCGCGTGAGGGTTGAAGATTCAATGATTTTTGTGACTGAAACCGGCTCGCTGGTTTTCAGTGTGACCGGCTGGGTTGTGTTTGGTGCTGGTCGATCTCCGGCAAAGCTGCTAACCTCGGCCCGCTTTTGGCCCGTGTAACGGTTAAGCTTCAGGCATATAAACAACAATACAACTGCTGAAACAGCGGTGATGAATAGATGTAACTGAGGAGTGGGCTTCCATGATCGAAAACTTCTGGAAGGATAAGTATCCAGTTGGGGTTGCTGCCGAGATCAACCCGGACCAATACCCTAATATCCAAGCGGTTTTGCAACAGTCCTGCCAGCGTTTCGCTGATAAGCCTGCTTTTACCAATCTGGGGAAAACCCTGACCTACAGCGATGTTTACAAGCTGTCTGGTGAGTTTGCTGCGTATCTACAAAACCACACCGATCTGCAGCCTGGCGACCGTATTGCCGTGCAGATGCCTAATATTCTGCAGTACCCCGTGGTTGTATTTGGTGCCATTCGTGCGGGTCTGGTGGTGGTCAACACCAACCCCTTGTATACAGCACGCGAAATGGAACACCAGTTCAATGACTCGGGCGCTAAAGCATTGGTCTGTCTGGCCAATATGGCGCATTTGGCTGAGCAAGTTGTACCAAAAACTGGGGTCAAGACCGTTATCGTCACGGAAGTGGGCGATATGTTGCCTTTGTTCAAACGCTTGCTGGTCAACGCCGTGGTCAAGCACGTTAAGAAAATGGTACCGGCTTACAACTTGCCGCAGTCCATCAGTTTTCTAAGCGCTTTGGCCAAGGGCCATGGCCAACAGGTTAAAGAAGCTGCGCCAGCAAACAGTGAAGTAGCGGTTCTGCAATACACGGGCGGCACCACTGGTGTTGCGAAAGGGGCGATGCTTACGCACCGCAACCTGGTTGCCAATATGCTGCAAGTGCGTGAGTTGATGGGCGCCAACCTCAATGAGGGTTGTGAAGTGGTGGTTGCACCTCTGCCGCTTTATCACATCTACGCCTTCACCTTTCATTGCATGGCAATGATGCTGATCGGCGCGCACAACATTCTGATCACCAATCCACGTGATTTACCTGCAGTCGTCAGTGATTTGTCCAAGTACAAATTCACCGGTTTCGTTGGCCTCAACACCCTGTTTGTTGCCTTGAGCAATTTTGAGGGTTTCCGCAAGCTCGACTTCTCTGCTTTGAAACTGACCGTTTCGGGTGGCATGGCTTTGCAGCAGGCCACGGCTGAGCGTTGGAAAGCCGTAACCGGCTGTGCGGTTTGTGAAGGTTTCGGCATGACCGAAACCAGTCCGGTTGCAACGGTTAACCCATTCAGCGCCATTCGCTTGGGCACCATTGGCATTCCAGTGCCATCGACCTTGTGCCGAATTGTTGATGACGAAGGCAAAGTGCTTGAACTGGGCGAGACTGGCGAGATCTGCGTTAAAGGTCCGCAAGTGATGAAAGGTTACTGGCAGCGTCAGGAAGCTACCGACGAAATTCTCGATGCTGATGGCTGGCTGAAAACCGGCGATATCGGTTTGATTGAACCGGATGGCTACTTGCGCATTGTCGATCGCAAGAAAGACATGATTCTGGTTTCGGGTTTCAACGTCTACCCGAACGAGCTGGAAGACGTGCTGGCGACGCTGCCAGGCGTTCTGCAGTGCGCGGCGATTGGCGTGCCTGACGAGAAGTCGGGTGAGGCGATTAAAGTCTTTGTCGTGGTCAAACCGGGCGAAAACGTCACCAAAGAGCAAGTCATGGCGCACATGCGTGCCAATCTGACTGGCTACAAAGTGCCGAAGAGTGTCGAGTTCCGCGACATGCTGCCAACCACCAACGTGGGTAAAATCCTGCGCCGTGAATTGCGGGACGAAGAGCTGAAGAAGGCAGGCGTCAAGTAGCGGCTGCTGGATAATGACAAAACCTCGCTACGGCGGGGTTTTGTCATTTTGCGGCTGGCAAAATACCTGCCTGGCTGAACCCCGCGTTAGCTATGACGCACCACCAGCGGAAATCTGCGACAATTAGCGGCTGCAAGCCGTCTGCCTACTCCCACAGAATTGCCCCGGTACCGATGACTGATCACACTGAACGCCTGCTGAAAAACCTCGATCAAGCACTGATTATTGACCGTCATCGCTTGCGCAGACAGTTGCATGAGCTGCGCAAACAGCCTGATGAAGCCAAGCTTGCACAGTGGTTGGAGCGGTTTCAGGCATCAGCGGCCAAGGTCGACGCGCGGCGCTTGAGCGTACCGGCCATGCGCTATGACGACGCCTTGCCAATTGCTGCCAAGCGCGATGAGATCAAGGCCGCCATTGCCAAGCATCAGGTGGTGGTGATTGCTGGGGAAACCGGTTCGGGAAAAACCACCCAGCTGCCGAAAATCTGCCTGGAGCTGGGCCGTGGTACTCACGGGCTGATCGGCCACACTCAACCCCGTCGGCTGGCTGCCCGCAGTGTCGCCATGCGCGTTGCCGAGGAAATTGGCACGCCGCTGGGCGAGTTGGTCGGTTATCAGGTGCGCTTCGAGGACCAGAGCAACGAGCGCAGTCTGATCAAGCTGATGACCGACGGTATCTTGCTCGCGGAAACGCAGCACGATCGCTTTCTCGACAAGTACGACACAATCATTGTCGATGAGGCGCACGAACGCAGCCTGAATATCGACTTCTTGCTCGGCTACCTGAAAACTCTGCTGGCGCGGCGTCCGGACCTCAAGCTGATCATCACCTCGGCGACTATCGACCTTGAGCGCTTTTCCCAGCACTTTGATGGCGCGCCCGTCGTGGAAGTTTCTGGCCGGACTTATCCGGTTGAAACCTGGTACCGTCCCTTGGCGGCCGAGCAGGATGAAGACGGCAATCGGGTTGACGAAGACCTTTCGGTCGATCAGGCGATCATTGCCACCATTGACGAACTCACTGCCTTTGAGCGCAGTGAAGGCAAGTTGCCGGGCGATGTGCTGGTGTTTCTGCCGGGTGAGCGTGAGATTCGCGATGCTGCGGAGATACTGCGCAAAGCGCAACTCAAACACACTGAGGTCTTGCCGCTGTATGCGCGGTTGACCCCCGCCGAGCAGCAAAAGATTTTCAAACCGATGCCGGGCCGCAAAATCGTTTTGGCGACCAACGTTGCCGAAACCTCGCTGACGGTGCCTGGCATTCGTTATGTGATAGACAGCGGTACTGCACGTATCAGTCGCTACAGCTACCGCGCCAAGGTGCAACGGCTGCCCATTGAAGCCGTTTCTCAGGCCAGTGCTAACCAGCGCAAAGGTCGCTGCGGACGAGTTGAGCCGGGTATCTGCATTCGCCTTTACAGTGAAGAAGACTTTATCGCCCGGCCCGAATTTACCGATCCGGAAATTCTGCGGACCAACCTTGCCGCGGTTATTTTGCAGATGCTGCATTTACGCCTAGGCGAGATCAGTGCCTTTCCGTTTATCGAGCCGCCAGATGGCAAGGCAATCAGCGACGGTTTCAATTTGCTGCAGGAATTGTCTGCGGTCAGCCGTGACGGTCAATTAACCCCGTTAGGCCGTCAACTGGCGCGTTTACCGGTTGATCCACGCCTGGCGCGTATGGTGCTGGAGGGCGCGAAGCAGGGCAGTCTTGACGAGGTGCTGATCATCGCCAGCAACCTGTCGGTGCAGGACCCCCGTGAGCGCCCGGCCGACCGCCAGCAGGCCGCTGACCAAGCCCATGCCCAGTGGAAAGATGTCGATTCCGACTTTGCGGCGGTGATCAATATATGGCGCGGCTTTGAAGAGCAGCGCCAAGCCTTGGGCTCAAGTGCCTTACGCAATTGGTGCCGCAAGAATTTCCTCAATTACATGCGCCTGCGTGAATGGCGTGATGCGCATCGCCAGTTGCTGTTGATTTGCCGCGACTTGCAACTCAAAGGCCGATCGCAGGACAGCCCGGCTGCACCCGCTAAAAATGCTGACCAACCCCGTGCGGACAAGCCTGAAAGCAAGCAGGCAAAAGAGCAGGCAATTGCCAAATCGGTGGACTACCAGAAACTGCACAAAGCCATTTTGTCTGGCTTATTAAGTCAGATCGGCCAGAAAACAGAAGACGGCGACTACCTCGGCGCCCGGCAGCGGCGGTTCTGGATTCACCCTTCGACAGTTATCGGACGCAAACGCCCGCAGTGGATCATGGCCTCGGAGTTGGTCGAAACGACCAAGCTGTTTGCACGCATGGTGGCCAAGATCGAGCCCGACTGGATCGAGCCGCTAGCCGGGCACCTGATCAAGAAAAACCACCTTGAACCGCACTGGGAAAAGAAGCGCGGCCAAGTGGTTGCCTACGAGCAGATCACCTTGTATGGGTTGATTGTGGTTGGTAAACGGCCGGTCCACTACGGCCCAATTGACCCTGTTGTATCGCGCGAAATGTTCATCCGTGAAGGCTTGGTCCGCGGTGAGATCAATTCCCGTGCGCGGTGCCTTAGCGCTAATCGTGAATTGCTTGAGCGTCTTGATGAGCTTGAAGCAAAGGCCCGCCGCCGTGACATTCTGGCCGATGAAGAAACCCTGTTTGACTACTACGCGGCGCGCCTGCCTGCGGATATTTATCAGACCGCCAGCTTTGAATCTTGGTACAAGCGTGAAAGCCTGAAGGACGCGCAGTTGCTGATCATGCGCGAGGAAGATGTGCTCGCCCGTGATGCCAATGAAGTCACGGCTGCGCAGTACCCCGATACCTTGCACCTGGCAGAGTTGCAGTTGCCGCTCACTTATCATTTTGAGCCTAATCACCCGCGTGACGGGGTTACGGTGCGCGTACCAGCCCCTCTGTTGCCACAGCTTTCGCCTGAGCGAATTGAGTGGTTGGTGCCTGGCTTGCTTGACGCTAAATGCATGGCGCTGGTGCGCGGCTTACCCAAGGCGCTACGCAAGAATTTTGTCCCCGTACCGGATTTTGTTGCCGCTGCCCTGAGTAAAATCACCTTTGGCCAAGCCAGCTTGCCGTTGGCCCTAGGTCGAGAGTTACAGCGCATGACCGGAGCTCGCGTGCCGGATGAGGCGTGGGCTGACTCCGCTGCTGCGGTGGAAAGTCACCTGCGGATGAATATCGAGGTGGTCGACACCCACGGCAACGTGCTCGGTGAAGGCCGTGATCTTGCAGAGTTGACCGTGCGCTTCAACAAAGCCAGTCAGCAGGCCTTGGCCATACCGCAGGCAGCTAAAGCCGAGGCGCCTATCGAGGCGAAGGCCTTCGCCGAGGTGGCTGAAAAAACTCAGCATCAGGTTGCCGGGCTGTCGATGACGGTATACCCGGCGCTGGTGGAGGAGGCAGGAGCAGTCAAGGAAAGCCGTTTTCCGACCCAAGCCGAGGCCGACTACCAACATCGCCGCGCATTGCAGCGGCTGCTCTTGCAGCAGTTGAGTGAGCCGGCCAAGTTTATGCGTAATAAATTGCCGGGCCTTACCGATTTGGGCTTGCTGTATCGGGACATGGGCCGCATTGACGCTCTGGTTGAAGATATTCTGCTGGCCAGTCTGGATGCCTGCATTCTTGAAGGTCAACAGCCTTTGCCCCGCGACGGTTCTGCTCTAGCGGCTTTGGCTGAGGCTAAACGCGGCGACTGGCATGATCAGGCCGAGCGATTGGCCCGCTTAACGCTGGAAATTCTCAAGCTCTGGCACGGCTTGCAAAAGCGCTTCAAGGGAAAAATCGACTTGGCGCAAGCCATAGCCCTTAACGATATCAAGCAGCAGTTAACTCAGTTGGTGTACCCAGGTTTTGTTCGCGAGACACCCGCGCAGTGGATCAAGGAATTACCGCGCTACCTTAAGGCGATTGAACAACGCCTGGATAAAATAGGCAGCCAGGTTCAGCGTGACCGGGTCTGGAGCGGTGAGTTGGCAGGCTGCTGGGAGCAGTATCAATCGCGCTACGCCAAACACATCCAAGAAGGTAAGCGCGACCCCGAATTGCAGCTGTATCGCTGGATGCTGGAAGAATACCGCGTCTCACTTTTCGCCCAGCAACTGGGCACCAGAACCGCAGTGTCTGATAAGCGTCTGAATAAACAGTGGGCGCAGGTTGATGCCTGATATCTGAGGCACTTCAGGGGCAGCTAGCTGCCCCCTGTTTTTATACAGAAGGCAGCTATAGTTGTAGGGCAAGGTACTCCTGCAACTGCCCTATTGTGCAGGTGCCAGCCTCGCTGCTGCTCTGTTTCAACCCCTGATTGCTCACGCTTAGTGTTGTTCCGTGCTCAGTCTTTTGGCGCCTGTACAGTGTTGGGCAAGAGGACGACTTACTCCAATGACAAGGGATTATTGCCTTGGTTACTTATTCAAAGGACGTTTATGAGTAGTAGTTGGACGGTCAAATTACGGGTTTTAATTGTGTGTGCAATCGTGCTGTTGGTCAGCAGCGTGGGTGTATTTATCGCGCTTGGGGCTTATCAGCAGAGCGCTGCCTTTATCTACAGCAAGGCTTTAGTTACAGCGCAACAATCGGCCAAACAAACGGCTGTTGATTTCGATAACCTAATGCGCCCAGTACACGCCAGTGTGCGGCGGTTGGCGATCAGCCCCTATTTGCGTGAAGAGGGTTTTGATAACTGGCTCAAAGGCGTTCCGGAGATGGTCGAAGAGCTGCGCTCCTCTCAAGGCGCGGTTTCGTTTTTTGCCGGTGATCAAAAAGGCAATTATTTCGTGGTTGCCGATATTAAACGCCATGCAATCAATCTCGGCTCCCCGGACCCTGTCGGCGCCAATTATCTGGTCTATGGGGTTGAGCATCCGGCGTTTGGTGTGAGTCGCACGCGGTTCTTTTATTTAGACAGCCAGTTGAAGCAGATTGGCCCTGAAATCAATCGTCACACTGCAGGTTATGACCCGCGCCAACGGCCTTGGTACCAAGAGGCTTTGGGCCGCAGTGAAATGATTCGCACCTTGCCCTACAAGTTTTTTAATACCGGTGATATTGGTTCCACCGTGGCATTCGATACAGGCTTCCACGGAATTGTTGTCGGTTCTGATATCGGCCATGACGTCCTTGATGCATTACTTGTACAGCGGCGTCTGACGCCCAGTAGCCAACTGGTGCTGCTCAACAGTGACGGGCAGGTATTAGCGTCGGATCGACCTGCGGCATTTCAGGCCAGCCTGCGCGGGGCGCCTTATGTTGAGCAATTGAAGCAGCCGGAATTAGCGGCTTTAGCGCCGATGCTCAAACAGCTCAAGACGACAGAGGGTGTGGATTTCAGACTGGACAGCCTGGAGGTGGATGGCGATTTATGGCACAGCGAGTTGTTACGCCTGCCTGATGCGGGCACCGCTCAGGTTTTTCTTGGGATATCAGTTCCCAGTGATGAGCTGATCGGCGCAGCTCGTAAGATACGCGATCAGATTTTCTTGCAGACACTGCTAGCCCTGCTGCTGGCTGTTCCGTTGGCGGCTTGGGCTTCCGGCTATATTGCTGCGCCGATTACGCGGCTAACCCGCAAAGTGCAGGGTATCCGTAGCTTTGACTTTAGTGAGCCAATTGAAACCCAAAGCTTTATCAAAGAGGTGCGCGAACTTAGCGGAGCATTGAGTCAGAGCAGTATCACCCTCGCGCACTTCATGGACATTATCACGCGGTTAAGCGCCGAGCCTGATCTGGAAAAATTCTTACCGACATTACTGCACTTGACCAGCGAAGCCAGTCAATCAAAGGGCGCTTTGCTCTATATGCAGCAGACGCCTAAGTCGCCATTAAGAATAGTGGCTGGGCGTTGGTTGCAGCAGCCAATAGATCTCAGCCATGTTGAGGTTGATCGACAGCTATTTGCTGTGGCTGAGTCCATGACCACAGAGGAGCCGGTCAAACAGGATGCCGATGCACAGGCGTGCACGACCCTGGGTTTACCCGCAACTGCGACCTTGAGCGTACCACTGCTGAGTCGGGACAAACGCATAGTCGGCGTGCTGGTGTTGTTCAACGACCAGACGCTCGATGTAAGCCATGTGGAGTTTATTCGAGTGCTTTCACGATTTGCTGCCATGGCGCTTGAGACGCGCGGCTTGATCGAACAGCAAAAGGCCTTATTCGAGTCGCTGATACATCTGGTCGCTACCGCCATCGACGCGAAGAGCCCTTATACCGGTGGCCATTGCGAGCGCGTGCCTGAGGCCGCAAAGATTCTGGCCCAAGCCGTCTGTGACGAAACACAAGGTGCTTACGCCGATTTCAACATGAGCGATGCCGATTGGTATGCCCTGCATATCGGCGCGTGGTTGCACGACTGTGGAAAGGTCACTACCCCGGAATATGTGGTGGATAAAGCCACCAAGCTTGAAACCATCTACGACCGTATTCACGAAATTCGTTTGCGTTTCGAGGTGCTAAAGCGCGATGCGCAGATCGACTATCTCAGTTCACTCAATCAGGGAGATGATCCGGACCAAGCGCTGGCGCAACGTGACGCACAATGGGCAGTGCTGGATGATGAGTTCGGCTTTGTCGCGCGCTGCAATACGGGTAGCGAGTACATGGGCGACGATCAGCTGCAGCGCCTGCATGAGATTGCCCAACGACGCTGGTTGCGCACCCTTGATGATCGACTGGGGATATCCGGCGAAGAGCGAGTGCGTAAAGACGCACGACCCATCGTTGCGCTGCCTGTTTGGGAAAACCTGATAGCCGATAAGCCGGAGCAACAGGTCCCGCGACCGGCAAATGAGACATTTGATAAAGACAATGTGTATGGCTTCAACATGGCGGTTCCACAGTTTTTGTACGACCGTGGTGAGCTAAAAAATCTGTCTATACGGCGCGGCACCTTGACCGAAGAGGAGCGCTATAAGATCAATGAGCACGTGATTCAAACCATTAAAATGCTTAACGCCTTACCTTTCCCCGTTGCTTTGGAACAGGTGCCGGAAATCGCTGGCGGCCACCACGAGCGGATTGATGGCAAGGGCTATCCCTGCGGCCTGACCGGGGAACAGCTAAGCCCGCAGGCACGGATAATGGCAATTGCCGATGTGTTTGAAGCGTTAACGGCGCGCGACCGTCCTTACAAGCCGAGCAAGACACTTTCGCAAGCGCTACACATTATGCGGGGTATGTGTGAAGGTGGGCATTTGGACCCTGAGATATTTAGTATCTTTGTGCGCTCAGGGGCTTGCCTGCAATATGCCGAACAGTTTTTGCACAGCGACCAAATGGACGCCGATGACTTGGCGATATTTTTACCTGCCCAACGCGAGGACTCCCGCAGTTGATTGCTGTTCAGGTGGGCGAATACGCTGACACACTTTGCGTTGATTGCAGCGCATTGTTGGCTTGAGCGGTCTGACACTTGCGCCAATACTGAGTGGGTTCGACGAACAAGATAAATCAGCCGCCCATGGAGGGCTCCAATGCGATTGATGTATGCCGTGTTACCGATGCTTGTGTTGACGGGTTGTTCATCCTACAAAACTCATCCAGACCAAATTACCCCGATTCCTGAAGACCGTATGTTTGAATATCAACGGGCTGAACAGGACGCCGGTAACATTATTATTAATCGGGACATGGGCTTTATTGGTGGCGGTTGTTATGTCGCATTCAAGCTCGATCGCAAGCTCACTGCCCGTATTGGTATTGGTGAAACTGCAACCTTTGCAGTTGCGCCGGGGCGTCATATCGTTGGCATTGCCATTGATGAAGAAGGTGAAAGCCTGTGCAATAACGGCCGGCTTAACCGTGAGGTCGCCGTGACGGTGGTCAAAGGCGAAGATCAACACTTTCGCATCGTCAGTGAGTCGAGCAGTGGCTTTGATATTCGCGCCGATAAACCCTGACTTACCGGCTCACCTCTGGAACTCAGGCAGGGGTGAGCGGGTCGTAGCTGTGCCTGATCGATTGAGTGCTCAGGCATAAGAAGGGCAGCGCCTGTATTTTCAGGGTCAAAGGGTCGCAGGTGTCTGGCTTCTTCAACAAATTTTCTTTATTGTCGCGACCCGCGCAAAAGACCTGAGTATTTATTATGTTAGAAAGCAATTTGAAGCAGTTGGAGCAACTCGTCGGCGCTCTTTTGCAAGACAACAAAAGCCTGCTTGAGCGCAACGACTCACTGACTGAAGCGCTGCAAGCACTCAAAGATGAAAACGAGACCTTGCAGTTAAGCGCCCTCGAGCAGGAAGAATTGCACGGCGAAACAGCCGCTCGTATTCAAGCACTGGTTGAGCTGGCTAGCGCAGGTCAATCATCTGAGGCAGCGTTGAATCAATGAACCGTACAGACACCGAAAACGTCTCAGTCATCAGCATTCTGGGGCGTGACTACAGCATCAAAGCACCCGAAGGTAAGGCTGAGGCTTTGAGTGCTTCGGCATTGATGCTAAAAAAACTCTTGGCTGAAACCAAGCAGGCATCGCCCACCTTGGTTGGCGAGAAGTTATTGGTACTGACCGCACTTAAACTCTGTGCTCAGCAACTTGAGATGCAACAGCAGCACCAAGTGCATATCGAGCAGTTGGAGGCGCAAATCAGTGAGCGCGTTGCCGATATCAATAGCCTGATTCGAGAAGCCTAAGCCTTAGGGTAGCGTCTCATCCTGCGCCGTTGCCCATTAAGCTGAACAGATGCCTGAGGCCGCGCTAGACGCCGCTCACCGGCAGGCCCAACCCAAGATATCTGCGATGCAGCCCTTATCAAGCGTGGGGCTGCGCTGCGGTTTGTTCGATTTTCCAGGCCCAGAAAAACACCAACAATCCCGCCAAGGCAGTTGCCGCCCCGATGTAGCCGGTAGAGGTCCAGCCAAAGCCGGCACTGATAGCGAGGCCACCGAGCCACGGGCCGAGTGCGTTGGCGATATTAAAGGCCGCATGGTTGGACGCCGCAGCCAGCGTTTGCGCACCATGGGCGACGTCCATCAAATGGGTTTGCAGGGCGGGTGAGAGTGAGACCATTGTGCCAACGGCAAATACCGCTGGGAACACCGTCCAGGCCGAGTGCGCCGCCAGAGGAAAAACCATCAGGACGGCTGCGCTCCAAAGCAACAACCACGCGACTGCCTTGAATTGCAGCTTATCGAACAACCAGCCGCCGCCCATATTGCCGAGGATGCCACCAAGGCCAAAGGCGACCAAGGCGAAAGGAATCCAGCTCGGGCTCAGTTGAGTGACCTCGATTAACGTCGGCGCCATATAACTGAACACGCAAAACATTCCGGCAAAACCCACCGAACTGATCGCCAGCGCCAGCCAGACTTGTGGGCGATTAAATGCTCGCATTTCAGACAGCGGGTTGCTGCGCGCCTGCTGTTTATCCAGCGGCATAAAGATCGCGACCATGGCCACGGTCAGCAATGCGATAAAGCCGACCATGGCAAATGCATACCGCCAACTGAGCAACTGGCCAAGCCAGGTGGCAATTGGATTGCCGACCAATATTGCGATCGTGAGCCCCATCAGCACGCGGCTGACGGCTTTCGCACGCTTGTGAGGTGGCGCCATCGACGCAGCCACCAGCATAGCAACGCCAAAATAGGCACCGTGAGGCAGACCGGCGAAAAAGCGGTAAATCATCAGTGCGTGATAATCGGGGACGAGGGCGCTGGCAAAGTTGCCAACCGCAAAGATACCCATCAACAGCAGGAGCAAGTGTTTGCGCAGCAAGCGGGTGCCCATGATCGCCAAAATCGGCGCGCCAACCACCACGCCAAGTGCGTAGGTACTGATGACATTGCCCACTTGCGGCTCGGTAATGGACAAGTCTTGCGCGACATTGGGCATCAAGCCCATGATCGAGAACTCACCCGTACCAATCGCAAAACCACCAAGGGCTAACGCCAACTCGATGAGTAATATGGCGCGAGCGGTAAGGGTTTGCGATTTGTGCTGGCTGGATTCGGGCATTAGCGGGGTTCCACATACGGCTTGAACGTGAACGCCCTATTATCGACTGATTGGGTGGCAAAGGTAAGTCAAAACCGCTCTAGATTAGGTGCCATGAAGCATTTAGCCGGTGCGCAAAGTTAAATGCTTCATCCGTTGCAGCGGTGCAGTGCTAGCGCGTCATTGGTAGCGCGCTGCCGATGGCGATAAACATCACTGCGCAACTGCGATTAAAACCTTTGCCACTGCGTTGCAACCACGGACGGATGCGTTGAGCCATGCGGGCGAGCAGGTACTCGACAAATGCCTCAACCACAACAAAGGTAAGGGCCATGACCGCAAATTGCAGCCAAAGGTTGCTTGTGGGATCAAGAAACTGTGGAAGAAATGCGCCAAAGAACAAAATGACTTTGGGGTTGGACATTGCCGCGAACAAGCCTTGGCTGAACATTGCGCGCGCAGGTTTGGCTTGAACATCGCTGAGGGGGTCCAGGGAAGGCGGTGGCGAACGCCAGAGCTGAATGCCCAGCCAGATCAGATAAGCGCCGCCTAACCATTTTAGTATGGTCAAGGCATTGGCTGACGCCTTGAGCAAGCTGTCGATGCCGAACATCGACAAGGCCATCAACAGGGTAAAGCCAATGACCCCGCCCATCACGGTCCAAAGTGCGCGCCGGTGCCCATAAAGGGCGCCATGGGTCATCGCCAGCAAGCCGTTGGGGCCGGGTGTCAGCGAAAGGCCAGTGATGGCAATCAGATAAAGTAACCAGGTATTGAAAGCCATCGGCGGTGTCCATTTCGATGTTGAGTTCAGCGGAGCCAGGCATGGCTGCAACTATTTAGCTGCAGTTTTGCGCCGTTACATGACTTTGGCTTCGAAGCTGTCGCTTTGGGCCATGGCCCACATGCGTTCGTAAAATTCGCCTTCGATCTTACCGCTCAATAACTCGCCCGGCTTGAGGAAAACGTGCTGTTGCGAAAATAACTTGATTTCGGTTGCCGAGATACGCCGTACCAAATGCTTCGCATCGAGTTGTTTGGGATGTTCCAAGCCCGCCGCAGCGAGCATTTCCGCCAATGCACGCAGGGTGTTGCGGTGGAAGCTGTTGACCCGGTCTGCTTTGTCGCCCACCACCAGCGCGCGCTGGCGGAGTGGGTCCTGGGTCGCGACCCCGGTCGGACATTTGTTGGTGTGGCACGATTGGCTCTGAATGCAGCCAATGGCAAACATAAATCCACGGGCTGAGTTTGCCCAGTCCGCACCGATGGCTAATACGCAGGCGATATCGAAGGCACTAACGATTTTGCCACTGGCGCCGAGCTTGATTTTGTCACGCAGGTTCAGGCCGACTAGGGTGTTATGCACAAACAGCAGGCCCTCACGCATTGGCGTACCGATGTGATTGGTGAATTCGACTGGCGCTGCACCGGTGCCGCCTTCTTTACCATCAATCACAATAAAGTCAGGCAGGATGCCCGTTTCGTGCATGGCCTTGGCGATGCCCATGAATTCCCACGGGTGACCAAGGCATAGCTTGAAACCAACCGGCTTGCCGCCCGACAATTCGCGCAGTCTGGCAATAAAGTCGAGCAGCCCGAGCGGCGTTGAGAATTCACTGTGGCTTGATGGCGAAACGCAGTCAAAGCCCATCGGGATGCCGCGGGTCAGTGCGATTTCTTCCGATATCTTATGCTTCGGCAATATGCCGCCATGGCCTGGTTTCGCACCTTGACTGAGTTTGATCTCAATCATTTTTACCTGTGGCGACTTCGCCTGTTCGGCAAATCGCTCAGGGTCAAAATTGCCTTCGGCGTTACGGCAGCCAAAGTAGCCGCTACCCAACTCCCATATGAGGTCGCCGCCGTGCTGACGGTGGTAAGGGCTGATGCTGCCCTCGCCGGTGTCATGGGCAAAGCCGCCAAGCATGGCGCCTTTGTTGAGCGCCTGAATGGCATTGCCGCTCAATGAGCCGAAGCTCATTGCTGAAATATTAAATACCGATGCCGAATAAGGTTGAGCGCATAGCGGACCACCAATGGTCACCCTAAAGCCTTCAGGATCACTCAGCGGGGCAGGGCACATTGAGTGGCCTATAAATTCGTAGCCATCCTGATACACGTCCAGCAAGGTGCCGAAAGGTTTATCGCCACCTTCGTTTTTGGCGCGGGCGTAGACCAAGGTACGCTGCGCACGGGAAAAGGGCAGTTTGTCGTCATCGCCTTCAAGTAAATACTGGCGGATTTCGGGACGAATGCCTTCGACCAAATAGCGGATATTGCCAAGAATGGGGTAGTTGCGCCGCACCGCTTGCGGTTTCTGCAGCAAGTCGTTGATGCCAATAATACTCAGTGTTGCGCCGATGAAAATGAACGGCCAGACCCATTCGTGCTTGATAAACAGCAAATTCACCAGGGTAAATAAGACGCAAAACGCAAAAAATGCGTAACGGCTAAGTAGGGACATATTCATACAAGATCCTTTTGTTGAAAATTTGCCAGCGCCTGACTGCAAATACTGATAAAACCGGTGCTCGCGGACCTAGGACCCATGCTGTCGGACGCCATGCTGCCACTCCATCAAGTCTGTCGTTAGCTCAAGCGGATTTAGTGCCTAAGTAGCCAAACCATACGCGAAAACAGGTGGTTTTTGCGACTTCAGCCATAGTGGCAACCGCGAATCAGGTGCAAGGTGATGGCAAGTGAATGGCATTTTCTACGATAACTGCTTAATATCCGCACAAATATTGAGTTAATTCTTGCTTTCCGTCAGTCGAACGCTTGTCGGTTCTGCGGACGAATTTGCTCAGCTGTGGCAAAATCCATGCTTTATTGTTGGGTAGCACTGCCAAGCAAACTGCTCTGTATGCGCCCCGAATTGTTGCTTGTAGCTAACGGCTGCCAGCCATGAAAAAATTGACCGCGACATGCGGCTGAGGACAACAGCAATGACCTTACATAACGTCGTAATCAGTGGCACGGGCCTCTACACCCCCGTGAATAGCATTTCCAACGACGAATTGGTCCAGTCCTTCAATAGCTACGTTCAGCTATTCAATTCTGAAAATGCAGAAGCCATTGCCCGTGGTGAGGTGGAGGCGCTAACCGAGTCAAACAGCGCCTTTATTGAAAAAGCCTCCGGTATCAAAAGCCGTTTCGTGATGAACAAAGACGGTATTCTTGACCCTAAGCGCATGGCGCCACGTATTCCTGAGCGCAGCAATGATGAATGGGGCGTGCTCTGTGAAATGGCCGTCGGCGCGGCGAAAGAAGCATTGGAACGCGCTGGCAAGACTGCAGCAGATATAGATGGTGTAATCGTTGCCTGTTCCAATCTGCAGCGTGCCTATCCGGCAGTTGCTGTTGAAGTTCAGGCAGCACTGGGTATCCAGGGTTTTGGTTACGACATGAACGTCGCGTGCTCGTCCGCGACCTTTGGTATCCAAGCGGCAGCCAACAGCGTCCAGCTGGGACAGGCGCGGGCAGTGCTGATGGTCAACCCAGAAATTTGCACCGGACATTTGAATTTCCGTGATCGTGACAGCCACTTCATCTTCGGTGATGCAGCTACCGCTGTTGTGATTGAGCGGGCTGATCAAGCCTCCTCGAAGTATCAATTTGACGTGGTCAGCACCAAGTTACTGACCCAGTTTTCCAACAATATCCGCAATAACTTTGGTTTTCTTAACCGGGCCGCTGAAGAGGGTGTGGGTGCACGTGACAAATTGTTCGTGCAAGAAGGCCGTAAGGTCTTTAAGGATGTTTGCCCTATGGTGGCGGAGTTGATTGCCGCTCACCTTAAGGAAAACAATCTTAACGTTAGCGACGTTAAGCGTTTTTGGTTGCACCAAGCGAACCTCAACATGAATTTACTGATTGCTCGCAAGTTGCTCGGCAGGGATGCCGAGCCTAGCGAAGCTCCGGTGATTCTTGATGAGTATGCAAATACCAGTTCGGCAGGATCGGTGATTGCATTACATAAACACCAGGACGACCTGGCAAGTGGCTCCTTAGGCGTTCTCAGCTCATTTGGAGCCGGTTATTCAATCGGCAGTGTGATTCTGCGAAAGCATTAATGGAATATATGGAATATCCAGAAGATAGTGCGTTGCTTACCCGGCTTTTGAGCGGGGATGAAAATGCTTACAGGGAGTTGGTCGCAACCTATCAAGGTGCCATGCGTGCGGTCGCATTAGCGATTGTCGGCAGCCGTAATTCTGATGAAGTGGTACAAGATGCGTGGCTGGCTGTGGTGAACAGTTTAAAGGGGTTTCAAGGGCGTTCGAGTCTTAAAACTTGGCTGCTCACCATTACCGCTAATACCGCGAAAACTCGTTTAAAACATAACCGTCGTGAAGTGTTGATGGACGATCTCCCTGGCCCCCATGGGACTATTGGGGACGATCGTTTTGCCGATGATGGCCATTGGCTTCTTGCTCCCCATGAATGGCATCAGGACACACCTGAAGCCATGCTCCTTCAGGAGGAGTTGCGTGAGTGTTTGGAAAAAACCCTCGGCAGCCTTTCGAACCTGCAAAGCAGCGTTCTAGTTCTGCGTGAGCGACAAGGATTGGAGTTAGAAGACATCTGTAATCTTTTAGACATATCGCTCTCCAATGTGAGGGTGTTGTTGCACCGGGCACGCCTAAAGATGTTCGCCACCCTGGAGCATTTTGAGGAAACAGGTCAATGCTAAGTTGCAAGGAATTAGTCGCCAACTCCAGCGATTATCTGGACAAGCGTCTGAGTATGAGCCGTGGGCTCGAAGTGCGCCTGCATTTAACGCTATGCGTTAATTGCAGGCGTTTCATCAAGCAGATGAAAATCAGCCAGGCTGTATTTCGCAAGATGGAACTACAGCAGGATGCAGACCTTGATGGTCTTGCGCAAAAACTAGCAGAAGCCCAGCGCACCAACCGATAACAGGTTTTTGCCGCGCTCAGTTATTACCTTCCCGTTTCAATATAACCTTTAAAATCATATGGATACTCGGCCTGTATTAACAGCGCTGAGTGCTTATGCTTAATTGGTTTAAAAAGTTCCGTTGTCATCAAATATTTATATATCAGCAACTTGCCTGACATCTGCTGACGCCAAGATTCCCCCCAGCACAAACGAGCACCATCGCTCGGGTGTTTTGACCATTTGTCCAAAGGGGAATTTCCGATGATCCGTAAGTATTTCGCGGGTGTCGCAGCCAGCACACTGGCTCTTGCCATTTCAGCACAAGCATTCGCAGGCACTGTGACCACCGATGGTGCTGATATTGTGGTCAAGACCAAGGGCGGTCTTGAAGTTGCAACCACTGACAAGGAATTCAGCTTCAAGCTGGGCGGCCGTTTGCAAGCCGACTACAGCCGATTTGATGGCTTCTACACCAAAAACGGCGAAACTGCAGACGCAGCTTACTTCCGCCGTGCCTTCCTTGAGTTGAGCGGTGTAGCTTATAAAGACTGGAAATACGCAATCAGCTACGACTTCGCACACAATGCGGGTAGCTCGGACGATGGTTACTTCGACGAAGCCTCGATCGCTTACACAGGCTTCTCGCCAATGACGTTGAAGTTTGGTCGTTTTGACCCGGATTTCGGTCTGGAAAAAGCCACCAGCTCTAAGTGGATCACCGCCATCGAGCGTAACGCTGCTTATGAAGTTGCTGACTGGGTTAACGGTCACGAAAACGGCCTTGGCGCTCAGGCCAGTGGCGTGATCGGCGGCATGGCTTACATGTCGGGTAGCATTTCGTCTAAAGATGCTAACGATGACGACGGTGACAGCGTTAAGCAGTTCAACCTGCGCGGTGTCTTCGCGCCAATGGCTGAGTCTGGCAACGTGCTGCACATGGGCGTTAACTACGCTTACCGCGACCTGACTGATACCGTTGTTGACGGCCGTATCCGTCCACGTCTGACCGTTCGTGGTGTTTCCACCAACGGCGGCAACTCTGCTGGTGACAACGGCAACCGTGCAACTTTCGGTGGCTTCCAGGGCGTTTCCGGCGACTTCGATGATGACTCCGTTTGGGGTGCTGAATTCGCTTGGGCAACAGGTCCTTTCTCAGCTCAAGCTGAGTACCTGACACGTAAACTGAAATCTGCTCGCAGCACCATCGAAGACGTCAAGTCTGATGGCTACTACGGTCAGCTGGCTTACACCCTGACCGGTGAATCTCGTGGCTACAAGCTGGATGGCGCCAAGTTCGACAGCATCAAGCCTGAGAACAAGCAAATCGGCGCATGGGAAATCTTCTACCGTTACGACCACATCAAAGTTGAAGACGACAACATTGTTGTTGCAACTGCCACTCGTGATGTTGGCGACACTGAAGCAGATATCAACACCATCGGCGTTAACTGGTATGCCAACGACGCCGTTAAAGTCGCTGCCAACTATGTCATGACGTCGACTGACGCAATCACCAATGCCAATGGCGACGATGATGGCGATGCCTTTGTAATGCGCCTGCAATACGTATTCTAAAACCAGCGGGGCTGACGACTTGAGTGCTGGGGTGGGATAACGCTCAAGCCGTCAGAAAACCTCGCAGGTTTGTCGAATTAAAACGAAAGTAGCTCCTTTATAAGCCTCGTTGAAATTTCGCGGGGCTTTTTTTCGTCCGCACTAAAGTCCAGACTGCGCCTATGCAGACTAAAACCAGTATTTCGCTTCCTGAGCTTGATCCCACCGACTGGGACCGATTGGTTGCAGGGCACAGCCCATTTCTAAAGCATGGGTTTCTTTGCGCCCTTGAGTTAAGTGGCAGCGTTGGCCCGCGTACCGGTTGGACGCCTGCCCATCAGTTGGTGTTTGACGCCCAAGGCAAGCTAAGCGCCGCGCTGCCGGCTTATTTGAAAACCCACTCATTTGGCGAGTACGTTTTTGACCATGGTTGGGCCGATGCCTGTGAGCGCGCCGGGGTTGATTACTACCCTAAGCTGCTGGCCGGCATTCCATTTTCACCGGTTTCCGGGCCGCGCCTGTTGGGTGATCCGCAGATCATTGGCCAGGTGCTGGATAGTGTTACGCAGGCGCTGGATAGCCAAGGCTTGTCGAGCCTGCACATCAACTTCACTGACCCGGCAGCTGACGTGCTGATGCGCGGGCGCGAAGGCTGGTTGGAGCGTCTTGGTTGCCAGTTCCATTGGCGCAACCGTGAGTACCGCGACTTTCAGGATTTTCTTGATGCGCTGAGTTCGCGCAAACGCAAACAAATGCGCAAAGAGCGCGAGCAGGTGGCCGGGCAGGGCATTGAGTTTGAATGGCGTGAAGGTCACCAGCTCAGCGAGGCTGAGTGGGATTTTGTCTACCTTTGCTATGCCAATACCTATCGGGTACGAGGCCGTCCGCCGTATTTAACGCGTCTGTTTTTCAGCTTGCTGGCGGAAAAAATGCCGGAATCGATACGTGTGGTCATTGCCAAACAAGGCGCTCAGCCTGTCGCTATGGCCTTTAGCTTGGTCGGTGGCGACAGCTTCTACGGGCGTTATTGGGGCTGCCTGGCCGAGTTTGATCGGTTGCACTTTGAAACCTGTTTTTATCAGGGCATGGACTATGCAATCGCCAATGGCTTGCAGCGCTTTGATGCCGGCGCTCAGGGCGAGCATAAGTTGATTCGCGGTTTTGAGCCGGTCATTACCCGCTCCTGGCACTACCTCTGCCACCCAGGTTTACGGGGTGCGGTTGCGCAATTTCTTGAAGAGGAACGTGAAGGGGTCAGCCTGTATGCGCAAGAGGCTTGCAGCTTATTGCCTTATCGTCAGCAAAACTAAACCCTGAACGTGGCGAATGCTGGTTCAGGGTCTCGTCATCCAAGCGGTTTTGTCATTCGACTCGCTTAGTCAGAGCAGGGTGCGTCAGACGTTGTGCGGGCCATTGCCCCACTCAAGAAATTGAATCTTGTGGATCTCGCCTTTGCTGTCTTCATAGACAACATTGACCGGGACCACACCGACTTTCTTGGAGTTATCAGTGCGGTGCAACACTTTGCTGATATCAACTTGCATACCGTATTGGTATTTCACTGCAGGAATGCCGGAGCCGGGTTCACGGTCGAGGTCTTGCGCAAATGCTGAAGGTGCAAGGCTGGTGATGAACGCTGCTACGACTGACGCAATTTTCATAATGGTCTTTCCTCAATACTGGAAGTAACGCATCTACTGAAACTCGCAATTGTCATCGAGTGGGTCTGGATTGCACTGAACCAGAAGCCTCAGATTCAAAAGCTTGAGCAAAGCCCTAAGGCTTTAGCAAAAGGTGTGTGGCCAAGAGCGACCTTTTGTCACACCTTGTTACAGACTCTATTCAATATTGAGTTAGGAAGCAACCTATCTATAAGTCGTAGGACGGATAACGTTTTATCACTGAGGTTATTCCACACCCACGAACCCGCCGGTCTGATGCTGCCAGAGGCGTGCGTAAAGGCCGTTTTGCGCGATAAGTTCAGCATGGGTGCCGGTTTCGACGATCTGCCCCTGATCGATTACCACCAGGCGATCCATTCGCGCGATAGTTGAGAGCCTGTGGGCAATGGCGACCACGGTCTTGCCCTGCATCAGACTATCGAGGCTTTCTTGAATGGCCGATTCAACTTCCGAATCGAGCGCTGATGTCGCCTCGTCGAGCACCAGGATTGGCGCGTCTTTAAGCAGCACCCGGGCAATTGCAATACGTTGCCGCTGACCGCCAGAAAGCTTCACGCCGCGTTCACCCACTTGGGCATCGAAGCCCAAGCCGCCCTGGCCATCGTCGAGCAGGCTGATAAAGCTATCGGCCCGGGCTTTGCCAATGGCTTCATGTAATTCGTCATCGGTGGCGTCGGGTTTGCCATAGCGCAGGTTGTCGCGGATGGATCGGTGCAGCAGAGCGGTATCCTGAGTGACCACGCCGATTTGCGCGCGCAGGCTTTCCTGGCTGACGTCGGCGATGTCCTGCCCATCAATCAGAATGCGTCCGCTTTGCAGGTTGTATAAGCGCAACAGTAAGTTGACCAAAGTAGACTTGCCGGCACCTGAAGGGCCAACCACACCAATTTTCTCTCCGGCCTTAACGTCCAGGCTCAGTCCAGCCATCACCCCGGAGGCTTTCCCGTAGTGGAAGTGAATACCGTCAAAGTTGACAGCGCCGCTGCTGACCTTGAGGGGCGCTGCATCTGGCCTGTCTACCACTTGGATGGGCTGCACAATTGAGCGAATGCCGTCTTGTACGGTGCCGATATTTTCAAAGATGCCGTTGACCACCCACATGATCCATTCGGCCATGTTGTTGATGCGGATCACCAAGCCCAGTGACAGGGCGATGGCGCCGCTGGTGATCAAGTCTTGGCTCCACAGCCACAAAGCCAGAGCGCCCGTCGAACCAATCAGTAACCCGTTCAGGCAGGTTACGCTGACATCCAGCGCGGTGATGGTGCGGGTCTGGATGTGTGCTTTATTCAGCAAATGCTGCATAGCACTGCGGGCGTAGGATTCTTCTTCCTGAGTATGGGCAAACAGTTTCAAGGTGCTGATATTGCTGTAGCCATCCACCACGCGCCCCATCAACTTGGAGCGCGCTGAAGATACGGCTGCTGAACGCTGTTTGATGCGCGGTACAAAATACCTGAGCAGCAGACCGTAGGCGACTATCCAGATCAGTAGCGGAGCGATCAGGCGCAGATCGGCTTCAGCGAAGAGGTAAATGGCGCTGCCGGCATAAACAATCACGTGCCAAAGCGCATCAACCACCTGGATCGCTGATTGACTCAACGATGGGCCTGTTTGCATGACGCGCTGGGCAATTCGCCCTGCGAAATCATTGTTGAAAAAGTTGAGGCTCTGTTTCAGCACATAGCGGTGGTTTTGCCAGCGAATCAGGTTGGTCAAACTGGGAGAGATCGCCTGATTAACCAATAAGTCATGCAGGCCGAACACCAGCGGGCGAATGACCATGACCACCACCAGCATCCACAGCAGTTGCTGGCTGTAGTTGGCAAAGAATTCGCTGCTAGGGGTGCGCTGGGCCATGTCGATCAACTGGCCAAGGAAGCTGAATAGCGCGACTTCGATCACTGCGGCAAAGAATCCCACTACCAGCAACGCGCCAAGTAATGGCCAGGCTTGTTTTAAATAGTGCAGATAAAAACGCAATACGTCTTCGGGTGGGGCCTGGTTTGGCGCGGGCTTGAAGACATCGATCAGTGATTCAAAACGGCGAAACATGGTGGGCGTCCTGCCAAGGGTGGAGGTTTTGCGCGAAGTAGTGCGCCATCCCTATGGCGGATGACGCTTTTTCCATCCGCCATTTCAATCAAGTCGATCTTCGGGTCGGGCGCCCGGATAATCATGGTGGACAAGCTGCGCTTTGTCACACCTTACGAAGTGTGTGGCGGATGAGGTCTGCCATCCGCCATTTTGCCTGTAGCTGTCCGAGTGACTGGTTACAGTCGCTTAACGTCGAGAATCATCACTGGCTCGCGCGGTACATTCTGCATGCCTGCGCTGTTGCCGGTTGGCACCTGTGCAATTTTATCGACCACGTTCATGCCCTTGGTGACCTTGCCGAAGACCGCATAGCCAAAGTCGCGGCTGCCGTTATCAAGGAAGGCGTTGTCTTTGTGGTTGATAAAAAACTGGCTGGTGGCGGAGTCGCGTACTTGGGTACGGGCCATCGCCAGCGTGCCACGCACGTTGTGCAAGCCGTTGTCGGCTTCATTACGGATTGGCGCGCCCGTTTGCTTTTGTTGCATCTGCGCATCAAAACCCCCGCCTTGCACCATAAAGCCAGGAATTACCCGGTGAAATTGGGTGCCCTTGTAAAAACCGCTGTCGACGTAGCCAAGAAAGTTCTTGACGCTGATAGGGGCTTTTTCAGCATTCAGTTCAACTTCAATATCGCCCATGGTGGTGCTGATCAAAACCTTGGGATTCGTCGCCGCCCATAGCGAAGAAGCGAAAACCAGGGTGCAGGCTGCGAGCATTATTTTTTTAAGCATTATTTGAGGTCCTATAAGGGAGTGACGGCCGTTTCGACTTCATTTAGAAATTCAAGCAGGCAGCTGTTGAAACGTTGCGGTTGGTCCATGGGTGTTGCGTGGCGCGAATCTTCGATCACCACTAATCGGGCGTTGCTTAACTGGTCGACGTACGCCTGTTTTTGCGCAACTGAGGTGTAATCCCGGTCGCCACTTATCACCAGCGTAGGACAGGTGATTCGTGAAATTCGTTCGCGCACGCCCCAGCCAATGATTGCATCAAGACTCGACAGGTATGCGCGCTTATCATTCTGCGGCCAGCGTTGCTCTATTTTGGCCCGCAGCTCAGCTTGCTCGGGTTTGGGGAACAGTAGCTTACCCAATGCTTTGCCAATGGTTTCAAGGCTGAGCAGGCGCGACAAGCTCCAGCGTTTGGCAATTTCCACATAGTCGCGGGGCGATTTGGCTTTGACTTCCGGGCCGCTGTTGATAATGGTCAGGCTGGCAAGCAGCTCCGGGCGGTCTACACCCAACTGAAAGCCGATCATGCCGCCCATTGAGATACCGACCAGATGCACGGGGCCAAGCTGGCAGTGCTCAATCAATGAGGCCACATCCTCAGCAAAGGTCGCGATATTGTAGCGCTCATTGGGTTTATCTGAACGGCCATGCCCACGAACGTCGAGGGCGATGACCCGAAAGTGGGCTGCCAATGCGGGGATCTGGTATTCCCAGTCACGGGTGCTGGAGCCCAGGCCATGGACTAACACCAGCGGATTACCGTGGCCGTATACCTCGTAGTGCAGTTGGCAGCCGTCATTATCGAAATAGGCCATGTCAGACTCCTGTCAGTTGATTGGCTGAGGTGCCGCATAGCTTGCGTTGAGGGGGGCTGCGTCGAAGTTTTTGATCAGATCGATCAGGATTTGCGTAGCGGGTCCCAATGGCTTTTCTTTATCGGTATACAGATAGAAGCTTGGGTTGCGTGTGCCGCCTTGATCGAGTGGCAAGGGCAAGAGCAGGCCTTCCTTTAACTCACGTTCGATGATGTGTCGGGGCAGCCAGGCAAAGCCCAAGCCGTTGCTGACAAAGGTCGCCGCGGTGGCAAGGCTGGCAACTGTCCAGCGGTGCTCTGCGCCCAGCCAGCCTACGTCACGTGGCTGCAGGCGGCCCGAGTCTCGAATCACAACTTGCATATGGGTTTGCAGGTCGAGAAAGCTCAATTCACGCTGTAATTTATGTAAAGCATGGTCGGGGTGAGCCACGGCCACAAATTCGACGCTGCTCAATTCGCTGCCGAGAAAGCCAGAGATGTTCAACCCGCTGATGGCGACATCGGCGGTGCCTTCACGCAATAGATCTTCGGTGCCGGATAATACCTCTTCACGCAGGCGCACCCGGCAGCCACGACTTTGCGGCATAAAGGCGGTCAGTGCACGTACCAGTTTGGCGTTGGGGTAGGCGGCATCCACCACCAAGCGTACTTCAGCTTCCCAACCTTGCTCCATGTGGTGTGCAAGGTGTTCGAGTTGGCTTGCCTGGTTAACCAATTGTCGCGAGCGGCGGAGCAGCACATCACCGGCCTCGGTCAATACCGCCTTGCGGCCATCGATGCGCAGCAACGGCACGCCGAGTTGCTCTTGCATACGCGCAACGGTGTAGCTAACCGACGACTGCGAGCGATGCAGAATGTCTGCCGCTTGGGCAAAGCCGCCGTTGTCGACCACGGCTTGCAGAGTCCGCCACTGGTCTAATGTCACACGAGGGGCTTTCATATTGGGGTCCTGTTTTTAGGTGTACCGTTTGACGCGTGAATACCAAGGTATTTTTGTTGTTGCTGGCTGCAAGCCGTGCCCTCAAGCTGTTTGCAGGTTAAGCTCGATTGCAAATCGAGATTCGATTCAATCGTTCCTGCTGGAGATCTGCTACATGAATAAGCTGTGTTGCGCGTTGTTTGCATTGTTGCCACTTTATGCCTTCGCTTACCCATTAGAGGCTGAAAAGCAGCTTAATGGCGCTGAGATCTCGGTCACGCCAATGGACATAGATGACACTTTAGGTGCGGTCGGCTTATACAACTATGGTCAAACGAATGCGGAGTGCAAAGTCGTATTCCGTAATGGTCCAGAAGCCCCACGTACACGTAAAGCCGTGCTGAAAGCGGGCGATGACATCAATTTATCCGTGCGTTTCTCGCGCAAGATTATCAAATTACGTATGCAGATTGACTGTAAGCCGGTTTAGCCGTCTGGGGTGTGATGCGCCTCAGATCCTAGATTGGATTTTGCTATAAATCAAATTTGTTGATGTTTATAGGCGATTTTTTGCGCTTTTTAATCGGTTAGCTTGGCCATAGTCTTTGCCCATCATCACTCACCAACCACTTGATGGAGCAAATTCAATGGCCCGTGTCCTCGTAATTGAAAGCAGTGCCCGCAAACAAGGTTCGATCTCCCGCCAACTGACTGAGCAATTTATTGTCCACTGGCAGGCCAAGTACCCGACCGATCAGATTACCGTTCGTGATTTGGCCGTCGATCAGGTACCACACCTTGATATGAACTTGCTTGGTGGTTGGATGACCCCGGCCGATCAGCAAAGCGAAGCCGAACAAGCAGCATTGGCGCTCTCCAACAGCCTGACCGATGAAGTGCTAGCCGCTGACGTGTTGGTGCTGGCTGCGCCCATGTATAACTTCGCCATTCCAAGTACGCTGAAATCGTGGCTGGACCACGTCCTGCGCGCCGGTGTGACGTTCAAGTACACCGAAACCGGCCCGGTGGGCTTGCTCAGCGGTAAGCGTGCCTTTGTCCTGACTGCCCGTGGCGGCATCTACGCCGGTAGCAGCATGGATCACCAGGAGCCTTACTTGCGTCAGGCCCTAGGCTTCATCGGTATTCATGATGTCAGCTTCATTAATGCTGAGGGCCTCAACCTTGGCGGTGAGTTCCTCGACAAAGCCATCGCTCAGGCTAAAGAGAAGTTGGCCCAAGTTGCCTGATTGACCGGCCGTGCTGGGATAAAGCCTGCACCACCTTGAGTGGCGCGGGCTTTTTAGTGCCTGCAGATTTGTTGAATGTTGATTGTTGATTGCTGCATGACAGGCTAAGGTCTGCGCCTGATTTTGAGGTGATCATGCGCTATTTGCTGGTTATAACCCTGTTATGGGCGTTTTCATTCAGTTTGATTGGCGAGTACTTGGCCGGTCAGGTTGATAGTTATTTTGCGGTGCTGACGCGGATCGTCATCGCCGGTTTGGTGTTTCTGCCGTTTACCCGTTGGCGTGGCGTTGCCAATGGCTTCAAAGCGTCGATGCTGGTGATTGGGGCCTTGCAATTTGGCATCACCTACGTTTGCCTGTATTTGAGCTTTAGTGTGCTAACGGTGCCTGAGGTGCTGCTATTTACCATCCTTACTCCGCTTCATGTCACTCTGATTGAGGATGCGCTCAATCGCCGGTTCAATCCTTGGGCGCTGGTTGCAGCCGCCGTTGCGGTGATCGGCGCAGGCGTGATTCGTTACGATCAAATCAGTCCTGATTTTTTCTGGGGTTTTATGTTGCTGCAGCTCGCTAACGCTACATTTGCAGCCGGCCAAGTGTTTTATAAACACTTGTTGCCGCGTTACCCCTCGCCAATTCCTGCCTTCAGGCGTTTTGGTTACTTCTATTTAGGCGCCTTGATCGTCGCGCTCCCGGCCTTTCTGTTGTTTGGCAACGCCGCACGCATGCCTGCCACCGCCACCCAATGGGGTGTTTTGCTGTGGTTGGGTGTGATGGCGTCCGGACTTGGGCTTTACTGGTGGAACAAAGGCGCCAGTGAGGTTGATGGGGCCACATTGGCGGTGATGAACAACTTGCTGGTGCCCGCTGGTTTGCTGGTCAATCTGCTCCTTTGGAATCATCAGGCCGACTGGTTGCGGTTGGGGGCAGGGGCTGCGGTGATTGGTTTGTCTTTAGTTATCAGCCGTTATGCGCGTTCGCCTGCGGCACCCACCAAGGCGCAGTAATGAATCTGTCTGGAAGAGGCGTTGGGTTGTCAGTCTTTGCATCGGTGCTGTTTTCTCTGGTTCCCGGCTACGTGCAATGGTTGGCGCCCTTGGATGGTATCCAGGTATTTGCGCAGCGCGTGCTGTGGTCGGTGCCGGCTATTCTTCTGTTGTTTGTTGCGACGCGTCAGTGGCGCTTATTGGCTGGTGCGCTCGTTCGCCTTCGCCGTGAGCCTCTGTTGTTGGCAGCACTGCCCGTGGCAGCAGTGCTGATTGGGGTGCAGTGGGGGGTGTTTGTGTGGGCGCCATTGGCCGGCCACATGCTGGACGTGTCCATGGGCTATTTTCTGTTGCCGCTGGCGATGGTGCTGGTTGGGCGAATCTTCTACGGCGAGCGCTTAAGGCCGTTAATCAAGGTTGCGGTATTTTGTGCGTTGCTGGGGGTCGTCCATGAACTGTGGCGTTCGCAAGCGTTCTCTTGGGTGACGTTGGTCACTGTGCTGGGGTATCCACCGTATTTCATGCTGCGCCGCTGGATGAAGATGGATGCCTTGTCCGGATTTATATTGGAAATGCTGGTGCTTTCACCCATCGCTATTTACCTGATTATCGCGCGGGGGCCGGTTGATGCATTCCAAAGCGCACCCCAGTTGTGGTGGTTGTTACCGGGGCTGGGCATGCTCGGGGCATTGGCATTTGCTGCAATGATCGCCTCAAGCCGATTATTGCCCCTGAGTCTGTTTGGAATTTTGAGCTACGTAGAGCCGGTGCTGCTGTTTAGCGTGTCCTTGGTGTTTCTTGGCGAGACCTTTGACATGGGGCAACTCTTTACTTACCTGCCGATCTGGCTGGCGGTGCTCTTGGTGGCGTGGGACAGCGCCCGGCTGTTGAGTAAGCAACGTCGCGGCATCGCCAGCAATCCGAAAGGTTGAGAAGGTTTTATGCGCGTTAACGATGACATTTCAGTGCCGGTGGTGGTCGACAGCGAGCAACTTGAATGGCTGCCTTCGCCACTGGCGGGGGTCGAGCGGCGGCCCTTGGAGCGCTTCGCTGCAGAAAGTGGACGTACCACCTCGGTGGTGCGCTACGCACCAGGTTCGAGCTTTCGTAGCCACTTGCATCCGGGCGGTGAAGAGATATTGGTCCTTGAAGGTGTATTCGCAGATGAGCATGGCCAATACCCTGCAGGCTATTGGCTGAAGAACCCTCCCGGCAGTCAACATGCACCTTCCAGTGAACCGGGTTGCCTGTTGTTTGTGAAGCTCTGCTATCAAACGCCCGAAGAACACGACACATTGCGCATCAACACCCGCGAGGGTCAGTGGCAGCCGGGTATGATTGGGGGCTTAAGCGTATTGCCGCTCGATAGCGTTGGTACCGTACATACCGCACTGGTGCGCTGGGCGCCCGGTACCCAATTCAACAGCCATCGGCATTTCGGCGGCGAAGAGATTTTCGTGCTTGAAGGGGTGTTTGAAGATGAATTCGGCAGCTACCCAGCAGGAACCTGGTTGCGCAACCCTCACAACTCGCAGCACAAGCCGTTTTCAACCGAGGGCTGTCTGATCTATGTGAAAATTGGCCATCTGCATCGCGTTGTAGAGGCTGATGCAGCGTTAAGCATACTGGCGACTTCATAAGCCATCTAACTGAGCGTTAATCAGAAACATCAGCGTAAGCGGCTTAACTGCGCGGCATTCGTCTGATTTTTGCCGAGGTAAAGTGCTTTTTAGCCGCTATAGTCAGTCTTTGAATGCTAATTCCCAAGCTCAGTTGCACAAAGGATTCGGCCCCAGCGCCGGAAACCGTTACGCTATGCAACTGATTCCAGTTTTTTTGTCGAGGTTACTCCGTGTTTTCCCAATTCGCCCTGCATGAACGCCTGCTAAAAGCTGTGTCTGAGCTTAACTTTGTTGAGCCGACACCGGTGCAGGTGGCGGCCATTCCAGCTGCGCTGCAAGGGCATGATCTGCGGGTAACCGCGCAAACCGGCAGCGGTAAAACCGCTGCATTTGTGCTGCCAATGCTTAACCGCCTGATGGGCGATTCGAAGCCGCGTATGAGTATTCGTGCGGTGATCTTGCTGCCAACCCGTGAGCTGGCCCAGCAAACCCTCAAGCAAGTTGAG
Source organism: Pseudomonas sp. EL_65y_Pfl2_R95 (assembly GCF_963971045.1). NCBI lineage: Bacteria > Pseudomonadati > Pseudomonadota > Gammaproteobacteria > Pseudomonadales > Pseudomonadaceae > Pseudomonas > Pseudomonas sp. EL_65y_Pfl2_R95. Next base: position 635,943 of record NZ_CAXAOV010000001.1, on the reverse strand, counting down.
CTTTTCTCTCAGTTCACCTTTATCAAATCGGGTTTGATCACCGGCGGTGAAGATTTTAAAGTCCAGGCGGCCATGCTGCGCCGGATTGATATCTTGATTGGTACGCCAGGTCGCCTGATTGAGCATGCCAACGCGGGCAACCTGCTGCTCGACGAAGTGGAAGTGCTGGTGCTTGATGAAGCGGACCGCATGCTTGATATGGGCTTTGCTGAAGATGTTCAGCGTTTGGCTGAAGCGTGCAGCGGGCCACACCAAACTCTGCTGTTCTCGGCTACCAGCGGTGGTTCGGGCCTGCGAGAGATGGTCGGTAAGGTACTTAAAGAGCCGACTCACTTGCAGGTCAATAACGTTAGCGACCTCAATGAAGGCACGCGTCAGCAGATCATCACAGCGGACCATAACTACCACAAAGAGCGCTTGGTTGAGTGGCTGTTGGCAAATGAGACTTACGAGAAAGCCATTATTTTTACCAACACCCGAATTCAGGCGGATCGTCTTTATGGCAAGCTTGTAGCCAAAGATGTCAAAGCGTTTGTTCTGCATGGCGAGAAGGATCAGAAGGACCGTAAGCTGGCCATCGATCGTTTGCGCCAGGGCGCTGTTAAAGTCTTGGTGGCAACCGATGTTGCTGCGCGGGGCCTGGACGTTGATGGTTTGGATCTGGTGATCAACTTTGATATGCCGCGCTCAGGTGACGAGTATGTTCACCGTATCGGTCGCACCGGTCGTGCGGGCGGCGAAGGTCTGGCCATCTCGCTCATCTGCCATAACGACTGGAACCTGATGTCGAGTATCGAACGCTACTTGAAGCAGCGTTTTGAGCGCCGCAACATCAAGGACATCAAAGGTATTTACCAAGGCCCGAAAAACCTCAAGGCATCAGGCAAGGCGGCAGGTACCAAAAAGAAAAAGGTTGATCCGAAGACCGGCAAAAAAGTGGTGAAAAAAGCCGCCGCCAAAACACCGGGTAAAGCCAAGCGCAACACCATCAATAAGCCAAAGAATGACGCGCCGCAGTTGGTGAGTCAGGACGGTCTGGCACCGCTGAAGCGTCGCACACCAACCGCCGAGTAACGCACCGGTTGGCTTTGCGGGTGGATGACGCCGTTTTCATCCACCCTTTTCAGGCGAGCCATACTCGGATTGCTGGTCTGGCCATGGTGGACAACCCTAGCGTTGTCCCTTCCTACACCCTAGTTGTGCAGGTCTTCACTGGCATCTTCAGTCGATGTTTCTACCGGCCCTGGCGAGTCACTTTGTGCGGCAATCAGGCCGTCGGTGCGGGGTTCGGTGGTTACGCTGAACTCATCCAAGGCAATAGCTCCGTTGCCTTGCCCAAGTAAGTGAAAAGAAAACGCCTTGCGCGTATCCAGGTTGTTGAAGGTAAAGCTGACGCTGACAGTTTGTTCTGGCGTGAGCTTGGGCAGCGGCGGAATCGCGATTTCGACGTCACGGTCATATTCTTTGGTCTTCAACTGCAACGTAGCGCCCGCAGCGTCGAGGTTAACCGCACGAATCTTCATGGTTACCGTGGTTTGCGTGTCTTTCGGCAACTCCAGATATTGCGCGCCAACCAAGTTGTCGGCCCAGTCATCGGTGCGCTCTAGTTTAAGCTCGATCGGCTGGTGATTGGCGAACTGATAATGCTGGCTGGCATTGGCAGGGATTAACGACTGGTTGAGCTGCTCGGCTTGTTGGCTGAGCAGGCGCGCGGCTCTGCCAGTAAAGCGGCCAAGGTAGTGCGATTTATCATTGATAAAGCCCGGGCTGGCGTAGCGCCGGCATACGTGCTGGAAGTCGCACTCGGTAAACAGACCTTTGCCGTCGTGCTCACGGAGTAAACCGTTGGTGTAGGAGATGATCTGCCTGCCATGGCTGTAGTCACGAAGCAGCGAACGCCCGCTGATATTCGCGGGCACAGGCAGGGCAAAATAGTCGAGTACCGACGCGGTCAGGTCTACGTGACCGTAGACTCCTTGCTTGAGGTGCGGCAACTGTTGTTGCTCGGGCGCAAGAATCAAATTGAACCCCCAGGCGGAGGCCAGTGACAGGTTTTCGATGCCGTGGGACTCATCAGAGGTGACGATCACCAAGGTGTCTTTAAGCACTCCCTGCTGTTTAAGCGCATCGAGAAACTCCCCGACTGCATCATCCAGATACGCCACCGCAGCCAGTTTGCTGTCGGGAAAGCGCTGCAAATATTCAGGCGGCGCCGAATAGGGCTGGTGGGTGCCGACAGTCATCAGGGTCAGCATCCAGGGTTGATCCTGTTTGCGCAGCTGCTTGATGTAGCTAAGGCTGCCTTCAAAGAAGCCTTTGTCATCCATGCCCCAAGGGAATTTCAAGTGCGGCGTGTTGGTAAACCAGTCGCGGCCAAGGGTCTTATCGAAGCCCATCTGCGGCATGATCTGATCCTTGGCCATAAAACGCAGGCCAGCACCTTGCAAGTAGTGGGTGCTAAAACCATTTTTACGCATCTGCGCGGGCAGGCACTGCTCACTGCGAGCGGGGTTGTTGAGCAGTTCCACGCCTTTCGGCGTACCCGAGTCGAGCTTGGCAAAATCACCGCAGAGCATCGAGTACAAACCGCGGATGGTCTGGTGACTGTGCAGAACATAATCGGCTGTCAGCATGCCACGTTCAGCCCAGCGACTCAGGCGGGGCATGGTGTTGCCAACGTAAGGGCTGTGCAACGCATCACGGCTTGGGCTCAGGTATGCACCGGGAATGCCTTCGAGCGTGATGATGAGTACGTTGTGGGCCTGGCCCGGGCGGCTGAGCAGCGGCGCGCCATCCAAGTCCAGTTGCTGTAAGCCTGCCACGTCCACGGGTGCGCCAGGGGGTTGATTGTCCAGCCAGTTCTGCAGGTCTTCCTCGGTATCGCTCAAGCCTTCTGCCGCGAGCTTGTGCGGCAGGTTGAACTGAAACCACTGATCGCTCTCGCTGGGCGCACGGTACTGCAATGCGGCGTGGCCAGCGAGTAGCACCAGAGGTGCCAGCAGCCATGTTCTGGCAAGAGGGCGGTGTGCTCCCGGCTGCTGACGTATTAACAGCAAGACGTATAAAGCGATGTTTATCAACAAGGCCAGAAACAAGGCTGGATGGCTAAGACCCGCGCCATGGGTTGAGCGGCTGACAAACTGTGCGTCCGTCAGGTAGTGCAAGTCTGAAGGCTCTGGCATCCGTCCGACCGCGCTGATCAACTCGACGTTGGCGAGGGTCAGGATGCCCCAGAAAATCATCAGCGGTAGCGCGATTATCAGTGTGCGCTGGTAAAGCAATACGACCAGCAGGCTGCCAATGGCAATGTCCGAAAGGTAGCCATAGGATTGCGACCAGCCGAACAGACCGCGGCTGATGAGCGGAATAAAAATGAACAATGAGCAGAGCGTTAGCAGCACGCTGTAGCTTGGGCTGTGCCAGCGGTTAAGAAAACGCACGAGTACTCCTCAGGTCAATGCCATTTGAATTCAACGGCATCGCCGAATCGGCCGCTCTGGCGGCCTGTCGTGATTTTGAAACAACTGTGTGCTAACCGCTAGTGCTGATATGAAAAATAGCACTGACTGCGCGATGACTGCGCGGTGGGAAGTTTCAAGGGGGGAGGTTTCAGTTAAAGCGCTAGGGCAAGCGGTCAATGGGTTGTCATCTGCTAGCACGCTGGTGCTGTTAGATAGATGCCGAGCCTGACGGATGTCATGACTCAAGCCATTGTTGCCGTTTACCCTAAAAGTCTGGCTTTACAGCCCGGCTTACTTCTTGCCGATGGTGATCTGTTTGGTCGTGCCGTAAACCTGGCCGCTGACGCCTTTGGCGATCTGCTGGATTTCACCGCCCGACTTCAGGAAAGCTGCGATCTGCGCGTCAATCGAAGCGCTGGTTTCGACAGCCGGAGCTGGCTTGGACTTGGTGTTGGATGCTTTTACGCGCATGACGGCCATTAACCTTTACTCAAAATTAACTCGGCCGACTAGTGTACACGAATTGCTTGACAATTATTGGGTTAATACCCTTTGGAATTTATAGGCGGGGAAGTTATAAGGGGATTTATTGACCCGTTTATTATTAATTATTCGATCTCAACTACTTGTTTTAATTCAAATAAATATTAATTAAAGGCTTTTGGGTGAGAGCGTCCAGGCCATTGGTCGGGTCGGTTCTGCACCCCAGTCAACCAGACGCAGGCAATCATCAACAGCCAGAGAGAATACTGGCCGCAAGTCAGTTAGAATGCAGGCATTGCAATGAGGGTTGGGTACCATGGCGTTAATTGGACGAATGAATTCTTTACAGGTCGTGAAGCACACTGACTTTGGCCTGTATCTAGATGGCGGAGCGGACGGCGAAATCTTACTGCCCAAGCGTTATATCCCCAGCGACACCCCGAGTGAGGTGGAAGACTGGCTGAATGTATTTGTCTATCTCGACAGTGAAGACAAGTTGATCGCCACCACTGAAAAGCCAAAAGTTCAGGTGGGTGAGTTTGCCAGCCTAAAAGTCATTGATATCAATAATGTTGGCCTGTTCCTCGATTGGGGGCTGCCAAAAGACCTGCTGCTGCCGCACTCCGAAGAGAAGCGTCCGTTGCAGGTCGGCGATTATTGCGTGGTTCATGTGTTCCTGGATAAACGCAGCAAGCGGATTACCGCCACTGCGCGATTGGACCGTTACCTCGATAACGTCCCGGCGCCCTACAAGGCTGGCCAGGAAGTTGATCTGCTGATTGCCGATGCCACTGATATGGGCTTTAAGGCCATCATCAATGGCAAGCACTGGGGTTTGCTGCATAAGAACGAGTTGTTCAAATTTGTACGCAGCGGTATGCAAGAGAAAGGCTTTATCAAGGAGATGCGCGGCGATGGCAAAATCAGCCTGAGCCTGCAGCCTATAGGCCAAGAGGCCGTTGGCAGCCTGAGTGATCAAGTGCTGAGTAAGCTTCGTGCCAACGATGGCGTGCTGCCGCTTAGCGACAAGAGCTCACCCGAGGCAATCACGGCGTTGTTTAGTGTCAGCAAAGGCAACTTCAAGAAAGCTATCGGCGGCTTGTACAAGCAGGGTTTGATCACCATTCACCAAGATCATATCGAGCTGACCGACAAGTAAGCTTGCCGGTGATCGCTGCGATGGAGCAACTGCAGGCTTCCGTTGTCTGACGCTATGCAGTTCTCCACGTAGAGGAGCAAAGTCATGATCAAGCTGAATATGTTGTTGAGTGCCGTATTGCTGTTCGGCACGCTCAACGTTGCCCAAGCAGATCAACCCGCGCAGCAGACGATACGGGTTATCCCGAAAACCTATGTCAGCCCTGGAGCCACTGGCAGTATTGGCCAGTCGCGTAGCTCGCAGCAGTTCAATGGCTACGGCGGCTACCAAGTACCCAGTGATTATGATTCTGTGCATCAACGGAACAGCTCGGGCAGCCAATCCTTCGAAACCCGTGGCGGCATCCGCCAGACCACGGTATATCCCGGCGGTTACGAGGTTGAACGTACACCGGGCACCTCGACTTACGAGCGCCAACGCAACCGCTGATTTCGGGTTCCAAGATAAAAAAACACCCGCCAAAGGTTATTCGGTGGGTGTTTTTTTGCGCCTTGCAATGGGGCTTAGCCTTTACTGCCCCATACATCTTCGAGCCGTGAGTCACGGCCGCAGGCGGTGCGGTAATACTTATAGCGCAGCGGGTTTTTCAGGTAGTAGTCCTGATGGTATTGCTCCGCCGGGTAGAAGGTGGTGCCCGGCAATATCTCAGTCACTATCTTGCCTTTGAGTTTGCCTGAGTTCTGCAATGCTTCCTTGGAGGCCAGTGCAGCGGATTTTTCCGCTTCGTCGCTGTAGAAAATCGCGCTGCGATACTGGCTGCCATGGTCACAGAACTGTGCATTGGCGGTCAGTGGGTCAATAGTCGGCCAGTAGGCTTCAAGTAGTTTTGCATAACTGGTTTTGCTCGGATCATAACTCACCAGCACTGCTTCCAGGTGGCCGGTATTCCCCGATGAGACTTGCTCATAAGAAGGGTTCTTGACGGTGCCGCCGATGTAGCCAGAAGTGGTCGACAGCACGCCGGGGACTTTGTCGAAGTCTGACTCCGTACACCAGAAGCAGCCGCCCGCAAACACAGCGACACCCTGTTCACCGGGCTTCAGGTCGATGCTCGGTGGTGTTGAGTTCGATTGCGCAGTGGCAGCCGTTGATGATGTCGGCCCGCAGGCGCTGAGCAGCATGCCAATCAGTAGGGTTGCGCCGGTGAGTCCGAGGCGTCTCGTTTTTTCAAATAGTTGAGCAGTCATTGTTAGCTCCTTAAAGCCGGTAAGTCTTGGCCTTTAACAACAAATTGCAGGGCGACACCATTGTTGCACCAGCGCTCACCGCGAGGTTGCGGGCCGTCATCAAACAGATGGCCTTGATGACCACCGCAGCGAATGCAGTGGTATTCGGTGCGAGGCCAGATCAATTTGAAATCGCGCTTTGAGCCGGTGTGCCCGGCAATGGGCTGAGTAAAGCTCGGCCAGCCGGTGCCGCTATCGAACTTGTTTTCGCTTAGAAACAACGGCAAGTTGCAGGCGGAGCAGATATAGGTGCCGTCCCGCTCTTCATGGTTGAGTGGGCTGCTGTTGGGGCGCTCGGTGCTTTCTTCAAACAGCACGGCGTAGGCATCTTCGGGCAGTATTTCACGCCACTCGTCATGGGCTTTTTGCAGTGGGGTGATGGTCAAGCCCGCTGCAGGAGTTTGCGCAAATGCAGGTTGGATAAAGGAGCCTAGCAATGGGACTGCCGGCAACAGGACAAGACCGTGGAGAAAAGAACGACGTTTCATATGCGTTTTCATCCTCTGTCATGAAGTATATAGAGATTAAAAATACGCACCTGTTACAGCTGGCTACTGGATTTTAGGCGGGTGCTTTGGAGAGTGCGACCAATGGTTTGCTGCGCTGGTAACGCTGTAATCGACCATTGAGTGCCTCAGGTAACTGCACCGCTGGGCTAAAGCCCAACGCTTGATAGAAGTCACTCAAGGACGGATGACAAAATAACCAAATGGGGCTGCTGTAACCGGCGGTCGCGGCTTGTATAAGCTGCGTGGCGAGACCTTGTTGGCGGTGTTCTGGGGCTACAAATAGGCTGGTCAGCCAGTGGCCGTTGGCGATTGGTCGCAGGCAAAGCGCGGCGAGGATCTGCGAATCCTCAAGGACCCAGACTTGGTCATCGGCGGCAGCCTTCATCTTGCTGCGGTGCGCACTGTAGAATTTGTTGGCTAAGGGTTTGAGCGCTTCGGGCAAGGCTCTAAGGCGTACTGCAGGCATTGTCGGTCGTCATCAGTTTGCAGGCCAGGCAATGGGCCCAGCGCGGCCGTTTGGCAGGCGCTGGGCAATTGTATCAGGCTTGTGCGGCGTGGCTGCCAAGCAGGGTTTGTCCCTCATGCTTGGATTTCTTGGCCATGCGCTTTTCCTGAGCAGTTTTAAGCGGCTTCTTTTTTGTGTTCTTTTTTGAGTCCATACCTTTGCTCATGATCTTTACCTCAGTGGGTGAAAAGTGAGTGAGCGTGGAGCACTTTGGGTCATTGCCACCTCCCTCCGATCAGCGTCGGTAAGGTTCAGTCTACGCTGATTAACCAGAATAGTGACTACTCAGCAATGTGGCGGTCCGGCGGTCCGGCGGTCCGGCGATCCGGCGATCCGGCGGCCCGGCGTTCGGCAATTATTTCGGGCAGGTCGTTACGCTGCATATACAGGCGGATCGGCAGGGTGATGTTCAAGCGTTCATCGATATGCTGCTCAAGCAATAGCTGGATGCGAGTGCGGTTTAAGCGCATCTCCTGGCCAGATTGCAGACTCCAGACAAACTCGCAGGTCGGTTCAATAGAGCTTTCGTCGATATCCAGTCCGAAGGCATCTTCGCTAAAGCGCACGATGTGGGCTTTGATCTTTCGATTGAAACCGACAAAGCCTCGGAGTTGATCGGCAGCGCTACAGATATCCGCAGAGGTCGTACTCATGATGCTTGGCCTGTAATGATGGGACGGTCATCACAGGCTAATGGGTCCAGTTGCGGGCGCCTTGCTCCGGATCAATGCAACTGCAAAATGTGCCCGCTAAAGACTCAGATTTGAGGGCAGGTGCTTACTGCTCACGCTCTAAACGGGCCACGGCCTCAGGGCCGCCCATCAACCGCGCAGCGCTTAGGGGGGTTACGCCATTATTGTCGCTGCGTTTTGGGTCAGCGCCATGGCTGAGCAACAGGTCGATGGCCGCCACGTTATTAAACATCGCGGCCATCATCAGCGAGGTTTTGCCGTCTGGGGTTGGGCCTTCAACATCAGCGCCATGCTCAAGCAGCAATTTGATAACGTCCAGATTGCCTTTGAAAGCGGCGCCTGCCAGCGGTGTCTGGCCGTTTTGGTTACGCAGATCCGGGTCAGCCTTGGCCACAAGCAGCATCTTTGAGGTTTCGATATGCCCGTGATAACTCGCCAGCATTAGCAGGCTGTCACCTTTGTGGTTGCGCAGATTGACCGGCAAGCCTTGTTCGATCATCGCGCGCAATATGTCGGTATCGCCGCTGCGGGCGTGATCGAAAACGCGCTCAGCAAAGGCCAGCGCTTCGTCATCGAGTGGTTCGCCTACAGTGCTCTGGTGTTCGGTCATTTAACCCTCCTTGATAATGCGCCACGGCGCTTGGCAATCAGTCGGCTTACAGCATAACTGGGTTGGCATCAACCTGCCGATTGGCTTTATTGATCAAGGCGATTTATCCGCGCTCGGGAATGAACTCTGCTGCAGTCTTAACGTTCTTGATCGAGTCGGACATAGGGCGGTTAGGGTTAAGCAGGGCTTTGCGAATCTTTTCGTAGTCTTCCATCGATAGGCTGCTACGGCTCAGGACCTCAAGGGCGAACTGTTTAACCTCTGCGTCGCTGTACGCAGCCTCTCGCGGTTCAGGTTGCGTCGCACAACCACTGAGAACCACAGTTAAAGCAGTAAGCAAAAGAGCGATTGAGCGTTTCATCTGAGCACCTGTTGATCTGAGCATTTCGGGATGCCTGTAGATTATTCAGTGGCGCTGCAAAGTAGAAATCGATCGCTCTAATAGTGGCTATTGAAATTATATGAGGCTCGCATAAAAGCCTTAGGAGTTGTGCCTGGGGCAGGGGTGGCCAAGCATAATTTCCTGTCGGTGCCACTCCATCTCTGACGGTTAACGCAGGGTATTGGAAAACGCGCTGATTTCGCCGAATGGTGTGCTGTTCATGCCGACTTTGACTGACATCAGTGGAGAGTTATTCAGCCATACGTCGTCAATCACGATGGTTTTGCCGATGTCTTCGTTATCTGCTGCAACGAGCAGGTAATAGGTACCACTTTCGGGCGCTTCACCCTCCCAGCCCATGCTCATCTGGCCGATTCCGGAGGTCGCGTGGGAGGGTTTATTGGCAATTACCACGCCATAGCTGTCGAGCAACATGGCGCGTGGTTTGATGGCGAATTTACTCACACCCAGGCATGCGTCGTTGCAGCGAGAATTAACGTTGAGATTGAAGTGCTCACCTTTTTTTAGGCTCAGCGAGAACACCCGGTAATTGGAAATCGAACTGCCAAAATCCATGCGTGGTTGGTCGGCGGTAATTGTCCATGAGGGCAGCGCAACACCAGGATTTACTGGCAGAGGAATAACCTCGGCATTATGCAGTGCTTCAAGATTGGTTTTAGCCATCGGGCTGGAACCGGCAACTACTGACTGTTCATAGGTCGATTGCGACGGCAACTTGCTTGACTCAGTGCTGGCGCACGCTGTCAGCAAGACGCTGGCGGCGATGATTAAAAATTTGTGCAAGGCAAACTCCTGGGGCGGTATCCCTACTGCGTGTAATCGCACTCCTGTGCATTCACATTGTAACGGTTATTAGCTTCATGGCGGTGTGCCATCTTTGGCAAAAACGCTTTTAGCCAACAATCACGGAGCACTCGGCATGCAGGGCTGCATGCCGAGTGCTCCGTGGGCGATGCGGCGGCTGGATTTAGCCGGCAAGACCTACGTACACGTTCTGTACGTCATCGTGTGCGTCAATTGCTTCGAGGAAAGCTTCGACCTCTTCAAGCTGCTCAGCGCTGAGGCTGGTCACTGGGTTCTTTGGGCGATAGCCAATGTTCGCCGAGTTCACGGTAAAACCGTGCTCTGGCAAGGCGCGGGAAACCGTATCGAGGTCAGTGATTTCGGTAATGAAGAGGGTGTTGCCTTCTTCCGCTTCCTCAAAATCCTGAGCACCGGCTTCGATGGCGGCCAGTTCCGCATCGGCTTCACCTTCAGGCGAGGCTTCGATCAGGCCAACATGATCAAAATCCCAAGCGACCGAACCCGATGCACCCATCTGACCCTTACGGAACAGTACACGGACTTCAGCAACGGTACGGTTGATGTTGTCAGTCAGGCACTCCACGATCACCGGTACCTGATGCGGCGCGAAGCCCTCGTAGGTGGTGCGTTCAAAGTTTACCGTCTCACCCAGCAGGCCCGCGCCTTTTTTGATCGCGCGGTCCAGCGTGTCTTTGGGCATGGACGCTTTCTTTGCCTGATGCACAGCAAGACGCAGCTTGGGATTCATGTCTGGGTCGGCGCCATTGCGGGCGGCGATCATGATCTCCTTAACCAGACGACCAAAAATTTTGCCTCGGGCGTTGGCTGCGGCTTCTTTAGGTTTGGCTTTCCACTGTGCACCCATGGGGGAGTTCTCTTGAGTCAGTACTGCAAAAAGTTCACCCAAGTGCAGCAGCCATGAAGGCGCGGGGCTCGGGCATCAGAAAGTGTGTCGGTTATTTTAATCGTTCCGAGCCAGGCTGGCACCCATCAAATAGACATTTTCAACTAAAACGCCTCTGGCCAGGTGCTTTCAATGAGTCGGGGGGCTTGCGGGCTATTCTGTCTCCGGTAATGCCATCGCCAAAACAGCCCCGGCGGCGCCAAGCAATGACAAGAGCAGAATCACTGCGCTGACCCCGAGCATCATGCTCAGGGCGCCAATAAAGCCCATCAGCAGCAGGATGACGCCAATCAAGGTGTTGCTGACGGCTACATAGTCGGTGCGCCTATTGCCTTGGGCTAAATCAACCACATAGGTCTTGCGGCCAATTCGAACCCCTTGATGGGCGATGCTCAGGCAAAAGTACAGCGCCGGGATAACCCAGCTAGAGGCTAGCCAGCTGTGCTCAACGTGATCGAGGGCAAACACCAAAATGCCCAGGCCTGCGGTCATCAGCGCGGCCAGAATCATGACCTTGCGGCTTGATACGTCAGCAAAACGCCCCCAGACCGGTGCCGAAACTAAGCTCGCAGCGCCACTGGCCAGTAAGAACAGGGCCAGCAAAGAGGCGTTTGAGTCGAGGTTTTTCTGCGCCAGCACCACGTAATAGGGCGCGGTCAACGCTGAACACAACAGCAGGGCGCGGGTGATCACAAAGTGACGAAAAGCTTTGTCGGTACGCAGGATATCCAAGCGTTTGACAGCCTCAATCACCGCATTGCCTCCGCCGTCGGTTTCACCCGGGTCTTCACTGATCTGCGCATACACCAGCGCGGCGATAAGCCACAAGCAGCCCGCGCCGGCAAGAAGCAGCGCGTAGGCGATAGGGTCGGGCTGGCTCTGGGTACTGAACAGTAATATCAGCGCCAGGCCTACAGTGACCAAGCCTGCCGCGCTGGCCGACCAGCCATTGACTTGGCCACGTCGACTCTTGGGTACGGTTTTACCGATCACATCTTTTGACGCCACTGAGCTTAGGCCGCGGGCAATACTGAATAGACTGACCAGGGCGATGATTGCCCAGCCTGCAGTTGCGCCTTCCAACGTCCAGGCGACCCAACCAATACCCGCCATCGCCACCGCTTGAATCACGCTGCCGGCCACCCAGACCCACTTTCTGATTTTCATGGCGCGGATATAGCTGGCGACAAACAGTTGCGGGATCAACGAACCCGACTCGCGAATGGGCACCAGAAAACCAATCAAATACAGCGGCGCCTGTACCGTCTCCATCACCCAAGGCAGGACGATTTTCGGGTTGGCCAGTGCATCGCCCAGCTTGCTGAAGAAGTGACTGAGGATCATCAACAAGAAATTTCCGGGCACCACATGGCAGGCGCTGTCGCTCAATTCGGTGCAGACGCGCGCGTCTTCCTCATCCACCAATTTGCTGTAGATGTCTTCGGTTAGGTTGTGACCGGGCATTTAACGTCCTGAGGCTTGCTGACACTGGGGGCGGCAATGATGCCAGTTAAGCGCGTATTTGGCTTGCCTCGGCGGGACAGAAGGCCTGCTGGGCCAAGCGCCCAGCAGGTGAAGGGTTAAATCAAGTTATCTTGAACGGCTTGTTCGAGGGTGCTTTTGCTCAACTGGGTAAAGATGTTATCGGCCGACTCATTAAACGGCAGGGCAAATATCATCAGTAACTGCATCCATGAGGTGATGGTTTCTGACTTCTTTACCCGACCAAGCAGGTTGCCATTGACGTCCTTAAAGGTTGTTTCCATGGTTAGCTGGTTGGTGAATCGAGTCGGAATAATGAACAAACTAAAACCCGTTAACGACGCGCTGAATAGGTTGGAGCGTTCATTGTTGGTGATCTTTACGTTGATATAAAGATCGGCTGCTTGTTTGGCCGTGGTCAACGAAGCGAAGCGTTGGCTGCTTTGATATTCCTTGATGATTAACGCTTCTAGAGCGGGCTGATTAACGCCGCCAGATTTAGCGACACCATTGTGTAAATACTGAGCAGAAACCTTAACGAAAGCGGAGGGTTTGTGGCCAGCCGGTGCGGCTGGAGGCCACTGGTCAATAGGGGCTAGCTCATGGTTCGAGTAAGAAATGCAGCCTGTCAGGTTGAGTAGGGCGCAGGTTAGAAATGCGGCAAAAAGCTGTTTCATGGCGATGTCCTTATCAGAGCTTGGCAAGTTTTTCAGTGCTGTCTTTAATCAGTTGCTCGACCAGTTCATTGACCTGAGCCGAGCCCAACGTCGTGGTGAAATAATCGTCGTCCCATAGGCCGATGTTTTCATCGCGTTTGATTACCCTTTTGCTGTCTGTCAGCACTTTGCCGTGCGCGTCGGTAATAGACAGCTGACCCGCCAGGTCATATTTGTCCACGTAGATAGGGCCGTTGACCCATATCCATACGGTAAGGGTGAGCAGGGCACCCGGGAAGTAGGCCGGATGCGGGGTGCGCTTGCCTTTTAATGAGCTGAAGTTGAATTTAAGCATCACATCGTCTTCACCCAGCTTGGCGGGAAAGCTCAACACCTGTTTGAAGTATTCGCCTTGCTCAATGCGGTTTGACAGTTGCTCAGTGAACTGGTGGCTCAAGGTGACGCGCAGGTCGTTATTGATCTGCATGTCGGAGATAACTACATCGTCAATCATTGCCGCGCGCGGCTGAGTCTGAGGGGCCAGTTGGTCGGCCAGACCGATGGGACCTGCTGGAGTAAAGGAAATACAACCCGTCAGGCTCAGGCACAGGGTGCTGAGACAAAGATAAAGAGAAAGCTTCATGCTACGTCCTTGTATAGGCAGTGGGGCCAGCCGTTATCGCCAGCAAAAAAGGGAGCGGATTCTAGCCCCTGTTTTCAGGTGATGTTAAAAGGACATCACGTTTTTGGCTTTTTTTGTAGTTGTTGACGGTATGTGACGCGCATGCACGAGTTTGCCCAACTCAGCCAGGGCTTGAGCCGTTCTAATGATTTGAGATTTGCGAATGTGGCGCTTAAAGGCAGTAAATGCCTTGAGTCGAATTGCCGGGTGGCAGCGGCGAGGCGGGGGGGGGTAAGCGAACGCGCCGTTATCTAACGGCGCGCAGCAGGGTCATCAGTCTTGGCGATCTGTGACTTCGAGCAGGTGATAACCGAATTGGGTTTTCACTGGACCTTGTACGACATTGATCGGGGCGCTGAAGACCACGGTGTCGAATTCTTTAACCATTTGGCCTGGGCCGAAGGTGCCAAGGTTGCCGCCTTCACGGCTTGATGGGCAGCTGGAGTTGTCTTTAGCGACCTGCGCAAAGTCAGCGCCGCCTTCGATGGAGGCTTTCAGTTCGTTGCATTTGGCTTCGCTGGAAACCAGGATGTGGCGGGCAGTGGCTCGAGCCATGGGGATGTACTCCTATCAGATAAGCTGCTGAGCCTACCGTAAACAGTTAATGATTCAAACGTCGAATGCATCGACGGTCGCTGCTGGCAGCGTTAGCGCTTGCCCATTGAGCGGCGTGTGCCGTTGGGTGCGGGACCGATTTTCTTCTCGTGAGCCGATTTATTGCCCTTGGCATGCCAGGCTTGGCCGTCGGTCTTGCCCGGCGCAAAGCTGGCGGGTGAGAACGGAAACTTGAATGCCGGGATTGCAGGCTTGGCAGCTGTTTCGCCAGTGGCCTCGGTGACTGTGGCATCAACGGCCTTGGCGTCGAGGGTGGGGGCTGGCGATTGAGTGGTTTTCATGGTGGTCCGCGTACTGCATTCGATTAGAGAGCGAGCAAGTATACGCGCTGTTGGCTTGCTGCGCTGGACCAGAACAACCCGCAGTAAGTGCCCCCAGATATCTGGCGTCCAAGGCGCTTGATTTGGGGCTTGGCGTCCGGCTAACGACTGTCAGTGGCGCTTAACTGTTGGGCATGTTGCTGCCAGCCGCCGCCCAGGGCCCGGCTCAGGGATGCCCCGGCTTGCAGGTGCGCGAGTTGCAACTGAACGGTGTCATCCTGGGCGGTGTATAGCGTGCGTTGGGTATCGAGCAAGGTGAGCAAGGTTTCAGCCCCGGCGCGGTAGCGTTCCTCGGATAAACGCAAAGCCAGAATGGCTTGCTGTTCTACTTGGCTCTGCGCCTGCAACTGCGCCTCAAGCCCGGCCAAGGCATTGAGCGCTTGTTGTACCTCAGCAAAGGCATTGACGATGTTGGCGCGGTAGTTTGCAAGGAGTTCGCTGCGCCGCGCCTTGGCCAGATCGTGTTGCGCGCTGAGCAGGCCACCATCGAAGATCGGGGCGAGCAGGGCAGCGCTGAGCGAATAAATGGGATTGGACAGCAGGTCAGAGGCATGGCCGACATTGCTGTCCACCGCGCCGCTGAGGTTGAGTCGCGGTAGCAGGGCTGCTCGGGCAGCATTCACATCGGCATTGGCCGCTGCCAACTGCGCTTCGGCGCGGGCCAGATCAGGCCGCTGCAGCAAGAGCTGGCTGGGAATTCCAGCATTGATGCTTGGCAGCTGCAGGTTGCCCAATTGTTGCTCAGTCAGCGTCAATGTGTCGCTGCTCGTCAGCCCCATCAGCACGGCCAGGATGACTCGGCTGTCATCACGTTGTTGGTTAAGGCTCGCCAGGCTGCGGCGTTGCTCAGCGACAATCCCACGCTGTTGAGCCAGCTCAAGATAGGTTGCTGCACCCGCAAACTGACGAGATTCAACGATGCCCAGCACCCGCTCGGCATTGCTGAGATTAAGCTGCGCGATGCCCAGACGTTGCTGCAAACCGACATATTGCAGCCAACTTGAAACCACGCTGGCACTGAGGGTGATGTGCAGGGCCGCACGGTCGTACTGACTTGCGTTGAGGCTAGCCCAGGCGCTCTCGTCTGCGGCTTTGAGCCGGCCCCATAAATCAACTTCGTAGCTCGCTGCGACCCCTGTGAAATAACGATTGCCGTCGATTTCCTGGCTGCCGTCAAAGCGCCCATTGCGGCTTGCGCCCAGGTTGCCGTCGAGTTGCGCAAACAAGGGTGCGCCCGCAATCCGGGCGGTGGCTTGCGCCTGCTCCACCCGGGCCACCGCGGCGGCGAGGTCATAATTGTTTAGCTGCGCCTGTTCGACCAGTTGATTCAGCTCGCTACTGGCA
The DNA here is from genome assembly GCF_963971045.1 of Pseudomonas sp. EL_65y_Pfl2_R95. NCBI lineage: Bacteria > Pseudomonadati > Pseudomonadota > Gammaproteobacteria > Pseudomonadales > Pseudomonadaceae > Pseudomonas > Pseudomonas sp. EL_65y_Pfl2_R95. The sequence continues at coordinate 620,088 of NZ_CAXAOV010000001.1, read as the reverse complement.
AAGCCGGTCCACCAGTTGGGCGCAATCGGCGCGGTCGCGGTGGGTGGATGTTGCCAGCGCTGCGGTGCAGGGGGCAGTTTGGCAACAAAGGGTTGTTGGCGAGCGCAGCCGTGCACGGCGAACAGGGCAATCAGCAGCACTAAACGAGCATTGATAAGACTGTTCATATTATTGCGACGCCAGCGCGTCAACCGGGTTGAGGGCCGCCGCTGTTCTGGCTGGGAGGTAGCCAAACAACAGGCCAGTGGCGACTGCGCAGGCAAATGCTGCAAGCATTGCGCTCAGGGAAAAAATTAACGGCACATCCCACCAAATCAGCCCGCCACCGAGGAGCAGACCCAGGAACACGCCGATGCTGCCGCCAACCAGTGTGACCAACACGGCTTCACCGAGAAATTGCTGAAGAATGTCCCGTTGACGCGCACCGGTTGCCATGCGGATACCGATTTCGCGAGTGCGTTCGCGCACCGTCATCAGCATCACGTTCATCACGCCGATGCCGCCTACCAGCAATGAGACCGCTGCGATCAAACCGAGCATACGGGTCATGCTGTCTTGGGTTTCAGCTTCGGCCTGGACCTTGGCGGCGGCATTGTCGACGGCAAAATCTTCGCGTCCGTGACGGGCGAGTAACAATTCGCGCACAGCGTCCCCTGCGGCATTGACTTGGCGTGTGGACACGGCTGTCAGCGTGGCGTATTCAGGGTCGAGAATATCTTGGTAAACCCGCGCTCTGCCGGACTTGTAGGGGATAAACACCATTTCATCGTAGTAGTCGGCGCCGGACTCTTTGCCTTTCTCGGCCATCACCCCGATCACCTCAAATGGCGCATCGCCGATTAACAGCTGGCGACCCAGCGGATTGGGTTCATCGCGGAAAAACTGCTGACGGGTTTTATGACCGAGCACCACAACCGGTGCCAGAGCCTGATCTTCAGCGGCGTTAAAAAATCGCCCCAATGCCAGCGGCCAATGATGAATAGCGGGCAACTGCTCATTGCTCGAATAAACGTAGATGTCCCGTGAGGTGTTGCCATATTGCACGGTCAAGGCATTGCCAATCACCGGCGTCGCCAGGGCAACTTCGGGCAAGGCGACTACCGCTTGCATATCGGCTTCGGTGAGCACGCCCCATGGGCCGCCTTCGGGCGGTTGGGCACTATATAAATAGAGGGTTGTGGCGCCCATCGACGCCAACTGCGCCATGACTTTTTGTTTAGTGCCAAGGCCAATCGCGAGCATGACAATCACCGAGGCAACGCCAATTATGATGCCGAGCAGCGTCAGTGCAGTGCGGAAGCGGTTGAGCGACATGACTCGCCACGCCGAGCGCGCTACTTCGCTTGTGGTCTGCCACCAAGGCAAATTCTGCCGACGCTCGGCATCTTTCATGTTCGGCGCGGGCAGCGCCTGTGCAGAGGGCAAAGAGCCGCTGTCGCTGACGATTTCACCATCGAGTATTTCAATCACCCGTTGCGCTTGCGCGGCTACGTCGCGGTCGTGGGTAATCAGAATGATGGTGTGCCCAGCGGCAGCCAGCTCGCGCAGCAGTGCCATGACTTCTTGACCACTGTGCGAGTCGAGTGCGCCGGTGGGCTCGTCGGCAAGGATGATGCGTCCGCCGTTCATCAGCGCCCGAGCGATGGACACGCGCTGTTGCTGACCGCCCGAAAGCTGGCTGGGACGATGCTCAAGGCGTTCGGCCAAACCCAGGCGAGTCAGTAGATCGGTGGCCCGCTGTCGGCGTTTTTCAGCTGATGCGCCCGCGTAGAGTGCCGGGATTTCGACGTTTTCCCGCGCCGATTCGGTGGCAATCAGGTGGTATCCCTGAAACACGAAGCCGAATGCCTCGCGGCGCAGCCACGCTAGCTGGTCAGTGTTGAAGTTGGCAACGTCCTGTCCGGCAAATAAATAGGCGCCTGACGTTGGCCGGTCAAGGCAGCCGAGCAAGTGCATCAGGGTCGATTTGCCAGAGCCTGACGCGCCGACAATGGCGACGAATTCCCCGGCGTTGATGCTCAGGCTGATACCGCGTAGAACGGCGACTTCGGGAGCCCCGTCGCTGCCGCCATAACAGCGGCGGATGTTGCGCAGCTCAATCAGGGGTGCAGGACTTACCACTGGAAGCGGTCCACACCAGTATCTGCCAGCTCAGCCGTGACCAGCAGTTCCTCTTCGCGTAAACCGTCAAGCACTTCAACCCGTTGACGATTGCGCGTACCGATACGGATATTGCGCAGTTCAGGTCGGCCCTTGGCATCGAGCACCCGGGCGCGGAACATGCCTGGCTCACCTTCTACGGCGTGCAGTGCCTCCAATGGCGCAGTGAGTACGTCCCGCGCAGCGGCAGTGATAAAGGTGACCTGAGCGGTCATCTGCGGCATCAATTCGCCGTCCAGATTATCAACATCAAACAGCACGGTGTATTGCACTGCTTTGGTCACGGGTGCTGGTGCGCCTGCCTCCGCGGAGTTGGCGGCGGCCACCTGTGGCGAGGGCAGGATCTGGCGAATGTTGGCCTGCCAGCGCCTGCCGTCACCGCCAAGTGTGGTGAAGTACAGACCGACACCGGTTTTAAGCTGGCGGATATCGGCTTCAGACACTTTGGTCCACGCGGTCATCGCTGATAAATCAGCAATACGCATTACCGTGGGGGTCTGGTAAGTGGCGTTGAGGGTTTGACCCTGTTTAACATCGACGCCGAGCACTGTCCCGGCAATGGGGGCATAGAGTCTGGTGTAGCTCAGTTGAGCCTCGTTCCCCTTGAGCCGCGCTTGGCTTTCGGCAATCTGCGCACGCAGTTGCTTGAGCTGAGCCTGAGCGGTTGCCAGCGCTGCCGCCGCAATCTGCACATCTTCATCGCGTGTAGCCTGGGCTTGGGACAAGCGCCGCTGGCGCCGGTGCTGTTGTTGCGCAAGGACAAACTGCGCCTGTTGCGCTTCGAGTTGCGCGCGCAAACCGTCCAGCGCTGCCCGGTCGGCTTCAACTGTGGCTTGATGCAGGCTCGCGTCTATCTCAGCCAGTAGTTGGCCTTGTTTAACCTGATCACCAGCCTCGGCATGCAAGCGGATAATCTGACCAGATACTTGTGCGCCCACATCCACCGATTCGCGAGGCTGCAAGGTGCCGATAGCGATCACCGTGGCTTCAATATCGCCACGGCGAACCGTCTCGGTTGCGAAGGCCGAGGTTGAGGTCGTTGGCCACAGCCAGGCAGCAGTGAGGATTATCAACGGCGCGGCCAGCAGCAGTGCACGCTGTACCGGTTGTCTGTGGCGCAAATTCATGGGGTGTTAGTCCTTTAACGTTACCGGGTTTTAGCCGGCGCTCCATAGCAACGCGGGTAGGCTGCCAATGGCCGTCACACCCATTAGCAGTGCGGCTATCTTCGGGCGGTAAGGCAGGAGCAACACCAACACCAATACCGCGGCACTGAGCAAGCCAAACCAGATCACCACGCCAACCGAACTGCCCCACGCCCGCACACAAGGCCATATGGCAGCGGCCAGCAGCAGCCAGCCGATGATCCGTAATGCGCGTTGGCGCGCTGGCGCGGTACGTGTCCAGACTTGCCGGTGGTGTCGATCCATGCCCAAACAGAGGGCTGCCATGCCGGCATAACTTAAGGCCGCGCCAAGGAGCAGAGCGAGTGTCATGTTCATCAGACGACCCCTGCTTCTGGTGTGTGCATGCTAGTGCGGGTTGCCTTGCTCTTGGCTTTTTGCAGGCTTTTTTGCCAGAGCTGCCGGGCAGCCCAGACATTCAGTAGCCCCAAGAACAGGGCGGTAAGCTCGACAGCTGCCCGTTCGCCGTCACCGCGTTGCAGGTAGCTGACGAACTGATCACCGACCACTAGCCAGTTGAGCAGCGGCAGGGCCAGGCACAGTGCGGCAGTTGCCAATAATTGTTCGATCCAGGCGCGCGATGCCGGGCGCAAGGCCGCGTGCACATAACTAAGAAACCAGACCACAAAGAACGCCGTCACTTCCCATTCAGGACGATCGGCAATCCCCAGCGGGATCAAGCGGTTGCCCCAGAAGAACGCAATGCACGCCAGGCTGATACCGGTGATGGAACCGATGTTCAGCACCTCGATAATCCGATAGACCTGCGGCGTACGGGCGCCAAACTCGTTCAGTGAGCGCTGGCGGCGTTTGACCATAAACAGAATTGCGCCGGTTGCCATCATCGCCGCGCCAGCCAAGCCGCAGATGAAGTAGAGCCAGCGCGCCGTCAGCCCCCCGAAGGCGGCAAAGTGCAGGTTACGCATGACCGACTGCACATCTTGTGCCGAGCCCCCGCGTAATTCACCGGGGGCCTGAATATCCTGCTGCTCGCCACTGATGCCGTCAAAGAACACTTGGCCGCCGCCTTCACCGAGCAAACGGTATTCGCCGGTTTTTTCGATAAAGCGGCCAAAGGTCACAATCGATGCGCTGCTGTCACCGGGATGTTCAACACTGATAAAGCTGAGCGGGCGTTGCAGTTGCTTTTCGCTGCTCAGCAGTATTTGGTCGAGGGCGGTGACCTCGGCGCTGATGCCGGTTTCTTCACGCGGCGTCGGCTGGGTTAGCAGGTCGGCGAAGTAAGCATCGTCGGTGTTGTAATGGGTTTCGATACCGGCAGGCATATACAGCATGTAGAAGGTCGCCAAGCCGGTATAGGCAATCATCAACTGAAACGGCAAGCTCAGTACCGAGACTGCGTTGTGTGCGTCCAGCCAGCTGCGTTGCTGCTTGCCGGGCCGGAAGGTGAAGAAGTCTTTGAATATGCGTTTGTGGGTAATGACCCCGCTGACCAGACCGACGAGCATGGCCATGGTGAAGAAGCCAACGAACCAGATGCCTGCTGTGCCGCCGTGGAACTCGAAGTGCATATGCACGAAGTGATGGCCACCTTCGCTTTCACGCTCGGTGCTGGCTTTGATGGGCTCGCCCGTGGTCGCGTCAAGGCGCAGGTTTTGGAACTGCTCTTTTTGGTCTTGCCAGAAAACCCGCACTGCCGGGTCCGTGTCGCTGGGCAGGCCAATGCCCCAGAAGTGGCTGCTCGGCACATGCTCGCGCAGGTAGGCTTGGCCCACACGCACGGCTAGAGGACGGTCGACGCCGTCGTCCATGCCCTGCATTTCACCCGCTTGGGGGATTTGTGGCTTCATCCACCGGCTAATGGCTTCATCAAAGACGCCGAGTGAACCGGTGAGAAACACCACGAATAGCACCCAGCACGCCCACAGGCCACCCCAAGTGTGCAACCAGGCCATCGACTGGCGCAGGCCCTCTTTTTTAACTGCCTGATTCATACCATGCCCCTTCCAAGCCACCAGCCCAACGGCGCCAGCACCATTGCTGGCACCAGCAACCCCAGCCATGCACGCCGGTTGTCCTGAACCGCGAACACCCAAATGATCGCCGCCGTATAGACCGCAAAGCTGGCCAATGACGACGCCAGAATCGCCTGGCTTTTTGGCAGCGGCAGCACGGCACCGAGAAAAATCACGCTCGCCGAGGTCAGCGCGTAACCGCCGAGTATCGCGGCGGCGGTGCGTGACCACAAAATGCGGGCACGGGAAGGGGATGTTGATTTCATCAGCTAACAGCCATCGTTCGAAGCAAAGGAGGTCCCTCGACCGGGGCCGAAGAATGAACAGCAATCTTAACAAGAATCAGTCGCGCATAAATCAAAGACGAACGAGTCGGGCGAAACTATAAGAGCAATAAGCCATTAAGCTGTGACAGCATGTGTCTGTAGGCCTGTCAGAGGATTGTCTGACAGTCATCTGCTGCTCAGTCGCGCTTTAAAAATCCATGCGTAAACCCAGGGTTGCGTTGCGCGGCGTACCGAAATAGCTGGATGAGGTGCTGGTGTAGTACTCCTCATCGAGCAGGTTATTGAGGTTGAGGGTGGCACTGAGTTGTTCAGTCAGCGGGTAGCGGGCCATGACATCGACCAAGGCGTAGTCATCTTGGGTAAAGCGCACCCCTAGCGGGCCCATACCATCGCTATAGATTTCACTTTGCCAGTTGACCCCGCCGCCCAGCGTCAGGCCGTTGCCGATGTTACGCAGGGTGTAGGTACTGAAAAGTTTGGCGGTGTTTTGCGCGACGTTGGTGTTGAGCTTGGCGCCGTCGCTGTCTTGCACGATGTTGCGGCTGAAGCTGGCGCTGGCTTCCCAGTCTGGCGCTAATTCACCTGAAACTTCGACCTCAAAGCCACGAGTTTTAGTGCCGGATTCTGCTTTATAGGCCTGATTGCCATCGGGAGCGAATGCGCCGGGAATGGCGACGGCCAGGTTGTCTTGCTCAATTTCATACAGGGCTAGACCCAGATTCAGGCGGTCATCGAAGAAGGCTGCCTTACTGCCGACTTCATAGCCAACACCTTCGAGCGGGTCGATGTAGTTACCGGTTTCGGTCATGCGGCTCTGCGGTTTGAAGATGCTGGTGTAACTGCCATACAGCGACCAGTTGTCGGTAAGGTCGTAGACCAGGCCGGCAAAGGGCGTCACCACGCCGGTTTCCGTGCGCTTTTCATCGGTATCGGCGGAGGTTGGATCGTAGTAGTCAGTTTTGATCGTGTTTTCCCAGTCGCTGACGCGGGCACCGAGAATCACTGACAGCGCGTCGGTCGCACGCAGCCTCAAACTGCCGTAGACCGCTGTTTGCGCTTCACTGTAATCAATTCGGCTAACGGCAGGCATTGACGGTTTACCCGGGCTTTTGCCGTCCCAGTTGTAGATGTTATCAATCGAGTTGTCCCAGTCAGCGAAGCGCCACAGGTTATAACCGCTGGTGCGGTAATCGGTGTTTTGCTGGCTGTAGCCGAAGACGGCATCATGCTCGCGGCCAAACAAGTCAAAGTTACCGGCGATATTCAGGTCGATACTTTTTTGTACCGGCTTGGCTTCCCAGCGACCAGCCCACAAGCCGACGCCGGTACCGGTTGCAGGGTCAGGAAAGCCACTGGCGGCATAACCTATGACTTCGTCGTACTCATAGCGGCCCTGGTTCAGTGTCAGCTTGGCTTTCCAGCGTTCACTCAGGCGCTGTTCCAGGGAGGCAAACCCGGAAGTGAAGGTCCGGTTTGAGTAAGCCCAGGCGGCACCCGCCGAATCGGAATCGGACCAATGGGCAAGCGAGCCATCTTGGTTGTACAAGGGTAAACCGCTGCGCGCATGGTCATCGGCCTGATGGCTTTGATAATCCATGCCGACGGTGAGCAATGTGTCGGGCGTCAGGTCGGCTTCGATCACCCCATAGAAGACTTTTTTGCGTTCGTTGAAGCGGTCGATGTAGGACTCGTTATCCTGATACACCCCAACTAGACGACCGCGAATATTGCCGTTCTCGGTCAGTGGGCCGCTGGTGTCCAGTTCGGTACGTTGATAATTCCACGACCCACCGGTAACCGTGAGGCTGGTTTGCGGCTCGAAGGTCGGTTTCTTGCGGATCATGTTCAAGGTCGCGCCGGGGGTGCCTACGCCATTGGTCAAACCGGTCGCTCCCCGAATGATTTCGACCCGATCATAGAGCGCCATATCGTTGCTCTGGATGGTTGAGCTGTAATTGCTGTCGAGCGATTGCACCCCATCAATCTGATAGTTCTCCACGGCAAAGCCGCGTGAGTAAATAACGCTGCTGTCAGACCCGCTGTTGCCGGTCTGGTTGATGGTTAGTCCTGGTGTTTGGCGCACCACATCTTCGAGTTGTGTCAGGCCCTGGTCGTCCATCCGTTGGCGGGTAATTACGCTGACAGCTTGCGGGGTTTCCCTGATCGACAGCGGCAGACCTGTTGCGGTGCTGGTTGAACCGGTGGTGTAGGAGCCAGTCCCTTCGGTGGTTGCTCCCAGGCTGAGCCCGGTGACGTAGGTTGCATCCAGCTCCAGAGCATTGTTGCTGGCTTCGTCCGGACTTGGCGGCAGCACTGAGTAGCCGCCGTTTGCTTGGCGAACAACTTTTAAGCGGCTGCCCACTAACAGCTTTTCCAGCGCTTGATCGCTGGTGTAGCGACCACGCAGCCCTGATGAGTGCACCCCTTGAAGTGTTTGCGGGGAGGACGACACGCTGACCCCGGCAGTGGCTGCAAAACTATTGAGTGCCGACTCGAGCGGGCCTGCCGCGATATTGTATTCCTGCTCAGCTACAGCAGACTCAGCGCTGGCTGGTTTAACCTGCACAACGGCCACCAGCGGAATGGCAAGTGCTACGCCCAGTACGGCACGGTGAATGGCCACGCACAACGGGTCAGGCAGAGCGGAACAAAGCAACCGGGCGTGGCGCGTGACAGTCTGGAGTGGCATGGGGAGTCCTTGGGTGGCAGTTTTGTTGATCGCGCACGATGGCGCTTTAACTACCAAGACGAGTGAGAATACGAATCAACAACGCCTGAACGAAATATTTTTGTATTCGCAGGTCAGGCCGGTTCCACGCTTACCCAATAAGGGCTCATGCGATGAATGCGCAGTGCCAGCGTTGTGCTCAGGTTGTTGAGGATTGCGTCAGTGTCGGCCAGTTGGAATGCGCCAGAGATATGCAGGCTACTCAGTGCTGGATCGCAGCGCAGAACGCCTGTGCGATAACGGGCAAGCTCCGCGATAAACCTAGGCAGCGGCCAATTGCTGACGACCAGCATGCCGTTGACCCATGCATCTGCATGGCTTTCGAGCGGTTCGACAGCCTGCGGTTTTTCCGCGCCGAACCACAGCTGTTGGCCTGCAACCACTCGTTGCGGCTGCTGATGTTCTGCCGAGCGCACTTCAACAGCGTGTTGCATCACTTGAACATGGCAGCGATCGCCCTCGCGGCGCACTAGAAAACGTGTGCCAAGGGCGCGGATGCTGCCTTGGTCGGTGTGCACAACGAAGGGCCGTTCTTTAGCGTCCGCAGCGGTTTGCACCAAAATCTCACCTTGTAACAGGCTTATTTCCCGTAGCTGTTTGCCGTAATCAATGTTCACTGCGGTGGCGCTGTTGAGGTGCAGGATACTGCCATCATCTAAACGCACCTTGCGCCGCTGGCCGGTGGCCGTGCGTTGGTCTGCACGGAGGCTGCTAAGTGTGGTCGACTGCCAAGCCAGCCCTGAAACACCTCCGGCCGCCAGCAACATACCCACTAATTTGAGGCTTTCGCGCCTTTTATGATTGGCTGAAGACAAGGTTGGCTGGGCTAAGCCAGGCGGTAACACTGCCAGCTTGCCTTGGAGTTTTTCTAGGCGCGCCCACGCTTGGCGGTGCGTCGTATTGGCGGCCAGCCAGCCTTTGTGGGCAGCGCGTAAGCTGCCATTGTTCGGTGCGTCTTGCAGGTCCAGATACCAATTGGCGGCAGCTTGGAGCACGGCGGTGGAGGGCGATGGATTAGCGCTCACGCTCAGTCCTCAATCAACAACATGCACTGCGTCAGCGCGCGCACCAGATGCTTGCGCACGGTGTTGGTGGAAACGCCGAGACGCTTGCCGATCTCGACGTGGCTCAATCCTTCGAGTTGAGCCAGAAGGAAGATTTCACGGCCGCGTGCCCCTAAGTTATCGAGCATCTGGTCGATCTCCACCAGCGTCTCGAGGATCAGTACTCGGGTTTCCGGAGAGATATCCAACGGCTCCGGCATCGCGGCTAACGCCTCAAGGTAGGACTGTTCCAATGCCCTGCGGCGAAAACCATCAATCATCAAGCTGCGCGCAATGCTGCTCAGGTAAGCCCGTGGTTCACGCAATTCCTGAGTCTGGCGGCTGGTAAGCACCCGCACGAACGTATCCTGAGCTAAGTCAGCAGCATTTTCAGCGCAGGGTAGGCGCCTGCGCAGCCACATTTTCAACCAAGCATGGTGCTCGTGATAGAGCGAATGCAGGGCTTGTTGCGCGGTCGGCTCGGAGGAGGGAGGCGGAGAGTACACTACGGGGCCTAAATGATAATTAATATCATTTATTCTCTACGGATTACCGCTCAGGCGCAAGAGGCTAGCTGCTGGCTGGTAGCGTGTTCAATCGGACTGCTGGGTATTTGGGTCAGCGTTTTGTTGATCGACCTTATCGGATTGCCAGGCGAGTGTTCCGTAGAGCCAGTCCGTTAACGGAAAGACCAGATTGAAGTTATGGCTTTGCATCAGCTCGCGATCATGGTGCAGCTCATGTAAGCGGCGCATGTGGCGAACCCACGGCAGGCGTGAAATAGGATGGCTCGCAGGCAGGTGTTCACAGGCGTGGAAGATTTCATAACTTAAATAGCCGATCAACATTGAGCCGCAGAACAGCGCCGCGATATTGTCATTGAGTGCAGTCAATAACCCCCAAATAGGCAGGATCGCCAGACTAAAAACGACAATTAACCACGGTGGAAACAAAATTACCCGCCAGTCCTGCATCTGCTCAAAACTCATCTGGCCTCGGGCAAAAAAACTGTGGTGATCCCCGCTGTGGCGTTTATAAAACAGCGCGCCGTAGGCATGTTTACGGTGCCCCAGATGCTTGTGCACCTTGTACTCGCCCCAGTTATGCAGCAGCAATGCCGCCGGTATTGCCAGCCATTCCCAAGGGCGGACCTGTTGTACATGGCTAAAGAAAAACCCAATGCAGGTCAAACCAAACAACAGCACAAAGCCTGCGTGTAACCACGCGTTGTAGCGGGGATGAACGGCTGCGCGATAGCGCTGGCGAAAGTCACGGGTGTCGAATTTCATTTGGCCTCTCTTATTGTTTTGGGCAAGTGAACGACTGATCCCTATCGCCGGGTCGGGTTGAGGGTGGGGCTGCTAATACTCGGTCGTGCTTCGCTGTGTATTTAGCATGAGCCAGTGTTGGCATCCAATGCCAGCACTGGCTGGGTCAATTGTTGACATTCAGTTCGGTCTGACTCGGGCCATGCTTAGGGCGTCGACGAACGTGCCATCACGCACGGCGTAGGCCCGGAGCTGCCCCTCAGTTTCGAACGAAAACTTACGGTAAAGCCTAATCGCCGCTTCATTGTCTGTATAGACCGTCAATTCGAGCCGCCGCAGATTCATCCAGTTGTCTGCCACGTCCAGCGCGGCTCCCATCAACATAGAGCCCACCCCTTTACCCTGCCAAGTTTCAGCAACGGCCATTCCTAGCGTCCCCGCGTGGCTGCGGCGGATGCGCGAGAATTGCTCCAACCCGATATTACCGATCACCTCATCATTGTGCAGTGCGACCAATTGCAGGTGTCGCTCATTTTCCGTCGTCATCCGTTTGCGCCAGACATCAATGGATTGATAGGGCATTTGCAGTACTTGGCGACATACCGCGGGCTCGTTATAGAGTGCCGTAACGCCTTCAAGATAAGATTCGTTAAGGCGTTTGATCTCGATTTCGGGTCTATTCACGGTCTTTCGTCCTCTGAAGTACAGGTAGGTGGCAGGTTATCGGCGACAGCCAACTGTTAACTGCATGATTAAGCTATTTCAATCACTCTGCCCCACCCAAAACCTTCAGCAAACCTTTCGGTTGGCGGCTGTCAGCAATACGATTTGCTGACGACGGTTAAAGCTAAATCACTGTCTAGCCGATACACCAGATGTAGAGATCAGCAGCTCATTACCGTTGGTCTTATCGAATGATTACGTATGAGTAACGGCTGATGTCTTTTTGATATCATGCGCGCCGCGTCGCTACCCCCATTCAGTGAGTCTTCCATGCTGGTCAGCAGTTACAACAGCGTATTTGTTGTTTTTTCCTTGATCGTCGCCATTCTTGCTGCCTACACAGCGCTTAATATGGTCGGTCGGGTTTCAAGCTCAAAGGGACGCCCGGCAACTTTGTGGCTGATCGGTGGCTCATTTGCCATGGGTTTTGGGGTGTGGTCGATGCATTTTATCGGCATGCTCGCCTTTAGCCTGCCGATATCCTTGGGCTACGACGTTGCACTGACCCTGCTGTCGCTTATTATTGCGATCTTCTCATCAGCCTTTGCTATGTGGCTGGTTTGCCAGGAAGACCTGCCAAGCGCACGGCTGTGGCTGGGCGGGTTGTTGATGGGGCTTGGCATCGCCGCAATGCATTACACCGGCATGGCCGCCATGATGATGAGCCCCGGCGTCAGCTATATTCCCTCGTTGGTTGTGTTGTCGATTGTCATCGCCGCGGCGGCTTCTTGGGCCTCGCTTTGGATCGCCTTTCGGTTGCGCAGGGATTCAGAGATCAATACCTATGCTCGCATTGGCGCTTCGCTGGTCATGGGGTGCGCGATTGTGGGTATGCACTACACCGGCATGGCGGCTGCGCAGTTCCCTGTCGGCAGTTTCTGTGGGGCGGCCAACAATGGCATCGACACCAAGTGGCTGGCGGTGTTGGTGATCGTGGTGAGTCTGGCGGTGTTCGCCATTGCGTTGATTATCTCGATGCTGGATGTACGCACCAATGTGCTGGCCAATTCTCTGGATCGCGCCCACAGCGAGCTGCTGCAATTGGCACTGCATGACAACCTGACCAAGCTGCCGAACCGTCTCTTGTTAAATGACCGCCTAGAGCAGGCGATCAACAAGGCTTCGCGCAAAACGCACTCTTTTGCGGTGCTGTTTATGGACCTGGATGGCTTCAAAGCGGTCAACGATGTGTACGGCCATCACACCGGCGACCGCCTGCTGATAAAGGTGTCTCAGCGGATTCTCGAGACCAAGCGCGCGGAAGACACAGTGGCGCGTTTGGGCGGTGATGAGTTCGTCTTGCTGATCGACTCCAGCGAGCCAGACGATACCGCAACGCTGGCCCAGCGGTTGGTCGAAGTGATCGCCCGGCCCTATAGCATTGACGGAAACAGCCTGAATCTATCTGTGAGTATCGGCATCGCCCTGTTTCCGGATGATGGTAAAAACACCCATGAGTTGATGGTCAATGCGGACGCGGCGATGTACCACGCCAAAGAAAACGGACGCAACGGCTACTGTTTTTTTGAAAGCACCATGAACGTCAATGCCCATGAGCAAATGCAGTTGCAGCAAGACCTTCGCCAAGCCCTTGACCGCAATGAATTTGTACTGCATTACCAACCTAAAATAGTGGCCCCCGGCGACCAAATGATTGGTGTTGAAGCCTTGTTGCGTTGGCAAAGTGCCGAGCACGGTCTGCTTCTGCCGGACGCATTTTTACCCTTGGCCGAACGCACAGGTTTGATCATTCAAATGGGCGATTGGGTGATCGATGAAGCCTGCCGTCAGTTGCGCGAATGGCACGACAAAGGCCACAAGAGCTGGAGCATGGCGGTGAACTTGTCGACGGTACAGTTGGCGCACGCCAGCTTGGTCAGTGTGGTGCAAGCCGCGCTGGCACGGCATGGTGTGGAGGCACGGCATCTGATCCTTGAGGTGACTGAGTCGACGGCCATGCGCGACGCGGAGGCAAGCCTTGAAGTGCTCAATCGGCTGGCAGCATTGGGTGTGAATATTTCCATCGATGATTTCGGCACCGGCTATTCAAGCCTGCTTTACCTCAAACGCTTGCCCGCCAATGAGTTGAAAATTGACCGCGGTTTCATTACCGAGCTGGCGCAGGGCAATGATGATGCAGCGATTGTTTCGGCGATCATTGCGCTGGGGCAAACCCTGGACCTGAAAATCGTTGCCGAAGGCGTTGAGACGGTCGAGCAAAAAAGCCTGTTAACCCGCTTAGGCTGCACGACCTTGCAGGGCTATCACCTGGGCCGACCACAGCCAGCGGATATGTTGATCAATAGTCTTGGGGCACCGGCCTTAGCCTTTAGTTAGCCTGCTCAGCTTGGTAGCAACTGGCGCATGCCCCGGTTTTGCCTAGACCCGAAAGCGCCCGACCAGCTGGGTCAGCCCTTGTGACAGCTCTGAAAGGTGTTTGCTGGCCTGGGTGCTTTGTTCCGAGTTCTGTGATGCTTCATTGGAGAGGTCTCGAATATCGCTGATATTGCGGGCGATCTCTTCAGTGACGCTGCTTTGTTCTTCGCAGGCTGTGGCGATCTGTGCGGCCATATCATTGATGCGCTGCACAGAGTCGCTGGTGTCGGTCAGCGCTTGATCCACGCCAGCGGCTTGTTCGACGCTCTGTTGCGCCTTGCTGCTCCCTGAGTGAGTGGCTTTCACTGCATTCTGCACGCCCACTTGCAGGCGTTCGATCATCACTTGAATGTCCTTGGTCGATTCCTGGGTGCGCGCCGCCAGTGCACGGACTTCATCAGCAACTACGGCAAAACCACGGCCTTGTTCACCGGCGCGCGCCGCTTCGATGGCTGCGTTGAGGGCGAGCAAGTTGGTCTGCTCCGCAATGCCACGGATCACGGCCAGCACGGCGCCAATATTGTCGGCTTCCAGCTCAAGGGTTTGAATGGTGGCCGAGGCGCTTTCAACTTCCTGGGCCAGTTGGCGAATCGAATCAATCACCCCACCCACCACCTGCGCACCTTCGCGCGATTGAGTTTCGGCGTTACGCGCGGCATCGGCGGCGTTCTGTGCATTGCGCGCTACTTCATGAACGGCCGAGCTCATTTCGGTGGCGGCGGTGCTGACTTGATCGACCGCTGCGTACTCGCTGCTGAGCAGTTGATCATTGGCTACGGCCAGACTGGCCAGATTCTGCGCCGAGCTTTCGACCTCACTGGTGACCCGGCCCACCTCTTTAATCAGCGGTTGCAGCTTGTCCAGAAAGCGGTTGAAGGCATGGCTGAGTTTGCCCAATTCATCGTTAGACACCACATCAAGGCGCACGCGTAAATCACCGTCGCCTTCTGCGATCTGGTTGATGCGATTGAGCAGGTTGTGCAGCGGGCCGGTCACCAGAATCGGGAAGCCAACCACCAACACCAGGCACACGCACAAGCCAATGGCGATAATCAGGCCTTGTTGCCAGCTCAGCGCTTCGCCCAGTTCTATGGCTGAAATTCCCTCAGCATTCGCGGCTTGGTCTTCCATTTCACCCAGCTTGTCGATAGCCGCGCGCATGGCTTCAAATTGTTCTTCGCTGGCGCCAAAACTCAGCGCACTTGCGGCTTGCGGATCACTCGCAGTCAGCTGCACGACCTGTTGTGACGTCGCCTTCCAGCGCTCGAAGCCGGCATCAAACTGGGCGACCAATTTAAGCGCCTCACTGCCGGGCTGCATATCGGCAAATTTGTGCACGCGATCGTAGGCCTGCTGCAGGTTTTCGGTATGCGCCGCAGTGAGCCCCTGTGCACGGTCACCAACCGCCTCATCAAGCAAGCTGCGTTCAGCAACAAAAGCCTGATAAAGGTCACGGTCAGCATTGAGCAGCAGGCTGATGCCCGGCAAATAACGTTTGGTTAATTGGGTACTCGAATCAGCGACCTGAGCAATGCCGCGCATCCCCAGAACACCCATTGTCACCAGCAGCACCGCCAGCAGAAGAATCGGTAATGCTATTTTCCAACGAAACCCCAAATCAGCGAAGGCACGCAGCATTTTTTCTCTCCCGAGTGATTGCCCAGTAGTTTGAGTCTATACCACGCACAGCAACTCGGATTGAGCGCCGGAGACTTTGTGAACTAACGACGGATAACCCCAGATTTTGGAGGAAAGGGCAGCTCTGCATAGTTCTTTCGGCAACGCCTGTGCCTGGAGAAAACCAGCGAGGCAGGCGCGTAATATTCGTATTCGGAGTGATTCGAGTTGGGATATGATTCGCGCCCCGAAAATCCCGGTTACCACCTCAGGTCAGCATGTCCGGCAACGCTCTCTATACCGACTTGTCGGGCTACTACGATCTGATGTGCGCGGATATCGACTATCAGGCGCAAAGCGACTGTATTCAACGGCTGCAGCAATTGTTTGGTACTGCCGGCAAGCGACACCTTGATCTGGCGTGCGGAACTGGGCCCCATGTCCGTCATTTTATCGATGCCGGCTATCTGAGTACTGGGCTCGACATCAACCAGCCGATGCTCGACCGCGCCGCGATCCGTTGTCCCGAAGCACAGTTCTCGATGCAGGATATGTGTGGCTTCAAGGTCAGCGAGCCGCAAGACCTGATCACCTGCTTTTTGTATTCCATCCATTACAGCGCCGATATCGAGCGGCTCAAGGGGTGCATTGCCAGCGTGCACCAAGCCCTGCACAGCGGTGGCTTGTTCTGCTTCAATGCTGTCGACAAAAACATGATCGACAACGATTCGTTCGTGTCTCACAGCGTCAGGCACGATGCCAGCATGTTCAAGTTCAGCTCTGGCTGGCATTACCCGGGCACTGGCGCGCAGCAATCGCTGCGGCTACGCATTGAGCGCACCACGGCTGGCGAGACTCAGGTTTGGCGCGATGAACACCCGATGGTGGCAGTGAGTTTCCTTGAATTGCAGGCGCTGCTGCAGCCGTACTTTGAGGTGCACCTGCTGGAGCATGACTACGAGACCCTCGCGCCTTGGAATACCACTTCCGGCAACGCCATAGTGGCTTGCGTGAAAATCTGACCAAGGTGGACAATTCAGCGGGTTAGCGCTGAGGGTTTGCCGCCCCACGGAGAACGCAGGGCAGTCAGGCTTTTTGAGTATTGGCTCAGAGTAAGGGCAGGGTATAGCTGAGAATCAGGCGGTTTTCGTCAATGTCACTGGCGAAGTTCGATCGCACCATCGCATTTCGCCAGCGCACCGAGAAGTTCTTCATCGGACCTTGCTGAAAAACATACTTGAGTTCGGTGTCGCGCTCCCATTCCTTGCCGTCGTTAGCCGTGCCCAGATCGACATTATCGCCGTTGAGGTAGCGCATCATGAACTTCAAGCCGGGAATACCCATGCCTTTGAAGTCATAGTCATAGCGCATCTGCCAGGAGGATTCGTCCTTGTTGGCAAAATCCCCCACCTGTACATAGTTGATCAAGAACGGCACGGTGCCACCGACATAGGCAGCGCCGGTATTGCCATTCATTTTCTGGTAGCCCAGACCCAGGCTGTGGCTATTGAGGGAGTAGGTAAACATGGCAGCCAGCGCGGTATTGTCTACATTACTGCGGCCGTCGTCGGTGGAGTGTGCATAGCGCAGGTCAGCCTTCAGGTTCTGGTTTTCTCCAAGCGGCATCACCTGCACCAGATTAAACGAGTTTTGCTTGTACAGATCGTCCAGTTTTGAGTAGTAATACCCGGCGGTCAGGCCCTCGTTAATCCGGTAATTGCCGCCGAGAAATGCAAAAGCGTCACTGCTATTGGCGCCTTTAAGGCTGACGCCACGTTTGCCCGAGACCTTCATGCTCAAGTCTTCAAAGTCGTTTGAATCGCGGTTATTCACCTGGGTCAAGTAACCAGCATCAAGGAGCAAGCGCTCGAATTCCTTTGAGAGCAGTTGGCTTCCCTTGAACACCTGCGGCAGGAGACGGCCGTCGGTGGAGATGATCGCCATGTTCTTAAATTGCATGCTGCCCACGCGTACTGCCGATTTTGAAAATCGGGCCTTGGCGGCGACGGCCAGGTCAGACGAATAGTCCTGCGAGCCGCCCGAGCGGTCTGGCACCAGAAGGTTAGTGCCTGCGGTACCGCCACCACTGTCGAGCTTGAAACCGAACATGCCGATGGTGTCCACACCCAGGCCCACCAGACCTTCGGTATAGCCTGAATCCATGCGCAAAATAAAACCCTGCGCCCATTCTTCGCGCTTGTTCTGACTGGCGCCTTGTTGGCGAAAATCACGGTTGAAGTAGAAGTTACGAGCTTCAAGTTCAGCGCTGCTGTCCTTGAGCAACTCTGCATTAACCACCGGGCTTATTGACAGGCCGAGGAGGCAGGCAGTTGCGGCAAGGTCAAGGCTGTTTTTTCTCATCTTATTGTTCTCCATGGTGCAACGGTTTGGCGCACTCAACCCGCCGGTTTTATCGTCCGGTGACAGCATGGCGGGCCGGATTTCAGGCAGCACGAATACTCGGGCATAAACGACAGCCACAGTGGTGGGGTATGGGCTAGGGCGCTGTACGCGCAGCTATCGTCAGCAGGCGAACGCCAGGCTGATTTTTAGCCGAAGCACAGGGCGCGGGCGGGTCACCAAAGGTTGCGGATGAAATGTTGCGAATAACCGAGGGGACTTCGCGCACAAAGCCGGTAAAGCCTTGGGCGAGGGGATACAGATAGCTGCATTGGCTGATCATGAGCGGCCTCCTTGCCGGTTTTTATACTTGTCTTAAACACTCAATGCCGGAACTCTAACCCAGGGTTCAGAGGCTCGATATTCACCATTGTCGAACACCCTGTTCGGCGCAGATGAATTGCCAGTGGGGGGCTGCGTGGGCACTGGGATGCCTTAACTCAGGGATGAAATTTATCCTCCCTCAGTCGCGGCTAGGAACAACAAAGGTCTGTGTTCCACTGCAACACTGTGTAGGCGAGGTTCGTCTGGCCTGCCAAGTTGTTCAGCGCCGATGCCTGCTTGGCCATAGCACGCGTGAACGCACCGTCCGATGCGTCGCGAATGAAGTCGATGCCTTGGCAATGGCGCAGCGCACACTTGAGTATGACCACGCATCGCGGCCGACGAATCTATACCGTCGCTATCGACCACAAGCCTGAACCCGGATTTTTTGCAGGCCCCAGCCACTGATCCAGTGACCAGTCGGCTGGAGCCTTTGACTCAGCGCCTTACGCCGCCTCAAGCGCCGCCACGATAGTTTCGATGAATGCCGGGATGTCCTTGGGGGTACGCGACGTAATCAAGGTCCATCCATTGGCTTGGCACTGTTTGACTTCAACATCTACCCAACCGGCAGCACCGGCATTTTCCAGATCCAGCTTGACGCTAGCGTAGGAGGTGAGGGTCTTGCCAGTAACAACTCCGGCGTCGATTAGCAGCCACGGCCCATGGCAAATCGCTGCGATTATTTTGCCCGCGCCGGCGAATACCTTGGCCAGGCGCTGGGCGTTTTCATCCAATCGCAGTTTATCGGCATTGACTGTACCGCCTGGAATTACCAGTGCATCAAAATCCGACGCTTTGAGCCCGGCCAGCGAAACCTGAGACTCGACAGTGCGATCTTTCTCGGTGTCTTTAACGAATGTCTGCGCAGTTCCGCCGTCAATCGAGGCATGAGTGACCACAGCCCCCTGCGCCTTGAGCGCTTCCAAGGGTTTTAGCAACTCATCCCGCTCGATCCCGGTATTAGAAGTGATGAACAATACTTTCTTGCCTGTTAGTGGATTACTCATGGCGGTCACTTAGTCCTCTTATCAAGGTGATAAAGAAAGCATGCGGCTGATGATTTGTCCGATGCATTAAAGATGTGAGGTCAAAGCGGTTTCGAAAGTTCATGCAGATTTCTCCTGCGGAGAATTGCGCTGAATGACACCTCGGGAGTCAGGAACTAGATAGTCACGTCTGTAACGATTGGGCAGGTAAAACTACAACTGCGGGAACCTGAGGCGGCGGCAAGCATGGCTCCCCCTCATCCTGATTCTTGTGCGGCATACAATAGATGCGCGAGGAGGAGCGCCTCTGACTGCTTTGGCGAATGAGCGTCCATCCAAGGCGTCCGGCAGTCGCGTAGTGACCGGGTGCAACTGACGGCAAAAAACGCGTCACTGCGTGACTAACGCGCCGCCCCTGTCTTGGGTTTGTAGAACATAAAGCTGCCAATTTCCTTGGTCTTGATGTAGGTCCTTGACCAATCCACAGAGACGCTGCGGTCGTGGAAGAACAGTGCACCATTGGTGCGGTCGGGCAGTTGCTGGTTGAGGGCTTTGCGGGCGATCTCCTTGGCGATGACATAACGGTCTTCTTCCTGAACCTGATCGGATCGGCCGTCACACCACCAGGAAAACTGGCAGGGGCTTTTTTCTGAACCCTGCTTGACCACTTGGCACACTGTGCCGGGGAAGCTTTGATGGCTGAGACGGTTCAGCACGACATTCGCCACGGCTTCCATGTCTTCGCGCTCACCGCCTTTGGCTTCCCAGTAGATGGTCCGGGAGAGGCAAGTGATGGCGTCATCCATCGGCTCTTTTCCTGCAGGGTCGACGGCTCTGACTTCGGTTTTGCTGAGGGGCGCGGTTTTAGGGGTGGACTTGAGGCTTTGCTGGTCGGCCGCTTTTTGTTCCAGGACTTCTGCCTTGTCCTCGGCGGCGGCTTCTATAGCAGGCTGGGCTTCGGCGCCCTGGAGCCGGACCGCCAGTAACAGGAGGCCGAGGCCAATGATGTTTGCGATCAGATGCATAATCGGTTCTTCCTGTTAAACCCTGTAGCAGTGACAGCGCCAACCCTGTTCAGTGCGAAGAGGGGATTTATTTACTGACCCTACCGTTGCATTCAGCCGTTGGACAGGCAGCTGCAAGCTTACAGCGCAGAGTAGAACAACTTGATAAGTTCGTCGGTTTTTCTATTGGCTCGACCTTCATTCCCCGTGCTGCTGGTCTGCACGTAACGCGGCCTTCGCAGTCGCCGATCCAGGCTATGCACTTTGTCGCAATCCAAACTGCTGGCTAATTGCCTTCTCGTGTTCGAGGCGACTAACATTTACACTGTTGGAAAGCCCTGCCGCACACGTACGAAACACTTGGCCATTCCCACCGCGCGCACGCGCGATTCTGCCAGTGCTCGATTCCTCAAGCCGTTTTGCCAGTTGTTCGAAGCTATGGTTACCACCGTCATCCTCAGCATGCTTTGCGTGCACTTGTTGTGCTTCTGCGCGATGTTTCTGCTGATCAGCACAAGGTTGAACGACAAAAAGATGGGCATGGAGGTCTTTGCCCTAGGCAACCTTCTGCTTGGGCTCGCGTACATCCTGCAGTTGTGGGGCGGCCCGGTGAGTACGGGGTTGATGAGTATGCTCAACCACACCTTGACCCTATGCGCGCCAGCAGCTTATGTGCTCGGTGCCCTGCGTTTTTTTGATCGTCCCACCCCGGTGTGGCGTCCGCTGCTGGGCTTGGCAGTGCTTTATACAATCTTGCAGGGGCTGGTGCAGTGGCAGCTCGGCTCAGAGGCGCGCCATGCGCTTTTGGCTGCGGCATGCGCGTTGTTTTTTCTCGCAATGACCGGGGCGGTGCTCTACGCCGGGCGAACGATTGCCAAGGATCTGCGCGTTGAAATGCTGGTATTTGCCCTGTTGATCGGTGGCATCTGTGCCCTCAACGCGATGAAGTTTGTGCTGATACTGACTGAAGGTATGGCGGCTCTGGACATGGCCAGCAGCTTCCAGAGGACCTTCTATATCTATATGTCATTTTTGGCCACGGTACTTCCGCCTTGCGCGGTGTGGCTGGTGCTGCGCCGGCTCACCGATGAGCTGCGCAACACGGCTGCACGTGACCCGCTCACCCGCTTGCTGAACCGACGCGGGCTGATGGATGGGCTTGAGGCACATTTTCGCTCGCGTACTGCCGGGCATGCGTATCTGTTGGTTATTGATATTGATCACTTCAAACTCATTAACGATACCTATGGGCATAATGTTGGCGATCTCGGGCTTTGCCATATCGCGCACGTGCTCAACTCCACCGCCCGCCAAGGCGATCTGACCTGCCGGCTGGGCGGCGAGGAATTTGCACTTATTGCGCTGAATACAGATAAGGCGGGTGCCATGCAACTGGCAGAACGCCTACGGGGAGCAATCGAACTTAGCGAAGTGCCCGGCACCAGCGTGGGCCAGCGTATCCGCTGCACCGCAACCATCGGCGTCTCAGATGTTTTTAGCAACGCACAGGCGTTGGATGCGGCGATGCAGCAAGCCGATACAGCGCTTTACCGGGGTAAAACGTTGGGGCGTAACCGGGTTGAATGGGTCCAGACTTAAGGCGATTATTCGCGGGCAGGCCACGGTTTTTGAGTCGTAACGTTTAAGCGGCAGACCCTGTTTTCGACTGAATCACCTAAACCTTGGTCTTTGCCTTATTACTCGGCGGCTCGCCGAATGACCGGCTCAGCTGGCCCAGACTGATCGCCGCCAAGCGCTCTACCAAGCGTGATTCGGCCTCATGCAAAGCGTCCTCCACGGCATGATTGACCACTTGTTCGATCATGCAGTCAGGGTTGGCGTGCTCGTTGCCAATGGCAAATAGTTTGGGACCACCTACCGCGCGATACACATCGAGTAAAGACACTGCGTCGAGATCGCAGGCAATCGCCCAGCCACCGCCATGGCCTTTTTCTGAACCAACATAGCCGGCATCGCGCAGGCCGGCCATGGTTCGACGAATCACCACGGAATTGGTGCCGAGCATCTTGGCAATCTGCGCCGATGTCATCGGCCCTTCATGACGCGCCATATGCACGAGCACATGCAGCATTCGGGAGAGGCGGCTGTCAGTGCGCATGGTTCGATCCTTTGCAGGTTTGGATTTTCATGGTACTTATAAGGTTACATGACTTTAAACAGGTGAAGAAATGCGCGAATTTGAGAATCCGCAACACTGGGATAAAGCAGCCGAGCACTATCAGCAGACCGCACATCCCTTTACTGCCCATTATGCACAGGCCGCGCTAGCGCGTGTCACGCTGACCGCGCAAAGCCGCGTGCTTGATGTCGCAACAGGCACCGGGGCGTTGGCATTGGCGGCAGCGAAAACTGGAGCCAAGGTGCTGGCAACGGATTTTTCCAAGGCAATGGTTGCCTGCGTGGCCAGTGCAGGCCTGCCGAATGTCGAAGCGCGGGTCATGGATGGACAGGCCCTCGATCTGCCTGACGCCAGTTTTGATGCAGTATTTTCGATTTTTGGCGTGATCTTGTTTGCCGACTGGCGCAAGGGATTAAGTGAGATGCGGCGTGTTACCCGGCCAGGCGGATATGGCGTGGTTGCAACGTGGCGGGAGCAGGGCGCCGCGACATTTCTATTGCTCGGTAATATTCGCCGCAAGCTGTTTCCTGAGTTTGCATCCATGAATATGCCAGAAGCGGTACAGGCCCTGAGTGACCCGCAAGACTTCAGCCGTGAACTGGTTCTGGCAGGTTACAGCGATCCGCTAATTGAGTGTGTGACCTTTGATTATCAGTTGGATATCGCGGCACTCGACAACCCCGACACGTTGTTCGGCATGTCGCCGGACTGGACCAGCCTGAGCGATGTCGATAAAGCAGCGGTGATTGCCGAGGTTCGGCAAATGGCCGGGAATCAGCCAGTGCTGGCTATTCCTTCAACGGCGCTTGTTGCGGTGGCAAAACGCTAATAGCCGTCGGGGACAGTGCACGTTTATCCAGTTGAGACACTGATAAGTCAGGCCGGGGTTTACGATTTGTTTTGGGGAAACTTGGAGGCCCGAAACGGGCGATATTCTTGATCTGTGGTTTGTCCTTGCTACCGCTTTGCGGCAAAAAGAAGCCCCGCAATGGGCGGGGCTTCTGTCTTTAGCTATGGAGCTTGTATCGCTTAATCAGCGACCCGAATCAATCCCAGCTCAACGCACCGCCGGTTTGATACTCGATCACGCGGGTCTCGAAGAAGTTTTTCTCTTTCTTCAAGTCCATGATCTCGCTCATCCACGGGAATGGGTTGGTGGTGCCTGGGTATTCTTCTTTCAGGCCGATCTGGGTCAGGCGACGGTTGGCGATGAACTTGAGGTAGTCCTCCATCATCGCCGCGTTCATGCCCAGTACACCGCGTGGCATGGTGTCACGTGCGTATTCGATCTCAAGCTGAGTGCCTTGCAGAATCATCTGCGTGGCTTCTTCTTTCATCTGTGCATCCCACAGGTGTGGGTTTTCGATTTTGATCTGGTTGATCACGTCGATACCGAAGTTCAGGTGCATCGACTCATCACGCAGGATGTATTGGAACTGCTCGGCAACGCCGGTCATCTTGTTGCGACGGCCCATCGACAGAATCTGAGTGAAGCCGCAATAGAAGAAGATGCCTTCCAGTACGCAGTAGTAAGCGACCAGGTTGCGCAGCAATTCTTTGTCGGTCTCAACGGTGCCGGTTTCGAACTTCGGATCGGAGATCGAGCGGGTGTACTTCAGGCCCCACGAGGCTTTCTTCGCGACCGAAGGAATCTCGTGGTACATGTTGAAGATTGCACCTTCATCCATGGCCAGCGATTCAATGCAGTACTGGTAAGCGTGGGTGTGGATCGCCTCTTCGAATGCCTGGCGCAGGATGTACTGGCGGCATTCCGGGTTGGTGATCAAACGGTACACAGCCAGCACCAGGTTGTTGGCAACCAGGGAATCAGCGGTGGAGAAGAAGCCGAGGTTACGCATCACAATGCGGCGCTCGTCGTCGGTCAGGCCGTCGGTGCTTTTCCACAGGGCGATGTCGGCGTTCATGTTGACTTCTTGCGGCATCCAGTGGTTTGCGCAACCATCCAGATACTTCTGCCAAGCCCAATCGTACTTAAAAGGTACGAGTTGGTTGAGGTCAGCGCGGCAGTTGATCATGCGCTTCTCATCAACCGCAACCCGGGCAGCAGTGCCTTCGAGCTCAGCCAAGCCTTCGGCAACATCGAGTTCATCGAGTGCGGCTTTGGCGCGTGCGATGGCTGCAGTGTCTTCGGCCGAAACAGCACGGGCTTCTTCAGCCGCCGCGCCGCCAACTTGATCGAGCTTGTCGATGTTCATGTCTGCCATCGCGGCAGCGTTGTTACCGGTAGCGGCTGCAGTTTCTGCGCCGTCTTCCTTTTCGAATTCGTCCCAGCTCAACATAATCGGTTGGCTCCTATTGGGTGGATGGACGCGCGAGGTTCATCATTAAATCGGGTAATCGCCAACGCTAATGCGCTAACTCAACCTGAACATCGTCGCGCTACTCTAAATCTGTCGTTAAAGCGAAAGCGCTCTAACGCGGTATTTCATTAAGCCTAGCAATCTTCCAGTGTTGCCGCGCCGTGGCGCTTGATCTGAATCAGCCTGCTAGCCTTTCATCAAGAAAACGTTCTTGTTCCGGCTCTGCTCTTACCCAATCAAACAGTAAAAACCAGCGTGGGGCTGAGTGAGTAGCCGCTAGGCGCCGACCGGTTCTGAACCCCCGAGCGTACTCCAGTACGTGATGGGGGCGGAATCGGGCGGCAACAACGCGGATGCCTCTCAGCATCGCGCGTCACCTATTATTGACAGGCTTCGCAGTCTGGCTCGTCTATTGCGCAGGCCTTTGGCACTGGCGCTGGCCCGGCGGACATTTCGACTTCCGGCGCGGCCTTGCTTGGCCCAGCGCTCAGACCGTCATTACCGCCGCTCGATACGGCGTTGAGCTTGCCGGTGTTGACTGTCGATTTCTCGGTGCTGGTCGCGGCCAGGGCACGGAGGTAGTAAGTGGTTTTCAGGCCACGGTACCACGCCATGCGGTAGGTCACGTCAAGCTTCTTGCCCGATGCGCCAGCGATGTACAGGTTCAGCGACTGCGCCTGGTCGATCCACTTCTGGCGACGGCTGGCAGCGTCAACGATCCACTTGGTTTCAACTTCAAACGCGGTGGCGTATAGCTCTTTCAGTTCTTGCGGAATGCGCTCGATCTGCTGCACGGAACCGTCGTAGTACTTCAGGTCGTTGATCATGACCGAGTCCCACAGACCGCGTGCTTTAAGGTCGCGAACCAGGTATGGGTTGATCACGGTGAACTCGCCGGAGAGGTTCGATTTCACGTACAGGTTTTGATACGTCGGCTCGATCGACTGCGATACACCCGTGATGTTGGCGATGGTCGCGGTCGGGGCGATGGCCATGATGTTGGAGTTACGAATACCTTTCTGTACACGGGCGCGAACCGGTGCCCAGTCGAGGGATTCGTTGAGGTCTACATCAATGTACTTCTGGCCACGCTGTTCGATAAGGATCTGCTGCGAGTCGAGCGGCAGGATGCCTTGCGACCACAACGAACCCTGGAAGGTCTCGTAGCTGCCGCGCTCATCAGCGAGGTCACACGAAGCCTGGATGGCGTAATAGCTGACCGCTTCCATTGACTTGTCAGCGAACTCAACAGCCGCGTCTGAGCCATAAGGAATGTGCTGCAGGTACAGTGCGTCCTGGAAGCCCATGATGCCCAGGCCCACTGGACGGTGCTTGAAGTTGGAGTTACGCGCCTGAGGCACCGAGTAGTAGTTGATGTCGATAACGTTATCGAGCATGCGTACAGCGGTGTTGACGGTTTTTTCCAGCTTGGCGGTGTCCAGCTTGCCGTTGACAATGTGGTTCGGCAGGTTGATCGAGCCCAGGTTGCAAACAGCGATCTCGTCCTTGTTGGTGTTCAAGGTGATCTCGGTGCACAGGTTCGAGCTGTGGACCACGCCAACATGCTGCTGCGGGCTACGCAGGTTGCATGGGTCTTTGAAGGTCAACCATGGATGGCCGGTTTCAAACAGCATGGACAGCATTTTGCGCCACAGGTCTTTAGCCTGAATGGTTTTGTGCAGCTTGATCTTGCCGTATTCGATCAGCGCTTCGTAGTACTCGTAGCGCTCTTCAAAGGCTTTACCGGTCAGGTCGTGCAGGTCCGGTACTTCGCTTGGCGAGAACAGGGTCCATTTGCCGTCGTCAAAGACGCGCTTCATGAACAGGTCAGGAATCCAGTTGGCGGTGTTCATGTCGTGCGTGCGGCGACGGTCATCACCGGTGTTCTTGCGCAGTTCGATGAACTCTTCGATGTCCATGTGCCAGGTTTCAAGGTAGGCGCATACCGCACCTTTACGCTTGCCACCCTGGTTTACGGCAACGGCGGTGTCGTTGACCACTTTCAGGAAAGGAACCACGCCCTGGGATTTACCGTTGGTGCCTTTAATGTAAGCGCCCAGCGAGCGAACTGGCGTCCAGTCGTTGCCCAGACCACCGGCGAATTTCGACAGCATGGCGTTGTCGTGGATCGCGTGGTAAATGCCCGACAGATCATCCGGCACTGTGGTCAGGTAGCACGAAGACAGCTGAGGACGCAGGGTGCCGGCGTTGAACAGGGTAGGGGTCGAGCTCATGTAGTCGAACGACGACAGCAAGTTGTAGAACTCGATGGCGCGGTCTTCTTTTTGCTGCTCTTCCATCGCCAGGCCCATGGCCACACGCATGAAGAACACCTGCGGCAGTTCGAAACGAATACCGTCTTTGTGGATGAAGTAACGGTCGTACAGGGTCTGCAGGCCGAGGTAGGTGAACTGACCATCGCGCTCGTGGTTGATCGCCTTGCCAAGCTTCTCAAGGTCG
The DNA here is from genome assembly GCF_963971045.1 of Pseudomonas sp. EL_65y_Pfl2_R95. Classification (NCBI taxonomy): domain Bacteria; kingdom Pseudomonadati; phylum Pseudomonadota; class Gammaproteobacteria; order Pseudomonadales; family Pseudomonadaceae; genus Pseudomonas; species Pseudomonas sp. EL_65y_Pfl2_R95. The sequence continues at coordinate 593,088 of NZ_CAXAOV010000001.1, read as the reverse complement.
AAGTCTTGCAGCTTTGGATCGAGCAGGTCGAAGGCAATACCTTTGGCGATGTAGGCCGGCAATGCCTTGGCGTACAGGTCAGCCATTTCGTGATGAGTAGCGCTGGTGGCAACTTCGAGGAAGGTCAGGCCTTCGGCGCGAATGTTGTCCATCAACAGGCGGGCGGTGACGTAGGTGTAATTCGGCTCGCGCTCTACCAAGGTTCGCGCGGTCATCACCAGCGCCGTGTTTACGTCGCTCTGGGCAACGCCGTCGTAGAGATTCTTCAGGGTTTCTTTCTGGATCAGCGCGCCGTCCACTTCGGCCAAACCTTCGCAGGCCTCGCTGACGATGGTGTTCAGGCGGCCCATATCCAGCGGCTCAACGCTGCCATCGGCGTGGGTCACGCGGATGCTTGGGTGCGGTTCGGCAATGCCGCCGCTGACGTCGCGCTTACGCTCTTGCGAACGTGATTCGCGGTAGATCACGTAGTCGCGGGCAACTTTCTGCTCGCCGGCACGCATCAGCGCCAGTTCAACTTGGTCTTGAATTTCTTCAATGTGAATAGTGCCGCCTGAAGGCATGCGACGCTTGAAGGTGGTGCTGACTTGTTCAGTCAGGCGCGCAACCGTCTCATGGATACGCGACGAGGCAGCAGCGGTGCCGCCTTCAACTGCGAGAAACGCCTTGGTGATGGCAACGGTGATCTTGTCATCCGTATACGGCACAACAGTGCCGTTACGCTTGATCACACGCAGCTGACCTGGAGCGGTTGCCGCCAGGTCTTGAGTGGCGTCAGAAGCCTGCGGCGCTTTGGCCTGCGGGTTCTCGCGATTGATGTCTGTATGCATGGATGTCTCCGTGTTCTGTATTTATATAGACAGGCATTTGCAGCGGATTACTGCATCGCACCATCGTTCATTCCATTTCAAAAACGCCATGCGTTGAGCAGCGTTGCTGCGCGCATGGGGGCTTGCAAAACAGGGTAGGGAAGGTGCGACTCACAATTGCCTTCCAGTGTTGTGTCAGTCTGTGGCTGGCGATACTAGATATAGTGTTTAGTCTGTTTCGGCTTCGCACGACGGTCACCCTGAGTACGCTCTGCTGGCGTGATTCACACTGTGACCGGCCTGTGCTGCTCCAAAACCAAATTTATCAGCATTAAGTTGCACTTTTTCAGTTCAGGGACTGGATCTTTTAGGTGCAAATATGCTTGGTTGTTTATGGGGCAAAACCCAATATGTAGGTGTTTTGCTCGGGTGAGATACAAGATAGTGCGGTATGGGGGGGATGGCAAGCCAACATCTTGCGTCAGCCTGTGGATAAAGCTGTGGGTTAACCTTGGGTAGTTTTCGCAAAGCCCCGATATTACTGGGATTTGTCCTATTACACCGTTCGTCGTCGTGGGTGATGTTTTTTGGCGCGCTGACGCCAAGTTTTTAGTCAGTCACATAAACACAATATGTAGGGTTTTTATTGCCCAAGTTGGAGCGCTTTATGCAGGCGCGCCGACGCTGGTTGAGGTGCACGCATCAGCACTGCGAACGGGGCGCCATTTATGCGCAGATAAGGTGCGTGATTTAATCGTCTGGTATGCGTCGGTGGGAATGGGCACTATGGGTTATTAACGGCGTGATGGGTGCTAAGGAGAAAGCTGTGGAGCAAGAGTCACCGCGAGTGTTGATTGTCGAAGATGATCAGCGCTTGGCAGAGTTGACCCGCGATTACTTGCGGGCTAACGGCTTGCAGGCTGAAATTGAGGCGGACGGTGCGCATGCCGCTGAGCGGATCATCCGTGAGCAGCCGGACATGGTTATTCTCGATGTGATGCTGCCAGGTGAAAGTGGTTTGCAGATTTGCAGCAAGGTCCGCACCCATTACCGCGGGCCGATTCTGATGCTGACGGCACGCACTGATGACACCGACCATGTTCTCGGACTCGAAACCGGCGCTGATGATTACGTGTGCAAGCCGGTGCGGCCACGTTTATTGCTGGCGCGCATTCACGCGCTGCTCAGGCGCATGCAACCTGTGCCTGCGGGTGAGGCGCGGCGTTTGCAGTTTGGGCCATTGGTGGTGGATAACGCATTGCGTGAAGCCTGGCTGGCTGGTGAGCATATTGAGTTGACCGGCGCTGAGTTTGATTTGCTTTGGCTACTGACCGCTAATGCCGGACGGATTCTTTCGCGCGAGGAAATCTTTACCGCCTTGCGCGGCATTGAGTACGACGGCCAAGACCGCTCGATTGATGTGCGCATCTCGCGTATTCGCCCCAAGATTGGTGATGACCCGGAGCACCCCCGCTTGATTAAAACGGTGCGCAGTAAAGGTTATCTGTTTGTTGCCGAGGCGGTTGTCGAGCGCGGATGAACTCCATATTCCTGCGTATCTACGGCGGTATGCTGGCCGTGCTGGTTCTGGTTGGGCTGCTCGGTGTCGGCACCTTGCACTTGGTTAACGAGGTGCGCGGCGATCAGTACCGCGAGGATCTGGCCCGCGGCACATTCAATCTGATGGCGGACAACCTGCAGCCGATGATTGATGTCGAGCGCCGACGGGCCATTGCCACCTGGTCAAGGTTGTTGGGGATTCCGCTGCAGATTGTCCCGGTGGCTGATTCTTCGCTCGACAGCACCGCGCGCAGCCGGGTCTTGCGCGGCCAGGTAGTGGTCAAGTTAGTTGGGCCCCATGCGGTTCAGATCGCCACTCTGGTCAGCGAGTCGCAGCAACTGATGCTGATCGGCGAGGTGAGCCAGATCAGCGAACAACTGGCGCGCGCGACAATCTATCTGCTGATCGACGAATTGGTGCGCTTTCCGGTCGACGAGCAGCCTGAGCGCTTAGCCGATATCAAGCAGAGTAAACAGTTCGGTTTTGATTTGCGTCTGGTGCGCATTGAAGACGCCAATCTGGATGCCGACCAGCGCCGACGGATCGATGAGAGCGACACGGTAATGGCCCTGGGCAAGGGAGGCGACACCATTCATGTGTTTTCCGGGATTGTAGATACGCCATGGGTGCTGGAGATCGGGCCGTTGTATCAACTCAACCCCTATCCGGCTGAGTTGTTGGTGTTGATCGCGATGCTCGGGCTGAGCTTGATCGGCGTCACCCTGTACTTTTTACTGCGCCCGTTGGAGCGCCGTCTGCGTGGTCTGGAGGATGCTGCAACCCTGATTGCCAGCGGCAAGTTAGAGGCGCGGGTTGCCGGGCATGGTGCCGATTCGGTCGGGCGGCTGGCCAGCGCCTTTAATGACATGGCTGAGCACTTGCAGCGCTCATTGGGGATCCAGCGCGAGATGGTCCGTGCGGTGTCTCATGAGTTGCGCACGCCGCTGGCGCGCTTGCGCTTTGGTCTGGAGATGGTTGAAGACGCTGGTAACGCACAAGACCGCCAGCGTTATCTTGAGGGTATGGACAGCGATATCCATGACCTCGACAAGTTGGTTGATGAAATGCTCACCTATGCCCGGCTGGAGCAGGGCGCGCCTGCGATTCGTTTCCAGCCGGTAGATTTACAGCAACTAATCAAGCAGGTCGCACAAGAGTTGGCGCCGCTGCGCGCCGATGTGCAGATTGAATGCGGGCCTTCAAGTGGGGCATACGCTGAACTGGGCTCAGTGGTCGATGCTGAACCGCGCTATATGCACCGCGCGTTACAGAATCTGGTGAGCAATGCTCTGCGTCATGCGGAGTCCCGGGTGCGCATCAGCTATCAGGTCGATGCACAGCGCTGTCAGCTAGATGTGGAGGATGATGGGCCGGGCGTGCCGGAGGAGGAGTGGGAGCGAATCTTCACCCCCTTCTTGCGTCTCGATGACAGCCGCACGCGCGCTTCTGGCGGACACGGCTTGGGCCTGTCGATTGTGCGCAGAATCATTTATTGGCACGCTGGCCGCTCGCAGTTGACCCACAGTGAGTCACTGGGCGGCGCGCATTTCAGCTTGATCTGGCCGCGCCGCCAGTAGTGAATACAGCGGGTCGCAGTGTTTTAGCCGGGCTGTCTGGCCAGCGTGTGGCTAGAACGGCGCAGGGCACTCAAAGCGCATGCGTTCGCCCGTTTGCGGGTGGCTCAGGGTCAGCATGTTGGCGTGCAGACACAGACGCGGGTAAGCCGCAAGTGCTTGCTCGTGTGCATAGAGACCATCACCTAGCAGTGGGTGGCCAATAGACAGCATGTGCACGCGCAGTTGGTGCGAGCGGCCGGTAATCGGCGTCAGCTCTACCCGGCAGTAATCGCCGCAGCGTTCAGTCACTTGCCAAAAGGTCAGCGCGTGTTTGCCTTGCTCATGGTCAACCACATGGCGCGGCTTGGTGGGCGGGTCGTAGCGCAGCGGTAAGTCGATGCTACCGCTGTCGAGTTCGGGTTGGCCCCAGCACAGCGCACTGTAGGCTTTCTCGGTCTCGCGGTCATGGAATTGCCGCGATAGCTCGCGGTGACTGTCGGCGTCGCGTGCCAGTACGATAATCCCTGAGGTTTCCCAGTCGAGTCGATGAACGATACGGGCTTCGGGGTAACCATTTTCTTGCAGGCGAGTGACTAGGCAGTCCTTGTTGTCTTCGGCGCGGCCAGGCACTGAGAGCAGCAGGGTCGGCTTGTTGATCACCAGCAGTGCGGCGTCCTGATGGATAATTTCAATCTGGCTGAGGGGCATGGGACTTCTGGTCTTAGGGGGTGGGGCGAGGGCTAATCTTATCAGCCCGGAGTGAACACGCCGAAAACAAAATGGCGGCTCGAAGGCCGCCATTCTATTGGGGTGTTACCTGTGGCCGAATCGATTAACGCTCGGGCAGGGTGATGTTGAGCTCCAGAATCGAGCAGCTACCCTGATTTTCCAGCGCGACCTGAACATGGTCTGAGTCGATGTTGACGTACTTGCGAATCACATCCACCAGTTCCTGTTGCAGGGCGGGAAGGTAATCCGGCTGGCTGCGCTGGCCACGTTCGTGGGCGACGATGATTTGCAGGCGCTCTTTCGCGATCGAAGCAGTTGATCCTTTTTTACGCTCACGAAAGAAGTCAAAAATGTTCATTCACGGCCTCCAAATAAACGCTGCAAGAATCCCTTCTTCTGAACATCAAGGAAACGATGTTCAACTGTTTTGCCCAGCAAGCGATCCACTGCATCGCTATATGCCTGACCGGCGTCGCTCTGGTCATCGAGAATTACCGGGACACCTTGGTTGGACGCTTTGAGTACGGCCTGTGATTCTGGAATCACACCAATCAGACGGATGGCGAGGATTTCTTCGACGTCTTCAACGCCAAGCATCTCGCCCTTGACCACGCGCTCCGGGTTGTAACGGGTCAGCAGCAGATGCTCCTTGATGGGCTCATCGCCATTTTCGGCACGGCGTGACTTGCTCGAAAGCAGGCCGAGCATGCGGTCGGAGTCACGTACCGAAGAGACTTCAGGGTTGGTCACGACAATCGCTTCATCAGCGAAGTACATGGCCAGGTGAGCACCTTTTTCGATACCGGCTGGCGAGTCGCAAACCACGTATTCGAAATTTTCAGACAGCTCTTTGATAACCTTTTCGACGCCTTCAAGTGTCAGTGCGTCTTTGTCACGGGTTTGGCTGGCGGCCAACACGTAAAGGTTTTCCAGACGCTTGTCTTTGATCAGCGCCTGAGTCAGTGTCGCTTCGCCGTTTACGACATTGACGAAGTCGTACACCACGCGGCGTTCGCAGCCCATGATCAGGTCAAGGTTGCGCAGGCCAACGTCAAAATCGACGATGACGGTTTTGTGCCCGCGCAGAGCGAGGCCGGTACCGATGGCGGCGCTAGTGGTAGTTTTGCCTACGCCACCCTTGCCGGAAGTAACTACGAGGATCTTGGCCAAGGTGATTCACCCCAAAATGTGAAATAAAAGCGGGAATCGTTCGGCCTCGTGAGGCGTCCGGATGCCCTTATATGTGTCCTGGAAATTGGCGGCAGTATCCGTTAAAGACGGGTGATGTTCAACTCATCCCCAGACAAGCTGACATGAACCCCTTTACCCCACAACGGATCGCGCCGTAGATCTTCGGACACCTTGTAATGGCCTGCAATGGACAACAGCTCTGCGCCCAGTTGCTGGCAGAATATACGCGCTTTGAGATTGCCCTTGATTCCTGCAAGAGCGCGCCCGCGCATAGGTGCGTAAACATGGATGTTGCCATCGGCGAGAAGTTCCGCCCCGGCGCTGACCGGTGCTAAAACCAATAAATCCGATCCTTGAGCGTAGACTTGTTGGCCGCCACGTACAGGGCTGGTCACGATTTTTGTCGGCTTATATTCAGGTTCTGCAGGTTTTTGCGGTTTTTCGGGCTTTTTCTCAACCGGTGCAACGGTCGGTGCCAGCTCAATCGGCCGCTCACGAGCGCCGGATGGCGGCAGCACCGGTAAATCCAGCGCGTTAGCCGCGGCAATGTGGGCGTCACTGCTGGCGCGCACGGCCAAGGTGCGCAAGCCATGTTTGCGGCACACGGCGATCAACGCACTGAGGTCGAGTGGGTCTTCGGAGGCGGGCAGTTTGTCCACCGCGAGCACCAAGGGGGTATTGCTGAAGAAGTTGGGTGCCTGGGCGACTTTGGCGGCCAATTGTTGATCGAGCAGTGCGCTGTCATTGCGTGATAGCTCCATCACGGTAATGGCCAGCATGCTGCCTTTAAGTTGGAAAACGGGGACTTGGTCGAGTAGGTCAGCTTGACTCATGGTGTGCCTGGAACGCCTTTTCGGTTGAACTGCGCGTGAGTGGCTAGGCGACTCGCGCGCAATGACAGAAGCTGTGGGACTTATAGCGAGAACGTCGCTGAGTCGCAAGCGACTCGGTGCTTTTCAGCGCGACGGTATTGATAACTTCCAGATGGACACCTGGTCGCTCTGGTCATCATCGAACCGGACCTTGGCGGCAAAATAGGCCTGCAGAGCCGGGTTTAAACAGGGTCGGTCGCTTACCGCACTCCGGCATAGACAGCAGGCACCGAGGAAAGTCCTGATAGAATGCCAATCTATTGTGTATTCGACTGGAAGTATTCATGGATCGTCCTGTGTTTCGCCGCGAGTTTTTGCACCCAAGGTTCTGGCCGTTGTGGCTTGGGCTTGGCGTACTGTGGCTGATCGTGCAGTTGCCCTATAAGGCCCTGCTCATGCTGGGTCGCATGCTCGGTGCGGTGATGCAGGTCTTCGCTAAAGAGCGCTGCGAAATCATCACCCGTAATTTGCAGCTGTGCTATCCGCAGATGGGTAACGCTGATCGCGAGCGCTTGATCCGGGAAAATTTCGCCTCCACGGGCATCGCTTTTTTTGAAATGGCGATGAGTTGGTGGTGGCCCAAGCCGCGTTTGGCCCAGTTGGCGAAAATTGAAGGGCTTGAACATTTGCGCCAAGCCCAGGCGGAAGGTCAGGGCGTGATCTTGATGGCATTGCACTTCACCACACTCGAGATCGGCGCGGCGTTGCTGGGTCAGCAGCATACTATCGATGGCATGTACCGCGAACATGACAACCCCCTGTTTGACTATATACAGCGGCGCGGCCGCGAGCGGCATAACCTGGATGCCACGGCGATTGAGCGCGAAGATGTGCGCGCCATGCTTAAAGTGCTGCGCGCCGGACGCGCCATTTGGTACGCGCCTGATCAAGACTACGGGCGCAAGCAAAGTGTCTTTGTCCCTTTATTTGGGGTTCAGGCTGCAACGGTAACGGCTACAACCAAGTTTGCCCGCTTAGGTCGGGCCCGGGTGTTGCCCTTTACTCAGGCGCGTCTGGCTGATGGCAGCGGCTACCGTTTGGTGATTCATCCGCCGTTGAGTGATTTCCCCGGTGAGAACGAAGAGGCTGATTGCCTGCGTATCAATCAGTGGGTCGAGCAGGCGGTCAATGCCTGTCCTGAACAATATCTGTGGGCACATCGACGCTTCAAAACGCGTCCGGTGGGTGAGCCAAAGCTGTATAAAAAGCGTAAACGCAAGTAACGCAGGCTGCCTGCGGCGGTCGACTCTCTATACTGACGGAAGACTAAGGTGTACGGATGACCATGATGCCCAGCGTAAATGAAGCCGTGACCGGGCTAATTCTCTCGGGCGGTGGAGCGCGGGCGGCCTATCAGGTGGGGGTGTTGGCGGCGATTGCTGATTTGCTGCCTGACCCGCAGAGTAATCCGTTTCCGGTTATTGTCGGCACTTCAGCGGGCGCTATCAATGCGGTGAGCCTGGCCTGCGGCGCAATGCACTTTGCTCAAGCGGTGCAGCGGCTGAGCAGTGTGTGGCAAAATTTTAGCACCGCTGATGTGTATCGCAGCGACTGGGCGGGCGTGCTGGCGCAAGCGAGCCGATTTGTCGGCAACAGCGTGCTTGGCATAGGTGGCCGGGTTCCCGTAGCTCTGCTCAACGGCTCACCTTTAAAAGAGCTGCTGGCTAACGAACTGGACTTCACCGGGATATCCGCGGCGGTGCGCAGTCGCAAGCTTAGTGCCGTGGCGGTGACCGCCTTTGGCTACGACTCCGGCCAGGCGGTGACTTTTTACCAAGGCCGCTCCACCATCGAGTCATGGTTCAGGCATCGGCGAATTGGTGTGCCGACCCGTCTCGGCTTGGAGCATCTGCTCGCCAGTTCGGCCATTCCGCTGCTGTTTGCTCCGGTCAAAATCAATAATGAATACTTTGGCGATGGTGCTGTGCGCCAGTCGGCCCCGATCAGTCCGGCCCTGCATCTGGGCGCCAATCGGGTGCTTGTGGTGGGAGTGAGCGATCACTTTCAGCAAGATCGCGCCATTCATATGCCCAGGCATAACGGCGTGGCACAGCCGCCAACCTTGGCGCAGATTGGCGGGCACCTGCTTAACAGCACCTTTATTGACAGTCTTGAGGGCGATATCGAGCTGCTCGAGCGAATCAATTACCTGAGCCGTATGAATACCCCCGAGCAGCAGCGTGCAAGCCATCTGAAACCGGTCGAGGTTTTAGTGATAGCCCCAAGTCAGCCATTGGATGAAATTGCCGCACGCCACCGCCGTGAAATGCCGGCTGCCGTGCGTTTGTTTTTGCGCGGCCCTGGCGCCACCCGTGACAGCGGCGCTGGGGTGCTCAGCTATTTATTATTCGAGCCGGGTTACTGCAGTGAACTGATCGAGTTGGGCTATCAGGATGCCATGGCGCAGAAGGCCAAGCTCAGCGCTTTCTTGTCCCTGGGCGGCAGTGCGGCGCAAAAACCGCTTTCAGTTAGGCAGATACCGGTTTAAAACCGCGCTATAAAATCGCTCGGCAGGGGTGGTGAAAAAATCTCAGTGCAATGCGCATGGACTGAGGTCAGCAGTTTAAACTGCGCCATACCGATGCTTTGTGTCGCATTTTCATAAGCGACGGTTTTTCAGGGGATGGCGCTATAAGAAGTTGTCGCATGCCAGCAATGCCATCCTTATTGCAATCCCTACAATCCTTCTCATCGTCTGCTACTAAAAGCAGGTGTTTCCTTGTCAGGAGAGTTCAGATGTCTGTTCAGCACGACCCGGTGCAACGCGCCGATTTCGATCAGGTTATGGTTCCAAACTATGCACCCGCTGCTTTTATCCCCGTGCGCGGTGAAGGTTCGCGAGTCTGGGATCAGAGCGGTCGTGAGCTGATCGACTTCTCTGGCGGCATCGCGGTAAACGTCTTGGGCCATGCGCATCCGGCACTGGTCAAGGCATTGACTGATCAGGCCAACACCTTGTGGCACGTTTCAAACGTGTTCACCAACGAGCCTGCGCTGCGCCTGGCGAAAAAGCTGATTGACGCAACCTTTGCTGAGCGTGTGTTCTTCTGCAACTCGGGCGCCGAAGCCAACGAGGCCGCCTTCAAGCTGGCCCGTCGTGTCGCGTTTGATAAGTTCGGTGAAGACAAATATGAAATCATCGCGGCGGTTAACAGCTTCCACGGTCGCACGTTGTTCACCGTAAGCGTTGGCGGTCAGCCTAAGTATTCCGATGGTTTTGGTCCCAAGATCAAAGGCATCAGCCACATTCCGTACAACGACCTCGACGCGCTGAAAGCGGCTGTTTCGGGCAAAACCTGCGCCGTGGTACTTGAACCGATTCAGGGCGAGGGCGGTGTGGTTCCCGCTGATCTGGCTTACCTGCAAGGCGCCCGTGAGCTGTGCGACAAGCACAATGCGCTGCTGGTTTTCGATGAAGTGCAAAGCGGTATGGGCCGCAGCGGTTCGCTGTTTGCCTACCAGCACTACGGTGTGACCCCCGACATTCTGTCCAGTGCCAAGGGCCTGGGCGGCGGCTTTCCGATCGGGGCTATGCTGACCACTAACGAATTGGCCAAGCATCTTGCAGTGGGCACCCATGGCACAACATACGGCGGTAATCCGCTGGCATGCGCAGTGGCAGAGGCAGTTCTCGACACCATCAACACCCCTGAAGTTTTGGCCGGTGTGCACAGCAAGCATCAACATTTCAAAACCAGGCTTGAACAGATTGGCCAGCAGTATGGTGTGTTCACTGAAGTACGTGGCATGGGCCTGTTGATTGGTTGCGCGCTCAGCGACGCGTGGAAGGGCAAAGCCAAAACCATTCTTGAGGCGGCTGCCGCTGAGAATCTGATGGTCCTGCAAGCGGGCCCGGACGTAGTGCGGTTCGCGCCGAGTCTGGTGGTCGAAGATGCTGACATCGACGAAGGTCTGGCTCGTTTTGAGCGTGCAGTGGCTACATTGACTCAAGCCTGATTGCACGCTTGGACAAACCGGTTCGCTGGTCTGCCCAAGCGTCGCGCTGTTGTTCCGCCGCAGCAATACCCTCAGGCCCTGTGGATAGCCTGAGTTATTCCATGGATGAACGATCTTGTGTGCTGTAGCCCCTGGCTGCAGTTTTCTCCGGCTTACTCTGCGCGAGTGCGCCGGGGCTTTTCTTTAAAGGAGTGACACCATGCTGGTGATGCGCCCCGCGCAAATGGCTGACCTTGCGGAAGTCCAGCGTCTAGCCGCGGACAGCCCGGTTGGTGTGACTTCACTGCCGGACGACGTTGGCCGCCTTAGCGATAAGATCGAGGCATCTGAAGCCTCATTCGCGGCTGAGGTCAGCTTTAACGGTGAAGAAAGCTATTTCTTTGTCCTCGAAGACACCGAGACGGGCCGCTTGGTGGGCTGCTCGGGGATAATGGCATCGACCGGCTATTCCGAACCCTTTTACAGCTTTCGCAACGAAACCTTTGTGCACAACTCCCGTGAGTTGAAGATCCACAATAAAACCCATGTGCTGTCCTTGTGTCATGACCTCACCGGCAACAGCCTGCTGACCAGCTTTTATGTTGAGCGGCCGTTGGTCAGCACGGTGTTCGCCGAGCTTAATTCCCGGGCCCGTTTGCTGTTTGTCGCCACCCACCCTGAGCGCTTTGCGGATGCGGTGGTGGTCGAGATTGTTGGCCACAGTGATGAGTCCGGTGATTCGCCCTTCTGGGACGCTGTTGGCCGGAACTTTTTCGACATGAACTACGCCGAGGCCGAGCGCCTGTGTGGCTTGAAGAGCCGCACCTTCCTGGCCGAACTGATGCCGCATTACCCAATCTATGTGCCGTTATTGCCTGACACCGCTCAAGAAGCCATGGGACAGGTGCATCCGCGTGCGCAAATCACCTTCGACATTTTGATGCGCGAAGGCTTTGAGACAGATCACTACATTGACATTTTCGACGGTGGTCCAACATTGCACGCTCGCACCTCAGGCATACGCACCATCGCCCAGAGCAGGGTGGTGCCGGTGTTGCTGGGTGAGCACGTACAAGGCGGCGGGCGAATGTATTTGGTCAGTAATGGCCAGTTGCAGGATTTTCGCGCCATCGTTGTTGAACTGGATTGGGTGCCGGGTCGTCCGGTTACCTTGGATCTGCAAACCGCCGAGGCCTTGGGTGTCGGTGAAGGTGTCAGCGTCCGTCTGGTCGCGATTTAAGGAGTCAGCATGATCGTTCGTCCCGTACGCAGTGCCGATCTCGCGGCTCTTATTGATCTGGCGCGCAGCACCGGCGCCGGTCTAACCACGTTGCCGGCCAACGAAGAGCGCTTGGCGCATCGGGTTGGCTGGGCTGAAAAAACTTTCCGTGGCGAAGCCGAGCGGGCAGATGCCGATTACCTGTTTGTGCTCGAAAACGATGACGGTGAAGTGGTCGGTATTTCCGCCATCGCCGGCGCCGTGGGCCTGCGTGAACCCTGGTACAACTATCGGGTCGGTCTGACGGTCAGTGCCTCGCAAGAGCTGAATATTCACCGTCAGATCCCAACGCTGTTTCTGGCCAATGACCTGACCGGTAACTCGGAACTGTGCTCGCTGTTCTTGCGGGCAGATCACCGCACAGGTATCAACGGGCGCATGCTTTCAAAAGCCCGCTTTATGTTTATCGCCGAGTTTCCTGAGCTGTTTGGCGACAAAGTCATGGCTGAAATGCGTGGGATGTCCGATGAGCAGGGGCGCTCACCTTTCTGGGAGAGCCTTGGTCGGCATTTTTTTAAGATGGAATTCAGCCAGGCGGACTACCTCACCGGTGTGGGCAATAAGTCGTTTATCGCCGAACTGATGCCCAAGTTTCCGCTGTACACCTGCTTCCTTTCCGAGGATGCGCGCAACAGTATCGCCCGTGTTCATCCCGATACCGAGCCGGCGCTAACCATGCTCAAGGGTGAAGGCTTCAGCTATCAGGGCTACGTCGATATTTTCGATGCAGGACCGGCGATTGAGGCCGAAACACAGAAGATCCGCGCGGTGCGTGACAGCCAGACGCTGGTGCTGGCAATCGGCACGCCGGGCGACGATGCAAGCCCTTTTGTGATGCATAACCGCAAGCGTGAGAACTGTCGCATTACTGCAGCGCCGGCGCGTTTGGCGGCAGGCACCTTGGTGGTCGATGCGAAAACGGCCAAGCGTTTGCAATTGACAGCGGGCGATCAGGTGCGGGCGGTCAGTTTGTCGGCGCGCGGTTAAGCCGGGTTAATACGAATCATGCGTCCGGTGTTTCGTCGGGTCGCGAGAATTGCTGGGAGTGGTAAAACAACATGAGCACTCATTACATTGCAGGGCGTTGGCAGGACGGGCAAGGCGCGGCGTTTCAATCGCTGAATCCGGTGACTCAGGAAGTGCTCTGGGAAGGGCGTGAAGCCAGTGCTGAACAGGTCCGTTCTGCGGTTGAAGCCGCTCGTGCTGCATTCCCTGCCTGGGCGCTACGCAGCCTTGATCAACGTATTGAAGTGCTCGAAGCTTTTGCCGCCACCCTCAAGCAGTATGCTGATGAGCTGGCGCAGGCTATAGGTGAAGAAACAGGCAAGCCATTGTGGGAGTCAGCAACCGAAGCCAGCAGCATGGTCAATAAAGTGGCCATCTCAGTGCAAAGCTATCGCGAGCGAACTGGCGAAAAGAGCGGCCCTTTGGCTGATGCGACCGCGGTCTTGCGGCACAAGCCCCATGGTGTCGTCGCCGTGTTTGGTCCTTACAATTTCCCCGGCCACTTGCCCAATGGCCACATCGTGCCGGCCTTGTTGGCAGGCAACGCCGTGGTGTTTAAACCCAGTGAGTTAACACCTAAAGTCGCTGAAATTACGGTTAAGTGCTGGGTCGAAGCCGGATTGCCGTCCGGTGTACTCAACCTGGTGCAAGGCGCCCGTGAAACCGGCGTCGCCTTGGCTGCCGATAATGGCATCGATGGCCTGTTTTTCACCGGTTCGAGCCGCACCGGCAACCTGCTGCACAACCAATTTGCAGGTCGCCCGGACAAGATTCTAGCGCTGGAAATGGGTGGCAATAACCCGCTGGTGGTTGATCAAGTGGCTGATGTTGATGCTGCGGTGTACACCATTATCCAGTCGGCGTTTATCTCGGCAGGTCAGCGTTGCACCTGTGCGCGGCGTTTGCTGGTGCCGCAAGGTGCGTGGGGCGATGCCTTGCTGGCGCGATTGGTCAGTGTGACGGCGACTATTAAAGTCGGTGCCTTTGACGCCCAGCCATCGCCATTTATGGGCTCGGTAATTTCTCTGGCCGCTGCGCAGCATTTGATCGAGGCCCAGCAGCAATTATTGGCTAGCGGCGCCACAGCATTGCTGGAAATGACTCAGCCGTCGGCGACGGCAGCCTTGCTCACCCCGGGCATTATCGATGTCAGCGCAGTGGCTGATCGAGCTGATGAAGAGTTTTTCGGCCCGCTGCTGCAAGTGATTCGCTACGACCAATTTGCCGATGCCATTCGGGAGGCGAACAACACCGCCTTTGGTTTGGCGGCCGGTTTGTTGTCTGACTCGAAAGCGCGTTATCAGCAGTTCTGGCTGGAAAGCCGCGCCGGTATCGTCAACTGGAACAAACAGCTGACCGGTGCTGCAAGCACTGCACCCTTTGGTGGTGTTGGCGCCTCGGGTAATCACCGTGCCAGCGCGTATTACGCGGCTGACTATTGCGCCTATCCAGTGGCTTCGCTGGAAACTGAAACCCTGAGTTTGCCTGCTAGCCTGACGCCGGGAGTAAGCCTGTGAGCAATGCGTTTGAAGTGAACTTTGATGGTTTGGTTGGACCAACGCACAACTACGGCGGATTGTCTTATGGCAACGTCGCCTCGCAAAGTAACAGTCAAGCTAGTTCAAGCCCGAAAGAGGCAGCCAAGCAGGGCCTGACCAAAATGAAAGCGTTGATGGACATGGGGGTCAAGCAGGGCGTGCTCGCCCCGCAAGAGCGCCCCGACGTCAATGTGCTGCGGGCTATCGGGTTTTCCGGCACGGATGCGCAAGTGATCAGTCGCGCCGCTAAGGAAGCCATGCCGTTATTGGTCGCCAGCTGTTCGGCATCGAGTATGTGGACCGCCAATGCCTGCACGGTCAGCCCAAGTGCCGATACGGCGGATGGGCGGGTGCACTTCACCGCAGCCAACCTCAATTGCAAGTTCCACCGTTCAATCGAACACCCGACAACCAGTCGTATTCTGGCGGGCATGTTCGTTGATCAGCAGCACTTCGCTCATCATGCGGCATTGCCGGCCGTAGCTCAGTTTGGCGATGAAGGCGCCGCTAACCACACGCGCTTTTGCAAAGGGTACGGCGACGCGGGTGTTGAGTTCTTTGTTTTCGGACGCAGCGCCTTTGATAGCCGTTTCCCTGCGCCGCAAAACTACCCGGCCCGGCAAACCCTTGAAGCGTCGCAGGCGATTGCCCGTTTGCATGGTTTGAGTGATGACGGTGTGGTCTACGCCCAGCAAACCCCGGCAGTGATTGATCAGGGTGTGTTCCATAACGACGTGATTTCCGTCGGTAATGGCGAGGTGCTGTTCTATCACCAGGACGCCTTTCTCGATACTGACACCGTGCTGGCGGAGCTTGCCGACAAGCTGGCGCGCCGTGGTGCTGATTTCAAACCGGTGTGCGTACCACGTGATGCGGTCACCGTTGATGATGCCGTGAAGTCCTATCTGTTCAACAGCCAACTGCTGAGCCGCTCTGATGGCGGTATGTTGCTGATTGTCCCGGAGGAGTGCCGCAACAATGCCAATGTCTGGAATTACCTGCAGCAATTGACCCGTGGCAACGGCCCGATCCGTGAAGTTAAGGTGTTTGACCTCAAGCAAAGCATGCAAAACGGTGGCGGCCCGGCGTGCCTGCGCTTGCGTGTGGCGTTGAAAGACCATGAACTGCAGGCGGTCAATCAGGGCGTGATCATGAGCCCGAGTTTGTATGACACGCTGAATGTCTGGGTTGATAAACACTACCGTGACCGCTTGAGCGAAACCGATCTGGCTGACCCACAATTGCTAATTGAATGCCGTACGGCATTGGATGAACTGACGCAGATCCTTAAACTAGGCTCAGTGTATTCCTTCCAACTTGCTTAAAGAGAGTTTTGACCATGTCCAATGATGCCCTGCAACTGATTCTCGAAGACACAGATGGCACCCAGCTGGAAACCTCCTGCACGCGCTTTGCTGTGATCTGGCAGGGTAAAGAGGTGTGGATTCAGCAAGTCGGTAATAACCAATTGATGATCGGTGTCGATGTGGCTGAAGGCGACACCGAATATGCCAACTTGCTGCTGCGTCCATTGGCCACCAACTTGGTTAGCCTTGAGCTGGAAATGGAAAGCGCTGATCTGGACGATGACGTTCAGGGCGGCCATGTTCATGGTCCTGACTGCAATCATTGATCTTGCGCTCATGCCTGGCGGGGCGGAGTGTACGGCGAACCTATAGCTGTCTTCGGCCTAGGCTGAAGTAATGTCGGCAAAACATCGGAGTTCTATATGCTTGCCCTGGGAAAATTGCTTGAACTGACGTTGGCCGGGCGCGAGCCTGCAACGAAGATCCAGGTAACGGCCGAAGGCACGCGTTTGCGGTGGTTGGCCGAGGGCGCGATGGAGATCACGCCGCCGGCGGGTAAAGACAGCGGCCTCGACCTGCTGTTGTCTGCCGGTGTTCACGGCAATGAAACCGCACCCATCGAATTGCTCGACCGACTGCTTCACGGCATTGCCCGCAGCGAAATCAAACCGCGGGTGCGCATGCTGATTCTATTTGGCAACCCTCAAGCGATACGTCGGGGTGAGCGCTATATAGAGCAAGACCTCAATCGGCTGTTCAATGGTCGCCACGAGCAAGCGGAAGGCTTTGAGGCCATTCGTGCCAGCGAGCTTGAGCATCTGGCCAGCGCATTTTTTCGCGAGCCTGAGCGTTCGCGACTGCATTACGATCTGCACACGGCCATTCGCGGCTCAAAAATTGAGCAATTCGCCATGTACCCCTGGATCGAAGGGCGCGCCCATTCGCGGCGCGAGCTGGAGCGTTTAAATGCTGGCGGGATTGATGCAGTGCTCCTGCAAAGCAAGCGTTCAATCACCTTCAGTGCCTTCACCTACGAAACCCTCAACGCGGAAGCATTCACTCTGGAGTTAGGCAAGGCGCGGGCCTTTGGTGAGAATCAGTTGGTTAATCTCGACCTGCTAGAGACGCGCATACAGCAGATTATCGAGGGCCAAGAGCCCGAGCAGGAAGCTGCAGGGCTCGATGGGTTGCAGGTCTTTACCGTGGCCCGCGAAGTGATCAAGCACAGCGATGCCTTTGCCATGCATTTGCCGGCTGATATCGAGAACTTCACGGAGTTACCAGCGGGTTACTTGCTCGCTGAAGATGCTGGGGATGTGCAGTGGATCATTGAGCAGGGTGAGCGGATCATTTTCCCCCAACCAACGGTGAAGAATGGTCTGCGTGCGGGCATTTTGATCGTGCCCTGCGATGGCGCCGACTTGGCATAGGTTCGAAAACGCGCAGCGTATCGACCCTGATCAAAGCGTGAACGGCTCATGGTTGAATACACCCTTGGGATATTTGCAGCCCGCGAGCGTGGATGAATAAACGCCATCCGCCCCGTGCTGTAATGCCCTGTAACTGTACCTTGTGAGTCGTGCGGCCAGCCTTTAGCATGGTCGCTTTAGCCCTAAAGGAAAGTCTCGTCATGCCCATTATCGATCTGCGTAGCGACACCGTCACTTTGCCAACCAGCGGCATGCGTGAGGCGATGCAGGCGGCGGAGTTGGGCGATGATGTTTATGGTGAAGATCCAACAGTCACTCGCCTTGAGGTGTATCTGGCTGACAAACTCGGTTTTGCCAGCGGCCTGTTTGTGCCCACCGGAACCATGAGTAACTTGCTTGGCTTGATGGCTCATTGTCAGCGTGGCGATGAATACATCGTCGGTCAGCAGGCGCACACCTATAAATATGAAGGCGGCGGCGCAGCGGTGCTGGGCTCAATTCAGCCACAACCCATTGAAGGGGAAGCCGATGGCTCGCTGGATCTGGCCAAGGTGGCAGCCGCAATCAAAATGGATGATTTTCACTTCGCCCGCACCCGTTTGCTGGCGCTGGAAAACACCATGCAGGGCAAAGTCTTACCCTTGGCGTATCTGGCCGAGGCTCGTGAATTTACTCACAAGCATGGCCTTGGCCTGCATCTGGACGGTGCCCGTCTGTATAACGCCGCGGTCAAGCTAGGTGTCGAGCCGCTGGAAATCACCCGTCACTTTGATTCGGTATCGGTGTGCTTGTCCAAAGGCCTTGGCGCTCCAGTAGGCTCCGTACTCTGCGGCTCGGCTGAATTCATCAGTAAGGCGCGGCGCCTGCGCAAAATGGTCGGCGGCGGTATGCGTCAGGCCGGGCTGCTCGCAGCGGCGGGTCTGTATGCGTTGGAGCATCAGGTTGAGCGTTTGGCGCATGACCATGCCAATGCCCAGGCACTCGGTGAAGGCTTGCGCGCATTGGGTTACAGCGTGGAGCCGGTGCAAACCAATATGGTTTACGCGCAAGTGGGTGAGCAGGCGAATGCGCTAAAAAACTTTTTCGCTGAGCGTGGGATCAAGCTCACGGCGGCCCCTCGTTTGCGCATGGTGACGCATATGGACGTCAGTGCGCAGGCCATCGAGGAAGTGCTGAAAGGCTTTGCTGATTTCAAACAATCTTGACCTTTATCGCACAAACGCTGTACCGATTGCTCAGGCCCTATATAATGCGGCCCTTTGCCGTGACTCCGGCATTTGTGCGCCTGCGCTAAAATGGGCGCCTTTTACCTGTTCTGGAGCGCGTGTTTACCTATGTAATGAGTGTGCTTGAGCTGTTTTGGCTGATTTAGGCCGCCGCCTTGCACGCTTTGAAATCTATGCAAAACCGCCTAATTCCGTGGAAAAGTCTATGAAAAGCGCAGAAATCCGTGAAGCCTTCCTCCGCTTCTTCGAAGAGAAGGGGCACACCCGTGTTGCCTCAAGCTCACTGATTCCGGGCAATGACCCAACCCTGCTGTTCACCAACGCGGGTATGAATCAGTTCAAAGATTGCTTTCTCGGTCTGGAAAAGCGTGCCTACACCCGCGCTACCACCAGTCAGAAATGCGTGCGTGCAGGCGGCAAGCACAACGATTTGGAAAACGTCGGTTACACCGCGCGTCACCACACCTTCTTTGAGATGCTGGGTAACTTCAGCTTTGGCGACTATTTCAAGCGTGATGCTATTCATTACGCTTGGGAATTTCTGACCTCTGATCAATGGCTGAACCTGCCCAAGGAAAAACTCTGGGTCACGGTCTACGCCAGCGATGACGAAGCATTCGATATCTGGACGCAGCAGGTCGGTGTTCCCCCTGAGCGGATGATCCGCATTGGCGATAATAAAGGTGCGCCATACGCCTCGGATAACTTCTGGGCCATGGGCGATACTGGCCCTTGTGGGCCCTGCACCGAGATTTTCTTCGACCACGGCGAGCATATCTGGGGTGGTCCTCCGGGCTCGCCTGAAGAAGATGGCGACCGTTATATCGAGATCTGGAATAACGTCTTCATGCAGTTCAATCGCACAGCAGACGGCGTCATGCATCCGCTGCCAGCGCCAAGTGTAGATACCGGTATGGGCCTCGAGCGCATCAGTGCGGTATTGCAGCATGTCAATTCGAACTATGACATCGACCTGTTCCAGAGCCTGCTCGATGCCTCGGCCAAGGCTATTGGTTGCACTAACGATGGCCAGGCGTCGCTCAAGGTTGTGGCTGACCACATTCGCTCATGTGGCTTCCTGATTGCCGACGGCATTACCCCGTCCAATGAAGGTCGCGGCTATGTACTGCGCCGCATCGTTCGTCGGGCTTGCCGTCATGGCAACAAGCTGGGCGCCAAAGGCAGCTTCTTCTACCAAATCGTTGCTGCGCTGGTGGCTGAGATGGGTGATGCCTTCCCTGAGCTGAAACAGCAGCAGGCACACATTGAGCGCGTGCTGAAAACAGAAGAAGAGCAGTTTGCTAAAACCTTGGAGCAGGGCCTGAGAATCCTTGAGCAGGATCTGCTTGAGTTGAAAGGCTCTGTGATTCCGGGTGATGTGGTGTTCAAGCTGTATGACACCTTTGGTTTTCCGGTGGACCTGACTGCTGACATTGCCCGTGAGCGCGAGCTGACCATCGACGAAGATGGCTTTGAACGTGAAATGCAGGCGCAGCGTGAGCGCGCGCGTTCAGCCAGTTCCTTTGGTATGGATTACAACAGTGTGGTCAAGGTTGATAGCGATACTCGCTTCCTTGGCTACGATGCCACCTCAGGCAGCGGCGAAATTATCGCGCTGTTCAAGGATGGCCAAGCTGTCGACACGCTGGCGATGGGTGAAGAGGGTGTGGTTGTACTTGATCAAACGCCTTTCTACGCGGAGTCCGGTGGGCAAATTGGCGACAGTGGTTATCTGGAAGGTGCCGGTGTGCGCTTTGATGTGCGCGACACCACCAAAGCAGGCGGTGCATTTTTGCATCACGGCATCATTACTCAAGGCAGCCTCGCGGTGGGCGCTTCGGTTAAGGCCGAAGTCTGTGCGGATGTGCGTCAAGCCACTGCGCTGAACCACTCCGCGACTCACTTGCTGCACGCCGCATTGCGCCAAGTGTTGGGTGATCACGTGACCCAGAAGGGCTCCTTGGTTGACAGTCAGCGTCTGCGCTTCGACTTCAGCCACTTTGAGGCCATCAAGCCAGAACAGCTTCGTGAGCTGGAAGATATCGTCAACGCTGAAGTGCGCAAGAACACTGAAGTTGAAACGGACGAGACAGATATCGAAACCGCTAAAGCCAAAGGCGCCATGGCCTTATTTGGTGAGAAGTATGGCGATGATGTACGCGTGCTGACCATGGGCGGCGGTTTCTCGGTTGAGCTGTGTGGTGGTACCCACGTTTCCCGAACCGGTGACATTGGTTTATTCAAAATCACCAGTGAAGCAGGAGTTGCGGCCGGGGTTCGTCGTATAGAAGCGGTCACGGGTGCGCAGGCACTGGCTTACCTCAATGGCGCCGAAGAACAGTTAAAAGAAGCCGCAGCGCTGGTTAAAGGCAGCCGCGAGAACCTGTTGGACAAATTGTCGGGCGTGATCGAGCGTAACCGTCAGCTAGAAAAGGAGCTGGAGCAGCTCAAGGCTAAGGCCGCCAGCGCCGCCGGTAACGACTTGGCAGGTTCTGCAGTCGAAATTAAAGGCGTCAAGGTACTTGGCGCTCGCGTAGACGGTCTTGATGGTAAGGCCTTGCTGGCGATGGTTGACCAGCTCAAGAATAAGCTCGGCAGTGCAGTGATCCTGCTCGGCGGGGTGCTCGACGACAAAGTGGTACTGGTCGCGGGTGTAACTCAGGATCTGACCGCCAAACTCAAGGCAGGTGACCTGATGAAACAAGCGGCAGCGGCCGTAGGCGGTAAGGGCGGTGGTCGTCCAGATATGGCGCAAGGCGGCGGTGTAGACGCTGGCGCTGTGGATGCGGCATTGGCCCTTGCGGCAACCTTTGTCGAACAAGGTCTGTAACGTTACGAGTTATGCCCGTCCAATGCTGGCGGGCTGTTACAAGTTTAATGGGCGCCCCTCGCGGGCTTAGGCGGCATTGAAATGGCTTTGATCGTACAGAAGTTTGGAGGCACCTCCGTCGGCACTGTCGAGCGTATCGAACAGGTTGCGGAGAAGGTTAAGAAATTCCGCGAACGCGGTGATGACATAGTTGTCGTGGTTTCCGCCATGAGCGGCGAAACCAATCGCCTGATTGAACTGGCCAAGCAGATTGGCGATCAGCCGGTTCCGCGTGAGCTGGATGTCATGGTTTCAACCGGTGAGCAGGTGACTATTGCCCTGTTAGCTATGGCCTTGATTAAGCGCGGCGTTCCGGCCATTTCGTACACCGGTAATCAGGTACGAATCTTGACCGATAGCGCGCATAATAAAGCGCGAATTCTACAGATCGACGACCACAAGTTGCGCACAGACTTGAAAGAAGGGCGTGTGGTTGTGGTTGCTGGTTTCCAGGGTGTGGATGAGCACGGCAACATCACGACTTTGGGTCGTGGCGGTTCGGACACCACAGGTGTGGCCTTGGCTGCAGCGCTGAAAGCTGACGAATGCCAGATCTACACCGATGTTGATGGTGTTTACACCACCGACCCAAGGGTTGTCGCCAAGGCTCAGCGTCTGGACAAGATTACCTTTGAAGAAATGCTTGAAATGGCCAGCTTGGGTTCAAAGGTGCTGCAGATTCGCGCCGTTGAGTTCGCGGGCAAGTACAACGTTCCGCTGCGCGTTCTGCACAGCTTTCAAGAGGGGCCAGGCACCCTCATTACCATTGATGAAGAGGAAACCATGGAACAGCCGATCATCTCCGGCATCGCTTTCAACCGCGACGAAGCCAAGCTGACAATCCGTGGAGTACCGGATGTTCCGGGCGTTGCTTTCAAGATTCTCGGGCCGATCAGTGCGGCAAACATTGAAGTGGATATGATCGTGCAGAACATTGCGCACGATAACACCACCGACTTTACGTTCACTGTTCACCGCAACGATTATCAAAGTGCTCAGCAGGTGTTGGAAAACACTTCTCGTGAACTTGGGGCGCGTGAGGTGGTGGGTGACACCAACATCGCCAAGGTTTCGATCGTTGGCGTGGGTATGCGTTCGCATGCGGGGGTTGCCAGCCAGATGTTTGAGGCCTTGGCCAAAGAAAATATCAACATCCAGATGATTTCGACTTCTGAGATCAAGGTGTCAGTCGTCATCGAAGAGAAGTATCTGGAGTTGGCGGTACGTGCATTGCACACAGCTTTTGATTTAGATGCCCCGGCTCGCCAGGGCGACTAAATTGCACTATTCAAAAGGCGCTGCGTAAAACCAGCGCCTTTTGTCTTTTTTGACCGCGAGGGCAGGAACTTTCTTTCCTGCATTACTGGTCAATACTTGGGTGAAGGCTTTACTTGTAATTCGTAGTCGCCGACACCATTTTATATTTGCAGACTGTTGTCCCGTTAAATTTCCATGAGGTGAAAGGAATGCTGATTCTGACTCGTAGGGTCGGAGAGACCCTAATGGTGGGTGATGAAGTCACCGTCACCGTACTTGGCGTCAAAGGTAATCAGGTGCGCATTGGGGTTAACGCCCCTAAAGAAGTAGCCGTGCACCGGGAAGAAATTTACCAGCGAATCCAAAAAGAGAAAGACGAAGAACCAAGCCATTAATTTAATTGAAATTTTGGCTTTGCAAACGGGGAAAACATGGTTATCATGCGCCCCGTGTTGCGGAGAGGTGGCCGAGTGGCCGAAGGCGCTCCCCTGCTAAGGGAGTACATCTCAAAAGGGTGTCGGGGGTTCGAATCCCCCCTTCTCCGCCATATTTTGCAGTATAGGGTTGGTCATCGTTGGTTTGATAAGTTGTTGAAATTATTAAATTTAGCGGTTGAAATAAGTTGTAGATTCCCTATAATGCGCACGCTTTAGTGCACTCATAGCTCAGCTGGATAGAGTACTCGGCTACGAACCGAGCGGTCGGAGGTTCGAATCCTCCTGAGTGCACCATATTCATAGACGTCTTGCTTGAGTAAGACGCCTAGTTTAACCAGAGGTGAACTGGTCTAAAAAAGCACTAAATGCACTCATAGCTCAGCTGGATAGAGTACTCGGCTACGAACCGAGCGGTCGGAGGTTCGAATCCTCCTGAGTGCACCATATAGCGGTAAAGAAAAGGGCCTGCAGCGATGCAGGCCCTTTTTTGTTGCGCGTGTTTTTTGGTTCACCCAGCCGAGTCGGGTTTAAAGGTCGGCGCTTGCCGCACATTTACCGACCGCTGACGCAGCCGGCTTGATCGAAGCTGACTTTGCTCTTGTTGCCCTGTAAATCCTGATAGTAGTACGTGACCCGGCCATTGCTGCGAGCAACCCTGTTAGGCGAGCCCAGCGCGCTTTCTACATCGGTCTGGGTCATTCCGGCCAGTATCTGTTTTTTTATGATCGCACTGCGCCGCTGACGGCCTGTTACGCGATTACCGCAACCGTCTTGGCGCTCACCTACAACCGTTGCCGGTGCTTGGCTTGGTTCGTGGCGGGGTTTAGGCGTTGCCATTGGAGTTGGAGCGCCACTGCTCGGGGTCAAATTTCGCGGGTTCTCGCGCTGTTGCCTATGATCAGTAGGGCAGCCATGGCTGGTGAAGGTTAGATTGCCTTGGGCGTCCTCGCAGCGAAAAACAGTGGCTGCAAAAATACCCGGTGGCGGTGTAAGCAGTGTGCACAGAGCTAAGGTTGCCAGGTAGCGCATGGGGTCGTCCTCCTTGACGGCGCGCAATGCGCGTGAATTGCTGGGTTGTTTGGTCCTGCTAGTGCCTTGCTGGGCAGGTCGTGCGTCGCATTGCTGGGCCTATGCTATTTACCCTGAACAAGGCTCGGCTCGGCAGCCTAACGAATGGGCAGGGCGGGTGAGTCAGAAGCGGGCGATGCAGGTTTAGTGGGGGTGATTGGATACATGTTGACGAGCTTTAGCCGTCTTGAGGTTTTCCCTGTAACCATTTGTTCTTGGAAACTTTTGTAACGTGCAATGCGTCTTAGCAGTGTTATCATCGTTGCGTCAGCCTCGCCGAGGCTTGTGGAATACCACCATGGACTTACCCAGTAGTTACACCGAATTTCGATTGTGCAATCACGGACTGACTGATTGATCCCCTTTGGCGTGCACCGTCGCTGGGGATGGAGTGCGCCACATGACTGAAGTAGAAGCTAAAAAGCCACAAGAAAGCCTGCAGGATCGCCTGGCTCAGGTGGTTGAGCTGTTGCATAAGCAAAAGCTTGTTGAAGACCTGGCGCATCGCCAAGAAGGCCATCACCGGGACCTGGTTGAAAACCTGGTACACCGGCAAAACCTCGCAGAGCTCCAGCGTAAACTCGATGAGTTGCACTCGGCTGACGTTGCTCACATCCTTGAAGCCTTGCCGCTGCCGGACCGTCTGACCATTTGGCAGTTGGTGAAAGCCGAGCGTGACGGCGATATCCTCCTTGAAGTGTCTGACGCGGTTCGTGAAACCTTGCTCGCAGACATGGAGGATCACGAGATCCTTGCAGCGGCAATGGAGATGGACGCCGACGAACTGGCTGACCTGGCCTCTGAGTTGCCGCGTGACATCGTTCACGAGCTGATGGAAACCCTCGATGCACAACAGCGTGAGCGCGTACGCTCCGCTTTGTCCTATGAAGAGGAGCAAGTCGGTGCGTTGATGGACTTCGAGATGGTGACTATCCGTGAGGACGTGTCCCTTGAAGTTGTTTTGCGTTACCTGCGCCGCCTGAAAGAACTGCCAGGGCACACCGATAAACTATTCGTAGTCGACCACGACGGTGTGCTCAAAGGTGTTTTGCCGGTTAAGCGTTTGCTGGTCAATGACCCGGAAAAAATAGTTCGTGACGTAATGGCGACGGACCCGGTGAGCTTTCACCCGGACGAAGATGCCTATGATGCCGCGCAAGCATTTGAACGTTACGACCTTATTTCGACCCCGGTGGTGGATAAGAACGGCAAGCTGATTGGCCGTTTGACCATCGATGAAATGGTCGACCTGATCCGTGAGGAAAGCGAAAGCGAAGTCCTCAACATGGCGGGTCTGCGAGAAGAGGAAGATATCTTTGCCTCGGTTTGGAAATCACTGCGCAACCGTTGGGCATGGCTGGCGATCAACCTGATTACTGCTTTTATGGCGTCTCGGGTTATCGGTCTTTTTGAAGGTTCCATTGAGAAGCTTGTGGCGCTGGCGGCATTGATGCCGATTGTTGCGGGTATCGGCGGTAACTCTGGGAACCAAACCATCACCATGATTGTGCGGGCCATGGCGCTGGACCAGGTCAGCACTGGCAATACCTCACGCTTGCTGCGTAAAGAGTTGGCCGTGTCGCTGATCAATGGTGTGGTCTGGGGCGGGGTGATTGGTATCGTGGCGTGGATTCTCTATGACAGTTATTCGCTGGGCATAGTGATGACGGCTGCAATGACCCTGAACTTGTTGCTGGCTGCCTTGATGGGCGTGCTGATTCCAATGACCTTGGTGCGCATGGGGCGCGACCCTGCGTTGGGCGCAAGCGTGATGATTACTGCTGTGACTGACAGTGGTGGTTTCTTTATCTTCCTTGGCTTGGCTTCACTCTTTCTTATCTAGGGCCTGTTCTGGTCCTGGTCTTTCATTCGGGGTCCGGCCGGACCTCGAAGCCGCTACGTCCCTGGCACTTCTGTTTCGCCATACTCCGCATCCTTGGTCCTGGTTCTGTGGTTCCTGCATTGGCTGGGCTTCGAGCTGGCAGCTTATGGGCGCCTATTTGCCAATACTAAGTGGTTTGCTCAAGCGCTTGTTTCAAGCTAAGGTTCGGCAACTTTGCTGGGCGTTAGAGTGGGTGCCTGTGCAGGCAAGATGGGCGTAATTTGTTGCTAAAAGGACTGATCATGGCTTCAACTAATCTTGTGCTCGAGGGTGTCGAGCTCATGCTGTTTGGGATGGGCTCAGTGTTTGTTTTCCTGACGCTGCTGGTGTTTTCAATCCGCATAATGGCGCGGCTGTTAGCGCGCTTTGGTCCAGTGCCCGAACCTGCTGAAGTGAAGGCTCCGGTTGCCTCGCTCAGTGCTGCTCAACAGCCACCAGTGGAAGTACTGGAAGCCATTCAGGCTGCTATCCATCAGCATCGCGCACGCCGCGCTTGACCCAGGGAGTTTAGGGATGTCGGTTAACAATACTGTGAGTCAACGTGTGTTAGGTATTACCGATGTGGTGTTGCGTGATGGGCATCAGTCGATCTTGGCAACACGCATGCGCCTTGAGGACATGCTGCCGATCGCGGCCAAGCTCGACAAGGTTGGTTTCTGGTCGGTTGAGTCGTGGGGTGGCGCAACCTTTGATGCCTGTATCCGTTATCTGGGTGAAGACCCGTGGGAGCGCATTCGCCAGCTCAAGCAGGCCATGCCCAATACGCGCCAGCAAATGCTTTTGCGTGGACAGAACTTGCTCGGCTATCGCCACTATGCCGACGATGTAGTCGAGAAATTTGTCGAGCGTGCTGCGGTCAACGGGGTTGATGTATTTCGCGTGTTTGATGCGATGAATGATCCGCGCAACCTGGCAACGGCGCTCAACGCTGTTAAGCGGCAAGGCAAGCACGCGCAAGGCACCATTTCCTATACCACCAGCCCAGTGCATACCTTGGATAAATGGTTGGACCTGTCCAAGCAGATTGAAGACATGGGCGCCGACTCCATTGCCATCAAGGACATGGCTGGCATTCTTACACCCTATACCGCGTTTGAGCTGGTGACCCGGATGAAAGCCAGTCTGTCGATCCCTATTCATATGCAGTGTCATGCCACTGCTGGCCTGTCCAGTGTGGCCATTCTCAAGGCTGTTGAAGCTGGGATCGATAACGTCGATACCTCTATCTCATCCTTGTCGATGACCTATGGCCATTCGCCAACCGAGTCAGTGGTGGCGATGTTTCAAGGAACTGAGCGCGATACCGGGCTCGACTTGTCGTTGCTTGAAGAAATCGCGGCCTACTTTCGAGAGGTGCGGAAAAAATACGCCAAGTTTGAAGGCAGCCTGAAAGGTATCGATTCGCGAATTCTGGTCGCACAGGTACCGGGCGGCATGTTGACGAACATGGAGAGCCAGCTCAAGGAGCAGGGTGCTCAAGACAAGTTTGACCAAGTGTTGGCCGAGATCCCGCGAGTGCGCGAGGATCTGGGCTTTATCCCGCTGGTTACACCGACGTCGCAAATTGTCGGTACCCAGGCGGTGATCAATATCCTGACGGGCGAGCGCTACAAATCGATCACCAAAGAAGCAGCCGGCATTCTCAAAGGCGAATACGGTTCGGCTCCAGCACCCTTTAATCAGCAGTTGCAGGCCCGTGTTCTCGACGGTGCGCAGGCGATTACCTGTCGTCCTGCTGATCTGATCGAGGATGAAATGGACAAGCTCAGTGCAGAACTTGCAGCCCTTGCCAAGGAGCAAGGCTTTGCCTTGGCGGAGGATGCGGTTGACGACGTGCTGACCTATGCATTGTTCCCGCAGATTGGCCTGAAATTTCTGCAGAATCGGGGTGATCCAGCCGCATTCGAGCCGGTGCCTGATGGCCAGCCATTGGTGCAAGCTGAGCCCGGCAAGGCTGCGGTATACACCGTTGCGGTCAAGGGCCAAAACTACTTGGTCGAGGTCAATGAGGGCGGCGATATTACCGGTCTCAAGTCACTTAGCGACGCTCCGGGCACAAGTGCTCCGCCAGCCACTGCGCCTGCAGTTGACGGTGAGCCTCAAGTCGCTCCTTTGGCGGGTAATATTTTCAAGGTCTTGGTTAAGCCGGGTGATGTGGTTGAGGCGGGTCAGTTAGTGATCATCCTTGAGGCCATGAAGATGGAAACCGAGATTCGTGCATTCAAGGCGGGCACCATCGGTGCAGTCAATATCAAGGTCGGTGACTCCGTAGCAGTGGGCGATAGCTTGCTGACTATCGGCTAGGGGAGACTTATGGAAAAGCTCCATAAATTATGGCAAAGCACGGGTTTGTATCATCTGGAGGCGGGTCAGGCCCTGATGATAGTGATTTGCCTGCTGCTGATTTATCTGGCGATCAGGAAGGGCTTTGAGCCTCTGCTGTTGATTCCCATTGGTTTTGGTGGATTGCTGGCGAATATCCCTGTGGCTGGTATGGCTGAAGGCAGTGGGATTTTGCACCTGTTCTACGAAGTTGGCCTGCCAACCAGTGTGTTCCCGCTGCTGATTTTTATGGGCGTCGGGGCCATGACTGATTTTGGCCCGATGCTGGCGAACCCCAAAACCTTGTTTCTCGGTGCTGCAGCGCAGTTTGGTATTTTTGCAACGCTGATTGGCGCGCTGGCGTTAGCGTCGCTGGGCATTCCTGGGCTTGAATTTACCCTGCGCGAAGCCGCGTCCATTGCGATTATCGGCGGGGCAGATGGCCCTACCTCAATTTTCGTAACCTCCAAGCTGGCGCCAGACTTGTTGGGTCCGATTGCCGTCGCTGCCTATTCCTACATGGCTTTGGTGCCGCTGATTCAGCCGCCGATCATGCGCGCGCTGACTACTAAAGAGGAGCGCGCAATCGTCATGCAGCAACTGCGGCCTGTGGGGCAGGCAGAGAAGATCATCTTTCCGTTGATCCTGTGTTTGCTGGTGGGCATGTTATTGCCGGATGCGGCCCCGCTGGTGGGTATGTTTGCCTTTGGTAACCTGTTGCGTGAAGCGGGCGTGGTTGAACGCTTAGCGGATACATCGCGCAATGCGCTGATTAACATTGTCACCATCTGCTTGGGGCTGACCGTAGGTTCCAAGCTATCGTCTGAATCCTTTCTGCAGCTTAAGACCCTGGGCATTTTGTCCTTGGGTATGCTGGCTTTTTGCGGGGGAACAGCGGCGGGGGTGCTGATGGCCAAAGCCATGAACCTGTTTAGCAGCAACAAGATCAATCCGCTTATTGGTTCGGCTGGGGTTTCGGCAGTGCCAATGGCTGCACGGGTGTCAAACAAGGTAGGTTTGGAGGCTAATCCGCAGAACTTCCTGTTGATGCACGCCATGGGGCCAAACGTGGCAGGGGTGATCGGTTCCGCAGTGGCGGCGGGTGTATTGCTCAGTTTTGTGGGTTAGGCTGGCGACGGCACTATCTTGCCCAATAAAAAAACCGGCTGATGCCGGTTTTTTTATTGGGTTGCTTAGGTGCTGCTTATGCTTGTTCAGCCGCCATTTCAGCGTCGTGGGCAATCAGTGCCACAAGGGCGTTTTGTTGCCGGCGAGTGAGTTGGCGAAAACGCTGAAGTAGTTCGCGTTCATGCAGCGACAGTTCTGGGCTGTCGAGGCGCACATTGAGTTCAGCATCCAAACTGCCTTCCTGGAGCATGCTCTGCTCTAGGCGGGCAATAATCTCGGAATTCATGCTGCGATGGTGATTGCGCGCTACATCCGCAATACGCTCGCGCATACCGTCAGGTAGACGAACAACAAATTTGTCAGCGGTGCGGCTGGAGTAGGTAGCTTGTGTCATAGGTCGCATACTTTAGAAACCGGTTAGTCAGAGAGTCGATGCGTGCTTTGCGCTGCATAATTGTCACCGGTTAAGACCATCATTCTGCCTAGCCGTTCAGCTAGAAATGTAATCCATATCATTTAAGATGCAGTGGAAACTTAGGTGACTTTTTGACGCCAATTATATGTCGCTATTTTCAACCAATCTGCAAATTATTGCCAGTGAAGCATTAGTTTATTGAGCTTTGCTCGGCATAAAAAAATAATCGCCCCACTTTTCGCCTGTGAACACTGACTAAAACAGGTTTTTTGTCGGCTATTGAGGGGTCATTTCATTGACACCTGCGACTGTTAGTTTTGCTCGAAACATCGGCGATTACCTGCACGAATTGTGCATTTACCAATAGTTCTATTTTGACATCATTTTGGCTTTTGGCGAGTGCAGGCCAGCTAAAAGCAGCGGGCTACTGACCAGCGGTGTATTGCGGCTCAAATCAAACTGGCTAGTGTTAAAGGTGAAGAGGGAGGCAGGCTGATGAGTGCAGCACTCGGTGCGATCTTTGCGCAGCACGAATTTAACGCTCCATTGCAGAAAATGCCGGCCAGTTACCTGGCGCTTGCGCGACAGGCGATGGCTTCGCCTGGGCAGATTCAATACCTTGGCTGGGAACATCAACAGGCGCCTTTGGATGAGGCGACATTTGCCTTGTGCCTGGCCTTGTTGGATGAGTGTTCACGGGTGTGGCTGGGGCCGAGCATGGATACGCCAAGCGTGCGGGCGGCTTTAGCCCTGCATTGCGGCTGTTCAATTGTTGAGCGGCGGCAAGTGGCATGTTTTGCCTTATTGGGAGGCGCCGAGCTGGATGATTTGGCGGACTTCGACACGGGGTCTGATGGCTGCCCGGGCAATGCCTGCACCTTGATTATTCAGATAGGCAGTCTTTCCAGCGGGCCAGTATTGCGTTGGCGTGGTCCAGGGATCAGGCAGGCAACGTGCAAGGGGCTAGTTGACGTCCGGCGCGTAAGCTTGCCGCTGACGAAGACGTTCTGGCAGCAGCGCAGTGCTCGGAACCATTTCCCTCAGGGGCTGGATATATATTTTTCTGCCGGTCAGCAGGTGCTGGCTTTGCCACGTAGCGCTCATGTACTGGGTGATGAGGCCGATACGGGTTAGGAGGCTGATACGCCAGGCGTGGTGTTAAATCGTCCGGACGGTCGCTGTAGGGGTGTTGGTTGGGTCTGACAAGGCCTATCATTCCCACTCGGTAGTCAGTGTTTTTAGCATTAAGGTGTTTTGATGGCGGGTAGGTTGATCTATCTCATTGGCCCTTCTGGGTCTGGCAAGGACAGCCTATTAAATGCTGCACGCGAACAACTGGCGGAAATGGGTTGTCGCATTGCACGACGAGTAATCACCCGCTCTGCTGAGGCGCTGGGTGAGGATGCAGTATCGCTGTCGCCCACTGCTTTCGATGAGCAGAAGTGGGTCGGCGCATTTGCCATGAGTTGGCAGGCGAATGGTCTGGCTTATGGCATCCCTCGGCAAATAAATAGTTGGTTGGCTGCTGGCGATAATGTGTTGGTCAACGGCTCGCGCGCCTATTTAGCTGAGGCCCGGGCGCGGTACCCGGATATGCTCGCGGTATTGCTCAGGGTTGATGAGGCAGTATTGCGTGAGCGTCTGCTGGCCCGTGGCCGCGAAACAGAGCCGGAGATTGAACTGCGATTGGCGCGCAATGCGCAATTCAGCAATAAGGTGGCAGCCAGCGATGAGCAATTCGTGGTGTTGGACAACTCCAGCAATTTCGAGCAAACGGTTGCCGACTTGATCAATCTGATTGGGCCTAAGCGCGCCTGCGCCTAGCGCTTAATCCAAGGGTAATTCGGTGGTGCGCTTGACTTCGCTCATGGCGATATTGGAGTGCGCCTCCTGGACATGAGGGCGTTGCAGCAAGTGGTCGCGTAGAAAGCGCTCGTAGCTGGCAATGTCTTTGGCCACGACCTTGAGTAAATAGTCGGATCCACCGGCCATGGTGTGACACTCCAGCACCTGTGGGTAGCCGACAATAGCTTTTTCAAACTCTTCCAGATTGTTGCGCCCATGGGCCGATAGTTTGATATCGACAAACACCGTGGTGCTGAAGCCCAGTTGTTTATGGCTGAGCAGGGCGACTTTACGTTCAATCAAGCCTTCTTCTTGCATGCGGTGAATGCGCCGCCAGCAGGGTGACTGTGACAGCTCAACCTTTTCTGCGATCTCGGCCGCGGACAGGTCGGCATTGTGTTGCAGCAAGCGCAAAATCTTGCGGTCGATGGGGCTCAATTTATCCTGCATGAATAATCCAATTTAATTGTTTTTATTGAATAGCTCATGCTCAGTATTGCTGTATTTATGCCAATTTAGAAATAAAAAATCAGTACCGACGAGTCATATTCTTAGGCAGATGTCAGGGCGGTGATCCCGTGCTGATTAATAGGGTGGCAATAACCGATGCCGCCCAGCTTGCCAAAATAATAAAAGGAGCGCCCACATGTCTCTGGCCGAAATCCGCCTGGATGACAAGTATCGCCTTGCTACGGGTCATCTGTACCTGACCGGCACCCAGGCCCTGACGCGACTGCCCATGCTGCAAAAGCAGCGTGATGTCGCCCAAGGCTTGAATACCGCCTGCTTTATCTCCGGCTACCGAGGCTCGCCATTGGGCAACCTGGATAAAAGCCTGTGGGAAGCCAAACAGTTTCTCAAAGACAATCACATCCACTTCCAGCCGGGGGTCAACGAAGAGTTGGCTGCAACCTCGGTCTGGGGCAGTCAGCAGACCAACCTGTTTCCCGGTGCGCGCTACGACGGCGTATTCGCTATGTGGTACGGCAAGGGCCCCGGTGTCGACCGTTGTGGTGATGTGTTCAAACACGGTAACTCTGCAGGCGTGTCCAAGCACGGTGGTGTGTTGCTGTTGGCCGGTGATGACCACGGCTGCAAATCATCCAGTATTGCCAACCAGAGTGAGCATGCGTTTATTGCCGCGTCTATCCCGGTAATGAACCCGTCCAATGTTCAGGAAATTCTCGACTACGGCATCATCGGCTGGGAGCTTTCACGCTACAGCGGGTGCTGGGTTGCACTGAAAACTATTGCTGAGAACGTCGATTCATCTGCGGTGGTTGATGTCGATCCGCTGCGCATCGAGGTCAAGTACCCGACTGATTTTGAATTGCCAGAAGATGGCGTGCATATACGCTGGCCGGACCCGCCGCTGGTGCAGGAAAAGCGCCTGAATATCTACAAAATATACGCGGCCCGGGCCTTTGCCCTGGCCAACAACCTGAATCAGGTGAAGCTCGACTCACCTAACCCGCGCTTGGGCATTATCACTACCGGCAAATCCTACCTGGATGTGCGGCAGGCGCTTGAAGATCTTGGGTTGGATGAGACCTTGTGCGCCCAAGTCGGTCTGCGGGTGTTTAAGGTGGGCATGAGCTGGCCACTGGAGCCGGTTTCGGTGCACCAGTTTGCCGAAGGTCTCGATGAAATTCTGGTGGTGGAAGAGAAGCGCGGCATCATTGAAGACCAACTGACCGGGCAACTTTATAACTGGCCGGTGGGCAAGCGTCCCCGGGTGGTCGGCGAGTTTGATGAAAGCGGTAAATCGCTGCTGCCAAATCTCAGTGAACTGACCCCGGCGATGATTGCGCGTGCCATCGCCAAGCGGCTTGAGCCGATTTACAGCAGCGAGCAAATTCAATCGCGCTTGGCATTTTTGGCTGCCAAAGAAGCGTCGCTTGCCGCGCCGAAACACACCACAGTTCGCACGCCGCATTTCTGTTCCGGCTGCCCGCACAATACTTCGACCAAGCTGCCAGAAGGCAGTCGCGCTCAGGGCGGGATCGGCTGCCATTACATGACTCAGTGGATGGACCGCAGCACTGACACCTTTACGCAGATGGGCGGTGAAGGTGCGACGTGGATCGGTCAGGCGCCATTCACTGATACGCCGCATATTTTTCAGAACCTGGGTGACGGCACGTATTTCCATTCCGGGCAGCTGGCGTTGCGTGCCGCTGTCGCTTCCGGGGTCAATATCACCTATAAGATTCTCTACAACGATGCGGTGGCCATGACCGGTGGCCAGCCAATTGATGGCGAATTACGTGTCGATCAGCTCAGTCAGCAAGTCTTTGCTGAAGGGGTCAAGCGCATTGCCCTGGTCAGTGATGAGCCTGACAAGTACCCCAGTCGTGCGGGCTTTGCGCCGATCGTCAGCTTTCACCATCGCCTCGATCTGGATGCCGTGCAGCGCGAGCTGCGTGAATTCAAAGGCGTGTCGGTGATCATCTATGACCAAACCTGTGCCACTGAAAAGCGCCGCCGGCGCAAACGCGGCAAGTTGGTCGATCCGCAAAAGCGTGCCTTTATCAACCCGGCTGTCTGCGAAGGCTGTGGCGACTGCAGTGTTAAATCCAATTGCCTGGCAGTCTTGCCGTTGGAAACTGAATTGGGGCGCAAGCGTGAAATTGACCAAAACGCCTGCAACAAGGATTTCAGTTGCGTGGAAGGCTTCTGCCCGAGCTTTGTAACCGTGCATGGCGGCAATTTGCGCAAGCCCGAAGCGGTGGGGGTAAATGCGCTGTTTATCGCATTGCCTGAGCCACGTCAGCCGAATTTGCAGCGGCCATGGAATATCCTTTTGCCCGGTGTCGGGGGCAGTGGCGTGACAACCGTTGGTGCGTTGCTGGGCATGGCGGCGCACATCGAAGGTAAAGGTTGCAGCGTGCTGGATCAGGCTGGCCTGGCGCAAAAATTTGGCCCGGTGGTGACCCATATCCGGATCGCCGCCAAGCAGGACGATATCTTCGCCGTGCGCATTGCCGCTGGTGAAGCCGATTTGTTGCTGGGTTGCGATCTGGTGGTGTCTGCCAGTGAAGATGCGTTGGCCAAGCTTAATGATCAAATCGCCCATGCGGTGATCAATAGCCATGAAGCGGCAACCGCTGAATTTACCCGCAACCCCGATGCTCAGGTGCCCGGCGCGCAGATGCGCGAAGCATTGATTGAAACGGTGGGCGCGGCCAAGACCCACTTTGTCGATGCCACTCGCCTGGCGACCCGCTTGCTCGGGGACACCATTGCCACCAACCTGTTTATGCTCGGTTATGCCTACCAAAAAGGCTTTGTGCCGGTGTCGGCTGATGCAATCAGCAAGGCCATTGAGCTTAATGGTATTGCGGTTGAACTCAATCAGCAGGCGTTTTTGTGGGGGCGGCGCGCTGCACACGACATTGCCGCGGTGGAGAAGTTGGCCAAGCCAGTGCTTAGCCAAGCCCCGCGCAGTGAGACTCTGGAGGAGATTGTCGGGTTTCGGGTTGGCTATTTGACTCAATACCAGAGTGCTAAATATGCGCAGCGTTATCGCACGCTGGTCGAGCAGGTGACCAAGATCGATAGCCGGCCAGATCAGCGCTTAAGCAAAGCGGTTGCGCGTTATTACTTCAAGCTTTTGGCTTACAAAGACGAGTACGAAGTGGCGCGACTGTATAGCGACGGCGAATTCATCAAGCAGCTGCAGGCGCAGTTTGAAGGTGACTACAAATTGCAGTTCTACCTGGCGCCATCTTGGTTGAGTGATCGCTCATCCACCAGCGGTGAGCCACGTAAACGAAGCTTTGGCCCATGGATGCTCAAAGCCTTTGCCGTGCTGGCTAAGTTCAAGGTTCTGCGCGGCACGGCACTGGACCCATTTGGCTACAGTGCTGAACGCAAGATGGAGCATCAACTGCTAGCGGAGTACGAGCAGCGTGTGGCTTTCATCATCACTAATCTGCAGGCGGGCAACTATGACAGTGCAGCTGCGCTGGCAGAAGTGCCTGAGCAGATTCGTGGCTATGGCCATATCAAGGAGCATGCAGTTGCGCAGGCGCAGTCACTCGCTAGCGAATTGCAGGCGCGGATGCTGGTCAGTGAAATTTCCGCCGTCAAACTCTACGAGCCAGCCGCCTAACCGGGCAGTTGTGTCTCCCTGTCGAGGACGTGACTCACGATGCTGCGCTCCTCACTATCAAACTAGCCGGCCGTTGATGAACGGCTGGGGGATTAACAATGTCAGTATTTTCACATGTCGATTTCGATGACCATCAGCAAGTGGTATTTGGCCATGATAAAGCCAGCGGTTTGAAGGCGATTATCGCCATTCATAACCGTAATTTGGGGCCTGCGCTGGGTGGTTGCAGGATGTGGCCATACGCCGATGATCAAGCTGCGCTGCGTGATGTACTCCGGCTGTCCCGGGGAATGACCTACAAGTCCGCCTTGGCGAACCTGCCTTTGGGCGGCGGTAAAGCGGTGATCATTGGCGATCCGCACAGCGGGAAAAGCACCGCGCTGTTTCAGGCCATGGGCGACTTTGTCGATAGCTTGGGCGGTCGCTATATTACGGCTGCAGACTCTGGTACCGGTGTTGCTGAGATGCAGATCATGGCCGAGCGCACCCGGCATGTAGCGGGCGCCGGTATGCGCGAAACCCTTGAGGGCGGCCGACGTAGCGGCGACCCATCACCGGCCACGGCCTATGGTGTGTTTGTCGGGATAAAGGTGGCGGTCAAGCAACGCTTGGGACGAGATGATCTCAATGGTTTGCGTGTCGCGATTCAAGGTGTGGGTCAGGTTGGCTATAGCCTGGCCAAGCATTTGCGCGATGCCGGGGCGCAGGTGTGGGTTTGCGATATCGTTGAAGCCAATGTTCGCCGCGCCGTCGAGCAGCTAGGCGCCAAAGCGGTGGCGCAAAATGACATCTATGGGCTGGATGTTGATGTGTTTGCGCCCTGTGCCATGGGCGGCATTATCAACTTGCACGTCTTGGACAGTTTGCGCGCCCCGATTATTGCCGGTGCGGCGAATAATCAATTGGCAGATGCTCAGTTGGCGCAAGAACTCCGTGACAAGGGCGTTCTGTATGCGCCGGATTACGCGATCAATGCAGGCGGAATAATCGATATCTACTTTGAACGCAGCGGTGGCAGCGCCCATGAGTTGAAAGCGCATATAGAAGGCATCGGCGCCACCCTGGAGCAGATATTCAAGCGTGCCGAAGCTGAAGGGAAAACCACAACAGCGGTTGCAGATGAGCTGGCCGAGGAGCGTTTTGGTGGTCGGTAACCGGGCTTTCGCTGCGCTTGTTTAGCACAAGCAGGCGCGGCTCAAGCATGACAAATCGATCGGGGCTGGGTAAGATGCCGGCCGGTCACTATCAACCGTGCAGCAATGCAGGTGGTTGTGGGGCCGCTCTGTCTCCTTAGTTTAATGGATAGAACAAGCCCCTCCTAAGGGCTAGATACTGGTTCGACTCCAGTAGGGGACGCCAAATAAAAAAGGCTTACGCAGTGCGTAAGCCTTTTTCGTGTAGGGTGGATGACGCTCTGTTCATCCACCATTCAAAACGTGCTTTAACCAGCTTTGCGCTCCTGACCCATGCACGCGGCTGCGGTGAACAGTGCATCGGTTGAAGAGTTAAGCGCAGTCTCTGCAGAATCCTGAACGATGCCGATGATAAAGCCGACGGCGACCACCTGCATGGCCACATCATTAGGAATCCCGAACAGGCTGCAGGCCAGTGGGATCAACAGCAGCGAACCGCCGGCCACTCCCGAGGCGCCACAGGCGCTGATAGATGCCAGCAGGCTCAGAAGGATTGCCGTTGGCAGATCAACCGGAATGCCCAAGGTGTGCACCGCCGCGAGCGTCAGCACGGTAATAGTGATGGCTGCGCCCGCCATATTGATGGTTGCACCCAGCGGGATGGACACCGAATAGGTTTCTTCGTGCAGGCCAAGGCGTTGGCACAGCTGCAGGTTGACCGGAATGTTAGCGGCCGAGCTGCGGGTGAAAAACGCCGTGATCCCGCTTTCACGCAGGCAAGTGAATACCAGCGGGTAGGGGTTGCGGCGGATCTTCCAATAGACGATGACTGGGTTGACCACCAAGGCAACGAACAGCATGCAGCCAACCAGCACCAGCAGCAGGTGAAGATAGTCGAGCAGCGCGCTCATGCCGGTTTTGGCCAAGGTTGCCGCAACGAGTCCAAAGATACCCAGGGGGGCCAAGCGAATCACCATTTTGACAATGCTGGTGACTGCATTAGACAGGTCGCTGAGCACCTGCTTGCTGGCGGGTGCAGCATGGCGGAAGGCAAAACCCAAACCGATTGCCCAAGCCAGAATGCCAATGAAGTTGCCTTTGAGCAGCGCATTGATCGGATTGTCGACGATATTCATCAGCAGCGTGCTGAGTACTTCGCTGATGCCGCCCGGTGGCGACAGCTCGGCACTATTGCTCACCAGTGTCAGACTGGATGGGAAAGCAAAGCTGGCGATCACAGCAATGATGGCTGCAGTAAAAGTGCCCAATAGATAAAGGAGCAGAATTGGGCGGATGTGGGTTTGCTGACCCTGTTGATGGTTGGCGATGGATGCCGCCACCAAAATGAATACCAGCACGGGCGCCACGGCTTTGAGTGCAGATACGAATACATCGCCCAGCAGCGCAACTTTAAGGGCAAGGTTTGGCAGGAAGAAAGCAAGCGCGATACCAGCAATCAGGCCAATAATGATTTGGCTAACCAGGCTGGTGCGGTTAAGTAGGCGTAGCAAAGGATTTTGTTGGACATCAGTCATAGCATGCGTCTCGTATTGTCTGCGAGTGAGCTGCGCGCATTAAACCTAGTGCGGATAGCTTGAAACGGGCCGTTTAGAGGCCTCTTTATTGTTTCATTAGGTTTAGAGCGGCAGCGTCCAGCGGTTCGCCCGGTGACTGCTTAGGTGAGTAAGCAGCTCTGGCCTTAAAAATCAGCGGCGGACTCTAGCACAATGAGGGCAAAAGGGCGTCTGTCGGCGTTTCCCTGGCAGATAAAGGGTTGTGCTTTTGTAGATGTCGATGGCCGCCTGCTTCTCCTCAGGTTAGGCTGGGTCAACACTGGTTTGAGAGTCGTCGCTATGAATGATGAAGATCTTGAGGCTGAAGGCGCTGAACAAGCGGGTCTGCAGCTGACGGTTAATGAATTGCGTGTGCTGGGTTGTCTGGTCGAGAAGCAGGCAACCACCCCAGAAGTTTACCCACTGACCCAGAACGCTTTAGTTCTGGCCTGTAACCAGAAAACCAATCGCGAACCTTTGATGAACATGACTCAAGGTGAAGTGGGGCAGGCGTTACGCAGTTTGGAAGCGCATCAGCTGGCGCGTTTGGTCATCGGCAGTCGCGCGGATCGCTGGGAGCAGCGTGCTGACAAAACCCTTGAGTTAGTAGCACCGCAGCTTGCGTTAATGGCGCTGTTAATGCTTCGCGGTCCGCAAACCATCAATGAACTGCTGACGCGCAGTCTGCGCTTGCACGCTTTTGATGATGCTGAGCAGGTGCAATATAACCTTGAGCGCTTGATCGGGCGTCAACTGGTCTGCCACGTGCCAAAGCAGTCTGGGCAGCGTGAAGACCGTTATATGCATTTGCTGGGAGATGCCGCTCAGTTACAAGCTTCTATTGAAGCGAGTGCGGCAGGGCAGGACAGCAGAAGCGCGGCGAAGGAGGTTAATGAAGAACGTTTGCAGGCGCTTGAACTTAAAATTGCCGAGCTTGAGCAGCGACTGGAACGATTGGAGGGCTGACAGCTCTGCATAGAGTAGCCGGG
This sequence comes from Pseudomonas sp. EL_65y_Pfl2_R95, assembly GCF_963971045.1. Classification (NCBI taxonomy): domain Bacteria; kingdom Pseudomonadati; phylum Pseudomonadota; class Gammaproteobacteria; order Pseudomonadales; family Pseudomonadaceae; genus Pseudomonas; species Pseudomonas sp. EL_65y_Pfl2_R95. The sequence goes on along the minus strand of NZ_CAXAOV010000001.1, from coordinate 553,637 downwards.
TCTTGAAAATACAAAGGCGCCTTGATAGGCGCCTTTTGATTTTTGCGGTGAAGCATCGGTTATTAGCTGATGCGGCCAATTGCAGTGTTGTCTGAACCATCTTCGGCAAGGCGGTTAACGTTGGTGCGATCGAAGCCGTCTTCAGCTACGCGGTTAACGTTGGTGCGGTCGGAGCCATCTTCAGCTACGCGGTTAACGTTGGTGCGATCGAAGCCGTCTTCAGCTACGCGGTTGACGCCAGTGCGGTCTGAACCGTCTTCGGCAAGGCGGTTAACGCTGGTGCGATCGAAGCCATCTTCAGCTAGGCGGTTGACGCCAGTGCGGTCTGAACCGTCTTCGGCAACGCGGTTAACGCTGGTGCGATCGAAGCCATCTTCAGCTACGCGATTAACACCGGTGCGATCTGCGCCATCGGCAGCGATTGGCGTGATGTTGATTGGCTGTTGAGCGGTTTCTGGGAGAGCGAAAGCGCTAGCGGATAAGGTAACCAGGATCAGGCTGGCGAGAATTTGCTTTTTCATGTGTTGCTCCTTGAAAGGTCAGTCAGTGGGTATGGGTTCCATGTTACTCACAAAAAATCGATTAAAAAGTCGAGTCGGTGAATGATAAATATCGACGCGCTTAATAGTTGATTTAACTAGTTGATATGTATTGTTTTTAATGGATATTCACAAGGGTTTAAGGGGCTCTCTATGATGCAGTTAGCCTGAATCTATTAAATCTATTTAGTCGATGTAATAGCAGGCTATCTAAATTTATAGCGGATTTGTCGCACTCCGATGCTTGATATTTCGAACATGTGATGCTTATTTTGTCCGCCTAGCCGTCGCAGACGGACAATGCCAATAACAAGGAACGCAACATGAGCAGTACACGTCGTCCAGAGCTGCAAGCGCTACTTCAAGGGGTAGATGCAATTGAGTGTGTGACCCCAGATCTCAATGGTGTGCCGCGTGGCAAGGTGATGACCGCCGCTGGCTTTCTTGAGGGGCGCCGCTTGCAACTGGCGCGCGGAGTACTGTTGCAGTGCATGATGGGCGGCTACCCGGAGGCGAAGTTCTACGGCAGTGATGACAGCGATCTCGCTCTCATTGCCGAACCTACGCAGATCCATCGCTTGCCTTGGAGTGAATCGCCGCGTGCGCTGGCTATCTGTGATGCGGATGAGTTTGACGGGCAAAGCTCAGGGCTTTCCACGCGAGGCTTGCTTAAGCAAGTGATCGCTCGTTATGCCGCGCGGGGCTGGCAGCCCATTGTTGCAACTGAACTTGAGTTCTTTGTATTTGCGCCCAATACCGATCCAATGCAGGCCTTTAAGCCACCGGTTGGCCTGGATGGCCGCCGTGAAGATGGTTGCTCCGCGTTCAGTGTCAGCTCGAACAATGGCCTGAGGCCGTTTTTCAGTGAAGTGTATGAATGTATGGAAGCCTTGGGTTTGCCACGCGATACCTTTATGCATGAGATGGGCGTCAGCCAATTCGAGATTAACCTCCTGCATGGTGACCCTCTGTTATTGGCGGACCAGACCTTTATCTTTAAGCACATGCTCAAAGAGGTCGCGCTCAAGCACGGCCTGACCGTGGTGTGCATGGCCAAACCGTTGGCGCACACTCCAGGCAGTTCGATGCATATTCACCAGAGCGTGGTCGAGCAGGGCAGTGGCAAAAACATTTTCACAGCAGCAGATGATCAGCCGACGCCGGCGTTCTACAACTTTATTGGCGGTCAGCAGGCATTGTTGGCTGACTTCACCTTGCTGTTCGCACCGCACGTAAACTCTTATCAGCGCCTCTGCCACCCTTATGCATCCCCTAACAATGCCTGCTGGTCAGAGGATAACCGTGCAGCCGGCTTGCGCATCCCCGCGAGCTCGCCGGTGGCGCGTCGGGTTGAGAACCGTTTACCTGGTGCGGATGCCAACCCTTATCTGGCGTTGGCTGCCAGCCTGGCCGCAGGTTTGTACGGTATTGAGCACGAGTTGCAGCCGAGCGATCCGATTCAAGGTGACTTTGATGTTCCACAGGAATTGACCTTGCCCTGCACCATGCATGCGGCTATTGAAAAGTTGCGCGCAAGCGCAGTGGCTGTTGAGTTATTTGGGGCTGAGTTTATCGAAGGCTATATCGCCACCAAGTCGATGGAGCTGACCAGTTTCTTTGATGAGATTTCCCCTTGGGAGCGTCGCGTTCTGGCGGCACATGCCTAGGGCGTAATACAATTCCAGTCAGGCGCTGCCTGTGATGTTGGCGGCGCCTGATACCCCGGCCTGTGCTGGGTGTTGAACAATAAAGACTCATCCCCTCTTGCAACAAATGTTGCATTGAGCTCTCTAAACCAAAGGTTTCCAGCCTATGCTGGTACTAATGGTTACTTAGCATCTTTTTGGTGCGTCTAAAGTTTTGCATGAACACCGACCTTGCAGCTGTCGTTGCAGGTGAGGGCATGCATTGGTCTTGCCTGATCGTCGCCTAACTCAAGAGCGGCGACATTTAGCTTTGGATTATGACGCTGACCAATTTGGTCAACGAGATGTTCCAGGAGAGTTTCACTGCCCATGACGATGATCCTCAAGTCATTTAGTTCGTTGTATTTCGCCACCTTGTTGATGCTGCTCGGTTCGGGTTTGCTGAGTACCTATTTGGGTTTGCGCCTTGCGCAGACCGCCGATGGTCTGTGGGTGGGTGCCTTGATGACCGCCAACTACCTGGGCCTGGTGCTCGGGGGCAAGCTCGGGCATCGGCTGATTGCCAGAGTTGGCCATATTCGCGCCTACGTGGCCTGTGCCGGTATTGTCACTGCGGCCGTGCTCGGCCATGGTATGACCACCTTGCTGCCTGTTTGGCTGGTGCTGCGCTTGGTCGTTGGCTTGTGCATGATGTGCCAATACATGGTGATCGAGAGCTGGCTGAATGAGCAGGCCGGCCCGGCTCAGCGGGGCAAGGTGTTCGCCGGTTACATGGGCGCCTCCTATCTGGGATTGATTCTGGGTCAGTTAGTGTTGGTGTTACACCCTGAGCTCAGTGTCGAGTTGCTGATGATGGTTGCGCTGTGTTTTGCCCTGTGCCTGGTCCCTGTTGCGCTGACCCACAAACTTCACCCGGCCGGCTTGCACCCTGCGCCTTTAGAAATGCGCTTCTTTCTCAAACGGGTTCCATTGTCATTGCTGACCATCGGGGTCGCGGGTCTGTTGGTAGGGTCTTTTTATGGCCTGGGGCCGTTGTACGGATCACGTATGGGCTTGACTACCGAACAGGTCGGCCTGTTTATGGGTTGTTGCATCCTCGCCGGTTTGCTGGTGCAGGTGCCGCTCGGTTGGCTGTCTGACCGGGCAGACCGGGTCAAGTTGATCCGAGGCTGTGCGGGCCTGTTGAGCCTGATGGCACTGCCGCTTGCAGTCCTGCCGGACATCCCCATCGAGTTATTGTTCGTCTGCGGGTTTGCAGTAAGCATTATGTTGTTCAGCCTCTATCCGCTGGCTGTAGCGTTTGCCAATGACCACGTCGAAAGTGAGCGCCGTGTATCGCTGACAGTGATGTTGCTGGTGGTATTTGGTGTAGGTGCGGCGATCGGGCCTATGCTGGTTGGCTTTTTGATGCGCTTCTTCGGCGCCAATATGCTTTACGCATTTTTTGCTTTAAGTGGTGTGGTGCTGGTTGGCTTTGTGCGTACGGCCAAGGTTAGTCATGTGCATCAGGTTGATGAGGCGCCGTTGCATCACGTTGCGATGCCGGAGGGTATGGCCAGTTCGCCACTGGTTGCCGCGCTTGATCCACGTAACGAAGAGCAGTACGTGCAAGAGCAGATGTGCGATGAACACGACGCTGAGTGCGAGGAGCAGCTAGCCGCCCAGGCGATGGAGGCCAGCGCTGCTGAGACCGAACTGGCAACCATTGCGGCGGCGGTGGTCACGGCTTCGGCATTCGCCGCTGCAGCTGTCGCAGCGGATGCTGATCTTGACACCGCAGCCTACACCGATGGAGCTGAGCAGGCGGCGCCAGGCCGTGCTGATGTTGAACAGCGCGATGCTCAAGAGTCTGTGGTCAATGGTCCAGATCAGCCAGACTCCCCAGGCAGGGATGGCAGTGCGTGAGGCCGTTACTTAGCGTCATTATTCCTGCGCGTAACGAGGCGCAGACCTTGCCTCTGCTGTTGCATGACCTGAGTGCATTACGCGCAGCCGGTGCGGAACTCATAGTGGTTGATGGCGCAAGTGACGATGCGACTTGTGACGTCGCAGCGGCATATGTCGATCAGTTGCTGTCGAGCAAGCCCGGACGTGCGCTGCAGATGAATACAGGGGCTGCGGCAGCACGTGGGGATTACCTGTGGTTTGTTCACGCCGATACGCGGATCAGTGCCGGATCAATCCAGTGCCTGCTCGATACCTTGCTTGAGCGGCCGCTCTGGGGGCGCTTTGATGTGCGCTTGTCGGGGCAGGGCATGGTGTTGCGCTTGATTGGCACAATGATCAACCTGCGCTCGCGGGTAAGTGCGATTGCAACTGGTGATCAAGGTATTTTTGTTGCCCGCGCAACGTTCGAGTCGCTTGAGGGCTACGCCAGCATCGCCTTGATGGAGGACGTTGAGCTATGCACCCGGCTCAAGGTGCTCGCCCGGCCTAGGTGTTTGCGTCCGGCTTTGCTGACATCGAGTCGGCGTTGGGAGCAAAATGGAGTCTTGCGCACAGTTGTATTAATGTGGCGCTTACGGCTTGCGTATTATGTTGGCGTGAGCCCGGAGTCATTGGCACGCGAGTATCGTCGAGGGCCACCGTTATGAGCTTAGCTGTTTCCTTGCACATGTTGGCGCGCGCGCCGCGTCCCGGTCAGGTTAAAACCAGGTTGATCCCCGCGCTTGGCGCCGATGGTGCGTGCGATCTGCAGCGGCTTTTGGTTGAGCGGGCATTGCGCCTTCCTGCCGAAGGTTTCGCGCAGCGCTTTTTGTGGCTTGATGATGGCCCGGATTTGGAATTGCAGGGGTTGGCCGAGCAGCACGGCTGGACGGTTGTTGAGCAGCCAGCAGGCGATCTTGGTGAGCGCATGCGCTGCATTACCGCGTTGGGCCTGGTGGAAAGCGATGCGGTAATGTTGATTGGCAATGATTGCCCGGCACTTAATGCTGATTATCTGGCGCAAGCCTGTGCGGCTCTGGTTGAGGCGCCTGCCGTGCTGGGGCCGGCCGAGGATGGCGGTTATGTGCTGCTGGGCCTACGCCAGAACAGCTCGCGCTTGTTCAGCAATATAGCCTGGGGCACTGCAGAAGTGCTGCGCCTGACATTGGCGCGGCTGGCGGAGTTGGATTGGCATTACAAGCTTTTGCCAGTGCTCTGGGACGTCGACCGTCCGGAGGATCTGCAGCGTCTGGCATCCTTGGGTATCGACGTCGACTGAGGAGCCTCCGCCAAATTTCCACTGCGGGAAGTCCCTCGTCAAAAAAACTTAATGTGTATCCGCTATTGAAAGGTGTCGCTTTCATGGCGCTTGGCTTCGCGCTGCAACTGATACACAAAGCGCTCAACCTGACGTTGCACCAGCCCGCTCATGCGATAAAAACGCACGCCGAGCGTGGTGATATCGAGCTTGTCGTTGTAGTGCAGATGACGCAGTTCAATCGGTGCCGTCATTGCCCCGAAAGGCAATTGAGCGATCAGCTCTTCGTAAACCATGCCCGGCTTTAGGCTGTGGCTGGCATCGCCGGCGAGGCGGATTTTGCAGCCGGTCGCAGAAATATCGAGCATCTCGCCGCTAAGTGGCTTCGCCAATTTCTCACCTTTCAGGGTGATTGCTACCAGTTCGCTAAGCTTTAACGGGGCGCGGAAAGCACTGCGGCGCTGGTGATAAAGCACCTCAGTGGGGAATGCGCAAAAATAGCAGCGCAAGCCGTTATGTTCGCTGATTTGCGCTGAGTCCAGGCATTTCCAGGCCACGCGCACACCATCACGAGACGACTCAATGCTGAAGGGCTCGGCATTTTTCAGGAAGCGCTCACCGTCATTGGGCACCAGTTCGTCAAAAATCAGCCTGCCTTTCTCGGGGTCAACCTCAATCAAGAAGCTTTGAAAACGCTGATTTCGCTCGTCGAAGCTAATCACTAGCGGATCATGGTTCTGTTCGAGTTGACGCAGGGTGGAAGTGATCTCCATAGGTGCTTTGAGCACTTTTGGCGGTTGTGGGCCGTCTTCCTCGGCAAAAGGGCTGGACACAGTCCTGTTTACTCCAAATCCAAACTGATTTTTGTGGCGCTAGCATAATGTTAAAATGACATTATGTGTACGCGGTTTGCAGCGTTTTTAAGCTTGGCTCAGAGGGCGCTGGTTGGCTCCGCGCGAAGCACTGCCACTGCTGTCGTAGAGGCTTGGAGTGTCATTGCCGTTGAGTATGCTGAGCATGCTGCGGGTAGAGGTTTGATTTGAGCGGATCAGGCGGCCGTTGCGCAGGTTGCCGTTTTGGCAGCTTTCCAGCAACTGACTCAGCTTGTTGCTCTGCTCGAGCAGGTCTGCACCGAGAGGACTGCGTGCGGCAAGCGCCTGTAAACCGGCAAGGTCGGCACTCAGTTGCAGGTTATTCAGGAGTTGTGCGCGCTGCTGTGCGTGCTGGCCGAGCTGGCTAAGCAGCGGTTGCTTGGCACTGAGTATGTGCTGCAGGCTGTCGAGATCGCGCTCGCCCAGCGCTTGATGCTCGCTGTCGATCAGCTCAAGCAGTTGCTCACTGATGCCGATATCGTTATTGAACAGCTGAAGCATTGATGAGTCTTGCATCGTAGGCTCTTGGAAGTTAGGCGTCCAACATTCCAGCGCCGCCGCTAAAGCCTGCTATCACAGGCTTAAGACTAGCGCTGGGACTCGAAATTGAGCAGTTTGCTGGCTGTACGCTGGGCATCAACTTTATAAGTGCCGTCAGCAATAGCCTGCTTGATCTGTGCAACGCGTTCTTTATCCACGGTTGGCAGCTCGTTTAGTTTATCGCCAATGCTCTGCAGTTGCTGAGCTTCTTGGCTAAGGTGAACCTGTTCACCGCTTTTGCTCGACTCTGCAGGGGTATTGCTTACGCCTGCAGACGTGGATGTTTTGTCATCCAGTCCTGAGCTGCGAGCACCTGACTGGGCGCCGCTGGTCCGCCCGGAGTTAGCCGGGGTAGGTGCGTTGCTTGGTCGATTGAAGTCGATGACCATGGTAGTAAACCTCTGATTTGTTTGGACGCTTACCTGTCTGTCGGCCGTGCGTGGTAAAACTTTAGCGATCTTCGGAAAAAATATTACACGGCTAAACTAAAGCCGGTTGACTCAAGTTATATCGGCAGCTTAGCCAATCATTTGAGCGCCAAGCGCTGCAATAAGTTCTGAATGGCTTAGCCCCTTCGCCACAGTGTAGGAAAACCTCCCCGTAAGAACAATCAAGATTCATGCCTACATGGCCACTTCAACTTGCCCCGGACCGGTTACCCTTGCCTTGATAATACGCTGTGAGCGCTGGTTACGAACATTGATTTGTCTGCCTAAAGCGCCATCCGATAAGGCTTCACCAGGCATTTTTACATTGATCGTCCCGGTTTTTGCGCTGATTACCACTTGGTCACCACGGCGAATAACCTCCGCTTGTTCTACGTAGACCGGCGTTAACTCTTGGTCTGGGCGCACTGGGCGTGTCAGTTTTTTGCCGATTGCCTGCTCCACCGAGGTCAAATAGCCATGGTTGAGCAGGCCGACGTCACGTTCCGCCAATGTAACGTCGAACTCACTGATCACGCTGGCGCGTTTTAGCGGGCGGGTTGCCGTCACCACGTCACGATAAAGACGAACCTGTCCTGGGACAAAAATTGTCCAGGGCGATGTGCCGTCGCAGCGAACCCGCAAGGTGACACGACCAATGGGCTCTGCCGGGCTTTCCAGGGTGGTAGTCAATTCTTTGTCGCACAACGGCAGACGCAAGCGCGGATCAAGGCGGTTGATTTCAATCTCATGCCGGCCACTGATATCGCTGCGTTGTAAATAGTCGGACACTGATGCCTCAAGAAAAGTCTGGGCGGCGCCGATAAGCTGTTCAGGCAGGGTTGAATTGGCCGCAGCAGTTGAGCTGAAGCAAAGGGTTGCGGGTAATAGCCAGGCCAGTATGAAATGATGGCTTTTTGCCCAAATCTGTCGATATAACGTCGTATCTGCAATCATATGTATTAGCGTGCAAGGCCCGTGCCGCCTGCTAACCTCAGTTTTACGGGCGCATAAAATAAGGAGAACGGCATGGCTGGTGTTATGGACTCGGTGAATCAACGCACCCAGTTAGTCGGACAAAATCGTTTAGAACTGTTGTTGTTTCGCCTCGACGGCAAGCAGCTGTACGGGATTAACGTATTTAAGGTTAAAGAGGTGCTGCAATGCCCGCGCCTGACCGTCATGCCAAAATCCAGTTCGGTGGTACGTGGGGTCGCTAATATCCGTGGCGGGACTATTCCAATAATCGACTTGTCACTGGCGACGGGTTGTAAGCCGCTGGCTGATTTGAAAAGCAGCTTTGTCATCATCACTGAGTACAACACCAAGACTCAGGGTTTTTTAGTCAGCGCTGTAGAGCGCATCGTTAATATGAACTGGGAAGAAATCCTGCCGCCACCGAAAGGTACGGGGCGCGATCATTACCTGACGGCGGTAACCCATCTTGATCAGCAGATGGTTGAAATTATCGACGTAGAAAAGGTTCTGGCTGAAGTTTCACCGACCTCTGAAGCGATTTCCGAGGGTGTGGTAGATGCGGCCACCCAGGGTAAAGCGGTTAAACAGCATGTGTTGATTGTGGATGACTCCTCGGTGGCCCGTAAGCAGGTGTCGCGTTGCCTACAGACCATTGGGGTTGAGGTGACGGCGCTTAATGATGGGCGTGAGGCGTTGGAGTATCTGCGTAAGATGGCGGATGAAGGGCGACGTCCAGCCGATGAATTGCTGATGATTATTTCTGACATTGAAATGCCAGAAATGGATGGCTATACCCTGACCACCGCTATTCGCAGTGATGCGCGCATGCAGGGCCTGCACCTGTTGCTGCATACGTCACTCTCGGGTGTGTTCAATCAGGCAATGGTCAAGAAGGTTGGGGCGGATGATTTTCTCGCCAAGTTCCGGCCAGATGATTTAGCCTCAAGGGTAGTTGAGCGGATCAATCAGGTTGATCGCGGTGAGTAAGCATCGCCAGCCAATGCGACAAGCGGCAAGGTCGTCACTGTGTCTTTACGTTGTGACAGGACATCACAAGCCCGCCTGAGCTTGTTTATGGGCCGGGTTTATGGGGCTGGTGCCGCATAGATCATCACTATTATTTTACGGGGCAATGCGAGTGACGTCAGGAAATTTGGATTTCGAACAGTTCCGGAGCTTCCTCGAAAAAGCCTGTGGAATCTTGCTCGGTACTAACAAGCAGTATCTGGTCTCCAGTCGGCTTAATAAGCTGATGGAACAGAACAGTATCAAGAGCCTCGGCGAGTTGGTTCAGCGTATGCAGGCCATGCCGCGTAGCGGTTTGCGTGAGCAAGTGGTTGATGCCATGACCACCAACGAAACCCTGTGGTTTCGTGATACCTATCCTTTTGAAGTGATGAAAAAGCGCGTGCTGCCTGAATTGCTCAAGGCTAATGCCGGTCAGCGCTTGCGTATCTGGTCGGCCGCGTGCTCGTCGGGGCAAGAACCTTATTCGCTGTCGATGACCATCGATGAGTTCGAGAAGAGCAACCTAGGCCAGTTGCGTGGGGGCGTGCAGATCGTAGCCACCGACTTGTCACCGACCATGCTGGTCAACTGCAAGTCGGGTGAGTACGACAGCCTGGCAATTGGTCGTGGCCTCTCGCAGGAGCGTTTGCAGCGCTACTTTGAGCCCAAGGCGCCAGGTCGCTGGGTGGTTAAAATGCCGATCAAAAGCCGTGTTGAGTTTCGTCCGCTCAACCTGCTGGAGAGTTATGCCAGCCTCGGCAAGTTTGATGTGGTGTTCTGCCGTAACGTGCTGATTTATTTTTCCGCAGAGGTCAAGAAGGACATTCTGACCCGTATTCACGCGACGTTGAAGCCGGGTGGCTATCTGTTTTTAGGCGCCTCCGAGGCGCTCAATGCCCTGCCTGATTTGTATCAGATGGTGCAGTGCAGTCCGGGCATCATTTATAAGGTTAAATAAGCCTGTTGGCGGCACATTCGGTGAGTGGCCAACGCGAAGATTGTCCACCATGGCCCGCGCATGCAATCCGAGTATTCGAGATCGTAACGGTGGATGAAAAGAGCGTCATCCGCCCTACGGGACGTTAGCTGCACGGCCGCCATTGGTGGCTCTTGTAGGGTGTGACAACGCGAAGCTTGTCCACCATAGGCTCGCGCATGCAATCCGAGTATTCGAGATCGTAACGGTGGATGAAAAAACGTCGTCCACCGTGAGCGTCAATCACCTCACGCATCCTATGCCCCTCCTAGAGTGGACAGCGCATATTGCCGCTTTGCCGGGCGGCAACGGCAAAAGAACAGCGAATGGCATTGCCGCAAGCGGAAATGCATTGCCGCTTTAGCCTGAAAATCGAATCTGTATATGCGTAAGTTATTGTATATAAACGATTAAATTAATTGGCACAGGGTTTGCTTTGTCTCTTGCACAGAAACGGCTTCGGCAATCGGCAAGGGCACAAACCATGAGTATCAGCTTCGCAAGCGCACTCGGCATTCACCAACAAGCACTGGGCTTTCGCGCTCAGCGTGCTGAAGTGTTGGCCAATAACATGGCTAACGCAGACACGCCTAACTACAAAGCGCGTGATCTGGATTTTGCCTCTGTGCTTGCCGAGCAAAGTGCCAAGGCCAAGGGCGGCACCTTTGGTTTGAACCTTACCAACTCACACCACATCAGTGCTGAAGGTATGGCCACCGCTGAAGCCGAGCTTAAGTATCGCACTCCAATGAGCCCTTCGCTGGATCAGAACACTGTTGATACTCAGCTGGAGCAGTCGAACTATGCGCAAAACGCTATCGATTTCCAAGCGAGCTTCACCTTACTCAATAGCAAATTCAAAGGGCTGATCAGCGCCCTGCGCGGCGACTAACGGAGACTGATGCCATGTCACTAGCCAGTGTATTCAATATCGCCGGGACCGGTATGAGCGCGCAAAGCACTCGCCTCAATACCATTTCCAGCAACATCGCCAACGCCGAGTCGGTGTCGTCGAATATTGACCAGACCTACCGCGCACGTCACCCGGTTTTCGCCACCATGTTTCAGCAGGCCCAAGGTGATGGCAGCGGCTCGCTGTTTGCCGAGCAGGATGCAGCAGGCAGTGGTGTTCAGGTGTTGGGCATCGTTGAAGATCAGAGCTCGTTGATGCCGCGTTATGAGCCGAACCATCCGGCAGCTGATGAGAATGGCTATGTGTATTACCCCAACGTCAATGTGGTTGAAGAAATGGCTGACATGATCTCTGCCAGCCGGGCTTTCCAGACCAACGTTGAAATGATGAATACCGCTAAACAAATGTTGCAGAAGGTGCTGACCCTGGGTCAGTAAGCCATCAATGAGGAACGCTAAATGAGCGTCGATAGCACCAGTGGCGTTGGCAGTTCGGTCCTTGATCAACTGCAGATTAAATCGTCCAGTACCGGTACAGACAAAGAACTCGGTAAAGACGAGTTTTTGAATCTGTTGGTCGCCCAATTGAATAACCAGAACCCGCTTGAGCCGCAAGGCAACGGCGAGTTCATCGCTCAGTTGGCCCAGTTCAGCCAGGTTGAAGGTATTCAGCAGTTGAACGGCAGCGTCGACACCTTGTTGTCGGGCTATCAGTCGTCGCAGGCCTTGCAGGCATCGTCTCTGGTTGGGCGCAAGGTGATTGTGCCGACCGACAGCGCAGTGGTTGATACCAGCGAAAGCTTTAAAGCCAGCTTGGTTTTGCCAACCAGTAGCAGCAACGTCTACGTCAATGTTAAAGACAGCGCAGGCTCTACGGTTAGCCGAGTCAACCTGGGTGAGCAGGAAGCAGGCAACGTCAGCTTTATCTGGGATGGCAAGGACTCTAGCGGCAATACAATGCCGCCAGGCACTTACGCCTTTGAGGCGGAAGCGACCTATGCCGGTGAAACTAAAGGTCTCTACACCATGCTTCCAGCCAACGTTGACAGTGTCACTTTGGGCGGCAGCGAACTCATGCTGAATTTAGCGGGACTGGGCAGCGTGCCGCTTTCCCAGGTTCAGGTAATCGGTCAGTAATCAACACGATTTAATGGCCGGCTGTTCCGGCAAAGGAGTATTCCATGGCGTTCAATATCGGGCTTAGCGGTCTGCGCGCAGCGACCAGCGATCTCAACGTTACCGGTAATAACATTGCCAACGCAGGTACTGCCGGCTTCAAACAGTCGCGTGCCGAATTTGCTGATGTATATGCCGCCTCTGTGCTGGGCTCCGGAAAAAACGCACAGGGCAGCGGGGTATTGCTCAGTGACGTTTCGCAGTTGTTCAATCAGGGCAACGTCAACTACACGCAGAACTCGTTGGATTTGGCGATTAACGGCAACGGGTTTTTCCGCACCAGTAATAATGGTGATATCAGCTACACCCGTGCTGGTTATTTCGGCACCGACCGGGCGGGCAACATCGTCAATAACTTCGGCTACAAACTGCAAGGTTATGCGGTCGATGGCAACGGCAATCTGCAAAATGGCGTCATCTCGGACCTTAAGGTTGAGAGTGCCAGCCAGGCGCCGAAGCCAACGAGCACCATCACTCAGCCGTTCAACCTCAATTCGACTAACGAAGTGCCGACGACCACCCCGTTTGATCCCAATGATCCAACCTCGTTTAACTCGTCGACGTCGGTGAATATTTTCGATTCACAGGGTAACTCCCACGCGTTCACGCAGTACTTCATTAAAACGGGTGCAAACAACTGGCAAATGAATGTGCTGGTGGATGGGCGCAACCCGGCGACGCCGACTTCGACTACGCCTTATTCGGCAAACCTGACCTTTAATGCTGCAGGTCAACTTGATACTGCTGCACTGACGTCGACAGATTTTACTGTCGCGGCCAACGGCACCATTAATATGACCAACTGGGTTCCGGCGGCTTCTGATGGGGGCACGCCACCGGTTTGGAGTGGCAATGGCGCGACAGCGAATGCAACGGGCGTCAATTTTGACTTCCGCGGTACGACCCAGTATTCGAGCCTGTTTGCGGTCAACAGTGTTGATCAAAATGGCTACACCACCGGTGAGCTTGCTGGGCTTGAAATTGATGACACCGGCGTGATTTTCGCGCGCTACACCAATGGTCAGTCAAAAGTTCAGGGCCAAGTGGTATTGGCTAACTTCGCCAACATGCAAGGGCTGACCCCGGTCGGTAAAACTGCATGGGTGCAGTCGTTTGAATCAGGTGAGCCGGTCATTGGTGCGCCAAACAGCGGTACCTTGGGTGCCTTGCAGTCGGGTGCGCTGGAAGATTCTAACGTCGAGTTGTCCGATCAGCTGGTTAACTTGATTGTTGCCCAGCGCAACTACCAGGCGAATGCAAAAACCATCGAGACTGAAAGTGCGGTGACGCAGACGATTATCAACCTGCGTTGATGCTGGCTTTGCCGCTGGCGGCAATGCCTCGCCGTTGGCGAGACCAGAAAGCTCCTTCGGGAGCTTTTTGTTTATAAAAATATTATATATATCAATGGCTTGAGTATTTATTCCGGGAGTGGCACAGGCTTTGCAATATTGCCTGTATAGAGCACAAGGCGGCACGCCTATCTCGGAGAGTTACCATGGATAAAATGCTTTACGTCGCCATGACTGGGGCCCAGAACAACACACTGGCTCAGCGCGCGCACGCCAACAACTTGGCGAACATTTCAACCAACGGCTTTCGCCGTGACTTTGAGCAGGCGCGAGCGATTTCGTCGTTCGGTGATGTCTATCCGTCGCGCGTTTACGCCATGAGTGAGCGTCCGGGGACTGACTTTACCCCGGGTTCCATGCAGGAAACCGGACGTGATCTCGACGTTGCCATTGGCGGTCATGGCTGGCTTGCCGTGCAGGCGCCTGATGGCACTGAAGCCTATGTGCGCACCGCTAGCCTGAATGTTGACGCTTTGGGCGTGTTGCGCACAGGCAATGGTTTGCCGGTTATGGGCAATGCCGGGCCAGTCGCTGTACCGCCAGAGCAGGGCATTGATATTGGTCAGGACGGCACTATCAGTATTCGTGCCCTCGGCGAGGCGCCAAATGTGTTGGCGGAAGTCGACCGCCTGAAGCTGGTCAATCCAGACCCTAAGCAGTTGGAAAAGGGCGCCGACGGCATGATGCGCCTCAAGGGTGGCCAGCCTGTGCAGGCGGATGCGAGCGTGCGGCTGACTTCAGGTTTCCTGGAATCGAGCAACGTCAACGCGGTGGAAGAGATGACCGCAATCATGTCGTTGTCCCGCCAATTCGAGCTGCAAGTAAAGATGATGCGTACTGCCGAAGACAATTCGTCGGCCATGGCGCGGGTTTTGCAACTTAGCTAATTATCAGCACGCGGCGACGTGAAAACGTCACCCGAGGAGAACGAATATGCTTCCGGCACTGTGGGTCAGCAAAACCGGTTTGTCCGCTCAGGACATGAACCTGACCACCATTTCCAACAACTTGGCCAACGTGTCGACCACGGGCTTCAAGCGCGATCGCGCTGAGTTTGAGGATCTGCTTTATCAGATCCGTCGCCAGCCAGGCGGCCAGTCGAGCCAAGACAGTGAGCTGCCGTCAGGCTTGCAGCTGGGTACGGGTGTGCGGATTGTTGGCACCCAGAAGATTTTCACTGCGGGGAGCTTGCAGACCACAGAGCAGCCGCTGGATTTAGCCGTCAATGGTCGTGGTTTCTTCCAGGTGTTGATGCCAGACGGCACGGTGTCGTACACCCGTGACGGTAGCTTCCATCTGGACTCGGACGGTCAGGTGGTGACCTCCAATGGCTTTCCGTTGGAACCGGCCATTGTCCTGCCTAACGAAGTTAAAACCTTCACCGTAGGTGAAGACGGTACGGTTTCTATCACCACGGCGGGTACTGCTCAGCCGCAAGTGATTGGCAACCTGCAAACCGCGGATTTTATTAACCCGGCTGGCCTTGAGGCCATCGGCAGCAACCTGTTTCTCGAGACCGCTTCCAGCGGTGCACCGCAAGTCGGCACACCGGGTTTGAACGGCCTAGGTACAACGTTGCAAAACACCTTGGAAAACTCCAACGTCAGCGTGGTTGAGGAATTGGTGAATATGATCACTACCCAACGCGCCTACGAGATGAACTCGAAAGTCATCTCAACCGCTGACCAGATGTTGTCCTTTATTACTCAGAATCTTTGATGGTTTTGGCCACGCGTCGCGCGGGCCTCTGCGTTAACTGTCACACCGCGAGGGTGGATCTATGAATCGGCTAGTTATTGTTTCCTCACTATTAGGCGCTGTATTGCTGAGCGGTTGCGTCGCGCCTGTAGCCAAGCCGAATGATCCGTACTACTCGCCAGTGTTGCCGCGTACACCGCTGCCTGCTGCGCAGAACAACGGTTCTATCTATCAAAGCGGCTTTGATAACAACCTGTTTACCGACCGCAAGGCGTATCGGGTCGGTGACATCATCACCATCACTTTGAATGAGAAAACCCAGGCCAGTAAAAATGCCGGCTCGCAGATTTCCAAAGACAGTAAAACCAGCCTTGGCCTGACCTCTTTGTTCGGTGGCGGGGTTACGGCTGACAGTCCGTTTTCAGGCGGTAATCTTTCGCTGGACGCTTCCTACAGCGGTAACCGTGACACCCAAGGCGACAGCAAGGCGGCCCAGGGCAATAGCTTGACCGGTTCGGTCACTGTGACCGTGGCTGAAGTGCTGCCTAACGGCATTCTTTCGGTACGCGGTGAAAAGTGGATGACGCTTAATACCGGTGATGAGTTGGTACGGATTGCCGGCCTGGTGCGTGCTGATGATGTTGCCACCGACAACACCGTGCCTTCTACCCGTATCGCCGATGCGCGCATCACCTACTCAGGAACAGGTGCCTTTGCCGATGCCAGTCAGCCTGGCTGGTTTGATCGTTTCTTCCTTAGCCCGCTGTTCCCGTTTTGAGGGCTGCAAACATGCGTCCATGCAAATATCTGCTAGTGCTCGCGCTGCTGCTTTCAAGCGCAGTAGCACAGGCTGAACGTCTCAAGGATTTGGCCAGCATTCAAGGCGTGCGCAGTAACCAGTTGATTGGTTATGGCCTGGTTGTGGGCTTGAGCGGCAGTGGTGACCAAACCACCCAAACGCCATTCACCGTACAGACCTTTAATAACATGCTGGCCCAGTTCGGGATCAAGGTGCCGGTGGGCGGCAACGTCCAGTTAAAGAACGTCGCGGCGGTTTCGATTCACGCCGATTTGCCAGCGTTTGCCAAGCCGGGTCAGACCATTGATATCACTGTCTCATCCATTGGTAACGCCAAAAGCCTGCGCGGCGGCAGCCTGTTGATGGCACCCATGAAAGGGGTTGACGGCAACGTCTACGCCATCGCTCAGGGTAACTTGGTGGTGGGCGGCTTTGACGCCGAGGGCGGTGACGGCTCGCGCATTACCGTCAATATTCCTTCGGCAGGACGTATTCCTTCGGGTGCCACCGTTGAGCGTTCGGTGCCAAGTGGTTTCGACCAAGGCAACAGCCTGACGCTCAATCTCAATCGTCCTGACTTCACCACCGCCAAGCACATTGTTGATCAGATCAACGAGCTGCTGGGCCCAGGCGTGGCTCAGGCAATTGATGCCGGCTCGGTACGAGTCAGTGCGCCGCTGGACCCTAATCAGCGGGTCGATTACCTGTCGATTCTTGAGAACCTCGAGGTGCAAGCCGGTCAAGCGGTTGCCAAGGTGATTATCAACTCGCGCACCGGCACCATCGTCATCGGCCAGAACGTGCGCGTGCAGCCCGCTGCGGTGACTCACGGCAGCCTGACCGTGACCATTACCGAAGACCCAATCGTCAGCCAGCCGGGCGCCTTGTCCGGCGGCCAGACGGCTGTGGTTCCACGCTCACGGGTGGATGCAACGCAAGAGGCCAAGCCGATGTTCCGCTTTGGTCCGGGCACCACGCTGGATGAAATCGTCCGTGCGGTAAACCAGGTTGGCGCTGCGCCTTCCGACCTTATGGCCATCCTCGAAGCGCTGAAACAAGCCGGCGCTTTGCAGGCTGACTTGATCGTTATTTAAGGGACGGATCGATGGATTCTCGACTCTCAGCAGGACTTGCCAGCGCTGGCACCAGCTCACTTGATACCGGCGCCGCCACTGACCTCAACCGACTGAATAAATTTAAAGTCGGCGGTGACAGCGAAGCCAACATTGGCAAAGTTGCCAAAGAGTTCGAGTCGCTGTTTCTCAATGAAATGCTCAAAGCCATGCGCTCCGCTAATGAAGGGTTTAGCGAAGGCAATTTCATGAACAGTGAAGAGGGTAAAACCTATCAGGGCATGTATGACCAGCAATTGGCTGTGACCATGTCCAATAACAAAAACGGCATTGGGCTGGCGGATGTTTTGGCGCGCCAGATGAGCAAAATGAAAAGCCACAGTGATCGGCCTAATCCCTTTGCCCAGCCGGATAACAGCATCACCAGTACAGGCAGTGCGACCAGCGGGGCTGCGCCTGCGGTTTCAGCGAGCGGCGCTGTTGCGGTGAAATCGGTGGCTTCAGTTGATAGCAGCCGCGATGACTCCAGCTTGATCAACAAGCGTCGTCTTTCATTGCCGGGCAAGCTCACAGACCGTTTGCTGGCGGGCATTACCCCGACCACTGACACCGCAGGTGCTCAAGTCTTAGCGAACAAGGACTGGATCCCGGCCATTGCCCATGCAGCGCCAACCGATAAGGGCCTAAGCATCAATGGCAGTGATGCTGTGACCGGCAGCCGGCTGAGTGGCAAAGGGGCTAAAGGCGGTGCGGCCTTTACGTCACCTGCAGATTTTATTGCGACCATGCTGCCCATGGCAGAAAAAGCGGCCGCCAAGATTGGCGTAGAGGCTCGCTATCTGGTGGCTCAGGCAGCGCTCGAAACCGGTTGGGGCAAATCAATTATTCGCCAGCAAGACGGTAGCGTCAGTCACAACCTGTTTGGCATTAAAAGCCATAACACCTGGGGCGGCGAAACAGCTCAGGTGATGACCACCGAATACAAAGGCGGCCAAGCGGTGAAAGAAGCGGCATCATTTCGCTCTTATGATTCATTTGCGCAAAGCTTTGAAGATTACGTCAGCTTCCTGCAAAACAATGGTCGCTACGACAAGGCACTGGGCAGCACGCAAAACCCAGAGCAATTCGTTAAAGAGTTGCAGAAAGCCGGGTACGCCACTGACCCGCAATACGCCCGCAAAATCTCGCAGATCGCCCGGAAGATGGCCGTCTATCAAACTGTCGCCGCCGTCGATACGACGCCAACGCGTGGATGAGCTGAATAATGGCTGACTTACTCAATATCGGTTTGTCTGGGCTGTCGTCAAACAAGACGCAGTTGTCGGTTACCGGGCATAACATCACCAACGTCAACACCCCGGGCTACTCGCGCCAGGATGCAGTGCAGGGCACGCGCGTTCCGCAGTTCAGCGGTGCGGGTTTTATTGGCTCGGGGACCACGCTGGTTGATATTCGCCGTACCTACAGCGAGTTTCTGACCACCCAGGTGCGCACCAGCACCTCGTTGAGCAGCGATGTCGAATCCTACAAAAGCCAGATTGAGCAACTCGACTCTCTGTTAGCGGGTTCAACCACTGGTATTACCCCTTCGCTGCAGGAGTTTTTCTCGGCGCTGCAAACCGCGGCGGAAGACCCTTCCAATGGACCCGCACGGCAGTTGGTGCTGTCCCAGGCTGAAGGCCTGAGTCGGCGTTTCAATACGGTTTATGACCGGGTTGATGAACAAAACTCCTTTATCAATAAGCAAATGTCAGCGGTGACCGATCAGGTCAATCGGCTGGCCGGCTCCATTGCCAGCCTGAACGACGCCATTGCCAAATCGGCGGCCACCGGGCAGGCGCCCAATGACCTACTCGATGCACGTGAAGAGGCCATTCGTCAGCTGTCGACCTTTGTCGGGGTTACCGTTGTGCCGCAAGACAACAACACCCTGAACGTATTTGTTGGCAGTGGCCAACCCTTGATTGTTGGCAGTACCGCCAGCCGTCTGGAGGCTGTGCCTGGCAAGGGTGATCCAAATCGGGTTGAGATCGAATTTGTCAGTGGCGCTTCACGCCAGGGCATCACCACGCAATTAAGCGGCGGCGAGCTGGGCGGTTTGCTTCGCTACCGTTCCGAAACCCTTGATCCAACGCTTAACTCGCTTGGTCGGCTGGCGTTGTCGGTGAGCGATCAGATCAACACACAGCTGGGTGAGGGGGTTGATCTCAAGGGGCAGGTGGGTTCGGCGTTGTTCGGTGACTTCAATGCACCTGAGTTGGCGGCGCTGCGGGTTAAAAGTTATGCCAGCAACACCACGAATGCACAGCCGATCCTGAACATTACCGATACCTCCATTTTGACCACCAGCGATTATCGTTTGCAGTTTGACGGCACCAACTACACCGCCAGACGCTTGAGTGACAATCAAACACTGGCCGTGACCGAGAACCCACCGGGCACCTTGAGTTTCGCTGACAGCGGTGGCCGTGATCAGGGCTTTCAGATTGTCGTAGGCACACCAGCGCCAGCTGCAGGCGATACGTTCGAGTTGCAGCCAACCCGGCGCGGTGCGACCTCTATTTCCACCGTGCTCGATCAGGCAGATCAGCTTGGCTTTGCCGCCCCGGTCCGCGCGGTCAATGGCGCACTGGATGCCAACGGCAATATCACCGGCAGCAACCGCGGCACGGGCACCATTTCACAACCCGATCTAACCGCATCGGGGTCCAGTCCCATTGACTTGGCTGCAATCAAAGCCGCCTTGCCTGTGGGATTGACCTACAACGGTGCCGGCGGTTTCGAAAGCCCTCCGGGTACGCCGGTCCCAGGCTTAACCCTGGTTGGCGGCGGTGCCTTTGTGCCGGGGCAAAAGAATACGTATGAGCTGGATATGGGCGGCGGCAATGTCGTGACCTTCAGCGTCAGCGGTCGTCCAGAAAATGGCGATACCTTCAGCATCGACTTCAATACGGGTGGCGTTTCGGATAACCGTAACGCGCTAAAACTGGTTGATTTACAGAACCAACAAACCATCGGCATCGACCCAACTGTCACTGGATCTACCGGGCTGAATTTTACCGATGGCTATGGCGATTTGGTCGAGCGGGTGGGCACCTTGACTGCCCAGGCACGCCAAGATAGCGACGCGACCAGTTCTATCCTTAAGCAAGCCACCGACAACCGAGACTCCTTGTCGGGTGTGAGTCTGGATGAAGAGGCGGCCAACCTGATCAAGTTCGAGCAGTACTACAACGCTTCTGCACAAGTGATTCAAGTTGCGCGCTCTTTGTTCGATACCCTGATCGGCGCGTTTAGATAATTCGGTGCGGGCTCAGTGCTAATAACAGCCTGAGCCATTTGATTCGCGAACAGCCAATCGTTTAATGAGGCCCAGGCATGCGTATTTCCACCATTCAAGCGTTTAATAATGGCGTGTCCGGCCTGCAGCGCAACTATTCGGATGTGACCCGCACTCAGGAGCAGATCAGCTCCGGTAACCGGATTCTGTCGCCAGCCGATGATCCGGTGGCCTCGGTACGTCTGCTGCAACTTGAGCAGCAACAGAATGTGCTCAATCAGTATGGCTCGAACCTGACGGCGGCAAAGAACAGCCTGAACCAGGAAGAGAGCACGCTTAACTCGGTCAACACCATCTTGCAACGGGTGCGTGAGCTTTCACTTTCGGCCGGTAACGGAACGTTGAGTCAAGAAGATCGGCAGTCGATTTCTGCAGAGCTTGGTCAGCGCGAAGACGAATTGTTAGGCCTGATGAATTCGCGCAATGCTCGCGGCGAATACTTATTCTCAGGTTTTCAGGGCAAGACTCAGCCCTTTGTACAGAATCCAGATGGAACCTATTCCTACACCGGGGATGACGGCCAGCGTAAATTGCAAATCGCCAGCTCTCTGGAGTTACCGATTAGCGACAGCGGTAAAGCGGTGTTTCAGGATGTGGTCAATGGCGGGCGCTTGAGTTTGACCGATAACTCAGTGCCGCCGGCGCCAGCCAACAGTGTCAGTGGTTTGCTGGTTGAAGATGACGTCGCCTTTGCCAATTTCCCGGCGGGGGGCATTCAGCTCGATTTCGATGCCACCGATCCGCTTAATTACACCATCACCACATTGCCTGCGCCGGGTACGACGACAACCGGGCGTTTGGATGATGAAAACGACACCCAAATTCATTTTTCCGGCACGACCTTTTTTGTTAACGGCACGCCACCAGCTTCGTCCAGTTTCACCATTGAGGGGCCGGACGCTAATCCGGCATCGCCGCCACAAAGCAGTGTTGGGATTCTCAACACCATTGTCAGCCTGCGCCAGTCTCTTGAGGGTGCACCCAATACACCTGAGGGCAACCGCCAGGTTCGTGATGCGATAGCGCTAGCGGTGACTAACCTGGATAACAGCATCGGCACGGTGGATAAAGCCCGAGGCAATATCGGTGCGCGGCTTAACACTATTGAGTCAACCCAGACCGATAATGAGAACGTCACCTTGGTTAATAAAGGTGTGCAGGCAGATCTGCGTGAGCTGGATTACGCCGAAGCCCTGTCACGGCTTTCATTCCAGTCCATCGTGCTCGATGCGGCGCAGCAGAGCTATGTGAAGATCAGCAGCCTTAATTTGTTTAATAAGCTATAGGGTGGTCGCCGCTTTTTCGGCCACCATTCGCGGCCACAACCTATTTAAGAATGTGCAGCGCCGCGGTGGCCAAGCTTCGCGTTGACCACCCTAAGAATGGTCTGTGTTTTGTTTCTGATTTGATGGTTTTTATTTGCTTAAGTTGTTGTTTTTTAAAGGTTAATAAAATAATTAGAAATGCCTTGAAAATAAATCTAAAGCTTGTGCCAGTAACGCCGATACAAATTACGAATGCGAAGTAACTGGGTGCCGGAGCAAGGCTCAAGCCCACAGCTCGCAACACCCAGATACCTAAGACACTAGCCTATTGGAGGCAAACATCATGGCCCTTACAGTCAATACCAACATTGCGTCCTTGAACACTCAGCGCAACCTGAACTCGTCTTCCAATTCGCTGGCTAACTCCTTGCAGCGTTTGTCTACCGGTTCGCGTATCAACTCTGCTAAAGACGACGCCGCTGGCCTGCAAATCTCTAACCGTCTGACCAGCCAAATCAACGGCTTGGGTGTTGCGGTGAAGAACGCCAACGACGGCATCTCTCTGGCGCAAACCGCTGAAGGTGCGCTGCAACAGTCGACCAACTTGCTGCAGCGTATGCGTGACCTGTCTCTGCAATCAGCTAACGGCTCGAACAGCGACTCAGAACGCGATGCACTGAACTCTGAAGTGACCCAGTTGAAAAAAGAACTGGACCGTATCAGCAACACCACCACCTTTGGTGGTCGCAAGCTGCTCGACGGTACTTTCGGTACTACCAGCTTCCAAGTGGGTTCTGCTGCTAACGAAATGATCAGCGTCGGCATTGATGAGATGAGCTCTGACTCTTTGACTGGCGATTATTTCGAAGGCGATATCGCTGCCGCAGCTGGTGCCGCTACTGATGACGGTACGCTTGATGTCACCATCACGTTGGCAAGCGGTGATGTGACCGTAGTAAGTGCCGCAATTAAGAAAGGCGATGATGCTGCCGCTATTGGCGGTAAAGTGGCTGCGGCAATCAACGACTCCAACATTGGTGTGGGTGCGTTCGCTGACGATACTGGCGCGATCTCTTTCCTCTCGAAAGCTGATGCTGATGGTGCAGACATCCTGACCAGCATCGCTGTTGCAGCAGGTACTGATGACCCGGGTGCCATTACTGGTACTGTAACTGCCGGTACAGCAGCGACGGCTAACAAGATTAGCGATCTGGATATTTCGACTGCAAAAGGCTCGCAAGCTGCTGTACTGATCATCGATGATGCTCTGAAGCAGATCGACTCTCAGCGTGCGGACCTCGGTGCGGTGCAGAACCGTTTCGACAACACCATCGCTAACTTGCAGAACATCGGTGAGAACGTATCGGCTGCTCGTGGCCGTATCCAAGACACCGACTACGCTGCTGAAACTGCTAACCTCAGCAAGAACCAAGTGCTGCAACAGGCTGGTACTGCGATTCTGGCCCAGGCTAACCAACTGCCACAGGCTGTTCTCAGCCTCCTGCAGTAATAGTTACAGGTTAGGCAAACATCGCGGGGGGAAGTGCTTTAGCGCTTCTCCCCGTCTTGCCATTCAGAGGATTTAACGATGGACGTAGCAACCAGCAATACGTTGTCGTTGGTAAATAGCGCCGCAAAAGCGCCTCTGCAAGCCACAGGCAATCGCCTAGATGCGGCGGTCAAGGTTGACCCCGTTGCGGTCACTGAACAACAACTGGTCGAGCAAGAACCCGAGTCTTCAACTCAAGCCGTTGAAGAGGCCGCTTCATCGATTCAGGGGTATATGCAGTCTATCCGCCGTGACCTGAATTTTGCAGTGGATGATTCTTCTGGCCGCGTTGTGGTCCAAGTAACAGATTCGGCTTCAGGCGATGTCATTCGCCAGATGCCATCTGAAGATGCACTCAAGCTTGCCGAAAGCCTTGAGGCGGTTCGCAGCTTGTTGTTCAAGGCTGAAGCATAAAGGCCGCATCTCTATCTGATTGTGGGTAGGCGGCATGATTTTTGTAAGGGGTTGCCACTAGATAATTTAGCGTCAAACCCATGACGAGGTGGAGAACATGGTCGGTATATCAGGTCTTGGCAGTTCCGGTTTGGACATCGACGCTGTTGTCGGTGCGTTGGTCAATGCCGAGAAAGCCCCCAAGGAAGCACAGCTTAAGCGCCTTGAAGATACGTCCACTGCCAAGTTCACAGCGCTGGGTACACTTAAGAGCGCTTTGAGCGAGTTCCAGACTGCCTTGGCAGCTCTGAATGATCCTAAGCTGTTCGAGAACCGCACAGCCACTTCGTCCAATACCGGTTCGTTGACGGCATCTGCCAGCAAGAGCGCGTTACCTGGCAGCTACTCGATTGAAGTTCTCCGTCTTGCCAGCTCGAGCAAAGTCGCTACAGCGTCTGTTCCGGGCGACTTCACCAGTGGTTCGGGTGACGAAACCATCTCGGTTAAGCTCGGTGCTGACGGTGATGTGACTGATGTGAAGATCGCGCCAGGTTCAGACCTCGCCAGCACTCGCGACCAGCTCAATGCTGCATTAAAAGAGCAGGGCATCAGCGCAAACATTGTCAGTAACCCAAGTACGGGTGAGTCTCGCTTGGTATTCAGCTCGACGACCACCGGAGCTGGCAACGACGTCATTGTCAGTGGTACTGGCAACCTTAGCGTGCTCAACGCGGACGGCGCCCAGGCATTAGACAATGCGAACGCGAGCAGTGCGGGTTATATCTCTCAAGCTGCTGACGCTGAATTTAGTATTGATGGGCTGGTGCTTAACAGTAAGACCAACAGCGTAACCGGTGCCATTCCAGACGTGACGCTAGAGCTGGTAGCCAAGACTGACGCGGGCAAGCCACTGACACTGAAGGTAGGTGAAGACACCACTGGCGTCACCGATAACATCAAAAAATTTGTTGATGCTTACAACAAGTTAATTACCACCAGCAATCAGCTCACCAGCGTGGTGAGTGTGGGCGAAGGCAACGAGCCGCTAGTGGGCGGCTTGGTGGGTGATTCAAGTGTGCGTAACCTGCTAAGCGCCATACGTAATGAGTTGGTTGACCCTGCCGCTCAATCAGGCATTCGAGTGCTCGCCGACATAGGGATTTCGACCCAGAAAGACGGCACCCTGGCGATTGATGACGATAAGCTGAAGGGCGCGCTGGAAAACAACTTCGATTCCGTTGGTAAGTTTTTTACCGGGGAAACTGGCTTAACCAGTCGACTGGATAAGAGTGTTGATGGCTTTTCCAAGGGTGGCGGGGTGCTTGAGCAACGCATCAGTGGGCTGCAATTAACCTTAGATGATGTGAAGCAACAGCGAGTTGACCTTAATCGCCGCATCCTATCGGTTCAGGACCGGCTTTATAAGCAATTCAACGCGATGGATGCCTTGGTCAGCCAGCTTAGCCAGACCAGCGACCGTTTGACCCAGTCGCTTGAAGCGCTGCCAGGGTTCGTCAAAAAGGACAAGTAAGTCATGAGCCAACAACCGATTGATATGTACAAGCAAGTTGCGGTCAGCCAAGAGGTTAGCCAATACCGTGCGGTGCAGATGCTACTTGAGGGTGCTATAGCCCGGTTGCGTATAGCGCGTCAGGCCCAGGCCGATAACAAGCCAGGCACGCGCGGTGAGGCTGTCAGCAGCACGCTCAGTATTATCGGTGCCCTTCAAGGCAGCCTGGATATGGAGCTGGGTGGTGAGTTGGCGCAAAATCTCGATTCGCTATACGACTATATGACCCGCCGTCTGGCAGGCGTCGCTGTGGATAAAACCCCGCGTTCCCTCGATGAAGTTGAAGCGCTGCTCGGCGAGATTAAATCCGCTTGGGACGCCATCGCTCCCGAAGTCGAAACTGCCTAAATAATTTGCTCCGCAAATGGTGGTCGAAAAAGCGTCAACCCCGTAAGCGTCGGTTGTTCGGGTTTTGCGGCGATAAAAAATTGGCGAAATCATGGGTCGACCACCCGCAGTAGAGCCTGAGCGGTATACGGATTTAGGTTCAATCAAATAACTAAGAATCGTTAAAGCTTCTCGTAAATGCGCCGATAGCTAAGCATCAGGCACAGATATAAGCGAGAGCGACAATGTACGCGATGGCAGCGATGAAGCAGTACCAAGCCGTTAATACTCAGGCGCAGGCTGTAGATGCGAGCCCGCATCGGTTGATTCAGATGCTCATGGAAGGTGGTTTGACCCGTATCGCTCAAGCGCGTGGCGCCATGGAGCGTGGTCAGGTTGCGCTCAAGGGTGAATTGATCGGTAAAGCCATTGGCATTGTTGGCGGCTTGCGTGACGGTCTGGATTTGCAGCAGGGCGGTGAACTGGCGGCAAACCTCGACAGTCTGTATGAATACATGTCGGCGCGGTTGTTTGAAGCCAACGTTAAAAACCAAGCTGAGCCGCTTGAAGAAGTGGCTGGCCTGTTGCGTAATATTAAATCCGGTTGGGACGCGATCGGTTAAGAGCGTGGAGTAAGTTATGAATTCATCAGTACAGCGTCTTCAAGACACCGGCAGCGCACTGCGCAGCGCCTTGGCAACTCAGGACTGGACTGCAATTGGCAGCCTGGATCTGCAGTGTCGCGCAGCGGTTGATGAAGCCATGCTGGATGTCAGCGATGACGAAGAAACCCTGCGCGCCCGTATGACTGAATTGCTCGATTTGTATCGTGAATTGGTAAATGTCTGCCAGGCCGAGCAAAAGCGTCTGGCCGGTGAGTTGGTGCAGCTGAACCAAGCCCACAGTGGTGCCAAGGTTTATCAGTTATTCGGCTAAATCCCCGTCTTCCGATGTTCCGCCACACGCCTTGTGTGGCGTGGCTTCAGCTGCTTTGACAGTCGTTCAAAGCATTTTTCTTAGTGGCTCCCTTCAATTGTGTGTTCCCATTGAACGATTAAGCGTCAATATTGGCGTTGGTCGGACAATGCAAATAAAACACGCCATAAAATTGACATCTGCCGAGTTAATTGATTTAACTTAATGGCTATATGCTGGCGGTACAGATAGTGGGCCAGCCGATTTTTCACTCCCGGACATGAAATAAAACTATGTGGCGTGAAACCAAAATTTTGTTGATCGATGACAACATTGAGCGTCGCCGCGATTTAACGGTGATTTTAAATTTTTTAGGTGAAGAGCATTTAGCCTGTGACAGCGCTTCATGGAAAGCCACAGTGGCTGACCTTGAATCGAGCCGCGCAGTGCTGTGCGTCATGCTCGGTGACGTGCAAAGCAGCGGGGAGCTGCTTGAGCAGGTCAAGCAGTTGGTGAGTTGGGATGAGTTCTTGCCGGTGCTGCTGATCGATGAGTCAGCACCCGCAGAGTGGCCCGAGGACAATCGCCGCAGCGTGCTGGCGAGCCTTGAGATGCCGCCCAGCTACAACAAGCTCTTGGATTCGCTGCACCGTGCTCAGGTCTACCGTGAAATGTATGACCAGGCTCGTGCCCGTGGTCGTCAGCGTGAAACCAATTTATTCCGCAGCCTGGTCGGAACCAGTCGTGCCATTCAGCAAGTGCGGCAGATGATGCAGCAAGTGGCTGACACCGAAGCCAGCGTGCTGATTCTTGGCGAGTCGGGCACCGGCAAGGAGGTGGTCGCGCGCAACCTGCATTATCACTCCAAGCGCCGTGAAGGCCCATTTGTACCGGTTAATTGCGGGGCGATTCCGGCTGAGCTTTTGGAAAGTGAACTCTTTGGTCATGAGAAGGGCGCCTTTACCGGTGCGATCACCAGCCGGGCCGGGCGTTTTGAGTTGGCTAACGGCGGCACCCTGTTTCTCGATGAAATTGGCGACATGCCATTGCCGATGCAGGTCAAACTCCTGCGCGTACTGCAGGAGCGCACCTTCGAACGCGTGGGCAGCAATAAAACCCAAACAGCTGACGTGCGCATTATTGCGGCGACCCACAAAGACCTTGAAAGCATGATCGAGGCAGGCACCTTCCGTGAAGACCTGTATTACCGGTTAAATGTATTTCCGATCGAGATGGCGCCGCTGCGGGAGCGGATCGAAGACATTCCGCTGCTAATGAATGAACTGATCTCGCGGATGGAGCATGAAAAACGCGGTTCAATTCGTTTTAACTCGGCGGCGATCATGTCGCTGTGTCGCCATGACTGGGCGGGTAATGTGCGTGAACTGGCCAACCTGGTCGAGCGCATGGCGATTATGCATCCCTATGGAGTGATCGGGCTCGGTGAGCTGCCGAAGAAATTTCGCCATGTCGACGATGAAGACGAGCACCTGCATGAAACCATACTCGATGAGTTTGAAGAGCGCGCCGCTATCTTCGCTGGCCTGCCAGGCCCGGAAACTGCGCCGCAACTCCCGGCTGAAGGCATCGACCTTAAAGATTACTTGGGTAACCTTGAGCAGGGTTTGATTCAACAGGCGCTGGATGAGTCCAATGGCGTCGTTGCTCGGGCAGCTGAACGCCTGCGTATTCGGCGCACGACCTTGGTTGAGAAAATGCGCAAATACAATATGACCCGTCGTGACGATGAGGGCATGGACGAGTAGCTTGCGGCAATATTGATGCGCCGCCAGTGATAAGTCATTCGCTTGGCGCGACCCCCCGAAATAAGGCCGAAGGATTGACGCTATCTTCGGCCTTATTTTTTATCTGATTGATATTAAACGATATTTTTTTCGGCACGGGTATTGCTAACACTCATGCAACTGACTGTCTTATGACGGCGCGCTGCGCGAGATAGAACAATGACTAGCCCTGCCAAAATTGCTGAAAACACCACGAAGATGCCCGCCGAACCGGCCGAACAAGCCGGTCGTGAGAGTCTGGAACAGGCATTTGAGATGTTTAATCAGATGTCCAACCAGCTCAGCGAGTCCTATAGCCTGCTTGAGTCGCGGGTCACTGAGCTCAAAGGCCAGCTGGCATTGGTCAGTGCGCAGCGTATGCAGGAATTGGCTGAGAAAGAACGCTTGGCCCTGCGCCTGCAAAGCTTGCTCGATCTGCTGCCCGGCGGGGTGATAGTGATCGACGGCCAAGGTGTCGTGCGCGAGGCAAACCCGGTGGCGCGCAACCTGTTAGGCAAACCGCTTGCAGGCATGCTCTGGCGTGAAGTTATCGCCCGCAGCTTTGCCCCGCGTGAAGACGATGGTCATGAAGTCTCGCTCAAGGATGGCAGGCGTCTGGCGATTGCCACCCGTTCACTGCATGGCGAACCGGGTCAACTGGTGCTACTCACTGACCTGACAGAAACTCGTCGCCTGCAAGACCAACTGTCCCGGCATGAGCGCTTGTCAGCGTTGGGCCGAATGGTTGCTTCATTGGCTCACCAGATCCGTACACCGCTTTCTGCCGCCTTGCTGTATGCCAGTCACTTGACTGAACAAGTGCTACCCGCGGAACAGCAGCAGCGCTTTGCCGGGCGCTTGAAAGAACGCCTGCATGAGCTTGAACACCAAGTGCGCGACATGTTGATTTTTGCCCGTGGCGACTTACCACTGCCGGATCGCATCAGCCCGAAAGCCTTATTCTCTGCCTTGCGCGCAGCGGGCGAAACCCATGTGCAGGGCATGCAGGTGCGCTGGCAATGCGACAGTTACAGCGGCGAATTGCTGTGCAACCGCGACACCTTGGTTGGCACTGCACTGAATTTGGTTGAGAACGCTATTCAAGCCTGTGGGCGCGAAGCCCGTTTGAAAATACATCTGTACAGCCGCGCCAACACCTTGCGCCTATGCATCAGTGATGACGGTCCTGGTATTGACGCTCAGACCCTGGCGCGTTTGGGCGAGCCGTTCTTTACCACTAAAACCACAGGCACCGGCCTGGGGCTTGCGGTGGTCAAGGCTGTGGCCAAAGCCCACCAGGGTGAGCTGAAGTTGCTGTCCAAGCCAGGGCGCGGTACCAGCGCATTATTGATATTGCCGTTGATTTGCACGGCACCCACGATTGTTCAGGAGTAGCCCGCATGGCCGCTAAAATTCTATTGGTCGAAGACGACCGCGCGCTACGTGAAGCATTGGCCGATACCTTGAGCATTGGCGGTCATGATTACCAGGCGGTGGACTGTGCCGAAGCGGCGCTGCGGGTGCTGGAGCAGCAATCCTTTGGCTTGGTGATCACTGACGTCAATATGCCGGGTATGGACGGCCATCAATTGCTTGCGGCTATTCGCCAGCGGTTGCCGCAGATGCCGGTGCTGTTGATGACCGCCTTTGGTGCTGTTGAACGCGCCGTGGATGCCATGCGTCAAGGCGCCGCCGATTACTTGGTTAAACCTTTTGAGCCCAAAGCGCTGCTGGCCTTGGTTGATCTGCACGCGCGCGGGGTTATTGCCCATGATGACCCACAAGGCCCGGTTGCGGTTGAGCCCGCCAGCGTACAACTGCTCGATCTGGCTGCCCGCGTGGCGCGCAGCGACTCGACGGTGTTGATCACTGGCGAGTCGGGCACCGGCAAGGAAGTGTTGGCCCGCTATATCCATGATCAATCGCCCCGCGCGAACAAGCCATTTATTGCGATCAACTGCGCAGCGATTCCGGACAACATGCTCGAAGCCACCTTGTTTGGCCATGAGAAGGGTTCGTTTACCGGTGCCGTGACCAGTGCGCCGGGCAAGTTTGAATTGGCCAACGGCGGCACTATTTTGCTCGATGAAATTTCTGAAATGCCGTTGGCATTACAGGCGAAATTGTTGCGTGTGTTGCAGGAGCGTGAGGTCGAGCGCGTTGGCGGGCGTAAGCCGATTGAGCTGGACATTCGCGTACTGGCGACCAGCAACCGCGATATGGTCGGTGATGTGGCGGCGGGGCGTTTTCGCGAAGATCTGTACTACCGGCTTTCGGTGTTTCCGCTGGCGTGGACGCCACTGCGTGAGCGGCCTGCGGATATCGTGCCTTTGGCTGAGCGATTGCTGGCCAAGCACGTCAAAAAAATGAACCACGCCCCGGTGCGATTTTCCGCTCAGGCCCAAGCCTGTTTGTTGGCGCACGCCTGGCCGGGCAACGTCCGGGAGTTGGATAACGCGGTGCAGCGCGCATTGATTTTGCAGCAAGGTGGCAAGGTTGAGCCGCATGATCTATGTCTCGCGGCGCCAGTGGGCACCAGTTCTTTGGCGCCGATTGCCGTACGGTCTGCGCCTGTGACACAGACAGTGTCAGGCGAGGTGCTGATCGAAGAGGTGACCGCGCAAGAATCCGGGGCTTTGGGCGAAGATCTTCGTCGCCGCGAGTTTCAGGTGATTATTGATACCTTGCGCACCGAGCGTGGCCGCCGCAAAGAGGCAGCAGAGCGCTTGGGCATCAGCCCGCGGACCTTGCGCTACAAGCTGGCGCAGATGCGCGATGCCGGCATGGATGTTGAGGCCTACCTTTACGCCAGTTAAGCGCCAACCATTAGCACGCATTTACGGGTGCCAACGGCGCCCTTTGTAGGGGGCGTCAACGCGAAGCTTGGCCACCGAGATGTTGCAAGTTCTTGAATTTTCGAGACCGCAATGGTGGATGAAAAAGGTGTCATCCACCCCACGGGCCGTTACCCGTTCGTACGAAAACGGTGGCTCTTGTAGGGTGTGACAACGCGAAGCTTGTCCACTATGGCCCGTGCGAAAGAAACCGAGTATTCGAAGCCGCAATGGTGGATGAAAAAAGCGTCGACCATCCGAGAGCGTCACCCGCGTTCGCGCAATCACGCTATCTGATCAGAATAATTCCCCCGTCCTGCGTAACTGGCATCCTTGTTGCAAATACCTAGTCATAGCGCCGCGAAGCGTCAAAAAGAAAGCGGCCAGTGGAGGAAGGTATGAGCCAAGGCATTGAATTTAATCGACTGATGTTGGAAATGCGTTCCATGCAGGCGGAAGCCATGGCGCGTCCAAAACCTGTGTCAGCGACACCCGAGCCGGGTGCCCCGAGCTTTTCTGACATGCTCGGTCAGGCCGTTGGCAAGGTGAATGAAACCCAGCAGGCGTCCAGCCAATTGGCCACAGCGTTTGAAATGGGTAAGAGCGGCGTTGATCTGACTGACGTGATGGTGGCGTCGCAGAAGGCCAGCGTTTCATTCCAGGCCATGACCCAGGTGCGCAATAAACTGGTTCAGGCTTATCAAGACATCATGCAGATGCCGGTTTAAAGGCGGAATTTGAATCATGGCTGACGCACTCTCGGCAAATATGCCGGCTACCACTGGCGGTTCTGACGGCTCGAAAAAGCCGTTGTTCGGGCTTACATTTCTGGAAAACCTTTCCGAAATGACCATGCTTCGTCAGGTCGGCCTTATGGTCGGTTTGGCGGCCAGCGTGGCGATCGGTTTTGCTGTGGTCTTGTGGTCGCAGCAGCCAGACTATCGCCCGCTTTACGGCAGCCTCGATGGCATGGATGCATCGCAAGTGATGCAAACCCTGTCGGCGGCGGATATTGCTTACACCGTTGAGCCAAACTCAGGCGCCTTATTGGTTAAGGCCGATGACATGGCGCGTGCGCGCATGCGTCTGGCGGCAGCGGGTGTGGCGCCGAGCGACAAAACCTTGGGTTTTGAAATTCTTGACCAAGAGCAAGGCCTTGGCACTAGCCAGTTTATGGAAGCCACGCGCTATCGCCGTGGTCTTGAAGGTGAGTTGGCGCGTACGGTTTCCAGTCTTAACAACGTCAAGGCCGCACGCGTGCATCTGGCCATCCCGAAAAGCTCGGTGTTTGTGCGCGATGACCGCAAGCCCACCGCCTCGGTGCTGGTTGAGCTGTATTCGGGGCGGGGCCTTGAGCCAAGCCAGGTGATGGCGATCGTCAATTTAGTGGCGACCAGCGTACCCGAGCTGGATAAGTCGCACGTGACCGTGGTGGATCAGAAAGGCAACCTGCTCAGTGATCAGCAAGAGAACTCAGCATTGACCATGGCGGGCAAACAATTCGACTACAGCCGTCGCCTTGAAAGCCTGATGACCCAGCGCGTACACAATATTCTGCAACCGGTTCTAGGCTCAGGCCGTTATAAAGCCGAGGTTTCGGCTGATGTCGATTTCAGCGCCGTTGAGTCCACATCAGAGATGTTCAACCCTGATCAGCCGGCACTGCGCAGCGAGCAGAAAACCGATGAACAGCGTAGCAGCAGTCTACCGCCGCAAGGTGTACCGGGCGCGTTGAGTAATCAGCCGCCGACGCCGACCAATGCGCCGCAGCAGGCAAACGCGCCAGCCGCTGCAGGACCAGCCGGTCCAGTCGCTGCCGGCCAGCCATTGCTCGACGCCAATGGTCAGCAAGTGATGGATCCGACGACCGGCCAGCCGATGCTGGCGCCATTCCCGGCTGACAAGCGTGAACAAGCGACCCGCAACTATGAGCTGGACCGTTCGATCAGCCATACCAAGCAACAGCAAGGTCGCCTGCGCCGGTTATCTGTCGCGGTGGTGGTGGACGATCAACTTAAAGTTGATCCGGCAACGGGAGAAACCACCCAAGTGCCGTGGAGCAGCGATGAGTTGGCGCGCTTTACCCGCCTGGTGCAAGATTCAGTGGGATTTGATGCAAGCCGTGGTGACAGCGTCAGCGTCATCAACACACCCTTCAGTGCGGTTACTGGTGAGGAAATTGTAGATATTCCGTTCTACACCCAGCCATGGTTCTGGGACACGGTTAAGCAAGTCCTGGGCGTACTGTTTATTCTGGTGCTGGTCTTTGGTGTGCTGCGTCCGGTGTTGAACAACATTACGGGCGGCGGAAAAAGTCGTGAAATGTCGGTGGCCGGTGGCCCCGACGGCGATGTAGAGTTAGGTGACATGGCCGGCGGTTTGGCGGCTGATCGGGTTAGCCTCGGCGGTCCGCAAAGCATCTTGTTGCCAAGCCCCAGCGAAGGCTATGACGCTCAGCTCAACGCAATTAAAAGTCTGGTTGCCGAAGATCCGGGCCGGGTTGCTCAGGTAGTTAAAGAGTGGATCAACGACGATGAGTGAAGGTCGCGCGAACGCCAAGTTAGATAAGGTCGAGAAGGCCGCCATACTGCTGCTGTCCTTGGGTGAAACCGATGCGGCGCAGGTGCTGCGTCACCTCGGGCCGAAGGAAGTGCAGAAGGTCGGCGTGGCCATGGCTGGCATGCGCAATATCAACCGTGACCAAGTTGAATTGGTCATGGGTGAGTTTGTCGATATTGTCGGCGACCAGACCAGCTTGGGTGTTGGCGCCGATGGCTACATTCGCAAAATGCTCACCCAGGCCCTCGGTGAAGACAAAGCCGGCAACTTGATCGATCGGATTTTGCTCGGTGGCAGCACCAGTGGCCTCGACAGCCTCAAATGGATGGAACCGCGCGCAGTGGCTGATGTGATTCGCTACGAGCACCCGCAGATTCAAGCCATTGTGGTGGCTTATCTCGACCCGGACCAAGCGGGCGAGGTGCTCAGCCACTTCGACCATAAAGTGCGTCTGGATATCGTCTTGCGGGTGTCTTCGTTGAACACTGTGCAGCCGGCTGCCCTGAAAGAATTGAACCTGATTCTGGAGAAACAATTCTCCGGTAACTCCAACACCAGTCGCGCCAGCCTGGGCGGGATCAAGCGTGCGGCAGATATCATGAACTTCCTCGACAGCTCGGTTGAAGGGCAGTTGATGGACTCGATTCGTGAAGTCGATGAAGACCTGTCATCGCAGATCGAAGACTTGATGTTTGTGTTTGATAACCTCTCCGATGTGGATGATCGCGGTATTCAAGCGCTGCTGCGTGAAGTGTCTTCTGATGTGCTGGTGCTCGCACTTAAGGGTGCAGACGAGGCGATCAAGGAGAAAGTCTTCAAGAACATGTCCAAGCGAGCGGCTGAGTTGCTGCGCGACGACCTCGAAGCCAAGGGCCCTGTGCGCGTCAGTGATGTTGAGACTGCGCAGAAAGAGATTCTCACCATCGCCCGCCGCATGGCCGAAGCCGGGGAAATTGTCCTTGGCGGCAAGGGCGGCGAAGAAATGGTGTAAGCCAAGATGGCTAAGGAAGTACAAAGCGAGCTTATTCGCGCCGGCGATATCAATGCACTGGATGTCTGGTCATTGCCCAGCTTCGATCAGCATGTGGAACCAGCTGAGGACGCCGTCACGGCGTCTGATCAGCAGCCAAGTGCCGAAACTGCAAATGCCCCGGCCGAGAGCGAAGACGTCACCCTGGAAGATCTCAAGCCGCTGACACTGGATGAGCTGGAAGCGATTCGTCAGGAGGCCTATAACGAAGGTTTATTAACCGGCGAGCGCGATGGCTATCACGCCGGTCAGCTTAAGGCCAAGCAAGAAGCCGACGCCGCTTTAGCCAGCAAGCTTGAAGGGCTTGAGCGGATTATGGAACAGCTGTTTGAGCCCATCGCCGAGCAGGACCAGCAAATTGAAGCGGCCATGATCGACTTGGTCAGCCGCATCACGCGCGAGGTGATTCAGCGCGAGCTGGATCGCGACTCCAGCCAGATTCGCCAGGTGTTGCGCGAAGCGTTAAAGCTATTGCCGATTGGTGATGACAAGGTGCGTATTCACCTTAATCCGCAAGACTACGACATCATCAAGACCCTGCGTGACCGCCACGAAGAAAACTGGAAAATTCTAGAGGATGAGTCATTGCTCCCCGGTGGTTGCCGGGTCGAGTGTGCCAACAGCCGGATTGATGCGACCGTTGAAACCCGTATATCCCAAGCCCTCAAGCAGCTGTTTGAACAGCAGCGCGAACAGGCAGTGCATCCCTTGGAAGCCGACATTCAGATCCCGCTCGAAAGCCCGGAAAAGCCCGCCAGTGAAGCTTGAACGCGTCAGTTTTGCCAAGCGTCTGAGCGGCTACAGCGAGACGATTGAGCTGCCGGCCTCGCCTGTGGTCGAAGGTCGTTTGCTGCGCGTTGTCGGCCTGACCCTCGAGGCCGAAGGCTTGCGCGCCTCGTTGGGCAGCCGATGCATGGTGATCAACGAGGGCAGCTATCATCCCTTGCAGGTTGAAGCCGAGGTCATGGGCTTTGCCAATGGCAAAATTTTCCTGATGCCGGTCGGTAGCTTGTCGGGTATTGCACCGGGGGCGCGGGTTGTACCTTTACCCGACACCGGACGCTTGCCCATGGGTATGTCGATGCTCGGCCGTGTGCTTGATGGCACTGGCGCTGCACTCGACGGCAAAGGGCGAATGAAGGCCGAAGACTGGGTGCCGATGGATGGCCCGCAAATCAACCCCATGAAACGCCACCCGATTGATCAGCCGTTGGATGTGGGCATACGTTCGATCAACGGTTTGCTGACGGTGGGGCGCGGACAGCGCTTGGGCTTGTTTGCCGGTACTGGCGTGGGTAAAAGCGTGCTGCTAGGCATGATGACACGCTTTACCGAGGCCGAGATTATTGTGGTCGGGCTCATTGGTGAGCGGGGCCGGGAAGTTAAGGAATTTATCGAGGAGATCCTCGGTGAAGAGGGCATTAAACGCTCCGTGGTGGTGGCCTCGCCTGCGGATGATGCGCCTCTGATGCGTTTGCGGGCGGCAACCTATTGCACCCGAATTGCCGAATACTTTCGTGACAAGGGCAAAAATGTATTGCTGCTGATGGATTCATTGACCCGTTTTGCTCAGGCTCAGCGGGAAATTGCCTTGGCAATTGGTGAGCCACCCGCCACTAAAGGCTATCCGCCTTCAGTGTTTGCCAAGTTGCCAAAACTGGTCGAACGCGCAGGCAATGCGGAGGAGGGCGGCGGCTCCATCACCGCCTTCTATACCGTGTTGAGCGAGGGCGATGACCAGCAAGACCCGATTGCCGATGCGGCGCGTGGTGTGCTCGACGGCCACATTGTGCTGAGCCGGCGCCTGGCTGAAGAGGGGCATTATCCGGCTATTGATATCGAAGCTTCGATCAGCCGGGTCATGCCGCAAGTGGTGACCCGCGAGCATCAACAGCAAGCGCAACGGTTCAAGCAACTGTGGTCGCGCTACCAACAGAGTCGTGACCTGATCAGTGTTGGCGCTTATGTGCCAGGTGGCGATGCAGACACCGATCTGGCCATCGCCAAACGCCCGCAAATGATGGCTTATTTGCGCCAGGCGCTGGATGAAAGCGTGAGCCTCGAACACAGCGTCGCGCAGCTTGTAAGCACATTCAATCCGCCCAGTAACAACACCTAGGCATGAGTAAAGGTCGCGCTAAACAACTGGCGCCGGTGGTCGATATGGCCGAGCGCGCTGAGCGTGAAGCCGCCGTGCAACTGGGGCGTGCACAAGCCCAGCAAGGCCAGGCGGAGGTTAAGCTGGGCGAGCTTGAGCGTTACCGAGCCGATT
Source organism: Pseudomonas sp. EL_65y_Pfl2_R95 (assembly GCF_963971045.1). Taxonomy (NCBI): domain Bacteria; kingdom Pseudomonadati; phylum Pseudomonadota; class Gammaproteobacteria; order Pseudomonadales; family Pseudomonadaceae; genus Pseudomonas; species Pseudomonas sp. EL_65y_Pfl2_R95. The sequence goes on along the minus strand of NZ_CAXAOV010000001.1, from coordinate 516,621 downwards.
ACCAGCAACAGTGGATGACGGAAGGGCAGCGCGGCGTTTCCGGGCAATGGTTAATCAACTATCAGCGCTTTCTTTCCCAGCTCGAAACGGCCATCACCCAGCAGCAGCAAAGCCTTTATTGGCACCGCAGCAACGTCGACAAACTTCGCCAGGTTTGGCAGCAGCGGTACGCGCGTCTCGAAGGCTTACGCAAGTTGATCCAGCGTTATCAGGATGAAGCACGACAACTTGAGGACAAGCGCGAGCAGAAAATGCTTGATGAATTGTCGCAGCGCTTAGCGGGTCGTGAGCCCTTTTAAACTGCCGTCTGGCTGAAACGATTAAAAAGCCTTTGGTCTTCTGCGACGGCGACGTTAGTGTGTGCCCAGCTTTTTTTAGCAATTGCGGGTCAGGGAGTGTCGCGCGTGGTTATTCATGTTGATAAGGCAGTAATTGCAGGACTGAAGGACATTATGGGTGACGAGTATGCGATATTGCTCGAAGCGTATTTGACCGACTCTGACCAGCGCTTACGCTTGGCCCAACAGGCGGTTGCAGAGCATGATAGTACAGCTTTGCGTGAGGCTGTTCACAGCTTCAAAGGAAGTTGCGGTAATGTCGGTGCGCTTGAGTTGGCGCACTTATGCCAAGCGCTGGAGTGCGCGGCTGACCAGCAAAATCAATCGGTAATCGAGGGTTTGTTGGCCCAGATCAAAACCGAAATGATGACCGTCAAAGCAGTTTTTGTGCATGAGATTCATGCGTCTAAAATCTGATGAAAGCGGCCTTGGTTAAACACCGCTTAACCTCTTCTTATCTGATCGCTGCACAACTTGGCCTGGCTCTTGCTATCTCTCCAATACGAACCAATCCGTACGGAGAGTGCCGATGTCCGGTGCAGCTGACTTACTGCTCAAACCAGCAGTTGATTTAAAGCCCAAGGTTGCGGCGGCCAAGCCTCAAGCAAAACCGGCTGAACCCCGTGGCCGCGAGGCTTCCAGCTTTGCTGAGGTTTACGCCAATGAGCGTCAGGCCAAGCCGGCTGAGCGCACGAATGGCGCAGCAAAGGCGGCCAATGAGCAAAAGGCCAAGGCAACTGACGATGCCAGTGCCCAGGCCAATGGCGATGCTCAGCCGCAAACGGTTGCCGATAGCGGCAATTCTTTGCCGACTGACCCCGCTGCCTCACAGGGCGACGGCGAAGCTGAAGGCCAGGATGCCCAGGCCGATACTCCGCCATCAACCGAAGACAGCGATGACCTGTTCGGTTTGCAGTTAAACGCAGACCAACTGGCGGGAATGACGGCCGTCACGGCTAACTTTAAAAGCTCAGGCCCGGCGAGCATGACCGATGCCAGCTTCGATGCGGATCTGGACGCGATGAATCAGATGCCTGCAGTGAAGATGGCGCTGGACATCGGCAAGGCGCAAGCGGCGGCAAATGCTGAGCAGAAATCACCGGGTGCGCTCGCAGCACAGGCTGCTGGCAACCCTGATCAGAGTTTTGCCAGTGCCATGAGTGTCATGGGTTCCAAGTTGCAGGCCGCCGAGAAAAGCTTATCGGGGGAGTTCAACTTAACCGATCTGACCGCAGATGCACTGGATAGCCTGAAGGAAAGTTCTGCTGATACGCCGCCCGAGAATTTCGTCAGCAAGCTCAATTCCCTCAGCCAGGCGATCACTCAGCAAACAGCGTTGACCCCGAAAATTCCAGTGGTGGGCACGCCGATCGCCATGCAGCAGAGTGGTTGGACTGAGGCCGTTGTCGACCGGGTAATGTATCTGTCGAGCCAAAACCTTAAATCCGCAGAAATTCAGTTGGATCCAGCTGATCTGGGCCGTTTGGACGTGCGTATTCATATGAGCAACGATCAGACGCAGATTTCGTTCGCCAGTGCCAACGCCGCGGTGCGCGATAGCCTAGAAGGGCAAATGCATCGTTTGCGTGAAATGTTCGTTCAGCAGGGCATTAACTTGCAGGATGTCAGCGTGTCAGATCCAAGCCAGGGTCGTGGCTGGCAAGGCCAGGGGCAGAATCAGCAACAGGCGGATAGCGACAGAAATCGTGGTTCGTCAGGCTCATCGCTCAATGGCGGTCATGAAGAGGAGTTGTCGATAACCAGCGTCGAGCAGCGCACAACGCTGCAAGGTATACCCCGCAGCATGGTTGATTATTACGCTTAAACAGCATGTTGTTTAAGCGCAGTGGCGGCCGGTCTAGGGTGGTCAACGCGAAGCTTGGCCACCATGGTCTTGCAGATTTTTGAGGCTTTGTCGCAGCCAAAATGGTGGCTGAAAAGAGCGTTAACCACGCGACCAAAGCTCCAACCCTGTGATGCATCGCATGGGTCGCAGAGCGTCAACTGTCCAAAAACACGTTATCCTCCCTATTATTCGCCTGACGTTGTAAAGCGTCGGGCGAATCTGTTTATGCAGTTATCAAAACCAATAAAGCTAATGTGGCATAACACTTGCTCAAACAGGCTTTAATAGTAGCTAACCTGAATTTGTGACGGATTATTGGCATGGCGAAGAAAGATAAGCCGCAAGACCCGGCTACGGACGGCAAGTCGGGCGGTAAACTAAAAATCATTATTCTGGCTGTTGTCGCCTTGCTGTTGGTGGTGAGTCTGTCGGTTGCAGGTACCTGGTTTTTCCTCGGCAAGCAGGATGACAAACCAGAAGAAGCGGCTGAAACAAAGCAAGATGAGGGGGCGCCGGTTAAGCAGGCGGCCATTTATGAAGAGCTGACACCCGCGTTTGTGGTCAACTTCACCCAGAACGGTCGTGCCCGCTACATGCAAGTCAGCGTTGCCTTGATGTCACGTGATCAAGCGGCATTGGATGCCCTTAAAGTGCATATGCCGGTACTGCGTAATCGTTTGGTTATGCTGTTCTCGGGACAAGATTTCAATAATTTAGTGACCCCGGTCGGCAAGGAAATGCTACGCCAGCAGGCGACTGCCAGCGTGCAGGAATTGGCGCAAAAAGAAGTCGGCAAGACCGTGGTCGAACAAGTGTTATTTACCAACCTCGTGTTGCAGTAGTCGGGAGCCATAAATGGCCGTGCAAGACCTGCTTTCCCAGGATGAAATTGATGCCTTGTTACATGGCGTCGATGACGGAGCGGTTGAAACTGAGGACGCTGGGGTTCCAGGTAGCGTCAAACAATATGACCTGACCAGCCAGGATCGCATCGTTCGTGGGCGTATGCCGACGTTGGAGATGATCAACGAGCGTTTTGCCCGTTATACCCGCATCAGTATGTTCAACCTGTTGCGCCGCTCGGCGGATGTTTCAGTGGGCGGTGTACAGGTAATGAAGTTTGGCGAATACGTGCATTCGTTGTACGTGCCAACCAGCCTTAACCTGGTAAAGATGAGACCGTTACGCGGCACGAGCCTGTTTATCCTCGACGCTAAACTGGTGTTCAAGCTGGTGGATAACTTTTTTGGCGGCGACGGCCGCCACGCCAAGATCGAAGGCCGTGAGTTCACCCCAACCGAACTGCGCGTGGTGCGCATGGTGCTCGATCAGTGCTTTGTCGACCTTAAAGAAGCTTGGCACGCGGTCATGGACATCAACTTCGATTACGTCAATTCCGAGGTTAACCCTGCCTTGGCCAACATCGTTAGCCCAAGTGAAGTGGTGGTGGTATCGACCTTCCACATCGAGCTGGACGGCGGCGGCGGGGACCTGCACATAACCATGCCTTATTCGATGATTGAACCGATCAGGGAAATGCTCGATGCAGGCTTTCAATCCGATGTCGGCGACCACGATGAACGCTGGATTAATGCACTGCGTGAAGATGTGCTGGATGTCCGCGTGCCGTTGTCAGCAACCGTTGTCCGGCGGCAGTTAAAGCTACGTGACATCTTGCACATGCAGCCCGGGGATGTGATCCCGGTTGAGTTGCCAGACGAAGTGATCATGCGTGCCAGTGGCGTGCCGTCATTCAAGGTCAAGTTGGGTGCCCACAAAGGCAACTTGGCGCTGCAAGTGCTGGACCCCATTAACCGTGGCCGTTAGCGAGTTTCTGCGCACTGCATGCAACAGATAACGACTAGAGGCGCCAGGCACCTGCCAATGCATGCCAGCGCCAGGGCTTACCCAAGCCCATCCACTGTTTTACGCCATCCGAGGAAAGACCATGGCAGATGAAAATGACGCAACTTCACCCGAAGAGCAGGCACTGGCCGACGAGTGGGCCGCTGCGCTGTCCGAGTCGGGCGATGCAAATCAGGATGACATTGATGCCATGCTCGCTGGTGTAGGCGAGGCTGCTGGCAGCTCGGCACCTGCAGCTTCGCGGGCTGAGATGGAAGAATTTGGCGGTGTGCCGAAAAGCAATTTGCCGGTCAACCTCGAAGGCCCCAACCTCGATGTGATTCTGGATATCCCAGTTTCAATCTCCATGGAAGTGGGCAATACCGATATCACCATCCGCAACCTGCTCCAGCTTAATCAAGGTTCGGTGATCGAATTGGATCGCCTCGCCGGTGAGCCGTTGGATGTGCTGGTTAACGGCACCTTGATCGCCCACGGCGAAGTGGTTGTGGTTAACGAAAAGTTCGGTATCCGTCTGACTGACGTGATCAGCCCGAGCGAACGTATCAAGAAGCTGCGCTGAGATGAAACCTCTTGTGTTGCTGCTCGCTCTGCCGCTAACCGCGCTGGCCGCCGAACCTGCTGTCCAGGCGGTAACACCGATGGCCAGCAGCGGTGTCGCCGGGCAATTGACCCAGTTATTGCTGGGTTTGCTGCTGGTGATAGGTCTGATTTTTTTGCTGGCTTGGCTGATGCGCAGGGTGCAGCAGATTACCCCGCGTGGTGGTCAGGCAATCAAGATTATCTCCAGCCAGGCATTGGGCACGCGCGACCGTCTGGTGCTGGTGCAGGTCGGTAATGAGCAGGTGCTGCTGGGCCTGACGCCGGGGCGAATTACCCCCTTGCATGTTCTTAAAGAGCCGGTGGACAGCAGCGAAAGCAAGCCTGCACCTACAGAGTTTTCCCAACGGCTGATGGAGTTGTTGGGTAAAGACAATAAGGACAAGTCTTGATGAGCGCGGTGCGCCTGTTGTTGCTTTCAATGTTTATGCTGGTGGCGCCAATGGCGCTGGGAGCGGATGATCCGCTGTCGATTTCGGCAATCACCCTGAGCACCAATGCCCAGGGGCAGCAGGAGTATTCGGTCAGTCTGCAGATTTTGCTGATTATGACCGCGCTGAGTTTTATCCCGGCGTTCCTGATGTTAATGACCAGCTTTACCCGGATCATCATCGTCTTTTCGATTTTGCGTCAGGCGCTTGGCTTGCAGCAGACGCCCTCAAACCAGATTCTGGTCGGGCTGGCGTTGTTTCTGACCCTGTTCATCATGGCCCCGGTGTTTGATCAGATAAACAAAGACGCGCTGCAGCCCTACCTCAATGAACAATTGCCCGCGCAAGAGGCTATTCTCAAGGCCGAAGGTCCTATCAAGAACTTTATGCTCGCGCAAACCCGCGAAAGTGACCTCGAATTGTTTATGCGCTTGTCCAAACGCACGGACATTGCCAGCCCCGAGGAGGCGCCTCTGACCATCCTCGTGCCGGCGTTTGTGACGTCCGAGCTGAAGACTGCATTTCAAATCGGCTTTATGATCTTTATCCCGTTCTTGATTATCGACCTGGTGGTGTCAAGTATCTTGATGGCAATGGGGATGATGATGCTCTCGCCACTGATTATCTCGCTGCCGTTCAAGATAATGTTATTCGTCTTGATTGATGGTTGGGCGCTGATCATGGGTACGCTTGCCGCCAGTTTCGGAGGAATATAAGCATGACTCCAGAGGTTGCAGTTGATCTGTTCCGCGAAGCCTTGTGGCTCACTGCAGTGATTGTTGCCACTATTGTGGTGCCGAGCTTGTTGGTCGGACTGTTGGTGGCGATGTTTCAGGCCGCCACCCAGATCAACGAACAAACCCTGAGCTTCTTGCCGCGCTTGATGGTGATTTTTCTCACACTGATTATCTGTGGCCCTTGGTTGGTGCGTGAGTTGATGGATTACACACGCACGCTAATCATGAACATTCCCTCGCTTATCGGCTGACCATGCTTGAGCTCACTGATGCGCAGATCGGGGCTTGGGTGGGCAGTTATCTGCTGCCGCTGTTTCGCATCGCTGCTTTATTGATGACCATGCCGGTCTTCGGCACCAAGCTGGTTCCAGTGCGGGTGCGCTTGTACCTGTCGCTGGCGATTTGTCTGGTGCTGCTACCAAACCTGCCGGCGATGCCGGAGGTTGATGCACTGAGCCTGCAAACCTTGATTTTGATCGCTCAGGAAGTGCTGATCGGGGTGATGCTGGGCTTTGTCTTGCAGCTTTTTTTCCATGCGTTTGTGATTGCCGGGCAAATTGTCTCGATGCAGATGGGCTTGGGTTTTGCCTCGATGGTGGACCCCACCAACGGGATTTCAGTCCCGGTGATTGGCCAGTTTTTCACCATGTTGGTGACCATGCTTTTTTTAGCCATGAACGGCCATCTGGTGGTGTTTGAAGTGCTGTCGGAAAGCTTTGTGACCTTGCCGGTGGGTGGCGGTTTTCTGACGGATCAGTATTGGCAGATCGCGACCAAGCTTGGCTGGGTGTTTGGTGCCGCATTGATTCTGGTCTTGCCGGCAATCACTGCCTTGCTGGTGATCAACCTGGCCTTCGGCGTCATGACCCGCGCCTCGCCGCAGTTCAATATCTTTACCATTGGCTTCCCGCTCACGGTAGTGCTTGGCTTGGTGATTATCTGGATTGGTCTGGCCGATATCCTGGCTCAGTATCAGGAGTTCGCCAGTGAAGCCTTGTTGTTCCTGCGTGAAATGGCCCAGGCAAGATGAGGTCGAACCATGGCTGAATCTGAAAGCGGCGCCGATAAAAGCGAGGAACCCACGGAGAAACGCCTGCGTGAGTCCCGTGAAAAGGGACAGATAGCGCGCTCGCGTGAACTCAACACCTTGGCAATCATGCTTGCCGGTACGGGCGGTTTGCTGGCCACCGGTGGTGCGTTGGGGACTGCCATGCTCAATGTCATGCGCGGCAGTTTTTCATTGTCTCGCGAAGTCATTCTCGATGAGCGCAATATGGGCATCTGGCTGATGGCGGCGGGGCAAATCGCGTTTGAGGCGCTGGTACCGCTATTTATGGCCCTGTTGATTGCCTCTATTGTCGGGCCAATTGCCTTGGGTGGCTGGTTGTTCTCGGCGCAGGCGATGGCGCCGAAGTTTAGCCGGATGAACCCGGCTGCCGGGCTCAAACGCATGTTCTCGACCAAGGCGCTGGTTGAGTTGGTCAAGGCGCTGGCCAAGTTTTCAGTGATCTTGATTATCGCGCTGGTGGTCTTGTCAGCCGACCGTGATGCGCTATTGGCCATTTCCCGTGAGCCGCTGGAAAACGCCATCATGCATGCCTCTCAAGTGGTGGGTTGGAGTGCCTTGTGGATTGCCTGCGGCTTGATTCTGATTGCCGCAGTGGATGTGCCGTTCCAGATCTGGGACAACAAGCAAAAATTGATGATGACCAAGCAAGAAGTGCGCGACGAGTACAAGGACAGCGAGGGCAAGCCTGAGGTCAAGCAGCGTATTCGCCAGTTGCAGCGCGAAATGACGGAGCGGCGCATGATGCAGGCCGTGCCCCAGGCCGACGTGGTCATTACCAACCCGACGCACTTTGCGGTGGCCTTGAAGTACGATCCCACCAAGGGAAATGCCCCGGTGATGCTGGCCAAGGGCGGCGACTTCACTGCCCTGAAAATTCGTGAGATCGCTCAGGAACACAATGTCATGCTGTTGGAATCTCCGGCGCTGGCGCGGGCGGTGTTCTACTCAACTGACATTGATCAGGAAATCCCTGCCGGCCTGTACCTCGCTGTGGCGCAGGTGCTGGCCTATGTTTACCAGCTGCGTCAGTACCAAGCCGGTAAAGGCAAGCGCCCGGACAGCCTAAAAGACCTGCCAATTCCTCCTGATTTGCGCCGCGACGATTAATCGGGCGCCCGCACCTAAACCGTCGGTTTCAATGAATTTTCAGTTGTAAGGCAAAGTTGGACGGGATCTTGCAAAACCCTAGCTAAAGGCGCCTCCGCGTCAAAAGATTGAACCAGCTGGGGTAAAGATGTGGCGGTAGATCACTCTCAAATCATCGGTAACGTGCGCAGTAATCTTTCGGGATTGCGTCAGGGCAACCTGGGCATTCCGTTACTGCTATTGGTCATGCTTGGCATGGTCATGTTGCCGATCCCGCCATTTCTCCTGGACGTGCTGTTTACCTTCAGCATTGCCCTGTCAATTGTGGTGCTGTTGGTCGGTATTTATGCCTTGCGACCGCTGGACTTCGCGGTATTCCCGACCATCTTGCTGGCGGCAACTCTGTTGCGCCTAGCGCTTAACGTTGCCTCAACGCGGGTGGTGCTGCTCCACGGTCATGACGGTCATGCGGCCGCGGGGCAGGTGATCCAGGCTTTCGGTGAAGTGGTGATCGGCGGTAACTACGTGGTGGGGATCGTGGTCTTCGCGATCTTGATGATCATCAACTTCGTGGTCGTCACCAAAGGTGCTGGGCGCATCTCGGAAGTGAGTGCACGTTTCACCCTCGACGCCATGCCCGGCAAACAAATGGCCATCGATGCCGATCTTAACGCCGGTTTGATTGAGCAAGCAGAAGCCAAGAAGCGGCGTTCAGAAGTGTCCCAGGAAGCGGATTTCTACGGCTCGATGGACGGTGCCAGTAAATTCGTCCGTGGTGATGCGATTGCAGGCCTGCTGATTCTGTTTATCAACCTGATTGGCGGCGTCGCCATCGGTATTTTCCAGCACGGTTTGAGTTTTGCTGACGCTGGCAAGGTTTATACCTTGCTGACCATTGGTGACGGTCTGGTTGCCCAGATTCCATCGCTGCTGCTGTCTACCGCAGCGGCAATTATGGTGACCCGGGTTTCCAGCTCGGAAGACATGGGCGCGCAAGTCAATCGCCAGATGTTCGCCTCGCCGCGTGCTTTGGCGGTGGCTGCCGCCATCATGATCGCCATGGGCCTGGTGCCGGGCATGCCGCACTTTTCCTTCATCAGCTTGGGTTTGGTGGCGGCGGGCGCGGCTTACTGGATTGCCAACAAGCAGCGCGTGGTCAAAGAAGATGAAGTCAAAGAAGTTCAGCGCCAGCAAGAACAACTGCCTGCGCAGCGTGCTCAAGACGTTAAAGAGCTGGGCTGGGATGACGTAACCCCGGTGGACATGGTCGGCCTGGAGGTGGGCTATCGGCTTATCCCTCTGGTTGATCGCAACCAAGGCGGCCAGTTGCTCGCGCGGATTAAGGGCGTGCGCAAAAAGCTGTCGCAGGAGATGGGCTTTTTGATGCCATCGGTGCATATCCGCGACAACCTGGATTTACAGCCCAATGCTTATCGCTTGACCTTGATGGGCGTCAGCGTGGCTGAAGCAGAAGTGTACCCGGACCGTGAGTTGGCGATTAACCCAGGGCAAGTATTTGGCACCCTTAACGGGGTTGCCGCCAAAGATCCGGCGTTCGGTCTCGAAGCGGTCTGGATCGAGGTCAACCAGCGTGATCAGGCCCAATCATTGGGCTACACCGTGGTTGATGCGAGCACGGTCGTTGCCACGCACCTCAATCAAGTGTTGCATAAGCATGCCCATGAGCTGCTGGGCCACGAAGAAGTCCAGCAGCTTATGCAGTTGTTGGCGAAAAGCTCGCCAAAGCTGGCTGAAGAGCTGGTGCCGGGGCTGGTGTCGCTGTCGACTCTGCTCAAGGTCTTGCAAGCGCTGCTGCAGGAGCAAGTACCGGTGCGCGATATCCGCACTATCGCCGAAGCCATCGCTAACGTGGCACCAAAGAGTCAAGATCCCGCCGCTATGGTTGCTGCGGTGCGAGTGTCGTTATCCCGCGCAATCGTGCAAAGCATCGTGGGACTAGAGCCCGAGCTGCCTGTGATCACCTTGGAGCCAAGGTTGGAACAGATATTGCTAAATAGCGTACAGAAGGCCGGGCAAGGTTCAGAAGAAGGCATCCTTCTTGAACCCGGTATGGCTGAAAAGCTGCAACGTTCATTGATTGACGCAGCGCAGCGCCAGGAAATGCTTGGCAAGCCAGTGATCCTGCTGGTGGCGGGGCCGGTCCGGGCGATGCTGTCGCGGTTTGCACGAATGGCGGTCGCCAATGCCTATGTGTTGGCGTACCAGGAAATACCGGATAACAAGCAAGTCACCATCGTTGCGACGGTGGGTCAGAATTAAGTGGGGCCAATCGCACAGATGAAGTCCGGCCACCACAACACCGAGGTCACAGGTATGCAGGTTAAACGTTTTTTTGCTGCCGATATGCGTCAGGCCATGAAGCTGGTTCGTGAAGAGCTGGGTGCTGATGCGTCGATCATCGGAAATCGCCGTGTGGCCGGCGGTGTTGAGCTGACCGCCGCATTGGATTACCAAGTGCCTGCGGCCCCGGTGCGCCAGCCGAATCCCGCATTGGAAAGCGAGCTGCGTAATACCCAGTCAAAAATCGCTGCAGCCCATGCCGAGCTGAGCTTGCGCATTGAGCCAGAGGTGGCAAAAGACCTGCAGTTATTTGCAGAGCTGGCCGAGCAGCGGCCTGAAAGCCCGTTGGACGTCGCGGTTCGGGCCTCAACCCACGCTGCAGCCGCCGCAGTTGAGCAAAGCACTATCGATGCCATGCGTTCTGAGCTCTCGGGGCTGCGTGAGTTGATTGAAGTTCAACTCGGTTCGATCGCCTGGGGGCAAATGCAAACCCGTCGCCCGCAGCAAGCTAACTTGTGGCGGCGCCTGCAGCGCATGGGCCTGCCGGCCGATGTGGCCCGTCCGTTGCTGGAGCGTGTCAGCGAAATTGCCGAGCCGCGTCAAGCCTGGCGCATGTTGTTGGCACACTTGGCGCACTCGATTCAGGTGCCCAAGCAAGAGCCGCTTGAAGAGGGCGGTGTAATCGCTTTGGTGGGTCCTGCTGGCATGGGCAAGACCACCACTATTGCCAAGCTCGCCGCCCGTTACGTACTCAAGTATGGCGCACAGAATGTCGCGCTGGTGAGCCTGGACAGCTACCGCATTGGTGCCCAGGAGCAACTGAAAACCCTGGGTCGCATTCTGAATGTGCCGGTGACCCTTGTTGATCCAAGCCAGTCGCTGACGCAGGTCATTACGCCATTGATGCGCAAACGGGTGGTTTTAATTGATACTGCAGGCCTGCCCGCCAATGATCCGGCACTGCGTATGCAGCTGGAAGCTCTGGCGAGTCGCTCGATTAATGCGAAAAATTACCTGGTTATGGCCGCAACCAGTCAAAATCAGGTACTCAAATCGGCTTACCATAGTTACAAGCGCTGTGGGCTTATGGGCTGTATTCTGACTAAACTGGACGAAGCCGCGAGTATGGGTGAAGTTTTGGGCTTGGCGATCAGTCAACGTTTGCCAGTGGCTTATGTGACCGATGGCCCGCGTATTCCAGATGATTTGCAATTGCCGCGAAGCCACCAGTTGGTGAGTCGCGCGGTAGGCCTTCAAGCGCAGGAAGAGCCAAGTGAAGACACCATGGCTGAAGTCTTTGCCGGCTTTTACCAGCAACCGGCTAAGCGGGCTAGTTGATGCAATACCCGATGATTTTTAGCACAGCCTGTTTACGAACGGCGTGTGTTCATTTTAGTCGGAGCACAATGGATAATGTGCTCCTGACCCGCGTGAGCAAGGAGCGTAATTAAATGGCTGTTCACCCAGTTCAAGTAATCGCTGTCACTGGCGGTAAAGGCGGGGTTGGCAAAACCAACGTGTCAGTCAATTTGGCCATGGCTTTGGCTGAAGAGGGACGGCGCGTGATGTTGATGGATGCCGACTTGGGTCTGGCAAACATCGACGTGCTCCTCGGACTTACCCCTAAGCGTACGCTGGCGGACGTCATCAGTGGCGAATGCGATATGCGTGACGTTGTGATTCAGGGGCCTTGCGGTATCCGTATTGTGCCAGCTGCTTCCGGCACCCAAAGCATGGTGCAACTAACTCCGATGCAGCACGCTGGATTGATTCAGGCGTTCAGCGACATCAGTGAAAACATTGATGTGCTGATTGTTGACACCGCAGCCGGCATCGGCGATTCGGTGGTCAGCTTTGTGCGCGCGGCGCAGGAAGTATTGGTGGTGGTTTGTGATGAGCCCACCTCAATCACTGATGCCTATGCATTAATAAAGCTGTTAAATCGCGACTACGGCATGAATCGTTTTCGGGTGTTGGCCAACATGGCGCATACCCCGCAAGAGGGTCGAAACCTGTTTGCTAAGCTAAGCAAGGTAACGGATCGTTTTCTTGATGTTGCGCTGCAATATGTTGGCACCGTGCCTTATGACGAGTCGGTGCGCAAAGCGGTACAGAAACAGCGTGCAGTTTTTGAAGCATTTCCACGTTCAAAAAGCTCCGTGGCGTTTCGAGCAATTGCCCAGAAGGTCTGCACATGGCCTTTACCCGCCAATCCGCGCGGGCATCTGGAGTTTTTTGTCGAGCGTCTGGTGCAACAACCTGCTACTGACACGCCGGCATGACAGCGGCGTCTGGACTTCGAATGTATAGCAAAGCGCAAGGTAAAGACTTGCAACATCAGCTGATCGAGCGTTATGCGCCACTGGTTAAGCGAATTGCCTATCATCTTTTGGCGCGCTTGCCAGCGAATGTTCAGGTCGATGATTTGATTCAGGCGGGCATGATTGGCTTGCTCGAAGCTTCAAAGAAATACGACGGCGCCAAAGGTGCCAGTTTTGAGACCTTTGCCGGCATTCGCATCCGCGGCTCAATGCTCGACGAGGTGCGAAAGGGCGATTGGGCGCCGCGTTCTGTGCATCGCAATAGCCGCATGGTCAGTGATGCAATTCGATTAATTGAAGCAAAAACCGGTCGTGACGCTAAAGATCACGAAGTTGCGGCCGAACTCCAATTGAGTCTCGAAGATTACTACGGCATTCTTGGCGACACTTTAGGTAGCCGCTTATTCAGTTTTGACGACCTGCTTGAGGACGGTGAAAGCGGCGGCTTGCAGGAAGATGCCAGTCACAGTCAATCCGGGCCTTCACGGGAATTTGAGGAAGAGCGCTTTCAGGCAGCCCTTGCTGATGCAATTGGTAACCTGCCGGAACGTGAGCAGTTGGTCATTTCGTTGTACTACGACGAAGAGCTCAACCTCAAGGAAATCGGCGAAGTGCTGGGGGTAAGTGAGTCTCGGGTTAGCCAGTTGCATAGCCAATGCGCCGCACGTTTGCGTGCGCGTCTAGGTGAATGGCGAGCTAAATAAAATTGTAATCAGATACTGAAAAACCTTGTATAGCAAGGCGCAAGCAGTGCGCGCCGAGCTTACGATTAGGGGTGCATTCAGGATGCTGGGTGCACTGGGGAATGTACGGAGGTCGACTTGGACAAGAACATGAAAATCCTCATCGTTGATGACTTTTCAACGATGCGCCGCATTATTAAAAACCTCCTGCGTGACCTGGGGTTTACGAACACCGCTGAAGCCGATGACGGCACAACCGCATTGCCGATGCTGCAAAGCGGCAGCTTCGATTTTCTGGTGACCGACTGGAACATGCCGGGCATGACCGGTATTGAACTGTTGCGCGCCGTGCGTGCAGATGATCGTCTGAAACAACTGCCGGTACTGATGGTGACTGCCGAAGCCAAACGTGACCAGATCATCGAGGCTGCTCAAGCCGGGGTGAATGGTTACGTGGTGAAGCCATTCACTGCTCAGGTGCTCAAAGAAAAAATCGAGAAGATATTTGAGCGTGTAAACGGCTGATGTCTGCGCTGAGGTTGTTATGGAACACGATGATTCGCAAGTGGGTGACTTTGAGTCGACCCTGAAAAGTAATGCCCACCAGTTGCTTGAAAGCCTTGAGCGCGGCAATTTCAGTGAGGCGGTCCAAGTCATCAATGAGCTTAACAAAGTGCGCGACCGTGGCCTTTACCACGAAGTCGGCAAGCTGACGCGCGAGTTGCACAGTGCGATCGTCAACTTCCAGCTGGACCCGCGCCTGCCTTATGCCACTGAAGCCTCGCAAATTACTGACGCCACCGAACGTCTCAATTATGTGGTGACCATGACCGAAGATGCGGCCAACCGGACCATGGATCTGGTTGAGCAAAGTGCACCTCTGGTTAACGATATCCGCACTGACGCACAAAGTTTGAAGGCCGACTGGGGGCGCTTTATGCGCCGTGAGATGGGCGCTGAAGACTTCCGTGAATTGGCCAAGCGGGTTGAGTTGTTCTTGGCTAACAGCGAGCGCGACAGTGGCAAGTTATCCGGACACCTGAACGATATTTTGTTGGCTCAGGATTACCAGGATTTAACCGGTCAGGTGATCAAGCGTGTGACTCAACTGGTAACTGAAGTTGAGAGCAACCTGCTCAAATTGATGCTGATGGCGACTCAGGTTGACCGCTATGCCGGCATTGAGCATGACCCGGAAACGTTGCGTGCAGAAAAACAACAAGAAAAAAATCCATCTCAGGGTGAAGGTCCGCAGATTCATGCCGATAAGCTTGATGACGTCGCATCTAGTCAAGATGACGTCGACGATCTGTTGTCCAGTCTGGGATTTTAGGAGCACGTCCATATGAGCTTCGGCGCCGATGAAGAAATTCTCCAGGACTTCCTGGTAGAGGCCGGCGAGATACTCGAACAGTTGTCCGAGCAGTTGGTTGAGCTGGAAAGCCGCCCGGATGACATGAATCTGCTCAATGCGATTTTTCGGGGATTTCACACAGTAAAAGGCGGTGCCGGGTTTCTCCAGCTTAATGAGCTGGTGGAGTGCTGCCACATTGCTGAAAACGTCTTCGATATATTACGTAAGGGTGAGCGCCGGGTAGATTCGGAGCTGATGGACGTTGTCCTCGAAGCGCTTGACGCGGTTAACGGCATGTTCAACGACGTGCGTGAAGGTGCCACGCCAACGGCTGCGACGCCTGAGCTGCTGGCGGCCTTGGCCCAACTCGCCGAGCCTACACCAGCGGCCCAAGACTCTGGCGCTGCGGTTCCGGTGGAGACTGTATCCGCTGCGGCCGTGGCCACTGCAGAAACGGCCCCTGACGATATTACTGACAGTGAATTTGAGCAGTTGCTCGATGCACTCGATGGAACCCCTCCGCAGGTTGATGCACCTGCTGCCAGTGATGAGATCACTGATGATGAGTTTGAGTCGTTGCTCGACCAGTTACACGGCAAAGGTCAGTTTGCCGGTGAGCAGACGTCGGCTGCCCAAGAGTCTGCCGCAGGGGTGCCTGCCACAGGTTCGCCTGCCGCAACTCACAGCAGTGATGAAATTAGCGATGACGAATTTGAAGCCTTGCTCGATCAGTTGCATGGCAAAGGCCAGTTTGTAGCTCCTGAGGTCGTTGCACCTGCCGCCGCTGTTGAGGCTGTCGCAAGCGCTCCGGCGCCCACTGCGGGCGGCGATGACATCAGCGACGATGAGTTCGAAGCTCTGCTCGATGAGCTGCACGGTAAAGGCAAATTTGCCGAATCTGCGGTCAAGCCTGCCGTTGAGCCAGTAGCGCAGCCGGTCAAAGCCAGTGCGCCCCTGGTAAAGGCTACACCGGCGAAAGCCCCTGCACCTGCCCCTGTGGCTGAAAAAGCGGCTCAAGCCAGCGAGGCGGAAACTACGGTTCGGGTTGATACGGCGCGGCTTGACGAGATCATGAATATGGTCGGTGAGCTGGTTCTGGTGCGTAACCGTCTGGTTCGCCTGGGTGCAAGCAGCAACGATGAAGCCATGGGCAAGGCGGTTTCCAATCTGGATGTGGTCACTGCAGATTTGCAAACCGCGGTGATGAAGACCCGCATGCAGCCAATCAAGAAAGTATTTGGCCGCTTCCCGCGCTTGGTTCGTGATCTGGCGCGTAACCTGAAAAAAGAGATCAGCCTGGAACTGGTCGGTGAAGAAACCGATCTGGATAAAAACCTGGTTGAGGCGCTGGCTGATCCATTGGTGCACTTGGTGCGCAATGCGGTTGACCACGGCATTGAATCTCCTGAAGAGCGTGAGGCTGCGGGCAAGTCGCGTGGCGGTAAGGTGGTGTTGTCGGCCGAGCAAGAAGGTGATCATATTTTGCTGATGATCACTGACGACGGCAAAGGTATGGATGCCGACGTGCTGCGGGCCAAAGCGGTAGAGAAGGGTTTGTTGGAGAAAGACGCCGCCGATCGCCTGAATGAATTTGAATGCTACAACCTGATTTTTGCCCCGGGTTTCTCGACCAAAACCGAGATATCCGATGTGTCCGGCCGTGGCGTTGGCATGGACGTGGTGAAGACCAAGATATCTCAGCTCAATGGCACGGTTAACGTGTTCTCGGTCAAAGGCCAGGGCTCGAAGATCGTCATTAAAGTGCCGCTGACGCTGGCGATTATGCCGACCTTGATGGTCATGCTGGCGGATCAGGCTTTTGCATTCCCCTTGGTTAACGTCAACGAGATTTTTCACCTCGATTTGTCGCGAACCAACGTGGTGGATGGTCAGGAAGTGGTAGTGGTGCGTGAGAAGGCCTTGCCATTGTTCTACCTCAAGCGCTGGTTGGTGAAAGGCGCCGCCCATGAAGAGCAGCATGAAGGCCATGTGGTGATTCTCACGGTTGGCAGTCAGCGTATTGGCTTTGTGGTTGATCAGTTGGTGGGTCAGGAAGAAGTGGTGATCAAACCGCTCGGCAAGATGTTGCAAGGCACGCCTGGCATGTCGGGTGCGACCATCACCGGGGACGGGCGTATTGCACTGATTCTCGATGTGCCGAGCATGCTCAAACACTACGCACGCCGCATGTGACTGTCGCCTGCGCAGCGTTCACGCTGCGCAGTAAAGGAGCTCTAATGGCTGTAAAAGTATTGGTAGTGGATGATTCCGGCTTCTTTCGCCGTCGAGTCTCTGAAATCCTGTCCTCTGACCCGAATATTCAGGTCATCGGCACGGCAACCAATGGCCGCGAGGCGATCGATCAGGCGCAAAGTCTCAAGCCAGATGTGATCACCATGGATTACGAGATGCCGATGATGGATGGCATCACGGCCGTGCGTAACATCATGCAGCGCTGCCCAACCCCGGTTCTGATGTTTTCTTCGCTGACGCATGAAGGCGCGCGGGTTACCCTGGATGCGCTGGATGCCGGTGCTGTGGATTTTCTGCCGAAGAATTTCGAGGACATTTCGCGCAACCCGGACAAGGTCCGCCAGTTGCTCTGCGAGAAAGTCCACAACATCGCCCGCAGTAACAGGCGCAACCTCAGTTCGATGACGCCTGCCGCAGCCCCGGCAAGCACAGCGCCTACAGCTGCAAGCGTGTTACCCAGGCGAGCCACTACGCCGTTAACCGCTGCCACGCGAGCAACTACAGAATCAGCGCGACCTGCGACGGCTCATGCCGGTAGCACTGCTGGCAGCCAAGGCCACGCAAGCAGCAGCGCTGCACCCAAACATAAAGCCTACAAGTTGGTTGCCATTGGCACCTCGACGGGCGGCCCGGTGGCATTGCAACGGGTGCTCAGTCAACTGCCAGCCAATTTTCCGGCGCCCATTGTGCTGATCCAACATATGCCGGCGGCGTTCACCAAAGCCTTTGCCGAGCGCCTGGACAAACTCTGCCGAATCAACGTCAAGGAAGCCGAGGATGGCGATCTGCTGCGCCCGGGCTTGGCGTTGCTAGCACCCGGCGGCAAGCAAATGATGATTGATGCTCGTGGTTCAGTGCGGATTCTGCCGGGCGATGAGCGCCTTAATTACAAGCCTTGTGTCGACATTACCTTTGGCTCGGCCGCGCGAACCTATCAGGATAAAGTGCTCGCGGTTGTACTCACCGGTATGGGCGCCGATGGCCGCGAAGGAGCGCGACTGCTCAAGCAGAGCGGCAGCCAGGTCTGGGCGCAGGATGAAGCCAGTTGCGTGATTTATGGCATGCCCATGGCCGTGGTAAAAGCCAACCTGGCTGATGCTGTTTATTCGCTCGATGACATCGGCCGCCATATCAGTCAGGCGTGCATCTGATGGATGTTCTGAGCCTGATCGGGATCATCCTGGCCTTTGTCGCTATTTTGGGCGGCAATTACCTTGAGGGCGGCCATGTAGGCGCGCTGCTCAATGGTCCTGCAGCGCTTATCGTGATTGGTGGCACCTTGGGCGCGGCGTTCCTGCAGGCGCCGATGAATGTCTTCAAGCGCTCGCTGGTGATTGTTCGCTGGATTCTCTTTCCGCCGCGTATCGACCTGGCAGGCGGCATCGATCGCGTGGTTAATTGGAGCCTTGTTGCGCGTAAGGAAGGTCTGCTCGGGCTTGAGTCACTGGCTGATCTGGAGCCCGACGCCTATGCACGCAAGGGCTTGCAGTTGCTGGTGGATGGCGCTGAGACCGAATCTATTCGCAGCGTACTTGAAGTGGATTTGTATACCAAAGAAAGCCACGACATTCAGGCCGCCAAGGTATTTGAAAGCATGGGCGGCTATGCGCCAACCATTGGCATCATCGGTGCGGTGATGGGCTTGATCCACGTAATGAGCAATCTGGCCGACCCGAGCATGCTCGGAAATGGCATTGCCGTGGCCTTTGTAGCAACCATTTACGGCGTCAGCTTTGCCAACTTGCTGCTGTTGCCAATCGGCAACAAACTCAAAGCAATTGCTCTGCGCCAGACGCGTTATCGCGAGATGATTCTTGAAGGCATATTGTCGATTGCCGAAGGCGAGAATCCGCGCTCCATTGAACTGAAGCTGCAAGGTTTCATGGATTAGTGGAGTGAAATATGGCACGCCGTCGACATCAGGAAGAACATGAAAATCATGAGCGCTGGTTAGTTTCCTACGCGGATTTCATTACCCTGCTGTTCGCGTTTTTTGTGGTGATGTACTCGATCTCATCGATTAATGAAGGCAAATACAAAGTGCTTTCAGAAACCCTCACCGGCGTATTCAATCAGCCTGATCGTTCGATCAAGCCCATTCCAATCGGCGAAGAGCGACCAAGAACCACCGAGCCTGACCGCTCGATGGTCGACGAAGAAACGGTGCAAGCACCAGAAGATTCCCTGCAAAGTATCTCTGCCAGTGTCAAAGCCGCTTTTGGTGATCTGATTGCCAGCGACCAACTGAAGGTGCGCGGCAATGAACTCTGGATCGAAATTGAGCTGAGCTCCAGCCTGTTGTTTTCCAGTGGCGATGCGCTGCCCAGTGATGCGGCGTTCGGTATTATCGAAACGGTTGCCAAAATTCTGGCACCCTATGGCAACCCCGTTCATGTTGAAGGTTTCACCGATAACCAGCCGATTCATACCACGCAGTTCCCGAGTAACTGGGAACTGTCTGCCTCACGGGCCGCGAGTATTGTGCGGATGCTGGCGATTGATGGGGTTAACCCATCGCGTATGGCGTCCGTGGGCTATGGCGAGTTTCAGCCCGTGGCTGATAACGCCACCAGCGAAGGTCGGGCGCGAAACCGTCGAGTGGTTTTGGTAATCTCGCGTAACCTTGATGTGCGCCGCAGTGTAAGTGGAGTAGGCAGTGCGCGGGCACAGCCTGATAAGGCCTTGCGTAGCGCTGGCACGCAACCTGCAACATCAGCTGAAGTTCAGACGCCGCAATCCGGCGCCGTCAAATCACCGTCGCCGAACTGATCAGGCGGCATTAGATCCAGCGCAAGTAATCCTTGCCGCGGGCGGAAGAGCAGAATGAGAGTTTGGGCAGTAGCCAATCAAAAAGGTGGTGTCGGTAAAACCACTTCATCCATCGCCTTGGCAGGTCTCTTGGCCGATGCCGGTAAGCGTGTGGTTGTGGTCGATCTCGATCCGCACGGCTCAATGACCAGCTATTTCGGTCATGATCCCGACAGTCTCGCCCACAGTGCCTATGATTTGTTTTTGCATCAGGGCGTGGTGCCACAAGGGTTGCCTAAACAATTGCTGTTGCCCACCAGCCATGAGCAGATCGCCCTGCTGCCATCGAGCACCGCCCTGGCGACGCTTGAGCGCCAATCGCCAGGCCAGAATGGGCTGGGTCTGGTTGTCTCCAAGGCATTGGCACAACTTTGGGGTGAATATGACTACGCAATTATCGACAGCCCGCCATTGCTCGGCGTGTTGATGGTCAATGCATTGGCCGCCAGTCAGCAGTTGGTGATCCCGGTGCAGACAGAGTTTCTCGCCGTTAAGGGCCTGGAACGCATGGTCAGTACGCTGGCCATGATCAACCGTTCCCGTAAGCAGGCACTGCCTTACACCATTGTGCCGACCTTGTTTGACCGCCGTACGCAGGCTTCGATGTCGACCTTGCGCTTATTGCGCAACAGTTACCCAGACCATTTGTGGCAGGCTTACATCCCCGTCGATACGCGCCTGCGTGACGCCAGCCGGGCAGGGCAGACGCCTTCTCAATTCGATGCAAAGAGTCGCGGAACCCTGGCCTACCGAGCGCTGCTTAAACATTTACTCGCCTCTCAGATGTCTGCTCAGGTGGCTTGATATGTCGCCACTTTTTGCAAACTGCCGCTCAAGTCCGGATACACTGCTGCCGATAAAGGCTACAGATTCTTTCTGCGGATATTCACTATGACTGGTCATGCCACCACCCGGCCCCAACTGGCGCTGCAGTCCTATTTGGACAGCTTGCTTCAGGATGCATCGCTGGAATTGGCCGCGAGCGTCAGTCTGGATGAATTTGAAGCCGCCGTCCGCGAAGAGCAAGAGCGCGACGCCAGCCCGGCCCCTCAACCCTTACTGACCTTGGAGCCATTAGCTCAGGCGGTTGTTGAAGTGGCCACCGTGCAGCCTTCTGAACCTGTGGCGTTGCTGGAATTGCCCGAAGCCTTGGCCCCAGAGCAGCCGGTAGCGGTTGTTGAGCCTATCGCTGAACTGTACCGCCCTTCATCCAGTGCGCCTTTTGCGCCCATGCTGGCTGAGGATGGGCGTCCGCAGTGGGCGCAGGAACCCTTTGAGTGCTTGCTGTTTGATGTTGCAGGTTTGACCCTGGCTGTGCCGCTGGTGTGTCTTGGCTCGATTTACCCGCTTGAGGGCCATGACCTGACGCCGCTGTTTGGTCAGCCAGACTGGTTCCTCGGTATTTTGCCGTGTCAGGCCGGCAACCTTAAGGTGCTCGACACTGCACGCTGGGTGATGCCGGATCGTTACCGTGAGGATTTTCGTCAGGGTCTGCAGTTTGTAATTTCAGTTCAGGGTTACGAGTGGGGGCTGGCGGTGCATCAAGTGAGCCGCTCGATTCGCTTGGACCCGAATGAAATCAAATGGCGCAGCCAACGCTCGCAGCGGCCATGGTTGGCCGGCACCGTGATTGAGCATATGTGTGCCTTGCTGGATGTATCGGCATTGGCTGAATTGATTACCAGTGGCGCCGCCAAGCGGCTGGTCAACGGTCAAATCCATTAACTATTTTTGTAAGCGAGTAACCGCTCGCAAGCGTTTATCCAAGAGGCTAGGACTATGAATAAAAACTCTGCTCAAGGCGCCGAGGATCCAATCCTGCAATGGGTGACCTTCCGCCTGGATAACGAAAGTTACGGCATCAATGTGATGCAGGTACAGGAAGTGCTGCGTTATTCGGAAATTGCTCCAGTTCCGGGTGCGCCAAGTTATGTGCTGGGTATTATCAACCTGCGTGGTAACGTGGTTACAGTTATCGACACCCGTCAGCGCTTTGGCCTGGAACCTGCGGATATTACCGATAACACCCGAGTGGTCATTATCGAAGCAGACAAGCAAGTGGTCGGTATTCTGGTCGACAGTGTTGCTGAAGTGGTTTACCTGCGTCAGTCTGAAGTTGAGACTGCGCCTAATGTGGGTAACGATGAATCCGCCAAGTTTATTCAGGGTGTGTGCAATAAAAATGGCGAACTGCTGATTCTGGTTGAATTGGACAAGATGATGTCAGAAGAAGAGTGGTCGGAGCTGGAGTCAATTTGAATGGTGCTTGAAGCCGCACTGGTGGTATTGGCCCTGATCAGCGTCGCGCTGATAGGTGCCTGTGTGTGGCTGCATTCTCAGCTCAAGAGCACGGTTGCCCTGCAACTCGAACGTGATGCCGCACGGGATCTACGACTCAAAGAGCTGAGCAAACGCCTGGACACTTACCTCACCGGCAGTATTCGTATGGGTGAGGAGTTGCATGAGCTGCGCCAAACAGTGGCGCCGCTGCCCGATAAACTTAGCCAAATGGAACAGCGCGACCCGGCTAACTTGTCCTTTACCCAAGCTGCTCGTCTCGTCGGTTTAGGCGCCAGTGTTGATGACCTCACACAGTCTTGCGGCCTCAGCAAGGCAGAGGCCGAACTGGTCAGCAAGCTGCATCAAGCCAAACCCAATCGGGTCTAGGCTGGCGGATTCGCTTAGTGGTTGAATCACGGTGGCCAAGCTGCGCAAACCCCGCCCTACGATCACGCGATTGCCTGCCCCTCCCGGGTGGATGACGCTTTTTTCATCCACCATTGCGGTCCCGGATATTAGGGTTATATGCGCAGACCCCGGCGGCCAAGCTTCGCGTTACCACACCTCCACGCAACCGCACTTTCTATAGCATCACAAGTTCTTAAAGCGCTGCATCGCCGCGTAAAACGTTCCTAGCCCTGCTTTTTTAGCTACCTAAACTCAAGGTACCGGATAAACACTGGGGAACTGTTATGGCTAGATTACTGGCGGTATTGGTGGTGTTTGGCTTGAGTTGTCCGGTTATGGCACAAGAGGTGCCAGAAACCGTGTCAGGGGCGAGCACCGTTAATGTTCTGCAGGCGCGAGTTCTGTATGAGCAAGGCGCGATGTTTGTTGATGTACGGCCGCAGCGCGAGTGGTCCTGGGGGCATATAAGCGGCGCTATCCATCTGGATGGGAACACGCGCTTTGCCGAGCTCTCCAATGCGCCCATCCCACGGGGGACAGCATTGGTCGTGTATTGCGACAGTGATGTGAGTCCGAGCAGTGCCGAGGCGGTGCGCAAGGCCGTGAGTTGGGGCTACCAGCAAGTGTATTTTTTCCGCGATGGCTATTTCGCCTGGCAATTGCTCGACTTCCCGCTGGACAAAGGCGCAAGTGATGATTCGCCGCTTTACGCCATGTCAGGCAGACTCAAGCGCGCAGTTGATTAAAACTGTTGGTCAGTATCTGTTTGCCCGGCATTAAAACCGGCTGGGCATTTGCCTTTTAGATGCCAGGCGAAGGCGATAATCTCGGCAATGCAGCGGTACAGCTCTTCAGGAATACTGTCGCCCAGTTCCAGGCGGGCCAGCAGGCGGACCAATTCGGCATTCTCATAAATCGGCACTTCATACTCACGGGCGATGGCTAAAATGGCTTCGGCCAATTCATCGTCGCCCTTGGCACTGAGCGTCGGAGCCTGTTGGCCGTCATAGCTCAAGGCGATGGCTTGGCGGGGCGCGGTCTGCCTGGTCATGCGGTTTCATCTACCCAGCGTTGTTGCAGGGCCGTTTTGGGGCCTTGCGGTGGTGTGCCTTGGGCACAGGACAGTGCACTGACCTGGAGTCCGGCATCAACCAGACGCTGACGTAGATTCACCAGCTCGCTGTCGATTAGCTTGGCGGTACTGGGCTGTTCGGCCCACAGCGTGCTCGACAGGCAGCCGCGCGCGAGTTGCGTTTGCACCTGCACCGGCCCAAGGGGTTCCAGGTCAAACGCCAGGTCAATGCGCCAAAGCATTTCTTTTTGCTCCTGAGCGGCGGATTTCTGTGGCTCGTCGCGCTGGATCTTTAGCTGTACCGGCACCAGCTCTTGCTGGTTGCGCATTGGTAGTTCCAACTGCCAGGTCGTGAGGATATTGCCATCAGGCCCCACTTGAGTCTGCGCCAGGCTGGACAGTTGGTGGGTTTGCAGGCGTGACACAGCCGCAGCGGCGAGTTTGAGCAGGGTTTCAAGGTCGCCGTCTTCACTGAGCGCTTGCAACAGTTTGGCGGGCAGGGGGAAATTGAGCGCCTGCTGCTTGCTGCTGTTCTGATTGATACTGCCCAACAGATTGCGCGCCAATGCGGGTAATGACTGGGCCATTATCGAGCTGGCCATTGCGCCGGGCAATGCAGTCTGTGTGGGTAGGTTGAGTTGTAGCTGGCTGATCAGCTTGAGCAAGTTGGCTTTTAGATCAGTTGGCAAGGCGTTGGCCTGCGGGCTGAGCAGTTTGCTTTCAAGAAATGCCCCGCTGTTTTCCAGTGCTTTGCTCAAACCTTTGGCATCGCTCAGTTGTTGGCCATCCGGCATGGCACCGATTAACTTGTCGATGCTGGTGCGCACGCTGCTGGGTATATCGCCACGCTCGCCCAAACCCTGCAAGGCTTTGAATAATCCTTGAAGTGAGCCTTGGCTGCTGTGTTGGTTTTGGAGCTGCTGAGTCAGTGCGAGCTGATCAAGGCGCCCACTCAAAGGCAGTAGGTTAAGTGCCTGATTGCCTTGCACCTGAGCGCTAAGCAGGCTACCCGGCTGTAAAGTAAGAGGCGTCTCGATCGCCAGCTTGCTGCCGGCCAATGAGGTATTGAGCAGGCTGAGCACCACTTTAAAGATTACCTGCTGGGCTTTGCCTTGGGCGATTTGTTCGCTACTGAGGACTTTGCCTTGGATCAGCGTGCCCACCGGTATCTGTTTAAGGTCAATGCTTTGCAGCGGTTTGTCGCCACCGGCTTGCAATGCGACCAACAATTTGGTGTCAGTCAAGGCGGTAATGGTCAGGGCGCTGCCTTGGGCGATAGGCTTATTGCTGCTGGCTTCCAAGGTGGTCTGACTGCCATTGTTCAAGGTCAGCCTGAGCATAAGCTGAAAGCTCTGTGCGACTTGCTTAAGGCTGACTACCTCGGCCGTGGTGCTTTCACCTTTTGCCAGCAGCCCTTCAAGAGGCTGTAGCAGTTTGACTGCCATGTCGCTCGCCACCGAGTTTGGGCGGTTGCTCGCAGGTGTGGCAGGTAATGGCCGGCTGCTGCTAATTTCACTCATGTACGAGTTACACCCTGTCGAAAAGCCAACTGCGGGGAGGTGGACGAGCCATGTATAATGCCGCCGCTATCGCGCTCGCCACGCACCTTAGGCCCACATGCTTGACTATATAGCGGCTGGAATGCTGCCATCTTGAATCATTTATTAGGTATTAATGCGGTGATCAGCCCAATTCTTGAAGCCAAGTCGCTCGCCTGTGAGCGTGATTGGCGCATGCTTTTTGAGCATCTTGAACTGTCTCTGGTTCCCGGCGAAATGCTTCAGGTTGCAGGCCCCAACGGTAGTGGAAAAACCAGTTTACTGCGACTTTTAGCGGGGCTGATGCAGCCCACCTCGGGTGAAGTCAAGTTGTATGGCAGCGCATTGAATGATCATCGCGCTGAACCCAGGTTGCTCTGGATCGGCCATGCCGCCGGAATCAAGGGCCTGCTGACAGCTGAAGAGAACCTGACTTGGCTCTGCGCCTTGCAGAAGCCGGTTGAGCGGGCGCAAATTCTCCAGGCGCTGGAGGCAGTCGGTCTGCGTGGTTATGAAGATGTGCCGTGTCATTCCTTGTCAGCCGGTCAACAGCGTCGAGTCGGTTTGGCGCGGTTGTATTTGCCGGGCCCCGATTTATGGATTCTCGATGAGCCCTTTACCGCACTGGATATTGCCGCTGTGGCCCAGCTTGAGGCGCATTTGGCTGCGCATTGCGAGAAAGGCGGTCTGGTGGTCATGACCACGCATCACGCTTTGTCGGTTAAACCCCAAGGTTATCGTGTACTTGATTTGGGGCTACGCGGCGTATGAGTAACGTATTTACCCTGTTGGTGGCGCGAGAAGCCCGCTTGCTGTTTCGGCGTCCGGCCGAACTGGCGAATCCTCTGGTTTTCTTTGCCATTGTCATCGCCTTGTTCCCGTTGGCGGTCGGACCTGAAGCTCAATTGTTGCAAACCCTTTCACCCGGGTTGGTCTGGGTTGCGGCGCTATTGGCCGTGCTGCTCTCGCTGGACGGGCTTTTTCGCAGTGATTTTGAAGATGGCTCCCTCGAGCAGTGGGTCCTTTCGCCGCACCCCTTGGCTCTTCTGGTTTTGGCCAAGGTGCTGGCACACTGGGCGTTTTCAGGCTTGGCACTGGTCATTCTATCCCCGGTGCTGGCACTTATGTTGGGGCTGCCGACTCATTGCATACCTGTTTTACTGATCTCGCTGCTGCTAGGGACCCCGATCTTAAGCTTGTTGGGTGCTGTAGGCGCAGCATTGACGGTGGGGCTCAAGCGCGGTGGTTTGTTGCTGGCTTTACTGATTTTGCCCTTGTATATCCCGGTGCTGATTCTCGGCAGCGGCGCGTTACAGGCGAGCTTGCAAGGGTTGCCAGCTGTCGGGCAGTTGTTGTGGATGGCCTGCTTGACCACCCTGGCGGTGACCTTCAGCCCCTTTGCTATCGCCGCTGGCCTGCGTATAAGCGTGGCTGAATAGATGGTGTAGCAATAAAGACGAGCTACCACTAAAGACAAGTTGCCTCCGTGCAGAGTACGCGGTGGTTGACAGAAGAACTGATGAGTAACCTGATGAACTGGACATGGTTTCACAAGCTGGGTTCGCCCAAGTGGTTTTATGAGATCAGTGGTCGCTGGCTGCCGTGGCTGACTGTGGCCGCTGCAGTGCTGCTGGTCACAGGTGTTGTCTGGGGCTTGGTATTTGCGCCGCCTGAGCGTTACCAGGGCGATAGCTATCGGATTATCTACATTCATGTGCCTGCGGCATTTCTCGCTCAGGCTTGCTACCTGACAATGGCGCTGGCTGGCGCGGTTGGCTTGATCTGGAAAATGAAGATCGCCGATGTCGCCTTGCAACAAGCCGCACCTGTAGGGGCTTGGCTGTGCTTTATCGCGCTGGTAACCGGGGCGATCTGGGGCAAGCCAACCTGGGGCACGTACTGGGTCTGGGATGCCCGCCTGACGTCAATGCTGATTCTGCTGTTCTTGTATTTTGGGGTGATCGCCCTGGGCCAAGCCATCAGCAACCGTGACAGTGCTGCCAAAGCCTGTGCGGTGCTTGCATTGGTCGGCGCGGTCAATATTCCGATTATTCAGAAATCGGTTGAGTGGTGGAGCACCTTGCACCAGCCGGCCACCTTCAAGATTACCGGCAAGGCCAGCATGAGCGCAGAAATGTGGATGCCGCTGCTGCTTTCGGTACTGGGTTTCTACTGCCTGTTCATTGTGCTGGTGCTGGGGCGCATGCGCCTCGAAGTCCTTAAACGCGAGTCGCGTAGCGCTTGGGCCAAGGCTGAAGTTATCCGACAGCTGGAGGCGCGCTCATGAGCTTCGCATCATTCAGTGATTTTATCGCCATGGGCGGCCATGGCGCCTATGTCTGGTCAGCCTACGCCATCACTTTCGCGGTGCTGGGGCTGAACATTGCCATGCCTATTCTCGCCAAACGGCGCTATCTGCAAGACGAGGCGCGTCGTTTGCGCCGGGAGAGCAACTCGTGAACGCGGTTCGTAAAAAACGCCTGTATATCATCCTCGCCTTAGTCGCCGGTGTGGCCATTGCGGTCGGTCTGGCGCTGTCGGCACTGCAAGAGAACATCAACCTGTTCTATACGCCGACCCAGATCGCCAATGGCGAAGCGCCACAGGATGCCAAGATCCGCGCGGGCGGCATGGTCACTGAAGGTTCGGTCAAGCGTTCGGCGGACTCGTTGCAAGTTGAATTCGTGGTCACCGATTTCGCCAAGAGCGTCACCATTCGTTATCGCGGCATTCTTCCGGATCTGTTCCGTGAAGGGCAGGGCATCGTCGCGCTCGGCAAGCTCAATGCCGATGGCGTGTTGATCGCCGACCAAGTATTGGCCAAGCATGATGAGAAATACATGCCGCCTGAAGTCACTAAAGCGCTTAAAGAAAGCGGCAAGCTTAAGCCTGAAGGTAAGGAGGGCGGCGCATGAGTGCCATGTTGATGGTTCCAGAACTCGGCCATTTGGCGATGATTCTGGCATTGTGTATGGCCCTTGTGCAGGCCACCTTGCCATTGATTGGCGCGTGGCGCGGTGATCGTCAGTGGATGAGCCTCGCGCAGCCTGCGGCCTGGGGGCAGTTTGCCTTTTTGGTGTTTGCCTTTGCCTGC
Organism: Pseudomonas sp. EL_65y_Pfl2_R95; assembly: GCF_963971045.1. NCBI lineage: Bacteria > Pseudomonadati > Pseudomonadota > Gammaproteobacteria > Pseudomonadales > Pseudomonadaceae > Pseudomonas > Pseudomonas sp. EL_65y_Pfl2_R95. The sequence goes on along the minus strand of NZ_CAXAOV010000001.1, from coordinate 488,536 downwards.
TTGACCTACGCCTTTATGGTCGACGATTTCTCTGTGCGGTACGTCGCCAGCAACTCCAACAGTGCCTTGCCGTGGTACTACAAGTTCAGTGCCGTTTGGGGCGCACACGAAGGCTCATTGCTGCTTTGGGCGCTGATTCTCGGCGGCTGGACATTTGCAGTATCGATCTTCTCCCGGCAGTTGCCGGAAGAAATGTTGGCCCGCGTACTTGGCGTAATGGGCATTATCAGCGTCGGCTTCTTGCTGTTCCTGATTGTGACTTCAAACCCCTTCGCCCGTTTGCTGCCGAATATGCCCGCTGACGGCAATGACCTTAATCCTCTGCTGCAGGATTTTGGTTTGATCATCCATCCGCCAATGCTCTACATGGGCTATGTCGGCTTCTCCGTTGCGTTTTCCTTTGCCATCGCTGCGCTGCTTGGCGGCAAGCTGGATGCGGCCTGGGCACGCTGGTCGCGCCCCTGGACCATTGTCGCCTGGGCGTTTCTCGGTATAGGTATCGCGCTGGGCTCCTGGTGGGCTTACTACGAGCTTGGCTGGGGCGGCTGGTGGTTCTGGGACCCAGTAGAAAATGCTTCGTTTATGCCGTGGTTGGTCGGCACGGCGTTGATTCACTCGCTGGCGGTCACTGAAAAACGCGGCGTATTCAAAAGCTGGACGGTATTGCTGGCGATTGCCGCCTTCTCCTTGAGCTTGCTCGGTACCTTCCTGGTTCGCTCCGGTGTGCTGACATCGGTGCACGCATTCGCCAGTGATCCTGAGCGTGGCGTCTTTATTCTGGCGTTCCTGTTGCTGGTGGTTGGCGGCTCGCTGACCCTGTTCGCGATACGGGCCCCGGTGGTTAAAAGCAAAGTGGGTTTCGCCCTCTGGTCCCGCGAAACCTTGTTGCTGGCCAATAACCTGATTCTGGTGGTTGCCGCGTCGATGATCCTGCTGGGTACGCTGTATCCGCTGGTATTGGATGCCTTGACCGGGGCAAAGCTGTCGGTAGGGCCGCCGTACTTCAACGCGCTGTTTGTGCCGCTGATGGGCCTGCTGATGGTGGTTGTCGCCGTAGGTGTGCTGGTGCGTTGGAAAAATACCCCGGTTAAATGGCTGGTGAGCATGCTTATGCCAGTGCTGCTCGGCAGCGTCGCGGTAGGTGCTATCGCCGCCTTTGCCTTTGGTGACTTCAACTGGGGCGTAATGGCGGTGTGCATGTTGGCCGCGTGGGTGGTATTGGCCGGTGTGCGTGACATCTTTGACAAGACCCGCAATAAAGGTTTGTTCAAGGGCATGCGCGAACTGACCCGCAGTTATTGGGGCATGCAGTTGGCGCACTTCGGTATGGCTGTATGCGCATTGGGCGTGGTGTTGACCAGTGTCGGCAACCTTGAGCGTGATATGCGCATGGCACCGGGCGATATGGTCAAGGTGGGGGCCTACGAGTTTGTCTTTGAGGGCGCCAAGCACCGCGAAGGGCCGAACTTCAGTGCCGACCGTGGGACCATGCGGGTACTGGACGACGGTAAGCAGATTGCCGTGCTGCACCCGGAAAAACGTTTCTATGCCGTGCAGCAGTCGATGATGACTGAGGCGGCGATTGATGCAGGCTTCACCCGCGATGTGTTCGTCGCCTTGGGTGAACCGCTGGAAGATGGCGCCTGGGCTGTGCGCGTGCATATCAAGCCATTCGTGCGTTGGATCTGGTTGGGCGCATTGCTGATGGGCCTGGGTGGCTTGCTGGCGGCGCTGGATAAACGCTATCGCGTGAAGGTGCGCACACGCGTGCGTGAGGCTTTGGGCGCGGCGGGGGCTCCGGCATGAAACGACTGATACTGCTGTTGCCCTTGGCGTTGTTTCTGGCCATTGCCGTGGTGCTCTATCGCGGCATGTTTCTCGACCCGTCCGAGCTGCCTTCGGCGTTGATCGACAAACCCTTTCCAGCCTTCTCATTGCCTTCGGTGCAAGAGGGTCAAACCATCAGCCTTGCCGATATCAAAGGCAAGCCCGCCCTGGTTAACGTCTGGGCAACCTGGTGCATTTCGTGTCGGGTAGAGCACCCGGTGCTGAATAAAATCGCCAAGTTGGGCGTGAATATCTACGGCATCAACTACAAAGATGAAAATGCGGCTGCGCAGAAGTGGCTCAAGGAATTCCATAACCCGTACCAACTCAACATCAGTGATGCGAAAGGCACGCTGGGGCTTGATCTGGGGGTGTATGGCGCTCCGGAAACCTTCTTGATCGATAAAGACGGCATCATCCGCCACAAATTTGTTGGGGTGATTGATGAAAACGTCTGGCGCGATCAGCTGGCGCCGCTGTATCAGGCCATGGTCGATGAGGCCAGGCCATGATGGGATTAACCCTGCGCCGCGCTTTCGCCGCCTTGTTATTGGGTTTGACGCTGATCAGCGTTGCCCATGCCGCGATTGATACCTACGAGTTCAAAACCGAGGGCGAGCGTCAGCGTTATCGCCATCTGACGGAAGAGCTGCGTTGCCCTAAATGCCAGAACCAGAACATTGCCGATTCTGACGCGCCGATTGCTTTGGATTTGCGCGCGCAGATTTATAAAAAGATTGAAGGCGGGGAGACCGATCAGCAAATCATTGATTACCTGGTCGCCCGTTATGGCAACTTTGTGTTGTACAAGCCGCCTGTTACCGCACGCACAGTGCTGTTGTGGTATGGCCCGGCTGGCTTGTTAATCGGTGGTTTTGTCCTGTTGGGGGTGATTGTGCTGCGCAAGCGTCGGCAAAAGTCCGAGCAGTACGAGGGCCTCTCAACAGATGAGCAGCAACGTCTGGCTGCCTTACTAAATCAAGCGCCTGTGGATAAGAACGACTGATGATTGAATTTTGGTTATGTGCCGGCCTGCTCATATTGGCCGCCTTGGGTTTTTTGCTGATTCCTGTTGTGCGTGCGCGTAAATTTCAGGCTGAAGAAGACCGTACTGCGTTGAACGTGACGCTTTACCAGGAACGTATCAAGGAGCTGGAAACCCAGCATGCCGCGGGTATTTTGACCGCCGAGCAATTGCGCGATGGCCGCGATGAGGCTTCCCGCGAGCTGCTGTCTGATACCGAGAACAGCAAGGCCAAGGCTAGCGTCCTAGGGCGCAAGGTGCCGCTGATCATGGCGTTGTTGATGCCACTGCTGGGCTATGGCTTGTATATGCACTGGGGCGCGATTGACAAGGTCGAGCAGACCCTTGCCTTTGCTGATCAGCCACAAACCATCGAGGCCATGACTGAGCGTCTTGAGGCCGCCGTCAAAGACAAGCCTGATTCAGCCGAGGCGTGGTATTTCTTGGGGCGCACCTATATGGCTCAAGAACGCGCAGCCGAGGCGGCTCAGGCCTTCGAGAAAGCGGTTCATCTGGCAGGGCGGGACCCAGCTTTGCTTGGGCAGTGGGCGCAGGCGATTTATTTTGCTGGCAATAAGCAATGGTCGCCGCAGCTGCAAAGCCTGACCGATGAAGCCTTGAAAGCGGACCCTGAAGAGGTCACCAGTCTGGGCTTGCTGGGTATTGCCGCTTTCGAACAAGGTCGTTTTCAAGATGCTGTCGATTCATGGGAAAAACTGGTTGCCGTGTTGCCAGAGAATGACCCGTCGCGTCAGGCCATACAGGGCGGTATCGAGCGGGCTCGGGGTGAGCTTGATCCAGATGCGGCACCTGTCAGCCCTGAAGCGCCAGTAGCAGATAAAGCGGCCGTCAGCGATGATCATCAACTCAAGGTCAAAGTTGAATTGGCTGCAGCACTGAAAGATAAGGTCAAGCCTGGCGATAGCGTGTTTATCTTCGCTCGCGCGGTATCCGGCCCGCCAATGCCGCTGGCTGTGAAGCGCTTGACCGTGGCAGATTTGCCAGTCGAAGTCAGCCTGTCTGATGCGGATGCAATGATGCCGCAGTTGAAAATCTCCGGTTTTGATCAAGTCCAGTTGGTGGCGCGTATTTCACGTAGCGGTAATGCCACTCAAGGTGAATGGGTAGCGCAACCCAAAGCCGTTGCCAGCAACAGCGATGATATTCAGCAGCTAACCATCGACACGGCCGAGGCTAAAGCGCAATGAAACACTGGCTTGGCTGTGCCGGCTTAACAGCCCTGCTGGTGCTGTCTGGCTGCTCTATCCAGGGCCCCGGCACGCAGATCAGCGATTTACCGGTCAAGCAGTCACACCCACGCTATGCGCCACCTCCGGGCGGTCAAAGCCACTGGGTACCTGCCTTGGGTGTGTATTCGGTGGATGGCGTCAGCGATCTGTACTACCGCGAGCGCACCTATTATCGCTGGAGCAATGGCTGGAGCTGGGGGCTGAGTGCCAATGGCCCTTGGCAAGCCGCCGACAGCAGCGAAGTGCCGCCGGGCTTGTTTCACTACTACAAGTAGAGAGGACGGCGGGTCTGCCATCCACCGCTGCGGTCTCGATTATTAGCGGTGTTTGCGCGATTTGCGGTGGCCAAGCTTCGCGCTTATCAAGGGTTGATCGCCTACGCCAACACCCCGTCGCGGAAATCGCGCAGCGCCTGTTCGATTTCCTCGCGGCTGTTCATCACGAAAGGGCCATACTGGACGATTGGCTCGCCAATGGGTTTACCCGCGATCAACAGCACCCTGGCCCCATTGCGGCTGCTCAACTGTAAATCGCCATGCTCAGACAATCGCACAAGCCGGCCCGTCGGGACAGTGTCTGCGCTCACATCTGGCAATTGCAGGCTGCCCTCATAGACATAGAGCAGCACACGATGGCCGTTGGGTAAAACAGGTTGAACCTGACTGCCTGCGGGCAGCTGCAGGTCAAAATACTGGGGCTCGGTATCAGGGCGTTGCACCGCACCGGCTTGTTCGATATCGCCCTCGCTGAAGTGACCGGCAATCACTACCACCTTGACCCCCTGCGCCGTGGTGACCTGCGGAATTTCACTGGCGGGGATATCACGGTAATCCGGGTCGTCGAGCTTGCTTTTGCCCGGCAGGTTCAGCCACAGCTGGAAGCCGCGCATGGCACCGTCTTGCTGTTCTGGCATCTCACTGTGAATGACCCCGCGGGCGGCCGTCATCCACTGCACGCTGCCGCTTTCCAGCAGGCCGACATTGCCCATGTGATCTTCGTGGCGCATGCGACCTTCGATCATATAGGTAATGGTTTCAAAGCCGCGGTGGGGGTGGGGCGGAAAACCTGCGATGTAATCGTCGGGATTTTCCGTGGCGAACTCATCGAGCATTAGAAACGGATCAAAACGCTCCAGGCCACCGCCGCCGATGACCCGGTTGAGTTTGACCCCTGCGCCATCGGATGCCGGTTGGCCCGGTTGAACAGAGAGAATTTTACGCAAGGTTTTCATCAAGCACCTCCACAGTCGTATTGGCGCTATGTTAATCCGCTTGGATTGATTGATGGTTGCTAAATACTTAAGTGAATAATCGATTTACTCGATTGGTTGCGGGCTTTGGCTGGTTTTCCACGCATAAAAAAACGCCCAGCTCAGCTGGGCGTTTTCAATTACGCAGCACTAAGGTTACTCGTTGATTTGCAGCTTTCGCGCCTCAGTGTAGAAGTAGCGAATTTTTTCGTACTCGAACGGTGAGTTGAGTTGGCCGTAACGGAAGTTAACCGTTGAACGGGTATCGATGGCCCACAGGGTACTGACTTCCAATTGTGGAGAGTCAAAGCTAAAGGCAAAGAAGTCGAGGAAATCCAGGGTCGCCAGGCCTTCAAAGTCGACAACCAGTCCCGTGCCATCGCGCAGGGTCGAAGGACCCAGAATCGGCACCATCAAATAAGGACCCGCCGGGACGCCGTAAAACCCCAAGGTTTGGCCGAAGTCTTCACGTTGCTTGGGAATGCCCATTTTGGTTGCCGGGTCCCAGACGCCAAGCACGCCAAGGGTGGTATTGAGCAGCAAGCGCGCGGTGATATCCATCGATCGCTTGCCCTTGAACTGCAGCAGGCTGTTGGCCAAGTTGGTGATATCGCCGATGTTCGCGAAGAAATTGCTGACCCCACTTTCAACAAAGTCGGGCGTGACCCAGCGATAACCGTCAACCACCGGGATAAACACCCACTCATCGAAGCGATAGTTGAAATGGTAGATGCGCCGGTTCATTGACTCCCATGGGTCATAAACATCCAGGGCTTCAAAGCTCGACTGTTCGAACACGTGCTGATCAAGGCCAGGGTTGAACTCGAGTTTCTGCAGCGGGTTCTTGAAACCATCGTCACCAATTGGCGGCGTGGTATCGGCCCACGCGAAGTTTGCACTGAACAACAGGGCAAGCAGGAGGATTTTCTTAGTCACGGAAGAACTCCAGCATAGCGTCGCTGTTGACGCGGTAATTTAGGTTGCCGCAGTGCCCGCCAAGGGGGTAGACGGTCAGGCGGTCGCCCATGGTGCGGCGCAAAAAGCCAAGATCGCCTGGGCCGAGAATAATGTCATCGGCGTTGTGCATGACCGCGATTTTCTTGCTGGTTTTCAGGTAATCCTCGAGTGCGTAGAGGCTGACCTTGTTCACCAGTTGATCGAGGCTGCCGCCGTCATAGCGAGCACGCCACATCGGAATCAATTGCTCGCGCATGTAGCAGTCAAAATCACACTGCAATGCACGGCGCAGATAGGGTGTCATGTCAGTATTGGCTTTGATCACTGTGCCAGGTGGGGTAATTAGCCCACGGCGGTTCAGTAAATCGGAGGTGTAGGCGATGTCCGACGAGGAAAAGCGGAACGCAGTACCGATCAACATTGCCATCTGTTCGTTGGTTAAATGTTCCTTCGACATTTGGAAGTCATAAAGCATGGCCTCGTTCATGTCGATATAGCCTTTCTGTTCGAAATAGCGCGACAGCTTCTGGAGGATCAGGTCGAAGAAATTATTGTTGGTGTTAATCCCCGCAACCTTGGTCTGCACCAGCTTGTTGAGGTTGCTGATGGATGTGTAGAGGTTTACGGGTGGATTAAGCAGCAATACGCGCTTGAAATTAAAGCTGCGTCGCTCTTCGTCAATTTTGCTGACGAAGGCGGCGTTGAGCGCGCCAAGGCTATAGCCTGTCAGGTAGTAATCGCTGATCTCAAGGTCTGGATGCTGTGCCCGAACAGCTTGCATGGCGCGGTACAGATCATCAGCATCGTCTTCTGACAAGCCTGGCGTTGCATGGCGCGAAGCCGACGCCATAAAGTCATAGCTGGTTGGCGAAGACAGTTGCACGACATGGTAGCCAGCGCCGTAGAACAGTTTCTTCAGATATTCCGGGGTGGTGCTTGAGTAACTGGCACCGGTACCGGCAATGATGAATATCAAGGGTGCTTTTCCGTCTTGCTCAGCCAGACGGTATTTCATTTTGGTGACTGCCCAGAGATTATCGGGCAGTTCGTACTCACGCTCTGGGTGCAGCAGGACCTTGTAGTCGGCCTGATTGATATCGCTATCGTCAGGCAGGGCCGGGCGCAATTCGGGTGGCGTTGTGGCGATGGTCGCCTCAAACGGATTGGTAATCGGGTAGCCATAGCTTGCGATGTCTACATCTGCCGCCCACAGTGGAGCACTGAGGGTTAGGCCGCAGACGAGCGCAGCAAGGCGACGGGTAAGCGACATGGTTAAAGTCCCTTTAGAAGTAGACGTAATATTGAAGTACCGATTTATGACAACCGTAACCTAAGCAAGTGCGAAGGCTTTAGTATCTTTTGCCAGATTCTGCAGTGCATCGCCGGTTAGACGGAACTGCGTCCAGTCTTCCAGTGCGTTGGCGCCGAGTTGTTTATAAAAACCAATTGCCGGCTCATTCCAATCAAGCACAGACCATTCCAGACGTCCGCAGCCCCGGGCGACGGCCAGTTTTGCCAGGGTGCCCAATAATGCTTTGCCGAGACCGGAACCGCGAGTATCGGCACGTACGTACAAATCCTCTAGATAAATGCCGGGTTTTCCGAGAAATGTCGAGAAGTTATGAAAAAAAAGTGCGAAGCCGCAGGCATGGCCGTCAAGCTCGCCGATAAGTACTTCCGCATAAGGGCGCGGACCAAATAGATGGTTAGCGAACTCTTGAGGGTCAGCAGTGATCTGATCACTGAGTTTTTCGTATTCAGCCAATTCGGCAACAAGCCCCAGAATTAAGGGCATGTCGGCACGTGTGGCTGAGCGAACGTTGATGTTGCTCATAAAACTTCCTTTTTGGCTCAGCGTGTCAAGCATGCCGATATGAGTGGCGATGATCAACAGAACTTGCATCCATTAGCAGTACGATTATTCTGAGCGCCGCTTATTATATTTGGAGTGTCACATGCCTCGCCCTCGGTCCCTGGCCATCCTTGTTATTTTGGTTTTGCTGAGTTTGGCTGCTTGCTATGGGCTGCGTTATGGCTTGATGGAAGGGGATGAGTGGGTTGGCACCTGTGCGGAGACACCTGCTGTGTTTGCCTGTGGCGTGCGCTCGATGTTGGGTTTGTTGATTCACTTGGGCGTTATCGCCTGGGCTGCAATTGCCTTCGCGGGGCTTGGCTTTGTGCTCTCAGGTCGTCTTGGTTGGTGGCTGGCCGTTCCGGGACTGCTAGTGGGTTTGGCCGGGGTAGTGCTGTACAGCGCAAGTATTTCGGTCTTTGCTGTGGTACTGGCCGTGTTGCGCTTGGTGCGTGCGCCGAATGCATCAGCCAGAGCTGCTTTTCCGCAGGAGTAGCGCGCGTCCAGAGTAGGGAGGACGCGTTTTTCGCCCTCCCTTAATTGTCGGCTTATACCTAAGGCGTGGTGGGCACGTTTCACATTGCCCGCCAGTCGAGCGCTTTTTATGCTGCTGTCTGCCGTTGTTGCAGGCTGCGCCACAGGGCTGCTGCGAGTAGGGCGCTGACTAGTGCCCAGCCGATTGCCTGCACGTTGCCCAGGGTTTCTTCAAACAGTTGCAGAGGAATGCCTGCCGCGATTAATACCAGTAGCGCCAGTGTTTCTCGGCGAAAGCCTGCCACCGGGCGCCACAGATAAATCACCGCCGGCAACAGCAGTGCAGCGCTCGGAAAGCTGCGGTAGCGTGCATCGGTAACCAGTGCCAGCATCATCACTGCACCGGCGAAGCCTGTAGCAATCAACCACCAGTGGCGGCGGCTATCCAGCCAGTTAAACAGCGCCTTGCGCCAATCTGTGCGCTGACTCAGGGCCAGACTGATATGCACAAGCACAATCATATTCAGCGCCAGTAGCGCGCCTGCCCACAACCACTCGCCGAAATAGCGGCTGGTAATCAAACTCAGTTCAGCCCACAGGCCCATGCAGGCAGCACCTGCGGCGATCAATAACGGCTGCAATATGGCCGGGCGCACAGCATGTGGGCGCCAGGCCAGTAACATTATGAGGCTATACAGGAGTGCGCTGAAACCCAGCCAGACTGGCCAGTCTGGCAGATTTGAAACGTTGCCGGCGAGTACCGACTTGTCATTGCGATCGGCGTCGAATAAGCCCCAATAGCCACCTACAGCGCCTTCACTGGTGCGTTTCCACGGTTGATCAAAGGCTTCGATCAGGTTATAGCGCCAGCCGTTTTCTTCCGCCATGGTAACGAAGCCGCGGATAAACTTGGCTTGGTTGACCCGGCTCGGCCTGGCGGTTTCCCGTTGGCGCCCTTCGCTTGGCCAGCCGGTCTCACCGATGAGAATATCCTTGGGTGCGAATTTCTTGGCAAAGACGGCGTGTACCTTGGCCACCTGCGCCAGTGCGGTGTCGATACCCGCAGGATTGTCTTCCCAGTAGGGCAGGAGGTGAATGGTCACAAAGTCCACCGCCGGAGCAATTTCAGGGTGCTTTAACCAAAACTCCCAGACATCGGCATAGGTCACCGGTTGTTTAATGCCGGCCTTAACCTGAGTGATTAATTTGACTAGCTGCTTGGAGGTGACCTCTTTGCGCAGCAAGGTTTCGTTGCCAACGATCACCGCTTTGATCACATCGGGGTGGGCATTGGCCGCTTTGATTGCGCCGCTGATCTCCATTTGAGTCTCTGTCGGACTGCGGCTGACCCAGGCGCCAATCATCAGGGTCAGGCCATGCTTCTTGGCCAGATCAGGCAATGCTTCAAGCCCCGTCACTGAGTAGGTGCGCAGGCAGTTAAAGCGTTTAGCGAGCAGCCCGAGATCGATATCCATGCGCTCATTGCTGATGCGCAAAGGCTGCTGAAAAGGCGATTGGTCTTTGCCGAAGGGTGTGTAGGAGGCGCACTGCATCTTGTGCGAGGCGCTGGCCACATCAGGCAGGTCTACAGGTCTACCAAGTCCATACCAAAGCCCGGTTAAAAGGACTAAGCCCAAGACAGAACTGAGCAGGTAAGCGGTGAGGGAACAGCGATGGATGGCAGGCATAGTCAGGCGCACAGAGGAAGACGCTGGCAATGGTAACGGATACACGCGCACTTCGGCACAAGCAAATGCAACAACTCAAGTACAGGGTTGCGCAGAGTTTGGTCTTTGGTTCGGTTTGATCTGCGCAGGCGCGGCGCTAGGGTCGAGTCATTGCACCTCCGTGCAGTTCGGGCGAGGAGCCCGGTTACCTGAATAGGATGTTCAATTATGCGAGTTTTTATCTTTTCAGCGCTATTGGCCGTGGTCTGCACTCTTGCGCCATTTACCCTCAGCGCAGCAGAGTCAGCGGCAGCAGGGGAGGCTGTGGTTGAGCAGGCTCAAACCACGATCAATTTGAATACGGCTGATGCAGCAACCTTGCAGCAAGGGCTGTCCGGTATCGGTGAGGCGAAGGCTGAGGCCATCGTTGCCTATCGTCAAAGCGCTGGAGCCTTTGCCTCGGTGGATGAGTTGCTTGAGGTCAAAGGGATTGGCGCCGCCATTCTTGAGAAAAACCGCAGCAAACTCAGGGTTAAATAGCGGCTTAGATTGGTTTTGCTTGTGGGGTAAATCGCAGGCATAAAAAAAGCGCCTTATCGGCGCTTTTTTCAATGGAGCAGAGCGAATGACTCTGTTCCTGAGATTCAACTCTTATCAACAGCAAGAGCGAAAATGGTGGGTCGTGTGGGATTCGAACCTACGACCAATTGGTTAAAAGCCAACTGCTCTACCAACTGAGCTAACGACCCAAATAATGGTCGGGGTAGGGGGATTCGAACTCCCGACATCCTGCTCCCAAAGCAGGCGCGCTACCGGACTGCGCTATACCCCGACACGTGTTGCATGTTGCTTGGCTCCACGACCTGGACTCGAACCAGGGACCCAATGATTAACAGTCATTTGCTCTACCAACTGAGCTATCGCGGAACAACGACGCGTATCCTACTGATTATTAAGGGGAAGTCAAGCCTCTGACTGCCCCTTTTTAATATTTAAAGCACTTTGGCGATTGCTTCGGTCACGGCCGGCAAGTTGCGGGTGTTAAGCGCGGCTACGCAAATGCGTCCTGTGCCTACTGCATAAATGCCAAATTCGCTCTTCAGGCGCTCGACCTGCTCAGTGGTCAAGCCTGAATAGGAGAACATCCCGCGTTGTTGGGTGACGAAACTAAAGTCGCGTTTAGCGCCCAGCGCCGTCAATTGTTCAACCATCGCCATGCGCATATTGCGAATGCGGTCGCGCATCTCGCCCAGCTCTTGTTCCCACATCGCCCGCAATTCCGGGGTGTTGAGTACAGTGGCGACGACGCTGGCACCGTGTGTCGGTGGGTTGGAGTAGTTGGTGCGAATGACTCGCTTGACTTGCGACAGCACCCGGCCAGTCTCGTCGTTTGAGCTGGTGACGATAGACAGTGCACCGACGCGTTCACCGTAGAGCGAGAAAGATTTGGAGAATGAGCTTGAAACGAAGAAGGTCAGCCCCGATTGTGCAAAGAGACGAACAGCGGCTGCGTCTTCTTCAATACCGTCGCCAAAACCCTGATAAGCGATATCCAGGAAAGGCACGTGCTCGCGTTCACGAAGAATCTCAAGAATCGCTTGCCAGTCTTCAATGTTCAGGTCGACGCCCGTTGGGTTGTGGCAGCATGCATGCAATACAACAACCGAACGGCTCGGCAGGTTTTTCAGGTCTTCGAGCATGCCGCCCCGGTTAACACCGTTGCTGAATGCATCGTAATAGCGGTAGCTGCGGACTGGGAAACCGGCAGCTTCAAACAAGGCGCGGTGGTTTTCCCAGCTTGGGTCGCTAATTGCAACGCAAGCATCAGGCAGCAGGCGTTTGATGAAGTCCGCGCCTACTTTGAGTGCGCCGGTGCCGCCTAAGGCCTGAGTGGTGATAACGCGGCCTTCGCTTACCAAGCGGGAGTTGTTGCCAAACAAAAGGGTCTGTACAGCCTGATCGTAGGCGGCAATGCCTTCAATTGGCAGGTAGCCACGGGGTGCGTGGGCTTCAATGCGTGCTTTTTCCGCCTCGGCCACTGCGCGTAGAAGAGGAATACGGCCATCTTCGTTGGTGTATACGCCAACACCAAGGTTAACCTTATGGGCACGGGTATCTGCGTTGAATGCTTCGTTGAGGCCCAGGATCGGATCGCGCGGAGCCATTTCGACGGCGGTGAACAGACTCATGAGTGTGGCAGCTCTGTTTTGAGGGAGTGAGTGTCAGGCATCCGGATTAGGGGATGCGTCAGTGGGCCGTTAGTATAGCGGGCTGGATCAGGTGCTGCGACAGCGCATGCACGCTTTTCGTAAGGTTTGACGTGCTCCGATGGAGCGGGTCACATCGTTTGTTGAGGTTAGTTATGTCTGATTTTGAACTGGTTACCCGTTTTCAGCCTGCTGGTGATCAGCCCGAGGCGATCCGGCAGATGGTGGAAGGGCTGGAAGCTGGGCTTTCGCACCAGACATTGTTGGGTGTGACGGGGTCAGGCAAGACCTTCAGCATTGCCAACGTGATTGCCCAAATCAACCGGCCGACACTGGTGCTGGCGCCGAATAAAACTCTGGCCGCCCAGCTCTATGGCGAGTTCAAGACATTCTTTCCCAACAACGCGGTCGAGTATTTCGTTTCCTACTACGACTACTATCAGCCGGAAGCCTATGTGCCGTCGTCTGATACCTTTATTGAAAAAGACGCCTCGATCAACGATCACATCGAACAGATGCGGCTCTCTGCGACCAAGGCTCTGCTAGAGCGGCCTGACGCAATCATCGTCACCACGGTGTCATGCATTTACGGTTTGGGCAGTCCCGAGCTCTATTTGAAGATGGTGTTGCACGTCGATCGCGGTGACAAGATGGATCAGCGTGCCTTGCTGAGACGTTTAGCTGATCTGCAGTACACCCGTAATGACATGGACTTTGCCCGATCCACTTTCCGTGTGCGCGGCGATGTGATTGATATCTTCCCGGCCGAATCCGACCTTGAAGCCATTCGCATCGAGTTGTTTGACGACGAAGTGGAGAGCATTTCAGCCTTTGACCCGCTCACGGGGGAGGTCATCCGCAAGCTGCCGCGCTTTACCTTTTATCCAAAGAGTCACTACGTAACCCCGCGTGAAACGCTGCTTGAGGCGGTCGAGAAGATCAAAGTCGAGTTGGTAGAGCGTCTGGAATATCTGCGTGGCGCTGGTAAGTTGGTCGAAGCGCAACGCTTGGAGCAGCGCACCCGTTTCGACCTGGAGATGATCATCGAACTGGGCTATTGCAACGGCATCGAGAACTACTCGCGCTACCTGTCGGGGCGAGACTCCGGTGATGCGCCGCCGACCCTGTACGATTATCTGCCTGACCAAGCCTTGCTGATTATCGATGAGTCCCACGTCAGTGTCCCGCAAGTGGGCGCGATGTATAAAGGTGACCGTTCCCGCAAAGAAACCTTGGTTGAGTACGGTTTTCGTCTGCCCTCGGCATTGGATAACCGGCCGATGCGCTTTGAAGAGTGGGAAAATGCCAGCCCGCAGACCATCTTTGTTTCCGCTACGCCCGGGCCTTATGAGGCTGAGCACGCCGGCCGGGTAATTGAGCAGGTGGTGCGGCCAACTGGTTTGGTTGATCCGCAGATCGAAGTGCGCCCAGCGCTGACTCAAGTCGACGACTTGCTGTCTGAAATCCACAAGCGCGTGGCGATTGAAGAGCGGGTGCTGGTCACCACCCTGACCAAGCGCATGGCTGAGGATTTAACCGATTATCTGGCTGATCATGGTGTCCGTGTGCGTTATCTGCACTCGGATATCGACACGGTTGAGCGGGTGGAGATTATCCGTGACCTGCGTATCGGTGCCTTTGATGTGTTGGTCGGCATCAACTTGCTGCGTGAGGGCCTGGATATGCCTGAGGTTTCGTTAGTGGCGATCCTCGATGCTGACAAAGAAGGCTTCTTGCGCTCCGAACGCTCATTGATTCAGACCATTGGCCGCGCCGCCCGTAACCTTAACGGCCGGGCGATTCTCTACGCCGACCGCATGACTGGGTCGATGGAGCGGGCCATCGGTGAAACCGAGCGCCGGCGCGACAAGCAGATCGCCTATAACCTGGAGCACGGCATCGAACCCAAAGGGGTGTTCAAGGATGTTAAGGACATTCTTGAAGGTGCAGTGGTGCCGGGCTCTCGCAGCAACAAGCGCAAGGGCATGGCCAAGGCGGCTGAAGAGCAAGCGCGGTATGAGAATGAGCTACGTTCACCGAGTGAAATCACCAAGCGTATCCGCCAGCTCGAAGAGAAAATGTACCAGTTGGCCCGTGATCTGGAATTTGAAGCCGCGGCGCAAATGCGTGACGAAGTGCAGAAGCTACGCGAGCGGCTGCTTAAAGTCTGACTCGCCTATTGGGCCACCACCGTGTTCTCACGTATTCGGGGTATTTACGCGAGATACGGTGGCCAAGCTGCGCGTTGACACACCCTGCGACGGCCAATACTTGCGCTGGTGGCCGACGCTTTTTTACCTCACCGGCCGTCGCATTCGTGCAGGTGTCTCAACGTCGCCCGAAGATAATCAGCACAACCCCGCCAAGGGTTATCGCGCAAGCCGACATGGCTAAGGCGCTCAGGTGCTCATCCAGCAGCAGGTAGCCAAGCAACAAGGCCACAACGGGATTGATAAAGGCAAAAGTCGAAACAACGCTTGGGCGCACTTCACGCAGCAGCCAGAAATAGGCGGGATACACACCAAGGCTAACCGGTAGCACCAGATAGGCCATCCACAGCCAAGATTGTTGGCTCAGCGAGCTGAGGTCGAGATTCTGCCAATCACCATGCAGAGCGCCGAAGACCGCCAGGAGCAGGGCGCCGATCAGCATTTGCAGGCTCAGGCCCAGCCAGCTGGAGCTAAATGGCGGGCGTTGGCGCAATAACCAAGCGCCTGTGGCCCAGATCAATGTGGCGATGACCACCGTCGCACCGGCAAACAATTGGGCCGAGGTGGCGCTGCTGTCGAGGCCATTGCTCATCAACAGGACAATGCCGCTACAGGCAATGACCAGCCCCAATAACACCCACAGCGGTGGCCGTTCACCGAGCAGCCACTCCAGCGCAACACTCCATAAAGGCAATGTGGTGTAGAGCATCGCCACCATGCCGGTCGGCAGAAATTGGTTGGCGTAGATTAATGCACCTTGGCCCACGGCTATTAGGGACAGTCCGCCAATAAATACCCCGCCGATATCGCTCCGTTTAAACTTGAGTTTGCCACTGGCCAGCACCCAGAGCAGGGCCAAGCCCCCCGCCAGCGTAAAACGTAAGGTGCCAAGGACAAACGGAGGCAGTTCACGAAGCAGGAAGTGATTGGCCAGGTAAGTCGTGCCCCAGCCAATGTAAATAACGCTGAATGCGCCAATCAGCAGCAATGTGCGGGCGCGGGAGTCAGTTGTGGACATGTTCAACCTGGTAAAGCGCACGCTGCGGCTCAGCGTGCAGGTGGGTGTTTAGGCGCTTTACGCACCGGCTTGACCGGGATTTTAATGAGCCCCAGCTGCACCCGCGGTTGTGTTCGCAGGCAGTTTCTTGGTCAATAGGACCGCAGTCATGCTGATGCACAACGCAATGCCAATCCAATGGAAGGCGTCATTGTAAGCCATGATCATCGCTTGCTCGTGGGTGATCTGGCTTATTTTTGCCAGAGCCGCTTGCTCGCTGCCGAGCTTTTCGGTGAGCAACGCCATGCGCTCTGCAACTTGCGGGTTGCTGGGCACTAGGGATTCGCGCAGGTAGTCAAAATAGATCTTGGCCCGGCTGTCGAGCAAGGTGGCCAGCAAGGCAATGCCAATTGCACCGCCGAGGTTTCGCAGAATATTGAACAGGCTGGAGGCAGAGCCAGCGTCTTGGGCGGCAATATACGAGGTGGCGATCAAAGAGACCGTGACCATCACCATCGGCTGACCCAAGGCGCGAATAATCTGAATATGGTTGAACTGCTCGCCGGCAAAATCAGGATTGAGCACCCCGGACAAAATGCTCGCCGTGCCAAACAGGCCAAACCCCAGGGCGCACAGCCATTTGGGTGAAATCACCTTCATCAGCAGCGGGACCAGCGGGATGATAAATAGCTGAGGCACGCCCATCCACATGATCACCTCGCCGATTTGCAGGGAGTTGTAGCCCTGAATCTGCGCCAGATACAGGGGCAACACATAGATGGAGCCGTACAGGCCCATGCCCAAGCCGACACTGGAAATACTGGAGAGTCCGAAGTTGCGCTCGCCGAGAATTCGCAGATTGATCAGCGGATTGCTCCGCGAAAACTGCAAAATCACAAACAAGATCAAGCTGATGCTGGCAATGCTGCCGAGCCCGGCAATCAGGTTGGATTCCAGCCAGTCTTTGCGATGACCTTCCTCGAGAAACACCTGTAGGCAGCCGAGGCCAATGCCGAGCGTGACAATCCCGGCGTAGTCGGTGCTTTTCAGTAACTCCCAGTGAGGCGCTTTCTTTTCAAGGCCATAAAGCAGGCCGGCAATCATCAATAAGCCGGGTGGGATATTGATGTAGAAAATATATTCCCAGCCAAAATTTTCGGTCAGCCAGCCGCCCAGCGTCGGGCCGATAGAGGGAGCGAATGTGGCTGTCATGGCAAACAGGGCCATACCTTTGGCGCGATGATGTTCCGGTAGCTTGATCAGGGTCAGGGTGAATGCCAGCGGAATCAAGGCGCCGCCAGTGAAGCCCTGCATGGCGCGGAATACAATCATGCTGTCGAGGCTCCAGGCCATCGAGCAGAGCAGCGATGAAATCAAGAAGCCAATTGACACCCAGACCGCCAGGCGCCGGGCAGACAAGAGCTGCACCAGCCAGGCGGTGAGGGGAATCATGATGATTTCCGCGACCAGATAAGAGGTGGAAATCCACGAGCCTTCTTCAAGGGTCGCGGAAAGCGCGCCTTGGATATCCTTGAGCGATGAGTTGGTGATCTGAATGTCGAGCACCGCCATAAAGGCGCCCAGCATCACACTCATTACTGCAATCCAGTCTCGCCTGCTCGGTTCGCCTTCCGGTCGTACCAGTTGATCACCCGCCATGACTTTGGTCGTCGCTGATGTCGATCACTACTTCAACTGACATGCCGGGGCGAATCAGCCCCTGCAGCGGGTTGTCCTTATCGAACATCAATTTGACCGGGATGCGCTGGACCACCTTGGTGAAGTTGCCGGTGGCATTGTCGGGTGGAAGTAAACTGAACTGCGCCCCGGAGGCGGCGAACAAACTGTCGACTTTGCCTTTGATCGGGGTGTCGGGGAAGCTGTCGAAGGTCAGTTCGGCGCTCTGGCCTGCACGCATGTGGCCGATTTGAGTTTCTTTGAAGTTGGCCTGAACCCAGATGTCCTGATCGGGCACCAGCGACATTAAATATGCGCCGGTCTGGACGTATTGGCCGTTGCGTGCAGCACGCTGTCCGACGAAGCCGCTGATAGGTGCGCGGATTTCAGTGCGACTGATATTGAGTTTGGCTTGGTCGATATCCGCGCGTGCACTGGCAATTTGCGCATTAAGGCTTTTGCTTTCAGCCTGGAGGGTATCGATCTGCTGTTTTTGCGCTTGCAGATCAGCTTCGGCCTTGGCTACCTGGGCGCGGGCAACGCTGCTGTCGGCATCAAGGGTGGTGACGCGTTCTTCCGAAATATAGCCGGACTGGCGCAAGGTTTTTGCGCGTTTCATATCGATTTTTGCACGACTGAGTGTCGCTTGGCTGGCCGATACATCCGCTTTGCTGGCAGCGATCATGCTGTCTTGCTGGCTCAGGGTGCTTTGTGTTTGAGCAAGTTGCGCTTCGCGAGTGGCCAATGTGGCCTCGGCGCGCTGCAAGGCCAATTTAAAGTCACTGTTCTCCAGCTCGACGAGCAGTTCACCTTGCTCGACATGCTGATTGTCCTGCACCAAGACTTTCTCCACGCGGGCGCTGAGTTGGCTGGATACACGGGTGATCTCGCCCTGAACATAGGCATTGTCTGTGTCTTCATGGAAGCGGCCGACCCACCACCAGTGGGCGAGAAAGGCTGCTGCGACCAGCGCAAGGATGGCTAGAAAGACAAACAAACGACGTTTCAATTGGGCAGGCATGGAGGCTGACTCAAAGCGGAGACAATAATGCCTGAGAATCTAACAGTGTTCCTTATCAGCCTCTAGCCGTTAGACTTCATAAACTTTGTTGCTTATAGGGAACAATCATGGGGTTAGATGACGCGCTGATTTTCACCCGGGTGGTGGAGCATCACAGCTTCACCCAGGCGGCCAACAGCTTGAACATGCAGAAATCTACGGTGAGCCGGCGTATCGCCTTGCTTGAAGACCGTCTGGGTGTGCGCTTGCTTAACCGAACCACGCGCAAATTGCGCCTGACCGAAGTGGGCGCTGCTTATTACGAGCGTTGTCGGCAAATCATGCTCGACTTTGCCGAGGCCGAGCAAGCGGTCATGCAGTTGCAGCAAGAGCCCTCCGGTTTGCTGCGCATTACCTCCTCTGTTGAGTTCGGTCAGCAATTTCTTGGGCGCGTGCTGGGTGAGTTTATGCGTCAGTATCCGGGTATCAACGCCGAAGTAGAGCTGACTTCACGCAGCGTTGATCCCGTTGAGGAGGGCGTCGACATCGTTATTCTGGTCGGCCAGCCGCAAGACTCAACGCTGGTGGCGCGGAAATTGTTTGAAGCTCGCTGCAGGCTTTGTGCAACGCCTGACTATCTGGCCCAGCATGGCATTCCCGGTAGCGTCGAGGATTTGGCCAAGCACCGGGCAATAACCGTTCATGGCGACGGTTCGCGCTATTGGCCATTGCTTGATGCCAATATTGCCTGCGAGAGGGTGTTGTCATGTAACAACATTACCTTTGCTCGTGAAGCTGCATTGGCAGGCGCTGGGATTGCCGCGCTACCTAATATGATTTGTGAGGTGGCGATCCATGAAGGTCGGCTGATTGAGCTGCTGCCTGAGGCTGCATTGCCGATTGTTGAAATCTATGCGATTTACCCGTCACGGCGCTTTCAGGCGATGAAAGTTAAGACCTTTCTCGACTTCTTAATGAAGAGTCTGGCCGAGCAACAAGCGCGTGAACTGGAGCCAGCCATCGCAGGCCTGCTAATATTGGCAACCTGATCATCGCTTGAAGAATCTACACGCTGTCTGATTCAGCTGATTCCATTGCGTCTCGCACCGCTTGCATGAGAGCAACCATGAAAACTGTTCGTACCCGTATCGCGCCGTCGCCTACCGGCGATCCGCACGTAGGCACCGCTTATATCGCTTTGTTCAACATGTGTTTTGCGCGCCAGCACGGCGGTGAATTCATTCTGCGCATTGAAGACACCGACCAACTGCGTTCAACCCGTGAGTCGGAACAGCAGATTTTCGATGCGTTGCGCTGGTTGGGTATCGAGTGGAGTGAAGGTCCTGACGTAGGCGGCCCGCACGGCCCGTATCGGCAGAGCGAGCGGGGTGACATCTATAAGAAGTACACCCATGAACTGGTCGATAAAGGTCATGCGTTCCATTGCTTCTGCACCTCTGAGCGGCTGGACAAGCTGCGCGCCGAGCAAATGGAAGCCAAGCAAACGCCGCGTTATGACGGCCTGTGCATGAATTTGCCTGCCGGTGAAGTCGAGCAGCGGGTGGCGGCTGGCGAACCCAATGTTGTGCGCATGAAAGTGCCAACTGAAGGCGTCTGCGTAGTGCCGGATATGCTCCGTGGCGATGTTGAGATCCCATGGGATCGCATGGACATGCAAGTGTTGATGAAGACTGACGGACTGCCCACCTACTTTCTGGCCAACGTAGTCGACGATCATTTGATGGGTATCACCCACGTATTGCGCGGCGAAGAGTGGCTGCCGTCGGCGCCGAAGCTGATTTTGCTGTACGAGTATTTCGGCTGGGAGCAACCCGAGCTGTGCTACATGCCGTTGTTGCGCAACCCAGACAAAAGCAAGCTGTCGAAGCGCAAGAATCCGACCTCCATTACCTTTTATGAGCGCATGGGCTACTTGCCGCAAGCCATGCTCAATTATCTGGGGCGCATGGGTTGGTCGATGCCTGATGAACGGGAAAAATTTACCCTCGATGAGATGGTTGAGCACTTCGATATCAAGCGTGTATCCCTGGGTGGGCCGATTTTCGATCTGGAAAAACTGTCTTGGCTTAATGGCCAGTGGATGCGTGAACTGAGCGTTGAAGACTTTATCAGTGGCGCTCAGAACTGGGCATTCAACAGTGATTACGTCAAACAGATCGCGCCTCACGTGCAAGGTCGGGTCGAAACCTTCAGCCAAATTGCACCGCTGGCCGGGTTTTTCTTCGCCGGTGGCGTTAACCCGGATGCGGCGTTGTTCGAGCACAAAAAGCTTTCGAATGACCAAGTCCGGCAGATGATGCAGTTGATCTTGTGGAAGCTTGAAGCCTTGCGTCAGTGGCAAAAAGACAATATCACCGGCTGCATTCAGGCGGTGGTTGAGCATCTGGAGCTGAAATTGCGCGACGCTATGCCGCTGATGTTTGCGGCTATTACCGGCCAGGCCAGCTCGGTTTCGGTGCTCGATGCCATGGAAATAATCGGCCCTGATCTCACGCGTTTCCGGCTGCGACAGGCAATCGAGTTGATCGGTGGCGTGTCGAAAAAGGAAAACAAAGAGTGGGAGAAACTGTTTAACGCAATCAACTAATTACCCGGCGATCTTCAGGCGTTTTGCTAAATGCCGACAGGCTAGGGTAAGTAGTTGTTCTGTCAGCATAAAGAATGTCTGTATGGGTAGAATTTTGTTGACAGAGAACGGGGTCGCACTTAATATGCGCCCCGTCCTTGAGATGGGGCTATAGCTCAGCTGGGAGAGCGCTTGCATGGCATGCAAGAGGTCGACGGTTCGATCCCGTCTAGCTCCACCAATCTCTTTAAAGCCGAAAGGCTTGCCACGGCCGGTTCATTGAACGGGTCGAGTTGTTAGAAGGGTTTTGCGTCCCCTTCGTCTAGTGGCCTAGGACACCGCCCTTTCACGGCGGTAACAGGGGTTCGAGTCCCCTAGGGGACGCCATTATTCAAAAAGCAGTACCGTTGGTGCTGTGAGCCGAGAGGCGATAAATCTGGGGGTATAGCTCAGCTGGGAGAGCGCTTGCATGGCATGCAAGAGGTCAACGGTTCGATCCCGTTTATCTCCACCAATTTTGCAGTAGCACGTTTGTGTTTTAAATCTGCCACGGGCCAGCAATTTGCTGGCCTTGTTTTTCGAAGGATTCGTCCCCTTCGTCTAGTGGCCTAGGACACCGCCCTTTCACGGCGGTAACAGGGGTTCGAGTCCCCTAGGGGACGCCATTTTACCCGCTTGTCGGGTTTTAAAAGGGCCATTCTGCAAGGAATGGCCCTTTTGTTTGCCTGCGATTTGATGTTTTTCGATGGTCGACGCTCTTTCGGCCACCATTGCGGTCGTTAATATCTGGGTGCGTTTGTGCGTTTGTGCGTTTGTGCGGTTCGCGGTGGTCAAGCTTCGCGTTGACGAATCCCGCGAATTGTCTGCGCCTGTTAAGCTGGATCAACCGCGAAGGTTGTTTCAGGACTTGGGCTCTGGCAGTGTGCAAGGCTCAAATGGTGAGATTACCTCGCCTGACCAAGACTATTGACCCGCTGCTCGTGGATTGCCTGTGGCGGGTGTGGAGTTGTCTAGATGAACTGGGATTTGGCCAATCCATTTGTAATCGACATCAGTGTCGGCGCGGATGATATCGACGGTCTTGGGCATGCCAATAATGCCGTCTATGTTAGCTGGCTGGAGCGCTGTGCGTGGCGCCACTCGCAATTTCTAGGCTTGGATCTGGTCGAGTATCGGCGCTTGGATCGGGCCATGGCCGTGACGCGTCATGAAATTGACTACTTGGCCAGCGCCTATGAAGATCAAGATCTGCAGATGGCAACCTGGATTGTCGAGTCTGATCAACGCTTGAAAATGGATCGCCGCTTCCAATTGATTCGCCCTGAAGATGGCGTGACCTTGTTGCGCGCGAAAACCACCTTCGTTTGCATTGAGCTTTCAACCGGCAAGCCTAAGCGCATGCCTGCAGAGTTTATCGAAGGCTACGGCAAGGCGTTACAACCGCCATTCCCGATGGAGCTTTAGTCATTTGATGCTTGTACGGGGTCTGGCAGCGGCGAGAGGAAGATATTGTCTTGGCTGACCATGACCTGGAAGTGGCGAGTCTCTCCGGGTCTGACCAGCATCGACTGCTGGCTGTGCAGGTTCATAGAGCCGCAATAGCCCGCCGGTGAAAGTGCTAGCTCAACATTGAATTTCCCGGCCGGGATGCCCAACTCCACTGACTCGCCCAAGGAAAGCGATAGTGGGGCCTGGCCAGCGATCAGGATCTCGACATCACATGCGGTGGGCGCATCGCGATCGCGGCTGATGATCACCTTCGCCGCATACTCCTGGACTTTTTCAAAATGAATTTCCGGTTGTTGGACTGGCGCTGCCTGACTCAGGCAACTGCTCAACAGCCCAGCGCATAGCAGAAGAGTGCGTCGCATCTTGATCCTTGATTGGTCGCGTCTTGGCCCAGTGTACTCAAATGCATGGAGTTTGTACTGGAGTACCTTATCCGGCTGGGGATCATTCCAACTGCGGCCAATAGCAGCGTAAACTGCGCAACGTTTTTTTCGAGAGTAACTGTATGCAAATCGCTCTGGCGCCCATGGAGGGTTTGGTCGACCACATTCTTCGGGATGTGCTGACCGGTATTGGCGGTATTGACTGGTGCGTGACTGAATTTATTCGTGTCACCGAACGCGTTCTGCCCGCCTCTGCGTATCGCAAGCTTGCCCCTGAGCTGTTTACCGCGGCCCAAACGCGCGCGGGCACCCAGTTGCGCGTGCAGTTGCTCGGATCTGATCCGCAGTGCCTGGCCGATAATGCTGCATTTGCCTGTACCTTGGGCGCACCGGTTATCGACCTGAATTTTGGCTGCCCGGCGAAAACCGTGAACAAGTCGCGCGGGGGAGCGGTGCTGCTTAAAGAGCCTGAGTTGCTGCACCAGATTCTCCGCGAAGTCAGACGTACGACGCCGGCGGAAATCCCGGTAACCGCAAAAATGCGCCTCGGTTTTGATGATAAAGGGGCGGCAGTCGAGTGCGCGCAAGCATTGGCCGAAGGCGGTGCGCAGCAAATTGTGGTGCACGCCCGAACCAAGGTCGAAGGCTACAAGCCGCCCGCGCATTGGGAATGGGTAGCGCTGATTAAAGAGGCGGTGAATGTTCCGGTATTTGCCAATGGCGATGTCTGGTCTGTGGCCGACTGGCAGCGCTGTCGTGAAGTCAGTGGTGTGGATGACGTCATGATTGGCAGGGGCTTGGTCAGTCTGCCGGATCTGGCTCGGCAAATTGCCATGTTCAAGGCTGGCGAACCCGTGGTGGCCATGACATGGCAAGAGTTTCAGCCGCAACTAAAAGATTTCTGGTTGCAGGCGCGCAAGAAACTCTCGCCACGCTTTGCGCCGGGGCGTCTCAAGCAGTGGCTGGCGATGCTCACGCGTAATTATCCAGAGGCGGTGTTGTTGTTCAATCAACTGCGTCGCGAGAGTGATTGCCTGCGCATTGATGCCATCCTCGGGGTTGATCTGCCCCTTAATGCAGAACTGGCCAGCTAGGCCGTTTCGGATTCGGGCTTGTCGCCCTTAGATTCGAATCCGGTGTTGACGCTCTTTTCATCCACCATTCGGCCACGGCAACTGTTCGATAGTGTGCAACGCCATGGTGGCCAAGCTTCGCGTTGACACACCCTACAAGAGCCACCATTTGCCGTCGCGAATATTCGCGCTATTGATTGCGTCATGGGCGCCAAGCGTCGCGCCCCCACGACCTACGAGACTAGCGTCCGCCACTGATATCAAGTAACGCGCCGCTGGCGTATGAGGCTTTATCACTCGCCAGCCAGATAATGGCTTCTGCCACTTCTTCGGCATTTCCACCCCGGCCCATTGGCACGCTAGGGCTGACGCGGGCCACACGTCCCGGCTCACCGCCGCTGGCGTGAATCTCGGTATCAATCACCCCGGGTCGTACCGCGTTAACCCTAATGCCTTGGCCCGCGACTTCCTTGGCCAGGCCCACTGTCATGCTGTCGATTGCGCCTTTTGCGGCTGCATAATCAATGTACTCGCCGGGGGCGCCGAGTTTGGCGGCAATCGAGGATATGTTAATGATGGCGCCGCCGTTGCCGCCATTATCCCGAGACATGCGCTTTACCGCTTCGCGCGCGCAGGCGAAGCTGCCAAATACGTTGGTGGCAAATACCCGTTGCAGGCGAGCGCTGTCCATCTGGTCCAGGCGCATCTGTGGTTCAAGGATGCCGGCGTTGTTCACCAGCACGTCGAGTCGGCCGAAATAGCGGTCTATGGCTTTGAATAGCTGCTCGACTTCAGTGTCGACGGCAATATTGGCTTGCAGCGCAATGGCATCACCGCCGGCGGCTTTAATCTCGGCAACCAGCGCTTCAGCCGAGGCGCTTTGCTGGTGATAGTTAATGCAGACGGCGTAGCCTTCAGTCATTGCCAGGCGTGCGGTGGCCGCGCCAATGCCTCGGCTGCCACCGGTAATAAGCATGACTTTGCGCATGAAACTCTCTCCTCGTGTTGGCGGTTTAACTACGTCTTTGCTGGTCTGTCGAGGCTTGCAGCAAGGCCTTGAATTCGTTGAGTGGCACCGGTTTGCTGAACAGGTAGCCCTGATAGAGGAAACAACCCTGGCTGCCCAGAAAGTCGAGTTGCTCTTGTTGTTCAACACCCTCGGCAATCACGGTCAGGCCGAGGCTGTTGGCCATGGCTACGATAGCGCGGATTATTTCAGCATCGTTGGGGTCGGTGGTGGCGTCGCGGATAAAGGATTGATCGATCTTGAGTACATCCACTGGCAGGCGCTTGAGGTAGGTCAGTGAGCTGTAGCCCGTACCAAAGTCATCCATGGCGAAGCTCACGCCACTATCGCGCAACTGATTCATCTTTATGATGGTGTCGTCAATGTTCTGGATGATGATGCTTTCGGTCACTTCGAGCTTGAGCCGAGGCAGATGTTTGGCCTGCATGCAGTTTTGTACCAGATCCACAAAGTCTTCCTGACGAAACTGGCGCGGACTGATGTTCACGCAAAGGCTGAAATCATCGTTTTCCAATAAACCTTCGGCCAATAATTGTGAATACACGCGGCAGGCTTCAGTGAGTACCCAGCCGCCCACTTCAAGGATCATGCCGCTTTCCTCAAGAATGTGAATAAACAGCCCCGGGGATTGGGCCCCAAGAGTAGGGTGCTCCCAGCGCAGTAGGGCTTCAGCGCCAATGATTTTATGGCTTCGCGCATCGACTTGAGGTTGGAAATACAGTTCGAATTCGCCACGGGCATAGGCCAGGCGTAGGTCATTTTCCAGGCGTAAGCGCTCGCTCGCTGCTTCTTGCATTGAGTTTCGAAACAGCTGGATGGTGTTGCGACCTGAGTCCTTGGCGCGGTACAGGGCAATATCGGCGCGCTTGAGCAAGTCCGCCGGGGTATCGCCATGATCGGGGATCAGGGCAATGCCAATGCTGGGCGTGACTTGCAGTCGATGGCCGTCGAGTAGCATTGGCTCTGCCAGTAATTTGCGCAGCTGGTTGGATATTTCACTGACCTGCTGAGTGACATCCTCAGTGCTGCCTTCCAGCCCGGAAATCAAGATAACAAACTCATCGCCGCCCAGACGCGCGACAGTGTCTTCTTGACGCACACTGGCTTCCAGTCGTGCGGTAATCAGGCGCAGCACATTGTCGCCAACCGGGTGGCCGAGTGAGTCGTTGATGTGCTTGAAGTGATCCAAATCGATAAACAGCAACGCGCCGCGCAAATCGTGGCGTTTAAGCAGTGCTATCTGCTGGGTCAGGCGGTCCATCAATAAGCTGCGGTTGGGCAGATTGGTCAACGGGTCGTGATAGGCCATGTGCTGAACTTGGGCCTGAGCACTTTTCAGTTCACTGACGTCGCGGGCTGTTAGCAGCAGGCAGGGGATTTGATTGAGCTCGATATTTTCGACTGAGACTTCAACGGTTTTCTGCGTACCATCGCGATGTTTGCCGCGCATTTCCATGTGATGTACATGGCCATTGTGGGCAAGCTGGTCAAGCATGCGCTGACGTTCCTCGGCGTTGGCCCAGATGTTGACCTCGTAAGCCGTTTTGCCGATGACATCCTCGGCGCTATAACCGGTGAGCTTGCAAAAACCTTCATTGACTTCAATGTAGCGCGCGCTGTCGCGTTCAGTGATGGTGATTGCATCCGGGCTTGAGTGGAACGCCTTGGCAAATTTCTCCTGACTGGCGCGCAGCGCTGCTTCCGACAGTTCACGCTGGGTGATGTCGCGAAAGGTGGTGGTGATGCATAGGCGGCGATCAACGCGAATAAACCGGGTGGAAATCGCGCAGGTCAGAACGGCGCCCGAGTGATGGTAAAAGCAGGCCACCTCTTCATCCAATGATTGAGTCCTGTCGAGCTTTTCATAAAGACGTTCCCGATCATTCAGGTCCTTCCAGAAGCGGATATCCAAGCTGCTGCGGTTGATGATGTCGCCATCTTCCCAGCCAAAGGTCTTGATGAATTTGGGGTTTACATCAATAAACACACCGTCACTCACACGGGTGACGCAGATGGGGTCAGGGCTGGCCTGAAACAGCGTGGCGAATTTTTCTTCCGAGGCGGCCAGGCGCTGTTCCCGGTGGACGCGCTCGGTAATGTTAACCAGGACTCCGGTCATGCGTAGCGGTGAACCATCTGTGTCGAAGTACAGTTTGGCGGTGCTTTCAATGTACTGGGTTCCCCCGTCGGCGCGGTGTGCGCGGTAGATGACCTGATAGGTTTTGCGTAAACCGGTCAGCAGCTCTTTATAGGCCTTTAGCAACATGCGTTGGTCTTCGAGTGGCACGGTTTGCAGAAAGGTCGCTAATTCACCGTGGTAAGGCGTGGCTGCCAAGCCATGTAATATCGAGGTGCGCTCGGAGCCATAGAGCAGGTTGCTGGGGATGTGCCAATCCCAGGTGCCCAAGTCAGCCGAGTCGAGCGCCAAGTTCAAGCGCTCTTGGCTCTCGTTGACAATGAGTGCCTGGGCGCGCTGTTTTGAAATGTCTCGCACGCTGAGGATCAGGCAGGCATGGCCTTCGAGATTGATCTCGCCGCCAAATAATAGGTTGGTGCTAATGCTGCCGTCGCGGCTGTGCAAGCGCACTTCGAGTTCATTGAGCTGATCGTGCTTCAATGCATCAAGCATCCGCTGGCGATCATTGGGATCAGACCAGATTCCCAGCTCGATAGAGGTACGCCCCACTGCCTCGGCTTTACTCCAGCCGAACTGGCGTTCAAAGCTGGGGTTTATCTCAATAAACCTGCCGGAGCTTAGGCTGGTGATCACCACCGCATCCGGGCTGTATTGGAACGCCTTTGAGAATTTTTCTTCGCTGCTGCGCAAGGCTTCTTCGGCGAGTTTCTGCTGGCTGGTATCGGTAAAGGAGCTGAGCATAAACGCTTGGCTCTCCAGCTCGAGGTACTGGCTGGACAGCACGCCATCAAGAATTGCGCCGCTGCGGGTGCGTAACTGGACTTGCTGGACAATGGGGTCGCGCACATCGACGATTGCTCGCTTCAAATAAAGCTGTTCGGCTTCGTGGACCCAAATACTCAGTGCGTCGCAACTGCTGCCGATGGCCTCTGCAGCGGACCAGCCAAAGCTGTGCTCAAAGTGCTGATTGACTTCAATCAGGCAATCATCTGCCAGGCGAACCAGCATCACGATGTCAGGGTTGAGTTGGAAAAGGCTGGCAAAGCGTTGTTCAGAATTGATCAGCGCTTCGGAGCGCTGTTTTTGCACGCTGTAGTCGCGCACCACGCCATACATGCGGGGCCGGTTTTGGCTGTCAGCCATTAGGCTGCCGTTGACTTCAATCCAGTGCAGGCTGCCATCCGGCCAGATCACTCTATGGCGCATGGGGCGTAGGTCGGGGCTGCCGTCGATAATCTTGTTGAACAAGGACACTACGTGGGCATGATCCTCAGGCGGCACCAGATCCAAGTACTCAATTCGTTGGTTGAGTGGTCGGCTTGCATCAAGCCCATACAGCGCTTGGGCGCCGCGTGACCAGCTGACTTGCCCACTGTCTATGTCCCAAAGCCAGGCCCCCAGTTTGGCGCCGTTGAGCGCCGCCAATAGACGCGGTGCATCATCCCATGCCTGTTCGAATGCGGCGGGATCCAGCGCAGGGATGTAGGGCAGGGTTAGCGTGCGGTCACGATTTTTCGCCATTGGTGGCTCTATAGGTGATCGGGGTTGTCAGTACTGGGTGTCGATTACTGACATCTATCTAATAGTTATAGCTTCACGTTAGTCGTTATCGAGTGGCCTGTGCAAGGTCATCGCGTTGAGCATCGAGTAATTGCATAAATGCCCGTGCAGCATTGGAAAGTGTGCGTTCGCTGTGTGAGATATAGCCTAGCTGACGGCTGAGTTGGATGCCCGGCAGCGCGAGGCGGGAGACCTGCTCATCAAGCATGGTGCGTGGGAGTACGCTCCAGGCGAGGCCAATTGAAACCATCATTTTGATGGTTTCAAGGTAGTTGGTGCTCATGGCGATGTTTGGGGTTAAGCCCTGCGCCTCGAATAGGCGCTGAACAATGTGATGGGTAAAGGTGTTGCCGCCCGGGAATACAGCGGGCTGGTGGGCGATATCGGCGAGGCTGACGCCGGGGTAGTGGGCCAGTGGGTGCTCGGGGGCGACCACGAAATCCAGCGGGTCATCCCAAACGGCCATCGCGCTCACCGGCTCGCGGGTTTCGGGTGCGAGGGTGATAACGGCCAACTCGGCGCGGCCATGCAGGACTTCTTCATAGGCCACTTCAGAGTCGAGAAACTGAATGTCCAAGGCCACTTGAGGATGGCTGCGGGTGAAGGCGCGTAATAAAGGTGGCAAGCGGTGCAGGCCGATATGATGGCTGGTGGCCAAGGTCAGCCTGCCGCTGATTTCACCGCTTAAATTGGTCAGGGCGCGGCGGGTGTCATCCAGCACATTGAGAATCTGGTAGGCACGGGGCAGCAGTGCGCGTCCCGCTTCAGTCAGGCTGACTTCGCGACCCAGGCGATCAAACAGACGCACATTCAATTGTTGTTCAAGGCTGGCGATGCGTTTGCTCACCGCCGGTTGAGTCAGGTGCAGGCGTTCGGCGGCGTCAGAGAAGCTTCCCACCTCGGCAATCGCAATAAAGGCGTTCAGGGTTGCCAGATCCATGTTCGTATTCCTAATAGTTATCTAATAGATGAAAAATATGAATTTGAGTAATTTAAAGCAAACCCATAAAATTGCCACATAAGCTAAAGGGATACTCCTTGAGCACAGAAAAATGTTGATGAGGAAAACGCTGATGGCCGGCAAAACGCTTTACGACAAACTCTGGGAAATGCACGAGGTCAAGCGCCGTGACGATGGTTCGTCGCTGATCTATATCGACCGGCATATCCTCCACGAAGTGACCTCGCCGCAGGCATTCGAGGGTTTGCGTCTGGCCCAGCGTAAGCCGTGGCGTATCGACGCTAACATCGCCACCCCGGACCATAACGTACCGACCACCAAGGCCGAACGCCAAGGCGGTTTGGAAGCGATCAGCGATGAAGTGTCACGTATTCAGGTGCAAACCCTGGACGAGAACTGCGACGCTTTCGGCATCCTTGAATTCAAGATGAACGATATCCGCCAAGGTATCGTGCATGTGGTTGGCCCGGAGCAGGGCGCAACCTTGCCAGGCATGACCGTTGTTTGTGGCGACTCGCACACCTCGACGCACGGTGCCTTCGGCGCCTTGGCACACGGCATCGGCACCTCCGAGGTCGAGCATGTGCTCGCCACACAGTGCCTGGTCGCGAAAAAAATGAAGAACATGCAGGTCCGTGTTGAAGGCAAGTTGCCATTTGGTGTGACCGCCAAAGACATCGTCCTGGCGGTAATCGGCAAGATCGGCACCGCTGGCGGTAATGGTCACGCCCTTGAATTTGCCGGCAGTGCGATCCGTGATTTGTCCCTCGAAGGGCGCATGACCATCTGCAACATGTCGATCGAGGCCGGTGCGCGCGTGGGTATGGTCGCGGTCGATGAGAAGACCATCGAATACGTGGCTGACCGTCCATTCTCGCCAAAGGGTGAGCAATGGAATCAAGCTGTGGCGCAGTGGCGCGGTCTGGTGTCCGATGCCGATGCTCACTTCGATACCGTGATTGAGTTGCGCGCTGAAGATATCAAGCCGCAAGTCAGTTGGGGTACTTCACCTGAAATGGTCCTGGCAGTTGATCAAAAGGTCCCGGATCCAGCGGCTGAGGCAGATTTGGTTAAGCGCGACTCCATTACCCGCGCCTTGAAATACATGGGCTTGAAGGCTAATCAGGCGATTACCGATATCCAGCTCGATCGCGTGTTTATTGGCTCGTGCACCAACTCACGGATTGAAGATTTGCGCGCTGCGGCTGAAGTGGCCAAAGGTCGCAAAGTTGCTGCAACTATCAAGCAAGCCATGGTTGTGCCGGGTTCAGGCCTGGTTAAGCAGCAGGCCGAAAAAGAAGGTTTGGATAAGATTTTCATTGAAGCCGGGTTTGAGTGGCGTGAGCCTGGCTGCTCGATGTGTCTGGCGATGAACCCCGACAAGCTCGGCAGCGGTGAACATTGCGCCTCAACGTCAAACCGTAACTTCGAAGGCCGTCAGGGCGCGGGGGGCCGTACTCACCTGGTGAGCCCGGCAATGGCTGCAGCGGCAGCTGTGACTGGCACTTTTATTGATGTTCGTGAATTGATTCAGGCCTGAGGAGACCACTATGCGAGCTTTTACCCAACACACCGGTCTCGTTGCGCCGTTGGATCGTGCCAACGTCGACACTGATCAGATCATCCCGAAGCAGTTCTTGAAATCAATCAAGCGCACCGGCTTTGGTCCGAACCTGTTTGATGAATGGCGCTATCTGGATGTCGGGCAGCCGAACCAGGACAGCAGCAAGCGTCCTGTGAATCAGGAGTTTGTGCTCAATTTTCCACGCTATCAGGGTGCGAGTGTACTACTGGCGCGTGAAAACTTTGGCTGCGGCTCAAGCCGTGAGCACGCACCTTGGGCGCTGGAAGAGTACGGGTTTCGCACCATCTTGGCCTCAAGCTTTGCTGACATCTTTTACAACAACAGCTTCAAGAACGGCTTGCTGCCGATCATTCTGGCTGAAAGCGAAATGGATGAACTGTTTGAACAAGCCGAAGCGACTGAAGGCTACCAACTGACAGTTGATCTTGATGCGCAGCGAGTGACCCGTCCAGACGGCAAGCAGTACAGCTTCGAAGTGGATGCATTCCGCAAGCACTGCCTGCTCAATGGTTTGGACGATATCGGCTTGACCTTGCAGGACAGCGATGCAATCAGCACCTTTGAGGTGGCTTACCAGGCCAAGCAGCCGTGGTTGTTTGGCGCAATCAAATGATGCGCTGCGGATGAAGGGCGACTGAGTCGGCCTTCTCGGCGTTCCAAACGCAGGAGGGCGTCATGAGTGATCACAACCAAGTAGTTGAGCGCCAATTTGGCGAACAGGCCAATGCTTATCTGAGCAGCGCGGTGCACGCCCAAGGGGCGGAGTTCGCGCTACTGCGTGAGCGTGTTGCGGCCGTGCCGGGCGCGCGGGTGCTCGACTTGGGTTGCGGTGCCGGTCATGTCAGCTTTCAGGTGGCGCCGCTTGCCGGTGAGGTGGTGGCGTATGACTTGTCGCAGCAGATGCTGGATGTGGTAGCTTCAGCCGCCGCGCAAAGAGGTCTGACAAATGTACAGACTGAGTGCGGCAAGGCGGAACGCTTGCCTTTTGCCGATGAGCAGTTTGATTTTGTCTTCAGCCGCTATTCGGCGCACCACTGGCACGATGTGGGCCAAGCCTTGCGTGAAGTGCGCCGAGTCCTGAAGCCGGGCGGGGTGGCAGCGTTTATCGATGTTGCTGCGCCAGAGTTACCATTGCTCGACAGCCACTTGCAGGCGGTTGAGTTGCTGCGTGATACCAGCCATGTGCGCGATTATTCGCCATCGCAATGGTCGCGGCTGGTCGGTGAGGCCGGTTTGGTACAAACCCAATGCAGCCGTCAGCGGCTGCGTTTGGAGTTCACCAGCTGGGTCGAGCGCATGCGCACCCCAGAGGTGTTTCGCCAGGCGATACGGGCTTTGCAACTGGCGGTGGGTGAAGAGGTTCGCGGGTATTTTGAGGTTGCTGACGATGGCTCATTCAGCACCGATGTATTGGTGCTTTGGGTTGAGCGCTAAGGAAGCCATGAAAAACGACTGCGCGACCCTTTTCCAAGGCCCCCTGAATAGATTCGCTTTAAAAAATTTGCCGGCGCACTCAGCGCCGTTTGAGAGGAAAGCATGAGCAAACAGATTCTGGTTCTTCCTGGTGACGGTATCGGCCCGGAAATTATGGCCGAGGCAGTCAAGGTGCTGGAACTGGCAAATGACAAGTTCCAGCTGGGTCTTGAGCTTAGCCACGATGTAATCGGCGGCGCTGCCATCGACAAACACGGCGTGCCCCTGGCCGATGCAACTCTGGAGCGCGCGCGCAATGCCGATGCTGTGTTGCTTGGCGCCGTTGGTGGTCCTAAATGGGACAAGATCGAGCGTGACATTCGTCCTGAGCGCGGCTTGCTGAAGATTCGCGCCCAGCTGGGTCTGTTTGCTAACCTGCGTCCGGCTATTTTGTATCCGCAACTGGCCGATGCGTCATCGCTTAAACCCGAAGTGGTTGCCGGTCTGGATATCCTTATCGTGCGTGAGCTGACTGGCGGTATCTACTTTGGCGCGCCACGGGGCACACGCGAGCTGGAAAATGGCGAGCGCCAGGCCTATGACACGCTGCCCTACAGCGAGAGTGAAATCCGCCGTATCGCCCGTGTTGGTTTTGATATGGCTCGGGTACGCGACAAAAAGCTGTGCTCGGTAGACAAAGCCAACGTGCTCGCGTCTAGCCAGCTGTGGCGCGAGGTGGTTGAGGAAGTCGCTAAAGACTACCCCGACATCGAGCTGTCGCACATGTATGTGGATAACGCTGCAATGCAGTTGGTGCGTGCGCCCAAGCAGTTCGACGTTATGGTGACCGACAATATGTTCGGCGACATTCTGTCGGATGAGGCTTCGATGCTCACCGGTTCTATCGGTATGCTGCCGTCGGCTTCGCTGGATGCCAACAACAAGGGCATGTACGAGCCGTGCCACGGCTCTGCACCGGATATCGCCGGTCAAGGCATTGCCAACCCGTTGGCGACCATCTTGTCGGTATCGATGATGCTGCGTTACAGCTTCAGTCAGGCTGATGCGGCCACGGCCATCGAGAAAGCCGTGAGCAATGTGCTTGACCAAGGCTTGCGTACCGGCGACATCCATTCAGCGGGCACCACTAAAGTGGGGACAGCAGCAATGGGTGATGCGGTCGTCGAGGCGTTGCGTAGTCTGTAATCTTTCGCGCGGCTGAAGCGCTTCAGTCGCGATCTATATAGGTGTAGTGGTTATGAAACGTGTAGGTCTTATCGGCTGGCGTGGCATGGTTGGTTCCGTGCTGATGCAGCGCATGCTTGAAGAACAGGATTTCGATTTGATCGAGCCGGTCTTCTTCACCACCTCCAATGTCGGTGGCCAAGGCCCGGCAGTGGGCAAAGATATTGCCCCACTGAAGGACGCCTACAATATCGATGAGCTGAAAGGGTTGGATGTCATTCTGACCTGTCAGGGTGGCGACTACACCAATGATGTATTCCCGAAGCTGCGCGAAGCGGGCTGGCAGGGTTACTGGATCGACGCTGCATCCTCCCTGCGGATGGCCGATGACGCAGTGATTGTGCTGGATCCGGTTAACCGCAAGGTGATCGATCAGCAACTTGACGCTGGCACCAAGAATTACATTGGCGGCAACTGCACAGTCAGTTTGATGCTGATGGGCTTGGGCGGTCTGTTCGAAGCTGGTTTGGTTGAGTGGGCGAGCGCCATGACTTATCAGGCGGCGAGCGGAGCGGGCGCGCAGAACATGCGTGAATTGATCAAGCAGATGGGCACCATTAACAGCTCTGTGGCTGAGCAACTGGCTGATCCGGCAAGCGCGATCCTTGATATCGACCGTCGTGTGGCTGAGAGCATGCGCGGCGAAGGCTTCCCCGTGGATAACTTCGGCGTGCCATTGGCGGGTAGCCTGATTCCTTATATCGACAAGGAACTGCCTAACGGCCAGAGCCGCGAAGAGTGGAAGGCGCAGGCTGAAACCAACAAGATTCTGGGTCGCTTCAAGAGCGCCATTCCGGTAGACGGTATCTGCGTGCGTATTGGTGCGATGCGGTGCCATAGCCAGGCGCTGACCATAAAGCTGAACAAAGATGTGCCAATCTCGGACATCGAAGGTTTGATCAGCCAGCACAACCCTTGGGTCAAGCTGGTGCCGAACCATCGTGAGCAAAGTATCACTGACCTAAGTCCAACTGCCGTGACGGGTACTTTGAGTGTGCCAGTGGGGCGTCTGCGTAAACTCAATATGGGTTCGCAGTATCTGGGTGCATTCACAGTGGGCGACCAACTGTTGTGGGGCGCGGCTGAGCCGCTGCGACGCATGCTGCGGATTCTGTTGGAGCGTTAGTCGTCTGCGCGTTTTGCGCAAGGCGAATGAGGTGGCAAAAAGCGAGTTCAGGCAGTTACCGTATCAACGGTGGCTGCCGGCTCGCTTTTTTGCATTTGCCGCATTGATCCTGGCCGTTTCGCGCTACAGTGTGAGTCCACATTGCCAAGAGTTCCTGTATGACCGCTAGCTATGATGTCGCAGTAATTGGAGCCACCGGTAGCGTGGGCGAGGCACTGGTGCAGGTATTGGAGGAGCGCAGGTTTCCGCTCGGGACCTTGCACGCCTTGGCGGGTGCTGAATCGGTTGGGCAAACCGTCAGCTATAAAGGGCGGAATGTGCGCGTGCGCGAGATGCAAACATTCGACTTCAGCAGCGTACAGTTGGTGTTTTTTGCTGCGGGGCAGGAGGCCACCGCTGCCTACATCGATCAAGCCCGTGCCGCCGGCTGTATGATTATTGATCTGGCGGGCGGTTTACCCTCAGACCAGGCGCCGCGGGTAGTCCCTGAAGTCAATTCACAGGTGTTGGAAAACCTCAGTGCACCTTATGTGCTGACCAGTCCGTCATCTATCAGCGTGGCATTGGGCTGCGTGCTGGCGGCGTTGGCGAAAACCATTGCTGTGGAGCGGATTAATCTGACGGCCTGTCTGGCGGTTTCAAGCCGAGGCCGAGAGGGCGTTCGTGAATTGGCCCGCCAAACCGCTGAATTGCTCAACGGTCGAGCGTTCGAGCCGCAGCTGTTTGGCCGGCAAATGGCTTTCAATATGCTGGCTGAGGTGGAGGCGTCTGATGGGCAAGGCCATGGTGCGCTGGAGAAACGTGTAGCCAATGAGCTAAAGGAATTGCTCGCGCAGCCGACGCTTAAGGCATCAATAAACTGCATACAGGCACCGGTTTTTTTCGGCGATAGCCTCAGCGTTTCACTGCAAACCACTAAAACGCTTGATATTGCTAAAGTTTGTGATGTTTTACAGCATGCTCCGGCGCTGGAATGTGTAGAGTTCGAGGATTATCCGACGGTTGTCGGTGATGCGGTTGGCCAAGATCTGATTTACGTCGGTCGCGTTCGCGCAGGTATTGATGACCCTGCAGAACTCAATTTGTGGATTGCGTCTGATAATGTGAGGAAAGGCGCAGCCATAAATGCTGTGCAGTTAGCTGAGTTATTGATAAAACACTATCTGTAAAAGATACTTAGCCGGTGATTTAAAGAATTTTTCGAGCTTGGCACTACGGGTTCAGGGTGTATCTGATTGGGGAATCGCTTTTAGCGAATACAGGCAGACACACACTGGGCCGTTTTCTACGCCGAGATAAAAGAAAAAAACAAGGGATTAAAATATGCTTCGGGTTCGCAAACTGGTGCTGGCAATGGCAGCTGCTTCGGCGCTGTCCTCCGGTATGGCGCACGCGCTGGGACTGGGTGAAGTCACTCTCAAGTCCTCGTTGAATCAACCGCTGGAGGCAGAAATTGAGTTGGTTGAAGCCAGAGATCTGGCCCCCAACGAAGTATTGCCGAGCCTGGCGACCCCGGAAGAATTCAATAAGGCAGGGGTTGAACGTCAGTTCTTTCTGACTGACCTTAAATTTACCCCGGTGATCAAGCCGAACGGTAAAAGCGTCATTCGCATCACGTCTACCAAGGCGGTGCGTGAACCCTACCTGAACTTCCTGGTTGAAGTGCTCTGGCCGAATGGCCGTTTGTTGCGTGAATACACGGTATTGCTTGATCCGCCACTGTATTCGCCCCAGGCCGCTGCTGCACCACGTGCCGCTGTGACGGCGCCGATTGCGCGCACCACCGTTGCGCCAAGCCCGCGTCCGGCTGCGCGCCCAGCTGCTCCAGCGCCGCGCCCTGCAACCAATGCGTCAGCCCCGACCACTGCGCCAAGCACGCCGGGCGGTAACCAGTACCGCACGCAAAAAGATGACAACCTGTGGGAAGTTGCTCAGCGCTCGCGCCAGAACGGCAGCATCCAGC
Source organism: Pseudomonas sp. EL_65y_Pfl2_R95 (assembly GCF_963971045.1). Taxonomy (NCBI): domain Bacteria; kingdom Pseudomonadati; phylum Pseudomonadota; class Gammaproteobacteria; order Pseudomonadales; family Pseudomonadaceae; genus Pseudomonas; species Pseudomonas sp. EL_65y_Pfl2_R95. The sequence continues at coordinate 451,576 of NZ_CAXAOV010000001.1, read as the reverse complement.
AGGCAATGCTGGCCATTCAGGATCTCAATCCGGATGCCTTTATTGATGGCAACATCAATCGCATGAAGCGTGGTGAAGTGCTGCGTCTGCCTGATCAAGCCGACATCAATAAGCGTTCTCAAGCCGAGGCTGTTGCTCAGGTGAATGAGCAAAACGCTGCATGGCGCGAAGGGCGCAGTGCGCCAGCGGGTGCGCGTCAGTTGGATGCAACCAAGCGTGAAGTTGCCGGTGCTGCGCCTGCGCAGGCCAAGAAAGAAGACAAGCTCAAGCTGGTCTCAGCCGAAGCGGGTAAGGCAACTGCAGGCAGTGATAAAGGTCAGGCCGATAGCGAAGCGATCAGCAACAAGCTGGCTGTAACGCAAGAAAGTCTCGACTCGACACGCCGTGCCAATGACGAGCTGTCCGGGCGGATGACTGACCTGCAAGGCCAAGTCGATAAGTTGCAGCGCCTGATCAAGCTCAAGGATGATCAGCTTGCCAAGTTGCAGGCAGACCTTGCGCGCCAAGGTGCTGCTGGGGCTACCACTCCAGAGGCGACTGCAGATTCAGCGCCTGCCACAGAAGTGCCTGCCACACAGCCGGCAGCTCCGGCTGCAGATGCTGCACCTACCGCCGATGCGTCTGTAGATGGATCATCTGCCACCGGTGCACCTGCTGGCGCAGTGCCTGGCGAAGAAGCTCCAGCCACAACTGAAGCGCCTGACTTCAACTACAGCGAAGAGCCTGCGGTAACGCCTGAAGCCCCTGCTCCAGCTGAAACCGTTGCTCCAGCACCTGCTCCTGCGTCGGAGTCAGAGCCAGCTAAACCGGCGGCTCCAGCTGCTCAGCCAGCCCCAGCCCCAACGTCGATGGTCGACGATCTGTTAGCCAATCCAATGCTGCTGGGGATTGTCGCGGCAGGTGGCCTGCTGGCGCTGTTGGTGCTGCTGATGATCATTTCGCGACGTAAAGCGCAGAAAGAAGCTGAGTCAGCCGATGACAGCTTCGACCCCGAGGATGATTCGGGCGCTGCGTCTGCACTCCCGGATGACAGCTTTGCCGGTCTCGAAGATGATTTGGACCTGGATAACGATGGCGCTGACTTCGCAAACGAGCAGCGTACAACGCCGCAAACCGCAGATGTGCTGGGCGAAGCGGATATTTACATTGCTTACGGGCGCTTTAATCAAGCGGCCGAATTGCTGCAGAACGCCATCAACGACGAGCCAGAGCGTAGCGATCTGCAGCTCAAGTTGATGGAAGTCTATGCCGAGATGGGGGATCGCGAGGGTTACGCGCGCCAGCAAGACGAACTCCGCGAGATGGGTGGGGCCGCTCAAGAAGTTGCCCAGCTCAATGCTAAATACCCGGCGATGGCAGGACTGGTCGGTGGTGTTGCCTTGGCGGGGGCCGCTGAGAATGAGCTCGACAGCTTCAGCCTTGATGACCTGACCATGGATGATATCGATGCAGCTGCAGAGCCGGTTAATCCGCCTGTTGCTGCTGAAAGCGATGACTCTTTTGACCTGAGCCAGGATGACCTTGAGTCTGAACTGGACAGCCAGTTGCAGTCCACACCAAGCGCAGATCTCGACAGTTTTGATCTGGATGCCGAGCTTGAACAGGCGGCTAATGCCCCTGTCGCAGATAAAGACGATGATCTGGGTTTTGAGCTGAGCCTTGATGATGAAGTGGCTAAAAGCGATGAGCTTGCCGATTTCAACTTTGATCTGGACAGCACACCGGCGAGCGAATCACCGAGCACCACCCCGGCTGATGATGACTTCCTGCTGAGCTTGGATGACGACCTGTCATTTGCCGCTGATCCTGCGCCTGAAACGCCTGCGAAAGCAGAGTCGGATGACAGCTTTGATTTGTCTGAAGATTTTGATCTGTCGTTGAGTGATGAGCCGGATGTTGCTTCACAGGAAAAACCTGATAACTTTGCCGCCAAGTTGGATGAAGTTTCGGCTGAGCTTGATCAACTGAGTGACAGCCTTGAGCAGCAAAAAACCGCTGATGAGCTGGATATGCCTGAGTTCACCGAGGCATCATCGGTTGCTGCATTTGAAGACGAAGATGATTTCGACTTCCTGTCTGGAACTGATGAGACTGCGACCAAGCTGGATCTGGCTCGGGCTTACATTGATATGGGTGACTCCGAGGGTGCACGCGACATCCTTGATGAAGTAGTTGCTGAAGGTAATGACGATCAACAGAAAGAAGCCAAAGAGTTGATCGATAAACTGGTTTGATAAATGTCTGATGCTCCATCTACAACGGCGGCCGAAAGGGCCGCCGTTGGCGTTTTCAAAATAGCCCTTGGGGTTGAATACAAAGGCTCCCGTTATCGTGGCTTCCAACGCCAGAAGGCGGGTGTGCCCACCGTTCAGGAGTCGCTTGAAAAGGCTATTTCGAAAGTAGCGGGCGGTGTGCCAATCACCCTCAGTTGTGCCGGGCGTACCGATGCATTGGTGCATGCGAGTGCGCAGGTGGTGCATTTCACCACTGCAGTCGAGCGCAGCATGCATGCCTGGGTGATGGGCACCAATATGAATTTACCCGGCGATATCAGTATTACGTGGGCGAAGAGCATGCCGGCGCACTTTGATGCGCGCTTTTGTGCGCAAGCCCGGCGCTACCGCTATGTGATCTATAACGACCAGATTCGCCCTGCGCACATGGCTGAAGAGGTCACGTGGAATCACCGTCCGTTGGATGTTGAGCGAATGCGGGCTGCGGCCGAACATTTTGTCGGCACTCACGACTTCAGTGCATTTCGTGCGCGCCAGTGTCAGGCCAAGTCACCGATCAAGACCGTGCATCATTTGCAACTGCTTGAGCATGGGCGTTTTATAGTGCTGGATATTCGCGCTAATGCCTTTTTGCATCACATGGTGCGTAATATCGCGGGTGTGCTGATGACTATTGGCGCCGGTGAGCGTCCGGTGGAATGGGCCAAAGAGGTCTTGGATACGGGCGTTCGGCGTACCGGCGGGGTTACTGCGCACCCGTATGGTCTGTATCTGGTTCAGGTCGATTACCCGACGGAGTTCGATCTGCCGACCCGTTATCTGGGCCCGCACTTTTTATCCGGCCTGCCAGATGTCATGGCTGAAAACTAAGCGGCGCGACAAGGGTCGCGGCCATTATCGCTGCTTGGGTCAAGGCTGTTTATGATGCACGGGGAGCAGGCGGCGCGTTAAGCTGTCCAATTGGATTATTCTTGAGCATGTTTGGATAAAGGAAATCAGTCGTTGTCAGTCGTTCGAAGCAAAATTTGCGGAATTACCCGACTTGAAGATGCTCGCGCTGCGATAGCGGCGGGGGCCGATGCGATTGGTTTTGTGTTTTACCCGAAAAGCCCCCGGGCCGTGACCATCGAGCAGGCGCAGGCGATTTTGGCCAGCTTGCCGCCCTTTGTCACCACTGTTGGCCTGTTTGTCGATATGCCCCGTGAAGCATTGGTGCAACTGCTTGAACAGGTGCCGCTGGACCTGCTGCAGTTTCATGGCGACGAGACGCCTGAGCAATGCGAGGGGTTTGGTCGGCCTTATATCAAAGCGTTGCGGGTTAAGCCGGGTGTTGATGTCGCTCATCAGATTGCAGCCTTTGCCTCGGCCAGCGGCATCTTGCTTGATACCTTTGTTGCAGGTGTTCCCGGCGGAACAGGGGAGGCCTTTGACTGGTCATTGGTGCCCCAAGGCCTGGAAATGCCGATTATTCTGGCAGGCGGGCTTACGCCTGATAATGTGCAGGCGGCAATTATGCAGGTTAAGCCCTACGCCGTTGATGTCAGTGGCGGGGTAGAGGCGAGTAAGGGTCTCAAGGATTCGAGTAAGGTCCAGGCCTTTATTAAAGCGGTGCGTAACAGTTGATGTGACGGTTTATCGAGCTTGGCCGTCCATAAACCTATTGCACCTGTGCAGACGCTATTTGTTTGAATATGCAGCGCACTGACATATTCAGAACCACAGCTTGGGAGAAAAGAGCATGAGTAACTGGTTGGTAGATAAGCTGATTCCGTCGATCATGCGTTCTGAGGCTGCCAAGAGCTCAGTACCAGAAGGCCTGTGGCATAAATGCCCGTCATGCGATGCGGTTCTTTATAAGCCAGAGCTCGAGAAGACGCTGGATGTATGCATCAAGTGCAACCACCATATGCGCATCGATGCACGTACCCGTCTGGATATCTTTCTGGATAAAGAAGGCCGTGAAGAAATCGGTGCTGATCTTGAGCCGGTTGATCGCCTGAAGTTCCGCGACAGCAAAAAGTACAAAGACCGTATCGTGGGTGCGCAGAAGCAAACCGGCGAAAAAGATGCACTGGTTGCCATTAGCGGTACGCTCGAAGGTATGCCAATTGCGACTTGTGCCTTTGAGTTTTCCTTTATGGGCGGTTCAATGGGTGCTGTTGTGGGTGAGCGCTTCGTTCGCGCAGCCAATGTGGCTTTGGAAAAACGCTGCCCCTTGGTGTGTTTCTCTGCCTCCGGCGGCGCGCGCATGCAGGAAGCGTTGATCTCGTTGATGCAGATGGCTAAAACCTCGGCGGTGCTGGCGCGCATGCGTGAAGAGGGTCTGCCGTTTATCTCTGTGCTTACCGACCCGGTTTACGGTGGTGTATCCGCGAGTCTGGCAATGCTGGGCGATGTGATTGTTGCTGAACCTAAAGCGTTGATCGGTTTTGCGGGGCCGCGGGTGATCGAGCAAACCGTGCGCGAAAAACTGCCGGAAGGCTTCCAGCGCAGCGAGTTCTTGATTGAGCACGGCGCCATCGACATGATCATTTCGCGCAGCGAATTGCGTCCTCGTCTGGCCCGCCTGCTTGCGCAAATGCAGCACCTGCCTACGCCATCTCGCACCACCGCACCGGTTGAGACGGCCTCTGCATGAGCCAACGCTCTTTAGCTGATTGGTTGGCGTATCTGGAGCAGTTGCATCCAAGCGCCATAGATATGGGCTTAGAGCGCTCTCGCCAAGTCGCACAGCGCATGGGGCTGGTCCAGCTGGCCCCGTTGACCATCACTGTCACAGGCACCAATGGCAAAGGCTCGACCTGCGCCTTTATTGCTGCCCTGCTTGAGCAGCAAGGCTTGAGGGTTGGGGTTTACAGCTCTCCGCATCTGCTGCGTTATAACGAGCGGGTGCAAATCGCCGGTAAAGAAGCCAGTGATGAACTGCTTTGTGAGGCATTTGCCGCCGTTGAGGCGGCGCGCGGCGATATTTCCCTGACCTACTTCGAAATGGGCACGCTTGCCGCATTTTGGCTGTTCAAGCGCCAGCAACTCGATGCTGTGGTGCTTGAAGTCGGCCTGGGTGGGCGTCTGGATGCGGTTAATCTGCTTGATGCCGATATCGCCCTGGTTACCAGCATTGGGGTTGATCACAGCGATTGGCTGGGCGACACCCGCGAGTCTGTGTCCTTCGAAAAAGCGGGTATCTATCGCGCTGGCAAGCCTGCCTTGTGCGGGGATGCAAATCCTCCGCAGCCATTGCTAGACCATGTTGCTGAACTTGAAGCGCCGTTTTTTCTGCGCGGACGTGACTACGACCTGCGCATAAATGAGCGGGATTGGGCATGGCGTGGGGTCGATGGCCAAGGCGCTGCCTTGGAACTTATCGACCTGCCATTACTCGATTTACCCATGGAAAATGCCGCGTTGGCACTGCAAGCCTATGCATTGACAGGACTTGCATGGCAACCTAGACAGATTGAGCGTGCATTGTCGGGCACTCGCGTAACGGGGCGACTTGATCGTCGTGTGATCCATTGGCAAGGAAAGCCCCTGACGTTATTGCTCGATGTTGGGCATAATCCCCATGCAGCAGAGTATTTGGCGCGACGTTTGGCAGCGAAACCGGTCGTGGGTAAGCGTTCTGCGGTCTTTGCTTTGCTGGCCGATAAAGACCTTGCTGGTGTGGTATCGCCATTACTGGCCCATATTGCGCACTGGGCTGTGGCACCATTGCCGACAAGTCGCACGCGACCTGCAGCAGAACTTGCCGAGTACCTAGTGGCAAATGCGGCACCGGTAGCGGTTTTTGATGATGTGCGTTGTGCATTGGAGGCACAATGCGCTAAAGCCTCGGCGGGAGATGAAATTCTTTTGTTCGGGTCGTTTTATTGTGTGGCCGAGGCCTTGGAATGGCTGGCGGGCCATGCCATTGGAGTAGGTCAGGATGGCTTTGCTGGATAAAAACTTGCTGCAACGTATTGTTGGCGCCTTGGTGTTGTTGGCCTTGGCGATTATTTTTATCCCTATGCTGTTATCCCGGCAGGATGAAACCCAGCGGGTTGTGGTTGATGCGCCAAGCATGCCGCAAGCCCCGGTGATGCCTGAAATCGAAATGCAACCGGTTGCCGTGCCGAAGCCGCAGGTTATCGAAGAGCCGTCTGAACAAGCCGATCAAGGCCCTGATCCTATCGCCGATATTATCGAGCAAAATAGTGATGAGCCGGTCAATCCGGTGCCCGCGACGCCATCCCCAGAGGCGCGTGAGCAGGCCAAAGTCGAGGCTGCGACCCGTGCTGAGCAATCGGTGGCAGAAGCTGAGAAGCCTGTGAGTCGCCTGGATGCCAATAGCCTGCCGGTGAGCTGGTCGGTGCAGTTGGCCAGTTTGTCCAATCGCGCTAGCGCAGAAACCTTGCAAAAGACCCTGCGAGCTCAGGGCTATAACGCCTATATCCGTACCTTTGAAGGCATGAATCGAGTCTTTGTTGGTCCTCTGGTTGAGCGTGCCGAAGCGGATCGCCTGCGTGATCAGTTGAACCGCAAGCAGAAACTGAACGGATTTGTTGTTCGTTTTAAACCAGAAAGCAGTTGATCGACTGCTTACTCAGAGCGCTCTGCTCTGTTAAAATACAGCGCCATTTCTGTCGGTAGCCTGAATCGTGGTATTTACCTGGGTCGATTGGGCCATTATCGCCGTTATCGGCGTATCAAGTTTGATCAGTTTGAGCCGCGGCTTCGTCAAAGAAGCCTTGTCGTTGCTTACCTGGATCATTGCGGGTGCTGTTGCCTGGATGTTTGGTGGCGCACTCTCTCATCATCTCGAAGGCTTTATTCAAACACCGTCGGCTCGAGTCATCGCCGCGTGTGCGTTGCTGTTCATTGCCACGCTGATGGTCGGTGCGCTGGTTAATTATCTGCTTGGGGAATTGATCCGCGTGACCGGGTTGTCCGGTACCGATCGTTTCCTCGGCATGGTCTTTGGCGCGGCGCGGGGCGGTTTGCTGGTGGTGCTGCTGGTCGGCTTGGTTAGCTTGGCGCCAGTACAGGAAGATCCGTGGTGGCAGCAGTCGACGCTGGTGCCGCATTTTTTATTGGTGGCTGACTGGTCGAAAAACCTGATTTTAGGGATGTCCAGTGAGTGGCTTGCAAGTGGCATCAGTGCTCCGGCTGAGCTGCCGTTTAAACAGGTTCTCACACAGCCCTAATCGGGGCAGTATTGAGTACATTGCGATTTAGTCTGTTTCTCAAAGTAGGGGTTGCGCCACATGTGCGGCATTGTCGGTATCGTCGGTAAATCGAACGTCAATCAGGCGCTGTATGACGGTTTGACCGTTCTCCAGCACCGCGGCCAGGATGCTGCCGGTATTGTGACCAGTCACGATGGTCGCCTGTTCCTGCGCAAGGACAACGGTCTGGTGCGTGATGTGTTCCAACAGCGCCATATGCAGCGTCTGGTTGGTCACATGGGCATTGGCCATGTGCGCTATCCAACGGCTGGCAGCTCAAGCTCGGCTGAAGCACAACCGTTCTACGTCAACTCGCCGTATGGCATCACCTTGGCGCACAACGGTAACCTGACTAACGTTGAACAACTGGCCAAGGAGATTTACGAATCTGACCTGCGCCACGTCAACACCAACTCGGACTCTGAAGTGCTGCTCAACGTGTTCGCGCACGAACTGGCGCAGCGTGGCAAGTTGCAGCCGACTGAAGAAGATGTGTTTGCCGCAGTCAGCCAGGTACACGAGCGTTGCGTTGGTGGTTACGCGGTGGTGGCAATGATCACCGGTTACGGCATCGTCGGTTTCCGCGACCCGCACGGCATTCGCCCGATTGTCTTTGGGCAGCGCCACACCGATGAAGGTGTTGAGTACATGATCGCGTCGGAAAGCGTCTCCCTGGATGTGCTGGGTTTCACCCTGATCCGCGATCTGGCGCCAGGCGAAGCGGTCTACATCACTGAAGACGGCAAGCTGTTTACCCGTCAGTGTGCGACCAACCCACAGTACGCACCCTGCATCTTCGAACACGTCTACCTGGCGCGTCCTGACTCGATCATGGACGGCGTTTCGGTCTATAAAGCCCGTCTGCGCATGGGTGAGAAGCTGGCCGAGAAAATCGTCCGCGAGCGTCCTGATCACGATATCGATGTGGTTATTCCGATCCCCGATACCAGTCGCACCGCTGCGTTGGAATTGGCCAACCATCTGGGTGTGAAGTTCCGCGAAGGCTTTGTCAAGAACCGCTATATCGGTCGTACCTTCATCATGCCGGGGCAAGCGGCGCGCAAGAAATCAGTGCGCCAGAAACTCAACGCCATCGAGCTTGAGTTCCGCGGCAAGAACGTGATGCTGGTTGATGATTCGATTGTGCGGGGCACCACCTGCAAGCAGATCATTCAAATGGCGCGTGAGGCGGGGGCGAAGAATGTTTACTTCTGTTCTGCCGCGCCTGCCGTGCGTTATCCGAATGTCTACGGCATCGACATGCCAAGCGCTCACGAGTTGATCGCACACAATCGCAGCACCGAACAGGTGGCCGAGTTGATTGGTGCCGACTGGTTGATCTATCAAGACCTTGAGGACTTGATCGATGCGGTGGGTGGCGGCAAGATCAAGATCGATAAGTTTGACTGCGCGGTGTTCAATGGTGAGTACGTCACCGGCGATGTCGATGAGTTCTACTTGAACAAGATCGAGCAAGCGCGTAACGACTCGAATAAGGTCGCATCGCAAGCGGTCAGTGCGATTATTGGCCTTTACAACGATTGATACCTTGGGGCCGCTTATGCGGCCCCATTGCTTTGAAGAGGGAATGAGATGTCTCAAGATTGGGATGCCGGCCGCCTGGATAGCGACTTGGAAGGTGTTGGCCTTGAAACCCTGGCCGTTCGTGCCGGTCAACACCGTTCGCCGGAGGCAGAGCACAGCGAGGCGTTGTACCTGACCTCCAGCTATGTGTTCCGCACTGCGGCGGATGCCGCGGCGCGTTTTGCTGGTGAAGTGCCGGGCAATGTCTATTCGCGTTACACCAACCCCACTGTGCGAGCGTTCGAAGAGCGTATTGCGGCCATGGAAGGGGCTGAACAAGCCGTCGCAACCTCGACCGGGATGTCAGCCATTCTGTCGATCGTCATGAGCCTGTGCTCGGGCGGTGACCATGTGCTGGTTTCACGCAGTGTCTTCGGCTCAACCATCAGCTTGTTCGAGAAGTACCTCAAGCGTTTTGGGGTTGAAGTCGACTATGTGCCCCTGTCTGATCTGAATGCTTGGTCTGGGGCCTTCAAGCCGAACACTAAATTGCTGTTTGTTGAGTCGCCGTCCAATCCCTTGGCTGAGTTGGTTGATATCGCCGCATTGGCTGAAATCGCCCACAGCAAAGGCGCATTGCTCGCAGTCGATAACTGTTTCTGCACCCCGGCGCTGCAGCAGCCGCTGAAGCTGGGTGCCGACATAATCATGCATTCTGCGACCAAGTACATTGATGGCCAAGGGCGCAGCATGGGCGGTGTGGTTGCCGGTCGTAGCGAACTGATGAAAGAGGTTGTCGGCTTCTTGCGCACAGCGGGCCCAACCCTGAGTCCATTCAATGCCTGGATCTTCCTTAAAGGTCTGGAAACACTCAGTGTGCGTATGCAGGCGCATTGTGCCCGTGCTCAGCAACTGGCGCAGTGGCTGGAACAGCAGCCTGGCATTGAGCGGGTGTATTACGCGGGTTTGCCGAGCCACCCTCAGCATGAGTTGGCCAAGCGGCAACAGAGTGCCTTCGGGGCGGTGGTGAGCTTTGAGGTTGCGGGTGGTAAAGAGGCTGCATGGCGCTTTATTGATGCCACGCGGGTGATTTCGATCACCACTAATTTGGGTGATACCAAAACCACTATCGCCCACCCGGCAACCACCTCCCATGGTCGCTTGTCGCCACAAGAGCGTGCCAATGCAGGGATCGGCGACAACCTGATTCGTGTGGCGGTCGGTCTTGAAGATGTGTCGGATCTGCAAGCGGATCTGGCCCGTGGTCTGGCAGCGCTTTGAGCGATCACGCCGAAGCCGACTGGCAGCTTGATGTCGGCGCTCCGACCACTGGCAAGGTAGCGCTGGTGACCGGGGCCGCACGCGGCATTGGCTTGGGGATCAGCGCTTGGTTGATCGCTGAAGGTTGGCAGGTGGTGCTGGCCGATGTTGACCGAGCACGTGGCGCCAAGGTCGCAAAGGCCTTGGGCGAAAATGCCTGGTTCGTGGCCATGGATGTCGCCGATGAAGAACAAGTGACACTGGGTGTTGCCCAAGTGCTGGGTCAGTTTGGCCGGCTTGATGCGCTGGTTTGCAATGCGGCAATCTCTGAGCCACACAGTCTTGATCTTGAGAGCCTCAGTCTGTCGCGTTGGAACAAAACCCTGGCAATCAATTTGACTGGCCCCATGCTGCTCGCCAAGCACTGTGTGCCGTATTTGCGCGCACACCGTGGTGCCATCGTCAACCTGACCTCGACCCGCGCCCATCAGTCCGAGGCCTGCACCGAAGCGTATGCCGCGAGCAAAGGCGGTCTATTGGCCCTGACGCACTCGCTGGCGATTAGTCTTGGGCCTGATGTGCGGGTTAATGCCGTGAGTCCTGGCTGGATCGATACCCGCGACCTCAGTGAGCAGCGCGCCGAGCCATTATCGGCGACCGACCATGGTCAGCATCCAGTGGGGCGTGTGGGCACAGTGCAAGACGTTGCGGCGATGGTGGCGTGGTTGCTGTCGAGTCGTGCCGGCTTTGTCACTGGGCAGGAATTTACCGTCGACGGCGGCATGACTAAAAAGATGATCTACCAATAGACCATTGGCCAGCCTGTGCCCGTCAGGGTGGATGACGATTTTTTCCTCCGTCACTTGCAATGCGGACAGTGCAATCGTTAAGCAATGCTTTGCTCGACTCGCTTCGCGGCTATGCGGTTTTTATCCGACTGTGGAGGGCGATTCTGTATCGGCTTGATCAGCAAATGATCAGCCGCTAATCAGCTGCTTTCGGAATTCGATTTATTTGCCCTGTTTTGAGAAAAACTTTAAGCAGGGTATTGACTTAGGTGCGCCCCCCGCGTAAATTTCGCGTCCTCGCAAAGGCAAGGGTGATTAGCTCAGCTGGGAGAGCATCTGCCTTACAAGCAGAGGGTCGGCGGTTCGATCCCGTCATCACCCACCACTTTGTGAGTTTGAACCTAGGTTCAGAAAAATGCGCAGCGGTAGTTCAGTTGGTTAGAATACCGGCCTGTCACGCCGGGGGTCGCGGGTTCGAGTCCCGTCCGCTGCGCCATATTTTCCATGACGAGTTTACTCGGCATGAGGTAAGCACAAGCCAACTTGGTTGTACTGCCAGATGAAGTAACGTGTTTTAGGGTGCAAGCCCAACGAACATGCAGCGGTAGTTCAGTTGGTTAGAATACCGGCCTGTCACGCCGGGGGTCGCGGGTTCGAGTCCCGTCCGCTGCGCCAAATACGAAACCCTCAGATAGCAATATCTGAGGGTTTTTTATTGCCCGCAATTTGCTGTCATTCAAGTGTCATCCTGGCTTTTTAAACTGCGCCTACGCGGTCTCGCGTCGATGAGTAAAGACAAAGGTGATGCTATGGACGACTATCAAGACGAGTTGCTTGAAGCCCACGCCGGTGAGTTGGATGTGCCGGAACTGACTGAAGACGCCACAGAGTTGTAGGTCGGTCTTCAAGCGGCGCTGCAAGTGGCCGCAAAATGCTCGTTAGAGCGACAGGCGCTGTGTTCGGCGAAACTCGCCAGGGGTTTGCCGGTTCCAGCGCTTAAAGGCGCGCTGAAAGGCCTCGGCAGACGCAAAGCCGAGCAAGTAGGCAATCTCCCCGAATGCCAATTCAGTGTCGCGAATATAAGCCACTGCCAGCTCATGGCGGGTCTCATTGAGAATGGCGCGAAACTGAGTACCTTCCTCGGCCAGTTTGCGGCGCAGGGTCCAAGTGGGCATCTGTAGGCGTGTGGCCACCTCCTGTAAGTCGGGCTCGCGACCGTGGAGTAATGGCCCTAGTAATTGAATGATGCGCTCCCGCAGGCTGCGCGTGCGGGTCAATTGCTCCAGTTCGCGCTCACACAGCTCCAATAAGTGCAGCCAAGTGCTTGAGCAGTGTTGCGGATTGCGCAGGTTCAGCACGGCTTGGCCCAGACGTAATTGATTATGCTCGGCTGCAAAGTCAACGGTGCACGCCAGCGCAGGCTCATACTCATCGCTGTAACTGGGCGCAGGGAACTCAATGTGCGCGCGCTCAGGGATGATCAACTGCTGTGCAACCTGTCCCAGTTGCTGGGTCCAGCCTGCGAGGACTGAGTCGATAACAAAGCGGTTGTAGGCGTTGTATGGACTGATCGAGTAAAAACGCAGCCAAGCCCCTTGGTTGTCTTCTGCAAAGTTGGCCTGGCCACGATAATTCGAGGCGTACAGCGGTTCGAAGCGAATCAGGCTGCGTGCAGCTTCCCGCACTGTCGGCGCCTGGGCTGCGGTGACGCCGGCAAGCCCAAGCTGGCTCAGGCGGCTGAGTTTGCCCATGGTCAGACCTAAGCCCGGTTGACGACTTTGTTCAATAGCGGCGTGACCCAGGCGCATATACCGCGGAATCGACAGGCGTGCGCGAGGGGTCGCCAGGCGAGCGGGATCAAGGCCATAGCGCTCAAGCAGGTCCAGCGGGTTTTGCCCATAGCTGCGCAAGGCCTCGGCCAAGCTGTCGACAAAGCCAACAGATAGGTCGCCGAGGCGGATGCGCGGGCTTTTTACAGCCATAGATTAACGAGGTGAGCGCCGCGCTTGTCGCCTGCAATTGCGTGGTTGTGGCCGTCGCTGACTACGCTGCGGCCATCAATGCCCATGCGCCAAAGTTGACCGCGCATAAACACCATGGCGCCAGCATGGGCGCCACTGTCCTGCAAGTGGTTGGGTATTGCCAGCTGCTGCCAGGCTTCACCTTCACTGACACTGTCGTCGGCCAAGGTCTGACTCTCGGGCTTGGCGGCGTGCTTGTAGCCTTTCCACGGTTTGTTCCATTGGGTTTTGCCTTTGACGAAACCGGGCACTGCCAGCAGCTCGGTACCCAGTTTGGCCAGTGCTGCGTAACTGGTGGGATACCAACTGTCGGTGCCGATTAATACGGCGAGTCGCCCGGCAGGGGTGTCGAAGGTGTGCAATTGTTCAAGCGGGGCGGCGGCGATGATGCTGCGCTCGCGACTGGACGGGTAGACCTTGCGCTGTGGCTGGCCGATGGTTTTACCGTCGGCGCCATAGACCACGCTGATGTTGTACAGCGGGCCATCGCCGATGCGCAGGGCGCCATCTTCGTTGCGCGGTTCTGGCAGAACGATGGAGCCCGCCACCAGGGTGATGCCAAAATCTTTGGCCAGACCGCTGAACAGCGTCTGGTAATCAGCCGCCATTTGCTCGGCCTTCAGGCGAAACAAGGCATCGCTGAAGTCTTTATTGCTCGGGGTGCCGAGCAGGGCTTGTGGTACGCCAAGCGGATGACTGGCAGCCAGCCATTTGATCGCTTCTTGCAGGCTGTCACTTTTATAGAATTCCGGTTTCTCGCCCGCCGCGACCAGCCAGGTGCCAATGTGCTCGGGGAGGATGGCAATGGTTTTGGCATTTATGAGGCCTTCACTGCGCGCTTTCTCAAGGTAGGCTGCAAGTTTAAGGTGCAGGGCCTCGCGGCTCTGATAATCACTGGCAAACAACAGCGGCTGAATGCCCAGCAGGTTACCGCGTTCAGCCGGCTGACCCTGGTTAACACTGATTTCACTGCTGAGGTCGGTCAGGATGATGCCGACATCCGGGCGTTGTTGCGCCCAGTAGACATAGCCACCGGCGCTGCCAAGGACAAGGATAAAGATGCTGATGGTAATAAATAGGCGCATGGTCGTTCAGCGTTGAGGGTTCGCTGCTCAGGGTAGGTGAGCCTATGGCTGTTGCCAAGAGGGCGCTGCACATTTGGATCAATAAGTTGTTAGTTAGGGTCATTGAGCTGTGCGCTTGGGCTATTTATCGTGGTCTGCATACCGATTGCGATTCAAATGCAGACGGCTAACGGCGCGCATCTACAGGTTGTTGTGCGCTGTTGGGCCGTCCACAACCTTGTAAATCGCGACATACCGTGAATGTTAATGCTTGATGTGGAGACCTCCATGACCGCTCAGTACCCGAATCTGCTAGCCCCGTTGGACCTTGGCTTTACCACCCTGAAGAATCGTACGCTGATGGGCTCGATGCACACCGGTTTGGAAGAAAAACCGGGTGGCTTTGAGCGTATGGCCGCTTATTTCGCAGAGCGTGCCCGGGGCGGCGTTGGCTTGATGGTAACGGGCGGCATTGGCCCAAATGCTGAGGGCGGGGTTTACTCTGGCGCCGCTAAGCTGACCACCGTCGAAGAGGCTGAGCAGCACAAGATCGTGACTCGGGCCGTGCATGAGGCGGACGGTAAGATCTGTATGCAGATTCTCCACGCCGGTCGTTATGCATACAGTCCTAAATCTGTTGCTCCGAGTGCCATTCAGGCGCCGATCAACCCGTTCAAGCCGACCGAGTTGGATGAAGAGGGCATCGAAAAGCAGATTCAGGACTTCGTAACCTGCTCAAGCCTGGCGCAACAGGCCGAGTATGACGGTGTTGAGATCATGGGTTCGGAAGGTTATTTCATTAACCAGTTTCTCGCCGCGCACACCAATCAGCGTACCGACCGTTGGGGTGGCAGCTACGAGAACCGCATGCGCTTAGCGGTAGAAATCGTCAGTCGCGTACGTCAGGCCGTGGGCCCTAACTTCATTATTATTTACCGCCTCTCGATGCTCGATCTGGTTGAGGGCGGCAGCACATGGGATGAAATTGTGCAGTTGGCCAAGGCCATCGAAAAGGCCGGCGCGACCCTGATCAACACCGGGATCGGCTGGCACGAAGCGCGGATTCCAACCATTGCAACCAAGGTTCCGCGTGCGGCGTTCACCAAAGTCACGGCCAAGCTGCGCGGTTCGGTGTCGATTCCATTGATCACCACCAACCGAATCAACACCCCTGAAATAGCTGAGCAAGTGTTGGCTGAGGGTGATGCCGACATGGTGTCGATGGCGCGTCCATTCCTGGCCGACCCGGATTTTGTAAATAAGGCAGCGCAAGGTCGCGCGGACGAGATCAATACCTGCATTGGCTGTAATCAGGCCTGTCTGGACCACACCTTTGGTGGCAAGTTGACCACCTGCTTGGTGAATCCTCGTGCTTGCCATGAAACCGAATTGAATTACATCGCCACCACTGCGGTTAAGAAGATCGCTGTGGTCGGCGCCGGTCCTGCGGGTCTGGCGGCGGCAACCGTTGCTGCCGAGCGGGGTCATCAGGTCACCTTGTTTGATAGCGCTGCAGAGATTGGCGGCCAATTCAACGTTGCCAAGCGGGTTCCGGGTAAAGAGGAGTTCTTCGAAACCCTGCGTTACTTCAAGCGCAAGCTGGAAACCACCGGGGTTAATCTGCAGCTCAACACCCGGGTCAATGTCGATGAGTTGGTGGCGGGTGGTTTCGATGAAGTGATTCTGGCAACCGGCATTGCGCCGCGCACGCCGGAGATTCCGGGGATTGATAACCCTAAAGTGATCAATTATCTCGACGCTATCTTGCAGCGCAAAGCCGTGGGCGAGAACGTCGCGGTGATTGGCGCAGGCGGTATTGGCTTTGACGTTTCGGAGTTCATCACCCACGCCGGTACGGCCACCAGCCTGGACCGTGATGCATTCTGGAAAGAGTGGGGCATTGATGGTCAGCTGGAAGCGCGTGGCGGTGTAGCCGGTATTGAGGCGCAGCCCCACGCCCCTGCGCGTCAGGTGTTTCTGTTGCAGCGCAAAAAGACCAAGGTCGGCGACGGTTTGGGCAAGACCACCGGTTGGATTCACCGTGCAGGCTTGAAAAACAAGCAGGTGCAGATGCTTAACAATGTGCAGTACCTGAAGGTTGACGATGCAGGTCTGCATATCAGCATTGCCGACGCTGAGGCGCAGGTGTTGCCAGTCGATACCATCATCGTTTGTGCCGGTCAGGATCCACTGCGTGAGCTGCAAGACGGCTTGCTGGCGGCGGGTCAGAGTGTGCATTTGATTGGCGGGGCGGATGTCGCCGTTGAGTTGGATGCCAAGCGGGCCATTAATCAGGGGTCGCGATTGGCGGCTGAGATTTAATCCATCAATCCACAGTGAGGTGCAGTGATGACGCTGTTAGCTGTTAAGCCAGATATTGTCCCGGCCATGGAGCAATGGCATGCAATGATTGCCAGTAAAGACCTCAGTGGTTTGCCTGGACTGCTGCACCCTGATGCTGTCTTTCGCTCGCCCATGGCCTTCAAGCCCTATGCGGGGGCGGGAATGGTTGCGTTGATCCTCAACACGGTAATCCAGGTGTTCGAGGATTTTACCTATCACCGCGAACTGGTCTCGCCAGACGGGCTCAATGTGGTGCTGGAGTTCAGTGCCAAAGTGGCAGATCGCGAGCTGAAGGGAATCGACATGGTGCGCTTTAACGAGCAGGGCCAGATTGTTGAGTTTGAGGTCATGATTCGACCCATGAGTGGCCTGCAAGCGCTGGGCGATGAAATGGGCAAGCGCCTGCGCGGCGCGGTCTAGTCGGCAGCACTGTTTAAGTCAGGTCGCGGCTTGGTTGCAGCAAGTCGCGGCGTTGCGACTGACATAAAATGTCTCATGCTGACAGTTTGTACCAATCCCATCACACTTTTGCTGTGCAGTTGGGTCGTCTTGCCACTGGGGCAAGGCGACTGCCAACCCAGTCACAATGCTGCACTTCGCTTTTCCCCTAGACTTGCTCAAACGGTCGTCATGCGCCTGACTGCTGGTGCGCGTCTATTAATGACCTGTAATTTCAGGCGTTATCGTCGCGCCAGAGCGCCTGACTGCTATGCGTTACAGGTGCCTGGGCGTAATGGACACCGTCAATCCAGTTTTGAGGGAATCGGATGAGCATGCAGAACAAGCCGCAGATGGTTGATGCCGTAATGTTCTTCAGTGAGCACGGTGGCGTCTGCAAGCAAATGTTCTTCACTGAGTTTGAAGCCCTGCTTGATGGCATGGTCAATATGCCTGAGTTCGCGGATCAGCAAGTACGCGCGGCCTACGTGATGATCAATCCACGATTGATGATCCGCTCAGTGGTGTTTTTCTACCTCGACTTCGATGAAAAGGGCGCGCCAGATAACGGCTGGAATATTCCGCTGCAGCATTTGGCAGAGAAGTCGGGACGCGGCCCTGACATGGGGGCAGGTCCAATTCGCCTGGCCTGTCGCAGCCAGTGCCCGGTTTCATGGCACCAAATGCATCTATGGGATCCTAACTTGGCGCCGGGTCAGAATGACTTGGTCATATTGCGCGACACTGTAAAAGCCAATCATCTGGGGTTGCTGATTGAAGATGAAAGTGGGCAGTCGGTGGCGCCTGAACGTTTGCACATGGTTTCAGATGATAAGTGGTACTCGGCTGATCCCGCGGCTGAAGATGCGGAAAAAGTCGCCGAAAAACTCAACCAAGAGCAACGCCTGAAAGCCGCGCAGTTGATCAAGCAGCAGCGCTTGCGCATTGGCAGCTTGAGTCTTCAACACGAAGAAGAATTGGCCAAGCTAAAACTGGCCAGCGCACAACAGAGCCAGCTTCTCGAGGCGAAGATCGAGCTTGTTCAGAAGTCTCTGGTTCAGCAGCAGGCACTGAATGCGGACCTGAAGAAACAGTTGGCAGAGCAGGCCGCCAGTTTTCAGTCGTCGCGAGAAAAGATGACTGAGCAGCTGCGCACCTTGCAAACTAATGGGCGCAGCGAGATTGACCTTATACGCAGTCAGTTTGACGATGAAATGCAGGCGAAAATTGCCTCGGCCGTGGTTGAGTACAAAGAACAGATTGCCATTCGTGATGTTGAGTTGGCATATCGTCAAGAACTCGACGGCAAGCTGCAACAAGAGGTTGAGCGCCTGAGCAGTGAGCGCGAGCAATTGGCCGGGCAAAGTGGTGACCAGATTCTTGAGCGTTTATCTAACCTGGGTATGGTTTTTGTGGTCTATCATCCTGGGGCAGGGCATTTGACCATCGCCCTGCAAGATATTGCCCGCTATCAGGAAAACCCCCTTGCCTATGCCGCATCCAAATGCTTTGTCTCTGAGGAGCAGTACGCTCAGTGGTTGGCCCACTACCAGCAACCCATCTGTGAAGCGTTATTGGCCAATGGCCAGCGCTGTGCGATCCGTATTGATCGCGTCGATGCACCGAGCCGTTTCAAACTTAATGATTCCAATTGCTGTGCTCGGCACAAGGATGCTGCCCGCTTACGCACCGTGGGTTGATTGGCGGTGAACTTCACCGACTGGACGCCAACCGCGCCTTTGCAATTGTTAAACCTGTATTGGTTAACCAATTCGGGGGTTGAGGTGGCGATCCTGCGCCTCGACCTGATTGATCAGCAGGTCAGCGGCAATAAGTGGTTTAAGTTAGCCCCACACATCAAGGCCGCAGTCGAGCAAGGTGCGCAAGGTCTTATCAGTTTGGGCGGTGCTCATTCTAATCATCTGCATGCCCTGGCCGCTGCGGGCCATCGCTTCGGCTTTCAAACCGTTGGTTTGATGCGTGGCAACCCGCAGGTGACCCCGACCACCCGTGAGCTTGAGCGGTTTGGCATGCATTTGCACTGGCTGGGATACGGTGGCTACCGGGCCCGCAACCTGCCGGGTTTCTGGTCATCATGGCGGCTGCAGTACCCAGAGCTGCAGCCAGTGCCTGAAGGGGGCGGTGGCTTGTTGGGCGCTCGGGGTTGCCAGTCGTTGGTGGAGATGGTTCGCGGTCAACTTAAGCAGCTCGACTGGCCGGACTACCACGCTTGGTGGTTGGCGGTGGGCACTGGCACAACCCTGGCCGGTTTGGTTTTAGGTGAGGCCGGTGATCACCCGGTCTACGGTGCCTTAGCCGTTCCACCACGGCATGGCGCAGAGCAGCAAATCACCAGCCTGCTGAGTGAAGCGCAGCAGGGCGATGAGGGCTATCGACTGCTGGATGCAGCGCGGGGTGGTTTTGCCAAAATGGATACGCCGCTACTGGATTTTATGCAGGCCTGTGAAACCGAGGCAGACATGCAGTTTGAACCGCTATACACGGCCAAGGCGTTGCTGGCCTTGCGCGATCAAATCCAGCAGGGCGCATTTCCACCTGGGACCCGGCTCATATTCGTCCATACAGGTGGTCTGCAAGGTCGTGCTTCGGCTCTGGCTAAAAGCGGTTGATGGAACTGCTGCGACTATCGCGTCTCTGATCGTTACACTGTCTGCAATTGTGGGGCGGTTCAAGTATCAGGGATTATGCGATGAATAAAATTATCACCGGTATCGGCGCCGTGTTGCTCAGTGCAGGCGTCTTGGCAACTCAGGCGCAGGCGGCATCATTTCAGCAGTGCCTTGGCGGCTTGCGTGAGAAAGCTGCAGCCAAGGGTGTCTCTGGCGCCACCTTCGAACGCTACACTCAGGCCTTGGAGCCTGATATGAGCGTGCTTGAGTTGCTCGATTCTCAGCCAGAATTCAGCACGCCGATCTGGGACTATCTGGCGGCGTTGGTCGATCAGCAACGTGTTGACGACGGCCGCAAAATGCTCAAGGAGCACGCCGACACCCTGGCCAAAGTATCGCGTACCTATGGTGTTGATCCGGCCACTGTGGTGGCGGTCTGGGGTGTCGAGAGTGATTACGGCAAAACCTTTGGCAAACGCCCGTTGCTGACTTCCCTAGGCACCTTGTCGTGTTACGGCCGGCGCCAAGGTTTTTTCCAGGGTGAATTTTTTGCCACCCTGAAATTGCTGCAATCCGGCGATATCCAGGCGCAGGAGCTGAATGGCTCGTGGGCGGGGGCCTTTGGTCATACCCAGTTTATGCCGTCGACCTATCAGCGGATTGCTGTGGATGGCGATGGTGACGGTCGTCGTGATCTGGTGGCGAGTATCCCCGATGCACTGGCTTCAACCGCAAACTACCTCAAGCGCTCCGGCTGGCGCACCGGTCAACCTTGGGGCTATGAGGTCAAGCTGCCCGCTGGATTCAAGACCTCGGACACCGGGCGCAAAAGCAAGCGTCCACTGAAAGACTGGGTTGCACGGGGCGTGGTTAAGGTCGATGGTTCGGCAATCACCCCAAGCGACACGCCCGCCGGTATTTTGTTGCCCGCTGGCGCGAAAGGCCCGGCGTTTATCGTGATGCGCAATTTCGATGCGATCTACTCATACAACGCGGCGGAGAGCTATGCGCTGGCCATTGCGCATTTGTCTGATCGCCTGCGTGGCGGTGGCGAAATCGTCGCGCCTTGGCCGACAGATGACCCGGGACTTAGCCGCATCGAGCGCAAACAACTGCAAGAGCTGTTGCTTGCTCGCGGTTATGACATTGGCGAGGCGGATGGTTTGATCGGCACCAATACCCGCAAAGCCATTGTTGAAGAACAGAAGCGTCTGGGCTTGCAGCCTTATGATGGCCGTGCAGGCAAGAAAATCCTCAAGGCAATGCGCGCCGGTGGTTGACGTTCCGGAGGGTGGTCGATGCTCTTTTCGGCCACCATTTTTACGGCCATAAACCTCTGTGAAGCTTCCACTGCTCGGTGGCCAAGCTGCGCGTTGACATACCCTACGAATTTGCGGGGTAAAGGAGCCGCTTATCGATAAGGCCTGAGGGTTTCTGGCCAGGAGTCACTGACCAGAAACACCCGCTGCTGTTCGAGCCAATATCCATCGGGACCTTGTTCTAGGCGGACCAATAATTGCGCATTGGTGTTGGCTTCTAGCGTGGCAAACCAGATGTGCAGTTGCTCATTGGGCCAGTGATTGGCTTGGCTGATTCGCGCAGGTGCGAGCCAGTCATGGCGTGGCAATATCTGCCAACTGGCTCCCGGGTAATCGGCCAATAGTTTAGGCCAGTCGTGCTGATGCACCCAGTTGCCGCGCAAGTGCTCAGGGTGCGCGCCCGCAGGCGGCAAGCACCCCATTGGCCATGGGTAAAATAAATAGCCGGCAACCCACATTGAGGCCTGTATCGCCTGACTGTCTATCCCTGCCTGTGCAAGGGTGCTCAGAGCCTGTTCAGTCTTCGACAGCGGCAGTTGATGGTCGGTGATATGGCTGAGTTTTAAATCCAGCCGGTCACGGCTACCCGGGCCGAGCCAATGTTGGTTGGCGGTTCCACTTGAGGATTGTTCGCCCAGGTAAAGCTTGATAGCCAGTTCAAGGTGATGCAGGCCTTCATCATCGTGCAGAATTAAATCCAGCTCACCCAGGGTATGGCCTTCACGGCGGATCGGCAGGTTGGCGGCAAGAATCTCTACGTCGGGGGCTGCATTCAGTGCGAATTGCCATAGCCGCTCGTAATAAAGGCCCAGCCGGCGCACCGAGCGTTTGGCCAGCCACTGGGTCAGGCTGGAGCAGTCGCTGTCCAGTTGCAAAAGCCAATCGGCCAGCAATTGCGGTTCACGGCTCCATCGACTTGCAGCCAAGGGGGGCCGTTGGCGCGTGGGCGTCTCGCTCAGAAGCGGTGGGGCAATGAGTACCCATGCCAAATCGCGCACAGCTGGTTGAAGCAAGCGGGCGGGGAGGTCATTGATTGCGCGAAACGGATTCATGCCACGAGCATAGCGCTATTTACCGGCTAGCAGGCAAGGGCCGTAACCTGTTAACCGCTTGTAATTGGCGCAAATGCACCCATATACAGAATTTGGTCCTGGGGTTTGACTGTCACTCGGTTAACGCTGTTTGGCGGCTCAAGTTTGCTGCGCTTGCAGGCTTTCGACCATAATCAAACTCTCTGACGATTCAGCCTGCGGGAGCACCATGGAGCAATTTCGGAATATCGGCATCATTGGTCGCCTCGGCAGTACTCAGGTGCTCGACACTATTCGGCGGCTGAAAAAATTTCTGCTCGACCGCCATGCCCACGTAATTCTCGAAGACGCCATTGCTGAAGTCTTGCCCGGTCACGGCCTGCAGACCTCTTCGCGGAAAAATCTTGGGGAAATCTGCGACTTGGTCATTGTTGTCGGCGGTGATGGCAGCTTGCTGGGCGCTGCGCGGGCCTTGGCCCGTCACAAGATTCCGGTGCTTGGGGTCAACCGTGGCAGCTTGGGCTTTCTAACGGATATCCGCCCGGATGAGCTTGAAGTCAAAGTCGCTGAAGTGCTGGACGGTAACTACTTGACTGAAAATCGGTTTTTGCTCGAAACCGAAGTAAGGCGCAATGCCGAGGCCATAGGTCAGGGTGATGCGCTCAATGATGTGGTGCTGCATCCGGGTAAGTCGACGCGGATGATTGAGTTCGAGCTGTTTATCGACGGCCAGTTTGTCTGCAGTCAGAAAGCGGATGGCTTGATTGTCTCGACGCCGACCGGTTCCACCGCATATGCACTCTCTGCTGGGGGGCCGATTATGCATCCCAAGCTGGATGCCATCGTTATTGTGCCGATGTACCCCCACACCTTGTCCAGCCGGCCAATAGTGGTTGATGGCAACAGTGAGCTGAAAATTGTCGTGTCCAAAGACCTGCAAATTTATCCGCAGGTGTCGTGTGACGGACAAAATCACTTCACCTGTGCGCCTGGCGATACGGTGACTATTCGCAAAAAGCCGCAAAAGCTGTGTCTGATTCACCCGCTCGATCACAATTATTACGAGGTCTGCCGTACCAAGTTAGGCTGGGGCAGCCGTCTTGGTGGTGGAGGCGAGTAAATGCGCCTGGACCCTGAGCGAAGTTACGACCTGATCGGTGATATCCACGGCTGTGCCCGCACGCTTGCACGGTTGTTGGAAAAGTTGGGTTATCACCAGAAGCGTGGCGTCTGGCAGCACCCTACGCGCATGGCGATTTTTCTCGGCGATATTGTTGACCGTGGCCCGCGAATACGCGAAGCGGTGAATCTTGTGCGCGCCATGGTCGATGCCGATGCTGCCGTGTGCATCATGGGTAATCATGAGTTTAATGCGCTCGCCTGGACTACGCCGGCGAAGCCGGGCAGTGGTCGCCAGTTTGTCCGCGAACACAATGCCCGGCACGGGCGGATGATCCAGGAAACCCTGGAACAGTACGCTGCGTACCCAGACGAGTGGCGTGAAACACTTGAATGGTTCTACCAGCTACCGCTATTTATTGACGCGGGGCGCTTTCGTGCAGTTCACGCCTGTTGGGATGACGACTTAATTATCCCTTTGCGCGCACAGTTCCCGGATGGGCGGATCACCCCGGCGTTTGTCAAGGCGGCTGCAGAGCACGGCAGTTTTGCCAATACCGCGTTCAATCGCTTGCTGCGCGGTACAGATATGCGCTTGCCCCACGGTATTACGCTGACCAGTGATGACGGGTTCACGCGCTCGTTTTTCCGTACCAAATTCTGGGAAGAAAACCCGCAAACCTACGGTGATATTGTTTTTCAGCCGGATGCCTTGCCTGAATTGGCGGCGCAAACCCCGTTGTCTGAAATGCAAAAAAACGAGCTGCTCAGGTATGGCGCTGATCAGCCGCTATTGTTTGTCGGTCATTACTGGCGTAGCGGTAAACCTGCACCTATTCGGGCTAATTTGGCTTGCCTGGACTACAGCGCTGTGATGTATGGCCGCTTGGTCGCTTATCGCCTTGATCAGGAGCATCGCTTGGATTCGAATAAATTTGTCTGGGTTGAAGTTGAAAACCCCGAGGCGCCGAAATGAGTCCTGTAGCGGTTTTACGCTTGCCAACCCACACCAATCTCAGTGGCTTTATTGCGTTGTTGCAGCGCTTGAAGGTGCCGCACCGGGTTAGCGAAGAAGCCGGTCAACAAGTCCTTTGGGTGCCCGGTGAGTCCTTGGCCGAGCAGGTGCGCGAGCTTTATAGCCGCTATCCCCATGGGAATGACGAGGTCGTGCTGGAAACTGCAGCTGTGCAAACCCAGACACGGCCGGGGTTTCTTCAGCAGATTAAAAACAACCCATTCACCAGCGCTGTTTTGCTGCTGACCTTTATTGTCGCGGCAATCACCTTGCTCGGAGACAATTTCTCGGCGATTCGCTGGCTCAGCTTTGTCGATTTCAAGATACAGGGCGACTACATCTACTTCAGTTCTGCCGAGCAAACCCTGCAGGGAGGCCAATGGTGGCGGTTAATCACGCCCATGCTGATTCACTTTGGTTTTTTGCATCTGGCGATGAACAGCCTGTGGTATTGGGAGCTTGGCAGGCGCATCGAGTCCTATCAGGGCGCGATTGCCTTGCTCGGCTTAACACTGGTCTTCAGTCTGGCCTCTAACGTCGCCCAATACAGTTTCGCCGGGCCGTCACTGTTTGGCGGCTTGTCCGGCGTGCTTTACGGTTTGCTTGGCCATTGCTGGATCTATCAGCGGCTGGCGCCTAACCCGGCCTACCGTTTGCCGCCTGGCGTACTGGTTATGATGCTGGTCTGGTTGTTGGTGTGCATGACTGGTGTATTTGAATTGCTGCAATTTGGCTCAATCGCCAATGCCGCGCATGTGGGCGGTTTGGTTGCAGGTTGCCTGACTGGGTTGTGTGGTGGTTTGTGGCAGCGCGCCCGCCGCTAAGGAGCGTCTGAAAATTACCGCGCGCGCACCTTTTTCAGAGGCGCTCTGACAGCCTGTTAATATAGTGAATTATTTTTGGAGGCGGGTTATGTCGTCTTTTTTGCAAACGATTGAAAATATCACCCCCGAAATCTACCAAAGCCTGAAATTGGCCGTAGAGATCGGTAAGTGGCCAGATGGCCGCAAGCTGACTCAAGAGCAAAAAGAGTTGAGCTTGCAGGCGTTGATTGCCTGGGAAATTAAAAATCTACCGGAAGACCAGCGCATCGGTTACATGGGGCCACAAGAGTGCGCCTCCAAGTCTGAGCCGGTGCCGAACTTGCTGTTTAAGTCTTCCGATACAGTGCACTGATTTGAGAATGGCGGTTGTTGATGAATGAGTTGGGGCGCGGTGCGCTGAGCAAAATGTCGGCGCGGTTGGAAAGCCCGGTGGAGTATTCGTTTCGTCTGGATGATCAGCAGGTCGCGGTTAATCCGCTGATCGGCAAGACCCTGCGCCTGGAGTTTCTCGGGGCGATCCATTGCAGTCATTGCGGGCGTAAAACCAAA
This sequence comes from Pseudomonas sp. EL_65y_Pfl2_R95, assembly GCF_963971045.1. Classification (NCBI taxonomy): domain Bacteria; kingdom Pseudomonadati; phylum Pseudomonadota; class Gammaproteobacteria; order Pseudomonadales; family Pseudomonadaceae; genus Pseudomonas; species Pseudomonas sp. EL_65y_Pfl2_R95. Next base: position 426,213 of record NZ_CAXAOV010000001.1, on the reverse strand, counting down.
ACCAGTTTCAGCCAAGGCTATTGTTATCCGTGCATGCAGAAGCTCGCCCAGTGCGATATCTGCATCATGAGCCCGGAGCGTTGCCACTATGATGCCGGTACTTGCCGTGACCCGAGCTGGGGCGAGCAGTTCTGCATGACCGATCATGTGGTGTATCTGGCCAATTCGTCAGGGGTTAAGGTGGGGATTACTCGCGCCACTCAAGTGCCAACCCGCTGGATTGATCAGGGGGCAACTCAGGCTTTACCGATCATGCGGGTTGCCACGCGTCAGCAGTCAGGTTTTGTCGAAGACCTATTGCGCAGCCAGGTTGCTGATAAAACCAACTGGCGCGCGCTGCTCAAGGGCGATGCGGTGCCGGTTGATCTCGATGCGATTCGCGCTGAAATCTTTGCTGCCTGCGCGCAAGGCATGCAGCAATTGCAACAACGCTTTGGTATTCAGGCCATTCAGCCATTGGGTGATGCGCAGGTGCAGCAAATTGCTTATCCGATTGAGGCATATCCGCCCAAAATTACCAGTTTCAATCTGGATAAAAATCCAGTTGCAGAAGGTACTCTGACCGGCATCAAGGGCCAGTATCTGCTGTTTGATACCGGTGTAATCAATATCCGCAAGTACACGGCTTATCAGTTGGCGATAAGCAGTAGCTGAGTCTGAAGTCGATTCAAACCGTGCCGGGCTGGCTGAATTCTCGCCGGTCTGGGCACACTTAATTCTTTGCAAGCGGCTCAATCAAGAGAGGCGACCATGCGCACCGAACAACCGAAGATGATCTACCTGAAAGACTACAAGGCGCCGGATTATTTAATCGATGAAACGCACCTGACCTTCGAGCTGTTTGAAGACCACAGCCTGGTCCATGCGCAATTGATCATGCGCCGAAATCCGGCGTTAAGCGCTGACCTGCCAGCCCTGGAACTGGATGGCCAAGACCTGGAGCTGGTCTCGGTTGCACTCAATGATCGCCCGCTATCAGCCGCCGATTATCAATTGACCGATGTGTCGCTGACCCTGCAGCCAGACAGCGCCAGTTTTGTCATCGACACCACGGTGAAAATTCACCCTGAAAGCAATACCGCATTGGAAGGCCTGTACAAATCCAGTGGCATGTTCTGCACCCAATGCGAGGCGGAGGGTTTCCGCAAGATCACATATTACCTCGACCGCCCTGATGTGATGAGTAAATTCACCACCACCCTGAGCGCACAGCAGCATGATTATCCCGTGCTGCTTTCCAACGGCAATCCAATTGCCAGCGGCAGCGAGGAAGACGGTCGTCACTGGGCAACCTGGGAAGATCCATTTATGAAGCCGGCGTATCTGTTTGCGTTGGTTGCCGGTGACCTGTGGTGCATCGAAGACACCTTCACCACCATGAGCCAGCGTGAAGTGGCGCTGCGCATCTATGTCGAACCCGAGAATGTCGACAAATGCCAGCACGCCATGGATAGCCTGAAGAAATCCATGCGCTGGGACGAAGAGACCTATGGTCGTGAGTATGACCTGGACATCTTTATGATTGTCGCGGTTAACGACTTCAATATGGGTGCCATGGAAAACAAGGGCCTGAACATCTTCAACTCCAGTGCCGTGCTAGCGCGCGCAGAAACCGCAACCGATGCTGCGCACCAACGGGTTGAAGCGATTGTTGCACACGAATATTTCCACAACTGGTCGGGCAACCGGGTGACGTGCCGCGATTGGTTCCAGTTGTCGTTGAAAGAAGGCTTCACCGTATTCCGCGATTCACAGTTCAGTGCCGATATGAACTCGGCCACGGTCAAGCGTATTGAAGATGTGGCCTATCTACGCACTCATCAGTTTGCCGAAGATGCGGGGCCGCTGGCGCATTCGGTGCGACCGGACAGCTTTATTGAAATTTCCAACTTCTACACCTTGACGGTTTACGAAAAGGGTTCGGAAGTGGTGCGCATGATTCGCACCCTGCTCGGCGCCGAAAATTTCCGCAAAGGCAGTGACCTCTACTTTGAACGTCACGATGGTCAAGCCGTAACCTGTGATGACTTTATCAAGGCCATGGAAGATGCCAGTGGTGTTGATCTCACTCAGTTCAAACGCTGGTACAGCCAGGCAGGCACGCCACGTTTGGCGGTTAGCGAGTCGTATGATGCCGCCAATCAGCGCTATAGCCTGACCTTTAGGCAAAGTTGCCCGGCAACCCCAGGGCAGACTGAAAAGCTGCCATTCGTGATTCCAGTTGAACTGGGCCTGCTCGGTGCTGAAGGCCAGCCATTGGCATTGCAGCTTGAAGGCGAGCAGGGCGCAGGGGACTCAAACAGCCGGGTCTTCTCGATTGATCAAGCCGAGCAGACGCTGAGCTTAATCAATGTTGCTGAGCAGCCATTGCCTTCGCTGCTGCGCGGGTTTTCCGCGCCGGTCAAGCTGAGCTTTCCTTATAGCCGTGATCAACTGATGTTTTTGATGCAGCACGACAGTGATGGTTTCAATCGCTGGGAGGCCGGTCAACAATTGTCGGTACAGGTGCTCCAAGAGCTGATCGGCCAACATCAGCGCGGTGAAGCGCTAGTGATGGATCAGCGCCTAGTCAGCGCCCTGCGCACCGTGCTCGAAGATAACCAGTTGGATCAAGCTATGGTTGCAGAAATGCTTTCGCTGCCGGGCGAGGCCTACCTGACCGAGATTAGTGAAGTCGCCGATGTCGAGGCGATTCATGAGGCCCGTGAATTCGCCCGCAAGCAGCTTGCCGAAGCGCTGCACGATGCCCTTTGGACACGCTATCAAGCCAATCGCGAGATTTCACGCGGTAGTGAATACAGTGCCGAAGCCGAGCACTTTGCCCGCCGCAGCCTGCAGAATATTGCGTTGTCTTATCTGATGCTCAATGCCACAGCAGAAGTTGTCGCGGCCTGTATGGATCAGTTTGAAAACAGCGACAACATGACGGAGCAATTGACCGCGCTGGCTGTGCTGGTCAACTCTCCATTCAACGATGAACGTAGCAAGGTATTGGCAAGCTTTGCTGAGCACTTCAAAGACAATGCCTTGGTCATGGATCAGTGGTTCAGCGTGCAGGCGGCCAGTGGTTTGCCGGGCGGTCTGGAGCGGGTGAAAGCGCTGATGGAGCATCCGGCGTTCACCTTGAAAAACCCGAACAAGATTCGCGCCTTGATCGGTGCATTTGCCGGGCAGAATCTGATCAACTTTCACCAGGCAGATGGCAGCGGTTATCGCTTCCTGGCTGATCAGGTCATCACCCTCAATGCGCTTAATCCGCAAATAGCCTCGCGTTTGTTGGCACCCCTGACGCGCTGGCGCAAATATGCCCCTGCACGTCAGGCGCAAATGAAGGCTGAGCTTGAGCGTATTGTCGCCTCGGGCCAACTCTCGAGTGACGTGTATGAGGTGGTCAGCAAGAGCCTTGCATAACGTCTGTAAAACGCCGATCTAGAGCAATTCTAATTGGCTGTCCAAGGGCATGACACCCGCTCGCTTAGAAGTGTTACCGGCGCAAGCTGGTAACACTTTTTTGTTACTCTAAGGAATGAAAACTCAATCCCTTAGACTTAAAGGCTCAAACAGCCCTGAGCCTGAGCTTTATAACTCCCTCCTGATTTTTTAAAGAAATACGTCTATTCCGGGGCTTCAATGACTCTGCGAGCCAAATTGTAGGACAGAACTAAAGTTTGGCGACTGCAATTTGACGGTTCATTAAATGGCTATAGAGTCACAAATCGAAACGCGAGCAAAAGTGCTTTTAAATAATACGACTGTTTGAATTGGCATCATGGTTGCACTGGCAATAAATATTTAGCTTCGCAATGGAACTTTTTCAGCGTTGCGGGCATGAAAAGTTGGGGCGTTGGGTTTTTCCGGTTTAGTAAAAGGCCGTCAACCGTACGGCTATTCCGCGCTCGGCACCGGGCGCAATAAAAACAATGATCTGCCAGGAGTTATTTTCGATGGATATCAAGTCTCGCCATCCACGGGTGTGCTTTGCGCCAGTAAAGGCTGGTTTTGCCTTTGCTGGGATTTTACCGCTGCTCGTGGCTGCTCAAGCGCAGGCCGTTGAATTCAGCTTTGCCGATAACGAAATCAATGGTTCCATCGACACCACTGTGTCCTATGGTCAGTTGTGGCGTGTTCAGGGGCAGGATAAAAACAACGACGATATCAACGGCAACGATGGTAACCGTAACTTCGACACCGGCCTGGTTTCGGAAGTGTACAAGGCGACTTCGGACCTCGGCGCTACCTACAAAAACTATGGTTTGTTCGTCCGTGGCACAGCGTTCTATGACACGCAGATCATGGATAAGCGCAATGATTTCTATGATGCCAGTGGTCCTGCGCAGCCTAGCCAGAACTTTCCGCGTGACGACAGCTTTACCTATGAAACCCGGCACAAAGCCGGTCGTGATGCACAAATTCTCGATGCTTATGTGTATGGCGATTGGGATGTAGCCGATATGCCGGTAACCGCGCGTCTGGGTAAGCAGGTGTTCAACTGGGGTGAAGGCTTGTTTTATCGCGGTGGTATCAACACCACCAACCCGGTCGATGCGGCCAAGTTCCGCTTGCCAGGTGCCGAGCTGAAAGAAGTGCTGGTGCCGGTCGAGGCGCTTAACTTCAGCGTTGGCCTGACGGACAACCTGTCGCTGGAGTCGTTCTACCAGTTCAACTGGAAAGAAACCGCGATCGATCCCGCGGGCACTTTTTACTCCGAGACAGACCTGTTCGCCGATGGCGGCAATACCGCTTACAGCACTCAGTCAGCCCTGGCACCGGTGCGCGGTCTCTATCAGCAGCTAAGCGCGGGCAATTTCGCCGGCCTGCAGGGTAACGACTATTTCGACGAGAATGGCGTAATTAAAGTGGCCAACATTGGCTCTGACATCAATGCCAAGAACGACGGGCAGTTTGGTGCCGCGCTGCGTTACATCGCAGAAGACCTGAACAGCACTGAATTTGGTTTCTACTTCGTTAACTATCACTCCAAAGAGCCGCTGATCAATGCTGACCTGAACAGCACCTACGCGGGTCTGGATATCGACCAACTGGCTGGCCTCGGTGGTTTCGCCAGCTACGACGACCTGCAAGCGGCTGCTGCCACGGGTAATGCCGGGGCCGGGCAAATTCTTGGTTTGGTCAATGGCGCCGCGGCGGTCGATGTGGCCAATCAGGTGAATGCACGTCGTGAGTTTGTTGAAGACATCCGCATGTACGGCTTGAGCTTTAACACCACGGTTGGCCTGGCTTCGGTGTTCGGTGAACTGTCTTACCGACCAAACCTGCCAATCGGCATTTCCACCACTAACGACCTGCTCGGTGATTTGCTGCTGCAAGCAGCGCCATTGGCCGGTGGCGACAAGATTAATATCGCCGGCCAGCAAGTCGGCCTCGAGGATGAGATCCACAACTACGAGCGGGTTGAAGCCTTCAACACCTCGTTGGGGACCATCTACAACTTTGGTCCTTCACTGGGTTTTGACTCACTCTTTGGTGTGGCCGAACTGGCCTCCGAGCACTTGCGCGGCAGTGACCTGCAATACACGGCGCGTGACGGCTCAACCCGCTATTACTCGGGTCGCGGTAACAGCGCTTATATCGATGACAATGACCGTAATGATCAGGTCAACAAGAACGCCTACGGTTATACCCTGGTTCTTTCCGGTACCTGGAACGATGTCTACGCCGGGGTCAACCTGTCGCCATATGCAGTCTACCGGGATGATTTCGAAGGTAACTCATACCAGACCGGCAACTTCATTGAAGGTCGCAAGGCCTACACCCTGGGCGTCAAAGCCAACTACTTGAACAGTCTCGAAGCGGAGCTGGCGTACACCGAGTTCTATGGTGCAGGCGGTAACAACTCTTCACGTGACCGCGACAACATTGGCCTCAACGTCAAGTACTCGTTCTGATACTTGAGCCTGTTACCGCCAGTGCACAGTGAGCGCACGGTAACAGGCCGCTACATAACCGAACTGAGCGCCAAAGAGCGTTCAGTCAAGACTTACCATGGAGAGATATGATGCTGAAGAAGCACACATTGATCGGTGCAGCCATTGCACTGGTGCTGTTCACCGGTAGCACATTGGCAGCCGTTTCCGCTGAGGATGCTGCCAAGCTGGGCACCACGCTGACCCCATTCGGCGCTGAAAAAGCGGGCAACGCTGCGGGAACAATTCCCGCCTGGACCGGTGGTATCACCAAGGCACCGGCCGACTATAAAACCCCGGGCCAACACCACCCAGATCCATTTGCAGCCGACAAGCCGCTGTTTACTATTACCAAGGCTAATCTGGATCAGTACAAAGCCAACCTGACCCCGGGTCAGATAGCCCTGTTTAACGCCTACCCCGATACCTACCAGATGCCGGTTTACCAGACACGGCGCTCGGGCTCTGCGCCGCAGTGGGTGTATGACAACACACGCAAGAATGCGACCACGGCCAAGCTGCTCGATGGTGGCAACGGTTTCTCTGATGCCTTTGGCGGTATCCCGTTTCCAATTCCGCAAAATGGAGTTGAGGCGCTGTGGAACCACATCGCCCGCTATCGCGGCACCTACATCGTGCGTCGTGCTTCGGAAGTTGCAGTGCAGCGCAACGGTAGCTACTCACTGGTGACTTCGCAGCAAGAGGCGCTATTCAAGTACTACGACCCTAAAGGCTCGTTCGCGGACCTGAACAACATCATGTTCTATTACCTGTCATTCACCAAAAGCCCTGCGCGTTTGGCGGGTGGTGCGGTACTGGTTCACGAAACTCTCGATCAGGTTAAGGAACAGCGTCAAGCATGGGGTTACAACGCCGGTCAGCGCCGTGTGCGCCGGGCGCCAAACCTGGCGTATGACACGCCAATCGCTGCGGCTGATGGTTTGCGTACCGCCGATGACACCGATATGTTCAACGGTGCCCCTGATCGCTACGAGTGGAAGTTGCTGGGTAAAAAGGAAATCTATATTCCTTACAACAACTACAAAATCACCAGCCCAGAGGTGAAATACGATGACCTGCTCAAAGTAGGCCACCTCAACCCGGTATACACACGCAACGAGTTGCACCGTGTCTGGGTTGTCGAAGGCACGCTCAAGAGCAGCGCGCGACACATCTACTCCAAGCGTACCTTGTACCTTGATGAAGACAGCTGGCAAGCCGCTGTGGTTGATCAATACGACGGTCGCGGCGAGTTGTGGCGCGTATCGATTGCTTACCTGAAAAACTTCTACGAGCTGCCAACTACCTGGTCGGCACTGGATGTATTCCACGACCTGCAGGCGCGTCGTTACTACGTGCAGAACCTGGACAACGAAGAGTCGAGCACGATCGACTTCAGTCAGCCAATTCCAGACGACGGTTATTTCAAGCCAGCCGCCTTGCGCCGTCGCGGCACGCGTTGATAATGCTGTAGTGAAACGCAAAAGCCGCTACCTTGTAGCGGCTTTTGTCTATTGGCGAAACGAATGAAGCGTCAATCACGCGGGTTTGCTTTAACAAAACATAACGTCATGCTGATTGTCAGCGCCTGCTAAAGCTAAGTAGCATAGGCCAACTGCTATAGGTCACTGCTATAGGCAGGAACTATAAAAATAAAAGGGGGAAGGTTTATGAGTGAGCCCGTCATGCGGCGCACCTTGTCCGGTGGTTTTGCGAGGTCTAGTCGCACACCGGTGTCGCGCATTAATTCGCCGCTGGGCAAAGCGCTCTCGCTGTGCAGTCTGCTATCTGTCCTAGCCTTGGCGATTGCGCCACTGACTGTCCAAGCTGTTGAGCCCGCCAGCCTCTCTTCAATTGAATCACCTCGGGCAAAAAGCTCGCTGTTGCTCGATATCACCGTAGCCGGTAAGCGGCTGGTTACTGTCGGCGACCGCGGCCACATTCTTTATTCCGATGACAAGGGTTCAACCTGGACGCAGGCCAAAGTGCCTACGCGCCAGCTGCTCACGGCTGTTTATTTTGTCGATGACAAGCATGGCTGGGCTGTGGGCCACGATGCGCAAATCCTGGCAACCACCGACGGCGGACAGACCTGGGTTAAGCAATTCGACGACCTGACACGCGAAGCACCCTTGCTGGATATCTGGTTTAAGGACGCGCAAACAGGCTTTGCAGTTGGTGCCTATGGCGCCTTGTTGAGCACCACCGATGGTGGCGCTCACTGGGAAGACGTTAGCGACAGAATGGACAACGAGGATGGTTATCACCTCAACGCAATCATTGCGGTTAAAGACTCTGGCTTGTTTGTAGTGGGTGAGCAGGGCGCGATGTTCCGTTCGCTCGACTGGGGGCAGACCTGGGAGACGCTCGAAAGCCCGTATGATGGCTCGTTGTTCGGCGCTGTGGCGACTAAAGAGCCCGCGACGCTGCTGGTTTACGGGCTGCGCGGTCACTTATTCCGCTCCGCTGATTTTGGCGCCACTTGGCAACAAATCGAGATCAACACCCCCAACAACGGCCCTTTGGAGTTCGGTTTGGCTGACGGCGAGTTATTGGCCGACGGTTCGATTGTAGTGGTTGGACACGGCGGAACAGTGCTGAAAAGTACCGATGATGGCCGCAGTTTTAGTCTGGTAAATCGCGCTGACCGGGTTTCATTGAGCAGCGCAGCAACTACGGATAACGGCAAGCTGATTCTGGTCGGGCAGGGCGGTGTTCACGTCGCTTCGCCAACAGGCGCCGATCTGGGCCAACAATAATAAGCCGGGAGTGTTTGCATGAGTAAGCATCAACAAAAACCTGCGTCTTTTCTCGAGCGGTTAATTTTTAATAATCGCCCAGCCGTTATCGTGCTGTGCGTTTTGATCAGTGCCTTTTTGTTTTACCAGGCTGCGCAGGTTCGTCCGCAAACCAGCTTTGAGAAAATGATTCCACTGGGTCACCCTTATATCCAGAAGATGCTTGAGCATCGCAATGATCTTGCCAACCTCGGCAACACCGTGCGTATCTCGGTTGAAGCAGTTGATGGCGACATCTTCAGCAAAGAATATATGGAGACACTGCGCCAGATTAACGATGAGGTGTTCTACATCTCGGGCGTTGATCGTTCTGGTCTCAAGTCGCTGTGGAGTCCAAGCGTTCGCTGGACCGAAGTGACGGAGCAGGGCTTTAGCGGCGGTGAAGTGATTCCGCAAACCTACGACGGCTCGCCCGCCAGTCTCGAAGACTTGCGCGATAACGTGCTTAAGTCCGGGCAGATTGGTCGTCTGGTCGGGAATAACTTCAAGTCCAGCATCATTGATGTTCCGTTGCTGGAGTCGTACCCAGACCCGCAAGATCAAGGCAAACAACTGCCGCTGGATTACCAGAAGTTCTCCCACGAACTGGAAGAAAAGATTCGCGACAAGTACCAGGCGCAAAACCCCAATGTGAAAATTCACATTATTGGTTTCGCCAAGAAAGTCGGCGATTTGATTGATGGCTTGCTGGGTGTAGCCCTGTTCTTCGCGGTCGCGATCGGCATCACCTTCGTCTTGCTGCTGTGGTTCACCCGTTGCTTTAAAAGCGCTTTGGCTGTGGTCTGTACCACGCTGATCGCGGTGATCTGGCAACTTGGCTTGCTGAAAACCCTGGGTTTTGGGCTCGATCCCTACTCAATGCTGGTGCCGTTCTTGGTGTTCGCCATCGGTATTTCCCACGGCGTGCAGAAGATCAACGGCATTGCCATTGCTTCGGGTGAGGCAACTGATTCGCTGTCCGCTGCGCGTATGGCATTCCGTCAGTTGTTTATTCCGGGCCTGGTCGCGCTGTTGTCTGACGCCGTCGGTTTTGTCACCTTGCTGCTGATTGATATTGGAGTTATCCGCGAGTTGGCCATCGGCGCATCCATGGGTGTGGCGGTGATCATTCTGACGAATCTGATCCTGCTGCCAGTGATGATCTCGTATATCGGTATCAGCAAGAAGGCCGTGCAGATCAGCCGCGAGGATGCGGTGCGTGATCATCCGTTCTGGCGCTTGGTCTCCAACTTCGCTCATCCAGTGGTTGCACCTATTTCAGTGGTAGTTGCCATAGTTGCTCTGGCGGGTGGTGTTTGGTACGGCCAGAACCTGAAGATTGGTGACCTTGACCAAGGCGCGCCTGAGCTGCGACCTGACTCACGCTATAACCTGGATAACGACTTTGTCATCCGCAATTACTCAACCAGCTCCGATGTTCTGGTGATTATGGTCAAGACAGCGCCCGAAGGCTGTTCGACCTATCAGACGCTTTCGGCGATGGATCAGTTGTCCTGGACCATGGAGAACACTCCGGGCGTGCAGTCGGCCATTTCCATGGTCACTGTCTCGCGTCAGGTGATCAAGGGTATGAACGAAGGGAGCCTCAAGTGGGAAACCCTGTCACGTAACCAGGACGTGCTGAATAACTCGATCGCCCGCGCCGATGGCCTGTACAACGCCGACTGCTCTGTGGCGCCGTTGTTGGTGTTCCTCAATGACCACAAGGCCGAAACCCTCAATCGTGTGGTGGGTGTAGCTGAAGGCTTCATCAAGGACAACAACAAGGATGGCCTCGAGTTTATCCTGGCGGCGGGTAACGCTGGCATTGAAGCGGCAACCAACGAGGTGATTGATCAATCCGAAACCACCATGCTGCTGGCGGTTTATGCAGCCGTTGGCTTGATGTGCCTGATCACTTTCCGCTCGCTTGCTGCGACGCTGTGCGTGATGCTGCCACTGGTACTGACTTCGGTGTTGGGTAACGCCTTGATGGCCTATATGGGCATTGGGGTCAAAGTGGCTACCTTGCCGGTAATCGCCTTGGGCGTGGGTATTGGTGTGGACTATGGTATCTATATTTACAGTCGATTGGAGACATACCTGCGTCAAGGGTTGTCACTGCAGGAGGCGTACTTCGAGACGCTGAAGTCGACGGGTAAAGCCGTGCTGTTCACTGGCGTGTGTCTGGCCATTGGTGTCGCGACCTGGATCTTCTCGGCGATCAAGTTCCAGGCGGATATGGGGTTGATGCTGACCTTTATGTTCCTCTGGAATATGTTCGGCGCGATTTGGTTGCTGCCCGCTTTGGCTCGCTTCCTGATCAATCCAGAGAAGCTGCGCAACAAGGCGAACGCCTAACGCTTAACGCACGCTGGCGAATACCCAGCGTTGCAAGCACAAAAAACGCGACCCTAGGGTCGCGTTTTTTTATTGTTGTTGCGTACAGATTGGTTGCCAATCAATAGCCCGCGTAGGGTGTGTCAACGCGAAGCTTGGCCACCAGGGTGGTGCAGATTTGGAGGGTTGTGCTGGCGAAAATGGTGGCTGAATAAAGCGTCAACCACAAAAGCGTCGACTACAGAAGCGTCACCCCCCAGAGAAAAAGACGCTATACGCCCCAAAGGCTGGTCAGCGAACTCATCAATGGCTGGCTGAGGCCTTGCTTGCCCAGGTAGTCGAGCAGGGTTGGCGCGAACTTGTTGAGGGTTTCTGCGTTCATGCCCAGGTTGCTGAAGGCATTGGTGACATCACCCATGTCCTTGGTGTTGTTCAACAGCGAACTGATGCTGGTCGAGTCCGAGCCTGAACCTTTGCCCAATAAGGTGCTGGCCTGGTCGAGCAGGGCGCTGTTCTGGGTCAGTTGTTCAAGGCCCGGAACCGACTTGGTCAGCTCCGAATACTGGCTCGGGTCCAGATTGTTTTTTGCCAGGCCGAGCAGGGCAGCAGTACCACCAGTGGCTTGCGGCTGAGTGACTCCAAGCTGGCTGGACAGAGCGCTGAGCATTTGTCCGGTCTCGCCAGTGGCTTGAGAGTTTCCGGCGGCGCCAGAAACGCTGTTAACCGCATCGCCAAAGTTGAAGGCGAACGCTGGAGCGGCCGCAAGCGTCAGGCTAAGCAGTAATAACTTGGAAGGTTTCAACATGGGGATCGTTCCTCTAATGATTGACATGCCATGGTTTGGACTGCAGGCAGGCCAAGGTATCTATTGCTACGAGTAGACTCGCTTAGCCCTTGCAGGTTCCTCGCGGAAGAAGGGCTATTTCAGCGTGGATAAAGTGCAGGTAAGGCAGTGTTTTCTGCGTTTATTGCCACCTCGTCCGGTGCCAGAGCGGGTAAGGAGCGTACCGCTTGCCACAGGGCTTCGCCTTGCCATTGTTGGGCCGTCTCGCTGTAGAGTGCGCCATTGAGGTTATGCAGCTCCGCAGAAAGTGGCTCATAACGGGCGGCCATGTCGGCCAGGGTTTCCGGCTGCTGGCGCGCCCAGGCATCGAGCGCGGCGCGGCTGGCTTGGGTGTCATTGGCGTTGCAGGCGCGCTTGATGTCATCGAGCAAGGTGCGCGGGCTTGGCCCATTTGGGCTAACCCGTGTGATTGCAGGTTGGCGGCGTGCATGCCACCACAACGCCCAGCCAATAAATGTGGTCAGGCTCAGTAGAAAGCAAGCCAGTTGCCAAGGCCAAACAGGCTGCCCGGTTGTCGCCGAAGCCGGCAAAGCCGCTTCCGGCACAGGGTCGACGCTGATCTCGCTATTGGCCGCAATATCCAAAGTGCGTGCTGGCACGCTGGTGCGTTCGAGTTGGTCTTTTTCGGTGTTCCACCACACCACTTCAACCGGCGGCAGCTCAACCTTGCCCGTCTGCTTGGCGACTAAGGCTTCGCGCTCCTCGCGGCTGCCTATAACGCCATGATCGTTGGTTTCGTTACTCAGTTGTGGTTGATCGGGGTAGCGCTTCAACCCCGCGGACTGCGTTTGTGGCAGCGCGGGGAGCTGTGCGCTGGATAAACCTTCGGCTTTAACCAGCAAGGTACGGGTCAGGGAGTCACCGACTTTGGCCTTTTCTGGTTCAGGTGACCAAGACTCTGCCAGGCTCAATGCGCTGGCCGGCAACCAAGGCGCATCGCTGGGGTAACTGGCTGGTTTGGCTTTGACCGTGAGGGGGATAACCGATGACTTAACCCGTGCGACCTTGCCCGGGCGCGGCCCAAACGGATTGAACTCATTCGGATTGGACTGGCCAACCGTGGTCGCAGAAAAGGTCTGTGCCGGAATATTCAGGGTACCGCTTTTTTGCGGGAAAATAGCGTAGCGCAGTTCAATCACACCGTGACGCACACCATTGATTTGCTTCTCGTAGGTGCGCGGCTTACCCAGTTGTTCAACCCGGGCATCGGGGATGTCCAGCGCCGTTAAGCTGCTGTCATCGTAGAGCGAGACGGAGTGGTAGATACGCAGGGTGAGTATGGCCTGAGCTTGTACATAGACACTGTCTTTATCAAGGCTGGCGTCGATAAATACCGGTGCCATTTTACCCTTTTGGGTGGTCGCAGAGGCCTCCTGTACGTGCAGGGTGATTGGTTCGGTGGTTTTATCATCAAGGGTAATGGGCGGGATAACCACATAGCCGCTGTGTTTTGGTGAAATGGTCACAATCCAGCGGGTGGTGGCATGGGATGCGCCATCAATACTGGTCAGGCGGTTAACCTGACGCGTGCCGTACACATCAAATAACTCGTTAAGCGGGCTCAGATCGGGCTTGCCAAACAATGTGGTGTCATCTGACTCCAGCGACAGCTCAACCATTTCTCCGCTATCAATCTGGCTGCGATCTACGCTAGCCGTAAAGCTCTCGGCCTGGGCATTAAAAGCCAGCAGGCAGAGGAGAAAAGTGCAAAACAGGCGTTTCATCGTTTAGTTTCCTGACGCTGTTGCTGTTCGTACCAAAATTTGCGGCGCAGTAATTCACCGGGGTCATCGGGGATCTGTCGCAACCATTGTTCCATCGCTTGGCGGCGCTCGGCATCCATTGGGCTGCTAGCTTCGTCAGTTGCTTTGCCTTGAGCCTGTTTGTCGGATGCTGGGTCAGCGCTTTTTGCCGCGGATGAGTCCTGCTTTTCCTGCTTGCCGGCTTTTTCGGACTTGGCTTTGTCAGCCGCTTGTTGCTTGGCTTTATCGGCTTCAGCGTCCTTGGGTTTTGAGTTTTGTTGCGTCGAATCCTTGGCTTGCTGACTGGAATCTTGTTGCTGGCCAGGCTGTTGGTTCTGGTTCTGGTTCTGGTTCTGGTTCTGTTGATTTTGCTTCTGGTCTTGATTCTGATCTTGGTTTTCTGGGTTATCTTGCTGCTGCTGTTTTTGCTCGAGCATTTGTTCGATCAGCGCTTTGTTTTTCGCTGCCTGGGGCATCTCAGGTTGCAACTCAAGGGCCTGATTGTAGGCTTCGACCGCTGCTTCTAATTCATTACTGCGGGCCAGCGCATTGCCACGGTTGTAATGCGCAGCAGCGGTGTCGCTGGTGGCAAAACGCTCGGCAGCCGCGGGGTAATTGCCTGCCTGATAAAGCGCTTGAGCCTGCCATTGCGGATCAGTGAAGTGCTTTGCCGCCTCTTCTGGCTGTTTCTGTTGCAGCAGTTGCTGGCCTTGTTGGTCTGGGCGCAGCCATAGATCATCAAATGAAAACGCATAGCTCGGCTGGGGTATGAACATCAGCAACAAGGGCAGGCACATTAGCCAGCCACGGCGTCCGGCAAAAGCGGCGAGCAGCAGCAGGGGTAACAGCAGCCAGTGACCTTGGTCGGCCCAGACCTGTAAGCGCGTATGCTGGCCGTTGTCACGCATCTGCTCAGGATCGTCAAGCAAGCCAAGGCGATCAATGTCTTTATCACTGATGCTGCTCAGTTGGTAGCTGGCACCGACTTTATGGGCAAATTGACTGAGGCCTTGAGTGTCTAGGCGCGGTATCTGAATAGCCCCTTGAGCGTCTTTGAGAAAGCTACCGTCTTCCTGAGTGATCGGCGCACCTTGGCGGGTACCAACGCCGAGGATGTTCAAGTGGCTGTTGGAGCCGCGCAGGGCGCTGCTGATGCCGTCCTGTTCCTGGCTGCTTAAACCACTGGTAATCAGCAATAGCCGGCCGTGGCCCTGACCGCCTTGCTTGAGCAAGTCGAGGGCTTTGCCTACCGCCAAGTCGGCGCGGTGACCTGGCTCAGGCATGATCGATGGTTTGAGGGCCTCAAGCAGGTTGCGCGAAGTGGCCAGATCGTCCGACAGTGGCACCACAGTGTGCGCGCTGCCAGCATAAACCACGATAGCGGTCTGCGCGTCGCGGCGCGCTTCGAGCAGGTCGATAATTTTGCGCTTGGCGTGTTCAAGCCGATCGGGTGATAGGTCGGCGGCGAGCATCTGCGGCGACAGCTCCAGCATGACCACCAGCGGGTCAGCCGGTTTCAGGGTGTTCTGTTCAACCTGCTGCCAACTCGGGGCGACCAGCGCAATCAAGGCTAATAACCACGCGCATGCGAGTAGCACCCATGGCAACCTGCTGCGACGGCCATCGCCGCCACTGAGTAATGCGGCATGGAAAGCGGGTGGCAGGATTTTTTGCCAGCTACCGGCGCGTTTCTCTCGGTTCCAAAGGAGCCAGAGCAATGCGCATAGCAAGGGGGCCAGTAACAACCAGTAGGGCCTTAGCCAGTGGGGCCAACCCTGCTGCAGTAGCTCCATCATAGTGGCCTCCGCCCTAGACTCTGTAGCACGCGAGTGCTGCTTTGCCGTAGTTGTGGCCAGACCTCGCGAAGCACCAGCAGCAGACTAATCAGCATCGCCAAACCCAGGGGCCAGACATACAGTGCTTTGGCTGGGCGAGCCAAGGTAGGCTTCTGTTCCACGGGCTCCAGCTTGTCGAGGGTGGCCTCGATGCTTTGCAATTCATCCGCGTCGCGGGCGCGGAAATACTCACCCCCTGTCAGCTCGGCAATGTGTTGCAGGGTCGGCTCATCCAGGTCCAGTCCGGGGTTGAAGCCCAGCATGCTCAAGACGCCACTCTGTGGGTCAGCGCCAATGCCGATGGGGTAAATGGTCACGCCTTCCTCGGCGGCGAGTCGCGCCGCCTGCACAGGTTCAATTTCTCCGCCGGTGTTGGCGCCGTCGGTAACTAGAACCAATACACGGCTATTGGCTGGACGTTCGCGCAGGCGTTTTACTGCCAGGCCAATGGCATCACCGATGGCGGTGTTTTTACCGGCAATGCCGATGACCGCTTCATCAAGCCAGGTGTGTACGGTATGCCGATCAAAGGTTAAGGGTGCTTGCAAATAGGCTTGGCTGCCGAACAGGATCAAGCCGACGCGATCGCCCACACGACCGTCGATAAACTCACCCATCAAATGTTTGACCAGTGTCAGGCGGCTTACATCATTGCCGTCCATCTGCATGTCGGCGTACTCCATGGAACCGGAGATATCCACGGCGACCAGCAGATCGCGGCCACTGGCGGGTAATGGCAGAGGCTCACCAACCCATTCCGGGCGCGCCGCAGCGCTCAGCAGGCAAATCCATAACAGGGCGAAGGGCGCTTGTTGGCGCCATTTAGACAAGTTAGCCCGCGCCTTGCGGCCGCTAAGGCCTTCAAGTTCGCTCAGGTAACTGATGTTCAGCGCTGCTTCACCGCTGTCTGCAGCTGGTAAAAGTGCGCGCAGTACCCATGGCAGAGGTGCCAGCAGGAAAATCCAGGCCCAGGTGAACTCAAACATGCTTACGAATCCAGATATCAACGGCGTTGCTAAGGCCTTCAATAGCTTTGTCGTCGAGTAAGCAGTTGGGCTTGTAGTTGCCCTCGACCAGAATCATCCAGCGGGTTAAACCGGCAGCCGGGCAGCGGTTATCGAGAAACGCCAGCCACTCACGTCCACTGAGTACATGGCTGTTGCTGTCAGGGTAGCGGTGGCGACACAGGCGCTTGAGCAAGGCATTGAGTTGCTGTAGCCAAGGCCCTGCAGGTACGCCGTAATAGGGTTTTTGCAGATGAGCGAGCTCAGCTAGCGCTGCGGCACGGGCAGGGTCCAAGGATGCATCTGTGCCGGTTTTTTTGACTTTAGGCACCCGTCGTTTATATGCCCGTATCGCCCAGACAACGGCTGCCAGAACGAGCAGTAACAGCAGCCACCAGCCCGGTGCAGGCGGCCACCAGCTAATGGCTGGTGGTGCAATCAAGGGTTCGAGTTGATCCAGCGGATTCATGACTGCTTCCTGCCGCGCTGGCCGTGAAGATGGTCGCGGAGTTGGTCAATCATTTCGCGCTCGGTATTAAGGGGCAGTAAAGGCACGCCCAGTTTCTGTGAAAGCCGCAGCCAGCGTGCAGTCCGGGATTCACTTTGCGTCTGGTAAGCCTTGCGCATTTCGGCATTATGACTATCGAGCTCTAACTGGGCTCCGCGTTGGGCGAAGCGCAAGCGGCCGGCGTCTGGCAACTGTTGATCCAGAGGGTCAGAGATCGGCAGCAAGAGAATTTCGCAGTGGCGGGCGAGCAGGCTGAGTTGCTGTTCGCTGGCGTCATTCAAGGTGCGCTCGTCGCAAATCACCACGACCAGACTGCCCGGGCGCAGGACTTCACGGGCGCGGCGCAAGGCCAGGCCAAAGGCATCACGATTGCTTTGTATATCACCGGGCAACGCTTGATTGGCTCGGGCCAGACGACTGAGTAATTGCAGCAGGCTTTGTTTGCTGCGCCGCGGTTTGATTTCATGATGCTCGTTGTTACCAAACACCAGACCGCCAACTCGGTCGTTGTGGCCCAGCGCTGCCCAGCCGATCAAGCTGGCCACCTGTGCGGCCAGTACTGATTTGAAGATGAGTTTGGAGCTGAAAAACAAGCGCTGGCTTTGTTCGACCAGAATGTAGATTGGCCGCTCGCGCTCTTCATGGAACATTTTGGTGTGTGGTTCTTGGGTGCGAGCCGTCACCCGCCAGTCAATGGTGCGCACATCATCACCGGCCTGATAAACCCGAACCTGATCGAAATCGACACCGCGCCCACGCAGTTTTGAGTGGTGCAAGCCAATCAGCGGGCTGCGCCTGGAGGCCGACGAGAACAGCTGCACTTCATGCACACGGTGGCGTATTTCGATCAATTCGGCGAGGTCAACGCGAATGCCAGGTTGGCTGGAGAGTTCGTGCATGGGGTCAGGCGACTGCCACTACATCGAGAATGCGCTGGATCACGCGATCCTGATCAATGCCACTCGCTTCGGCCTCAAACGACAAAATGATGCGGTGGCGCAATACATCAAACAGCACTGCTTGCACATCCTCTGGGCTGACAAAGTCGCGACCGGCAAGCCAGGCGTGCGCACGGGCGCAGCGATCAAGCGAGATGGTGCCGCGCGGACTGGCGCCGTAAGCAATCCATTCGGCCAGCTCTGCGTCGAATTTGCCCGGTGTGCGTGAAGCCATTACCAACTGCACCAGGTATTCCTCTACCGCCTCAGCCATATACAGGCCGAGAATTTCAGTACGGGCGGCAAAGATCGCCTGCTGGCTGACGCGGTGCTCAGGCTTGGCCTCACCGTTCAGGGCTTCGCCGCGGGCCTGCTGGAGAATCTTGCGTTCAACGGCGGCATCTGGAAAACCAATTTTCACGTGCATCAAAAAGCGATCGAGCTGAGCTTCAGGCAGCGGGTATGTGCCTTCTTGCTCGATCGGATTCTGCGTCGCCATCACCAGGAACAGCGGTGACAGGTCATAGGTGCTGCGGCCAACGCTTACCTGGCGCTCAGCCATTGCTTCAAGCAATGCTGACTGGACCTTGGCAGGCGCCCGGTTGATTTCGTCTGCCAATACCAGGTTGTGGAAAATCGGTCCTTGCTGAAAGACAAAGCTGCCAGTTTCGGGGCGATAGATTTCGGTGCCGGTGATATCAGCAGGGAGTAGGTCCGGGGTGAATTGAATACGATGGAATTCAGCTTCGATGCCTTCAGCCAGCTCTTTGATGGCTTTGGTCTTGGCCAGGCCCGGCGCGCCCTCAACCAGCATGTGGCCATCGGCGAGGAGTGCGATCAGTAGCCGCTCGACAAGTTTTTCCTGGCCGAGGATCTGGCTTGAAAGGAAGTGTCGCAGTTCATTCAGTGCAGCCCGGTGATTCGGGCCATTCGAGGTTTCTGAGTTTTCCAAAATACCAATCCTGTACCAATTAAGGTGTTAAAGCTGAGGTGTTACAGCTTGCTCAACCCACTACACGTAAAACGTTTTGGTATGAATCATGACCCTTTGCATGCGCGCCAACAGCGACATGATCGCATAAGAATACTCAGTGACAGCGGCTGATTTTGAGCGATTCAAGCCGTTACTGGAAGTAAGTCTTGCCCCTCGCCTGAATATGGCGTCGCCGGGAGAAAAAACCAAGCCAGGGGCCACATAATAACGACGCCGCAGCTTGCCGCGCTGGCTGGCGCAAAGCGGGTGCCAAAGTTTTACTCCCTAGTTCAGTCTGGGTGTAGTGACATTTCGCCGCATTTGTTCCCCTGGCGTGCCTGGCTGCACATATGCAGTGACAAAGTTAGGCTTCGCCCACGCCGATACTAAACTTAGCACCCAGAGTGTGAAATCGATGTAAATCACTGGCAGATGAAGGCTTATAAGCATCGCGGATGCCCGTTGTATGGGAAACGGCGCAGGCTTAGTGAAAGAAAATGTCGCAGCCTAGCAAGCGCTTGACGGCACTCCATCGGTAAGCTGCTCTGGTAAATGTGACCCGCTAGTCTCGAAAGGCGCCAGATATAAAGGGGTG
The DNA here is from genome assembly GCF_963971045.1 of Pseudomonas sp. EL_65y_Pfl2_R95. Taxonomy (NCBI): domain Bacteria; kingdom Pseudomonadati; phylum Pseudomonadota; class Gammaproteobacteria; order Pseudomonadales; family Pseudomonadaceae; genus Pseudomonas; species Pseudomonas sp. EL_65y_Pfl2_R95. Next base: position 406,733 of record NZ_CAXAOV010000001.1, on the reverse strand, counting down.
CCACCGTAATGCAACAGGCACTTCGTAGACTAACGTTACTTCTTTAGGGCACTCGAGCTAGGGCACTAAACCTTTTTGACACTGCCTTAGTCATTCTACAAGTCAAACGGAGCATACAAGCCATGGCGTTCTTTACGGCGGCCAGCAAAGCCGACTTTCAGCATCAACTGCAAGCGGCGTTGGCTCAGCACGTTGGTGAACAGGGGCTATCACAAATGGCCTTGTTCGCTGAGCAATTTTTCGGAATTATCGCACTTGATGAGCTGATCCAGCGTCGATTGTCTGACCTGGTTGGCTGCACATTGTCGTCCTGGCGATTGCTTGAACGTTTTGACCCTAGCGAGCCACAGGTTCGCGTATTTAACCCCGATTACGAAAAGCACGGCTGGCAGTCGACCCATACTGCGGTAGAAATTCTGCACGCTGATATTCCGTTTCTGGTTGATTCGGTACGCATGGAGTTCAACCGCCGCGGTTACAACATCCATACCTTGCAGAACAGCGTGCTCAATGTTCGCCGCAACAAGAAGGGCGAACTGCTGGAAATTCTGCCGAAGGGCTCGACCGGTTCGGATGTGACCCGAGAAGCCCTGATGTTCCTGGAGATTGACCGCTGCGCCAATAATGCAGAAATGCAGGCGCTGGCCAAATCGTTGCACGAAGTATTTGCCGAAGTCCGCGCCAGTGTTGACGACTTCTTGCCGATGAAAGCCAAGGCTGAAGAGCTGTTGGGGTGGTTGAGCAAAACCAAGCTTAAGGTCGAGCCAACCGAGCTTGAAGAAATCAAAGTCTTTATGCGCTGGCTGCTCGACAACAATTTCACCTTCCTCGGCTATGAGGAATTCACCGTTGCCGATGTGTCGGGCGGTGGTCAGATTGTTTATGACGAGAAGTCGCTCCTGGGCTTGTCCAAAGGACTGCGTACCGGCCTGAAAAGCCAGGAACTGCACATTGAAGAAGAGGCCGTGAGTTACCTGCGCGAGCCCAAGCTTTTGTCCTTCGCCAAGGCTGCAGTGCCAAGCCGTGTGCACCGGCCGGCCTATCCGGATTTTGTCTCTATTCGTGAGCTGGACAGCAAGGGCAATGTGGTAAAAGAGTATCGCTTTATGGGCCTGTACACCTCGGCGGTGTACTCCGAGAGCGTGTGGGAAATTCCCTATATTCGCCGCAAAATTACCGAGATTGAGCAGCGCTCAGGCTTCGACAGCAAAGCTCACTTGGGCAAAGAGCTGGCGCAGGTCCTGGAAGTCTTGCCTCGTGATGATCTGTTCCAGACGCCGGTTGACGAACTGTTCAGCACCGCGATGTCGATTGTGCAGATTCAAGAGCGCAACAAGATTCGCGTGTTCTTGCGCCGTGATCCCTATGGCCGTTTTTGCTACTGCCTGGCCTATGTACCGCGTGATGTTTACTCGACTGAAACACGGCTGAAGATTCAGCACGTGTTGATGGAGCGCCTTAACGCCACTGACTGCGAATTCTGGACCTTTTTCTCAGAGTCCGTATTGGCGCGCGTGCAGTTTATTTTGCGGGTTGATCCGAAGAACAAATCGACCATTGACCCGGTTCGTCTTGAGCAAGAAGTAATCCAAGCCTGCCGTTCGTGGAAAGACGATTACGCCAGCTTGATGATTGAGACCCTCGGAGAGGCGCAAGGCACCAACGTGCTGGCTGAATTCCCCAAAGGGTTCCCGGCCGGATATCGCGAACGCTTTGCACCGCATTCTGCCGTCGTCGATATGCAGCATCTGCTTAGCCTGAGCGCTGAGCGGCCATTGGTTATGAGCTTCTACCAGCCTTTGGCGCAGGGCGACAATCTGTTGCACTGCAAGCTCTACCACGCGGACACGCCGCTGCCTTTGTCTGATGTACTGCCGGTTTTGGAAAATCTTGGCCTGCGAGTGCTCGGTGAGTTCCCGTATCGCTTGTTCCAGCACGACGGCAAGGAGTACTGGATTCATGACTTTGCCTTTACCTATGCCGAAGGTCTTGCCGTTGATATCCAGCAACTCAACGACACCCTGCAAGATGCATTCGTTAACATCGTCAGTGGCAATGCCGAGAATGACGCCTTCAACCGTCTGGTGCTAACGGCAGCGATGCCATGGCGCGAAGTAGCGTTGCTGCGAGCCTATGCCCGCTACCAAAAGCAGATTCGCCTTGGCTTCTCGCTCAGCTATGTAGCGGCCACACTGGTGAATCACGCGGATATCGCTAAAGAACTGGTGCGCCTGTTCAGGACGCGTTTTTACCTTGCCCGCAAGCTCACCGCTGAAGACCTTGAAGACAAGCAGCAGAAGCTGGAGCAAGCGATCCTGGGTGCGTTGGACAATGTTGCGGTGCTTAACGAAGACCGTATCCTGCGCCGCTACCTTGATTTGATCAAAGCAACAATGCGGACCAACTTCTACCAGGCTGATGCCAACGGCCAGAACAAGTCCTACTTTAGCTTCAAGCTCAACCCGCGGGCTGTTCCTGAGTTTCCAAAGCCCGTGCCAATGTTTGAAGTATTCGTCTACTCGCCACGGGTTGAAGGCGTGCACCTGCGCGGCGGCAAAGTCGCCCGGGGTGGCTTGCGCTGGTCGGATCGCGAAGAAGACTACCGCACCGAAGTGCTGGGCCTGGTAAAGGCGCAGCAGGTAAAAAATGCGGTTATCGTTCCGGTGGGCGCCAAAGGGGGCTTCGTTCCACGTCGCCTGCCGATCAATGGCACCCGCGATGAGATTCAGGCCGAAGGCATCGCCTGCTACCGTATCTTTATCAGCGGTTTGTTGGATATCACCGACAATCTTGCTGATGGCGCTGTTGTGCCGCCAGCCAACGTTGTTCGCCATGATGAAGATGATCCTTACTTGGTGGTTGCCGCGGACAAAGGCACAGCGACCTTCTCTGACATCGCCAACGGTATTGCGGCCGAGTACGACTTCTGGCTGGGCGACGCCTTTGCCTCGGGCGGCTCCGCCGGTTATGACCACAAAGGTATGGGCATCACTGCCAAAGGCGCGTGGGTATCAGTGCAGCGTCACTTCAGTGAGCGCGGCATCGATGTTCAGACCGATCCCACGACGGTAATCGGTATCGGTGATATGGCGGGTGACGTATTCGGTAACGGTATGTTGCTCTCGGATAAATTGCAGGTGGTGGCGGCATTCAACCACTTGCACATCTTTATCGACCCGAACCCGGATGCTGCAAAAAGCTTCCTGGAGCGTCGACGCATGTTCGACCTGCCACGTTCAAGCTGGACCGATTACGACACCTCGCTGATTTCTCCAGGAGGTGGCATCTTCCTGCGCAGTGCCAAGAGCATTGCCATTAGCCCGGAGATGCAAGAGCGTTTCGACATCAGTGCCGACAAGCTGGCCCCGACTGAGCTGCTCAATGCGCTGCTCAAGGCACCGGTCGATTTGATCTGGAACGGTGGGATCGGCACTTACGTTAAATCGAGCAAGGAGAGCCACGCTGACGTTGGCGATAAAGCCAATGACGTATTGCGGGTTGATGGTCGTGACCTGCGTGCCTTGGTCGTGGGCGAGGGCGGTAACCTCGGTATGACCCAGTTGGGGCGTGTCGAATACGGCCTGCATGGCGGCTCAAGTAATACTGACTTCATTGATAACGCTGGTGGTGTGGATTGCTCCGACCATGAAGTGAATATCAAGATCTTGCTCAATGAAACCGTGACAGCAGGCGACATGACGGGCAAGCAACGCAACAAGTTGCTGGCCGAAATGACCGACGCTGTAGGTGCGCTGGTGCTGGGCAATAACTACAAGCAGACACAGGCATTGTCTGTGGCTGTGCGCCGTGCTCGCGAGAACGTCGGCGAGTACAAGCGCCTGATGCTGGTGCTTGAAGCGGCAGGCAAGCTCGATCGCGCACTGGAGTTCTTACCCTCCGATGATGAACTCAATGAGCGCACGGCCAACGGTCTGGGGCTGACGCGTCCTGAGTTATCGGTATTGATCTCATACAGCAAGATTGACTTGAATGAGTCATTGCTACTGTCACGCGTGCCTGATGATGAGTACCTGGCCCGTGAAATGGAAAGTGCTTTCCCGGCGTTGTTGGCCGACAAGTTTGGTGAGTCGATGCGTCGTCATCGGCTTAAGCGGGAAATTGTCAGCACCCAGATTGCCAATGACTTGGTCAATCACATGGGCATCACCTTTGTTCAGCGCATGAAAGACTCCACCGGCATGAGCTCGGCCAATGTGGCTGGCGCCTACGTGATAGTGCGTGACGTCTTCCACCTGCCGCGCTGGTGGAAACAGATCGAGGCACTGGATCACAAAGTGCCGGCTGAACTGCAGTTGCAGATGATGGATGAGCTGATGCGTCTGGGGCGTCGTGCAACGCGCTGGTTCTTGCGCAGCCGTCGCAATGACCAAGATGCAGCACGGGATGTTGCCCACTTTGCTCCACGTGTAGAAGCCTTGGCGCTGAGTCTGGATGACTTGCTCGAAGGCCCAGCACGGGAACAGTGGCTGGCGCGCTTCCAGGCTTATGTCGAGGCCGGCGTTCCAGAAGTGTTGGCGCGAGTGGTTGCAGGCACTAGCCAGCTCTACACCTTGTTGCCGATCATCGAGGCTTCGGATGTGACCGGGCAAGACCCGGCGCGGGTTGCCGAAGCGTATTTCGCGATTGGGGATAGCTTGGAGCTTTCCTGGTATTTGCAGCAGATCAACGGCTTGCCGGTTGAAAACAACTGGCAAGGACTGGCCCGCGAAGCCTTCCGTGATGATCTCGATTGGCAGCAGCGTGCGATCACCGTCTCGGTACTGCAAATGACCGACGCGCCAGCTGATATCGAGGCACGCGTGCAGGTCTGGATAGAAGAGCATCGGCGCATGGTCGAGCGCTGGAAGTTCATGTTGGCCGAACTGCGTGCTGCGACAACCACCGATTACGCCATGTATGCAGTGGCTAACCGCGAGTTGATGGACCTGGCGCAAACCAGTAACTCCAACTAAGGCTTGCAGCCGTGATTAAAAACCCCGCCTAGTGCGGGGTTTTTTATTAGCTGGCGCTTGAATCTACGGCGTTGCCGCGGCTTGGCAGACGCCGTTAGCGCCTTTTTTTCCGGTATAGCTGATATCAACGCTGCCATCAGGATTCTGCGATATGGAAATCGTAACGCCCGCGCCTTTAGCTTCTGAGTAGTTGTCAATGAATGTTTTTAGCGCAGCTTCTTTGCCATTGATGTAAACCGGGCCGCCTGGATCGGCATGCACTGCAATTGCGCCGGGGCAGCTGGCGTTGAACCCGGGAGTTGCAGCGTGCGCCGTCGCCGAGAAGATCAACGCGGCAAACATGGCTAAGGGCATTCTCATGAGCATACCTGCATTATGGGGGTAGAGAGCGAGCTTATGCGGCTGAGCTTAGTGTGCCCAGGTACGCGGCGACGTTGGGTGCGCCGGCGATCAGCAGGCCTTCGCCGAGGGCTGTGGCCTCAGGGGACTGCTTGGGCAGCAGGAGAATCTCGGTCGCTCCAGAGTGGCCACTGAAGGCGAGCCGCGAATAAGGAACTTCGAGCAACAGCGCCATGAAGCCTGCATCACTCCACGCGGCAGCTGGCATTGCCAACGCATGGTAGTGCTGGTCGAGTTCGCTGACACCTTCACGGCTGAGCCGATAGCGGGATATCTCCGCCGGCAGGCTGACTTCCAGTTCACGGCGTCTGGCATACACAATTGCGCTGGCAAAGGCATCGCCATGGGTGTCGTCGGCCCAGAATATGCGGTCACCCTGCCAACTGGCTTGCTGCAGTTTGACCGCCTCGCCAGCGAGAAAGCGGGGCAAGGCCAGGCTGATGGTTTTAACGAAGTCTTTGTAGCTGATGATCCGCGCCTGACGGCAGTAATCCGTGGCGGCCAACTGCTCGAAACTGCTTAGCAGCGCGTGCTTTGGCGGGCAGATGGCAAGGCCATCAACCCGGCGCAAGTCAAATGCGCTCAGGGATTGCTGTTCAGCCTTAACCACCTTGAGCAGCATTGATCGGGCATGGGCTTTGTCTTCCTGCACGGGGCCGGACAGGGCGCTTCGTGGTAGATCAAGCAGATAGTGCCAAGGAATACCCTGCGCCCAGCTAATGCTGTTCTCACGCTTGGGAATATCATTAAACGGAAGCTTTAACCCACTGGCGCGCTCAAGAATTTGGCGCTGACCACGGCCGATCAAGCCCAATCGCTGAGCGAGGGCTGTGAAACGCGAGCTGATCGTGCTGTTTGGGTCGTGCGGGCTCATAGCCAATTACATACTCTGTGTGCGCCAGAGCCAGTGTGGCAGACTGGCAAGCATGCTGCACAGGGGTTGCAGCCGAAAATTTTGGCTTTTATCTGCTGCCTGGGTGCGCTTAGTGGTGCAGGTGTCAAAACCATCAGAAGGAGCCTCCGTGCCTAGTCTGTTATTGGATATCACGCTGTCCAGCCAATCACTGCAGCTGTATTACCAAGGTGATGCAAGTCGTCTTGTATTGACCAGCCGCGAGGGGCAGCGGGTAAACCTGCCGATTCATCATTTACGCCCGTTTGTGACGCATCAGGGAGTCAATGGGGTATTTGAAATCGAATTCAATGAACTCGGCAAGTTGCTCAGTTTACGTCGTTTGGGCTGATACACCCAGTTTTGCAGAGGCTGCTTGCAGTTTTCATCGCGCGTCCATGGCAATAGGTTTTTGGGTCGCTAGCTGTGCTTGGGGCCTGTATAATCACCGCCTTTCAAACTCTGACCTATCGAGCTGAGCCTGCCCATGTATAACTTGGCCCGCGAGCTGCTGTTTAAGCTTTCCGCTGAAACCTCCCACGAACTGTCCATTGACCTGATCGGCTCAGGTGGCCGCTTGGGCCTCAATGGCCTGCTGACCAAGGCGCCAACCAGCCTGCCGGTCAATGTGATGGGGCTGCAGTTTGCTAACCCGGTAGGGCTCGCCGCGGGTCTGGATAAAAATGGCGATGCCATTGATGGTTTCGCTCAGCTTGGCTTTGGTTTTGTCGAGATCGGAACAGTAACGCCGCGTGCGCAGCCGGGTAACCCGAAGCCGCGCCTGTTTCGTCTGCCTGAGGCTGAGGGCATTATCAATCGCATGGGGTTCAACAATCACGGCGTGGATCACTTGCTGGCCCGCGTGCAAGCGGCCAAGTCCCGAGGGGTCTTGGGCATTAATATTGGCAAGAACTTTGATACCCCGGTTGAGCGCGCTGTTGATGACTATCTGATCTGCCTGGACAAGGTCTATCGCCACGCCAGTTACGTCACGGTCAATGTCAGCTCACCCAACACCCCTGGGCTGCGCAGTCTACAATTTGGTGATTCGCTCAAGCAGTTGCTTGAAGCGCTGCGTCAGCGTCAGGAAGAATTGACCCAAGTCCATGGCAAGCGTGTACCGCTGGCAATTAAAATTGCGCCAGACATGACTGACGAAGAAACCACGGGTGTGGCCAGGGCATTGGTTGAAACCGGAATGGACGCAGTCATCGCGACTAACACCACGCTCTCGCGCGAAGGCGTTAAAGGGCTTGAACATGCTGATGAGATGGGCGGCTTGTCGGGCGCGCCGGTGCGCGAGCAAAGCACGCATATCGTCAAGGTGTTAGCCAGCGAGTTGGCTGGGCGTCTTCCTATTATCGCGGTGGGTGGCATCACGGAAGGCAAGCATGCAGCTGAGAAAATCGCTGCGGGTGCCAGCTTGGTACAGATTTACTCCGGTTTTATTTATAAAGGCCCGGCGCTGATTCGTGAAGCGGTGGATGCAATTGCAGGGTTGGCGAAATAAAGCTGAGGCATTTAAAAGGGCTCCTTGAAGGAGCCCCTTGGGCTAAGCCCGCCGCCCGAGTAGGGCGTGCTTGATTGAGTCGGTTATGTCCTGGAATTAACCAACCGCATGAAGTTCGTTGAGGCGGTGGATACCGGCAGTACCTGTGAAACCGTCCCAGTTATCTCCGCGACCCTCTCGCCAGCCGTTTAACCAAGCTTGGCGAACTGATGCAAGGGTGAATGGACAGAGCTCCCGTGATTTACCATGAATACCGTATTGATAGCCGCGTAAAAAAGCTTTTTCTAAAGGATCACGCTTAAGTCTTCTCATAGGGTGTTGCCCTCACTTGTTGACTGTTATGTCCTGAAGATCTCATGGTGAGATCAGGCAGAAATGGTCTGCCGATGGAGTCCGCTGCCGGCGTCGCGAGCCTCCTGTGTTGTCGCCATTGCGGCGATAACCTAGGTAGATTTCTAACCAATGCGTGAAGCCCTGTGAATGATCGTTTTGTCATAAGGGCGTAACAGTTTTGATGCTATGGCCATAAGGCTCATTGGCTATCGCATTTGCGTGCTGACTCAGCATAGGCCGGACGGGGCTTTGATGATGCTTTACTGGTAATTTGCCATCGCGAACTAATCGCGATTGCACTTGTTATTTATTCCGACGAAGGGTCGCGCTGAGACCTTTTGTCACTTATTTTGGTTGTGCATCTTTCAGGTGCCTGCCACTTACGGCGTTAGCCACTGGAAATTCTCATGTCGGATCGTTACGAACTCTTCCTTACGTGCCCAAAAGGTCTTGAAGGGTTGCTCCTTGAAGAGGCCGCTACACTGGGTCTCGAAGAGGCGCGTGAACACACTTCCGCGGTGCGCGGTTTTGCCCATATGGAGACGGCATACCGCCTGTGTCTGTGGTCTCGGTTGGCCAACCGGGTGCTGCTGGTACTCAAGCGTTTTCCAGTGAAAGATGCCGAAAGCATGTATGAAGGCGTGCTGGAAGTGGACTGGTACGAGCACATGGAGCCCAACGGCAGCTTGGCCGTCGAGTTCAGTGGCAACGGTTCGGGAATTGATAACACCCACTTCGGCGCGCTGAAGGTCAAGGATGCGATCGTCGATAAGTTGCGCCAGAAGGATGGTACGCGGCCATCGGTGGATAAGCTCAATCCGGATTTGCGAATCCACCTGCGTCTTGATCGCGGTGAGGCAATTCTCTCCCTTGATCTGTCGGGTCATAGCTTGCACCAGCGCGGCTATCGCCTGCAGCAAGGTGCGGCACCACTCAAGGAAAACCTTGCCGCTGCGGTATTGATTCGCGCTGGCTGGCCACGCATTGCCGCTGAAGGCGGTGCATTGGCTGACCCCATGTGCGGGGTGGGCACTTTCTTGGTTGAAGCGGCCATGATGGCGGCTGACGTGGCACCGAACCTGACGCGTGAACAGTGGGGTTTCAGCCAGTGGCTGGGCCATGTTCCGGCAATCTGGAAGAAGTTGCAGGCTGAGGCACAGGAGCGTGCAGACATCGGCATGGCCAAGCCACCACTGTGGATTCGCGGCTACGAAGCGGACCCGCGCCTGATTCAGCCGGCCAAGAACAACATCGACCGTGCTGGCATGAGCCATTGGATCAAGGTTTATCAAGGCGAAGTGGCGACATTTGAGCCGCGTCCGGATCAGAATCAAAAAGGTTTGGTTATCTGCAACCCTCCCTACGGTGAGCGTCTGGGTGATGAAGCCAGCCTGTTGTACCTCTATCAGAACCTGGGTGAGCGTTTGCGCCAAGCCTGTATGGGCTGGGAAGCCGCGGTATTCACCGGCGCGCCAGATCTTGGCAAGCGCATGGGGATCCGCAGCCACAAGCAATATGCTTTCTGGAACGGCGCCTTGCCCTGCAAGTTGCTGTTGATCAAGGTTCAGCCTGAGCAGTTCGTGACCGGCGAGCGCCGCACGCCTGAGCAGCGTGAACGTGAGCGTGAGCAGAATGAGTTGGACGCCAGCGCCGCTCCGGTGGTCGCGGCCAAGTCAGCCAAGTCGGCAGCGCCTGCACCGGCGCCCGTTGAGCAAGCCCGTTTAAGCGAAGGCGGGCAGATGTTTGCCAATCGCCTGCAAAAGAACCTCAAGCAGCTGAGCAAGTGGGCGCGCAAGGAGGGCATCCAATGCTACCGTTTGTATGACGCTGACATGCCTGAGTACGCGCTGGCCATCGATCTCTACGGTGACTGGGTGCACGTGCAGGAATATGCTGCACCGCGCTCAATCGATCCTGAGAAGGCTCAGGCGCGACTGTTTGATGCGCTGGCCGCGATCCCGCAGGCGTTGAACGTCGACAAGAGCAAAGTGGTGATCAAGCGCCGCGAGCGTCAGAGCGGCGCCAAGCAGTATCAGCGCCAAAGTGCTCAAGGTCAGTTTATGGAAGTGAGCGAGGGCGACGTCAAGTTGTTGGTAAACCTCACGGATTACCTCGACACCGGCCTGTTCCTCGATCACCGGCCACTGCGTTTGCGTATTCAGCGTGAGGCGGCAGGTAAGCGTTTCCTGAACCTGTATTGCTACACCGCAACGGCTTCAGTGCATGCGGCCAAAGGGGGGGCGCGCAGCACCACTAGCGTTGACTTGTCGAAGACCTACCTGGATTGGGCGCGGCGTAATCTGTCGCTCAACGGCTTCTCCGACAAGAACAAACTGGAGCAGGGCGATGTGATGGCCTGGCTGGAAGAGGACCGTAATGAATACGAACTGATCTTCATTGATCCGCCGACGTTCTCCAACTCCAAGCGGATGGAGGGCATCTTTGATATTCAGCGTGACCACGTGGCCTTGCTCGATTTGGCCATGGCGCGTCTGGCCAGCGGCGGCGTGCTGTATTTTTCCAACAACTTCCGCAAGTTCATCCTCGATGAAACGCTGAGTGCGCGCTACAACGTCGAAGAAATCACGGCTTCGACCCTGGATCCGGATTTTGCCCGCAACAGCAAGATCCACCGTGCCTGGCGCATCACTGCACGCGGTTAAGCGCTTAGCTGCCTAAGTCGATAAAACCAAAAAGGCCACGCTAAGCGTGGCCTTTTTGTTGTCGACGGTTGGGGTTCTGCCTAGCGCCCCGGTTGCTTTTGCAGCTCAAGCAATACGCGGTCGAGCACGGATGAGGCGCCCCAGGGCTTTGGATCATTGATGATCGCCACCACTGCCCAGGTTTTACCCTTGTTGTCGCGGCTGAAACCGGCAATCGCACGCACGTTGTTCAAGGTGCCTGTCTTGATGTGCGCCTGCCCGGCCATAGGCGTGTTACGCAAGCGTTTGCGCATGGTCCCGTCAGTGCCCGCCAGTGGCATCGAGCTGATGAACTCTGCGGCGTAAGGGCTATTCCAGGCGGCTTGCAAGATGGTCGCCATTTCCCGGGCGCTAACGCGTTCAGCCCGTGACAAGCCAGAACCATTCTCCATCACCAACTGCGAGGCGGTAATGCCTTTGCGGGCGAGCCAGGCGCGGATTACCCGTTGAGCGGCTTTGGCATCGTCAGGGTCCGCACTGGTGCGGAACTTGGCGCCAATACTCAGGAACAACTGGCGAGCCATGGTGTTGTTACTGTACTTGTTGATGTCGCGAATAATCTCCGCAAGATCAGGTGAATAGGCTCGGCTGAGCAAGCGGGCCTTGCTCGGCACCGGTCCTTGACGGTCGGTGCCATCAATGCTGCCACCCAGTTCCTTCCACAAGGCCCGCACTGTGCCAGCGGCATAATTGGGTTGGTCAAGTAGCGAGATATAGCTTTGAGTGGTGCAGCCGTCTGCCAGCTTGCCGGTCGCGGATACGGTAAACCCGGTGGCCGTTGGGGTCGGTGTAAAGTGAATGCCATCACGCCAGGATGGGCACTTGCCGGATTTAAGCGCGGTGACGCGGTTGTCTACACGCACATTGGCAATGGGCGGCTCAGTGGTGATCTGCACGCGGCCACTCTCTGAGTGGGCGATAAAGCGCAGTGCCTTGAAGTTGATGAGCAGGGCGTCAGGGGCCACCAAGTACGGCTTGTAGCTGTTGCCGGAGTCATCATTGAACTGCGGCAGTTGCGGCTGAATAAAATAGCTTCGATCAAGCACCAGGTCGCCGGTGATGCGCGTAACGCCGTTGGCCTTAAGGTCACGCAGAAGTAGCCATAGCTTCTCCATGTTCATCTTCGGGTCGCCGCCGCCTTTAAAATATAAGTTGCCCTTGAGAACGCCATTGCTCAAGGTGCCGTCGGTGTAAAAGCTCGTCGCCCATTGGTAATTGGGGCCGAGTAATTCAAGCGCAGCAAAGGTGGTGATCAGCTTCATGGTGGAGGCTGGATTGACCGAAACATCGGCATTGTAATAGGTGGTATTGCCTGGGCCGTTTAGCGGAATCGTGACTAAAGAAAGAGATTTTGTGCTGACTTTGTTGGTTTTGAGTGCCTGTTCAACCTTGGTCGGAATCGTGGCGTTGACGGCAGCATAAAGCGGTAAAGAAAGGGGTAGTAACAAACTGACAATGGCTAACTGGCGCAGTTGTTTAATCATGATTTACGCCCCCTGGGCGTAGCTTGAAGAGGTGGCTTGAACGCGACGGTGCATGTTTCATGCGTGACACATTATGCCGCATGCCCGGGTTTATGCGAAATATGTGATGGGTTAAGCAACTGAATTGATTGTTTTAGGGTAAGGAACTAATACTAGCTGCGCTGCAGAGTTTCGGGCATAAATGCACTGAAACTGCTAAAGTGCGCGGCGATATCACTTTTGAGGATTGTTTCATGGCTACTAATCGTTCACGCCGCCTGCGCAAAAAACTCTGCGTAGATGAATTTCAGGAGCTGGGTTTTGAGCTGAACCTGAACTTAAAAGACGATTTGACCGAAGACGTCATTGACGCTTTCCTCGATCAGTTTTTGAACCAGGCAATGGAAGCCAATGGTCTTGGTTATGTTGGTGGCGATGACTACGGTCTGGTCTGCCTTGACGAGCGTGGCTCGGTCAGCGAAGAGCAGCGCGCCAAGGTTGAAGCCTGGTTGAAAGGCCGCGATGAACTGACTGACTTCACTGTCAGCCCGTTGCTCGACGTTTGGTACCCGGAAACCCCAATCAACAAGGCTTAATGCCATTTTATTGGCCGCGCGCAATGTGTGGCCAGTTGTTGATTGCGGCAGGCATCGGCTAGACGGCTCCCAAGCCATCTAGCCGGAGCACCTCACTAACTTGTAATTCCGGCTTTAATCAGTAGTTGTACTTCATCCACTTCATCGATTTGCTCCGGTTGCATAAAGCGCCCGGCGTAGCGTCGGTATACTTTGCTGTGGATAAACAGACCAAACAGGTCTGGGTCAATGTGCGCGCCTTTGCACATTCCGGCCATGATGCCCATCGCTTCAGACAGTGTTTTGCCTTTCTTGTACGGGCGGTCGACTGCGGTCAGTGCTTCAAAAATATCGGCAATCGCCATCATTCTTGCCGGCAGGCTCATTTCTTCGCGTCGTAAACGTTTTGGATAGCCGCTGCCGTCCATTTTTTCGTGATGGCCACCGGCGATTTCCGCGACGTTTTTCAAGTGCGAAGGGAAGGGCAAGTGATCAAGCATGAGGATGGTTTGAACGATATGGTGGTTGATGATGTAGCGTTCTTCGGCGGTCAAGGTGCCCCGGGTAATACTCAGGTTGTGCAGCTCACCTCGGTTGAATTTGTAGGACGGCACCTCCAGTTTGAAGCCCCAGCGATTGTCTGGTGCAATCAACTCATTGGCCGGACGCTCAATCAAGTGCTGGGGTTGATCTGCAAGCAAGCTTTCCAATGCCGGCAACTCGGCCGCGGGGTGGGCTTGCATGCGCTTGGCTTCTTCCCATGACAGGCCGATACGGTTATCCAGGGTACGCAACCATTGACGGCTCCCAATGCGCTGCAAGCGCTCAATGTCGGCCTCTGCCATGGCTTCGCCGCCTAGGTTGGTGCGAGCAACAAAGGCGAACTCATCATCGAGTTCAGCGAGCAATTGTTCGCGCTTGGCTATTAGCGCTTCATCGTCGCCGCCCTGTGCGCGTGCTTGCCAGTAAGCTACCCAGGCATCGCGTTTAAGCACCTCGAAGCGTGTGCGGATTTCATGGATACGGTCGTACAAGGTTTCCAGTTTGGTGGCCTTATCAACCACGTATTCGGGGGTCGTGACCTTGCCGCAGTCATGCAGCCAGGCGGCAATGTGCAGGGCTTCCCATTCATCTTCAGTGGGTTGGTAATCGCGAAAGGCGGGAGCTTGGCTTTTGGCCGCGGCCTTAGCCAGCATCAGGGTGATCTCTGGTACACGCTGGCAGTGCCCGCCGGTGTACGGGCTCTTGGCGTCGATCGCCCCGGCGATCAGTTGAATAAAGGAATCGAGTAACTGCTTTTGTCGGTTCAACAAGCGCTGGCTTTCAATGCACAGCGCCGCGACGCCCGACACGGCTTCGACGAACGCCACTCGGGCGGGGCTTTGGAACGGCACATCGGCTTCGGTGCCTGTGTCTCTGTGCAGCAACACCAGAACACCGACAGTGTCGCCCTGGCGGTTGTGCAGGCCTGTAGCAACGATGTGCGCGCGCGGTGAGTTCATTGCATGCAGCAGGTTTTGGTAATCTCCGGCCTGATCGAAGCCGATTGAGGCAATGCTGCTACTGCCGCCTTTGACTGGCTGTTTGAGCCATGCGGGCATCTCTGCATCGTCGATGGCATAGCTATTGACCTGCAGATCTTCAAGGGTCACGGCTGGGCCATCCAGGTACAGGCCTTTGGCCTCGAGGCGTTTTCCGTCGGCGTCGCTGAGGTAGATCAGGCCCGCGTGGGCCTGGCTGATGCCGGCGGTTTCTTCAAGCACCCGTTCGAGGAGCGCGTCAAAACGAGTTTCAGCAGAAAGGCTCGCGGTAATCTCAAGGAAGCTGAAAATGGTTTCCTTCATCCGGGTCATGGCCACTGCAAGTAGCTCGATCTCAAGTACTGGCGAGCCGCTGCTGGCCGGATGCTTGAAGTCGAAACGGCGGATGGCTTCTGCGTCACTGACCAATCCACGCAGGGGTTTGACCAACAGACGCGACAGTGCCCAGCCGAGCGGAATGCACAGTAATAAAATGCCGAGGGTGATGACTGCGCTGATCCAGCGCATCCGATAGGCATCTGCGAGCAACTCGTCTTCGGGTGCCAGAATGGCCAGGCGCAGCCCCTTGGGTCCTCCCATATTCAGTTTCATCTGCGAAACCAACCAGCCTCGGTCATTGAGGTCGACGGTGCCTTGGAGAGCGCCCGCTGGATCTTTTTGGGTGAGGCTTGCCAGCGCTGGGCTGAGGTCTGCAACTTGGGTAAGGTGGACCTTGCCACTACCGGAAATTAGCTTCGTCGAGTCAGGGTAGGCGATCGCGGAACCGTCAGGACTGTATAAAACAACCTCGGTTGACGGGGTGATTTTGTGCTTGGCGAGGGTCTTCGACAGGTCGTCCAGGGTGATGTCTGCGCCCAGTACGCTGCGCTGCATGCTGAAGCGGGAAACGGTTGTGCCGACATCACCTGTGGAAAAAAACACATAAGGCGCGGTGGTATAGAGCCCGTTGCTGTTCATCGCCTCAAGGAACCAGGGGCGGGTTCGAGCGTCGTAGGACTCGTCAGGGATATCGCGAGCGCCGAGAAAATTCAGCTTGGCGTCAAAGTACAGGTGCTCGGCGTGGGTCGCTTCGCCTTTGTTGCGTTCAATGCTCCAAACCTGAAATGCAGCATTGTCCGGACTGTTGAATATTTTCTTAAGCGCTTCATTGCGCAACGGGCGCACCATAAAGAAGTCGCCGTCGGTATACCCCAAATACAATGAGGCCAGCTTGGGGTGATCGTTCAGGGCTTGGGCAAATACCGGTAGCATTGACAGGCGCTTGTCACGCGTCTCGCCCATGTTGCGCTCATCAAGTGCAAGCAGATTGAGCAGGTTATCGATAGGGACGTAGGTTTCTTTGAGGTCACGATCAACTTGGTCGCTAATGCGCTCGAATACTTGGATGCTGCTTGAAAGAATTATGCGGCTGGTCTGTTGATAGTTGAAAATGCCGAGCACAACGCCCGTGCTAAGCAGCAATAAGGTAAATAAAAGACTGATATGAACGTGAAGCGGAAATCGTCGATTCCCGGTTATCTCACTGATTGTCATGCAGACTTGCTCCCTAAACTGCAGTGATGGCAGATTGAAAGCATAGTGAACAATGGGCTATGTGCTAATAGATTTTGTAGTTAATTATCAACGGCTTCACAAATGTGCAGACGCTTTGTTTCTTAGCTTGCCGACGCCTTGGTTCAAGCTGTAAATCAAGATGGCTACAGCCAAGGAAATGGCTACTCCAAACAGGCTATTGAACAGCCGTTGCGGGGCAAGTTGCCAATCGAGTGAAAGGCTTTCTACGAGCACCATAAAGCAGACCAGGAGTTGCAGCACATAGAACCCATAATGATGGGCCTGGAACGTGCGGCAGAAAACAATCAGCGACAGTGTCGCGGCGACCATTATCACCGGGTCCTGTAGGCTGTAGCCGACTGCAATCATGATTGCAGCGAGGCTCAGGCTGACCAAGTGTGGCACCAACAAACGCTTCAGGCTGCTCGACAACTCAAGGGGCAAGGTGCCGATCACTATCATGGTTAACCAGTAGCCGTGCGGCAGATTTTCCAAGCTGACCAGCCAGCCAGCGAGGCCAAATGCAAGGGTGCAGCGCAGCGCATGTTGGCGCCAGCGTTGTTCGGGCAGGCGCTTGGCGTAACGTTTTAGAACTTTGAAAATACTCACCAGGCGTGGTACCTGCGGCCACATCCGTAATCCATGTACGCCACGCAGACCAAACGCCAGGAGGGTGACCCACAGCCCGCCCAAGATAAACAACATGGCGATTGCATAAGGGTTACTGAGGTGACTGCCAGCCGTTTCACCTTGGCCCAGACACATACACACGGCCAAGCCCGCTCCCAGCTTTCCAGCTTCGGCACCAAAGCGCTGGAGCCACGCCAAGATAAAACCAAATGCGGCAAAGATCGCAAAGCTCAGGCCCGGATAAGCCGCCGCCCAAAACCCCCAGCCTGCGCAGAGTGCGCCAAGGAAAATAATCAACAGCATGCGCAACATGCCCAAACGATGCAGAGGGTTGATTTGCGCAGCCTGAAAAGCGCCAGCGGAGGCCCACAAAAAACCGGGATGAGCGCTAAACAACCCCAATAACAGAGGCAACGCACAGCCAATTCCCGCGATTATCGCAGGCCCTATGGTGGGTGGCCCTGTTAGCCTCAGGGCTGATCTGTGTTTATTTGCCATGGGTTACACCGGACTTGATCGCCCCGTCATCTCACGTGCCATTTCAGTAGCATAGCTGTCTGTCATGCCGCCGATAAAGTCGATCATGCGTAAAAACGATAGGTAAAG
Organism: Pseudomonas sp. EL_65y_Pfl2_R95; assembly: GCF_963971045.1. Classification (NCBI taxonomy): domain Bacteria; kingdom Pseudomonadati; phylum Pseudomonadota; class Gammaproteobacteria; order Pseudomonadales; family Pseudomonadaceae; genus Pseudomonas; species Pseudomonas sp. EL_65y_Pfl2_R95. The sequence goes on along the minus strand of NZ_CAXAOV010000001.1, from coordinate 389,555 downwards.
GGGACCATGTGGGTCAGGTGCGTTGTTGCCAAGCAAATCGAGGATTCGGCGATGCTTGAATGAAGGCGTGCGTCCGCCATGTTGTTCCAAGGCTGCACCGCAAAAGGCATTCAGCAGGATTTCCAAGGTGGTGTAAGCGCCGATTTCATGCAGTGTCTTACGTTTGTCCTGAAAGATCTTCTCGCGCGCCATGTTTTTTGCGCTCTGAACGCAACGCTTTGCCGGACCGTGCATATGTTCGACCAGATCACCCTGCAATGTGCCTGCCAGTAGGGCGTCGTGTTGCTCAACAAAGGCATGGGCTGCGGCGTTGGTCAGGTGTTCGATGGCTTTGCCGCGCAAGATTGCCAGCTTTCGCCGGCGTGAATCCTTTGGACCTAGTTGGCGATATGTCTGGGGCAAGTCATCGCCGACCAGGTCGAGTAACACCGCTTCGACCTCGCTGTACTCAAGCAGCTCCATTTCCAGGCCATCTTCAAGGTCGATCAAGCCATAGCAGATGTCATCGGCCGCTTCCATCAGGTACACCAATGGATGGCGCGCCCAGCGTTGTTCGTCGAGTTGGGGCAGGCCGAGCTTGCCGGCGATCTGCTCAAGCAGCGGGAGCTCGCTTTGGTAGCAACCGAACTTGTGCTTCTTGTAGCCTTGGGCTTCGGCGTGGCGCGCTGTCCACGGATACTTCAGGTAAGTGCCCAGAGTGGCGTAGGTCAGGCGGGTGCCGCCGTCGAACTGGTGGTATTCGAGTTGGGTGAGTACGCGGAAGCCTTGGGCATTGCCTTCAAAGCTAAGAAAGTCATTGCGTTCGACCTCGTTCATTGGGTCGAGCCAGCCGCGCCCTGCTGCTTGTTGGAACCAATGACGAATGGCGTCTTCACCTGAGTGGCCAAAGGGCGGATTGCCAATGTCGTGAGCCAGGCAGGCGGATTGCACCACCATGCCTAAATCACTGGGCTCGCACCAGTCGGGGAGCCTGTCGCGGATCATCTCCGCCACCCTCATTCCCAGCGAACGGCCAACACAGCTGACTTCCAGTGAATGGGTCAGACGTGTGTGAATATGGTCATTGCTCGATACTGGATGAACTTGGGTTTTGCGACCTAGGCGGCGGAACGCGCCTGAGAAAATAATCCGATCGTGATCTTTATGGAACGGGCTGCGGCCAAGCTCTTCAGCGCTGTGGGAGGGTTTGCCCAGTCGTTCGCGGTTTAACAGTGTCTGCCAGTCCAAGGCTGCTCCTCGCCGTTACGTGGCTAATAACCCTAGCTTCAGGGTTAGGGCGTCTGCCTGCAAGGGGTTAAGCAGAGAAAGTCATCAATGGCTGTAGATTTAAAAGCCTGCGGCATCGATGTCGACCAGTATGAGTACGTTGTTGTCTATAAACTTGCCTGCCGTTAAGCAGTATTGGTTGCTGGTCGCGTCGCGGTAGGTTGATGAAACAATCAGACGTCGTTCATCCCAGCCTTCGGCCAACAGTTGATAGAAATAAGGGCGCCATGACCAGTTGTGGCCAATATAACGGTTATCGGTATGCCAACCGGCGCCTCGCCATTCATGATTGGGTGAACGTTGAGTGCCTTGGTTGTCGCAAATAAACACGCGTAATAGCCATGGGTAGGCATCCGGAATCGGCAACTGCCCAGCACTCGCACCCTTGTTCGCCCATTCGTTGAGTTCTGCCATTAACAGCGAAAGTTGTTCGCGCAGGCGCATGAGTTGAGCGCGCTCAAGGAGTTTTTGTTTGACGTAGTGATTACGCAGCAGCGCAAAACGTTCGACAAATGCGTCGGTGGCGAAGAACGCTTCTTCGGGTTTGGCAAATAGAAAGCCTTGGACATAGCGAGCTCCACACTCCAGAGCGAAGTTCAGTTCGGCCTCGGTCTCCACCCCTTCAGCGATAATCCAGCACCCGGTGCGCTCTGCCATTTGCGCCAACGCTTTAACAATTTGTTCGCTTGGGCCGCCGCGCGCCGCCGCCTTGAACAAGCGCATATCCAGCTTGAGAATATCGGGTTGCAATGCCAGCACCCGATCAAGTTGTGAGTAACCGGCGCCAAAATCATCAATCGCCACTCTTGCTCCCGCTTCCCGGTAAGCGGCCACCACCGCTGGCAGGCGTTGACTGGCGCCGCCTTGTTCGGTGATTTCAAACACCACACGTTCTGCCGCAATACCGCTCAGTTGCAATTGCTTCAGGCTGGGCAGGGGTTGATCCACACGCAAACGGCTTACCCAGCGCGGCGAAATATTAAGGCTCAAGAACCAGTCTGCAGGCGCTTGGTGAAAACGCTGCAGGGCCTGCTGGCGAATGGTGCGATCAAGTCTGCGCAATCCGGGTAAAGGGGTTTTGGGATTGCTGAAGAGGGGGCCGGCCGAGTGCAATTGACCTTTGCTGTCACGCAGTCGTGCAAGTGCCTCAACACCTGCGATCTGTCCGGTGGCAGTATCGATAAAGGGTTGAAACACAACCGTTGGCTGACCGTCGAGCACGCAAGCATCCTTAGTTAAGAGTCTTGACATCAATGCCGCAAACGCTTGGCTGATAACGCGGCTCGCAGGAGTTAAAGCAAGAACGTGGCCAAGATATCTGTCCCAAACAATAAAGCTTGGTCGCAGGTTGTCAGAACTTGATGTGGTGCCTAAGGCTTGCTCATAGGGGGTTGAGCAGGGGGTGGGTTTCGGCGTAGCAACGGCAGAGCGATCAGTGCAATTTTGACCCAGCGGTGCCAACTGGTTTTTTTCAGGCCCAGGCCCGCAAGCAGCAACGCGCCGCCTGTTAACCACATTGATGTGCCGCCTGCGCTTATCTGGCTACCAAAGCTCTTGGCTTTACGCAGTGGCTCCAGCATAACCAGAGTTTCGTGACGTATTTCCTGGCGATGCATTTCCAGGCGCATGCGGAGCATGGCTTTGCGCAGTTCACGCCGTGACGGGTTTACCGGCAGTTGGGGTAGTTCGGACTGGCTCATGGCAACAGTTGCTCACGATCACGGACAAGCTCATCAAGACTTGCACTAAAAGGAATCGGCGCATTGCGCAGGTAATTGATCAAGGTCACCAAGCTGACAATGAGCGCCAACGAATAAAATACACACAGGCCGATGATGACGGGAATGCGGTAATCATCCCAAAAGCAGATTAACAGGGCTGCTGATAAGCCGATTACCAACAGCAAGCCAAAAACCAAGCTCAAGCTTGTCAGCAGCAGCAGATGAACTGCATGAGATTGCTGCTCCTTGAGTTCCTCGGCGAACAAGGCAACGTGGCCATGCAAGAGCCCCATAAGGGCTCCGGCAAGTCTGCGAGGTGAGGGGGTATTTCCCTGGATTTTGGCTTCCATGTTGTGTTGGCGTCCGTTAGCGTTTGGTGATCAACATACCCAACAGCATACCAACACCTGCGGCAATGCTAATAGATTGCCATGGGTGGGTTTGAACATACCCTTCTGTCGCATCGACGGCTGCCTTGCCGCGCTCAATTACAGCTTCTTCAGCTGAAACCAAAGTCGAGCGTGCACGGTTGAGGCTGTTACGAATCTGATCACGCAGTTCTTCACCTTGGTCACCGGCAAGGCCGGCAGATTGCTGAAGCAGTGACTCGGTATCACGCACCAATGCCTGGAATTCGCTAAGCAGTTCATCTTGATTCGATGCGGTGGTTTTTTTACGTGCCATTTCAACTCTCCTTGATGTTTAGAACGTCTATGTACTTCGAGTGGCGTTTGTTAGAAGGGTTCAATCTGATATCACCGCACTGCGCTGCAATTTGTTTGGTATAGCCTTTGCATTCAAGTGGTGCAAGTTGTGGGTCTGATGCGCTCAATTGGGGCTCTTAAGGGCTCCGGTCTGGTGCCTTGGTGCATGGCTATCCTATTAATAAATAAAGACTAAGTTCGTTTTAGCTAAATTCGGGCAGCACTTTAATAGCGCGTTTTACCGGGCGGTTGTAGAGGGTCTGTAAGCTCGGGTGCTTCTTGTTGGTGCGAGCCTTAATAAAAAGATCCGAATTGGTGCTCTTGGTCTGTAGCTGGAGTTTTAATTGCCGATGGAAAACATCAACAGTGCAGTGGAAACACTGATTCATGGCTCCAACACCCTGTTTATCTTGCTGGGTGCCGTGATGGTTTTAGCGATGCATGCCGGATTTGCCTTTCTTGAAGTGGGCACGGTACGCCAGAAAAACCAGGTTAACGCCTTGTCGAAAATTCTCTCTGATTTTGCGATGTCGGCATTAGCCTATTTCTTTATAGGCTATTGGGTCGCCTACGGTGTGACATTTTTTCAGCCTGCGGTGGTCCTGACCGAAGGCAATGGCTATGCGTTGGTCAAGTTCTTTTTTCTCTTAACCTTTGCTGCAGCCATTCCGGCGATTATTTCCGGCGGTATTGCAGAGCGCGCAAAATTCGGCCCTCAACTCTGTGCAACTGTGTTGATTGTGGCTTTTATTTATCCCTTCTTTGAGGGCTTGGTCTGGAATGGCAATTTCGGCTTTCAAGCTTGGCTTGAGGCGCAATTTGGCGCTTCTTTTCATGACTTTGCGGGTTCGGTAGTTGTGCACGCCATGGGCGGCTGGCTGGCGTTTGGTGCTGTGATTCTGTTAGGTCGTCGTGACGGTCGCTACCGTGACGGTCGAGTTGTTGCATTCGCGCCATCGAACATTCCATTTCTGGCACTTGGCTCCTGGATTCTGATTATCGGCTGGTTTGGTTTTAACGTGATGAGCGCACAAACCCTGGGCAGCGTCAGTGGCTTGGTGGCGGTTAACACGTTGATGGCCTTGGTCGGCGGTACAGTGGCCGCATTGTTTATTGGCCGCAATGACCCCGGCTTTTTGCACAACGGCCCTCTGGCTGGGCTCGTTGCGGTTTGCGCGGGTTCCGACTTGATGCATCCCTTGGGGGCGCTGGCAACAGGTGCTGTTGCGGGTGCGTTATTTGTTTGGGCGTTCACCGCCGCGCAGGCCAACTGGAAGATTGATGATGTGTTAGGCGTCTGGCCTTTGCATGGCTTATGTGGCGTTTGGGGTGGAATTGCCTGCGGGATATTTGGTCAGCAAGCGTTAGGCGGTCTTGGCGGTGTGAGCCTGATCAGCCAGTTGATCGGTACCGGACTGGGTGTTGTTGTGGCGCTGATTGGCGGCTTTGTGGTTTACGCAGGCTTGAAAGCCACCATGGGCATTCGTTTGAGTCAGGAACAGGAATATTACGGTGCCGACCTGTCGGTGCATAAGATCGGAGCAGTGAGTCCGGACTGATCATTACAAGCACTAAAAAACCCGGGTTCTGACGCCGGGTTTTTTAGTGCTTGGTGGGACTTATTGCAAGGCTAAGGTGTAGCTGATGATCAGACGGTTTTCATCAAGGTCGTTGGCGAAGTTGTTACGCACTGTCGCGTTGCGCCACTTGATACCCAAGTCCTTCAGCGGACCGTCCTGGAAAACGTAAGCAATGTCAGTGTTGCGTTCCCATTCCGTGCCATCCTCATTGGTGGCTGCACTTAGCTGGTCGATGTTGTCACCGCTGAGGTAGCGGGTCATGAAGGTTAAGCCGGGAACACCCATGCCGGCAAAGTTGTAGTCGAAGCGGGCTTGCCAAGACTTTTCGTCTTTGTTGGCAAAATCGCCGATTTGTACATAGTTGACCAAGAATGGATCAGTACCATTGATGTAGGCGTAGCCAGTGTCACCACTCATTGACTGATAACCCAAGCCGAAGCTGCTGGAGCCTAGGGCGTAGGTGAACATGGCGCCAAATGCGTTGTTGTCGACGTTGCTGTTGCCATCATCAGTGGAACGCGCATAGCGCAGGTCAGTCTTCAGGCTTTGTTTATCGCCAATCGGTAATACGTGGACTAAGTTGACGATATGCTGCTTATAGATCTCTTCCAGCTCACCGTAGTTGTAGCCTGTGGTGAGGTTGTCGGTCCATTTGTAGGAAACCCCGGCGAAATTGAAATCGTCAGCCTGGCTGCCGCCCAGATTAATGTTGCGCTTGCCGCCGCCCGTGACGCTCAAGTCTTCGAAGTTGGATGAATCGCGCTGGTTCTGCTCTTTAATCACACCTCCGTCAATGTTCAGGCCGGTAATCTCTTGCGAGTTGACATGCCCACCCAGGAAGGTTTGTGGCAGCAGGCGCGAATCGTTAGCCGCAATGGTTGGCAGCTTTGGGGTCAAGCCGCCGATTTTGGCAATTGTCTTGGATATTCTGACTTTGGCGGTGGCAGTGGCTTCGGAATAATCGTCTGGTGCTTCATTGCCAAAGCTACCGGGTAATAAGCCGCTGCCAGTCCGGTCAGCCGATGAATCAAGCTTTAAGCCCAGTCCACCATAGGCATCAAGGCCAAAACCCACAGTCCCCTCGGTAAAGCCTGATTCGGCTTTAACAATAAAACCCTGAGCCCATTCTTCACGCTTTGATTGCTGGGCTGATGTGGTGTCACGCAAGTCACGGTTGAAGTAGAAGTTACGGGTTTCAATGGTGGCTTTACTGTCTTTGAAAAACTCAGCATGGGCTACCGTCGGCAGTACACAGCAAGCGCCTAGTGTGGCAATAGCCACAGCACGGGCAAGGGGAGTTTGAATCATTATTGTTGTCTCCTCGTGTGGGTGTGGATAGATCCATCGCAAGATCTACTACAGCGCTGTGAAATAAAGCATGGTCGTTGCCACTTTGCTTTTAGACTTTAGTCTGCGCCACCAATGCCAGTGATAGCGGGGCTGTCCAGCAGGTCATTTGCGGGCTTTTTGCAGTTCGTCGGCTGACGCAAAGCTGATCTGGGCATCGTCGTTAAAGTTTTCCAGTGCTCTGCCGTCAACATTGGCGAGAGCGCCATGTATAGCTTCGTTACTGAAGCGAGATTGGGCGGCAATCAGCTTGAGATGGGGTGCTAGACTGCAGGCCTGAAAACCGAAACAGGAGATGGGCAAATGCCACCCGAATGCCAGCTCTTTGGCACCTTAGGCTGTCATCTTTGTGACGTGGCCGAGGCCCTGCTGATGCCGTTTGTTGAACATGGTTTGCTCGTTGAGTTAGTCGATATTGCCGAAGACGAGACCTGGGTGGAGCGCTACGGTTTGCGGATTCCGGTGCTGCGCCGCAGCGACACAGGGGCTGAGTTAGATTGGCCGTTTGAGGCTGAGCAGGTTGTTGCTTTTCTGAGCTGAAAAATGGGTTCAGTACTTTTTGACCAAGGGGAGGAGTGCGGTGAGTGCAGTTTTAGGAGATTCCTTGTCGCTGCTGTTGTTTCGTCTGCACAGTGGTCGTCTATTGGGCATTAACCTGCTCAAGGTTAATGAAATTATTGCCTGTCCCGCGCTGACTAAGTTGCCTAACCGGCATCCGCATGTGCGCGGCATCGCCAGTTTGCGTGGCGCCGCCTTGACTGTGATTGACTTGGCCAAGGCCATAGGTGAGCGCGGTAACAACGATACCCAGGAAGGCTGCTTGATCGTCACTGAGTTAAGCCGCTCGCGCCAAGGGCTCCATGTTCAATCGGTTGAGCGCATCGTGCAGTGTTCCACGCGCGATGTTAAGCCGCCGCCATCCGGCTCAGGCAGTCGCGCCTTTATCACCGGGGTGACGCAGATCGATGGGGCGATTGTGCAGGTGCTGGATATCGAGAAAGTGCTGCATGACATCGCACCGATTGAGGTCGAGGAACTCGATGAGTCGGCGATCTCCAGTGCGGACTTGAATTTGCTGGAAGGGCGTCGGGTGCTGGTGGTCGATGATTCCCACGTGGCGCTGCATCAGACAGTCAATACCTTGCGCAAACTGGGCCTCGATTGCAATGCGGTGCGCAGCGCTGCCAGTGCCTTCGCTGTTTTGCAGGAACATCAGCAAGCCGGCATGCCGATTGAAGTGTTGGTTTCAGATATTGAAATGCCAGAAATGGATGGCTACAGCTTGGTGCGTGAGATTCGCAAAACGGCGGACATCAGTCACACCTATGTGCTGCTTCATACGTCGCTGGACAGCACCATGAACACCGAAAAAGCACGTTCAGTCGGGGCTAATGACATGTTGACCAAATTCTCAACTGTGGATTTGAGCAAGGCGTTGGTCAGGGCGTTTCAAGCGCTTAAATAGGAAGGGCAAACCCCGCACCCGAGCGCAATGCTCGGGCGGGGTTCATTGTTACAGCTCTTTAACGGTGCGAACTTCGTCTTTGTTGACGCGTGCGCGCTTGCCATCAAGTTGCTCAAATTCGTAGAAGCCTGTGTCATCATCAAAGTCAGGCTCGTCAACAGTCTGAATTTCACGACCGTCGTTGAGGGTGATGACCGTCGGTGAAGCGCAGCCTGCCAGCGTTGCAAGGCCCAGAGTCAGAAATAATGCTGCGATTGTCCGTTGGCTCATGGTGTATCTCCTCATGGGTTGAAATTACGTGCCCAACTTAAGATTGGCTATTGACGTCAAAGTTCCATCAATTCCCGCGATCATGCACCTTTATTGAGGGTTCAAGAAGCTCAGGGGTATTCAGGTTGGCCAGCCGTGGGTCCTGCTCATGGCAGTCAAGCGTGCGCGGTGTAAGGCTACGCAACCAGCGTTGAGGGCTGCGTTCACCGGCCTGCCAAGCACGCTCCAGAGGTTCACTGAATTCACGGGGAATTACACTGAATAAAGGCTGCAGATACTCACCTTGGCGCACCACTGCAGGCACATCTCCGGCCAGTTCAAGCAAGTCGTGCAGCAGGGTTTTTTCCAGCATTGGCGCATCGCAGGGCAGTATCAGTAGTTGCCCGTGGCGGGCCACTTTCAACCCAGCTCGAATGCCGGCTAAAGGCCCTTGAAACGCGTTGTCCTCATCGGCAACCAGTTGATCGGCATAGGCGGCGTAATCGGCATTGTTGCGGTTGCACGAAATGATCAAATCATCGGTTAGCGGGCGCACCAGATCGTGCAACCAGGCAATCATTGGTTTGCCTCTCCACAGCAACAGTCCTTTGTCACGACCGCCCATGCGTTGGCCGCGACCTCCTGCCAGCAGCAGGATCGAGCACAGTTTGATCGGGGCTTTAGTCGACATCACACAATCTCTCAAAGTGAGCCTGTGATATAACATCGGGCAATTATATGAACAACCGGAACTCTGTTATGGGCCACAAACTCGACACCGCCTTTGCTCCGTTGAATATTGCCGTTTTGACTGTTAGCGACACACGTAACCTCGACACAGATACTTCGGGTCAGACCTTGGTTGATCGTCTTGAAGCGGCGGGTCACAACCTGGCGGCGCGGGTGCTGCTCAAGGACGATCTGTACAAAATCCGGGCACAAGTTGCGACCTGGATCGCTGAAGATGTGGTGCAAGTAGTGCTGATAACCGGTGGCACCGGTTTCACCGGCCGCGACAGCACACCAGAAGCCGTAAGCTGTTTGCTGGACAAGCAGGTCGACGGTTTTGGTGAGCTGTTCCGGCAGATCTCAGTGCCTGATATCGGCACCTCAACCATCCAGTCTCGCGCTTTGGCCGGTTTGGCAAATGGCACCCTCGTCTGTTGCTTGCCGGGTTCAACCAACGCGTGCCGCACCGCTTGGGATGGCATACTCGCAGAGCAACTGGATGCTAGTCATCGGCCCTGCAATTTTGCTCCGCATCTCAAGCAAGTCGCCGCGTGCGAGAGCCGTGGATGAGTGGCTGTGATCAACCCGGATTGTTGCCGGTAGAAGCCGCCTTAGAGCGTTTATTGGCGCTGGCGGATGCAACACCGGTTGAGCAGGCTGAGTCGGTCACGCTGGCTGAAGCGGACGGCCGGGTGCTGGCTGAAGCGCTGATATCAACCCTGGATTTACCGCCTTGGGCCAACAGCGCAATGGATGGCTATGCCTTGCGTTTGGCCGACTGGCAGGGCGAACCGCTGACAGTCAGCCAGCGCATTCTCGCGGGCACCTTCCCGTCAGCGCTTGAGCCGGGCACCTGTGCCCGTATCTTCACTGGCGCACCCTTGCCTGCTGGCGCCGATGTGGTTGAGATGCAAGAGAATGTGCAGGTTGGGGATGATCAACGCATTCATTTCAGCCAAGCCATGCGTTTTGGGCAAAATATTCGCGCCCAAGGCCAGGAAACCAGGGTAGGCGATTGCGTATTACCAGCCGGTACACGGTTGGGGTCGATTGAGTTGGGCTTGGCCGCCTCTCTGGGTGTGGCCAGTGTACGGGTCTACAAGCGTGCTCGGGTTGCAGTGCTGTCGACCGGCGATGAGCTGATCGAGCCTGGGCAGGCCCTTGGCCCGGGACAGATCTATAACAGCAATCGACGCTTGCTCTGCAACTGGTTGCAGCGCTTGGGTTGCGAAGTGATTGATGCGGGGATTCTGGCCGATGATCTGCAACTGACCCGTGATGCACTGGCAGCGCTTAACCATGTTGATTTGATTCTCTCAACCGGCGGTGTGTCGGTCGGTGAGGCTGACTTTCTCGGCGCAGTGCTGCGTGAAGAGGGAGAGCTCGCCTTGTGGAAACTGGCAATCAAGCCCGGCAAGCCATTGACCTTTGGCGCCTTCCGGGGCGTCCCGGTATTGGGTTTGCCAGGTAACCCGGCGTCGACGCTGGTGACATTTGGTTTGCTGGCGCGGCCGTATTTGCTGCGACGCATGGGCGTTATGCGGGTTGAACCACTGGGCTTTCCGATGCCCGCCGGATTCGTTTGGAGCCACGCGGGCAATCGCCGAGAATACGTGCGTGCGCGAATTGAAAGCGGCCGCGTGGTGATGCACCCGAATCAAAGCTCGGGCGTGCTGCGCAGTGCGGCCTGGGCTGAAGGCTTGGCGGAAGTGCTTGAGGGTAAAACCCTGGCCGAAGGCGATAGCCTGCGGTTTATCCCCATGAGTGAACTGCTGAATTAAACCCACGACTTTCGCTTAACGCTTTTGCCGGAGTTAACCGTTTGGGCGATGCAGATTTCTGTACTCGCCCGGCGTTTGCCCGGTCCATATCTTGAAACTGCGGTGAAACGAACGTGACTCACTGAAACCCAGGTAGCTGGCGATGTCTTGCACCGGCAAGTCACTGCGCACGAGGTAATGCTCAGCCAGTTCCTGGCGTAATTCATCGAGTATCAACTGGTAGCTGGTGCCTGCTTGCTGCAGGTGACGCTGCAAGGTGCGTTCGGTCATCTGGAAGCGTTCCGCAACCCGCTCTTTGCGCGGCAGACCATCTTTGAGCAATAAGCGCAGCGCGCTTTTCACGCGCGCAGGCAGTGGTTGGTCATCATCAAACTTGGCCATTAACCCCAAGGCATGTTCCTCTAAGGTTCGCAGCAAATTTGCGTCTGCTTGGCGCAGTTCAATCGCCAGCAAGTGATTAGGGATCACCAAGGCATTACAGGGTTGATCAAATAACACTGGGCAGCCAAACGCATTTTCATAGGCCTGTAGTTGCACGCCATCGGGTTGTGCATGTTCAAACCACACGGCTGCGGGCGAGTGTGGGGTGTCGGCGATCCAGCGTGCATAAAGCAACCAGGATGCGAGAACATTTTCAACCATGTGCCGGCGTATCAGCGGTTGCTCATGTCGGCAACTCCAGATCAATCGCGTTTGCTCAGCGCTGCTTTCAACCCGGCTGACGCCCATGTCGCCCACCAGCTTTTCGTAGGGCACTATTCGGCTAATCGCCTCGCCCAAGGTCGCACAGTTAAGGGTGATATAGCCCAGTACGCTCCAGGAACCGGGCTGCACGTAGCGCGCACTGTGCAGGCCGAACAACGGGTCATCGCTGTGACTCAGTAGATAACTGAGCAAGCGTTCATGGCTGGTGCTTGGGATGCGTTGGGCGTTGTCACTCAAGTCTGCGTGCGAAAGGCCTGCCGCTTGCAGGGCGTGGTCTGTATCGAGGCCTAAAAACGCTGCATGGCGCAGGTATTTGAGTAGGGCGGGAGCCGCAGTAAAACCTAGACTGTTCATGTTGTTCTTAGAGGATGATTAGCCACGTCTATTGTACGATTAAAAAGCTGGCCAGCGCTTGGCGTGCAAAAAAATGCCCCCAGCCATGGCTAGGTTGGGGGCGTTTATAGCGCAGCAAAACCTGTGCTTATGCGACGTCAACCAAGACGATTTCCGTGTCTTCGCTCGCTGTTACGCGCAGGACCTCTACATCACGAATTGCGACGCCATCTCGGGTTTTGGCTGCGACGCCGTTAACCTCGAATGCACCCGTGGAGGCAACCAAGTAGGCTTTACGATCAGCACCGAGTATATATTCAGTGGTCTGACCGGCTTTCAGGGTCGCGGCGGCAACCCGTGCATTTGCCCGGATCGACAGCGCGTCTTGATCGTCGTTGATGCCACTTGCCAAGGTCACAAAGCTGCCGGCGCGATCACCTTTAGGGAACGGTTTTGCACCCCAGGACGGCGGTGAGTCAAACTGGTTCGGGGTAATCCAAATCTGGAATATTTTGGTGGTGGTGTCTTCCAGGTTGTATTCGCTGTGTGCAATGCCGGTCCCCGCACTCATCACCTGCACATCACCTGCTTCAGTGCGGCCATGGTTGCCCAGATTATCCTTGTGAGTTATCGCACCTTGGCGAACATAAGTAATGATCTCCATGTCGCGGTGTGGGTGGGGTGGAAAGCCTGAGTTTGCGGCGATTTCATCATCGTTCCATACCCGCAGGTCGCCCCATGCCATGCGCTGCGGATCATAATACTCGGCGAATGAAAAATGGTGGCGTGCGTTCAACCAACCGTGCTCGGCGCCGCCGAGGTCTGCAAAAGCGCGAACTTCAATCATTTCGATGTCCTCAGTTAGTGATACGCAACTCGTTTATTGCTAGTTGCTATCAAGTGGTAATGAGGCTAGTTTCTATCAATTAAACTGGTGTTAAAAGCGCTGTTTATGGATAAAACAAATCGATTTATTTAATGTGTTTGCCTGTCCGCCTGCGCTTTAATTTAGCTGCAGTGTTCAATGGCTTCGACGAAAAGCGACAAAAGCAATCAGCTGTGGTCTGTTAACCAGGGCGTCGCTGTTTCCGTACAGATCACTCAACATCAGAATATCCAAGGAGCAATCAATGGGTGAGCGCAGAGCGCTATTGATATTGCATGGCAAGCAGTCAATGAATCAGGAGTTACGCACCGCTATCTATGCCAAGCGCGAGCAAGGCTGGGAGATTGCGGTGAGAGTCACCTGGGAAGCCGGTGATGCTCAACGTATCGTCGCTGAAGCGCTTGCTGATGGCTACCCGACACTGATTGCGGGTGGCGGAGATGGCACCTTGCGCGCGGTAGCGGAGGCTATTGCGCTCGCAGACAGCGATGCCAGCCTGGTTCTGTTAGGGCTGGGCACTGCCAACGATTTCGCCACCGCGGCCGGAGTGCCGCTGGATCTGCATGAAGCCCTTGGTTTGCTCGACCTCGAACCGACGCCAATCGACTTGGGTGAGGTTAATGGGCAGTTATTCTTAAACATGGCCACAGGCGGCTTTGGGACGAGTGTCACGACCAATACTTCAGAGGACTTAAAGAAAATACTCGGTGGTGCGGCCTATTTTCTAACTGGATTGAGCCGGTTTGCCGAAGTACACACCTCCTTCGGACGTTTCAAAGGCCCGGGTTTCGAATGGGAGGGTGAATTTTTGGCCTTGGGTATCGGCAACGGCTCGCAAGCTGGCGGCGGCCATGCCCTGTGTCCGCGAGCGCGGATTAACGATGGTTTGCTCGATGTCTGCATCGTGCCTGCTGCGCCGGACATGGTGGGTACACTGGGGACTATGTTATCGGGCTCAATGAATGGGGTTGAAAGCGTGTCGCAAATGGCCCGTGTTGCGTGGCTGGAGGTCGAGGCCCCCGAAGGGCTTGATCTCAACCTCGATGGCGAGCCGATGAGCGCCACCACGCTGAGTTTCAAGGCGCGGGAGAAAGCCTTGCGTGTCCATTTACCAGAATATTCGCCGTTGCTGCGCGACTAACAGGCGCTAATTTTTGTGGTGACTCCAGTTATGTAAATTTCGGCCGATATACCGGGTGTAGTCGGTGTAGATGCCTAAATAACAGGAGCTCGCAGTGGCCGGAATTCTCGATTCGGTAGACCAACGCACACAGTTGGTGGGTGAAAATCGTCTGGAAATTCTGATGTTCCGTTTGAACGGGCGTCAGCTGTTTGCGATCAACGTTTTCAAAGTGCAGGAAGTCCTGCATATGCCCAAGTTAACCCTGATGCCCAATCGGCACAGGTGTGTTTGTGGAGTGATCAATCTTCGCGGTAAAACATTGCCGGTGATCGACCTGTCGCAAGCCATTGGCATGCGTCCGATTGTGCCAACAGAGCAGAGCACCATCATCGTCACTGAGTACAACCGTTCAATTCAGGCGTTTTTGGTGGGGGGCGTCGAGCGCATCATCAACCTCAACTGGGAAGCTGTACTGCCTCCACCGGGCGGGGCTGGGCGTCAGCACTACTTGACCGCCATTACCAAGGTTGAAGAGCAGTTGGTTGAAATCATCGACGTTGAGATGGTTTTGGCTGAGATCGTGCCCTACAACGCCAAGATTTCTGATGAGCGTCTGAGTGATCCACTGCTGCACAAAGCAAAAGGCCGCGAAGTGCTGCTGGTTGATGACTCCAGCGTGGCACTGTCTCAGTTGCGCGAAACTCTGGGGCAGCTTGGTGTGAAGATGCACGTTGCCAGCGATGGGTTGAAGGCCTTGAACATGCTCAAAGGCTGGGCAGATGCAGGCGCCGTGCTCACTGAAAAGTTACTGATGGTGTTTACTGACGCTGAAATGCCTGAGATGGACGGGTATCGACTGACCACTGAGATTCGCCAGGACCCGCGTTTGGCTGAGTTGTACGTGGTGCTGCACACCTCGCTGTCAGGAAGCTTCAATGATGCGATGGTGAAGAAGGTGGGCTGCGACAATTTTTTATCGAAATTCCAGCCAGACAAATTAGTCGATGTGGTACGCCAGCGCCTTGAATTAGAGGCTTGACCAAGACCATGAGGCGTTAGCGGGGCTACTCATTTCTGCTCGGCTAACGCGTTGCGAATTGTCTCAATACGCTCACGATTTACCCCCATGTCCGAGTAGCCGAGGCGCGATGCCGAACGCACTTCGATTCGCTGGTTGCCGACCAAAAACTCAACGTCATCGACAAAGCGCATCACCGCGCTGGTGAATTCAAACCGCAGGTAATTACCCTCGGCTTTGGTGAGCTTGGCGCGCGGCTGTTCGGCAATGACCCGCAGTAGCAGCGCCTGTGTTTCGGCCGGGTCGCCATTGAGCGCCAGCGGGGCGATTTTATGTTCGCTGTCCGTCGCTTGGCTGTTCACACAGTTTGGTGAGCTGGGGCAGGGCTCAAAGCGCCCCGCATGAACACCAAGGGTCGCGGGTGGGCTGGCGCTGCAAGCACAAAGGGCCAAGACGAACGCCGAACCCATTAGAGGCTTGTGGGCGTTGGCACATGCTCGTATAACAGCGTTTTGAGTTTTGGAGTGCTGGCTCATGTTTCGTCTCTCTGGTTTGTACCGTTATCCACTGAAGTCTGGCGCCGCCGAACCGCTGCAAAATACCCAGCTTGACTCGTTGGGCGTGCAAGGTGATCGTCGTTGGATGGTAGTCGATGCGCAGAGCGGGCGCTTCATTACTCAGCGACTTCTTAGCCAGATGAATCAGATAACCGCGCGCTGGCGCAGTTCAGCTGAATTGCTTTTGAGTGCCCCCGGTATGGCTGACTTAGCGGTTGCAGTGCCGCCAGCCAGCGAAAATTTACGCGGTGTGCATATCTGGCATGACAGTTTGCGCGTGCCCGATGCAGGTGATGACGCCGCGCAGTGGTTGAGCCAGTTTTTACAGCGTGATTGTCGGCTGGTGTATGTCGCCCCTGAAGGCGCTCGGCAAATTGATCCGGTGTACGCGCAGATCGGTCAGAAAGTCGCCTTTCCCGATGGTTTTCCGCTGTTATTGATTGGTCAGGCCTCGCTGGATGATTTATCCAGGCGGGTGGGGCGTGAGTTGGAAATGCTGCGTTTTCGTCCCAACCTCGTGGTTGAAGGCAGTGATGCCTACGCCGAAGACAGCTGGAAGCGAATCGCTATTGGTGGCATCGAGTTCAAAGTGGCCAAGGGCTGCTCACGCTGCATCATGACCACGCTTGATCCGGTCACCGGCGAGCGCAGCGCAGATCGCGAACCTCTGGCCACGCTGAAAACCTATCGGCAAATAGAGGGCGACGTCTTCTTCGGGCAGAACCTGATTGCATTATCGTCCGGAACTCTTGATCTGGGCATGCCGGTGGAAGTGCTCGAGTAGGATTGTTTTGTGGGCGCCTGCGGTTATCACGCGGACACCCTGCGGCGGGCAGCGTTTTTCTGTTCGGCATTTGCGGTGATGCCACCCACCGCAACCGTTAAAGCTTATTGGTCGTCAAAGTAGCGCTCATGCCAGGCAATCAGTGGCTGCGGAGCGTTAAGTTTTTCACCATAGATAACCGCATACGACAGTACGTTTTGCACGTATTGGCGGGTTTCGTCGTAAGGAATGTTTTCAACCCAGACGTCGTACGGCAGGTGATCGGCGCCGCGCAACCATTGGCGAACGCGCCCTGGTCCCGCGTTATACGCCGCAGTCGCCAGCACGCGGTTGCCATTGAACTGTGCGTAAATCTGGCTCAGATAGGCCGCGCCGAGCTGAATGTTAACGGATGGAATTAACACATTGTTCGGGTTGCTTAGCGCAATGTCATAGCGCCGCGCAGTTTCCTTGGCGGTGGCAGGCATCAACTGCATCAGGCCCATTGCACCTGCCGGGGACTTCGCATCCGCCATAAAGGCACTTTCCTGACGGGTGATTGCAAATACCCAGCTGGAATGGATACCGCGCTTCTTGGCTTCACTGTTGAGTGATGCGCGATGGGTAACCGGGAAGCGTACATCCAAGTCGTCCCAGTACTTGGCCAAACTAATTGTGCGAATCGCTGGGAAGTACCACTGCAGTTCATAGCCAAGGCGGGCCTGAGCGACTAGCTCGTCGCGGTTGAACTGGCGGCTGACGTGGTACCACTCGCGGCGGCCATCAACGATTTGACCGCGATCGTGGAACTCCAGTGCTCGCCGGATACCTGGGGTATTGCGCACTTTTTTTACCACATTGGGGTCGAGTGCCAATGGCTTGTTATTGAATTTGTAGGGAACCTTGACTTGGTCTGCGGCCATAAAGCCATAGAAGTCGCGCTCCGTCGCCAGGCTGCGGTAGAGCTTGCCTGGTTCTGTACTGTTTGGCTTGGCCAGCTGCAGGCTACGAGCCGTCCAGTAACGCCAGCGGCTGGTGTGTGCCAACTCGGCGGGCATTTGCTGGGTCAACTTGTACGCTTCGTCCCAGCGACCCAAACGCATCAGCAGGCGGGCACGCCATTCGCTGACGGTGTCGTTCTGCAGCTTCGGGTCGTACTTGGCCATGACGGCCAGGGCGCGCGGGTCAAAATTCTTGGCCAGGGACAAGCCGACTTCGCGGGCGATTGAGAGCTTCTCTGCATCGGAAAAATGCATACGTTGCGCATAGCTGTCGAGCAAGCTCAGGGTTTTCTCTGGGTCTTGTCGAGCCAGGCGACGCAGGCCCAGGCCGACGATGTCTGCCATAGGCTCATCGACTGGCGCGAAGCGGGCAGGGTTGCTCAGCAATTGGGGCTTTTGCGCGACCTCAATCAGTAACTTGCCTTCTTCGCTGAGTGTCGGTGAATCCTTGGTCAGGTAGCTGGTGAGGCTGTAGTTGCGCACTTCGGCTGCCAGCTTGGCGCGCTGCCAGCGTTTGCTTTCGGTTAGTTGGCCGGCGGCTGCCCATTCATCGAATAAGCGATCGCAGGCTTCAGGTTGGGATTTACCCACCAGCCAGAGTTTTTCTGCGGTCGCGTAGCCTTCAGCGACTTTGCCGTGGCCCATTTGATAGCGACCATTCAAGCAGTCGAGCTCGGTGAAATTGAGCGCCGGATCGTAATATTTTGCAAAGGTTGCCCAGTCACCGCGTTCAGCCAGCCAGCGTAACCAGCGCAATTTCATCCAGCTGGCTTGGGGCAGATCGCCGTGATCAGCAAGAAAAGCTTCGATTTCAGCATTGCTCGCCGATTTTAATCGCGCAGTGAGCTCGGTATAAGCCAGATACGGCTCAAGCGGGTAATCACTCAGGGCGCTTGCATAGCGCTGGTACGGGCCACTGTCGCCTTTATCGAGGGCGCGTTTGGCTTCATCGTAGTATTGGCGTTGCTGGCTCAAGCTCGCGGCCTGTGCGGTGGACAGAGCTGTGGCCGAGATGATCAAGCAAGAAAACAGTTTTAACAGTCGGCGGGACATGACACTTCCGGGTGTGAGGTCTGATTGAGCGCTGTGCTTCTATGCGCTTGATGGCCCTAGCTTAGCTGTTTGCTTGGGGTGGGCGAAAGGCGGCTGGTCGCTTGTACCCGCTAATAATGAAAAATGCCCGCAATACTAGGGCGCAACTCGGTTAGAATGCGCGCCCAGTTTTTTATCGGCGCATTAAGGCTCCGTTAATCAAATTTCGCGATGTGAGCACTGTATTTGAAGCGCTTGGCCGAGGTTACGCCGTAACCTGCGGTTGCTCTGATACTGCAAGCCCTCGCTGTATCAATGTTGAGGCGTACCATGACCCTGCTTAAGTTCACCGATGTTTCCCTGGCGTACGGCGCCATGCCGCTGCTGGACAAGGTGTCTTGGCAGATTGCCCGAGGCGAGCGCGTTTGCATTATTGGCCGCAATGGCACTGGCAAATCAAGCATGCTGAAGTTGGTCAAGGGCGACCAGAAACCGGATGAGGGTGCCGTGTGGCGTGCGCCCGGTCTGAAAATTGGCGAGTTGCCACAAGAATTGCCGTTGGCCGATGGTCGCACAGTGTTTGATGTTGTGGCTGAAGGTCTGGATGGTGTTGGCGCATTGCTCGCTGAATACCACCACCTGAGTCAGAATATTCACAGCGATGCCGACCTCGATAAGCTGATGCATGTTCAGCAAGACCTCGAGGCGCGCGACGGCTGGCGTTTGCAGCAATTGGTCGACAGCACCCTGAGCCGTTTGCAGCTGCCGGCTGACAAGACTCTGGCGGAGCTTTCCGGTGGCTGGCGTCGCCGGGTATTGTTGGCCCAGGCATTGGTTTCAGAGCCTGATATGCTGCTGCTCGATGAGCCTACCAACCATTTGGATATCGGTGCGATTGCCTGGCTGGAAGAGGCGCTCATAGGGTTTCAAGGGGCGGTTCTGTTTATTACCCACGACCGTTCATTCTTGCAGAATCTGGCCACCCGGATCCTGGAGCTGGACCGTGGCGGTCTGATTGACTGGAATGGCGATTACGCCAGTTTTCTGGTGCATAAAGAAGCCACGCTGGCCGCTGAAGAGACGGCCAACGCACTGTTCGACAAGCGCCTTGCGCAAGAAGAAGTCTGGATTCGCCAGGGCATCAAAGCCCGTCGTACCCGTAACGAGGGGCGTGTGCGTGCCTTGAAGGCATTGCGCGTTGAACGCAGTGAGCGCCGTGAACGCACGGGCAAAGCCAACATCCAGCTGGAAACAGCCGAGAAGTCGGGTAAGCAGGTGATGGTGCTGGAGAACGTCAGCTTTGCCCATCCTGACGGTCCGATGCTGGTCAAGGACTTCTCGATGGTGCTTCAGCGTGGCGACCGTATAGGTTTGCTTGGGGCTAACGGTACCGGCAAAACCACCTTGCTCAAGCTGATGCTTGGCGGCCTGCAACCGACTAGCGGTAGTGTTGACGAAGGCACGCGCATTGACGTGGCGTACTTCGACCAACTGCGTCATCAGTTGGATCTGGAAAAAACCGTGATCGATAACGTGGCTGAAGGTCGCGACTTTATCGAGATCGACGGTCAGAGCCGTCACGTCCTCAGCTACTTGGGCGACTTCCTGTTTAGTCCGCAGCGTGCGCGTACGCCGGTTAAAGCATTGTCCGGCGGTGAGCGTGCGCGTTTGCTGCTGGCCAAGCTGTTCAGCAAGCCGGCTAACTTGCTGGTACTCGATGAACCGACCAACGACCTCGATGTTGAAACCCTTGAGTTGCTTGAGGAAGTTCTGCTGACCTTCCCGGGCACCGTGTTGATGGTCAGCCACGACCGGGCATTTCTCGACAACGTGGTGACCAGCACCCTCGTATTTGAAGGCGAAGGCCGTGTGCGTGAATACGTTGGCGGTTATCAGGACTGGATACGCCAAGGCGGTTCGGCACGTTTGCTGGGTGTGGGAGAAACTAAAGCCGGCAAGGCTGAGTTGGCTTCAGCGGTGGTTGCCGCGCCGGAGCCTGTTGTGACGCCAGTTGCGGAGCACAATGCTCCGGCCAAGAAAAAGCTCAGCTACAAATTGCAGCGTGAGCTGGAAGCATTACCCGCGCAGATTGATGCGGTCGAGCAAAAGATGGCGGCGGTGCAGGCACAAATCAGCGATGCGGGCTTCTATCAGCAGGCGCCGGAAAAGACCGCTGAGGTCTTGGCGAAGTTGCCGCAGCTGCAAGAGGAACTGGATCACTTGCTGGAGCGTTGGGCCGAGCTCGAAGCCTAGTTTTCCGGTAATCTCAACGGCCTAAATTTAAGGCCCCAACCCTCAGTCTAGAGGCGTGGGGCCTTATGCAGTTTGAGTCTGTGGCGTTTGCCCCTGCTGGAGAATTTAATGTCTATCGAGTACCGCATTACTCTCGACGACAGTCATCAGTTTAATTACCGCATCGAATTGGACCGTGAATACGATCCATTAGAAGCCAGTAGCGCCCCGGTTTGGACGCGGCTGAGTCACCAGCAATGCAGCAACTGCCCGCTGAGCAAAGACAGTTTCAGTCATTGCCCGGCTGCGGTGGATTTGCACCGGGTCATTGAGGACTTCCAAGGGTTGCCCGCTTTTACCAAGGCCATGGTCTGGGTGCGCACGCCTGAGCGTGAATACACCAAGCATGCCGGTCTTGAAGAGGGGCTGCGTGCACTGCTCGGAGTGATCATGGCAACCAGTGCCTGTCCCGTGCTGGGCAAGCTCAAACCCATGGCGCAGAACCATTTACCTTTTGCCAGTAATCAGGAATTCATCCTGCGCGCGTTTTCGCTGTATTTGTCGCGGCAATATTTCAACGCACGTGAAGGGCGCCATGCCGATTGGGAGTTGAAAGGGCTGGTGCGTATGTTCCAGCAATTGCAGCTGGTTAATCAGGCGTTCTGGCAGCGTATTCACGACACCTGTAAGGGTGACTCTAATTTGAAGGCGTTTTTAACCTTCTTTTCGATGTCTTCAAGCATGACCTACTCGCTGGAAACCCAACTGCAGAAAATCCGGCCAATGGTGATGAGCGCAGGAGACAGCCCTGAGTGATGGGCTTGCGTGAGGCTGCCTACGTCTGCCGGCTAGGCGGCAGACGAAGACAGGATCAATTTATTCGGGCTTTTTCAGGCGAACTGCCAGTACATCGCATGGCGCGCCATGAAGGACGTCATTGGCGGTAGAACCCAGAAGCAGGGCTAGGCCGTGGCGGCCATGGCTGCCAACGATGATCAAGTCACAGCCTTGCTCTTCGGCCAGGCGGTGGATCTCTTGGCGCGGTTGGCCGTAAGTCAGGTGGCGTTGGTCAGTGGCCAGTTCGTTGTATTTTACAGCGAAGGCGTCGAGGCGTTCACGGGCTTGGTCAAATTGCTGTTGTTGCAGCATCGACAAATCCATGGGTACGTCGCCGCCAAAGGCCATGGCCATCGGTTCGACCACATGTACAACCGAGAGCTTGGCTTGGTTGTTGCGTGCCAGGATTTGCGCACGGCTCATGACCGGGTCGCATTCTTCGGTTAGGTCTACGGCGACCAAGATATGTTGGTAGGACATGAGAGACTCCTTAAATGGACAGTCGATGAAGCTAAGTATGAACGTTAATGAGCGCTTGCGGCAGGCTTTTACAGTAGAGAAATAACCTATGACCACTTGGATCGTGTTGGCATTGCTGTTTTGTGTGCTCAGCCCCTTGGCAATGTTGATGCCTTCGCGGCGGTTGCGTGGGCGTATGGACGTGCGCATGCAGGCCCGGCAGTACGGCCTGGCCATGAACATATCGCGACAGGAATGGCCTCATTGGTTGCATCGCGGGCAGCCTGCTGCATGCCCGCAGTATCATTTGGCGCGCCGTCGTGGGTATCAGGACAGTTGGTGCTTTTGGCAGGCAGAGCCGGGGCAATGGCTTAATCAGTGGCAAGAGCCCTGTGTGGATACCGAGCTTGCGCAGCGGCTGGCGAGCTTGCCTGCCGATGTTTACAAGGCCGAGCTGAGCCCGCAGATGGTGGCGGTGTGCTGGGGCGAAGGGGCCAAGGCGCAGGAGTTGGAGGCAATTCGCGATTTTCTTAAGGGCTACTTTTAGCGGGGCTGCCATCAGCGGGGCTGCCATTAGCGGGGCTGCCATCAGTGGGGCTGCCATCAGCAGGGCAACTCTTTGCGGGATTGCCATCAGCGGGGCTGCCAATAGCCGGTAAAGAAAAACCCGATGCAAGCACCGGGCTGGAAGGTTGGCCAGGCAGGCCGGTAAATTCGTGGTGTGCATCTCGCCGTGGCTACTTAGCGGCTTAGGTCGATGCAGCTGCATACTGTGAGGATAGCTGTTCTAGCTCTTCAATGATGCTATCTGAGTACTTGCTAACCAAGAAGGGTACACTGTTTTCGTTGTAGTTCTTCAAAGATTTTTCAATGTAGCGCCATTTTGTACTGACATTGCTCAGGGTTTCGCTGGTCTGAGGGGTGTTTTCAGGCGCCACGCTGAGCACTTGCAGGGTGCTGGCGAAGTCGTTCACCAGATCTTCCATGCTGCGACTGTCGCCGCCGCCCATAAAGGTTGCACCTACCGACGCACTGCGCGATGAGTAATCGACCGCAATGGCTTGCATCAGCAAACTTTGCTTGCGCGTCTGCTGAATCAGTGGCGGCACACTGTACCCTGTTTCCTGCTCGATCTTGGTGTAAAGCTCTTGGCTTAACGCCATGATTTTTTGGTTGTGTTCGGCCAAGTCCGCCACCGGCTGCAAGTCGGTGTAGCCTTGAGACTTGAGCGTGGCAACCAGTATTTTCATATTCTTCTGATAAACATCCCAGAGACCAAGCAACTGGCTGCTGAGGGCCTTTGAACTGTCGCCGTTCAAGTCTTGCAGGGTTGCCAGCGCCTGATCGGCTGCACTGAGCGATTCAGTGATCATGCGCGCATAGCGCTGATCGCCTTCCATGTTGTTGTACATGTAGAAGCTGCTCAGGCTTTTCTGGGTGTCTAGGCGCATCTGGTGCAGCTTCAGCAGGCTATCTGCTGGGGCTTGGGCGGCCTGGCTGAGCGCGCTGATCAGGAGCATAGAGAGAACTAAAAAAGTACGTAGAGAAATGGCAAGCATTCGGCTTGTCATACAGCGCTCCATAGACCCTTTTGGAGGGTTCGTTGTTGTTTTGTTAGCAAGTTGTGGCGAGTCTGTGCTGGCCATCTGTCTGTAAATGTACCGGGCTGCGGCCGGATTTACTAGCGTGTTATAGCGCTAGTTTAGTTGCCTGCTATCGATGAATTACAGGCTAAAAGATTAGCTGATAATCCCCCGTAGCCGGCATTGAACCTAGCCTCCAGAGGGTTTTGTAACGTTTTTGCATCGCTTGGGGCATCGATCGACAATTGACAAGTTAAGTCTTTTCCCTGAATGTGTGCCGACCCAAATCAAACGGGCGTATGAATTGAGCGTTTGTTTGTAATAAACGACGCCTTTACTGCTCGAATATCGCGTCAGTGGGTGTGCCAGGTGTTTCCCGCTACTCTTGCCGGCTCAGCCGCAGAGCAGGGCTCTGACGTGTACTGTTTAGCTTCCATATCGTGGAGATCAGTTGATGATTTACGAAGGTAAAGCCATCACGGTTAAAGCTCTTGAAAGTGGCATCGTCGAATTGAATTTCGACCTCAAGGGTGAATCCGTCAACAAGTTCAACCGTCTTACCCTGAACGAATTGCGTCAGTCCGTAGATGCAATCAAGGCCGATGGTTCGATCAAAGGCGTGATTGTTACCAGCGGTAAAGACGTATTTATCGTCGGTGCCGATATCACCGAATTCGTTGAGAATTTCAAACTGCCCGACGAAGAGTTGGTCGCGGGCAATCTCGAAGCCAACAAGATTTTCAGCGACTTTGAAGACTTGGCTGTGCCAACTGTGGCCGTTATCAACGGCATCGCACTGGGCGGTGGCTTTGAAATGTGCTTGGCTGCGGATTACCGCGTGATGGCCAGCAACGCTAAAGTTGGCCTGCCAGAAGTTAAACTGGGTATCTACCCAGGCTTCGGTGGCACTGTGCGTCTGCCGCGCCTGATCGGTACCGACAATGCTGTCGAGTGGATTGCCGCCGGTAAGGAAAATCGCGCTGACGATGCTCTGAAAATGGGCGCTGTTGACGTTGTTGTTGACGCTGACAAGTTGCAAGCTGCTGCGTTGGACCTGATCAAGCGCGCCATCAGTGGCGAACTGGATTACAAGGCCAAGCGTCAGCCTAAGCTGGAAAAGCTCAAGCTCAACGCCATTGAGCAGATGATGTGCTTTGAAACCGCCAAAGGTTTCGTTGCAGGTCAAGCTGGCCCGAACTACCCGGCGCCGGTTGAAGCGATCAAAAGCATTCAGAAAGCCGCCAACTTCGGTCGCGATAAAGCGTTGGAAGTTGAAGCTGCAGGTTTTGTAAAACTGGCTAAAACGCCAGTGGCTGCAAGCCTGATTGGTCTGTTCCTGAACGACCAGGAACTGAAGAAGAAAGCCAAGCAGTACGACGAAGTCGCTAAAGACGTGAAGCTGGCTGCCGTATTGGGCGCTGGTATCATGGGCGGCGGCATTGCCTATCAGTCGGCTGTCAAAGGCACGCCGATCATGATGAAGGATATCCGCGAAGAGGGTATCCAAATGGGCTTGAACGAGGCGTCCAAGCTGCTCGGCAAGCGCGTCGAAAAAGGTCGTTTGACCCCAGCCAAAATGGCTGAGGCACTCAACGCCATTCGCCCAACCATGTCTTATGGCGACTTCGGTCACGTTGATATCGTGGTTGAAGCTGTGGTTGAAAATCCGAAAGTCAAACAAGCGGTATTGGCTGAAGTTGAAGGGGTGGTTCGTGATGATGCGATCCTGACTTCCAACACTTCGACCATCTCCATCAGCTTGCTGGCTAAAGCGTTGAAGCGCCCTGAAAACTTCTGCGGTATGCACTTCTTCAACCCGGTACACATGATGCCGCTGGTTGAAGTGATTCGCGGTGAAAAGTCGGGTGAAGTCGCCATTGCGACAACCGTGGCTTACGCCAAGAAGATGGGTAAAACCCCGGTCGTGGTAAACGATTGCCCAGGCTTCCTGGTCAACCGCGTGCTGTTCCCGTACTTCGGTGGTTTCTCCAAGCTGCTTGAGTTTGGTGTTGATTTCACCCGTATCGACAAAGTCATGGAGAAGTTCGGCTGGCCAATGGGCCCGGCGTACTTGTCTGACGTTGTTGGTATCGACACGGGCCACCACGGCCGTGACGTTATGGCTGAAGGCTTCCCGGATCGCATGGCAGTTGAAGGTCGTACTGCGGTCGATGTGATGTACGACGCTGATCGCCTGGGCCAGAAAAATGGCAAGGGCTTCTATGCCTACGAGACTGACAAGCGCGGCAAGCCGAAGAAGGTTGTTGACCCTAAAGCTTACGAATTGCTTAAAGAAATCGTCCGTGAAGAGCGTGAGTTGACTGACGAAGACATCGTCAACTTCATGATGATTCCGCTGTGCATGGAAACTGTTCGCTGCCTCGAAGATGGCATCGTTGAAACCGCTGCAGAGGCCGATATGGGCCTGATCTACGGTATTGGCTTCCCGCCGTTCCGTGGGGGTGCACTGCGTTACATCGATAGCATTGGTGTAGCGGAATTTGTAGCCCTGGCCGATAAGTACGCCGAACTGGGCGCGTTGTACCAGCCAACTGAAAAGCTGCGTGAAATGGCCAAGAACGGCCAGAAGTTTTTCGGTTAATCGCGCAACGATTTAGCGAGGGTAAAATAATGAGCTTGAACCCAAGAGATGCAGTGATTGTCGATTTCGGTCGCACCCCGATGGGGCGCTCGAAAGGCGGCATGCACCGTAACACCCGTGCCGAGACCATGTCGGCCAACCTGATTCGCGGCGTCCTGGATCGTAACTCGAAGATCGATCCGGCTGAAGTCGAAGACGTAATCTGGGGTTGTGTAAACCAGACATTGGAGCAGGGCTGGAACATCGCACGCATGGCGTCGCTGATGACTCAGATCCCGCACACCAGTGCTGGTCAGACAGTTAGCCGTCTGTGCGGCTCTTCCATGAGCGCTCTGCACACTGCTGTGCAGGCGATTCAAACCGGTAACGGCGATGTATTCGTGGTCGGTGGTGTTGAGCACATGGGCCACGTCGGCATGATGCATGGCGTCGATCCAAACCCGCACCTGTCGCTGTACGCAGCGAAAGCGTCGGGCATGATGGGTCTGACCGCTGAAATGCTCGGCAAGATGCATGGCATCAGCCGTGAGCAGCAGGATGCATTTGGCGAGCGTTCGCACCGTTTGGCGCAAAAAGCGACCGTTGAAGGCAACTTCAAGGATGAAATCATCCCGATGGAAGGCTACGACGAGAACGGCTTCCTCAAGGTGTTTGACTACGACGAAACCATTCGTCCGGAAACAACCCTTGAGAGCTTGGCGGCGTTGCGTCCAGCATTTAATCCGAAGGGCGGCACCGTGACTGCAGGTACGTCCTCGCAGATCACTGACGGTGCTTCGTGCATGATCGTGATGTCCGCTCAGCGTGCTCAGGATCTGGGCATCCAGCCGATGGCTGTGGTGCGTGCGATGGCGGTTGCCGGGGTTGATCCGGCGATCATGGGTTACGGTCCTGTGCCTTCGACTCAGAAAGCCTTGAAACGTGCCGGTCTGACCATGGCTGACATCAATTTTATGGAGCTCAATGAAGCCTTCGCAGCGCAAGCATTGCCTGTGCTGAAGGACCTCAAAGTGCTCGATAAAATGGATCAAATGGTTAACCTGCACGGCGGTGCGATTGCTTTGGGTCACCCGTTCGGTTGTTCCGGTGCCCGTATCTCCGGTACCCTGCTTAACGTAATGAAGCAAAACAACGGCACCCTGGGTGTTGCTACTATGTGCGTGGGCCTCGGTCAGGGCATCACCACCGTCTTCGAACGCGTTTAACCGTTTAAAGATGTGAAACCGGGGCCATGTGCCCCGGTTTTTGTTTGCTTGCGATAAATTTTTTTTTAAGGATGTGAGCGATGCAGATAAAGCCCGGTCTTTACCGTCATTACAAAGGCCCTGAATACCGTGTTTTTGGGGTCGCTCAACATTCCGAAACTGAGCAGCAGGTCGTTGTTTATCAAGCGCTGTACGGTGAATATGGGCTTTGGGTGCGTCCGCTCGAGATGTTTTGTGAGCGTGTCGATGTTGACGGCGAAAGCGTTCCGCGCTTTGCTCTGATCGAAGCCGAAACACCACTTTTTGGCAAACCTTGAAGCACTCCGCAGGCCACCTAAACTTGACCTTGCCTTGAGCGCCACTATATATAGCGGTGCCAGACAAGGCGTCTCCTGCCTTTTCTTTTCTTCACATTCAGGAATTTTCTGATCCATGGGTAAATCGCTGGTCATCGTGGAATCCCCGGCCAAGGCCAAGACCATCAACAAGTACTTGGGCAACGAGTACGTGGTGAAGTCGAGCATCGGCCACATCCGTGACCTGCCTACTAGTGGTTCGGCAAGCGCGGCCAAAGAACCGGCCAAGCGCGGAAAAGCTGCTGCAGGCGAGGCACCGGCTCTGTCGCCCAAAGAAAAAGCCAAGCGTCAATTGGTTGCACGCATGGGTGTTGATCCTGAGCATGGCTGGAAAGCCAAGTACGAGATCCTTCCAGGCAAAGAGAAAGTGGTGGATGAACTGCGCCGCTTGGCCAAAGACGCCGACACCATCTATCTCGCAACCGACTTGGATCGCGAGGGGGAAGCCATTGCCTGGCACCTGCGCGAATCCATTGGTGGTGATGACAGCCGATATAAGCGTGTGGTGTTCAACGAGATCACCAAGAAAGCCATTCAAGAGGCATTCTCCAAGCCGGGCGAGCTCGATATTAATCGGGTTAATGCTCAGCAAGCGCGCCGTTTCCTTGACCGTGTAGTGGGTTACATGGTCTCGCCGCTGCTGTGGTCGAAGATTGCCCGTGGGCTGTCTGCCGGCCGTGTGCAATCGGTAGCGGTCAAGCTGGTGGTGGAGCGTGAGAAAGAGATTCGTGCCTTCGTACCGGAAGAGTATTGGGAAGTGCACGCCGATCTGGCCACCGGTAAAAAAGACACCGTGCGCTTTGAAGTAGCCCGTGAAAACGGTGCAGCCTTCAAGCCGCTCAACGAAACGCAGGCCATGGCTGCGCTGGAGACGCTTAAGGCGTCCAGCTATAGCATCGCCAAGCGTGAAGACAAACCGACCAGCAGCAAGCCTTCTGCGCCTTTTATCACCTCGACGCTGCAACAGGCTGCAAGTAATCGCCTGGGCTTTGGCGTGAAAAAGACCATGATGATGGCCCAGCGTCTGTATGAAGCGGGCTATATCACTTATATGCGTACCGACTCGACAAACCTGTCGGCCGACGCGGTGACCATGGTGCGCAGCTTTATCGAAGACGAGTTCGGCAAGAAATACCTGCCGGAAACGCCAAATATGTACAGCAGCAAGGAAGGCGCGCAGGAGGCTCACGAAGCGATTCGTCCGTCTGACGTCAACACCAAGCCGACTCAGCTCAGCGGTATGGAACGTGACGCTGAGCGTCTGTACGAGCTGATTTGGCGTCAGTTTGTGGCTTGCCAGATGCCGCCTGCCCAATATTTGTCGACCACAGTGACGGTTGAGGCTGCACAGTTTGAATTGCGTGCCAAGGGCCGCATCCTCAAGTTTGATGGTTACACCCGTGCATTGCCTCAGGTGAGCAAGCCGGGCGACGACGCTGTGTTGCCGGAAATGAAGCAGGGCGAAGTGCTCAAGCTGATCAAGCTCGATCCAAGTCAGCACTTCACGAAGCCGCCGGCGCGGTACTCTGAGGCCAGCTTGGTAAAAGAGATGGAGAAGCGTGGTATTGGTCGTCCGTCGACCTATGCAGCCATCATCTCGACCATTCAGGACCGTGGTTACGTTGCTCTGCACAACCGTCGTTTCTATTCGGAAAAGATGGGCGACATCGTCACTGAGCGACTGTCTGAAAGTTTCTCCAACCTCATGGACTATGGCTTCACCGCCGGCATGGAAGAGAACCTCGATGATGTTGCGCAGGGTGAGCGCGAGTGGAAGAACGTGCTTGATGAGTTCTACGGTGACTTCAAGAAAAAACTTGAAGTCGCAGCTGACGGCGATACCGGCATGCGTGCCAACACGCCAACGCCGACTGACATTGCCTGTCGTGAGTGTGGTCGTCCGATGATGATTCGCACCGCGTCGACAGGTGTGTTCCTGGGTTGCTCGGGTTACAGCCTGCCGCCGAAAGAGCGCTGCAAATCGACCATCAATCTGGTGCCGGGCGATGAAATCGCTGCGGACGACGAGGGTGAGTCGGAATCCCTTGTGCTGCTTGGCAAGCACCGCTGCAAAATTTGCGACACGGCAATGGACGCCTACTTGCTCGACGAAACCCGCAAATTGCATATCTGCGGCAATAATCCGGACTGCACAGGTTACGAAATTGAAACCGGGCAATACCGGATCAAGGGCTATGAAGGTCCGAGTCTTGAGTGCGATAAGTGCGGCAGCGAGATGCAACTGAAAACCGGCCGATTCGGCAAGTTCTTCGGTTGCACCAATAGCGAGTGTAAAAACACCCGTAAATTGCTGCGCAGCGGTGAGCCAGCGCCACCGAAGATGGACGCGGTGAAAATGCCGGAGCTGAAGTGCGAGAAGGTCAACGACACCTATGTGCTGCGTGATGGTGCGTCTGGTCTGTTCCTGGCCGCCAGTCAGTTCCCGAAAAACCGTGAAACCCGTGCGCCGCTGGTAATCGAGATTCTGCCGCACAAAGACGAGATCGATCCGAAGTACGAGTTCCTGTTCAGCGCGCCGCAGAAAGATCCAGAAGGCCGTCCGGCAGTTATTCGATACAGCCGCAAGACCAAAGAGCAATATGTACAGACTGAGGTTGAAGGTAAGCCTACAGGCTGGAAGGCATTCTTTGACGGCGGTAAGTGGAAAGTCGAAGACAAGAAGCGTTAATTGGAGTGGTCGCGCAGGCCTGCGGTGTGCGCGACTCGATCTCTGATTATCTGGCTTAGTGCTGGCTTGGCTTGCGCGCATCCGGTTGCTCAAATTTTGAGCGTTGATCTGTCGAGGAGTGGTTAGCCATGGCTAACGAGTTGTACACCCGCACCAATCAAAAAATCTTTTACGCTGGCTTGTCGCTCGAGTCCTGGCGCAAGGCGGAAACGGCTCAGGCGATGAACGTTCAGGGGCTGATTCAGGCCGAGCGTGAAGCGGCATTGTTTCATTTGTACGGCGCAGTGCTTGGCCTGTGCCATGAGATTGCTGGTTACTACCGCTTGCCGAACAGCCAGTCGCCTCAGGTTGAAATCCTGCTTGATGGCGTGCTGCTCGACGCGGCGCCTAGCCCGGAGCTTTCTGAGTTGGTTGAGTTGGCGGCGAACGCCGAAACCTGGCTTGCGCAGTTATTGGCAGCCTACAAGGCGCTGTACAAGCCGCCGCAGATGCAGCAAAAGGCCAAAGTTGACCCGACAACACCTTTGATTGTGGCTGTCAGTATTGATCAAGCGCCTGAGGTGTTGGAGCGCGAAACGCTTGAAGGCTGGCGTAAACAGATAACCGCTCTGGCGCGGCGTTTTCGTGAGTCGCTCAGCGAGTGGTAGGCCATTATTGATCAGCGGGCTAGGGCGAGGCTCTGGTCGGCTGTTACAATGGGCGGCTAACGTGGAGACTCAAACCTATGCCTACTTCGTTTTTAGAAATCGTTGAACTACCTGATGGCCGTATCGCCTTGCGCCGCGCAGACGATGAGGAGGCGCTTGTAGTGCTGGATTTCTCCTCTGATGCGAAGTCTTTCCTGCAAGGGCAGCATGTTGAAGTGGCCAAGGCCATGCTCAATGTCGGCGTGCAGATGGCTGGACGTCTGGCCGAGAATGACTTTCAGCATGAAGGCGAAGAACGGGTGCTTCATTAAGCATTGTGAATAGGCCGGTTGGCCAGGCAACACCAAGCGTTTCACTCTATTGAGCCAATACCCAAAGCATCGATGCCGCCAATTGCCGATGACAAAGCATCATCCTGCGATCCGGGGCGGTTCGATCCTGCCCAGCTGTTTTAGCCGAGGCTGATATTCAGGCTCTGCGCATCACCTTCGCGTGCCGCCTTTTCCAGGGTCTGGCGCGCGGCCTGCTGAAGTGGGTGCAACCAACTTACGACAGTGTGGCTGCGGCCCAGCTTCAAGGCATCTTCAGCCAATTGCAATGCGCTTTGTTCGCCGCGCGGCTGCAACAGCAGAATACGTTCACGGTTAAGCCCGGCGTCGCGCAGCCAGCTTTGGGTTAAATTGCTCGGTGGGGCAATCAGTGTGAGCCAGCGCTCGCTGTCATTTTCGCTGAGCTCGCGAAGGATTGGGGCGAGTAGGGTTAGGCAGTGTCTCGCAGCGCCTCTGAGCGACAATTCGCTAAATGCCTGAGGCTGATCCTGCCAGGCATCGTTGAGTGCTTCTTGCGGCAGTGCAGGGGCGCTGACAGCCATAAAAGCCTCGAACAGTGGAAGTTGTGTCTGATTGAGCGGTTGAGACAGCTGCATAAATACTTCCTTAGCGGCGGATAACGCCGACACTTAATCCTTCAATCACAAAGTCCTGTTCTTCGAGGTTGACTTCAATAGGGGAAAACTCAGGGTTTTCGGCGATCAACCAGACTTTGTTGCCTTCACGCTTGAAGCGTTTGACTGTGACTTCATCATCGATTCGTGCCACCACGATTTGGCCATTGCGGACCTCGCGCGTGGTGTGCACGGCCAGTAAGTCGCCATCGAGGATGCCAATGTCTTTCATGCTCATGCCGCGTACCCGCAGCAGATAATCTGCCTTGGGGTGGAAGAAGGCGGGGTTTATTCGGCAGGAATCTTCGATGTGTTGTTGTGCCAGAATCGGTTCACCCGCTGCTACGCGGCCGATGACTGGCAGGCCATCTTCTTCCGTATTGGGCTCGAAGCCTGGGATGCGAATGCCGCGCGATGCGCCGGGTGTCATCTCGATCGCACCTTTGCGGGCGAGGGCCTTAAGATGCTCTTCAGCAGCGTTAGGCGATTTGAAGCCCAGCTTCTGAGCAATTTCCGCGCGAGTAGGCGGGAAGCCATTGTCTTCAAGGCATTGCTTAATAAAGGCGAGAATCTCAGCTTGGCGTGGCGTCAGCTTTATCATTGGATCGACTCTGTTTTTATATACAGTGACTGGGATTATATACAGTGAATCGAGCTTGGCAATCCTCGTTTTGCATTTGCCTGCATTTAAGCCTGCTATTTTCTTTCTTTCGCCCTGTTACTCGGTTAGCGTGGTGAGCGTCTTTGAGTCAGTAGTTGAAGCTGATGCAAAAGACGGCGTTGCAATGCTTGACAATGCATGGAGCTGAAACGTATGTTTCAAACAAGTGTTTGTCAGGTGATAGCTAATGGCTCAGTCCGAAACTGTTGAACGCATTCTGGATGCTGCAGAGCAACTGTTTGCCGAAAAAGGTTTTGCGGAAACATCGTTACGTTTGATTACCAGTAAGGCTGGGGTCAATCTGGCGGCCGTGAACTATCACTTCGGCTCGAAGAAAGCCTTGATTCAAGCGGTGTTCTCGCGCTTTCTGGGCCCATTCTGCGCCAGCCTTGAACGTGAACTGGACCGCCGCCAGGCCAAGCCGGACACGCCTATCTCCCTTGAGGAGCTGCTCGAGCTTCTGGTTGAGCATGCGCTTGCGGTCAAGCCGCGCAGCGGCAACGATCTGTCTATCTTCATGCGCTTGCTGGGTTTGGCGTTCAGTCAAAGCCAGGGGCATTTGCGCAAATACCTTGAAGAGGTCTATGGCAAGGTATTTCGCCGTTACATGATGCTGGTTCACGAAGCCGCACCCCGTATTCCGCCGCTCGAACTGTTCTGGCGCGTGCACTTCATGTTGGGCGCTGCGGCGTTCAGCATGTCGGGTATCAAGGCGTTGCGCGCCATGTCAGAGACCGATTTCGGGGTCAATACTTCGATTGAGCAAGTGATGCGCCTGATGGTGCCATTTTTGGCGGCGGGCATGCGCTCTGAATCAGGTCTAAGTGATCCTGCTTTGGCTGCTGCAAAATTGCGTCCACGGCTCAAAACTCCGCCACTCACTGCCAAGGTTTAATGCGCAATGGGTGGGCGTCTTGGGGCTGATCCGCTAAGCTAGCGGCCATGGTTATTCTCGATTTATTGCATATCTCCATTGCCGATCAGCGCCTTTATGGCTTCGCTGGTGATCGTCTGTTGCTGCGTATGCCGGTATCCACTGCGCTCAACGGTGTTGGCGAGCTAAATGGTTCTGGGTGTACGCCCCGGGGCAGGCATATCGTGCGCGCCAAGATTGGCGCTCAGTTGCCGCAGGGTGCGGTACTGCGCGGGCGACGCTGGACGGGTGAAGTCTGGTCGGCGCAACTGGCTGAAGGCTTTCCGGGGCGTGATTGGATTTTGACCCGGATTCTTTGGCTCAGTGGCTGTGAAATTGGCCGCAATCGCTTGGGCAATGTCGATACGTTCCGCCGCTACATCTACCTGCATGGCACCCCAGACACCGAGCCAATGGGCGTGGCGCTTTCCCACGGCTGCATTCGCTTGCGTAACACTGATTTGCTGCAACTGTTCCCGCAAGTGCCGGTCAATTGCGCCGTGGTTATCGATGAAGCCGCGTGTCCTGACTGGGCCGCGATCCCTCTTGATTAAGGATTTTCTGTGAGTTCACCTCTTCAAGGCTCGTTGATGCTCGACATCGACGGTACCTGGCTTACGGCCGAAGACCGGCACATCCTGCGTCAGCCGCAAGTGGGCGGTTTGATTTTGTTTGCGCGCAACATTGAAGATCCACGCCAAGTGCGTGAATTGAGCGCCGCTATTCGTCAGGTTCGCCCTGATTTGCTATTGGCTGTCGATCAAGAGGGCGGTCGCGTGCAGCGCCTGCGCCAGGGTTTTGTGCGCTTGCCGGCGATGCGTGCGATTGCTGACAACCCCAATGCTGAGCAACTGGCTGAATATTGCGGTTGGGTCATGGCCATTGAGGTGCTGGCTGTTGGTTTGGACCTGAGCTTTGCGCCAGTGCTGGACCTGGATCATCAGCGCAGCGCTGTGGTCGGCAGTCGTGCCTTTGAAGGGGATGCCCAGCGTGCGACACAGCTGGCCAGTGCCTTTATTCGTGGTATGAATCAAGCTGGCATGGCTGCAACCGGGAAGCATTTCCCCGGGCATGGTTGGGCTGAAGCCGACTCACACGTTGCGATTCCAGTGGATGAGCGCAGCCTCGAGCAGATTCGTGCGCAAGATATGCAACCCTTCGCTCAGTTGGGTAACCAGTTGGCAGCAGTGATGCCCGCCCACGTGATTTATTCACAAGTGGATGACCAGCCTGCCGGTTTTTCACGGCGCTGGCTGCAAGACATTTTGCGCGGTGAGTTGGGCTTTAAAGGCGTGATCTTCAGTGATGACCTGTCGATGGCAGGCGCCCATGTGGTGGGCGATGCCGCCTGCCGGATTGAGGCCGCCTTGAGCGCGGGCTGCGACATGGGGCTGGTGTGTAATGACCGAGCTGCGGCCGAGTTGGCATTGAGTGCCGCGCAGCGCCTCAACGTAGTGGCCCCGGCGGGTTTGGCACCTATGCGCCGCCAGGCATTCCCCGGTATCGAATACCGCCGGAGTCCGCGCTGGCTCGAAGCAACTCGCGCGCTGCGCGCAGCACAACTCATTGAATAAGGATAACGCGATGACGGTTTACGCGATTATTGGCGGCACCGGCCTGACCCAATTGGAAGGCCTGACAATTACTGCTGCGCTGAACATCGACACGCCATTTGGTGCGCCTTCGGCGGCGGTGTTGCGCGGTGAATATGCTGGGCGAGAGGTGTTGTTTTTGGCCCGTCACGGCCACCCGCACCGAATCCCGCCGCATCAGGTCAACTATCGAGCGAATTTATGGGCGCTGAAGGAAGCGGGCGCTCAGGCGATTCTCGCCGTCAATGCGGTCGGCGGCATTCACATGGCCATGGGCACCGGGCATTTCTGCGTGCCGCATCAGGTGATCGATTACACCAGTGGTCGTGAGCACACCTATTTTGCTGGCGAACTCGACCATGTCACCCATATCGATTTCAGTCACCCCTATGATGAAGTCCTGCGCGGCAAATTCTGCGCGGCGCTGATGGCTGAGCATTGCGCATTCAGCAGTCATGGTGTGTACGGTGCGACCCAGGGCCCACGTCTGGAGACCGTGGCAGAGATCGCGCGCATGGAGCGCGATGGCTGCGATATTGTCGGCATGACCGGTATGCCCGAGGCCGTGCTGGCCCGTGAGCTCGACCTGCCATACGCCTGTTTATCATTGGTGGTTAACCCAGCAGCAGGCAAGAGTAATGAGCTGATCACCATGGCCCAAATCGAGCAGGCCCTGGTCGATGGCATGGACAAGGTCAAAGCCGTTCTGGCGCGGGTGTTGAGCGCCTAATTCACGGTAATGTCGGATGACGGTGGAGTCGTCGGGTTTTTGTAGGGTGTGGCAACGCGAAGCTTGCCCACCGTGATTGGCGCAAAACCATGAATATTTGAGGTCGCAATGGTGGCCGAAAAGAGGGTCGACCTCCTCATGCAGAGCCTTCGGACGGTGGTTCTATTCCGGGCGGACCCGAATCAGCATACCCAGGTTGCTATGGTCGATATAGTTGAGCTTGCGCGTTTGCAGGCTGCTCGATTGTTGCAGGTGCTCACTGCGCGCCACTAAGCCGCCTGACTCGAACTGGTTAATCCACAGATCCACCTTGGCTTCCAGCGAGCGCGCCTGGTTAAGGCTCAGGGTGCCTTCAATCGGTGCGTGGCCGAGGCGTACAGCGCCGCTACTGAATGCCACAGTCTCATCGCTGGCCTGGGTCCAGGCCTTGTGCAGCAGAACTTGATAGTCACCGCCGTCATTAAGCTTCTCCGCTTCACTGTCAAGGGTGGTTGCCCGCTCCTGGTCAGCATCAATCAGGCGTGCGCTTTGGCTCCAATCATCGGGGGCGCGCTTGCCGGACATGAGGATTTCTCCCGGCTGGCGGAACACAATCACTTCTATCTGATAGGTGTCAGCGGCCACTGCCGTTTGGCTTAAAGCGCTAATTGCCAGCAGGGGCAGCAAAGCAAGGCTGCGAAGTACGCGCATTTTCACGTATTGGTCCTTCAAGATGAGGGTGTAAGGCGCTCAAACAGCGCTTCCAGTGTATTAAATCGTTCTTCAGGCCGTTCCATGGGGACTTGGAATCTGAACAGCGTAGCGCCTTCGAATTTATAGCGTTTGGGTTGGCCTTGAATCAGTTTGATCAGGGTCAGTGGGTCAACACAGGTGTCGGCCGCAAACTCGATACGCCCACCTTGCGGGCCAGCATCAAGCTTTTTGATGCCCAGTGCCTCGGCTTTAAGCTTGAGCAGGGTGATGCGCACCAGGTTCTTGGTTGGCTCAGGGAGCAGTCCGAAACGGTCGATCATCTCCACTTGCAGCTCTTTCAGGCCGTCTTCATCGACGGCCGATGCAATGCGCTTGTACAGGATCAAGCGGGCGTGGACATCGGGTAGATAATCGTCGGGAATCAGTGCGGCCACGCGCAGGTTGATTTCCGGGCCGCCACCCAAGGGTTGATCGAGGTTCGGCTGTTCGCCTTTGCGGATGGCCTTGACCGCGCGTTCGAGCATTTCCATGTACAGGGTGAAGCCGACCGCCTGGATTTGCCCGCTCTGGCCATCGCCTAGCAGTTCGCCTGCGCCGCGAATTTCAAGGTCATGGGTGGCCAAGACAAAGCCGGCGCCGAGGTCCTGCGCGTTGGCGATCGCTTCGAGGCGCTTCTGCGCATCATCGGTGAGTTGCTTGCGCGGCGGCGTCAGCAGGTAGGCGTAGGCTTGGTGGTGGCTACGACCGACCCGGCCACGCAGTTGATGTAGCTGGGCCAAGCCAAACTTGTCGGCGCGCTCGATGATGATGGTATTGGCGCTTGGTACGTCAATCCCGGTCTCGATGATGGTCGAGGCGATCAACACATTGAAGCGCTTGTGATAGAAATCACCCATCACCTGTTCCAGCTCACGTTCGCGCATCTGTCCGTGGCCGATGCCAATGCGGGCTTCAGGCACCAGTTCGGCCAGGTCAGCGGCGCACTTCTCGATGGTTTTTACATCGTTGTGCAAGTAATACACCTGACCGCCGCGCAATAGCTCACGCAGCAGTGCCTCTTTGATCACGGTGTTTTGCTGTTCCATGACGAAGGTGCGTACCGACAAGCGCCGAGCTGGTGGTGTGGCAATGATCGACAAGTCGCGCATGCCGGCAACGGCCATATTCAGCGTACGCGGGATAGGCGTGGCAGTCAGGGTGAGGATATCCACCTCGCTGCGCAGGGCCTTGAGCTGTTCCTTCTGGCGCACGCCAAAGCGGTGTTCTTCGTCGATGATCACCAGACCAAGGTTGTTGAATTTAACGTCGTCTTGCAGCAGCTTGTGAGTGCCAATGACGATGTCGACCTTGCCTTCCGCCAGCTTTTGCATGGCCTCGCTGACTTCTTTGGCGCTTTTGAAGCGGCTCATCACTTCGACTTTTACCGGCCAGTCAGCAAAGCGGTCGCGGAAGCTGTTGTAATGCTGTTGGGCGAGCAGGGTGGTTGGCACCAGAATCGCCACTTGCTTGCCACCATGCACCGCTATAAACGCAGCGCGCATGGCCACTTCGGTTTTGCCAAAGCCCACGTCGCCGCATACCAGGCGATCCATCGGCTTGGGCGCGAGCATGTCATCGCGCACTGCATCAATCGCGGTCTGTTGATCCGGCGTTTCCTCAAATGGGAAGCCGGCGCTGAAGGTGGCGTAATCCATTTGCGGGTCGGCAAAGGCATAGCCTTCACGCGCGGCCCGGCGGGCGTAGATATCCAGCAGTTCAGCGGCCACGTCACGGACCTGCTCGGCGGCTTTGCGCTTGGCCTTCTGCCAGATCTCCGAACCCAGGCGGTGCAGCGGGGCGAGTGCATCGTCGCTGCCGGTGTAGCGGGCGATCAAATGCAGGTTGGCAACCGGCACATACAGCTTGGCTTCTTCGGCGTACTGCAATGACAGAAACTCAGCGTTCTGGCCGTCAATCTCCAAGGTAATCAAGCCTTGATAGCGGCCCACACCATGGTCGATATGCACCACCGGAGAACCTTCACGCAATTCGGTGAGGTTCTTGATGACGTTTTCACCCGCATCGCGGGTTTTTTCCCGGCGTCGGCGCTGCATCACCCGCTGGCCAAATAGCGGGCTTTCGGCGATCAGCGCCACATCTTCAAGCTGTAAGCCTTCATCGAGCGGGGCGATGGTGATGCCCAGGCGCTCTTTGCCGGCGATAAACTGCGTCCAGCCATCGACTTCCCTGGGTTTGAGCTTCAGGCGGGCGAGCAACTCAAGCAGCACTTCGCGGCGCCCGGCGGATTCGGCGCAGAACAGAATGCGCCCCTGATACTCCTCAATAAAGCCACGCAGTGCGGCCAGTGGTTCGCTGGCTTTGGCCTGAATCGCTAAATCAGGCAATGGCTGGGCGTTAAAGCGCAGGCGGCCAACGCCATCCTCGATGTCATCTTGGCTGACCACCACCCGCGGCCAGTTCTTCAGGCGGGCAAAGCAGTCTTCAACCGGCAAAAAGATGTCAGCAGGCGGCAGCAGGGGTCGCTCAGGGTCAACGCGGCGTTCTTCATAGCGGTTGCGCGCATCATTCCAGAACTGTTCAGCGGCTTTTTCGATGCCCGGCAAGGAAAACACCTGAGTATCTTGCGGCAGGTAGTCAAACAGGGTCGCGGTTTCTTCGAAAAACAGCGGAATGTAGTACTCAATACCGGCTGGCGTAATGCCCGTAGAGAGGTCCTGATAGATGGGGCAGCGGCGGAAATCAACGTCGAAGCGCTCGCGGAAACGCCCGCGGAAGTCAGTGACGGCCTTCTTTTCCAGCGGAAACTCGCGTGCAGGCAGCAGCTTGATTGATTCAACTTTGTCGATCGAGCGCTGGGTTTCCGGGTCAAAGGTGCGCAGGGTTTCGATTTCGTCATCGAACAAGTCAATTCGATAGGGCTGCTTGCTGCCCATCGGAAATAAATCAATCAGCGCGCCGCGCACCGCGAACTCGCCGTGTTCATACACAGTGTCTACGCAGCGATAGCCCGTGGCTTCAAGGCGGCTGCGCATCTCATTGACATCAAGGGTCTGGCCAACATCAAGCACCAGGCTGCTGCCGAGCAAAAAACGGGTCGGGGCCAGGCGATGTAGGGCGGTGGTAATTGGCACTACCAAAACGCCATGTTTTAACTCGGGCAGGCGATAAAGTGCGGAAATACGTTGTGAAATGATGTCTTGATGTGGCGAAAAAAGATCGTAGGGCAAGGTTTCCCAGTCAGGGAAATGCAATACGGGCAAATCCGGGGCAAAAAAACTCAGCTCCTGTTCGAGTCGTTCAGCGCTCTGGCTGTCGGCGGTCAGGAGTAAAGTAAAGCGATTTGCAGCGCTTGCAGCCTCAGCAATGGCTAGGCTTAGCGCTGCACCGGGGAGATTTCCCCAATGTTGTTTGCCGGCAGCAGCGGGCAGGGACGGTAGGCGCAGTACGGACACAGGCGGCTCACGGTCAGAACACAAGGTCGCAGATTGTAGCGGGCGAGAGTGCCTGCTGTCAGTTTCGACAGGCGACATTGCTCCCGAGCGCAGGGATCGGCATAATGTAGCCCCTTTTTTCAGCCCCTACATATGTGGAAGGTACTGCCTGTGAATCAGAAGCCCGACCAGTGTCTTGGTGAGTGGATCGATCGAGAAGCCCTTGCGGAAGCGATGATTCCGATGATCGGCCAGCTCTATCGCAATAACAACGTGGTCACGTCGATCTACGGTCGTAGCCTGATCAATCGCTCTGTTATTCAGATACTCAAAGCTCACCGTTATGCTCGCCACCGTCTTGATGGTGATGTTGAGCTATCGGTGCATGACACGTTCCAGGTTCTCAAGACCATGGGCGAGCTTAAGCTGGGTTCCGCATCGATCGATCTGGGTCGCATGATGGCCAAGTTCGGCAAAGAAGCTAACGGCCGTAGCCTTGAGCAATTTGTCCGTGAAGAGCTTGAAACCGTTACCGGTCAGCAAAACGTGGCGGGCCGTAAAGGTACCGACGTTGTGCTTTACGGCTTTGGCCGTATCGGCCGCCTGTTGGCGCGCATCCTGATTGAAAAGACCGGTGGTGGCGATGGCCTGCGTCTGCGCGCAATTGTTGTGCGCAAAGGTGCTGACAATGACTTGGTCAAACGTGCCAGCTTGCTGCGTCGTGACTCGGTGCATGGTCCGTTCAACGGCACCATCACCGTTGACGAAGCGAACAACACCCTGAGCGCTAACGGTAACCTGATCCAGGTTATCTACTCGAATGATCCAGCATCAATCGACTACACCGCGTACGGCATCGAAAACGCTCTGCTGGTGGATAACACCGGTAAGTGGCGCGACGCCGAAGGTCTGGGCCAGCACCTCAAGTGCCCGGGCATTGATCGTGTGGTTCTGACTGCGCCGGGTAAAGGCGAGTTGAAGAATATCGTTCACGGCATCAACCATTCGCAAATCAGCGCCGATGACAAAATCATCTCTGCGGCTTCTTGCACCACCAACGCCATCGTGCCGGTGCTCAAGGCAGTTGATGACAAGTACGGCATCCTCAACGGTCACGTTGAAACTGTCCACTCGTACACCAATGACCAGAACCTGATCGATAACTTCCATAAAGGCAGTCGTCGTGGTCGTTCGGCAGCGCTGAACATGGTGATCACCGAAACCGGCGCCGCGACTGCTGCAGCCAAGGCTTTGCCAGTGCTGAAGGGCAAGCTGACCGGTAACGCGATTCGAGTGCCGACGCCGAACGTGTCGATGGCGATTCTCAACCTCAACCTTGAGAAGTCCACCACTCGCGAAGAGATCAACGAGTACCTGCGCTACATGGCGCTGCACTCGGACCTGCATAAGCAGATTGACTACGTTAATTCCGAAGAAGTGGTTTCAACTGACTTCGTTGGCTCGCGCCACGCGGGTGTGGTTGATGCTGAAGCGACCATCAGCAACGATAATCGCGTTGTACTGTACGTTTGGTACGACAACGAATTCGGTTACAGCTGCCAGGTCGTGCGTGTGATGGAAGACATGGTTGGGGTTAACCCGCCAGCCTTTCCTCGCTAGGACGCATTAGCGGTAGAACGAACGGGAGCCTAGGCTCCCGTTTTTTTATGCATTGATTTTGCTGGGTAAAATGTGTGCAGCAATGACTGCTTGGTCGCGAAAGTTGGCCGATTAAGGGATAATGGCCGGATTGTGATTAGATATGAGCGGGGCAGCGGTCCGTGTACAGGTGCTTTTAGTCGTATTCACGGCGTGTATGGATTAATCCAAACTATCGCCTTGTTGCCTCTTGTTACGTATCACCTAAAAAAAGCCGAGGCTTGGGTGGTCAGTGGCAGGGGCCGTCTTTATAATCAAACGGATTTTTTACCCACGACCGACGCCGTCCTTCATGCTGATTAACCGCAGTGTGTGCTTGCCTATTGGCTTTCAGGCGTCGTCCGTTTTCTAAAAAGATTTCTAATATCAGTGGTTAGGCAAACCTATGATCAAAATTAAGAATGGGCTCGATTTGCCCATAACTGGCGCGCCGGCGCAGCGTATTGAAGCCGCAAGGCCAGTACGCAGCGTCGCCGTCATAGGCTACGACTATCATGGTATGAAGCCTACGATGGACGTTCAGGTGGGGGATCGGGTCAAGCTAGGGCAAGTGTTGTTCGCTGACAAGAAAACCCCGGGTGTGGTCTATACCGCGCCTGGTGCTGGGGTGGTCAGTGCGATTCATCGTGGTGAGCGGCGAGTGCTGCAATCCGTGGTGATCGACCTTGAAGGCGATGAGCAAGTCACTTTTGCGCAGTACCCTGCCAGTGATCTGGCCGGTCTGAGTCACGAAAAAGTCCGCGAAAACCTGCAGCAGTCAGGTCTGTGGACTGCCTTGCGTACCCGTCCTTTCAGTAAGGTGCCTGCAGTTGATGCAGTGCCTAGCTCGATCTTCGTCACCGCAATTGATACCCACCCGCTGGCCGCTGATCCGGCGGTTGTGATCGCGGAACACGCCGCTGATTTTGAAAACGGTCTGCAAGTCCTCAGCACGCTGAGCAAGGTATTCCTGTGCAAAGCTGAAGGCGCCACGCTGCCTGGTGAGCAATTGGCCAAGGTTCAGAGCGAAGCCTTTGCCGGTCCACACCCTGCGGGTTTGGCTGGCACCCATATCCACTTCCTCGACCCGGTTACCGCGACTAAGAGCGTGTGGTCGATTGGTTATCAGGATGTGGTCGCAGTGGGCAAGCTGTTCACCAGCGGCCAACTCTGGACCGAGCGCGTTGTTGCGCTGGCCGGCCCTGTGGTCGAAAACCCACGTCTGCTGCGCACCCGTCTTGGCGCAAGCCTGGAAGAACTCACTGCCGGTGAGTTGCAGCCTGGCGAGAACCGTGTGGTCTCCGGTTCGCTGCTTGGTGGTCGTACTGCCCATGGCGCTTTTGCGTTCCTGGGTCGCTATCACCAGCAGGTATCCTGCCTCGCTGAAGGCAATGACCGGGAAATGCTGCACTACCTGCGTGCTGGCGTGAACAAGCACTCGGTGCTGAATATCTTCGTATCCAAATTGGCGGCGGCAAAGAAATTTGCATTTTCAACCACCACCAATGGCAGCCCGCGGGCGATGGTCCCAGTGGGTAATTACGAAGCTGTGATGCCGCTGGATATCCTGCCGACTCAATTGCTGCGCTACCTGATCGTCAGCGATACAGAGATGGCCCAGAAGCTGGGTTGCTTGGAACTCGACGAAGAAGATCTTGCGTTGTGCACTTATGTCTGTGCCGGCAAGTATGAATATGGCCCGATCCTGCGCGATAACCTCGCAAGCATCGAGAAGGAGGGTTAATCGTGGGTATCCGTGCATTCCTCGATAAAATCGAGCACAACTTTGAATCTGGCGGTAAGTACGAAAAGTGGTACGCCTTGTATGAGGCCGTTGACACCTTTTTCTACCGTCCGGGCAGCGTGACCAAAACCACTGCGCACGTGCGTGACGGTATTGACCTCAAGCGCATGATGATCACCGTCTGGATGTGTACCTTCCCGGCGATGTTCTTCGGTATGTGGAACACCGGCTACCAAGCCAACCTGATTTACAGTGCAAGCCCGGATCTGCTGGCTGCTCAAGAGGGCTGGCGCTTTGCGTTGATCAGCTCACTGGCAGGCTTTGATCCGACCAGCCTGTGGGATAACTTTATTCAGGGCGCGGCTTACTTCCTGCCGATCTACGCAACAGCCTTTATCGTGGGCGGTTTCTGGGAAGTGCTGTTTGCCTCGATCCGCAAGCACGAAGTCAACGAAGGTTTCTTCGTGACCTCGGTACTCTTTGCCTTGATCCTGCCGCCAAGCATTCCGCTGTGGCAAGTGGCGCTGGGTATTAGCTTCGGTGTGGTAATCGGTAAGGAAGTCTTCGGTGGTACCGGTAAGAACTTCCTCAACCCGGCGCTTGCGGGCCGCGCATTCCTGTTCTTTGCCTACCCGGCGCATATGTCCGGTGAAGCAGTGTGGACCGCAGTTGACGGCTTTGCTGGCGCGACTTCCCTCGGCCTGGCGGCTGCCGGAGGCGTGGAAAACGTTATTGGCAATGGGATCAGCTGGATGGACGCCTTTGTCGGCACCATCAACGGTTCCATTGGCGAAACCAGCACCCTGGCGCTGATGATCGGTGGCGGCATCTTGCTGATGACCAAAATCGCCTCGTGGCGCATCGTTGCAGGCGTCATGCTCGGCATGATCGGCCTGAGCATGCTGTTCAATGCGATCGGCTCTGAGACCAATCCATTGTTTGCCATGCCTTGGTACTGGCATCTGGTTGTGGGTGGTTTCGCTTTCGGCATGTTCTTTATGGCCACCGACCCGGTGTCGGCGTCCATGACCAACACCGGCAAGTGGATTTTCGGTGCCCTGATTGGCTTGATGGTGGTGTTGATCCGTGTGGTTAACCCGGCGTTCCCTGAAGGCATGATGCTGGCGATTCTGTTCGCCAACCTGTTTGCACCGCTGATCGACCACTTCGTCGTTCAAGCCAATATCAAGCGGAGGCTGGCACGCAATGTCTAGTCAAAAAGAATCCACCTCACGCACGTTGCTGGTGGCCCTGCTGGTTTGCTTGGTGTGCTCGGTATTTGTTGCCGGCGCCGCCATTGCGTTGAAGCCGACGCAACAAGACAACCGCCTGCTGGATAAGCAGCGCAGCATCTTGGCTATCGCCAGTCTGGGTAACCCGCAGATGAGCGGCAAAGAAGTTAAAGCGCTGTTTGACGAGCGGATTACGGCGAAGATTGTTGACCTGCAGACAGGCACCTTCAGCGACGCCAAAGACCCGCTCAAGTACGAGCCGCTGGTCGGTGCTAAAGATCCAAACGAGTCGAGCGTGATTGAGCCTGATCAGGACCTGGCCAAGCTCAAGCGCCGCGAGCGTTACACCATCGTCTATCTGGTTGAGACCGACGGCAAGTTGGATAAAGTGGTATTGCCGATTCGTGGCCAGGGCCTGTGGTCGACGCTTTATGGCTTTGTCGCGCTGCAAGCTGACCTCGACACGGTGAGCGGCTTCGGCTTCTACCAGCACGCTGAAACCCCGGGTTTGGGCGGCGAAGTGGATAACCCGAAGTGGA
The DNA here is from genome assembly GCF_963971045.1 of Pseudomonas sp. EL_65y_Pfl2_R95. Taxonomy (NCBI): domain Bacteria; kingdom Pseudomonadati; phylum Pseudomonadota; class Gammaproteobacteria; order Pseudomonadales; family Pseudomonadaceae; genus Pseudomonas; species Pseudomonas sp. EL_65y_Pfl2_R95. The sequence goes on along the minus strand of NZ_CAXAOV010000001.1, from coordinate 344,569 downwards.
AGGCCCTGTGGCCAGGCAAAACCATTTACTCAGAAGATGGCAAAGTGGCTATCTCTGTAGTTAAAGGCGGTGTTGACCCGAAAAACCCGAAGGCCGTGCATCAGGTTGACGCACTCGCTGGGGCCACACTGACCAGTAATGGCGTTGATCACCTGTTGAAGTTCTGGATGGGTGAACAAGGTTTCGGTCCGTTTCTCACTAAATTGCACGCAGGGGAGGCTTGATCATGTCGCAGCCGACTATTAAAGAAGTCCTGCTCAATCCGATCTTCAACAACAACCCGATTGGTTTGCAGATTCTGGGTATCTGTTCCGCTTTGGCGGTCACCTCGAACCTGAAAACCGCATTGGTAATGTCGATCGCATTGACCTTGGTAACTGGGTTTTCCAACCTGTTTATCTCGATGATTCGCAGCCAGATCCCCAGCTCGATCCGTATGATCGTGCAAATGGTGATCATTGCCTCCCTGGTAATTGTGGTTGACCAGGTGCTGAAGGCCTATGCCTTCAGCCTGTCAAAACAGCTGTCGGTATTTATCGGCCTGATCATCACCAACTGTATCGTGATGGGTCGGGCTGAAGCCTTTGCCATGCAGAACCCGCCCGTGCTGTCGTTCTTCGACGGTATTGGTAACGGCCTTGGCTACAGCGCCATGCTGGTTGCTTTGGGCATCATTCGTGAGTTGTTCGGTGCCGGCAAACTGCTGGGCTTCGAGATCTTGCCAGTGGTCAACGACGGCGGTTGGTATCAGCCAAACGGCCTGTTGCTGCTGCCACCTTCGGCGTTCTTCCTGATAGGCCTGTTTATCTGGGCCATCCGCAGCTGGAAGCGCGACCAGATCGAGAAACCAAGCTTCAAAATGGCACCTCAGGTCTCGAATAAGGAGGCTTACTAATGGAACATTATCTGAGCCTTCTGGCTAAAGCGGTGTTCGTTGAGAACATGGCCTTGGCCTTCTTCCTGGGCATGTGCACCTTTATCGCGATCTCGAAAAAAGTCGAGACCGCGATTGGTCTGGGTATTGCTGTAATCGTGGTGCAGGTCATCACTGTTCCAGCCAACAACCTGATCTACACCTACCTGCTCAAAGACGGCGCATTGGCCTGGGCTGGCTTGCCTGACGTAGACCTGAGCTTCCTCGGCTTGCTCAGCTACATCGGTGTTATCGCGGCGATCGTACAGATCCTGGAAATGCTCTTGGATAAGTACGTGCCTGCGCTGTACAACGCACTGGGCGTGTTCTTGCCACTGATTACGGTTAACTGCGCAATCATGGGCGGTACGTTGTTCATGGTTCAGCGTGATTACAACCTGGGTGAGAGTACCGTTTACGGTTTCGGTTCGGGCTTGTCCTGGGCGCTGGCAATTGCCGCTCTGGCAGGGATTCGCGAGAAGCTCAAGTACAGTGACGTACCGGCGGGTTTGCAAGGGTTGGGTATCACCTTCATCACCATCGGTTTGATGTCTCTGGGCTTCATGTCCTTCTCTGGCGTGCAGTTGTAAGGACGGAATGAACAGATGAATTATGAAATTTTTCTCGCAATAGGCATGTTCACCGGCATCGTTCTGGCGCTGGTGGTGATCATCCTGATGGCGCGCGCCAAGCTGGTATCCAGCGGCGACGTGAGCATCGAAATCAACGGTGAAAAGACCATCGTAGTCCCGGCAGGTGGCAAATTGCTGCAAACCCTGGCGGCGAACAATGTGTTCTTGTCTTCTGCTTGCGGTGGCGGCGGTACCTGCGCCCAGTGCAAGTGTGTAATTACGTCTGGCGGCGGCGAAATGCTGTCCACCGAAGAGTCACATTTCACCCGTCGTGAAGCCAAAGAAGGCTGGCGTTTGTCGTGTCAGGCTGCGGTCAAGCAGGACATGAAGATCGAAGTGCCGGAAGAAGTTTTTGGCGTGAAGAAGTGGGAATGTACGGTTGAATCCAACCCTAACGTTGCCACCTTCATCAAGGAACTGACGCTCAAGCTGCCTGAAGGCGAGAACGTCGATTTCCGCGCAGGTGGCTACGTTCAGCTTGAGTGCCCACCGCACGAAGTGCATTACAAAGACTTCGATATTCAAGAGGAATATCGCGGCGATTGGGACAAGTTCAACCAATGGAAGTACGTGTCCAAGGTTGAAGAGACGGTAATCCGCGCTTACTCGATGGCGAACTATCCAGAAGAAGTCGGTCTGGTGAAGTTCAACATCCGTATCGCATCGCCGCCTCCAGGCAAGGATCATTTGCCGCCAGGTCAGATGTCTTCGTATGTGTTCAGCCTCAAACCAGGCGATAAGATCAGTGTATACGGGCCCTTTGGTGAGTTCTTCGCCAAGGACACCGATGCAGAAATGATCTTTATCGGTGGTGGTGCGGGCATGGCGCCAATGCGTTCGCATATCTTTGACCAGCTCAAGCGTTTGAAGTCGACCCGCAAGATCAGCTTCTGGTACGGCGCACGCTCCATGCGTGAGGCGTTCTATAACGAAGAGTACGATATGCTGCAGGCCGAAAACCCCAACTTCCAGTGGCATCTGGCATTGTCCGATCCACAGCCGGAAGACAACTGGACCGGTCTTAAAGGCTTCATTCACAACGTGTTGTACGAGAACTACCTCAAGGACCATCCGGCGCCTGAGGATTGCGAGTTCTACATGTGCGGCCCGCCAATGATGAACGCCGCAGTGATCAAGATGCTGGTTGACTTGGGTGTAGAGCAGGAAAATATCCTCCTCGACGACTTCGGCGGTTGATCATGAAACATGCTGTACTTCAGCCCGTTATTGCTGTCGCCTTGGCGGCAGCCCTAACGGGCTGCTGGTTTTCGGACCGGGTAGAAGAGTTTGGTGGCCCGACCATGGGCAGTACTTACACAGTTAAGTATGTCCATACCGACGCCACACCGGATGCTGCGCAGGTTAAAGCTGCAACCGAGGCAATTTTGGCAGAGGTCGATGAGCAGATGTCGACCTATCGCGATGACTCGCTGGTATCCAAGTTCAATGACGCCCCGGCTGGCACCTGCATGCAGCTGCCCGAAGGCATGCTTGAACTGGTCAAGGTTGGCGGTGAGCTGTCTGAGCAGAGTGATGGGGCGTTTGATATGACCCTTGAGCCCTTGCTCAATCTTTGGGGATTTGGGCCTAAGGCGCGCGCTGAAAAGGTCCCGAGCCCTGAACAGGTGACTGAGGCGCGCACACGCATTGGTCATCAGCACCTGCACATCGACGGGCAAAAGCTGTGTAAAGATGTCGGCATTCAGCTTGATTTCAACAGCATTGCTGCAGGTTATACGGTCGATAAGATTATTGATCGACTCAAGGCGCTGGGTATCACCAGCTATTTGGTCGAAGCAACCGGCGAGCTAAAGGCAGCTGGCAAAAAGCCCGACGGCCAGCCTTGGCGTATCGCCATTGAGGCACCGCGTGATGATGAGCGGGTCTCGCAAAGGGTTCTTGATCTCGACGGTTACGGCATTTCTACCTCGGGCGATTACCGTAACTATTTTGAAGAGAATGGCGTGCGCTACTCGCATACCATTGACCCGCAAACGGGGGCACCGATCACCCATAAACTGGCCTCGGTAACAGTGGCAGACCGTTCAACTCTAATGGCTGACGGTTTGTCGACCCTGCTTATGGTGCTTGGGCCAGAGCGCGGTATGGCTTACGCTAAGCAAGCAGGTATTGCTGCTTTTTTTGTGACCCGTGAAGGCACGGCCTTCATCACACAAAGCAGCCCTGCATTCGAGCAGCTTTTTGCTGCAGGAGAAGAGCAATGACTTTTGTAATCGTATTCTTGGTGATGTTGTTGGTGGTTTCGATGATGGCTGTTGGCGTCATCATGGGTCGTAAGCCCATTGCCGGGTCGTGCGGCGGTATCGCTAATTTGGGCATCGAGAAAGAATGCTCGATTTGTGGCGGTAGCCGCGAGAAGTGCGAAGAAGTAAATAGCGTCGATCCAGCCAAGCAAACCACGTTGGCCTACGACGCCAGCAAGCTTTAATAGCTTCATATGAAGTTGATTGCCGGGGCTGCGGTAGCAGCGCCGGCCCTGCCGTAAGTGCACACAATGCGCTGCGGTGTGATCTGAGGAGTGAACATGGCGGTCTACAACTACGATGTAGTGGTATTGGGTTCCGGCCCTGCGGGTGAAGGCGCAGCAATGAACGCGGTTAAAGCCGGTCGCAAGGTTGCCGTGATCGACAGTCGCCGTGAAGTGGGCGGTAACAGCACGCACTTGGGTACCGTGCCATCCAAGGCCTTGCGTCACTCGGTTCGTCAGATCATGCAGTTCAACACTAACCCGATGTTTCGCCAGATTGGTGAGCCGCGTTGGTTCTCGTTCCCGGACGTGCTGAAAAGCGCTGAGCGGGTGATTTCCAAGCAGGTTTCTTCACGTACGGGTTATTACGCGCGTAACCGTATTGACGTGTTCCATGGCACCGCAAGCTTTGCCGATGAGCATACGATTGAAGTGGTGTGCGCCAATGGTGCGGTAGAAAAGCTGGTCGCCAAAGATATCGTTATCGCCACAGGTTCTCGGCCGTACCGCCCTGACGGTGTGGATTTCCGCCACCCGCGGGTTTATGACAGCGACACCATTCTGACCTTGAGCCACACGCCACGGCGCTTGATCATTTACGGCGCCGGGGTCATTGGTTGTGAATATGCATCTATCTTCAGTGGTCTCGGCGTATTGGTCGACTTGATCGATAACCGCGATCAGCTGCTCAGTTTCCTTGACGCAGAAATCTCCGATGCCTTGAGTTATCACCTGCGTAACACCAACGTACTGATTCGTCATAACGAAGAGTATGAGCGCATCGAAGGCATTGATAACGGCGTTGTTCTTCACCTCAAGTCAGGTAAGAAAATCAAGGCAGATGCATTGCTGTGGTGTAACGGTCGTACCGGTAACACCGATAAGTTGGCCCTGGAAAATATTGGCCTCAAGGCCAATGGCCGCGGCCAGTTGGATGTCGATGAGCATTACCGTACATCAGTGCCGAACATTTACGCCGCCGGCGATGTAATCGGTTGGCCAAGCCTGGCCAGCGCGGCATTTGACCAAGGCCGTTCTGCCTCTGGCAGCATTGTAGAGAACGACAGCTGGCGTTTTGTGAATGATGTGCCAACTGGTATTTACACCATTCCCGAGATCAGCTCGATCGGTAAGAACGAGCGCGAGTTGACCCAGGATCAGATCCCATACGAAGTCGGTAAGGCGTTTTTTAAAGGCATGGCCCGTGCGCAGATTTCCAGCGAGCCGGTGGGTATGCTGAAAATCTTGTTCCACCGCGAAACCCTGGAGGTTTTAGGTGTGCACTGCTTTGGTTATCAGGCTTCAGAGATCGTCCACATTGGTCAGGCGATCATGAACCAGAAGGGCGAAGCCAATACATTGAAGTACTTCGTCAATACCACCTTCAACTACCCGACCATGGCTGAAGCCTATCGGGTTGCTGCGTTCGATGGCCTTAACCGGCTTTTTTGAGCGGCTCCGACCGGTGGCCTAAGCCGGTTGGGGATGACCCCTTCAGTAACTCAAAGGATTGGCAGTGGCCCAATCGGGAAAGTTACTGATTAGGCATAAATAGAAAACCGGCTAACTGCCGGTTTTCTATGGCTGCAGGCTTTGCTCAGGCCGTGGCTTGATCTTGCATGATCCACTCGGCAGCGCGTTCGGCAATCATGATGGTGCCAGCATTCGTGTTGCCGCCCACGAGTGTAGGCATCACGGATGCATCGACCACGCGAAGGTTGTCGATACCATGCACCTTTAAGTGACTGTCCACTACAGCATTTTCATCGCGACCCATTTTGCAGGTGCCAACCGGGTGATAGATGCTGTCTGCCCGGGCACGAATCACCTCGCTTAACTGCTCGTCTGTCAGCGCGTCCGCGCTGTAGATATCTTGCAGTTGATACTTTGCCATTGGGGCTTGCTTGATGATCTCCAGCGCCATTCGATAGCCTTTAAGCAGGGTTTGCAGGTCTTCTTCCTGGCCCAGCAGATTGGGGTCAATTTTGGGGGCTACAGCCGGGTCACTGGAAGTCAGGCCAACGCTGCCGACACTCTTCGGCCGTAGCACGCAAATGTGGCAGCTAAAGCCGTGCCCCCAATGCAGTTTGCGGTTGTGATCGTCAAGCAGGGCAATGACCGAGTGCAGCTGAATATCAGGGCGATCAAGATTAGGGTCGGTCTTCAGAAAGGCACCACCTTCGGCGCAGTTGCTGGCATATGACCCTGTTTTGTGTCGCAGATACTGCCAAAGTGTTGCGCCTATTTTCGCTGAGCCGCTGACAGACACACCCAGCAGTGATGTGTCCGGGCTGCGGTAGGAAATCACCACATCTGGATGGTCTTGCAAATGCTGGCCAACGCCAGGCAGTTCATGCAATACAGCAATGCCCTGCGGTGCCAGCTCTTCTGCAGGGCCTATACCGGACAGCATCAACAGGTGCGGGCTGCCGAAAGCCCCCGCACTTAACAACACCTCTTTGCGCGCCTTAAGTTGACGGCTTTTGCCTTTCTGGCGAATGGACACGCCAACGGCTTTTTTGCCGTCAAGAATGATCCGCTCAGCCAGCGCGCCGGTGATCACCTTGAGGTTGCTGCGCTGCTCACGAATCGGTTTCAGAAAGGCACTTGCAGTGCTCCAGCGCTTGCCTTTGTGAATGGTCACATCATAGGCGCCGACGCCTTCCTGTTCTTCGCCATTGAAGTCGGCGTTATGGCTGTGGCCGGCGCTGATACCTGCTTCAATAAAGTCTTTGGTTACGCCGTGGAGTTGAAGGCGCGAAACAAACAGTTCGCCTTCAGTGCCATGGTACTGATTGGTTCCGCCGTAATAGGACTCACTTTTGCGGAAGTAGGGCAGTACCTCTTCATAGCCCCATTCAGTGTTGCCCAAGGCTTTCCAGTCGTCGTAATCAGTGCGGTGACCGCGGATATAGATCATGCCGTTAATTGAGCTGCTGCCGCCCAGGGTTTTTCCTCTGGGTTGATAGCCTAACTTGTTGTTAAGCCCACGCTGTTCGGTGGTATTGAACGCCCAGTTAACATGGCGGGTCGGCAAAATGGCGGCTACACCAACAGGGGTGTGAATCAGCGGCGAGGTATCTTCTGGGCCAGCTTCGAGCAGACAGACTGAAATATGCGGGTCAGCACTTAAACGGTTGGCCAAGACGCAACCGGCGGAGCCTGCACCAATGATGATGTAGTCAAATTCCATGATAGGTCCCAATTGTATTTGTTGTGGGCGCACTGCAAGACAGGCAATGCAATCATTTACCCGCTAATTGTTGGCTGGCACAGTAAATAGTGATTGATCTTTGATGACTTTTATTTGATCTTAGGTGACATGACTGCACTCATCAGAACCACTTCATTTACCGGTTTTCGCGAGCTGGTCAGCCAGTTGGGCGGCGATCCCATCTCGCTGTTAGATCGATTTCGCGTGCCCATCAACCTGCTCGATGAAGAGGATGCCTCAGTGCCTTTGCGCACGTTGGTCGAGCTGCTTGAGTGTGCGGCTGAAGAGCTGGATTGCCCTGACTTCGGTCTGCGCATGGCTGAATATCAAGACATCCATATTCTTGGCCCTGTGGCGATTATTGCTCGAAGCTCCGCCACCGCTGGGCAGGCCTTGGCTGAATTGGTGCGTTTTATTGGCTATCACAGTCCCGGCATTGAGTTGGACCTAGATCTAACTGTCGCCGATGCGCCACGGTTGTCCGTGGATATTCGTCTGCCTGGGGTGCATCAGCAGAGACAGATGGTTGAACTGGCAATGGGGGTGGCACATAACATCATGAGGTTGTTGTTTGGGCCTACTTTCGCAGCTCAGGCCATACTGCTCAGCGGCATCAGTCCATTGCCGCAAGCCCGCTATCGCCGTTATTTCAAAACCTCGGTGTATGACGCACAACCGGCAAATGCGTTTGTGCTGACCCAGGAGCATCTTCGGCACCGAATTGAGCAGCAAGACCCCAGCCTGCATCGCACAATGATTCAGTACCTCAGCCAGATCGGTGTGCAAACAAACACAAGTCTGCTTGAGCAGGTCAATCGTTTGATCTTTCGACTGCTGCCAACCAACCGCTGCCGGCTGGTGGTTATTGCCGCTCAGCTAGGGATGCATACCCGACTGCTGCAGCGCCGCCTTGCCGAGGAAGGTTTTCGATTTGATGAACTGGTTGAGCAGGTCCGACGCAATCGCGCCGAGCATTACTTAAGCGAACGACATATGCCTATGTCGCAAGTGGCAGGCTTGCTGGGGTATAGCGAGCAAAGTGTTCTGAATCGTTCGTGCAAGCGGTGGTTTGGCGTGACCCCCGGGGAGTATCGTCGCCAGCTACTGGCTCATTGAGTAGTCGGCTGGCAACGATCGATCCTGATTATTTCAAGGTTAAATACGAGTTATGCATGTCCTCGGCGAGGTGGTCGATAACCGACTTGACGTCATCCGCGGTGATGGGTTGGGAGTCATTTTCCAGCACCTTGCCTTCGCCTTTACGCACAACCTCGGCGATTACCTTGTTACTGCGGCCATCTATCAGCATTGCTTCAGTTGCCAGGGTTACGTTTTGGTCACGTATGCCGGAAGCGCTACTCACTGCTGCGGCAACCAAGGCAACAGGAATTACTTCGTAGACGGCCAGATCCTTGTCGGATGCCGACACAGCAGTGATTGCAGGTTTGACGATAATCGAGCCAGCGAGTGGGGTATCAACCACGGGCAGCGACTTGCTCATCTCGCGTTTCAAGGCCTGATCATAGTAGCGCGTGATGCGATCCAAAGTGTCTTGAGAGACGCGAGCCGTAGGTTTAGGGCGTGGGTAGAACTGGCTTTTCTCTATGTAAATGCTGGTGTATTTGCTCAGGTCCAATGCCGGGTCTACCCAGCGCATGGTTGGCGCCCCAGAGGGTGACGTGCCCTCAGTTAGCTTGCTGTAATCCGGCAGGAATCCTGAGTATTCATCCGAGGATACGATTTTGCTAGAGCAGCCAGCCAAGGTGGCCGTGGTAATAGCGAAGCCGCAGATGAGTAGAAAACGCTTCATGCTTTACTCCATTAAAGGTCGCGTTGCGTAGGGTATAAAGGACAAGCACCAAAGTTGGCATATCCAAACGAGTGCGCGTCGTCATGGAGATTTGACTATAGCTAGGTATCCACCGCTGTATAGGCTGGCATTCGATTTAGGCCAACCCCCGACAGAATAGAGCCTTTGCATCTGTGTTGGGGCGCCGACCTCTCATGAATCACTGTAAAAACTACTGCGCTGAAAGGCGCTTAATAGAGGCTGAGTGCCTCAGTGTTTAGTGCTTATTGAGTATGTTGAGGGTTGGTTCGCAATTGCGTCTAGGGGTGGGCAGTACTAAAAATTAATAGCTGTTGATAAAACGCCATACTACGTTTGTATCGGCTCGGTAGCCGGTAGTAGTGCAGGTTCTGATTTTTCCATTGCAGTTGGTCAAGTTGATGAAAACGGTCGCAGTCGTACTTTTTCCCGATTTACTTTTGCTCGATATAGCCGGGCCGCTAGAGGTGTTCTCAATTGCCAATCGCTATCTCGAGCCGCACAACCACTATGAGATTTTAACCATTGCTTCTGAGAGCATGTCTGTTCGTGCGTCGAATGGAATAAAACTCACCGCAGATATCCATATTGATCAAGCAGCCGGGAATTACGACGTGCTGATTGTCCCTGGCGGGCCTGGTGCTTATAACCAGCAGTACCCAGCACTGCAGTGCTGGCTCCGTAAAGCCAGCAGTCAAGTTCGGTTGGTCGCCTCCATTTGTACGGGCGCATTTATTTTGGGCAAAGCAGGCCTGTTGGACGGGCGACGGGTCACCACGCATTGGAATTACACCGAAAGACTGGCGGAGCAGTTTCCACAAGCTAATGTTGAAACCGATCAGATATTTGTAAGGGATGACAATCTACTGACCTCTGGTGGAGTGACAACGGGCATTGATTTGGCCTTGTCGATCATTGCTGAAGACCACTGCAAAGCCATTGCCTTATCCGTGGCCAAGGTGCTGTTGGTGGTCATGCAGCGTCAGGGTGGGCAAATGCAATTCAGCCCTCTGGTTGCGGATGTGGCCAAGGATGACTCGCCTATTTTCAGGGTGCGAAATTACGTGCTTGAAAATGTCGCAGAGGAGTTCAGCGTGGAACGTATGGCCGGATTAGCTGCGATGAGTGCGCGTCACTTTGCCAGAACATTCACCCGTGAGCTGAATATGACGCCCATGGAGTTTGTTCAAAGTGCGCGAATTGATAGCGCCAGGCGTCTTCTTGAGACCAGTAATTTGCCTCTAAAAACAGTGGCCTTTCGCAGTGGGTTTGGCAGTGCAAGGCATATGCGTCATCTGTTTGTGGAAAAGCTTGGGCTCCCGCCTAGCCAATATCGACGACAGTTCAGTTAGCCCTGGCGCTAGGTGTCTGTAATGGGCACCTCATTGGCCGTATCTGTCCCCTTGTGCACGCTTCCTTGTCTTAAATCTTTGCCAGAATAAATAGACAGCCCTCGACAGGAGGAGCGCTGGTCACTTAGCAAGATGTCGGGTGGTAGAGCGCTTGCAGCACATGACTACATTCAGCAATCTCTGTTTGGACGAGATACGTCGTTTCGGCCCGTTTAGTTTCTATATACAACGCCGTGTTGTACTGGAAGGTGATCGGACGCTCAGGGTCGGCAGCAAAGCCCTCGAAATCTTACAGCTGTTAATTGAAAATGCAGGCGCAGTGGTTAGCAAAGACGCGATCATTGCTCGTGTCTGGCCAAGTACTGTGGTTGAAGATACTAATCTGCGTGTCCATATTGCCGCTTTGCGTCGGGCCCTAGGAGACGGCCTCAATGGTCAACGTTATATCGTCAATATTCCGCAGCGTGGCTACAGTTTTGTGGCCGATGTACAGACTACAGAAGTAGATAACACAACACCCTTGGCGCGAAAGCTTGAACCTGCGCAGGCCAAGCTGCCAGCACTGCTGACCCCGATCATGGGGCGTGAGGCAGCCATTGATCGGTTGGTCAGACAACTGCCTAGCAGGCGGTTGATGACCCTTGTTGCCGATGGCGGTATGGGGAAGACGGCAGTGGCTATACGCATAGCTGAGTTACTGTTTGAGTATTACCAAGACGGAGTGGTCTTTGTTGATCTGGCAACGGTCATCCATCCCTCGCTATTACATGCACAGCTTTGTTGCGCACTCGGCTTGGGTATTGAGAAGCAACAGCCGCTGGAGTGTTTACGTGAATATTTGCGCGAGCGTCACGTCCTGCTACTGCTGGATAACTGTGAACACCTGATTAATAGCTGTGCTTCCCTGGCAGAGGAACTGCTCAAAAGTGCTCCGCGCTTGTCGATTTTAGCAACCAGTCGCGAGCCATTGTTGGCTTCGGTAGAGACGGTCCTGCGCTTGCCTGCATTAACTTTTCCAGTCTGTTCGTCGCAACTGAGTGTTGCGGATGCCATGGCGTATACCGCGATACAACTCTTTGTTTATCGGCTAACAGCTCATCAGGAAAGCTTTACCTTGGCGACAGCGGATGTCTCGGTTGTGGTGGACATTTGTCGACAGCTCGAGGGCTCGCCCTTGGCTATCGAGCTGGCAGCGGCGTGCGTCAATGTCTTTGGCCTGAAAGGGGTTCGGGCGCAACTTGGTGGTAGTTTTATGTTAGCCATGCAAGGCACGCGTACGGCCTTGGCCCGGCAGCACTCGTTGCGGGCTTCGTTGGACTGGAGCTACGGGCTTTTGGCGCCGCTGGAACAGATGATATTGCTGCGTTTTGCGGTATTCAATGCTGCCGTCACCCTTGAACAGGCGATTAAAGTCATCAGTTGCAAGGTTGTTGGTGAGTCGGCCATTTTTAACGCAGTTGTGCAGTTGGCTGCCAAATCATTGCTGCAGGTTGAGATGGGTGATGATGTTGTGCACTACCGGTTACTCAGCTTTACCCGAATCTATGCATGGGAGAAGTTCAAGCAAAGTGATGACTTCCCAGCCGTACAGTTGCAGTACACCCAGTACCTAAAAATGCTCTGTTCGTGCGAGACGATGACCCTGGGTTAACTGCATCGGTCTGCCTGCCCTTGGCTTTTACACCTAAATGATTAAGCCCTTTCGCGACGCTGTCTCGCGTCGAACTGACTTGAGGGAGTCTGCGTGCGCCAGCTTCGCCCCCTTGATGACCCCACAAATGCAGCCCCGATCGGGTAAACCTCAGGCTAACGACAATTAACATCCCTTAACTCGCGTAATCCGAGGCGGGGGATGAACATGTAATCACGCAGGCAACCTACGGCCTGCACCCTTAGTCGGTGAGTCGTCAGCCATGTTCTGGGCCAGCACTGAACTAACCAAGCACCTGAAGTAAGCGTTCCCACTTATTTGCAGAGGGTTTTCAGATGAGCACCATTACTACGCGTGACGGCGTCGAGATCTATTACAAGGATTGGGGCAGTGGCCAGCCCATTGTATTCAGTCATGGTTGGCCGCTGACTGCTGACAGCTGGGAGTCGCAGATGCTGTTTCTGGCCGACAATGGTTACCGGGTTATAGCCCACGACCGTCGCGGTCATGGGCGTTCCAGCCAACCGTGGGAGGGTAATGATATGGATCATTACGCTGACGATCTGGCTGAGTTGATCGAGACGCTTGACCTCAAAGATGCCGTGCTGCTCGGGTTTTCAACCGGCGGTGGCGAAGTCGCCCGCTATGTCGGTCGTCACGGTACCGGGCGGGTGGCCAAATTGGGGCTTATTTCCGCTGTTCCACCCTTGATGCTGCAGACCCCGAACAATCCAGAGGGTGTGCCGGTTGGGGTGTTCGATGATATCCGCGCAGGCTCTATCGCTAATCGGGTGCAGCTATACAAGGACCTGGCAAGCGGACCGTTCTTCGGTTTCAACCGGCCAGGAGCCACTGTTTCTCAGGGCATGGTCGACTGGTTCTGGATGCAGGGCATGCTCGGTGGTCACAAGAGCACCTATGACTGCATTGCCGCGTTCTCGGCCACAGATTTTACCGAGGACTTGAAGAAGTTCGATGTGCCGACCCTGGTGATCCATGGCGATGATGATCAAGTTGTACCGATCGGTACCGGCGGTCAAGCCTCGGCCAAGTTGGTCGCCGATGCCAAATTGGTGGTGTATCCGGGTGCACCGCATGGCCTGACAGATACTCACAAGGACCAGTTAAACGCTGATTTGCTGGCATTCATTCAGTCCTGAGTGCCCCAGTAACTGCAACTCTTCAGCGTCCGGTCTTGAGGTTCAAACATGCGAAATACCGTGGATTGGGCGCTGCTTTTTATGCGGGTTAGCGTATCGCTGATGCTGATGCTGGTTCATGGCCTGCCGAAGCTGCTGCATTTCAATCAACAGGTGCAGGTTATCGAAGACCCACTTGGTTTGGGCGGAGCAATGACGGTGAGCCTGGCGATATTTGCTGAGGTGCTATGCCCGTTGCTGATCATTTTGGGCGTATTTACCCGCCTGGCCTGTTTGCCGGTGATCGTTTTGTTATCGGTTTCGTTGTTGCTGGTGCATCCGCAGTGGAGCTTGGAAGAAGGCCAATTCGCCTGGTTGCTATTGATTATATTCATTGCGCTGACGATTGCCGGTGGTGGGCGAATTGCGGCGGGTCGCAGTTTCTTTGCTTGGCAAAACAACTTGCGGTGGAGCCACTAGGCTCATGCTGATTTCGGGAGATGCAATGGAAGAGCTCGATATCGTTACTCTGATTGTGCGTCACCGGGTTAGAGCGGCGCAGCGGCCAGCCTACGAAAAATGGTTGCGCCGAACCACGCAGATTGCCAGCACTTACCCAGGGCATTTGGGGGTCAATGTGATGCGTGATGCTGAACAGTTTGTTTGCGTGCTGCGTTTCGCTGGCACCGCTGAGCTGCAGCATTGGCTGGATTCGAGTGAGCGCCGCCACTTGATCGAGGAAGTTGCTCCTCTGTTGGACGAAGGTGATCAGACCCAGGTCGAGACTAATCGAGAGTTTTGGTTTACCCCGACGAATGCTCAACCTGCGCTGCGTTGGAAGCAGGCCTGCATCACCTTTCTGGTGATCTTGCCCCTTAGCTTGCTGGTTCCGCTGCTGTGGCAACCCCTGTTCGCCAAGTTACCCATCTTGGGCGGTTATTTCGTCAGTAATGTGTTGATCACCCTGAGCATCGTTCTATTGGTGGTTTATTTATTTATGCCACGGGTGACGGCTTTGTTTGCCCATTGGTTGAGCTCCCATTGAGCTGTACAGGCAAGCAGTAACCTAATCAAGCGCCATAGTTACTGGCGTTTCACTCAACAACTTGAAGGGGAGTGCGATGAGCGCTGATCTGATTCTGTTCAATGGTCGTTTGCATACTGTGGATCGTGAAAATCCGCAGGCCACTGCGGTCGCCATCAAAGACGGGCGCTTTATTGTAGTTGGCAGTGATGCCGACGCTATGGCCATGCGCAGCACTGAGACACAGGTTGTTGATCTCCAGCGCCGCACAGTGGTGCCAGGCCTTAATGACTCCCACCTGCACCTGATTCGCGGTGGTCTTAATTACAATCTGGAGCTGCGGTGGGAAGGTGTGCCGTCATTGGCGGATGCTTTGCGTATGCTCAAGGCGCAAGCGGATATTACCCCCGCCCCACAGTGGGTGCGGGTTGTGGGCGGCTGGAATGAGTTCCAGTTTGCCGAGAAGCGTATGCCGACCCTTGATGAACTCAATCAAGCAGCGCCAGACACGCCAGTATTTGTCCTGCATTTGTACGACCGTGCTTTGCTAAACCGCGCTGCCTTGCGCGTGGTGGGTTACGACCGCAACACCCCGAATCCGCCGGGTGGCGAGATCCAGCGTGATGCCAATGGTGAGCCCACCGGTATGTTGGTGGCCAAGCCCAACGCGATGATTCTCTACGCAACGCTGGCCAAGGGGCCAAAGCTGCCGCTGGAGTATCAAGTCAACTCAACGCGCCAGTTTATGCGAGAGCTAAACCGTCTAGGCGTGACCAGTGCAATTGATGCTGGCGGCGGTTTCCAAAATTATCCCGATGATTATGCGGTAATCGAAGAGTTGGCCAAAGCCAGTCAGCTCACCGTGCGCATTGCATACAACCTGTTTACCCAGCGACCCAAGGAAGAACTGACAGACTTCAAGAATTGGACAGGTTCGGTGAAGTTGCACCAAGGTGATGATTTCCTGCGGCACAATGGTGCGGGAGAAATGCTGGTGTTCTCTGCCGCTGATTTCGAGGATTTCGTCGAGCCGCGTCCTGATCTTCCGGCCAGCATGGAGGATGAATTGGAGCCCGTTGTACGCCACTTGGTCGAACAGCGCTGGCCGTTCCGCTTGCATGCCACCTATGACGAATCGATTTCGCGCATGCTTGATGTTTTCGAGAAGGTCAATCGCGACATCCCCTTCAATGGCTTGCCCTGGTTTTTCGATCACGCCGAAACCATCACCCCGCAAAACATTGAACGGGTACGTGCGCTGGGCGGCGGTATTGCAATTCAGGACCGCATGGCGTTTCAGGGCGAGTATTTTGTTGATCGCTACGGTAAGCAGGCGGCAGAACAAACACCGCCTATTCAGCGCATGCTTGCTGAGGGCGTTCCTGTCGGAGCAGGCACCGATGCAACAAGGGTATCGAGTTATAACCCCTGGACCTCCATGTATTGGTTGGTCAGCGGCAAAACCGTGGGTGGCTTGGCCTTGTATCCTCAAGGTTTGTCGCGTGAGACGGCATTGGAGCTATTCACCCACGGCAGTGCTTGGTTCTCATCGGAACAGGGCAAGAAAGGCCAGATCAAAGTGGGCCAACTGGCTGATCTGATTGCCCTGTCTGCAGATTTTTTCTCAGTTGATGATGAGGCCATCAAATGGATTGAGTCGGTCTTGACGGTTGTCGGCGGTAAAGTGGTGTATGGCAGCGAGGCGTTCGATAAGTTATCGCCGCCGTCAGTGCCTGTTATGCCGGATTGGTCTCCAGTGGTTAACGTACCCGGACATTGGCGGGCGAATGCCCCAATGGCAAAACAGGTGCACCAATGTGTGGGTGCTTGTTCAGTGCATGCCCACAGCCATGAGCGGGCGCGCTTATCCAAGGTCCCTGTGAGTGATTTTCAGGGTTTCTGGGGTGCGTTCGGGTGTTCCTGTTTTGCCTTCTGACGCCGTGGTGAAGTCATCAGCCTGGAGCCCATTGGGTTACAAAACCTTCCGCTGGCTGTGGGTGGCCAGTATCGCTTCGAACATCGGCACTTGGATGCATGAGGTCGGCGCAGGTTGGTTGATGACATCGCTGTCATCCAGCCCAATGAATGTGGCCCTGGTTCAGGTGGCAGGCTCTGCACCGATGTTTTTCTTGGCGCTGCCAGCGGGTGCGATGGCCGATATCGTTGATCGACGGCGTTATTTGCTTAGCGTTCAGTTGTGGATGGCATGCGTGGCCATGGTACTCGCGTTGCTGACCCTTACTGGCCAGATGAATGTGACTCTGCTCTTGCTACTGACGCTTGGCATGGGTGTCGGCACCGCATTAATGATGCCTGCGTGGTCGGCCCTGACTCCAGAGTTGGTGGATAAAACCGACCTACCTGCGGCTATTGCGCTTTCTAGCGTCGGGGTAAACGTTGCACGTGCAATCGGCCCAGCCATTGCTGGTGTTTTGGTTAGCTTAAGTGGCCCTTGGGCAACCTTCGCACTTAATGCTCTATCGTTTTTTGCGGTAATTACCGTGTTATGGCTGTGGCAGCGCGAGGTTACACCTGCGGTTTTGCCTGCTGAGCGGCTGTGGGGTGCCATTCGTGCCGGTTGGCGTTACAGCCGTGCGTCAAAACCATTGCAGGCGGTGATGGTAAGAGCTGTAGCTTTCTTTCTCGGTGCCAGCGGTGGCATGTCGTTATTGCCACTGATTGTCCGTCAGGAATTGCAAGGCAGCGCTGCTGACTTTGGATTGCTCCTTGGCAGTGTCGGCGTCGGTGCAGTGATGGGGGCAATGTTCTTACCAAAGATACGGGAAAAGATTAACGCCGATGGCCTGGTTGCGGGTGCGAGTCTGCTCTATGCGCTGGTGATTGTTGGCTTGGCTTTTGTACGTGATTTCCGCGTGTTGATTCCGGTGATGTTTGTCAGCGGTGCTGCTTGGATCGCCGTGCTCTCAAGTCTGCAAGTGGCCGCGCAAACAGCTGTACCCAGCTGGGTTCGGGCACGGGCCTTGTCGGTTTATATTTTGGTTTTTTTCGGCAGCATGGCTTGTGGTGGTCTGTTGTGGGGTTTTGTCGCCAGCCACAGTTCGATCACCTACGCCCTGTGCTTTGCGGCGACGGCCTTGCTCTTGGGTATCGTTGCGACCTTGTATTTCAAGTTACCGGTAACCGATGCCGAGGATTTAGCGCCGTCGTTGCACTGGCCGGTACCCCTACTGCTGGACGAACAAAGCCCTGATCGCGGTCCGGTCATGGTCACTATTGAATATCAAATTGCCCCCGAAAATTGGCCTGCGTTTCAGCAGGCGATGAATGATGTGCGGCGCATGCGTCGGCGCAACGGTGCGTTCTCCTGGGGGCTGGTTCAGGACACCGAGAACATGCAGTGCTGGCTTGAGGTGTTTTTTGATGAGTCCTGGCTTGAGCATCTGCGCCACCACAATCGAGTGACGCGCGCTGAACAACGAATTGAAGCAAACGTCCGGCGTCTGCAAGTCGGTGGTGTGCCGGTGAACATACGCCACCTGTTGGCCGGGCAGGGGCACTCTAAATGATTTTCAGGTACTGGCGAGACAGATTCGTGCGGGAACACTCGCCAGTCATTACACCCGCAACCAGCAATCCACGGAGTGTCACTCATGAGTACAGTAATGCCTTATTCGCGCCTCAATAAAGACGACGCAGTCGTACTGTTAGTCGACCACCAAACCGGCTTGATCTCACTGGTTCAGGATTTCTCGCCTAATGAGTTCAAGAACAACGTATTGGCCCTGGCTGATCTGGCCAAGTTCTTTGAGCTACCAACCATTCTGACCACCAGCTTCGAGCAAGGGCCAAACGGTCCTATGGTCCCTGAGCTAAAAGCCATGTTCCCGGATGCGCCATACATCCCGCGCCCAGGGCAGATCAATGCTTGGGATAACGAAGATTTCGTTAAGGCGATCAAAGCGACCGGGCGCAAGCAGTTGATCATCGCCGGTGTGGTCACCGATGTTTGTGTCGCCTTCCCAACGCTGTCGGCACTGGCTGAAGGGTTTGAGGTATTTGTGGTTACGGATGCATCCGGCACCTTCAACGAAACCGTGCAGCAAGCCGCTTGGAACCGCATGAGTGCAGCGGGCGCGCAGATGATGAACTGGTTCGCCGTAGCCTGTGAGTTGCATCGCGATTGGCGTAATGACATTGAGGGTTTGGGCAATCTGCTTTCAGAGCGCATCCCTAATTACCGTAACTTGATGAACAGCTACTCAGCGCTGAGCAAATAAGGTTCAGGCGTCAATCTGCGGGTTGGCGCCACCTTTCTTGAATATCGGCAGGGGTTAGGTAATGAATCGCAATGACATGCGCAAGGTCGACTTGCATCTACTGATCATATTTGAAGTCTTGATGCTCGAGCGCAACCTGACCCGCGCTGCTGAGAAATTGTTTCTGGGACAGCCAGCGATTAGTCATGCCTTGTCGCGACTGCGCGATTTTTTCAACGATCAGCTACTGATTCGTACCGGTCGCACCATGGAGCCAACCAAGCGTGCGCTGGAAATATTCGAGCAACTGCGTCCGGCGTTGGACGCAATGTCAAATGCATTGAGTTATGCGCAGGAGTTCAACCCTGCGACCAGTAAGCTGACCCTGCGCATTGGTCTTTCAGATGATGTCGAGTGTGGATTGTTGCCGCCCTTGCTCAATAACTTGCGAGAAGAAGCGCCGAATCTGGTGATCGTCATTCGTCGCACCAACTTTCTGCTAATGCCCAGCCAACTTGAGTCAGGAGAAATCTCAGTGGGTGTTGGATATGTCATGGATTTACCTGCCAATGCAAAATGCAGAACCTTGAGATTGATCGATACCATGGTACTGCGTGCGGATGACCGGCCAGGGTTGCTGACGCTGGATGAATACTGCTGTCGCCCGCATGCACTGGTATCGTTTTCAGGCGACCTCAATGGCAATATTGATCGCGACTTCGAGCGCATTGGCCGCACGCGAAATGTGGTATTGGCTGTCCCGCAATTTAACGGCTTGCGCTCACTGCTGGCTGGCTCGGAGTTACTGGCCACGGTGCCTGATTATGCCGCTGCGGAGCTGGTATCTGGCGGCGGCCTGCGAGCAGAGCCTGCGCCTTTTGATATATCTCAATCAAAGCTGTCGATGGTTTGGAGCAGCGCTCAAGACAATGACTGTGCCGAACGTTGGCTTCGAGCCAAAATCGTTGAATTTATGGGTAACGACAGTCATTAGATCTAATTGGCCTTATGCGCTTGGTCAGTCCGTTGCGCTGGACTATAGTTAGCAGCCTATTCATCTTTTGTGGGCGTTGACCTGCATTTTTCAACGAGACGTGCATGAGTACCCGCAGAGCCACACTGTCGACCCCCAGTAATCCTGTTAAAGGGATTCTGCTGATCCTGCTGGCAACATTTTTGTTCTCCAGTCACGATGCGCTGTCCAAATACCTGTCTGGTTTTTACCCGATAGTCATGGTGGTGTGGGCCCGGTATGTGGTGCATACCCTGCTTATGGCCGGAATATTCCTGCCCCAGTCTGGTTTACGGGTACTGCGCACCAAGCGGCCAGGGCTTCAGGCGCTGCGGGCGAGTTGCTTGCTCGGGACGAGCCTGTTTTTTACCAGCAGCTTGCTGTTTATTCCCTTGGCTGAGGCCACGGCGGTTAACTTTCTCGCGCCGCTACTGGTTACGGCGCTTTCCGTGCCCTTGCTCGGCGAGTCGGTGACTCGACGTCAGTGGGCAGCGGTATTGGTGGGCTTTGGCGGGGTGCTGATCATTGTGCACCCGGGCGGTGAAATGTTTACCCCGGCGATCATCTTGCCGTTCTGCTCGGCCATGTGCTTTTGCTTCTATCAAATACTGACTCGCAAAGTGAGCGAATTTGACACGCCTGCAACCAGCAACTTTTTTGCGGGCTTGTTCAATTCGTTGCTGGTCAGTGCCTTGGTGCCTTTTTTCTGGCAGGTGCCGAGCATTACCCACGGCCTGCTAATGCTCGCGCTGGGAACCTGTGGCATGTCGGCTCACCTGTTTTTGACCCAGGCATTTCGCAGTGCGCCACCGGCGTTGCTGGCCCCCTTTGGTTATTGCCAGATTGTGTTTGCTGGCCTGCTCGGTTTTCTGGTGTTTTCCCATGTCCCCGACCTCAGTACCTTGGTCGGTATTGTGATTATTTGCCTGAGCGGTTTGGCCGCGGCATGGCAACAAGGGCGACGCTAGGGCCCCGGCCAGAGGCTTAAATTGCCTGTAACAATGCTGGCTACGAATATTTTTAAGCGGTGCTTAAGAAAAAAACGGCGATGCCGACTACCTAGTCATGCATCGTCCACTTAAGTGAGTAGCGCCAGAATGTTCAATACCAAGTTGAAGCAGGAATTGGCAGCGTTGCGCGAGGCCAATTCTCGGAACCAGCAAATAAAAGAGTCAATCTACCAAGACATGCTGGTGCTTGAGCTTGATGCCCAAGGCCGCATTCTGTTCGTCAACGAACTGTTTCTTCAAGAGATGTTATTTCGCCGCGAGGACTTGGTGGGCGGTAACTTCGAGCAGCTGATACCTGAGTTCTTTCGTGCGGATATCAACTACCAAAACCTGAAAAAAGCCATGAGCAAAGGCGAACATATCAGCGGTGCCTACCGCTTGCTCTGTGGCAACGGTGATGATGCCTGGCTGCGGGCGATCTGGCAGCCACTGCGCAACAGCAAGGGTGTGGTGGAAGGTTTTACCATGTGTGCCAATAACCTGACGCGCACCATTGAAACGGCTAAAGAACATGAGGGTTTAATCAATGCATTGCTGCGTTCCACAGCGGTCATCGAGTTCAATCTCAAGGGCGAAGTGCTGACCGCCAACCAGCGGTTTCTAGACGCCATGGGCTATCGCCTTGATCAGATCAAAGGCAAACACCACCGCAATTTCTGTGAACCAGAGGACTATAACTCGCTGGCCTATCAGGAGTTTTGGGAGCAGCTTAATCGTGGCAAGTTTATAGCCGACCGATTCAAACGGGTCGATGCCCATGGGCGTGTGGTGTGGCTCGAAGCGTCATACAACCCGGTGCATGATGCCCACGATGTGCTCTACAAAGTGGTCAAGTTCGCGACCGTCATCACCGATCAGGTGAACCGTGAGGGTGAAGTCGCCGAGGCGGCCAATATCGCTTACAGCACCTCACAGCAGACCGACGCCACGGCGAAAAAGGGCGCATCGGTGGTCAGTCAGACCGTTGAGGTGATGCACCGAATTGCCGAGCAAGTGCAAGAGGCCGCCGAAGGCATCGAGGCGCTGGATAACCAGTCGCAACTGATCAGCTCGATCATCAAGACCATCAGTGGCATTGCCGATCAAACCAACTTGCTGGCCCTTAACGCTGCCATCGAGGCCGCCCGTGCCGGCGAGCAGGGCAGGGGCTTCGCGGTGGTTGCCGACGAAGTGCGTCAACTGGCCGGGCGCACCAGTAAGGCGGCTGAAGAAATTGTCGGTGTGGTGCAGAAAAACCAGACCCTGGCCAAGACCGCCGTAAATAGCATGGCCAGCAGTCGACAGTTGGCTGAGCAGGGCCTTGATCTGGCCAATGAAGCGGGTGTGGTGATTGTCGATATTCAAGACGGTGCTCAGCATGTGGTGAGCGCCGTCGGCCAGTTCGCAAACCAACTGAAAACCTGAGAGCGGCTTGCCCCGGGCGCGGCGGATAAAGGATGAGCCAACTGCGCACTGGGTGTCGAACGCTTAGGCTTCTGGGCATCAGCGCGTGCATGGCTTGAGCCCAAGCCATGCCCGCTTGCTCCGTTGCACCTGTCTAAAGTTCAGCTCCGACCAAGGTATAACCCTGCTAAGACCATGGTCGAATGGCCTGCAATGGGTATGCTGGTCACACAATGGGAAATATAAAAATAACTAATCCCTTTGTATTCGAGGAGTTGTTAATGAGTGCTGTGAACCTATATCCCGTGAGCCCCGAGGCGGCTGCCAAGTCACTCACCGATGAGGCGACTTACAAAGCCATGTACCAGCAGTCCGTGGTCAATCCGGATGGTTTCTGGCGTGAGCAAGCGCAACGTCTTGACTGGATCAAGCCGTTCACCAAGGTCAAGCAGACCTCCTTTGATGACCATCATGTCGATATCAAATGGTTTGCCGACGGCACCCTCAATGTGTCCTACAACTGCCTTGATCGTCACCTCGAAGAGCGTGGCGATCAGGTTGCGATTATCTGGGAAGGCGATGACCCTTCCGAGCATCGCAACATCACTTACCGCGAACTGCATGAAGACGTCTGCAAGTTCGCCAACGCATTGCGCGGTCAGGATGTCCATCGCGGCGATGTTGTCACTATCTACATGCCGATGATTCCCGAAGCGGTGGTTGCCATGCTTGCCTGCACGCGCATTGGTGCCATTCACTCGGTTGTGTTCGGCGGCTTTTCGCCAGAAGCCTTGGCCGGTCGAATCATCGACTGCAACTCCAAAGTGGTCATCACGGCGGACGAAGGCCTGCGCGGTGGTAAGCGCATTGCCCTGAAGGCTAACGTGGATGACGCGCTGACCAACCCTGAAACTGCCAGTGTGCAGAAAATCATTGTCTGCAAGCGCACCGGCGGCAGCATCAAGTGGAACCAGCATCGCGACGTTTGGTATGAAGACCTGATGAAGGTCGCTGGCAGTCACTGCGCCCCCAAAGAAATGGGCGCGGAAGAAGCCCTGTTTATTCTCTACACCTCCGGTTCAACCGGTAAGCCAAAAGGTGTGCAGCACACCACTGGCGGTTACTTGCTCTATGCCGCGCTTACCCACGAGCGCGTGTTCGACTACAAGCCGGGTGATGTCTACTGGTGTACGGCGGACGTAGGCTGGGTGACAGGCCACAGTTACATTGTCTATGGCCCGCTGGCCAACGGTGCAACCACCTTGCTATTTGAAGGTGTGCCGAACTACCCGGACATTACCCGGGTGTCGAAGATCATCGACAAGCACAAGGTCAATATTCTCTACACCGCACCTACCGCGATTCGCGCAATGATGGCTGAAGGCGAGGCGGCCATTAAGGATGCTGATGGCTCCAGCCTGCGCCTGCTCGGCTCGGTGGGTGAGCCAATCAATCCTGAAGCCTGGAACTGGTACTACAAAACCATCGGCAAAGAGAAATGCCCGATTGTCGATACCTGGTGGCAAACCGAGACGGGCGGCATTCTGATCAGCCCATTGCCGGGTGCAACGGCGCTCAAGCCCGGTTCGGCGACGCGTCCGTTCTTTGGCGTCCAGCCAGCGCTGGTGGATAACCTGGGGAACCTGCTGGAAGGCGCGGTTGAAGGCAATCTGGTGATCATTGATTCATGGCCGGGTCAGGCGCGCACGCTGTATGGCGACCACGACCGCTTTGTCGATACCTACTTCAAGACCTTCCGCGGCATGTATTTCACCGGCGACGGTGCGCGCCGCGACGAAGACGGTTACTTCTGGATTACCGGGCGAGTCGATGACGTGCTCAACGTCTCCGGTCACCGCATGGGTACCGCTGAGATCGAAAGTGCCATGGTCGCGCACCCGAAAGTGGCCGAGGCGGCTGTGGTTGGCGTACCGCACGATATCAAAGGGCAGGGCATCTACGTATACGTGACCCTGACTGGTGGCGTGGAGAGTTCTGAGCAGTTGCGCCAGGAGCTGAAAAACTGGGTGCGTAAAGAGATCGGCCCCATCGCGTCTCCGGATGTTATCCATTGGGCGCCGGGGCTGCCGAAAACCCGTTCAGGCAAGATCATGCGTCGAATCCTGCGCAAGATCGCCACGGCTGAATACGATGGTTTGGGCGATATCTCGACCTTGGCCGACCCGGGCGTAGTGCAGCACCTGATCGATACGCACAAGGCAATGCAAAGTGCTTGCGCCTGATCTCATCTAAACATTTGCGGTAAATTAAACGCCCGGCTCTTTGAGTTGGGCGTCTTTTTTTGTGCGCTTGAATCGCCTTAAGTCCGTCGGGTGCCCGAGGCAGTCGAATCCAGTCGCGGTAACAGTACTGCGCCTGCTTGGGACGCACGGGAACACTTTGCCCTGTTTTAGTGCTGAAATACCTTGGCTTTTAAAATAAGATTAGGCGCTGAGGCCCGCAGGGAAAGGGGCTTTGAAACTTGGCTTCGATATTGCTTTAGTATTAGGTTGGATATCTATTCTTCTCAAGCATTTTTTGCTTGGATTGTCAATTGCCTGCCTAGGCCCCTCTGGTGCATTTGTAATTACTTGTCGCATTGAAGAAATATACAGTTTCAACCTCTCGCTAGAATGCCGCTCACTCAGCCAAAGCCATACATTGCCTGCGCACTGCGTAGTTTGATGGCGAGTTAACTATAATTCATACACCGCTGAATGCATTTACCCACTGCCATCCATTGCCATTCCCACTCGAAGGAGTCACAAAATGAAGAAGATTGCACTTCTCGGCGCACTGGCGCTATCCGTTCTGTCGCCGCTGGCCATGGCTGATGATGCAAAACCACTGCGTATCGGCATTGAAGCTGCCTACCCTCCATTTGCATTCAAAACTCCGGACGGTCAGATCACTGGTTTTGACTATGACATCGGCAACGCATTGTGCGAGCAGATGCAAGTCAAATGTAAGTGGATTGAGCAAGAGTTCGACGGTCTGATTCCAGCCCTGAAAGTTCGCAAGTTCGACGCCGTATTGTCGTCCATGACCATTACCGAAGACCGTCTGAAGTCAGTGGACTTCTCCAAGAAGTACTACCACACCCCGGCCAAGCTTGGCATGAAGGCGGGTACTGTGATCAATGATCCACTGGTTGATCTCAAGGGCAAGAAGGTCGGTGTCCAGCGCGCCTCGATCTACGATCGCTACGCAACCGACGTTTTGGCACCTGCTGGTGTCGAAGTGGTGCGTTACAGCTCGCAGAACGAAATCTTCCTTGATCTGACTGCAGGTCGCGTCGATGCAACCTTGGCTGATGCGGTCAATATCGATGATGGCTTCCTCAAAACAGACGCGGGCAAAGGCTTTGCCCTGGTGGGTCCGGATTTCAACGAGAAGAAGTACTTCGGTGAAGGTGCGGGTATCGCCGTGCGTAAAGGCGACACTGAGCTTGCAGACAAAATTAGTGCCGCGATTCAAGACATCCGTGCAAACGGTAAGTACAAGGAAGTGCAGGACAAGTACTTCGACTTTAACGTCTACGGCGAGTAATCGCTGCGACTGAAAGTGGCGCACACGGATCCAGTGCAGCTATCAATCCGTTGGTGAACGTAGGCCGTGCAGTGTTGTGCAGTGCACGGCAGGCGCCACTTTTCGATGTACGCTCAAGCGCCGCTCGGCGCCTGCATGAGGAAATTAGCGCATGCTCAATGGCTACGGCTCGACCATTCTTGATGGTGCTTGGCTAACCGTGATTTTGGCCCTGACCTCAATGGCAGTGGCGACAGTTCTCGGCTTGTTGGGCGCAGCTTTTCGGCTGTCACCCATTAAGTGGCTGGCAATACTGGGCGAAACCTACGCCACTGTGGTGCGTGGTATTCCTGACTTGGTACTGATCCTGCTGATTTTTTATGGCGGTCAGGACATGGTTAATCGCCTGGCGCCAATGCTGGGCTATGACGATTACATCGATATCAACCCCTTTGTTGCGGGGGTCTTTACCATGGGCTTTATCTTCGGCGCGTACCTGTCTGAAACCTTTCGTGGTGCCTTTATGGCGATCCCTAAAGGTCAGGCGGAGGCGGGCGCTGCTTATGGTATGGGCAATACCAAGGTGTTCTTTCGCATTTTGGTACCGCAGATGATTCGTTTCGCGATTCCCGGTTTCACCAACAATTGGTTGGTGCTGACCAAAGCCACGGCGCTGATTTCGGTCGTGGGTCTGCAAGACATGATGTTCAAGGCCAAGAGCGCGGCGGATGCCACGCGTGAGCCCTTTACCTTCTATCTTGCCGTCGCTGCGCTTTACCTGGTGCTGACCAGCGTGTCATTGCTAGCGCTGCGTTATCTCGAAAAACGTTACTCGGTCGGCACTAAAGCCGCTGATCTGTGAGTAAGGGAGCGCACCGATGATTTTCGACTACAACGTTATCTGGGACAGCCTGCCGCTGTATTTCGGCGGGGTGTTGACCACCCTGAAGCTACTGCTGATTTCGCTGCTGTTCGGCTTGATGCTGGCGATCCCGCTGGCGCTGATGCGGGTCTCCAAGTCGCTGTATATCAATTTCCCAGCCTGGCTCTACACCTATGTGATCCGTGGCACGCCGATGCTGGTGCAACTGTTCCTGATTTATTATGGGCTGGCCCAGTTTGAAGCGGTGCGCGAAAGCGCGCTGTGGCCGTATTTTTCGAATGCCGCCTTCTGTGCCTGCGTGGCATTTGCGATCAACACCAGCGCCTACACCGGTGAAATTCTTGCCGGCAGCCTCAAGGCAACGCCCCATGGCGAGATCGAAGCCGCCAAGGCCATGGGTATGTCGCGGGTCAAACTGTACCGGCGTATCTTGCTGCCATCGGCTATTCGTCGGGCACTGCCGCAATACAGTAACGAAGTGATCATGATGCTGCATACCACCAGCCTGGCCTCAATCGTCACCCTGATCGACATCACGGGTGCCGCCCGCACAGTCAGTTCGCAATATTATCTGCCCTTTGAAGCATTCATTACCGCAGGCGTCTTTTACCTGTGCCTGACCTTTATTCTGGTGCGCCTGTTCAAACTGGCCGAGCGCCGCTGGTTGGCCTATTTGGCCCCACGTAAGCACTGAGGAGAGATTGATGCAGCGTATTGATCATCTATTACCCTGGAGTACGCCGGGTACCGAGCGCCGGCTGTCAGTGTTCAGCTTTGGTAGCGGCGCGCGCAAGGTATACATTCAGGCCTCATTGCATGCCGATGAGTTGCCTGGCATGCGGGTTGCTGTTGAGCTCAAGCGCCGCTTGCTCGAACTTGAGCGCAATGGCCAGCTCAAGGCCGTGATCGAGTTGGTGCCGGTGGCCAACCCGATTGGTCTTGGGCAAATGGTTCAGGGTCAGCATCAGGGTCGGTATGAATTGTGCGGTGGGCATAACTTCAACCGCGACTTCGTTGACCTGGCGGACGCGATCGCGCCGCAGTTGGAAGGCAAGCTGGGTCGCGATCTGACGGCCAATACCCAAGTGATTCGCGCTGCAATGATAGCTGCGCTTGAGGCATTGGCGCCGCCGCAGTCGCAACTCGAAGCCATGCAGCGTCTGCTGTTGCAGCATGCTTGCGATGCAGATGTGGTGCTTGACCTGCACTGTGACTTTGAGGCCGCTGTCCATCTTTATGCGATCCCACAACACTGGGCGCAATTACGCTCGCTGGCTGCTCGGCTGCAAGCGGGTACGGTGCTGCTCGCCGAAGACTCGGGTGGCTCGTCCTTTGATGAGGCGTGCTCAGGTCCTTGGTTGCGTCTGGCTCAGCACTTCCCAGAAGCTGCAATTGAGCCGGTTTGTGTCGCTTCGACTGTTGAGCTGGGTGGAATGGAGCGCACTGAGCGTGTGCAAGCCTGCGCTGACGCTGAATCAATTCTAGCCTTTCTCGCTGAACAGGGCTTTATCACCGGTGACTGGCCTGCAGCCCCCGAGAAGTGCTGTGATGCAGTGCCGTTTGCCGGCACTGAAATGCTCTATCCGCCCCATTCGGGTGTGGTGAGCTTCCTGCAGCCAGCCGGTGCTTATGTTGAGGCGGGAACAGCGATATTTGAGGTGATTGATCCCTTGGATGACCAGCGTAGCGTGGTCTGTGCAGGCACATCAGGTGTGATCTTTGCGATTGAACGCATGCGTTTTGCCCAGCCGGGACGCTGGTTGGCCAAGGTGGCCGGACATCAATCTATACGTCAGGGCCGCTTGCTTAGCGACTGATTCCACTGCATTCGAGAGTCGACACCATGTACAAACTTGAAGTCCAAGACTTGCACAAACGCTACGGCACCCATGAAGTGCTGAAAGGCGTTTCGCTTGCGGCCAAAGCCGGTGATGTCATCAGCATCATTGGTTCCAGTGGTTCAGGTAAAAGCACCTTTTTGCGCTGCATCAACATGCTTGAGCAGCCGTATGGCGGCAAGATTCTGCTTAACAATGAAGAGCTCAAGCTGGTTGCGGCTAAAGATGGCGCGCTGAAAGCGGCGGACCCAAAACAGCTGCAGCGCATGCGTTCGCGACTGGCGATGGTGTTTCAGCATTTTAACCTGTGGTCGCACATGAGTGCCTTGGAAAACGTCATCGAAGCGCCTATTCATGTGCTTGGTATGTCGAAGAAAGAAGCGCTCGAGAAGGCTGAGCACTACCTGAATAAAGTCGGCGTGGCGCATCGCAAAGAGGCTTACCCGGCACATATGTCTGGCGGCGAACAGCAACGTGTCGCCATTGCTCGTGCGTTGGCGATGGAGCCTGAAGTAATGTTGTTTGACGAGCCCACGTCAGCCCTGGATCCGGAGTTGGTGGGTGAAGTGCTTAAGGTTATGCAGGACCTTGCCCAAGAGGGGCGTACCATGGTTGTGGTAACTCACGAAATGGGCTTTGCTCGTGAGGTGTCTAATCAGTTGGTGTTCCTGCACAAGGGTGTGGTCGAAGAGCGCGGTTGTCCACTTGAAGTGTTGGCAAATCCGCAATCTGATCGCCTTAAGCAGTTCCTCTCTGGTAGCCTAAAATAAGCACCTTAATTACGTGGGATCACCGGCGAACCTTGTCGGGTGAGCCCATAACAGAGCTAAACTGCCCCGAATGAATGCCCACCGAATTGGCTTCCTTATCTGGCCCTCGACCAAGCCGCTGACCTTGGCGATGGCTGAGGAAGCGTTGCGCGTTGCCCAGCGTGTCCACCCTGAAGTGGTCTACGAACTTAGTTTCCTCCAAGCTGAACCTCAGGCGGCTGCGACTACCGCTGGCTGGACGCTTCCGGGTGAACCTTGGACGGGCAAGCTTGAGGGCTTGCAGCGCCTGTTTTTACTGGCCGATGAGCCGCCAGTAAACATTGCACTTGGGCTGTCGAGTGCAGTCAAACAGTTGGTGCGCAGCGGTTGTGTGATTGGTGCAATTGCGGCAGGGGTTTATCCATTGGCGCAAATAGGTTTGCTCGACGGTTATCGCGCTTCTGTGCATTGGCGTTGGCAGGATGACTTTACCGAGCGCTTCCCCAAGGTGATTGCCACCAGTCATTTATTTGATTGGGATCGCGACCGCTTGACGGCCTGTGGTGGCATGGCGGTGATGGATTTGCTACTGGCCTTGTTGGCGCGTGATCACGGCGCCGAGCTTGCGGGTGCGGTCAGTGAGGAATTGGTTGTTGAGCGTATTCGTGAGGGCGGTGAGCGTCAGCGTATTCCGCTGCAGAACCGTCTGGGTTCGAGTCATCCGAAGCTGACCCAAGCGGTGCTGCTGATGGAAGCCAATATCGAAGAGCCGCTGACCACCGATGAAATCGCCCAGCACGTCTGCGTGTCGCGGCGTCAGTTGGAACGTATCTTCAAGCAATACCTCAATCGCGTACCGAGCCAGTATTACCTTGAGTTACGCCTGAACAAAGCCCGCCAACTGCTGATGCAAACCAGCAAGTCGATTATTCAGATTGGCTTGTCATGCGGCTTCTCGTCCGGCCCGCACTTCTCCAGCGCCTACCGTAATTTCTTCGGCGCCACGCCCCGTGAAGACCGCAATCAGCGCCGCAGCAACAGCCCTTTCGAGCTGACGTCGACGCCTATTGAGCGCGGTTAATTGGAGCAGGCTCAGGCCTGCCCCAATCGATCTATGCCTTAACCAACGACGACTTGATTGCGGCGTTTTTGCCGGCGTTTGATGCTGATGGTGACGAACAGAATCAACAGTACCAATGCACTAAAGAAGATCGTGTTGAACCAAGGAAAGGGCTGCGCGCGGCTGTTGGTGGCTTCGATGTGGGTAATGTTGGGGAATACCGAAAAAATCTGGATCCGCCAGCCGTAATAGCGAATAAGCGCCAGCTGCTGTGCGTCACGTGAATAACCCTGGGCTTTGGCCTGCTCGTCAGCGGAGTCAAACTTGAAGTACCAGGGAAAGCTCCAGCCCGTGTCTTCATTGCGATAGACCACGACTTTCTTGCTGTCCGGGTCTTCGGTGTTAATAAAGTAGACATCCCGGGTGGGGCCATCCGCAGGGTTCTCGGCGTTGATCACGCCGTCCGCATCGACGCGCTTGACTTCGACGCCCGTGACCAATACCACCTCATGCCGAGGCAGTATGTAAAAAAGCCCTAACGCGCTGGCGCCGATCACCAGAATCAGCGCACCCAGTACCAGCCCTTTTAACCACTTCATGTACAGACTCCCTTGGTAATTAACAGAATTCTGCCTCATTTCCCGATTAAGGTCAGGTCTTTGCTAGTGTAGATGCTCGAAATCCGGCTTGTGGCTGGCGCAATCGGCGTCGGTTTGGCAGCAAGGGCAGTGGGCGAATACCGACACGCTCACGCGCATGGATCTGAGCCTGGGCGCGGCAACTCGCCCCATTGGCAGCTATAACCTATTGCTGCATGGTGTTCTCACAGGTTTTGCTCAGGTCTCTTGCGCCGTTTGATTTGCCTGCCTAATGGCTGTAACAGGCAATTGATACAAGGTTTTGCTAGTCATTTTAGTCGCGAGGCAAACTGATATTATTGGCCGAGTGAATAAACCTAATGGACACCTATGCACGGACACTGGACATTGATTGCACTGATCCTGAACCCATTCGCGAACAGCTATGCGAAGAGGCTTTCAGAATGTTCAGTTTGTCCTCACAAAGCCTCGCCGTTGCAGCGCTTACCCTTCAATAGCGGCGTCATGGGTTACCTTTTTAATGCGTGCAGCGGTTGGAGCCTTACTGTCCCAGAGGTTGCCAGGCCACGACTGCACGATCAGCGCAGACCGGTTATTCTGGGCGCTGATGTCGTTGAGAACTCCAGATGATTTGGTTACTTGAAGGGCAATCCAGTCAACGTGACATCATCCTTGGGGCGCGAGACGCATTGCCCGCGGGTGTGAAGATTTTCGCCTCTCACCGCCAGTCCCGCCCAGAAATTACCGAGCTGGCTGATGTTAGCTTTATCGAGCCGGGGGATAATCAAGCGCGCATCGAGTGGTTGATTCAAACTGCTCAGGACAACAACATCAAGGTCTTGCTCGCCGGTCGCGAGGGCAGTCTTATTGAAAGCGCACGCCCACGGTTTGAAGCCGCTGGCCTGACCTTGGTCACTGGAGGGCTATCGCTTGAAGCCCTTAACCGGGTTGATGACAAAAGTCTGTTCACAGCTGAATCCGAGCGCGCAGGCTTGGACTGTGTGCCAGCAATTACGGTGAGCAATGCGCAGCAATTGACGGCAGCCTATGGCAGTTTGTCGGTCTTGGGTGAGGTCTGCATCAAGCCGGTCGTTGGGATTTATGGCGAGGGTTTCTGGCGGTTCAAGCAAGACGCAGATCCTTTCCGCTGCTTCGCCAAGACCGCTGTGCGCGAAGTCAATTTTGATACCTATCTTCAGGCCTACTCAGCAGCAGAAGATCGGGGGCCAATGTTGGTGATGCCCTATATGGCTGGCAGTGAGTGTTCGGTCGACATCGTGTGCGAGGCAGGGCATCCCGTGGCATTTGCAGGTCGGCGTAAGGCTGGCCTGTATCAACGTTTTGAACGTGAAGGCGCAGCGGTTGAGTTGGCGCTCAAGGCGGTGCAGCATTTTGGCTGCGACGGCATCGTCAACGTACAGACGCGCGACGACGCGAACGGTAAGCCGCATCTATTGGAAATCAACCCGCGCTACTCGGGTGGGATTGGTTACTGCCGGGCTGCTGGGGTCAACTTGCCAGGTATCTTCGCCGCCCGTCGATTGGGCTTCGAGGAGCCTGAAACTGTTTGGCGAGCGGACGTGCGAGTCAAGGCGGTCACTGTGGGCCTGCCAGTGCCAGTCCTATCAGTGCCAGCTTGATTTTAAATGAATATCCAACACTCGCCTTATTTGCGGATTGGACTCACCCATCTCAGGGAGTGCGCCTAGACAATGATTGAGCTAGCGCCTGGTGCAAACACTGAGCTATCGGCCGACCAAAGTAAGTGGACGCTGACCTGCGGTGATGTGAACGCTTTTGGTGAGTATGCGGCTGTCGCGCTATTGCCGGTGGATGAGAAACGTCACCCCAAAGGTCCGGCAGCACTGTTTCACAACGATCGCGAATGGATGGAGTGGAGTGGCGGGCCGGACAAGGTCGGCTGCAGTCTTAACTTGGCAGCGCTGCCACAGGGGGCCGATCGGCTGCTTGTAGTGGTTTATTGCTACGCGGCGGCGGGCCCAATTAGCACGCTGAAAAATCTGCACCTGCAGATAGATGAGCAGATCGAATGCAGGCTGGACCTTGGTGATAACGGTGAGTCCGCGCTCATCATTGGTGAGTACTACCTCCGTAATCAGCTATGGAAATTCCGTGCGCTGGCTGAAGGCTCTGCCTACGGTTTGGCGGCGCTGGGGCGACGCATTGGGTTGGATATTAATGATGCCCATCCGAAAGGTCGCACGATGCCCGCGCAGTCGGGTCAAAGCAATACGGGTGCTACGGGAACAGGCTTTGCCGTTTCCGCCAATCACATATTGACCTGTGCCCATGTGATTGAAGGCATGCAGGAAATTCATATCGCCTCGTTCGAGGGGCGTTATCGGGCCGAGCCAGTGGTTGTCGATCGCAGCAATGACTTTGCCCTGTTGAGGGTGCTGGAAAGCCCGGGCCTGAAGGCAGTTGCTTTCAAGGACGGCCCCGGCTGTGATTTGGGCGAGTCGGTTGTCGCGTTGGGCTTTCCCCTCGCAGGGTTGGCCGGGGGTGGCGTACATGTGACCCAAGGGGGCGTATCAGCCTTGTTTGGGTTGCACAACGATTCAAGTCTTCTGCAGTTTACCGCGCCTATTCAGCCGGGTTCGAGCGGAAGTCCATTATTTGACACAAGCGGCGCGGTGGTGGCGATGGTGACTTCCACCTGCCCAGATACGCAGAACATGAACTTCGCAGTTAAAGGCGCATTGGTCCTGTCCTTTCTTGAGGCTTGTCGTATCGAGGCAGATAAAACGCCCAGCACAAAAGTCCTGAACACTGCCGAGTTGGCGCGTGAAGCACAGCCGGCACTATGGCGAATCGAGGCCCGAAATCTTTAATTTCACAGTGACTGAAGCCCACGGAAGCGGCGCCAGGTTTTTTACCGCATGCAAAACTAGGTACATTGTTAATGGATCCTGACACCGCTCCACATACGCTTAGCGCGCAACTGTTGCGCGGCCTTCTCGAAGTCAAGGTTGAAGGCTCCGCAGGCGCACCTGAGGCACTTTTTGGCTTTGCCGAGCGCCACAATCCTAAGCGCGCATTTCTGTTCGTCTCCAAAGTGTTGGGGCGGCATATTCCTGTGCGTCCATCAGTGATGGATGCCAGCTTTGAACAACTGGCGGCAAAAATTCCGGTCGATCTGCCCGGCCCGGTACTGGTTATCGGCATGGCCGAGACAGCGGTCGGCCTTGGTGCGGGTGTTCATCGAGCATACAGCCGCACGCGCTCTGACACGCTTTATATGGTAAGTACCCGTCATCCCACGGGCACCGAGCTATTTACCCGGTTTGAAGAAGAACACAGCCACGCCAGCGCTCACCTGCTGCACATGCCAGTTGAAGCTGAAACACGTCAGATGCTGTTGCAGGCCCGCTCATTGGTCTTGGTCGATGATGAAGCGTCGACTGGCAAAACCTTTATCAATCTGCATCGGGCTTTGGTCGATGCCGGCCTGACTCAGCTTGAGCGTGTAGTGACCTGTGTACTTACCGATTGGTCAGGCAACGCTGTGCGCGACAGTATTGGACCATCGGTTCACCAGGTGTCTTTGTTACAAGGCTCCTATTGTTTCCATGAAGACCCTGATGCGCCGCTGCCGGTGATGCCAGCGGTTGGATCTGTGGCTGTTGGCGAGTGGCCGTTGTCACCCGGTAATGACTGGGGTCGCCTAGGGGTGCGCCATGTAGCCGATACGTTGGCGCCTGGCCTAATGGTTGAGCCGGCTGAGCGCGTGCTGGTGGTCGGTACCAGTGAGTTTGTCTGGCGTCCATTTCTGCTCGCCGAGCGTTTGGAGCGCGCAGGGGCTGATGTCCACTTCAGTTCGACCAGTCGTTCGCCTATCGCCGTGGGCCATGCTATCGGCCATGCGTTGTCGTTTTCTGATAATTACGGTCTTGGTATTCCAAATTTCCTCTACAACGTCAGTCCCGGTCAGTTCGATCGCGTGCTGATTTGTTCGGAAACCCCAGCGCAGGCCATCGCGCCAGAGCTACTGGAAGCCTTGAATGCGCAGGTGATCGTCGATGAGCAGTAATCGCCCGCTGGTGTTGATCGATCTTGACGACACCCTGTTTCAAACCGCGCGCAAGATGACCGAGGGTTCGCTTCGGCATACGGCAACGCTCGATATTCATGGTCAACCAAACGGCTATATGAGCCCGGTGCAGAAGTCTTTGGTCGAGTGGTTGCTGGCGACGGCTGATGTCGTGCCGGTAACGGCGCGCAGTATCGAAGCCTACAGCCGCGTGCAATTGCCCTTCAGTCACGGTGCTATTTGCGCCCACGGCGGGGTGATGCTGGATTCGGCGGGCGGGCTCGACCAGCCGTGGCAGGCGCATATGACAAAGGTGCTTGCTGACTACCAAAATCGTTTGCAGGACCTCAGTGCGGCCACGCTGGAAATCGGCAAGGGCCTTGGCATTTCGCTGCGCGGCTGGGTGGTTGATGAGCAGGGTTTACAGCATTACGTGGTTACCAAACATAACGAATCCAACGATCAGGTACTGGATACCGTGCTGGCTGAAGTTCAGGCCCGCGGCTTGTTGCAAGGCATGCACATCCACGGCAATAGCAACAATCTGGCGTTTCTGCCTGAGGGCTTGTCCAAGCAGCTAGCGGTCGAGGAATGGTTGCGCCGTGATCGGCAGCGCAATGGCGAGCGACCGGTGTTGGGCTTTGGCGACAGCATTACCGACCTTGGTTTTATGGGGCTGTGCGATATGTGGGCAACCCCGGCACGTAGCCAACTCGCCCAGCGGGTGGAGCGCAGTCTATGACCCTGTCGCTCGCCAATCTGAAAACTGTGGGTAGCGGCAGCTATGCGCCTGCCGATGTGCAATTTTTGTTGCAGCCAGTACAGATTGAAGTGACCGATGTCGCGGAAAAGGAGCGCTTGATTCAAACCAGGCAGAAGCATTACTCCGAGATGATCAGTCAGGAGCACGCGCCCACTGCCGTGCATAAAGCCTTGTTCGCGCGTGCGCTGCAGCAGAATGGTGGCCGGGTGGCCGCCGATGTTCAGGCGTTGGCCTTGGCATTGAACCAAGCCTGCAAAGAGCCGTCGATTGTACTGGTATCTTTTGTTCGTGCCGGGTTGCCGCTAGGTGTATTGCTGCGCCGAGCATTGGTTGAAATGGGCCGCGATTGTCACCATTACGGGATTAGTATCGTCCGTGATCGCGGCATTGATAACCTTGCCCTGGAGGCCATTATCCAGGCGCACGGGGCACAGAGCATCGTATTTGTCGATGGATGGACGGGCAAAGGTGCGATTTCGGGAGAAATTAAGCGTAGTCTCAAAGGTGACTCCCGTTTTCCTGTTGAACCCCGCTTGGTCGTACTCGCAGATCCTTGTGGGCGGGCTTGGCTATCGGCTTCGGCAGAGGACTGGATAATCCCGTCGGGGATTTTGGGCGCCACGGTATCGGGTTTGGTTTCGCGATCCATCTGGCCTGCTGATGGGGGCCTGCATGGCTGCATTGTGTACGATCATCTGAGCGAACACGACGTGACCCGCGACTTCATCGAGCAGATCGAGGTGCGACGCCGCGCCTTGGCTACAGTCGCCCCTGCCACGCCATGGACGGACGATCAACGAAGCGCGCTCCAAGCTGCGGCAATGTCCGTAGTCGAATCCTTGGCCTCACGGTTTGACATCCGCAATCTGAATCGGGTTAAGCCGGGGATTGCAGAGGCTACTCGCGCCGTGTTGCGGCGGGTACCCGAGCATGTGTTGGTTCGTGACCGCACTGACAGCGATATTCAGCTGCTGATGCACCTCACCGAAGCCGTTGGCGTTACGGTGGAAGAAGTCGGCAGCGCGCTGGGTCCTTACAGGGCGGTGACTGTCATTCGGAGTGTGAGCTGATGAATAAAATGTCGCCCTTTGCCCTCGGGGCCACGCTCTATATGCCAGCTACGCGTAGCGATTTGCTGGATATTGTTTTCGGCGCAAAATTGCCTGAATTGCGCTCGTTGGTCGTGTGTCTCGAAGATGCCGTAGCCGCTATCGATGTCAGCACCGCGCTGCATAACCTCGACACGTTACTGCGTGCAATTGCCGACCGTGGCGGACGTCCTGCTGGTGGGCCTTTGTTGTTCGTTCGCCCGCGCGATTCTGATATGGCGGGGGTGCTAAACGACTGGCCGTTAATGCGCCACGTCGACGGCTTTGTGGTGCCAAAGCTGACGCTGGATAATTTGCCCGCCTGGGACAAAGCCGTAACCAATCCTGATTTGCAGCTGATGCCGACGCTGGAGACGCCTGAGGTATTCAATCCAAATGCGATGATCGAATTAGGTCAGGCGCTTAAGGCCAGCCTGTTCCCCCGCGTGATCGCATTGCGCATTGGTGGTAACGATTTGATGGGCTGTCTGGGGCTGCGCCGTTCGGCGACCACCACGCTTTACAGCACGCCAATGTCCTATGTGATTCCAATGCTGGCCGGGGTGATGGGGGCTCAAGGTTTTGCCTTGACCGCGCCCGTCTTTGAACAGCTGGCTAAGCCCGACTTGCTGAAACAAGAGCTTGAACTGGATATCGCCCACGGTTTAGTCGGCAAGACAGCGATTCATCCCAGCCAGGTCAGTATTATTC
Organism: Pseudomonas sp. EL_65y_Pfl2_R95; assembly: GCF_963971045.1. Lineage (NCBI taxonomy): Bacteria > Pseudomonadati > Pseudomonadota > Gammaproteobacteria > Pseudomonadales > Pseudomonadaceae > Pseudomonas > Pseudomonas sp. EL_65y_Pfl2_R95. The sequence goes on along the minus strand of NZ_CAXAOV010000001.1, from coordinate 307,436 downwards.
AGGATTCGCTGCGGGTGAGTCTCGAAGACTTCAACAGTGCCAAGCTGATCGTCAGCGATTTGGCCCCGGCGGTATTCAAGCACAACGATGTAATGTGCGAACCCGCGACCCATTATAAGTGGGCGATGAGAACCCTTGAGCGCGCGCGCTGGCTCGGGGTCAAACAAACTGAAATCGGCAGCGGCGAAACGCCGGTGTTGCTGGCTGGAGCAGCTCGATAATGCATGAAATTTTAACGCCTGAAACCCAAGACAAGCAGAAGCTGTCGGTCTTTGATTTCGACGGCACTCTGACTCGGCGAGACAGTTTTGTCCCTTTCCTCAAGTTTGCTTTTGGCAAACGCGAATTCATTCGCCGGATCTTTACCCTTGCGCTGCCCAGTTTGCATTTCCTGTTCAGGCGTATGAACCGTGACGAGCTTAAGGCCCGATTAATCGCCAAGTTCTTGACCGGTGTGCAAGCGCAGTGGGTTGAGTTGCAAGCACTGAAATTCTGCGAGCGTTATTGGACCCAGTTGATGCGGCCTTCTGGGTTGCTCTCGGTGGCCTCCGAGATTGACGCGGGAGCTGAGGTGACCCTTTGCTCCGCATCGCCGGCCCTGGTGCTTGGACCTTTCGCCAAGCGTTTGGGAATCAAATTGATCGCCACCGAGCTGGAAGTCGTCGACGGTGTCCTGACCGGTTTTATCAGCGGCAACAACTGCCGCTGCGAGAACAAGGTGCTCAGGCTTGAAGCCGTTTATGGCCGCTTGGATCAGTACCGGTTGCGCGCCTGGGGTGACACCCGTGGTGACCTCGAGCTGCTTGCTGCTGCGCAAGATGCACACTGGCGCCATTTTCACTCTTCATGGCGCCGTGGGCGCATGCGCAAGGTAAAAGCACGGATTCAAAAAGCGAGCCTGTTAAAGCTCAATTCCGAACAACAAGCGAATACTGACGATAAACAAGGAGCGTAACCATGGCACTTACACTGAGCAAAAATCAGACGATCTCACTGGAAAAAACCGCCGGCACCGGCTTGAGCAAAGTCAGCCTGGGTCTTGGTTGGGATGCGGCGAAAAGTGGTTTCTTTGGCAAGCTATTGGGCAGCGGTGGCGAGATCGATCTTGATGCATCGTGCATCCTCCTCGACAGCGAGCTAAAACCAGTCGACCTGGTTTGGTTTCGTCAGCTCAAGTCCAACGACGGTTCGATCCAGCACTCGGGCGACAATCGCACCGGTGAAGGCGACGGCGATGACGAAAGCATCAATGTAGACCTGCAGCGCCTGCCTGAAGCGGTCAAGCACCTGGTGTTCACTGTCAACAGTTTTACCGGCCAGACCTTCGAGAAAGTTGAAAACGCTTATTGCCGCATCATCAACGCCAGCAATAAGTCGGAGCTTGCCCGTTTCAATCTGTCTGAGCGTGGCGGCCACACCGGCATCGTCATGGCTAGCCTGAGCCGTGAAAGTTCTGGTTGGGAATTCAAGGCAATCGGCGTCACCACAAATGGTCGCACCGTCGATGACTTGGTTTCTCTGGCTGTTCAGGCGGTGCGTTAATGGTCGCTCTCGTACCGGGTGGTAATGCACCGGTCGCCACCGGTCAAGTCAGCGTTGAAATCAACTATGCGCCGATCGCCGGGGCGGATATTGATGTCTCGGCGTTTCTCTTAAACGCTGCCGGTAAAGTGCGCGGCGATAGCGATATGTGCTTCTACGGCCAAACCAGTGTCCTGGGCGGCGTCGTGCAGATGACGGAGTCCTCTGCTGGCCGCGCTGTGTTCACTGTTGACCTGAGCCGGCTTGAACCTGTGGTTGAGAAAGTGGCATTGACCGCCACTATCTACGAGAACAAAGCCAGTTTTGATCGTGTCTCGCAACTCTCTGTGGCCATTTCTGGCGGCATCGATGCGCAACTGGATACCGCCGGTATGCAGGAAACTGCACTGATTCTCGGCGAGTTCTATCGGCGCCAGGGCGAGTGGAAGTTTCGTTGCGTGGCCCAAGGCTTTGCTGGCGGACTTGAGCCGTTGGCCAAACACTTTGGGGTTGAAGTGGCGGCGCCTGCACCATCAGCAACGCCAACGCCAACGCCAACGCCAACGCCAACGCCAACGCCGCCACCGGCTCCAACGCCTGCTCCGGCAACTAAGTCATCGGTCAGCCTGAGCAAGATCACCCTCGACAAGACTCGCAGCTCAATCAGTCTGGAAAAGACCGCGGCTGGCTTCGGCGAGATCAAGGTCAACCTGAACTGGAACCAGCGGCCGACGAAGAGCGGTGGTTTCTTCGCGCGGAGCAAATCCATTGACTTGGATGTCGGCTGTTTATACGAGCTGCAAAATGGCCAGAAAGGTGTGGTTCAAGCGCTTGGCAATGCCTTCGGCAGCCTCACACAAGAGCCTTATATCCAGTTGATGGGCGATGACCGTACCGGCTCCGTTGCCGGTGGCGAGTGGTTGCATATCAATGGTGCGAAGTGGAGTGAGGTGCGCAGGATTTTGTTTTTCGCCTTCATCTACCAAGGGGTTCCGAACTGGAAGGAAACAGATGGCGTTGTGACCATGCATATCCCCGGTCAGCCTGAAATTGAGGTCCGTCTCAATGAAGAGGGTGGCAGTGAAGGTGTATGCGCTATTGCTTTGCTGGAAAACGTAAGCGGTGCAGTAAAAGTCACCCGCAAAGTCGACTTCCACCGCGGCCATGCCGTGATGGATAAGGCTTATGGCTGGGGCATGCGCTGGACCGCAGGTTCAAAATAGAAATCATGGCGCTGTCAGTTGACGGCGCCTCTTGAGGAGAACTCACATGCTTGAGTGGCTAAAAACAAACGCAACAGCAGCGCGTGACAAGCTAACCACTGAGGTTGGCAAGTTTCGTAATCAGAAATTCATGGATGCCACCACTGCTGGCTGCGCACTGGTTGCTGCAGCAGACGGCGATATTTCCTCGGCCGAAAAATCGAAGATGGTTGGCTTTATCAGCAACTCGCCTGAGCTGAAAGTGTTCGATCTCAAGGACGTTATCAATTCGTTCAATGACCATTGCGCGAAATTTGAGTTTGACCAACAGATTGGCCGCGCTGAAGCGCTGAAAGTCATCGGTAAGCTCAAAGGCAATGATGGCGCTGCTCGATTGCTGGTCCGCGTGGTGTCTGCCGTAGGCGCGTCGGATGGCAACTTTGATGACGATGAAAAAGCGGTGTGCCGCATGATTTGTCTTGAGCTGGGCCTCAACTCAGCTGATTTTGATCTCTAAGGAACTTAACACGTGGATACACAAATTGGATTCCCACCGCTGACCATGGCGGTCTTCGTGGGGATCGCCGTCGGTGCGTTGCTCCTCGACATGATTACTCACCGTGGCGACAAGCCGATTTCGTTGGCTAAGGCCTCGATTTGGTCGCTGTTCTGGATCGCCATATCGCTGGCGTTTGCTGGCTTCCTGTACGTGCAACACGGTCCAGAAGTGGCCAGCTTGTTCGTGACTGGCTACGCCCTTGAGAAAGTGCTGAGCGTGGACAATCTGTTCGTGTTCATGGCGATCTTCGCCTGGTTCAAAGTGCCGGATGGCCTGCGCCACCGCGTACTGTATTGGGGCATCATCGGCGCAATCGTGTTCCGCGGAATCTTCGTTGCAATCGGTACCGGGCTGCTCGCATTTGGCCCATGGGTCGAGGTGGTCTTTGCGGTTATCGTTGCCTGGACGGCAATCATGATGTTGCGGGCCGGCGGTGATGAAGAGGAGGAAGAAGATTACTCCAAACACATGGCTTATCGCTTCGCCCAGAAGCTGTTCCCGGTTTGGCCAAAGCTGTACGGCCATAACTTCTTTGTCTCGCGCAAAAAGCTGGAACTGGAAATTCAGAAGCCGGAAAACGCTGGCATGTCGCTGGCGGCAAAGGGCACGATTTTCGCCACGCCACTGTTCCTGTGTCTGGTGGTGGCTGAAGTCTCCGATGTGCTGTTTGCCTTCGATTCGGTGCCTGCTGTGATTGCAGTGAGCCGTGAACCGTTGATCGTTTATTCGGCCATGTTGTTTGCAATCCTCGGTTTGCGCACCATGTACTTTGTACTGGAGGCATTAAAACGCTACCTGGTCCATCTGGAGAAGGCCGTCATCGCACTGCTGTTCTTTATCGCAGTCAAGCTCGGCTTAAATGCCACGGACCACATGTTCCATCACGGTTACACCATTGATGCCAACACCAGTTTGATGATCGTTATGATCGTCTTGGTCATTGGCGTCGTCGCAAGTTGGATCTTCCCCGGTAAGGAAGAAACCCAGCCTGAAAACAACTGAGCAACAGAATTAACCAACCATTAAGGAGCATTACCCCATGGCACTGACTCTGCAAAAAGGCGGCAACCTGTCACTCACCAAAACCGATGCCAGCTTGACCAAGCTGTTGATCGGTCTGGGTTGGGATCCACGCGCCACCGATGGTGCTGATTTCGATTTGGACGCGAGCGCCTTCCTGTTGGGTGCAAATGGCAAAGTCCGCAGCGACGCTGACTTTATTTTCTACAACCAGCTGAAAAGCCAAGACGGTTCGGTTGAGCACACCGGTGACAACCGTACCGGTGCTGGCGATGGCGACGACGAAGTGTTGAAAGTTGACCTCAATGCGGTCGCCGCTGATGTCGATAAAATTGCCTTTGTCGTGACCATTCACGATGCCGAAACGCGCAAGCAAAACTTCGGTCAAGTAGGCGGTTCATTTATCCGCGTGGTCAACGAAGTGAGCAGTGCTGAAGTAGTTCGCTACGACTTGGCCGAAGATGCCTCGACCGAAACCGCGATGGTTTTTGCTGAGCTGTATCGCAATAACGGCGAGTGGAAATTCCGCGCTGTTGGCCAAGGTTTTGCGGGTGGCCTGAAGGCCCTTGCTAACTCGTATGGCATGAACTTCTAAGACCATGGCTCGCTGGCGTGTAAATACGCCAGCGAGGCTCATGCTTATGAGTGCTGCCGAATTTTATGCACAAGGAATTTGAACATGGCTATTAGCTTGTCCAAAGGTGGCAACGTTTCGTTGTCCAAAGAAGCACCGGGTCTGACCGAAGTAGTGGTTGGCCTCGGCTGGGATCCACGGGTGACCGATGGTTCCAAGTTCGACCTCGACGCATCGGTTTTTATTGTGGGTGAAAATGGCAAAGTGCTCGACGACGCGAGCTTCATTTTCTACAACAACAAAAAGTCTGCCGATGGTTCGGTTGAGCACATGGGCGACAACCAGTCGGGCGAAGGCGAGGGTGATGATGAACAAGTCACCGTTAAGCTGAGCGGTCTGGCTGCTGTGGTTAAAAAGCTGGTGTTCGCCGTCACTATTCACGAAGCGGCTGAGCGCAAGCAAAGCTTTGGTCAGGTGGCTAACGCTTACATCCGCGTAGTGAACAAAGCCGACGGTAAAGAGCTGGCGCGTTACGACCTGAGCGAAGACGCCTCCACCGAGACGGCGATGATCTTCGGCGAAGTGTATCGTGCCGGCGAAGAATTCAAGTTCAAAGCAATTGGTCAGGGTTTTGCGGGTGGCCTCAAGCCATTGGCTGAAGCTCATGGCGTCAGCATTGCCTAAGCAGCATGGCTGAGCTGCAACAGCTCAGCCATTATTTGCAGGTTTCATCCGTTGAAACCTGCAATCCAAGGCCTGAAGTTTAAGTTCCCCCGGCCTTAATTCGCCTAGATCAATTACTCAGCCTCTTTAACCTGATCCCCATCGCGCGGGTACAACGGGTTTCCGCAGCGATTACAGAAAGCAGCATGGGGTTCATGGGTGTCTTTCTTGCAGCTCGGGCATTCCCGTTCCAGTTGCTCGCCGCCGTGCATGGCGCTGGCCAGTTCTGCAGTGAATATGCCGGTGGGCACGGCAATAATCGAGTAACCGGTAATCATCACCAGGGTCGATAGAAACTGGCCAATTACCGTCTTCGGTACAATGTCGCCAAAGCCAACGGTGGTGAGGGTAACCACGGCCCAATAGATGCCTTTGGGAATGCTGGTAAAGCCGTGTTCGGGGCCTTCAATGACATACATCAGCGTACCGAACACCGTCACCAGAATTGCGATGCAGGAGAAGAATACGATGATCTTCTGCTTGCTGCCGCGCAGTGCAGTCATCAAGAAGTTAGCTTGGCGTAAGTAGGGGCTCAGCTTGAGGACCCTGAATACCCGCATCATGCGGATGATACGGACGATAAGCAGGTACTGCGCGCTGGGGTAAAACAGCGTCAGCAAGCCGGGCAGAATCGCCAGCAAGTCGATCAGGCCATAGAAGCTGAAAATATAGCGCAGCGGTTTTGGCGAGCAGTAGATCCGCACCAGATATTCGACGGCAAACAGGGCGGTAAATATCCACTCCAAGCCAGACATCCAAGCCCGGTACTGGCTATGAATAACTTGAATACTGTCGAGCATGACCACGACAAGGCTGGCCAGAATGGCCACCAACAAAATATTGTCGAAGCGCTGTCCAGCCGGGGTATCGGTAAAGAAAATGATCCGATAAATCCGCTGGCGTAAAGTCTGTGGCTTATCCGTCTGTTGCAAAAGCGCTCCCTGGGTAACCCGCACTTGATTGATCACGAGGTAAAAAGTGGTTGTCAGCCTAGGGAGTTTAGCGTGCTTGATGCAACCCATGTTGCAGCAACTATTCTGGCAACACGTCGTGCGCAGTTGGCTACTGCTTGGTGTGGCGCGGGTCGGTGTAATCTGCGCCTTGCTTTATTAAGCGCTGGCTTGAGTTGATGAGCCAGCAGGCAAGAATAAAGGGCATGGTCAAAGCGGGCAGACCCAATGCGCTAAACCCCGGCTGCAAGGCCAAGGCAAGCATAATCGCTAGCAGGGGCAACCATCTTTGGCGATTGGCTTGGCTCACCGCAATGGCTGCCAGCACCGCGTTGTAGCCATACAGGCCCGCCAGCGCACTGTGTTGCTCCCAGCCTTGATACAGAGCAAAACCGAGGCCGCACGCTGAGCCTACTAATCCCCAAATGGCGGCGCGGGTATCGGCGACGAACAGTCCAAGCAACAAACACAGGCCCGACAATGGACGCTCAATAAACAGTACTTGACCCACGCCGCGAGCCATTGCCGCCAAACTATTGAGTAAATCAAGCGGCTGAGTGTGGCCGGTCACGTTCGGTTGTAAGTGCAGTTGTAAGGGAGCAGCAAGCCCGAGCAGCAGCCAGCTGAGCAAGACAAAAGGAAAGGTGAAGGCCGGTAGCCATTGACGGTTACGCATCCGCGCCATCCATGGTGCAAGCATCAGGCTGGACATTCCCGCGCTGGCAATAATCAGCAGAGGCAGACTCACTGACCATTGAAACTGCACGCTGATCAACATGCCCAGCAAAATTCCGTTATAGCCGTATAACCCTTGTTCAATGTCGGCGCTGGCATAGCCACGACGCTGCGCGGAGAGCATGCTGCTTAAGCCGCCGAGCAACGCACCCCCCAGCAACTCTGGCGCACCGACGGCGATGCCAAGCAAGGTCAGCAGACCGCAACCGGGATCATTTTGCAGAAATATCTGGCTGAAACCGCTTAATAACGCTCTGAAGCCGCGCAGGGCTGGGCTGGGGAATGGCTGGTTTTGCATGCCTGAAACCGCTTATATACGCACAGGGTTTAATGAAAAAACGCCCGCAGTATCGGCTGCGAGCGTCCGGGTATTCTTGGATTTAAGGTGGACATCCTTGTCCGGTGGAGCCTTAAGGTGTCCGTCCCTTGAAGCGCCATGAAGCAAACACAGGTGTTAGTGAAGGGTTTCAATTCGCAGGCTATTGGTGCTCCCCGGTTGGCCAAATGGCACGCCAGCGGTAATCACCACGGTATCGCCACGCTCCGCCATGCCTTGTGCCTGAGCGATTTCCAGAGCGGTGCTGGTGACTTCCTCAACCTTGTGCAAACGCTCGTTGACCACCGAATAGATGCCCCATGCAACGGTCAAGCGCCGCGCCGTATTCAGGCTTGGGGTGAGGCTCAGAATCGGTGACTTCGGCCGCTCACGAGAGGCACGCAAGCTTGATGCGCCTGACTCGGTGTAGTTGATCAGGGCTGCGACCGGCAAGATGGCATTGATGCGCCGAATGGCGCAGCTTATGGCATCTGATGGCGTGGCTTCGGCATTCGGCCGGCTGACATCCAGCTGCGCTTGAAAGTCTGGGCCGTTTTCCACTTGGCGGATAATTTTGCTCATCATGCTCACGGCTTCCAGCGGGTAATCGCCGGAGGCTGTCTCGGCGGAGAGCATCACCGCATCGGCACCTTCAGCGACCGCATTGGCCACATCGGTGACTTCAGCGCGGGTGGGCGCTGGGGAGAAACGCATGGATTCGAGCATCTGTGTGGCAACGACTACCGGGCGCCCTAGCTGGCGACAGGTGCGGATGATGTCTTTCTGAATGCGCGGCACATTCTCAGCCGGTACTTCAACGCCCAAATCACCACGGGCAACCATGATCGCATCGCACAGCTTGGCGATTTCTTCGAGGTGTTCAACCGCCGATGGTTTTTCGATCTTGGCCATCAGGAAGGCTTTGCCCTGAATCAGCTCGCGGGCCTCGATGATGTCTTCAGGGCGCTGCACGAACGACAGCGCGACCCAGTCAACGCCCAGCTCAAGACCAAAGCTCAGGTCGCGGCGATCTTTCTCGGTCAGCGGGCTGAGCTGCAGGACGGCTTCCGGTACGTTGACCCCTTTGCGGTCGCTCAGCTCGCCGCCGGCAATCACTTTGGTATCGACGGCGTCGGCGTGTTTGGCGGTTACCTGCAGGCGCAGGCGACCATCATCTAGCAGCAGGCTCATGCCCGGTTGCAAGGCTTCGATGATTTCAGGGTGGGGCAGGTTAACCCGCTGGGCTGTGCCGGGAGTTGCGTCCAGATCCAGGCGCAGGCTGTCACCGCGTTGCAGCATGACCTTGCCATCCGCGAAGCGGCCCACACGCAGCTTTGGACCTTGCAGATCCATCAGAATGCCGATCGGGTAATTCAGTTGCTTTTCGACTTCACGCACCCAGTTGAAACGCTCGGCGTGATCGGCATGTTCACCGTGGCTGAAGTTGAGACGGAACAGGTTGACCCCTGACTCGACCAGTTGACGAATATCGTCAATGCCTTTGATGGCCGGGCCCAGTGTGGCGAGGATTTTTACTTTCTTGTCAGGTGTCATTATGCATTGCTCTCAAGAATCAAAATGGCGCGAAAATCGTTGACGTTGGTACGGGTCGGGCCGGTCATGATCAATTCATCCAGCGCGGCGAAGTAGCCGTAACCATTGTTGTTATCCAGCTCGTCGCTGGCGCTGAGGTTTTGCAAACCCGCGCGGGCGTAGCTGAAGGGAGTCATGATGGCCCCGGCGTTATCTTCTGAGCCGTCAATGCCGTCGGTGTCGCCCGCGATGGCGTAGATTCCCTCCATGCCTTTGAGGCTATCGGTGAGGCTCAGGAGAAACTCCGCATTGCGCCCGCCACGGCCGTTGCCGCGCACTGTGACTGTGGTTTCGCCACCGGACAAAATCACACAGGGCGCCTTGAGCGGTTGGCCGTGCAGGCGAATTTGCTTGGCGATGCCGGCATGGACCTTGGCCACCTCTCGCGACTCACCTTCAAGGTCGCCGAGAATCAGCACGGGTAAACCGGCGGCTTCGGCCTTGGCGGCAGCCGCATCAAGCGATTGTTGCGGCGTGGCGATTAACTGGAAGTGGCTGCGGCTCAAGCAGGGGTCACCCGGTTTCACCGTCTCCGAACGCGGGTCTTCCAGCCACTGCCGCACATTGGCCGGTATCTCGATGTTGTAGCGCGCCAATATTGCCAGGGCTTGTGCTGAGGTACTGGGGTCGCCAACTGTTGGCCCGGAGGCGATCACTGTGGCTTCGTCACCGGGTACATCGGAGATCGCATAGGTGTTGACTGTGGCGGGCCAGCTGGCTTTGGCCAGGCGGCCGCCCTTGATGGCGGAGAGATGCTTGCGCACACAATTCATTTCGCCAATGGTCGCCCCGGATTTAAGCAAGGATTTGTTGATTGCCTGTTTGTCTTGCAGGCTGATTCCTTCAGCAGGCAGGGCGAGCAGGGAAGAGCCGCCACCTGATAACAGGAAAATCACCCGATCACTTTCAGTGAGGTTGCTGACCAGTTCCAGCACGCGCTTGGCGACTCGTTCGCCGGCGTCATCCGGGACCGGGTGTGCGGCTTCGACCACTTCGATTTTTTTACAGTCGGCGCCATGTTCGTAGCGCGTCACCACCAGTCCTGAAACCTCGCCTTGCCACTCACGCTCTATCACCTCAGCCATGGCGGCGGCAGCTTTGCCAGCACCGATGACAATCACCCGGCCGCTGCGGTCCGCGGGTAAATGGTCGGCCAATACGTGACGCGGATGTGCAGCCTCAATCGCGGTGTTAAAGAGGTCGCGCAGCAGGTTTTGCGGGTCAATGGACATGGCAGGCTCTCTTGTTTTTGGGGCAGATTGGCCGTCGCAGTAGCGGCGTGCGCATTGCGTTGCAGTGCCGTGAACCGGCAATGCAGCTCAGTCGATTACAGTCCGCAGGCGTCACACAAACGACTCTGGACTGGAATCGACCCTCCCGGTTTGCAGGCCGTGACACCGCGCGCCGGGGAGGTCGAAAGGGGTCAGGCGAATTGTCCAACCTACCTTGGACGCCTCACCTGATTTGTTGCTCTGTCGTAGGGTGGGTGACGCTTTTTTCACCCACCATTAAGCGTCGGTGGACAAGCTCTGCGTTGCCACACCCTACCAAGCCTTACTTGTCGCGGATCGAGAAGTTGGCCATGTGTTCCAGGCCTTTGATCAGCGCCGAGTGATCCCAATTGCTGCCACCGATTGCCGCGCAGGTGCTGAACACTTGCTGAGCGTTGGCGGTGTTTGGCAGATTCAGGCCCAGTTCGCGTGCGCCAGCCAGTGCCAAGTTGAGGTCTTTCTGGTGCAGGCTGATGCGGAAGCCCGGATCAAAAGTGCCTTTGATCATGCGATCGCCGTGAACTTCAAGAATCTTCGAACCGGCAAAGCCGCCCATCAGTGCTTCACGCACCTTGGCTGGATCTGCGCCGTTCTTGGCCGCGAACAGCAGGGCTTCAGCAACGGCCTGAATGTTCAGGGCAACAATGATCTGGTTGGCGACTTTGGCTGTCTGGCCGTCACCATTGCCGCCAACACGGGTAATGTTTTTACCCATCGATTGGAACAGTGGCAGGGCGCGTTCGAAGGCTTTTTCACAGCCGCCGACCATGATCGACAACGTGGCCGCTTTTGCGCCGACTTCACCACCGGAAACCGGAGCATCAAGGTAGGCTGCGCCTGTTGCTTTGATTTTTTCAGCGAAGGTTTTGGTCGCGCTTGGCGAGATCGAACTCATGTCGATCACCACCTTGTTCGGGCCAACGCCGTCGGCCACGCCGTCTTCGCGGAACAATACATCTTCAACGTGCGGGGTGTCCGGCACCATGATGATGATGAATTCAGACTCTTGCGCGACTTCCTTGGCATTGGCCAAGGCGATAGCGCCTGCGGCTACCAGGTCAGCTGGCGCTGGGTCGTGGTGAGTGGAAAGAAACAGTTGGTGACCTGCTTTTTGCAGGTTTTCAGCCATGGGCTTGCCCATGATGCCGGTACCGAGAAATCCGATTTTAGCCATGACAGTGCTCCTTAAATCGCGTTATGCGCTTTCATCCAGCCGAGGCCGGCAGCGGTGGTGGTGGCTGGCTTGTATTCACAGCCAATCCAACCCTGGTAGCCAATGCGGTCCAGGTGTTCGAACATGAAGCGGTAGTTGATCTCGCCAGTGCCCGGCTCATTGCGGCCCGGGTTGTCGGCTAGCTGCACGTGGTTGATCACCGCAAGATTGTCGCTCACGGTGCGGGCCAGATCGCCTTCCATGATTTGCATGTGATAGATGTCGTATTGCAGGTACAGGTTGCTGCTGGCGACTTTGTCGCGTATCGCCAAGGCTTGCGCCGTGGTGTTCAAGTAGAAACCCGGGATGTCGCGGGTGTTGATCATTTCCATGACCAGCTTGATACCGGCGTCAGCGAGTTTTTCAGCGGCAAACTTGAGGTTGTCGACAAAGGTTTGCTCGACGGTGGCACAGTCGTAACCCTGCGGACGGATACCGGCCAGGCAGTTGATCTGGCTGTTGCCTAATACCTTGGCGTAGGCAATCGCGGTGTCGACACCGGCGCGGAATTCTTCAACACGGTCCGGGTGGCAGGCGATACCACGTTCACCTTTAGCCCAGTCACCGGCAGGCAGGTTGAACAGCACCTGTTCCAGCTTGTTGTTGTCGAGTTCGAGCTTGATATCGCCAGCAGCGAAGTCATACGGGAACAGGTATTCCACACCGCTGAAACCGGCATCGGCGGCGGCAGTGAAACGGTCCATAAAGTCCACTTCGGTGAACAGCATCGACAAGTTGGCAGCAAAACGAGGCATAAATGGCTCCTCTGGTTTGGCTCCCTCCCCGTTAGGAGAGGGAGGTAAAATTAATCGAGCATGGAGATGGCGGTCGGCGCATCAGCACCGCGAGCAGCCAGCTCTTCAAACTCGTTAACTGCATTGATTTCAGTGCCCATGGAGATGTTGGTAACGCGCTCCAGAATCACTTCAACTACAACCGGTACGCGGTGCTCTTCCATCAACGCCTTGGCTTTGGCGAATGCAGCCTGCAAGTCATTTGGCTCGAACACGCGGATGGCTTTGCAGCCCAGCCCTTCAACCACTGCAACGTGATCTACGCCGTAACCGTTGAGCTCAGGAGCATTGATGTTCTCGAACGCCAATTGCACGCAGTAATCCATCTCAAAGCCGCGCTGCGCCTGACGAATCAAGCCCAGGTAGGAGTTGTTCACGACTACATGGATGTACGGCAGGTTGAATTGCGCGCCCACTGCCAGCTCTTCGATCATGAACTGGAAGTCATAGTCGCCAGACAACGCAACCACGTTGCGGCTTGGATCAGCCTTGGCCACACCCAGTGCAGCCGGAACGGTCCAGCCCAACGGGCCAGCTTGACCACAGTTGATCCAGTGACGCGGCTTGTAGACGTGCAAGAACTGCGCGCCGGCAATTTGCGACAGACCAATGGTGGTGACGTAGCAGGTGTCTTTGCCGAAAAACTCGTTCATCTCTTCGTACACGCGCTGCGGTTTTACCGGCACGTTTTCGAAGTGAGTCTTGCGCTGCATGGTGCGCTTGCGCTCGCGGCAGGCCTCAACCCAGCTGCTGCGATCTTTCAACTTGCCAGCGGCTTTCCACTCGCGGGCTACTTCAAGGAACGCATTCAGCGCTGCACCTGCATCCGACACGATGCCCAGGTCCGGGTTGAAGACGCGACCGATTTGGGTCGGCTCGATATCCACGTGGATGAACTTACGGCCTTCGGTGTACACCTCAACGGTGCCGGTGTGGCGGTTAGCCCAACGGTTACCGATACCGAATACCAAGTCCGATTCCAGCAGCGTGGCGTTGCCATAGCGATGCGAGGTTTGCAGACCGACCATGCCGACCATCAGTTTGTGGTCGTCCGGGATCGAACCCCAACCCATCAAGGTTGGTACTACAGGCACGCCAGTCAGTTCGGCAAACTCGACCAGCTTGTCCGCTGCGTCAGCATTGAAAATACCGCCACCTGCGACCAGCAATGGACGGTCTGACTCGTTGAGCATCGCCAAGGCTTTTTCAGCTTGCACGCGAGTAGCGGCAGGCTTGGCCAAAGGCATTGGCTCATAGGCATCGATATCAAATTCAATCTCGGCCATTTGCACGTCAAACGGCAGGTCGATCAGCACAGGGCCGGGACGACCGGAGCGCATTTCATAGAACGCCTTCTGGAATGCACGCGGCACCTGGCCGGGTTCCATCACAGTGGTTGCCCACTTGGTGACAGGCTTGACGATGCTGGTGATGTCAACGGCCTGGAAATCTTCTTTGTGCATGCGCGCACGCGGCGCTTGGCCGGTGATGCACAGGATTGGGATTGAGTCAGCGCTGGCGGAGTACAAGCCAGTCACCATGTCGGTGCCAGCTGGGCCGGAGGTGCCGATGCACACGCCGATGTTGCCGGCATTGGTGCGGGTATAACCCTCGGCCATGTGCGAAGCACCTTCAACGTGACGGGCCAGGACGTGGTCGATGCCGCCAACTTTGTTCAGTGCTGCGTACAGCGGGTTGATGGCGGCGCCGGGGATGCCAAACGCGGTGTCAACACCTTCGCGGCGCATCACCAGTACGGCGGCCTCGATTGCTCTCATTCTGGCCATATCTTGTGCCTCTTTTATTATGAAATTGTATACAAGTTGCTGTGACTGATTCTATTCATGACATGACTTTCTGGTCAACTATTTTTGATTCAATAGGACTTTTAAGCGGAATCTCTTTTAAAACAGGTGTTTTAAAGGGCGTTTTCCGTAGGGTTCGTTAGCTTGCTTATAAAATGTATACAAAAAATAAATAAATTGTATTTTGGTGTTGAGTTTTTTGTATCTGGTGCGATAGTTAAGTCGATTTTTGATTGCACTGCCGGTCAAACGGGTTGCAGTGCGTTTCTTCGACTTTTCGCTTTAAATAAGGATGGCCTTGCCATGCAGACCTTAACTCTGGATATCGCTACAACCATCAGCCAGCGGGCGCTTGCCATCGGCCGTGAGATTAAAACGGCGCCCTTGACGATTGCCGTGCTGGACTCGGGCGGGCACTTGATCAGCTTGCAGCGTGAGGATGGGGCTAGCCTGTTGCGCCCGCAGATAGCCGTGGGCAAAGCCTGGGGCGCGCTGGCGCTGGGCAAAGGATCGCGAGCCATTGCCGCGGATGCGCAGCAACGTCCGGCATTTATCGGTTCGGTGAATAATCTGGCGGATGGCAATCTTGTCCCGGCACCCGGCGGCGTGCTGATTCGCAGCAGCGGCGGCGAGATCATCGGGGCAATCGGGATTACCGGCGACACCTCGGATATCGACGAGCAATGCGCGGTCGGAGCTGTGGAGTCCGCCGGTCTACAGGCAGATGCTGGCGCTGCAGCCTAGCGCCGAGAGGTACCTCGATGCGTGTGCATCGAGGTTTTGGGTTCTGTACGAAAAGTCGTGGAGTGCAGGCACTTTTCGTGCAGAGCCTAGTGATGATTCAAGCCGCTTTGCAAGGCGCTGTCCCAGGGCGGCACTGGGCCAAAGCGCGACTTGAGGAACTCCAGCAGCAGGCGACTGCGCGAACCGGTTTCGCGGTCCAAGCGCAAGGCGTATATGCCGCTCGGTTCAGGGGCTGGCAGGCCGTCATCACAGAACAGCGGGACTAATTCGCCCCGCAGCAAATGCTCGCTGATCAACCATGTGGGTAAATGGGCGATGCCCAAGCCGGCGAGGGCGCTGAACAACAAGGTTTCAGCGTTGTTGGCAGTCATGCGCATGCGCTGTGGTTTGAAGATATTGAGCTTGCCGTCTTGCTCGAATCGCCATGCATAAGGGGGCGCCAAGCTGTCCCAATCAAGGCCATCGTGCTCGATAAGCTCACTGGGTTTGCGCGGAATACCGCGTTGGGCCAAGTAATCCGGGCTGGCGCATACTATCCGCACGAGCGGCGACAGCGCTGTGGCGACCAAGCGGGTGTCCTGCAACGGGCCTATCCGCAACACCACATCCACTTCACCCAAATGCGCACCATGCAGGTCAATAAAACTGTCGATCAACCGCAGTTGCACATCCAGGCCTGGATAGGCCAAGAGAAAGTCGGCAATTGCCGGGGCCAGATGGCGACGACCGAACGGCGAGGGTGCGTCAATGCGGATCAAGCCTTCCGGCTCGCTGCTCAGCGAAACCGCTTCGGCACGGGCCAGATTCAACTCATTGAGAATACGTTTGGCTCGCTCGGCAAATGCGATACCCGCCGGGGTTACCCGCACTGCATGAGTGGTGCGACTGAACAAGCTGCTGCCCAGCGATCGTTCCAATGCATCAATGCGCCGGGCCACTGCTGAAGGGGTTAACGGATGACGCCGTGCGGCGGCGGAGAAGCTGCCGGTTTCGAGCACGTCTAAAAACACGATTAGCTGATGGGTCAGGGCATCTGGATTCATATTGGCGTCTATTCCCGTTTTGTCACGCGCTGCACTGCAGCGGACAAGCTCGTCACGCCGAGCTTGTTTGTGCGATGTAAGCACAGCCATTGTGCGCTGCTATGCGTTTCCAGACTAGTAGCAAGGCTATAGCATGGACGGCGTCCATCAGCGGATTACAGTGATTTATGAGCCTGTTTGATTTTGTAATTAATGTCGTCTTGGGGGCCATGCTCGGCTCATTGGGCGGCTTGTTCGGTATCGGCGGTGGTTTGATCGCCATTCCTGCGTTGGGGATATTGTTCGGTCTCGACCAGCAACTGGCCCAAGGCACCGGGTTGGTCATGGTGGTGCCCAATGTGTTGTTGGCGTTATGGCGTTATCACCAGCGCAACCGCATCGATATTCGCCATGCTTTGACCTTGGCAATCAGCAGTTTTGCTTGCGCCTTGCTCGGCGCAGGCTGGGCGGTAAACATCGATGCAGACCGCATGCGTGTCGGCTTTATTGTGTTTTTATTTGCGCTGGCGGCGTACAACGTTTCACGTCTATTTTACCGTCCGGTTCCAGGCAGTACTGAGCTGCGCCACCCTTGGCCCTGGTTAGGCGCACTGGGTGGCGGCGCAGGCTTGCTCGGTGGTTTGCTTGGGGTCGGCGGTGCGGTGGTTGCCACCCCGGTATTGACCAGTGTGTTTGGCACCACGCAAGTCGTCGCCCAAGGCTTGTCTTTGGCGCTCGCGGCGCCGAGCACAGCTGTCACCTTGGTGACCTACGGGCTGCATGGGCACGTGAACTGGATGATGGGTTTGCCGCTGGCCATTGGCGGCCTGCTCAGTATCAGTTGGGGCGTCAAGCTGGCCCATGCGCTGCCCGAGCGCGTATTACGCGCCTTGTTTGCCGGGTTTTTGGTGCTCTGCGCGGTGCTGCTGGCGTTTAAAGTTTAAAACCTTCAATGATGTGCTCCGCCAGTGTTTCAGTCACTGGCGACTGTTGCTTGCTATTGCGCAACAACACGATGCTGGCCATCGGCATCGGCGGTAAGCCTTCAGCTTCCCCGAGGATGCGCATATTCGGGGTGATCAAACTCTGCAATTGCGCGGTGACTGCAAGCCCGGCACTGACCACCGCTAAAATTGCCGAGAGGCTTGGGCTGGTGTAGGCCATGCGATATTCGCGCTCAATTGAATCCAGCGCATTGCTGGCCCATGAGCGGCAAAAACACTCTGAGTTGAACATAGCCAGTGGCAGCGGGTTTTGTTCATGGGGGCTAAAGCCTTCCGCCTCTGCCCAGACAATGTGTTCTTGACGCAGTATCTGGCCGATCTCAGTGCCGGGCTCGCGCGTGACAATGGTCAGGTCCAAGTCTTGGCGCTGGAGCAATTGGAATGAGGGTTCGCAGTGCAATTCGACCTGAACCAGCGGGTAGGCCTGGGCAAAGCGCGACAGAATTCCCGGCATAAAACGCATTACGTAATCGTCGGGTGTACCGATGCGCACTGATCCGACCATATGCGGCTCGCGCAAGGTTGTCATCACTTCACCATGTAACTTCAGAATGCGCCGTGCATAACCCAGTAGCACCTGGCCCTCTGCGGTCAGGCTGAGTTGACGGCCGTCACGCTGAAACAACGGGCGCTGCATCACGTCATCTTCTAGACGCTTCATCTGCATGCTGACTGCTGATTGCGTGCGGTTAACCACCTCGGCCGCACGGGTAAAACCGCCGTAGTCGGCAATCGCGACAAAGGTACGCAGCAGTTCACTGTCGATGCTGGGGTAGTTGGCCATTGATCAATCTCAGAGATGTATTGCATAAGAAACATTCGTTGGATTGATCATAGGCCAAGTTGGAGACTGTCGCTATCCCTAAAGGAGGGCGACAAAATGAAAACTCAAAAAGGTTATGCAGTCGCAGGTGTCTGGTCAGCAAAGGGCCTCTCGGTTCGCGGGTATGCCCAGCTTGTTTGGGCGCAAATCAAGCGTTGGAATCAACTGGCCAAAGAGCGCCAGCAACTGGCGACTTTGGGTGATGCGGCGCTTAAAGATATTGGCTTGAGTCGTGCCGATGTCATGCAAGAAACCGAGCGTCCGTTCTGGGA
Source organism: Pseudomonas sp. EL_65y_Pfl2_R95 (assembly GCF_963971045.1). Taxonomy (NCBI): domain Bacteria; kingdom Pseudomonadati; phylum Pseudomonadota; class Gammaproteobacteria; order Pseudomonadales; family Pseudomonadaceae; genus Pseudomonas; species Pseudomonas sp. EL_65y_Pfl2_R95. The sequence continues at coordinate 289,295 of NZ_CAXAOV010000001.1, read as the reverse complement.
TGACCCGTTCAAGTCGTCGTCTAAATGAGTGTTTGCTGTGCTGAACAGGTGCAATGATTCATGCAGTTGTGCCTGTTCAGGCTTGACCTAATCCTCTAGGGTAAAGCGCTAGGCTTAGGTTGAGGAAAACAGCATGTGCGAAACCCAATCGCTAACGCTTAAGCAGGCACGCCGCGTGGCGTTGGCTGCCCAAGGTTTTAATGCACGACAACCTAAATCGGTTAAAGCGACTCATCTCCATGACGTTATCGAGCGTCTGGGCGTGGTGCAGATTGATTCGGTCAATGCAGTGGTGCGTTCGCACTATCTGCCGCTGTTCTCCCGCCTCGGCCATTATTCGCAATTGCTGCTTGAACAGGCCGCCTGGAGCGCTGGGCGCAAGCGCAAATTGTTTGAGTATTGGGGCCATGAAGCCTCGTTGTTACCCATGTCGATCTATCCGCTGCTGCGCTGGCGCATGCAGCGCGCAGAGCAGGGCGAAGGCATTTATCAGCAGTTGGCGAAATTCGGTCGTGAACAACAGCCGCTGATTCGTTCGATTTTGCAATCGGTCAAAGAGCGCGGTGCCTTGGGCGCTGGCAGCTTGGCGGCGGGGGACAAATCGACAGGGCCTTGGTGGGGCTGGAGCGATGAAAAGCATGCGCTGGAGTGGTTGTTTGCCGCGGGGCATGTCACGGTCGCCGGTCGCAATAGTTTCGAGCGCTTATACGACTTGCCGGAGCGAGTTTTACCCGCCGAGGTCCTTAACCATGTGGATATCGATGAAGCCTCTGCCCAGCGTCAGTTGCTAATGCATTCTGCTCGTGCACTCGGGGTTGCCAGTGAGCTTGATCTGCGCGACTACTTTCGTTTGGATGCGCGCGACAGCAAAGTGCGGATCAACGAATTGCTTGAGGCCGGCGAGCTCACGGAAATTGCGGTGCAAGGGTGGAGCAAACCGGCGTATCACCCGACTGACAGCCTGAAAATCCCGCGCAAAGTCACGGCCAGTGCCTTGCTGTCGCCATTTGACTCTCTGGTTTGGCAGCGACAGCGCACCGAGCGCTTGTTTGACTTCCGTTACCGCTTGGAAATCTACACCCCGCAGCAAAAGCGTGTGTATGGCTATTACGTGCTGCCGTTTCTGCACAATGAACAGTTGCTGGCCCGGCTTGATCTGCGCACCGTGCGGTCCACCCAGTGCTTGGTGTTGCATGCCCTGCACAGCGAACCGGGCGGGTTGGATGACAGTGCAATTGCGGCCATGGCTGAGCAGTTGCACAACATGGCGGCCTGGTTGGGGCTGTCCTATGTAGAGGTCAAATGCCAGCGACCTGAAGCAACACGGCTGCAAGCGCAATTGACGCTTATTGGCGGTCAGTCAGTCGGTGTCCGATGAATCAGGCGAAAACTGGCGCCCGCTTGGGCTACAATGCGCGGCGAAATTGACCACGAGAGCCCAACCATGTCCGACTGCCAGACTCCAATCATCGTTGCTTTGGATTTCCCGACCCGTGATGCCGCCTTGGCGCTGGCTGATCAGCTCGATCCTAAGCTGTGCCGGGTCAAGGTCGGCAAAGAGTTGTTCACCCGCTGCGGTCCTGACATCGTTGCGGCGCTGGGCAATAAAGGCTTTGAGGTGTTTCTCGACCTGAAATTCCACGACATTCCCAACACCACTGCCATGGCCGTTAAAGCGGCGGCCGAAATGGGGGTGTGGATGGTCAACGTGCATTGCTCGGGTGGCCTGCGCATGATGAGCGCGTGCCGCGAAACACTCGACAGTTTGAGCGGCGCCAAGCCATTGCTGATCGGTGTGACTGTGCTGACTAGCATGGAACAGCAGGACCTGGCAGGCCTCGGCCTTGATGTGGCCCCGCAAGAGCAAGTGCTGCGTCTGGCGGGTTTAGCGCAACAAGCGGGGATGGATGGTCTGGTCTGTTCGGCGCAAGAGGCACAAATCCTTAAGCAGCGCTTTGCTCAACTGCAATTGGTGACGCCTGGTATTCGCCCGGCGGGCAGTGCGCAGGATGATCAACGTCGCATTCTTACGCCAAGTCAGGCCATGGCGGCGGGCTCAGATTATTTGGTTATTGGCCGGCCAATCAGCCAGGCCGCTAATCCCGCGCAGGCGCTGATTGACGTTGTTGCCGAGCTGGCTTAATTCGCTGCATGTTTCTCAGGTAATCGATATGCATCCTGCTGCTGAAGATTCACCGCTGGGTAAATCCAGCGAATACATTGCCACTTATACGCCGTCGCTGCTGTTTCCCATCCCGCGCGCGCCCAAATGGGCTGAGCTGGGGTTGAGCGCAGAGACGCTGCCGTATCAAGGTGTGGATTTCTGGAATTGCTTTGAATTGTCTTGGTTGCTGCCTTCGGGCAAGCCGGTGGTGGCGATTGCTGAGTTTGCAATCCCTGCCGATTCGCCAAACATCATCGAATCAAAGTCATTCAAGCTGTACCTCAACTCGCTGAATCAAAGCGTATTTGCCAATGCCGATGCACTGGCTGAGGTGATGGTCAAAGACTTGTCTGCGGCGGCCGGCAAGCCGGTGTCAGTCAAGGTTCGCAGCCTTGATGATGTGGCTGCCGATGGCGTCGCGAAACTGCCGGGCCTGTGCATTGATGATGCCGACATCCGCATCAGCAACTATGAGCAGCCTCAACCGGAACTGCTACGTTGCGATGCGCAGCGTGTGGTGAGCGAAACCCTGTACAGCCATTTGCTCAAATCCAATTGCCCGGTAACCGGACAACCCGATTGGGGCACGGTGGTGATCGAATACCGTGGGCCAGCGTTGGATCAAGGCAGCTTGCTGGCTTATTTGGTCAGCTTCCGTCAGCACGCCGACTTCCACGAGCAGTGCGTTGAGCGGATCTTTCTCGACATTCAGCGTCTGCTCAAGCCTGAATCATTGACCGTGTATGCGCGTTACGTGCGTCGTGGTGGCCTGGATATAAATCCATACCGCAGCACAGCAGCGATTAATCCAGACAATCGCCGGTTGGTCCGCCAGTAAGTAATCGAGTCCGGGTGGCCAAGCCTCGCGTTGACCCCCTACGACGGCCGTCATTGCCGGTCGCAGATATATGCTGGTGCTTTGCGCTCGTGTAGCTCGTGTAGGGTGGATGACGCTTTTTTCATCCACCATTTCCACCGGCACATTCGAGTATGGGTCGAACCATGGTGGCCATGCTGCGCGTCACCGCACCCTATGAATGTCACACCTTCAAGACTGAGCTTAGATCCCCATATTGGCAAGGCTTTGCACAATATTGCGCAAGGTGCTGGCCAGCGTCGGGTGGCTGACTTCAAAGCGTTCAACGGCCAGGTTAACGCCATCCACCAAGGTTTCATCGGGTGCAGTTGCAGCTTCACGCGCCAACTGCAGTTCGATTTCTTGGGTCAGAGCATCTAGTTGAGCACGTTCTTCCATGCTTAGCGGCGTGTCTTGCGATAACTGCTCACGCAGTTCATCGAGTTGCTGCTGCAAACGGCTGGCAGGCATGTGGAGCTCCCTTTACGAATAGATAAAACATAGACCTTGCCTAGCGGCGAAAGATCCATAGCCATTAGATTCAGGATAATCCACCTGCGGCCGTTTGCGTTCAAGCTTTGTCACAATTTATAAGGGCAGCCCGGTGATAAGGGCCGCCAGGGCACGGCGTTTAGTTGGCTGCGAGTATCGCTTGCTCAAGGTGCGGATAAAAATACTCAAGGTTTGGGGTTTTCATTTGCGGGTCCTTGCCCAAATCATCCAGGCGCCGCAGGGTGAGCGCATCCTGTGCGTAAGGCGCCCGCAGAAACGCTTCTATCTCGCGATCATTAAAGGGTCCGCCTTGCAGTTGCAGGCTTTCGCGCGAAGCCTTGGAAAGGGCGGCGTGATACAGCGGGTCGACTGCGCACAAATAGCGTTTGGCGGCGACATGCAGGCGAATAGGTTGCCAGACAGAGTCGGCAAACAACGCTCGCAGTAGCTCGGCGCCGCGTTCTTCATGACGCAAGTCCTCGCTTTGGCCGCTTTCCGGGTCGTCGAGTAAGTGGCCAACATCGTGCAGCAGTGCGGCGACAATCAAGCTGTTGCTGCAACCCGAGCGCTCGGCAAAGGTCGCGCATTGCAATGCGTGCTGAGTCTGGCTGATCGTCTCGCCGTAGGGCAGGTCGCCACGACTGACAAATAACATGTTGAGTTGCTTTTTGAATTGGGTCAGGCACAGGCTCACGGCCTTTCTCCTTTAAGACGGCGAAGGTTTAGGTCACTCAAGCACGGGCCTAGTTCTGTCAGTTGATCGGTTACGGCATGCACGCCGAGGCGATACAAGGCCAGTGTCGCCTGCGCGCGCAGTTGCTCGCGCTCAAGGGCTTCCAGGTTTTGCCAGTCGCTCAGGGTTTTGCCACAAAGTTGTCCGCAGGCCGCCAGGCCAATGGTCCATAAGCCTGCATTGAGTCCTGCCTGGAGTAAGCGCGGTTCACTACTGATCAGCACGCAACCGTCAAGTTGACTGACATTCAGCGCCATCAAGGCTTGCCAGCAGGCATCAGGTGCTGGCCACGAACGGGCAGGGCGATTGCAGTTCTTTATCCACTCAGGCAGCTTGCTGCTCAGTTCGGTGCAGGCTTGCTTGGGCAATTCATCCAGCCAGGCGCAGGGCACATTGTGCTGCTTTAACTGATTGAGCAGTTCGAGCGCTCCCGGGGCGAGTTCGCTAAATTCGTTCCATCCATTGGGCGCAGTTGCACCGCGGCTGGGCTCTGCCTGAGCGCCAAAATCGACTAGGCAGCCGCTCAGGCCAAATAACACGGCTGTGAATTGCGGGTGAGTTGCAGGGGCGTTCATTCCGTCGTCCTTGAAATGGTCTAGTCCAGAGCATAAAGACCGAAGGTGACGGAGATATGAATCTTAGATGACAAACTCAGCGTCTTTGCCGCAGGCGCTTTTGTTCAGGTTGGCCATTCGAGCTGATTGCGCAGATGCTCCGGGAGCGACACCGATGTATTGCTCGCATGATCAACCCAGACCAGCTTGCAGTGACCCTCGCCATAGAGGGTGTCGGGGTCTTCAACCGTTGTAAGGCGATGCTCAAGCACCAGGCTGCTGCGGCCAATCGCGCCTTTGAACAGCTCGATTTTGACGGTGGCGGGATGGGTCACCGGTTTCAGGTAGGTGTGCAGCGTTTGTAAAACCACAGGTGCAATCGCGGCGCTATCGAGGCTGATCCCGGCGCATTTGAACCACGCCACTCGAGCTTCTTCCAGATATTGTAAGTACAGGGTGTTATTCACATGCCCGTAGCTGTCCATGTCGCCCCAGCGAACCGGGATCAACGCGGTGTGAAGTACTTGCTTGTTTTCAGCCATCTTCAAAGGTCGCTATGCTGCCACAGTAGGGTGATTAGCATTATACTGCGCGGCTTTACAGGTTGGCTCCGAGTGCGGCGCTTAATTTTCAAGGAGATGGATTAATGCGAGTAACCAGAAAAAGCTGGTTGGAGCAACTGAGCCTATGGGCAGCCTGCGCAAGCATGGCGCTGCTTTCAGTTGCCGCGCAGGCCGCGGAAGAGGATGACCCGTGGATTGGCTATAACCGTGTGATGTTTAACATCAACGACACGGTTGACACCTATACCCTCAAACCATTGGCCAAAGGCTATCAGGCGATTACGCCGCAGTTTTTGGAAGATGGCGTGCATAACTTCTTTAACAACATTGGTGAGGTCGGCAACCTGACCAACAACCTGTTGCAGGGCAAGGTTTATGACGCCGGCATTGATACCAGCCGTTTTATTTTCAATACCACCATCGGCCTGCTTGGCTTTGTCGATGTAGCCACGCGCATGGGCTTGTCGCGTAACGACGAAGACGTCGGCCAAACCTTGGCTGTGTGGGGCGTTCCGAGTGGCCCTTATGTGGTGCTGCCGCTGTTTGGACCGAGTACGGTGCGTGACGCTGCTGCCCGCGTGCCTGACGGTTTGCTGGCCACAGGCTTGTTTATCGACCATGTGCCGACGCGTAACGTTGTTTATGGCGTCAACCTCGTCGATACCCGCGCCAGCCTGTTCCCGGCTGAGCGTCTGATCGTTGGCGACCGCTATACCTTTGTTCGTAACGCTTATTTGCAGAACCGCGAGTTCAAGATCAACGACGGCGAAGTTGAAGACGATTTTTAAGGCCTAAAAGCCGCTCGATAAAAAGGCGCCTTCGTGGCGCCTTTTGCTTTTTAACTGTTTGAAAATATTTCGTCGGCGCGCTAGCGCATCGAGATTACGTTAACCCCAATGATTTGCCTGTCGTTTTCACCGCTGCTGACGCGTACCACTTCCGCTTCAGCCACAAGGCCTTTTAACTGGGGATGCTCGGATTCGATGTTTATTTTGACCTGATCGCCCACCTGCAGATCGCAAGCAGCCTCCAGCTGCATGCCCGAGGCAGAGAGGTCGCGGCACAGTGCTGGTATCGCTTGGCCGGCGTGGTGCAGGGTTGCAGGGGTCTCTACTTGCATACGAATGAACTCGCGTTTTTCACTGTAATCATGATTGGCTTGGCTCATACCGACTATCCTCTTGTTACTGGGACTTGTTCCTAAGGTTTATAGCCCCCCTATGTTTAGGGTGTAAAGAAGCTTCTTGCGATCCGGGGGTGCTTGAATCGAGGTACGGATGGGAGTACCGTCTGCGCCTTAATCCGAACCGAGTGCGCGCGTGCCGGTCTTGGCTTGACGTATAGGTCAACCAACCGCGACGCTGTTTGCCTGGATACCCCATGCAGAAAACCAGTGCCACCCTGCTTATCATTGATGACGACCAAGTCGTCCGCGCCAGTCTTGCAGCTTATTTAGAAGACAGCGGCTTTATTATCCTGCAGGCCGAGAATGGGCTGCAGGGCTTAGAAGTCTTTGAGCAGAAAAAGCCGGATTTGGTGGTGTGCGATTTGCGCATGCCTCAAGTCGATGGTTTGGAGCTGATCCGTCGCATTAACGCCTTGGGCTCCGAGACGCCAATTATTGTGGTCTCCGGCGCTGGCGTGATGACTGATGTGGTCGAAGCGCTACGCCTTGGCGCAGCCGATTACCTGATCAAACCGCTTGAAGACCTCGCCGTGCTCGAGCACTCGATCAACCGTGCGCTTGATCGCGTGCGCCTGCGTCTGGAAAACAAGCACTACGCTGAGCAGCTCGAAGCCAGTCTGCACTTGTTGCAAGAAGACCAGAATGCCGGTCGCCAGGTGCAGATGAATATGCTGCCGGAAACGCCGTGGGAGAGTAATGGTGTGCATTTTGCGCATCAGATAATCCCTTCACTGTATTTATCTGGCGACTTTGTTGATTATTTTCGCGTTGATGATCGGCGAATTGCCTTTTATCTGGCCGACGTATCCGGGCATGGCGCCTCATCGGCGTTCGTCACCGTGTTGCTCAAGTTTATGACCACCCGCTTGCTCTATGAGTCGAAGCGGGCAGGGCGCTTGCCAGAATTCAAACCCTCCGAGGTGCTTGGGCATATCAACCGTGGCTTGATCAACTGCAAGCTGGGCAAGCATGTGACCATGCTCGGTGGGGTCATTGATGAAGAAACTGACACCTTGATCTACAGCATTGGCGGCCATTTACCGCTGCCAGTGATGTTTAGCGACGGCAAGGCCAGCTACATCGAAGGTCGCGGTCTGCCGGTTGGCTTGTTCGAAGAGGCGGAGTACAGTGACCAAAGTATGCAGCTGCCGAAAAATTTCAGTCTGACGTTGTTGTCGGACGGTATTCTTGATTTGTTGCCAGGCGATACCTTGAAAGACAAAGAAACCGTGCTTCCGCAACTGGTTACCAAGGCGGGCGGGACCCTTGAAGGTCTGCGCGACGTGTTCGGGCTGGCCAACCTGGCAGAGATGCCGGATGATATTGCATTGCTGGTGTTAAGCAGGAATCTTGCATGAACCCTGGGATAGGCCCTGGTCGAATCCAATTCGCAGAGCAGGACGGTACATTCGTCCTCAAGTTCATAGGTGAAGTACGCTTGACCCTGTGTTCAGCGCTCGACCACACGATCGAAAAAATCTTCACATCAATGAATTTTTCCGCGATCGTTATCGACCTTACAGAAACGCGCAGTATCGACAGCACCACTTTGGGCTTGCTGGCGAAGCTGTCTATTTTGTCGCGGCAAAAAGTGGGTTTGCTGCCGACAGTCGTTACCACGCACCCAGACATCACCCGGCTTTTACAGTCGATGGGTTTTGATCAGGTGTTCAATATTGTCGATCGGCCGATTCCCTGTCCTGAAGCGTTGGATGACCTTCCTTCACAAGACCAGACCGAAGAGGTGGTTAAAGCCAAAGTGCTTGAGGCTCACCGGATTCTGATGGGTTTGAATGACTCCAATCGCGCAGCCTTCCATGATCTGGTCAATGCGCTAGAGCACAGCTAACAGACTTCGCACACAAAAAAACGGGGCTCAATGCCCCGTTTTTTGTGTGCGCTCCCTAGGGTCTGGCAGCGCGAAGCGTGCCCACCCCAAGTAATACTTATTGACTCAATAACAGCTCAAGCTTTTGTTGGTCCTTGGCAAACTGACGAATACCTTCTGCCAGCTTTTCAGTGGCCATTGGATCTTCGTTCATCGCCCAACGGAACTGCGCTTCGGTCAGGGTCTGCTTGGCTTCGCTGTTCGCACCGGGGTTCAACTTGCGCTCCAGGTTGCCTTGATCATCGGCCAGTTGCTGCAGCAGGTCCGGGCTGATGGTCAGGCGATCACAGCCGGCCAAATGCTCTATCTGGCCGAGGTTGCGAAAGCTCGCACCCATAACCACGGTGTTGTAGCCGTTGGCCTTGTAGTAGTTGTAGATGCGCGTAACCGATTGCACGCCGGGGTCCGCCATGCCAACAAAATCACAGCCTTCAGCTTTCTTGAACCAGTCGTAGATGCGTCCTACGAAAGGTGAGATCAAGAACGCGCCCGCATCGGCGCAGGCCTGAGCCTGGGCAAAGGAGAACAGCAAGGTCAGGTTGGTTTGCACGCCGGCTTTCTCAAGCTGTTCAGCGGCCTGAATGCCTTCCCAGGTGGAGGCGATTTTGATCAAGATGCGCTCGCGACTAATCCCGGCTTTGTCATAGAGTTCAACCAGCCGCTCAGCGCGGCGCAGTGTCGCCTCGGTATCAAAGGAGAGGCGTGCATCGACTTCGGTCGAAATACGCCCTGGAATAATCTTCAGAATCTCTTGGCCAACGGCAACGCCAAAACGGTCGCAGGCAAGGTTCAGGTCGCCATTACAGCCTTCAACCGAGCTTTTCAGCAGGTCCGCATAACGCGGCATCGACGCAGCCTTGAGCAGCAGCGATGGGTTGGTGGTTGCATCGACCGGCTTCAGGCGGGCAATAGCATCTAGATCGCCAGTATCAGCGACTACGGTAGTGAACTGCTTAAGTTGATCGAGCTTGCTAGTCATGACGAACCCTTGTCGTTGCAGATCCCCTGACATTACCCGAGGGTGAATCTGGGCTCAATGTCCTTGGAGCAATTGAGCGGCTTGATCGAACAATGCCAGCGGGTCACTGGCTTTATGAATATCCACTGAGAGCAATTGGCGAAAGCGCCGTGCGCCCTTAAAGCCTTGAGCCAAGCCAAGCATATGTCGCGTAACGTGGTGCATCGCTGCACGGTCTTCCAATAAGTGCCGGGCAATATAGTCACGCATACTCAACATGGCGTCCATGCGACTGATTACCGGCGCATCGCTGGCAAACAGCGCCTGATCAACCTGAGCCAAGAGGTAAGGGTTGTGGTACGCCTCACGACCGAGCATCACACCATCGAAGGTTTCAAGGTGGGCCTTGCAGTCTTCGAGGGTTTTGATGCCGCCATTGAGGATCAGTTCAAGATCGGGGAAGTCTTTCTTCAACTGCGCCGCTACGTCGTAACGCAAGGGCGGTACTTCGCGGTTCTCCTTCGGCGATAGACCCGAGAGAATCGCAATTCGTGCATGTACCGTGAAGCTCTTGCAGCCTGCGTCGCGAACGGTGCCGACAAAATCACACAGCTCGGCATAACTGTCGCGACCATCAATGCCGATGCGATGTTTCACCGTCACCGGAATATCAACCGCGTCGATCATGGCTTTGACGCAATCGGCCACCAACTGCGGATGCGCCATCAGGCAGGCACCAATCATATTGTTCTGCACCCGGTCACTGGGGCAGCCGACATTGAGATTCACTTCGTTGTAACCCACATCCTCAGCCAGCTTGGCACACGCCGCCAAGTCCGCTGCATTGCTGCCGCCCAACTGTAACGCCAGCGGATACTCGGCCACATCGTGACGCAAAAATCGCTGCGTATCACCATGCAGCAACGCACCGGTGGTGACCATCTCGGTATACAGCAAGGTATGCGCCGACAACTGCCGCAGAAAGTAGCGGCAATGGCGGTCCGTCCAGTCCATCATAGGTGCCACACTAAAGCGGCGGGACAGGTTAGGCGGCGTGGTTGTTGGCTTTGAGGCGGTATCTTGAGGCATTTTGCTCTGCGTGTAATCGGTAGGTTTCGGGGCGCTTTATAAGCGTAGAGTAGCGATATACCGCTTTCGATTTGTGCAATTAGCTTCGTGGTTTAGATCCACATCAAGCGCGATAGATTTCAAGTCTATCAAGAGCGTCAAGCGTTCGCCCGAAAACAACACGTCCAAGCGCGCAATAGGGGCAGTCCACGGTTCTCCATTCGAGGCAGTAATGGGTCGGGCCATGGTTTACGAGCTGAGTCAGGGACAGTTGAGAGGCTGAAGAGGGTTACGGTTTGGTTAATCCGTGGTCTGTCCCCTAATTCGTTGTCCCCTAATTCGCTGTGATTTGACCACTGTTGTCCGTTATATCGTTAAATGGATATCAGCGCACGGTGTGCGGTTTGGGTGGTTTTGACCAAAAGTAGACAGTGCGAAAAATGAGTTCGTACTGCGCAACTGCTTTCGAAAGAAACAAGGTCGCTTGATTTGCTCAAGCGACCTTGGAATGGTGTTTACAATTTCAGTGCACGCCAGATTAAGGCGCTAAATCAACCACCACTTCTTTGAGTTTACCCTCAAACTTGAATGGCGTTTGATAGTCCTCAGTTACCGGCGTTCCGGTATCGATGCCGATGTCTTGATTTTCAGACAACGAATACTTGAAGGGTGAGGTTTGTTCAATCTTGCCGGTGCCTACGCTCTGCCCGTCGACCGAAAGGGCTATGGTTCCGCTCTTGCCGGTTTCTTTACCGCCGCCATAGGTGAACTGCATGCGAAGCTCGTGATCGCCGGCTTCGACGGGTTTATCGCTAGTTACTGAGTAACGTGCAATATCTATGAAGTTATGTGCGGCCACCAAGTTGCCGTTCTGCATATAGAAGGCCCAGCCTCCGGTATTACCGCCTTGGGTGAAGATCATGCCGCTGGCACTGCTTTCAACTTTGACCTTGGCACTTACTGCGAAGGATTTGTTTTTCAGGTCAGGTGCTGAAGCCTCGGGCAAGCCAACGACAGGCACTGGATAAACAAATTTAGAGCGCCCGGCGGCAAGATTCGGCTTGCCGGTCAGCTCTGAGCTAAAGCGTTCCGCACCTCGCCAATCCAGTGGCAATGCTTTGTTGGCAGAAGCCTCTGCCCACCAAAGGGCAACCAATGTTTGCAGTTTTTCAGGGTACTTCTCGGCGAGGTCATTGGCCTGGCTGAAATCTTCATTGAGGTTATACAACTCCCACTTTGCAGTGATTGGGTCGAATTTCCCCCGAGTGGATTGCCAAGGTTCAAACGCCATGGAGCCCGCCCACCAGCCGTCTTTGTAAATGCCACGGTTAGCGAACATCTCGAAGTACTGGCTGGTACGGAATTCCTTGGCATCGGGATTATCCAGTGCACTCAGAAAGCTGCGTCCTTCAATAGGTGTCTGGACCGTTCCATTGACACTGCGTGGTTCAGCAATGCCAGCCGCAGCGAGAATGGTGGGTCCGATATCGATAACGTGAGTGAATTGCGAGCGAACGCCGCCAACATGCTTGAGCTTGGCTGGCCACTTCACCAGCATGGCATTGCGGGTACCGCCAAGGTGGCTGGCCACTTGCTTGGTCCACTGGAACGGTGTGTCCATGGCCAATGCCCAGCCTGCTGGGAAGTGGTTGAAATGCACCTGGGTGCCAATCTCATCGATCTTGCCCATCATCTGCTCGTAGGTCATCTGATGGCCATTGAAGAAGGCATTCTCGTTCAATGTGCCGTCAAACCCACCCTCGGCAGAAGCTCCGTTATCACCGATGACATAAATGATCATGGTGTTTTCGGCATCTGGCAAGGTCGCGACATAGTCCAGCACACGACCTACCTGCTGGTCGACGTGATAGCCGTATGCTGCAAAGACTTCCATCATGCGGGTATACAACCGCTTTTGATCGGCATTGAGCGTGTCCCAAGCTGGCATGCTGTCAGGACGTTTGGTTAGGACTGTGTTCTCAGGGACCAGTCCCATTTTTTTCTGCCGCTCAAGCGTCTGCTTACGGTACTCATCCCAGCCCATATCGAACTGGCCTTTGAACTTGTCGATAAGCTCTTTCGGTGCTTGGTGTGGGGCATGAGTCGCAGCGGGAGCGAAGTAAGTCATCCACGGACGATCTGGCTGGATGGCTTCAGCCTGTTGCAACCAGGAAATTGTGTGGTCGGCCAAATCCACGCTGAGAAAGTAATCGTCTGCTTCTGGAGTGCCAATTGCTGTTTGGTTCTCATACAGGTAAGGCCTTACCTGGTTTGTGTCGCCAGCCATGAAACCGTAAAAATAATCGAATCCTAGGCCGTTAGGCCAGTGATCGAATGGCCCCATAGGGCTTGTTTCATAAATCGGGGTGTTGTGGTTTTTTCCAATCCACGAAGTGATATAACCGTTCTGGCGCATCACCTCGGCGAATGTCGCGGTGTCCTTGGGAATGATCCCGGTATAACCGTCGTAACCCGTGGCAACTTCGGTGATATTCCCGGTGCCAGCGACATGGTGATTACGGCCAGTGAGCAGGGCGGCTCGGGTTGATGAGCACACGGCAGTGGTATGAAAGCGATTGAAGAACGTGCCTTCTTTTGCCAGTGTTTCCATATGGGGGGCTGGCACGCCGCCGCCGGATACCGAGAATTGACCAAAACCAACGTCGTCTAGCAACACCAATAGTACGTTAGGCGCGCCTTCAGGGGCTTTGCGAGGAGCAGGGAACTGCGCGGGGTCTGAGTCCAGATAGCTGGTTCCTACACTGCCTCTGAACTTCTGCTCAGCATAAGGCAGCACAGCCTGACCACTGCCCTTAACCGCTTCAGATTCGTTGGTCTCGGCACTAATTGCAGCACCGCTGAATGCCGTAATGGCCACCACGCTGAATGTCATCAGTGCATGGAAAGGGTTGTAGATTTTCATGGGGTTATCATCCTGATATGGCGAATCGAGGTTGTAAGGCAAGACCTCAATCTAACGTGCCAAGTTAAGCTTAGGGTTCGCGATTGAGCAAACATTCATTCGTCTAGAACGCTACTTTCAGCAATGCAGCAAGAGCATTGCGTTTTGGGCCTGATTGAATCAAAGCAACTAGCGGCGGTTGGTTGTGCACTGACCGTTGAGTGCAGTTTTATTTTATTGCCGAGGGGAGAGTGGTACGAAAGTGGTACGCGAGATTATTAGGTGCGCTCTATGCCCTTGCTCATAGGCATTACAGGATTAGACGTTCCAATTCATCAACGGGGCAACGGCAAAGCGGCGTGATTGAGCAGGGCGGGAGGGGCTGAAAGTTACGGCTGGGCCAATAAGCATGGCCGCTACGGCACCTCTCATACGGCAGTACAAACAGGTACATCGCCGTCGTGCTTGCAAACCATCGGTCAATACCTAAGAAAAAACGCACAGCGCTGCAGTGGCATGGCTACGTGAACGGGACGTTCATCGAGAGTTAACGTAGTCATGCCGACGAATGCAGTTACTGAAAAATAAATCTGTCCCCTTTTATATCTAGGCTTTACGCAGAACCTCGTAGACGAAGGCAGGCTTCATCGTGTCAATCTCTGCAGGGTCCTGTGGCGGGCGATACATGAACATTGTGAACGTCATTTTATCCGGTGTGATGTCGATGATGCTGAAGCCGTTCTTCTCGGTGATTTTTAATGCTTCTTCCATACCGATAAGTTGCGAGGGCCTGGACTCAATCGCGCGAAAAGATGAGGGGAATACTAAGTCACCGGTGCCGAGCGTACCGGTGAGAATCACATCGACTGGACGTGGCAGATCCAGCTCGCCACTTCGATGGATGCGCCCCGCAGCCGATGCATGGAAGTCGCCCTGGATGATGGCTGGCGCGCGCTTTTCCTGGGACGCGATGGCACCGATCAGGCGTTGGTGCTGGCCGAACCATCCGCGCTGCCATCCGGGCTTTTCTTTATACAACACCAGCTTACCGAGTTCCGGGGCAAGCAAGTCAGGGTACCAGTCGCCCAACTTGCCGGAAGAGTAGGCAAATGGCAGCGATGGCACATGCAGGAAGTGAGCCGTATCTTCGGTAACGGTACGCTTGATCAGCCAGTCTTCAACCCACTGCGGGATAACTTGTGCGTGGTCGCCCTTGTAGTTGACGTATCGTCTGCAATCGTACATCACCGCTTCGAGTAAAGAGCCGTAGCGCAGGGTTCCGAATGTCATGTTGGTGTCTGCTGGGAGATGCGCTCTGTCACCGCCCGGCAACCACACAGGACGATTGGCATCCGGCAGGTATTCCGGGTAGTAAAGATGCTGGGTTTGCTCGGCACCCAGCAGGCCATAGGTATCGGTTGGCAGGGTGACATTGATCGAGTCGTACTCGTCGTTCTCAAAGAGGTCATGGTCGTCAGTGGGGAAAAAAGCGGGTGTGGAACGCAGGGTCGTGCCATAGAGCCCAGCAATTTGGTAGTCGCACACCTTCATGAACGTCTCTGCATTTTTTGGATGCATCATTGGCACACTGATATCCAGCTCACCGAACTTGGCCCACATTTCCTTTTTCATATACTCCGGGGCAACCTTGGCGAACGTCGTCGTCAAGTCCCAGTAAATATGGTCGCCGTTGGCGATGACGATATCGGGTTGATGGGACATACCGCGCGCTAACAAGCGTCGGCGCACTGCCATATCAAGAAACGTCGTCTTGCCATGCAGTGGTGCGCTGTCAAAACCACCTCCACATGTGTACGACAGTATCCGCAGGTGGTCAGGCCGAGCATCCGGCGCTGGAAACGTTGCCAAGGGCCACGCATCGCACAGTGCTTTGCCCGCCGGGTCTGTGATCTGCAGCTCATAACCTGTGTCAGGTTTGAGGCCAGACACATCGAATCGCCAAAAGCGTCCTCTTGAATCGGTCTTGAAGCCTTGTACAGACTGACCGCTGACCTTCAGAAGCGGAGTGAACGGCAATTCGCTGTTAAATGATGCCTTGAGCAGGAACCGTTCATGGTTTGCTGCCGGGATCAGATGCTTGAGTTGTCCAGCGTTCCAGTTATCCACGGCTCCCCAGGTCAGTTTAGGAAACCCCAATGCACCAAAAGCACCCGCTGTTGCGCAAGCTTGAATAAAATGTCTACGCGTTACGCTAACAGGATCCTTTGGCCCCATTTTCGATGCTCCTTTGGTTTCTGATGCTAGCTAGCGTAGTTGAGCAATAGGGGACAGACCACGGTTTTCAATTCGAGACAGTAATAGGTCGGGCCATGGGGGCTTGCACCGGATTGGAGAGTGGGTGTCGAAACCGACCCCCGACAACTCGATTGCGATGGCTCAGTCCTAGTCAAACGGTGAGTTTGTATGCATAGTGCAATTCACTCTCTCGCTGTGCCAGAGCCGTCATTAATGCAAGGTCTCAAGCGCAAATTTGTATTCGTCACCCTTTTTGAAGTATTTGCCATCGCGCTCAACACGCTCATTCTTACCGTGTTAGGCCATGAAACGATGGACTCGGGCTGGCTTGCGGTGGCGTGTTCAACTATCGCAATGCTTTGGAACTTGTGCTGGAACGGTGCGTTCGAGTATTGGGAGGCGCGGCAGGCTGATCGAACCCGTACCTTCTATCGGCGCTCCCTGCATGCAACAGGTTTTGAAGCCGGTTTACTCGGCATGTTAGTACCGCTTTTCGCCTATTGGCTGGAAATTGGTTTGATGGATGCGCTTGCCCTGAATGTGGGGCTAGTTGTGGTTTTCCTGATCTACACCTTTATGTTTAATCTCACGTTCGACAAAGTCTTTGGCTTGCCTTTATCCGCGCAGCCGTCCTGAGCGATGCGGTTATTTGCTGCGCTGAAAAGGCTGTTGTCGAAGCGTGGTTCGTTGCCGATTGTTCTGAGCGCCGGCCTTATTTCAAGTCGGTTGCAGGCATCCAGCGGCCTTTAAATAAAGACGTATTGTCGTTCCAGCACCAAGGGTCGGTGCTACTTTGGCCGCACCCCCTGCGGTTTGTGCAAACTCTTGAACTTGGGCCAAGCCAAGCCCAGTGCCCATGCCCGGCGGCTTGGTGGTGAAAAATGGCTCAAATATTCTTGCGGCCAACTCCGGTGGGATCCCCGGGCCATTGTCAGTCACGCTGAGCTCCAGGTAGTCGCCGGGGCGCAGCACTTCATCCTGTTCGATAGACACAAGCCGAGTGCTGATGCAGATACTGCCTGTACCGCCCATTGCATCCCGGGCGTTGACCAGCAAATTGACTACCGCCGCATTCAATTGCGAGGCTTCACACAGCACTGCCACGTTCGGTGCATCAAGGTCGAACTTTAGGTCGACAGCCGGGGCGGTACGCAGCAAGACATCTCGCATGGCATTGATTCGTTCATCGACGTTGACGCTCAGCATATTGCGGCTGTCGTGACGAACGCCTGCCAGTAGTTCGGTGACAAGCTGACAGCCCTGATTAACAGCCTGCAGTCCTATATTGCTTAAGCGCTCGACGTCTTCAGGCCTTCGCGCACGTAGACCAATCATCTGCAAACTTGTGCTTAAAGCCTGCAAGAGATTCTTGAAGTCGTGCACGATGCTGGCCGTGAGCATGCCTAACGAAGATATACGCTGTGAATG
Source organism: Pseudomonas sp. EL_65y_Pfl2_R95 (assembly GCF_963971045.1). Classification (NCBI taxonomy): domain Bacteria; kingdom Pseudomonadati; phylum Pseudomonadota; class Gammaproteobacteria; order Pseudomonadales; family Pseudomonadaceae; genus Pseudomonas; species Pseudomonas sp. EL_65y_Pfl2_R95. The sequence goes on along the minus strand of NZ_CAXAOV010000001.1, from coordinate 272,247 downwards.
CTCAAGCGCCTTTTCCGTTTGCCCACCCAGCGCCACAGCGTGAGCTAATTCTTGCTCTAGTTCATCCTCACGGAGTTCTCGTTGTGTGTTAAGTAGGCGCAACTGCAGGAGGGCGGATGTTTGTCGTGCCAATGCTAGCAGCGAGCTGTTCTGACTGTCGCTCAAGGTTCTGGGTTTGCTGTCAATAACGCATACGGTGCCCAAGGCCATCCCTCTGTCATCAATGATCGGTGCGCCCGCATAAAACCGAATATGAGGAGGGCCAAGGACCAAGGCGCTTTCACGAAAGCGTGAATCCAACAGGGTATCTTCAACCACCAGTACTTCGTGCGGTAGCAAGATGGCGTGGGCGCAGAAGGCTAGATCACGATGTGTTTCCCCTACGTTCAGGCCAACGCAGGCCTTGAACCACTGGCGCTCCCGATCGACCAGGGAAACCAGTGCGATGGGCGCATCACACACGGTCGCGGCGAGCAGGACGATGTCGTCGAAGCTTTGTTCTGGCGCGGTGTCCAGCACCGCCAGGTGTTCTAGCGACAGTGCTCTATCCTCCTCATTGGAAGGATAAGGTGCAGGCTGGTGGGCCATAGAGTACGGGACCATTTAGAGTCGGTTTGGCACGATGAGGCATGTGCAGGGTTGGCTGTTGCAAGACATGGCAAAAGACAGACCACGGTTGAGCTTGCATCGCTTCCTTGATGTGCAGTGTGGTTGCAGGTCTTTACTTCACAACGCCAGGGGTAAGGCGGGAGCAAATCAACACCCTGGTTTGCGCCCGGTTTTCCACGGATGCGCAAGCCTCAACGGCGACGCAGGAATAACCCCAATATCAGGCCGATGCCGGCAATGACCGCCACGGAGGCCAAGGGTTTGTTTTTTGCGAAATCACTCAGTGTATCCAGCGCGTCACCATAAGTTTGCTGGATTTGGCCTGCGGCTTGGCGGCCAATTCCTTTAACCTGAAGGTGCTCGTCTCCGGTCAGGTCGCCGAGTAGTCCCTGAGCCTTGCCTGCAACTTTCTCTACGGAGCCTTTAAGTTGTTCGCTTTTCATGGCGGTATTCCTCTTGGAGATCACATCATTACGGCATAAGGCTGCTGCACTAGCCCTGGGGCGCAATGCCATCTCGTCAAGAGTAAACAACGGTGTGCGCTGGATATAAGAGAAGTTTGCACTAGTTAAGCTAGTGCATTTGCACTCTATTTCTTGGGTTGGACACGCGCTTCACCGGCAAATAGACCTCGTTCTCTGGCCCAAACAATAGCTGCGCTGCGACTGTGCACGCCCAGTTTCGAATACACAGTTGCCACATGATTCCGCACTGTGTTGGATGCCAGTTTCAGGCGCGAGGCGATTGCCTTGTCTGCCAGTCCTTCGCAGATCAAGCCCAGCACATCACGCTCACGGGCAGTGAGGTCAGTGAAGTTTATGCTCGGTGGGTTAGGGTTATTGAAGCTCTTGGCATTGGCCAGTTTCTCGATCAACGTCTGGCTGAACCAGGATGCGTCCTGCATCACCTCTTCAATGGCCGCCACTAACTCTATTTCCGAGCGTTTGCGTTCGGTGATATTCATCATCACCAACAGGTAGCAGGGCTCCCCCTGAATGGTTACGGTGTCAGCGGACACAACGCAGTCGATAACCTCATCGCCTTTTTTACGCACTTTGAGGTCTTGGCTATCAAGATTTCCGGATTTCTCCAAGGTGGCAAGCAGCTTGGCACAGGCTTGGGGGCTGTCGATAAAATTGATGTCTTCAATGGCCTTGCCGATCAGCTCTTCGCTTGTATAGCCGGTAATGTTCATGAAGGCTTCATTAATTTCCAGAACCTGCCGGTTGCTGGCGCTGCAGACAAGGGTCGGTACAGGGGTCAGTCGGAACGACTTGGCGAAGCGCTCCTCACTCTGGCGCAGGGCAATCTCTGCTTTGCGTCGCGGCTCCAGATCCGTGAAGGAAAACAGCATGCAGTCTTCTTCGTTCATGTCCAGCGGCTGGCCAGCGACAATCACGAGCTTGCTGCCACCTTCAGGCAGTTTCAACTCGGCCTGCATCTGCGGAATGGTCTCGCCTTCGCCCAGTCTCTGAATGGCCAGATCCTTGCGCTCGGCTTGTTCCAGCACGTCCAGCTCATACACCGAGCGACCGATCACTTGGTCGCGGTTATAGCCGGTCATCTCGAGGAATCCTTGATTGACCTTGATATAACGGAGGTCGCTTAAACGGCAGATCACTGCGGGGGCCGGGTTGGCGTTGAAAGTCTTTTCAAAGCGTTGCTCGGCGTCGGCCCACTCGGTGGCATCGCTGAGGATTAGCACGAGTAGCTCCGGCTCCCCCTGCGAGTCCAGCAGTACCAGGCTGCTTACGCGATGGACCCAGCTATAGTCTGCATCAGCAGTGGGGGTGACCTCGACGATCACATCGCTGAACTCCTCACCAGCCGCGACGCGACAGAGCGGATAGCTTTCCAGCTGCAATGGGTGATTATTGCGGTAGCGCAATGCGAAGCGCTTGGCATACGCCTTGGCGTTAGCGCCGAGCGCCTTGACTTCGCTGACGCCGTGCATGGCGAGTGCGGCTTCATTGGCCCAGAGTATCGTCTGGTCGACCTCAGCCAAAATCACACCGTCGGAGAGCCCGGCGATGATCTGTTGCAGATGGGCGAAGTTGGTTTCTTTGACGAAGGCGTCCTGGCTCATAGTTTCTCCCGGTTAACAGCGCATAGGGCTACGACAACCTCACGTGAGGATAGTGCGAAGAAAGCACGATTGTGAAGTGCAAATGCACCAATTCAGTTAGTGCATTTAGGCCAAGACTGGATGTCCTTCCTTTCGCCACACTCACACCGATCAAGGCACATTGCCTTGCGCCTGTCACTTGTGAAGGATCTCACTATGACCACAGTTTATGAAACAAACCCATCGCTGTTTCGCGTGTCCTGGAGTTCTGTACTAGCCGGTAGTGCAATTGCTTTGGTGACTTACTTGGTGCTTAGCGTACTTGGAACGGCTATCGGTGCCACTGCTGTCGACCCGATGGACGCGGGTAATCCACTTAGTGGTTTCGGGACCGGTGCCGGTATCTGGCTGTTTGTCTCGACGCTGCTTGCAATTGCTCTCGGCGCATTCGTCGCCGGCCGAACTGCGCCGGATCGTGGTGGCTTGCACGGTGTGCTGACCTGGACTGTCACGACCTTGCTTTCAACTTGGTTGCTGGCAGGGTTGGCCGCCAGTGTGGTGGGCACGGCCGGAAATGTTGTCGGCAAGGGCTTGTCTGCTGCTGGCACGGGTATCGCCGCAGCGGCACCTGGTGTTGGTAACAGCCTCAAACAGCAGCTGAACGAGCAAGGCATCCAACTGGATTGGAACAGCCTGCAAGATGAACTGGATACCCTGCTGAAGCAAAGTGGCAAGCCTGAACTCGCCCCGGCCAAGGTTGAGCAAAAAACCGATCAAGCGGCCGCTGACGCCAAGCAATCGGCAACCGATGCTGCAGCCAATCCTGCCCTGGCGGATGACCAGTTGAAGCAGTGGTTTGAGCGGGTCAAAGCCTCCGGTGAGCCCGCACTGAATGCAGCGGATAAAGAAGCGCTGATCAACATTGTTGCTGCCCGCACCGGTAAGAGTAAGGACGAAGCCTCACAGATCGTCGACAACTATGCACAGGCTTATCAGCAAGCCATGCAGAAATTTGATGAACTGAAAAAACAAGCCGAGCAAAAGGCCCGTGGGGCAGGCGAAGTCGCTGCCAAGCAATTGTCGCGCGCTGCGTGGAGCACACTGGCAATGCTGCTGTTGGGTGCAGTGCTTAGCTTCTTTATAGGTCGTGTGGCATTGATTAAGCGTCGGGTGCCGATGGCTTGATAACAGGGGACGGCAAGGATGCCGCTCTACCTTCCTGCGCCAGTACGTCTGCTTTAGTCAGTTTTCTGTAATGCGCCCCGGATCAGCGAAGCGAAAGCATCGATGACGTCGGTCTGATCATATCGGTCTCGTACTAGCGCGCCGGCGAGTGCTTCCCCTGCGCCAACCAAACCGATGCAGCGTCGCTCCAGTTCGTCTGTTGGTAACTCCGCGTAAGGCGTGAGAACGTCCACGAACATCTGTACGCAATCATTCAGTAATGCCTGAAATACGGCTGCCTTCTCATCGCTGCCTGCCAGCGCCGCGCCAACTGCATAAAACTCGCCCGTGTTGTCCGCTGCGCACTCAATATAGGCGCTAGCCAAGATCAGGGCTGTCTCCTCCATACTCTGGATATTCCCAGCCATCGCGTCGCGAAAGGCATTTACCCGCTCGGTATCAATCCACTTGTAGAGCTCGATCAGCAGCGCTGAGCGTGTGGCGAAATGATCGTAGACCACCGGTTTTGAGACCCCTGCACGGACGGCCAAATGGCCCAAAGTCAGCCGGTCCGCGTTCTCCTCACGCACGATCAGTAATGCGGTCTGCAATAACTGGTGACGCCGTTCAGCCTTGGAAAGTCGGCGTGTCGGTGTGGGGTGCTCGCTGTCTTTTCGCACGTAGTCGCTTCCAGAAACAATTAACCTACCAATGGTAGGTTACGAGAATAAGGGTGAGTGTTAGTGTACCTACTAATGGTAGCTAATAGTTGAAAGAACGAGGAGAGCACACTATGTCACTCAATCCAATCCTGTTGATGGGCGGTTCTGGCGCCATCAGCCAGCACACCGCCCGAGCGCTGCGCGCTGTTTATCCTGAGGTGCCGCTTCTGATCGGTGGCCGCGATCTAGCCAAGGCCGAGCGGGCTGCAGATCAAATGGGTAACGCGCGAGGCGTGGTAATTGATGCCACCGCCCCTGACTTGGGCCTTGGTGATCGTCAGGTCAGCGGCGTCGTGGTCTTCTACATGGACCACGCGCTCGCGGCACTGAGTTATGCGCAAAAGCGCGGCGTGCCGCACCTGAGCATCTCCTCTGGTGTATTCGAGATTGCGCCGGAAATCGCATCCTATATACACAGGCCTGACGCAGCGCCGATCGTCCTTGGTTACGAGTGGATGGTAGGCGCAACAACAGTGTCGACGTTGAACATAGTCAAGGCATTCGGCCGGGTTGACGACATTAAAATCGGTGCCTTGGTCGATGAGCAGGATACCGGGGGCCCAACAGTCGCCACCGATTTTGAACACCTGAACCGAATGCTGCCTGCTGCACTGACACGGCGTGAGGGTATTTATGTGTGGCGAGAAGGCGAGGATTCCAGGACCCGCTTCCGTGCGGTGGACGGCACGGAAATCGACGCGAACGGGTTTTCATCCATTGATGTTGTTGGTCTGGCTGCAGCGACAGGTGCGCCGAATGTCCAATTCAATATGGCCATCGCGACCAGCTCGACCCGGCGCCAGAATTTGCCGATGTCGACTGAGATCATCATCGAAGTCGCGGGTGATGACTTGCACGGCAAGCCATTGCGCACGCGTCACGCCGTCGTCCACCCGCAAGGCGCTGCACCGTTGACCGGTTTGAGCGTTGCAATGATTCTTGAGCGACTGCTTGGCCTGGATGGGCAACCGCCAACCTCGCCAGGCCTCTACTTTCCGTACCAGTTGCTGGATGCCACTACCTACCTTGAGCGCCTTGAGCGAGAAGGAGGCGAGCTGCGCGAGTTGCAACAATGAGGAGTATTTGTAGAGGCTCGACAGATGATCGCCGATTTGACCTACGCTTATAGTTGCTGTGTTCACACGCACCTTTGGCTTTAAGCAATAAGCGCGAAACTAGAGGCCGGCTAGGACTCAATTCAGGCCAGCGTGCTTAAAGCTGAACCCTTATTGCTCCGTCTCAAACTGCTCATATTTAACTTTTATATAGCGAGGCCGATACGCTTTAAGCGACTGCCGGCAGCAGTGGCAAAATGGCTGCGACCCGCAGCCCGCTGCCACGAGTGCCGAGACGCTGCTTGGCGAAATGTCGCAATCTAAGCGGCGAGGGCGTATTGGTAAGGGGGTAGGTGCAGTACAACGATTTACAGCGTTACTGTCCTAGATCGAGAGCTTGCCTCAGGGAAAATTAGATGCGCAATTATCCGGTGCCCGATAATGATGACGAGCGGATCGAAGTTCTAGACGCTTTTGCACTGATGGACAGTTCACCCGAGCTTGAGTACGACCACCTTGTACAGATGGCTGCGCGGATTTTTGATGCGCCTATTGTATTGGTGTCCTTGGTCCATCGTGACCGGCAGTTTTTCAAGGCGCGTGTTGGGTTGGAAATCGCGGAAACCTGTCGGGCTGTGTCGTTCTGTACTCACGCCATTATGGGCACGGACGTTTTTTTCGTGGCCGACGCAACGCAGGACGAGCGTTTCAAGACCAACACCTTGGTCAGTGGTTATCCCAATATTCGCAGTTACGCAGGCGCGCCGCTTTTCACGGCCAGCGGGCATGCGCTTGGTACCTTGTGCTTGGTCGATGATAAACCCCGAAGCCTGTTTTCAGCGCGTGATCGCAGGGTTCTGCAAGATCTGGCTAAAATGGTTGTCGAACGCATGGAGTTGCGCCGCATAGAGCGTGGCAACCTAGAGAGCCGTCGCCGCTTTACCGACATCACGTCGACGTCGCCAGATGCAATAATTTGCGCAAGCAGTAAAAACACCATCACCGCCTGGAATACAGCCGCGGAGGCGATGTTTGGCTATCTCGCAGCAGAAGCCATCGGCCAATCACTCGATATTATTATTCCCCACAAGATGCGTGCTATGCACCACGGGGGGCTGACCCGTGTTGCCTCCGGTGGAGCGGGACGCATACTCGGAACATCGGTAAACCTGACGGCAGTGCACCGCGATGGCTATGAGTTCCCCATCGAGCTTTCCCTTTCTCACTGGATGGACGCTGGCGAGCCGCAGTTCGGCGGTATCATTCGCGATACCACCCAACGCGTGGAGGCCGTTAAGCAACTTAAGCATGCGGCTGAATATGATCACCTGACTGGGTTGGCCAACCGATCAAGTCTGAAGCAACAGATCCAGGCGGCTTGTGATGCGCAGTTGTCAGCTGCAGTCTTGTTGGTCGACTTGGACGGGTTCAAGGATGTCAACGATACCTTAGGTCACTACGCCGGTGACTTTGTTCTTAAGGTGACAGCAGATCGACTTCGCAGGTGCGTGCCCGAGCAGCATATGGTCGCTCGGTTGGGCGGTGATGAGTTTGTGGTTTTTATGACTGGGACTGCAAAGTCCCAGGAGGCGATTGAGCTAGGTTTGTCGCTCATTCGTGTTGTCGAGGCGCCAATCGAATTTGAAGACAGTCCCATTCATATCGGCGCCAGTGTCGGCATTTCGGTACGCTCAGGCGCCAGCTCAGACGTAGACCAGATGATAGGCAATGCTGATCTGGCCCTTTACCAGGCCAAGGCCGACGGCCGCAATCTGGTTCGCGTCTTTACCCCTGAGCTGCGTCAGAAAGCAACAAAGAAAGGAGCCATGAGCTCATCAATTCGCAGGGCTTGGGAAAACCAGGAATTCGAGCTTTATTATCAACCCCAAGTACGCCTGATCGATGGCAGCATTTCTGGCGCTGAAGCGCTTATCCGCTGGAACCATCCGAGCTTGGGCGTACTGGCGCCGGCGGCCTTTTTATCTGTGCTTGAGGTAGGCCTTCTTGCCGTACCGGCAGGGGAATGGATATTGCGCCAAGCCTGCCAGCAAGCAGCAGAATGGCGCCGTGCAGGCTGTGAAACGTTTAGGATCGGGGTCAACTTATTCGCGGCCCAGTTTCGCATCCCCGATTTTGCCGAGGTGGTTGAAAGTGCACTGAATGACTTCGGCTTACCGGGTGCTGCGCTAGAGTTGGAAATTACCGAAAACATCATACTGCGCAATGAACAACGCATCATGCAGCCGCTGCAGCACCTGCGCTCATTGGGGGTCGGCATTGCATTCGATGACTTTGGTACCGGGTTCGCTTCCCTGAGTCTGCTTAAAGATTACCCGGTAAGCCGGTTGAAAATTGATCGTTCATTCGTCAGCGGTGTAGAACGCAGCAAGAAAGACGAAGTGATAATCGAGGCCGTTTCCACTCTGGCCGCTGGTTTTAACCTCCAAGTCACCGCTGAGGGCATCGAAACCCGCGAGCAGGAACAATTGATGCGCCACTATGCCTGCGACGAGGGCCAAGGCTACCTGTATGGGCGGCCAATGACTGCCGCTGAATTCACCCAGCGTTATATTTTGTTGACTGAACGACGCGACGAACAGCGATGACGGTGACTGAGCTGGCTGGGTGTCCAGTTGGCCATACCTTGGCTGCACTTGAACAATCAGGGTGGGTGATTGTTTGTCGACGTTTTCAATTGGATCTAACCCAGCAGCTTTTCAATCCAACTGATGTGTTGAATGACTTCCTGCAACTTGTCCTCGGGTACGGCCTGCTGCGCTTGGCTAAAGCGGCTTAACGTCCGCCGCTTCTGGAGCAGCATGCGCTGCCACTTGGCTAGAAAAGCCGGGCAGCGTGCGGGCATCAGAAGTGGACCGAAGTACAACTCCTCGGCGCTGTACGTCACCGGTCCGCTGCGTTCGGCAGTGATGATTTCGTAGTCGAAGCGATTTTCCCGCAGCACGTCCTCGCTAAGGATGCGGTAGTCATTTTCCATCAACCATTGGCGCAGCGGTTGTTCGCCACGGTTGGGTTGCAGGATCAGTCGCTCATGGCCGCTTAAGTGCGGCTTGCCGTTTTCAAGGATGTCGCGGATGGTTTCACCGCCCATGCCGCAGATACTGATTGCAGTGATTCCATCTGCTGGCTGGATCGCCGCCAGCCCATTGGCCAGACGCACAGTGATCCATTGCTCGAGACCGTTGTCGCGCACGTTGCGTTCGGCTGAGCGCAACGGCGTCAATGCCAGCTCACCGGCAACCGCTGCTGCGATGGCGCCGCGTTGCACCAATGCGACCGGCAGATAGCCGTGATCCGAGCCGATATCAGCCAGGCGCGCGCCCGTTGGCACATGTGTAGCCACACGCTCCAGACGCTTGGATAATGTCATCTACCGCCCCCTTTCCAGTCGGACCGACCACCACCTTTGGCCGAATCGGGGTGCGACTCTATCGAGCAACGCCGTGCATTTCAAATGCCTGCGAGTAAAGAACGCCGCGAGGGGCATCAAGCTCGTTAATGAGCTGTTAATGCCATTAGTCTGCTGCTGTGTGAAATGTCGTTGTCGGCATTCAGATATCGATATACTGTACGAATACACAGTATATCGGGTTTTGTTATGACGCTTACGCGCATTGCGCCGCTTTCGCCATCAAGCGCGCAGCTTCCATATTTCTCCTTCAAGATTCCGGCGGGCTTTCCAAGCCCGGCCAGTGATCATCTTGAGCAAGAGATTTCCCTCGATGAGCTTTTGGGCTTGGGTGCGCCGCATATGTACTTGGCGCGAACCAGCGGCGACAGCATGAACGGGATTGGCATTTACAGCGGGGATCTGCTGATTGTTGATCGCTCGAAGGAAGCCCGGCCCGGTGATATCGTCATCGCGGCCGTAAACGCTGAGCCGATGGTTAAGCGTTTAGGTTCCTGTGGTAAGCAGATCGTCTTGTTCTCGGAAAACCCGGTGTATTCGCCGCGCTACATTTTAGAGGGCGATGAACTGCTCATCTGGGGGGTGGTGCGTTATTGCGTACGCAGCCTTGATCAACATGGCTGACCCCATATTCGCCTTGATCGATTGCAACAGCTTTTATGCAAGTTGCGAGCGGGTATTCAGGCCAGATTTGCTGCGCACACCCATAGTGGTGCTGTCGAACAACGATGGCTGTGTGATCGCGCGTTCAGCGGATGCCAAGCCCTTTATCAAGATGGGCGAGCCGTACTTTCAAATCAAAAACAAACTACGCCAGCACGGCATCGTCGCGTTCAGCAGTAACTACGCCTTGTATGGCGACATGAGCCAGCGGGTAATGACGGTTATCGAGTCGCTGGTTCCGGCGCTGGAGGTGTATTCCATTGATGAGGCTTTTGCTGATCTGAGCGGTATCGCTGATGGTCGAGTCGAAGCCCTGGGGCGGGAGATACGCGCGCAGGTGCTGCGCTCAACGGGCATCCCGACCGGGGTGGGTATTGCGGGCACCAAGACGCTGGCAAAGCTGGCTAATCACGCCGCCAAAAAATGGCAGCGTCAAACCGGTGGGGTGGTCGATATTCGTGATCCTGTTCGGCGTGACAAGCTGCTCAGGATTATAGATGTCAGTGAAGTTTGGGGTGTGGGTCGACGGCTGACGAAACACTTGAATGACATGAGTATTCGCACCGCTTGGGATTTGGCTCACGCCGATGCCTGGACGCTGCGTAAGCAGTTCAGTGTGGTGGTCGAGAAAACGGCGCGAGAGTTGCGCGGCACGCCCTGTCTTGAACTGGAGCAGGAGGTGCCGGCCAAGCAAGCGATTTGCTGCTCACGGATGTTCGGCAGGCGCTTGCATGATATTGAACCCATTCGTGAAGCCGTTGCGACCTATGCCGCGCGCGCCAGCGAAAAATTAAGGGCTCAAGGCTCACTGTGTAAAAAGGTTCGGGTGAGCATACGCACCGGCATGTTCAATCCTGATGAGCCGAAATTTGCCCGGGGCATCATCTGTGAACTGCCGTATCCAACCGACGACACGCGGCAAATAACCAAAGCTGTAGCCGCTGGACTGGGGCAGGCTTTCAAAGCAGGCTATGCCTACAGCAAGGCCGAAGTGTTGCTGCTCGACCTGCACCAGCGTGGTGAATTCACGGACGATATGTTTGCCCTCGCGCAACCCGCAGCTGCAGAAAAGGTGATGCAGGTGCTCGACTCGATCAACGCCAAGTGGGGCAAGGGTACGGTGCGCCCCGGCGGTGTACCGGCGGCGCCTGAATGGGCAATGCGTCGCGACCTGATGAGCCCAGGCTATACCACACGCATCGATCAACTCTGGACGGTTGGGTAGGTGACGTTGCGGGTGTCGTAACCACTTGAGCAAGTCCCCTCAGGCATTTAAGCGATCGGTTGATCGCGGTGGTGAGCGTTGATTAGCCGTCAGATCCACATTCAGTTCAGCGCAATACCAATACTGTGGCCTGTCTGCCTAGCGCTCATTCATCAAGGGCGCGCCACCAGCGGGTGCCGGTTTGCAAGCGCGTCATATCCACTTGCTCGCCCATGCGTGGCGTGGTTAGCGAAATATTGGCGGCTTCAGCCAAGGCACTGATCCGATCGAAAGGCTCGTACCAGGCGTGCAACGCAAGGTCGAAGGTGCCGTTATGCACGGGTAGCAGCCAGCGGCCACCCAGGTCGATATGGGCTTGTAATGTCTGCTCCGGAAGCATGTGCACTGCTGGCCATTGGCTGTTGTATGCGCCAGTTTCCATCAGGGTAAGGTCAAAGGGCCCGAAGCGCTGGCCAATGTCCTTGAAACCCTCGAAATATCCGGTGTCACCACTGAAAAAGATGCGCAAATCCTCGGCGATGATGACCCAGGATGCCCACAAGGTTTTATTGCCATCGAACAGACCTCGGCCGGAGAAATGTTGCGAGGGTGTTGCCACCAAATTTAGACCGCCGAGGGAGACACCCTCCCACCAATCCCGCTGATGAACCTTGGCCGCATCAACGCCCCAGTCGATCAGGGTATCGCCGACGCCAAGCGGGGTAACGAAGTAGTCGGTTTTGGCCGCAAGGGCGAGAATGCTGGCCTTGTCCAGGTGGTCGAAGTGGTTATGGGAGAGGATCACGCCGGTAATGGCCGGTAACTCGTCAATGGTAATTGGGGTGGCATGGAAACGCCGCGGCCCGGCCCATTGCACAGGCGAGGCGCGTTCAGAGAACACGGGATCAGTCAGCCAGTAACCGACTTGGATTTTCAGCAGCAAGGTCGAGTGGCCTAAGCGAAACAGGCTGCGGTCTGGCGCAGCTTCGAGCTGAGTGCGAGTCAGGTTCAAGACCGGCACGGGAGTAGAGGGGACGCTATCGGCAGATTTGCGAAAGATAAAATTCCAGAGAATACCCAGCGTCTTGATCACACCTGTTGGCGCAGTAGGGGCCTTGTTTTGAAAGCGGTCGCCAACTGACTGAGCGGAGTCAGGGTAGGTGACAGTGCGAGGTCTGGAGGCGAACAAGCAGGAGGTCATAGGGCTACCGGTCAAAGGGGAATGAGCGTGCGTCGATGCATAGGGCTGCACGACGAATTACACTGATCAGTGTAGTTTTTATTTTTGGAGAAGTAAACTTGGCAGTGTAAAATTATGGAATCCCCCTGGAGCGCCATATGACAGTCCCCAAACGCCTGACTGACCGGAAACACGAGGCCATTGTTCTGGCTGCGATAGACGAGTTTCGTCAGCACGGCTTCGGCGCCACCAGCATGGACCGGCTTGCCGCCTCGGCGGGTGTGTCTAAGCGAACGGTGTACAACCATTTTCCGAGTAAGGACGCTCTGTTCAGCGAGATCCTTACCGTGCTTTGGCGTCGCGCCGCCGAGGTTGATCTGCTTTATCAGCCAGACCGACCTCTGCGCGAGCAATTGTTGGAGCTGACGTGGCAGAAAATGCGCATGCTCAACGATGCCTGTTTCCTCGATTTGGCTCGGGTTCTGGTCTCCGAGACCGTTCTGTCACCGGAACGCGGTCGCGATATGATGATGCGTTTGGGTGACAAGGAAGAGGGGGTTACGGTCTGGCTCCGCGCAGCACTTGCTGATGGTCGTCTAAAACCAGTCGATCCAGTGTTCGCTGCTCAGCAACTCCAAGGGCTGGTCAAGGGGTGCGCTTTTTGGCCCCAGTTGACAATGGGCGAGCCAGCGCTGAGCGTGGCTGAGCAGAAGCAGGTGGTGGAGGCGACCGTGGATATGTTCTTGGCTTATTACGGCCTGCCGGAGTGAGTCAACCCACGGGCTTGTTAGAGTGCACTATGTGCCAGACAAGCAAGTGCACCAAAAGCTGGAGCTACATGTAGCTAGGCGTTTTTAGCGATCCTCTCTTTACGCTTTCTCGAGAGGTTGTCCAATCGGTCTCGAATCGCAGTGTCGCTGCCAGGGCCGGGCAGTAGCCCTAAGTCTCGCGGCTCAAGCGACTCGCCGTTGATGTCCGTCAAGTTGACTGGAGCGATCGCGGCCCCGGTTTTTATATTTATCAGCTCTACGGGCGGGCCGTCTGGTAACGGGTTCCATTTATCACCCCATTGCATCATGGCAATAATGATCACATGGAGTGAGCGCCCTTTATTGGTCAAGGAATATTCGGTTCCCGTGCCTACGCTGGTTTTTACCAATATATCGTGGTCCTGAAGCATTTTGAGTCGCTTAGACAGAATGCCCTTGGATATTTCCAGGTTGCGCTGAAACTCATCGAACTTAGTCGCGCCCCAGAATAACTCGCGAAGAATCAGTAGGTTCCACCAGTCACCCAGCACGTCGACTGAGCGCGCGATAGAACAATTGCAACCCGCGAAGCTAACTCTTTCCACTGTAAATGGCTCCTGGAGGTGTGGACGCTTAATGGCGGCCAGCAAAAAGCTGTTGACAGGTTTCATGATAGCACCTATTTTGAATTTCGACAGGTTCTATTATGAAACCATATGCAGCACTTTATCGAGGTAATCCCCGTGATCAAGCAATTTATGGCCGCTACGGCCCTTCTTGTAGTCGCTACAGCGAACGCTGAACCCAATGATGCCTGTGCCACTAATCAACTGGATGACAGCCAGGTGACGGCAGATATTGCAGTCGCGGTGGGTAAATGCCATTTAGCTAGCGCCGTTGACGGTTCCAATAGCGTTGCAGCTCTCGAATATGCCCACAGCTGGTTTCTTGAGGCGCAGAGATTGGGATCCAGTCAGGCACGTCAGGACTTGAAAGACGTCGAGCAGAGGCTCGAATTGGCGGGTCGTACAAATGCTAATCGCCCAGAAGTAGTGATGCGCAGTGATCAAGCGTTAAATGATTAACCAGCTGCCGGGTGCTCAGGCTCTTCGGGCTCACAGTTTGAGGACGATGACACTGGTGTGAATAAGGCCCAAGCGGCGGTCAGTGACAGTCGCTTGGGCCTTGTTTCGGGTGGATGCTACATCCAGCCTTGTTCTTTGTAGTAACGCACGGCGCCTTCATGCAGTGGGGCGGTAAGGCCGACTTTGATCATGTCTTCTGCCTTTAGATCTTTAAACGCGGGGTGCAGGCGTTTGAAGCGGTCCAGATTATCGAACACCGATTTGACCAGTTGATACACCAGTTCAGGATCGGTGGTGGACATGCTGGCTAGCACCGCTTTGCCCCCGATCGATGGAACGGGTTTGTCGACACCAGGGTAAATGCCGGCTGGAATGCTTTCCTTGGTGAAGTAGGGCGTTTTGCTCAGCAGCTTGTCGATTGCAGGCCCGGTGACCGGAATGAGCTGTGCATCGACATTGACCAAGGCTTCTTGGATTGCGCCGCTTGGGTGGCCCACTACATAGGTGATGGCATCCAGATTATTGTCACCAAGCGCTGCCGCCATTTCAGCAGGCTTGAGTTCTGCCGCGAGGGCAAAGCTGGCATTGGTCCAGCCTTCAGCAGCCATAACCTCGTCGACAGTGTCGCGGCTGCCTGAACCCGGTACGCCAATGTTTACCCGCTTGCCTTTGAGTTCTTCGACAGTGTTGATGCCACTGTCTTTACGGGCAACCACAGTCAAGATTTCGCTTTGCAAGGAAAAGAGCGCGCGCAGCTTGGTTTGCGGGCCTAATTTCTCGAAAGGTGCGAGGCCTTTTTGGGCCTTGTACTGGTGATCTGATTGGATAAACCCGAAATCATATTCACCCCCGTTCAATGCTACGATATTGCTCACGCTGCCTGCTGTTGAGGTGGCGTTGCACTTTATTGCGGGCTCAACCTCTGCTCGGTTGAGAAACCGGCAAATTGACTGGCCGCCGGTGTAGTAGACCCCCGTCTGACCACCTGTGCCGATAGTTACATAACGTTCTGCTGCAAGGGTTGGTGTGGCCATAAACAGGCCGGCTAACGCGCTGACAAGTAACCGGGATTTGTTATTTTTCATCGGTATGTCCTCTGGTTTTAAGTGTGTTGACAGTGTTGTTTAGTACTCGGTTTTCAAGGGTTAAGGGCGTCTGAATCCATATGTGCGGGGTAATCCCTCACTGAAGTGCGTGCTCAGTGTGTGCGTGCCGCAATGACCATTATCTCAACCAATACATCGCTTGATGCCAAGCGCGCCTCGACTGTTGCCCGCGCCGGTGCGCAACCTTCCGGTAGCCACTTAATCCACGCTTGGTTCATCGCCGCAAAATCCTGTTCGATGTCTTTTAACCATATTTGCGCGCTGAGCAACTGGCTGCGATTGGAGCCTGCGTCAGCCAATAAGCTGTCAATTTTGGCCAGCACCTCAAGGGTTTGTCCGGCCACATCCAGTGAGCGATCAGTGGGGACCTGACCCGATAGAAACACTAAGTCGCCAAAGGTTACAGCGCCAGATAGGCGATCACTGGTTTGCGTGCGTTGGATAGTCATAAATCTCCCGTTTAATGTGATTCAGTAGTTAGTGGTGTGAGAGCCCGTCCAGGCTGATTGGGGCTGGCGAGCCGTCAAGCAGTTGCGCCAGCACATCAGCGCTACCACAGGCCAGCGTGAAGCCCAGGCTGCCGTGACCAAGGTTCAGCCACAGATTTTTGATGTTGCTTGCGCCAAGCCAAGGCGTGCCTTCTGGCGTGGCAGGGCGTAATCCAGCCCACGCGGTTGCAGTCGCGAAATTGCCAGCGTGCGGAAAACTAAGGGCTGCCAAGTTGCGCAGTTGGCTGATGCGCTTGCTATCCAAACTGCTGTCCCAGCCACCGACATCGACCATGGCCGCAACGCGCAGCTGATCGTCTAAACGCGCGTACACCACTTTGTTGTCGTAGTCGGTGACATTGGTTTCAGGCACCGCCGGCTGCGCAGCGGGTGCGTCTTTATCAAGCTGCAAACTGAGGCTGTAGCCTTTGAGCGGGTACAACGGAACATCGATACCCAGCGGCTTGAGCAGCCTCAGGCTGTGGACGCCTGCCGCGATGACAAGGTGATCGACCTGGTGTTCATCACCTGTATTTAGTTGCAGGGCCTGCACGCTGCCGTTGCTGACACGCAAGCCTTTAACATCGTAATTCGCATGCAACTGAAATCTGGGATTACTGCGTAACCGTTCAAGCAGTTGCTGGCAGAAGTGATAGCAGTCACCGACCTCGTCTCCCGGTGCATAAACGCCTCCGCGTAGCTCATTGGCAATGCCTGCAAGCGCGGGTTCAATAGCCAGGCATTGCTCGGAGCTGAGCAGTCGGCGGTTAGCGTCTTCCGGGGTTTTACGGGCTTTTTCCCAACTGCTGTTCTCGCGGTAAACCACCAGTTTGCCGTTTGAGCGCCAAGCAAAGTCATCGAGCAGGTCCTGTTCGCGCCAGGTGTGCAGTACTTTTTGGCTGTGCAGCGCCAAGCGCAGCAAGTGCGCGGTATTGCGTTGATTGACTGAGCGTCTGCATGCCGCCAGAAACTGCAGGCACCAGCGCCACTGATGGAGATTCAATTGCGGTTTGAAGCGCAGCGGGGCATCACTGCGCAGCATCCAGCTCAGTGCTTCAAGTGGTACGCCGGCGTCGGCAAGCGGGGACACATAGCGATAACTCAGCTGACCGCCATTGGCGAAGCTGGTTTCCAACCCGACTTCGTCCCGCCGTTCAATAAGGTCGACTTCATGACCTTGGCGTATGAGGGCATAGGCCGTTGTTAAGCCAATGACACCTGCTCCAATCACCGCAACTCGCATGCACCCACCTCATAACCATTTGACCATCAGGTTAAGTAAATGCATGGCCCTGCAACCAATGAAAGATTGCAGGCAGGTCATAACCAAAGGCTATGCTGTTCACTCGTCTCAGGAGAACAGCATGCACTTGCGTCATATCGAAGTGTTTCAGGCCATTTTGCAAACTGGCAGCGTCACGGCGGCGGCCGACTTGTTGAATATTTCCCAGCCGGCTGCCAGCAAGGCACTTAAGCATGCCGAGCAGCAGTTGGGCTTTAATTTATTTAATCGTGTTCGCGGTAAATTGGAGCCCACGCCTGAAGCGAGAATTCTGCGTAACAAGACCGAAAGTTTGTCGGCTGATCTACAAAGCCTGCGGCGCTTGGCCAGCAATCTCAAACGCGGGGCTGAAGATACGCTGCGTTTGGTCTCTACTCCGGCGTTAGCTCAGCAGCTTTTGCCCTTGGCAATCAGCCAGTGGCGCAAGAAGCATGGAAATGTCACTTGTGAGCTGGCGACCCAACATTCTGCCGAGATGATTCAACGTGTGTTACTGCGTGAGGCGGATATTGGCCTGACCTTGCAGTTGGTCGAGCACCCCGGCTTGCAATGCGAGCTGCTGGCGCAGGGTTTTATGCAGTTGATTGCCCCGGCAGGCAGTTGGACCGAAGAGCAGTGCCGCGAGCCAATTTACTTGCAGGATCTGGCCGGCGCTACGCTGATTGGATTAGACACCCGCGATGCCTTGGGCGGCTTGATCGGCGAGCATTTACGGGCGCTGCAACCCGCTGCGCAAATCAGTACCCGGGTGCAAACCTATCAACTGGCAGGGGCCTTGGTTACGGCGGGGCAGGGTATGGCCTTGGTTGATCCGTTAACGGCCAGAGTGGCTGCCATGGGCGGCGCTCAAATACGTGTTTTAGAGCCGAACTTGATGGTCGGGCTGTATCTCTTGCGCCGTGTAGGCGAGGAGTCCTCAAGGGCTCAGCAATCGCTGCTTGAGCAGCTCAGTGAGGTCGCGAGCCAGCTTATGAATGAGAAAACGGCCCGCTAGGGTCATTTCAGTGGCGCTGCTTGCTGATAGCGGCGCATGGGTGATTGTTATGCAGATCAAGTCCAGCGCGCGTTTCATATTGCAAATAACCCAGGGCTACAAAGACGTATTGCCGATGAACCCTTTGCCCCTGCTTGGGTCATAAGGTGAAATAAATCAAGAGGTAAGCGTCATGAGCAAAAGCCCCGTATTTCGTCGACTGGCAGCAATGTTAGCGGTTTTTCATGTGTTGATGATCGCCCAGGTGCCGCTGGCAAATGCGTCGATGATTGGTACTTCAGAGGTGCTCGCGGACCAACAACACCAGGTCGATCGCCAGCAGTTGTTGAGTATGTTGGACGAGCAGGGCGTGCAAGACAAATTGCACAACCTTGGGGTTGATCGCAGCACGGTTGAGCAGCGTATCAACACCCTGACCAATGCCGAGCTTGCCCAGTTCAATCAGCAATTGGATCAAGCGCCTGCAGGCAGCGGTGTGATCGGTATTATCGTGTTGTTCTTTGTGATCTTCATCGTTACCGATATGCTCTGCGCTACCGACATCTTCAGTTTTGTGAAATGCATAAATCGATAAGTAGCCGCTTTTTCCTTCCGTTAGTACTCACAGTTCTGCTGTCAGCGTGTGCGCAGTCTCCGGTGTTATCGCCAGAGACTGCGCAGTTGCCTGAGCGGGTTGAACTGATTGATGTGCCGTTTTTCCCACAGACCCAGTACCAGTGCGGCCCGGCCGCGTTGTCGACCATGCTGACACAGCGGGGCGTGGCGACGAGTCCTGGGGTGCTTAAAGATCAGGTCTATATCCCCGGGCGTGAAGGCAGCTTGCAGATCGAAATGGTCGCCGCTGCGCGTGCGCATGACATGCTGGTCTATCCGTTGCAGCCCAAGCTTGAGGCCGTACTGACCGAAGTCGCCGCGGGCAACCCGGTGCTGGTGCTGCAGAATCAAGCCTTTGACTGGTATCCGCAGTGGCATTTTGCGGTGGTTGTCGGTTTTGACACGCGAGCGAAAACGCTGATCTTGCGTTCGGGCACCACGCGCCGCTGGGTCACTGACTTCGCTGGTTTCGATGAAAGCTGGGCACGTGCCAAGCGTTGGGCGGTGGTGACGATGCCGCCGAACAAGTTGCCGGCAAAAGCTGAGCTGCAAACTTGGCTTAAAGCGGCGAGCGACCTCGAAGAAACTGGCCGCAAGCATGCCGCGCAAAGTGCCTACCGCACCGCGACGCGACAGTGGCCGAATGAGTCGTTGGCTTGGTTTGCCATGGCCAACAGTCGACATGCCAGTGGCGACGCAGCAGGCGCCGAGGCTGATTTGCGCAAGAGTGTGCAGAACAAACCCGACTTTGCCGCCGGCTGGTTCAATTTGTCGCAAGTCTTGGCAGAACGTGGTTGTGAGCAGCAGGCTGCTCAGGCGCAAGCATGTGCAAAACAGCTAGCGCCCAAGGATGAGCGTTTTGGTTCACCGTTGCAGGTCGCCGTGCACGCGAGCGGGCAGTGTTCAGTGCTGCCGGCTTGCTCTGTCACGCAGTAGTGCGTTGCACCATAAAAAAACGGCGCCAAAGGGCGCCGTTTTTAATGGTGTCGAACGTGCCAGCGCTTAGAAGCCGAACTTGTCACGCAGGCTGTAATACCAAGCGCCCATTGCGGTGAACGGTACGCGCATCAAGCGTCCGCCTGGGAACGGGTAATGCGGCAGTCCGGCAAAGGCATCAAAGCGCTCCGCTTGACCGCGTAGTGCCTCACCCAGCACACGACCGGCGAGGTGGGTGTAGGTAACGCCGTGACCGCTGCAACCTTGCGAGTAGTAGATGTTGTCGCCAATGCGACCGACTTGGGGCAAGCGCGAGAGGGTCAGCAGGAAATTACCAGTCCAGGCGTAGTCGATCTTCACGTCTTTAAGCTGCGGGAAGGTTTTGATCATGTTCGGGCGGATGATCGACTCGATATTCGCCGGATCACGCGCGCCGTAAACCACGCCGCCGCCAAATACCAGACGCTTGTCGCCTGTCAGGCGATAGTAGTCGAGCAGATAGTTGCAGTCTTCCACGCAGTAGTCTTGCGGCAGAATGCTTTTGGCCATCTCGTCTGACAGTGGCTCAGTGGTAATCACCTGGGTGCCACATGGCATCGATTTAGCGCTCAACTCCGGCATCAAGTCGCCTAAGTAGGCGTTACCAGCAACCACCACAAACTTAGCCTTAACTCGGCCTTTTGGTGTGTGTACCACCGGGTTGGCACCGCGCTCAATGCGGGTGGCGGGGGATTGCTCATAAATCACGCCGCCCAATGACTCAACTGCTGCCGCTTCACCCAATGCCAGGTTCAGCGGGTGGATGTGGCCGCCACTCATGTCGAGCATGCCGCCCACATAGTTGTCTGTGGCAACCACTTCGCGGATGCGCTTGGCATCCATCAGTTCAAGCTGAGTGTGGCCATAGCGCTCCCACAGCTTCTTTTGTGATTCAAGGTGGGCCATGTGTTTGCTGGTATTGGCTGCGAAGACGCCGCCATCTTTAAGGTCGCACTGAATATTGTACTTGGCCACACGCTCACGAATGATGCGCCCGCCCTCGAATGCCATCTGGCCGAGCAGTTGGGCTTGCTTGGGGCCGACGGTGCGCTCGATGACGTCGATGTCGCGGCTATAGCTATTGACGATCTGACCGCCGTTGCGCCCCGATGCGCCAAAGCCCACCTTGGCGGCTTCAACGATGCACACCTTGAAACCGTTTTCGAGCAGTGAGATTGCAGTTGATAGCCCTGTGTAGCCAGCGCCGACGATGCACACATCGGTTTCGACATCGCCATTGAGTTCAGGGCGGGCAGGGACGGGGTTCGCGGATGCCGCGTAATAGGATTGTGGATATTCCGTGTGCGCCATTTTGCAACCTCTGTTGTTTATTTTTTACGAATAACCAGATGCTACCCGAGTTGAAAATGCCCCGCTAGTGGTCTTTAACAAATCTTGAAGCGCCCTGAAGTGGCTAAAAAATGCTTTTATTCAGTCGCTTAGCGAAAAAACTATTGACAGTTTTGCGCTCGGACGTAGAATGCGCACCCATTGCAGGCACGTAGCTCAGTTGGTTAGAGCACCACCTTGACATGGTGGGGGTCGTTGGTTCGAATCCAATCGTGCCTACCAAACAAACCCGCTCTGCACGGGGCTTAGAAGGCGATCTGAAAAGATCGCCTTTTTTGTTTGGAAAAACTTTGGAAATATTTTGGAAAAACGAAGTGGCTTCTCATAGCTTCAGATCCGCCCCAACTCGCAAGTATTCCACTCCTTTCTGATCGTGCCCCGCTTGATAATGCTCGGTCATTTTCACGTCCGCATGACCCATCAAAGCCTGAATGTACTCCTGCGGGTGGCCTTGTTTTTCGTAAAGCCAAGCACCTAAAGCCCTGATTTCACGATAAGTGGGGCGCTCCCGCTTGTCTTTGATGCTGTCATACGCCCCGATTCGTCCCGCGCTTTGCTCTGGCCCATGAGATGCCGAAGCCTGTGCTTATCCCCGCGGCAAAGTGTTGGTCTTGCTCTTTTGGGTTGCTCGCTGTGAGTGACATAGTGTAGCTAGTTGGCTACACTTGATTCATGTTGACGATTAACACTACGTCAGATTTTGATGGCTGGCTTCTGAGCCTGAAGAATTGTCAGGGACGAGCAGCAATAGCTGCTCGCATACAGCGAGCAGAGGAAGGAAATTTTGGTGACACCGAGCCCGTCGGGCATGGCGTCAGTGAAATGCGTGTTTTTGTAGGTCCCGGCTATCGGATCTACTACGTGCGCTCAGCGATCACTAGTTACCTCATGCTTTACGGGAGCGATAAAGCTGATCAACGGCGTGGTATTAGGCGGGCTAAAGAAATTCTCGATGCTCTGAGAGGTAAGCGACCATGAGCGGTACTTGTAGTCATGATGATATGCCAATACTCGAGCTAGACCTGAGCAAGACGACTCGGTTCGATGCATCTCGTTTTCTGGATTCACCAGAAACCATAAGTGCATTTCTTGCTGAGTCGATGAAGGCTAACGATCCTCAGGTCACAATGAGAGCACTTGCTGAGGTGGTGAAAGCGCTTGGTGTCAACAAGGTGGCGGAGGATGCAGGCGTCAATCGGGAGTCTTTGTATAAGGCTTTTAAAGGAGGGGCAAATACACGTCTCACCACCTTAATGCGTCTGATGCAAGCTGTCGGTGTTGAGTTGACTGTTGTACCCGTTAAACCGGTGACGCCATCGAATCTTGAGAAACACGCCTAATCTGGCCTGACCAAATCATGCGTTATCCATACGCGTGCGCCCCTCGGCTTGGAGCATCGACTAGCCATTGTCGAGGTGGTCGCTCACCGCCTCTTCGACGACTGCGCGCAACTCCTCAGCAGATTCGCCATGAAACCCCACTACATCACCCATAGCGGCGATGTGGCCAACGAATACGTCGTCTGCGCTGTACTTTGTATGCGCTACGTAATTTTTGTAGGTCATCACGTCCATGTTTAACTCCTGCTGGTTCAAAGTAGGCTCGCGCATCGCAAACTGGGTACGGCATGGCGTACCTGTCTGGTGTGACACCTCTGCAGGGCAGTGAATCTAAAAACTGGCCTAAGTTGTTGATTTATATGTGCTATAGTGCTGCCTTGATTGAAATCAGATAACTGAATTTTTCCTTCTATTTCAATTGCTTAGGTTTGCTTTGCGGTTTTTGTCCGGCTGTTTTGCGGGTCGTTGCTCTGAGTATGCCTATAAAAGAATTGTTATAAATGGTCGCCTAGGCGGCCGTTTTTTGTGCTGCGTTTTTGCGTTGTTTTCATAATTTAAACCTCCAGTGACTGCGGTTCGGTCAGGTCGGCTTTATGCTGCTGCCATAGTAAGGCAGGTATTCCGCCGAATCGCTTACTGGCTCATCCCAACCCACGTGGCCTTTGGTAGAGGTCACCACTAGGAGAGGAGGCGCCATGCCCATCATTACTCTTCCCGACGGCAGTCAACGTCCATTCGATCACCCGGTATCCGTACTTGAGGTGGCGCAATCTATTGGTGCGGGTCTGGCGAAGGCCACCGTTGCCGGTAAGGTAGACGGCAAGTTGGTTGATGCGTGTGATCTGATTGATCACGATGCAACCCTGCAGATCATCACGCCGAAAGATCAGGAAGGCGTCGAGATTATCCGCCACTCTTGCGCGCATTTGATTGGCCATGCGGTCAAGCAGTTGTTCCCAGAAGCCAAGATGGTGATCGGTCCGGTCATCGATGACGGTTTTTACTACGATATTGCCTCGCCGCGTCCTTTCACGCCGGAAGATGTTGTAGCGATTGAAAAGCGCATGCAGCAGCTGATCGAAAAAGATTACGACGTGATCAAAAAGGTCACGCCGCGCGCTGAAGTCATCGACTTGTTTAAGTCCCGTGGTGAAGACTACAAGCTGCGTCTGGTTGAAGAAATGCCAGATGAGCAGGCGATGGGTCTGTACTTCCATGAAGAATACGTCGACATGTGCCGTGGCCCGCACGTGCCGAACACACGCTTCCTTAAAGCCTTTAAGCTGACCAAGTTGTCCGGCGCTTATTGGCGTGGCGATGCTAAGAACGAGCAGTTGCAGCGCGTTTACGGCACCGCTTGGGCCGATAAAAAGCAGCTGGCTGCTTATATTCAGCGTATTGAAGAAGCTGAAAAGCGTGATCACCGCCGCATCGGTAAGCAGCTTGATCTGTTCCACCTGCAAGAAGAAGCGCCAGGCATGGTGTTTTGGCATGCCAATGGCTGGACCCTGTATCAGGTGATCGAGCAGTACATGCGCCAAGTGCAGCGTGAGCACGGCTACCAAGAGATCAAAACGCCGCAGGTTGTTGACCGTATTCTGTGGGAGAAGTCCGGGCACTGGACCAACTACGCCGAGAATATGTTCACTACCATGTCGGAGAGCCGCGACTACGCGATCAAGCCGATGAACTGCCCGTGCCACGTGCAGGTGTTCAATCAGGGCTTGAAGTCCTACCGCGACCTACCGCTGCGTCTGGCTGAGTTTGGTGCCTGCCACCGTAACGAGCCGTCGGGTGCGCTGCATGGCATCATGCGGGTGCGTGGCTTTACCCAAGACGACGCACACATTTTCTGCACCGAAGAACAGGTTAAGCAGGAAGCCGCCGACTTCATCAAGCTGACCCTGCAGGTTTATGCCGACTTCGGTTTTACCGATGTCGCCATGAAGCTGTCGACGCGCCCTGCTAAGCGTGTAGGCGCTGAAGAGTTGTGGGATCGCGCTGAGGCCGCATTGGCTGATGCCTTGAATGAATCCGGTCTTGAGTGGGAATACCTGCCAGGCGAGGGTGCTTTCTACGGTCCGAAGATCGAGTTCACCCTTAAAGACTGCCTCGGTCGTAGCTGGCAGTGCGGTACTTTGCAGTACGATCCGAACTTGCCTGAGCGTTTGGATGCGAGCTATATCGCTGAAGACAACAGTCGTCGTCGTCCAGTGATGTTGCACCGTGCAATTTTGGGCTCGTTTGAGCGTTTCGTCGGAATGCTGATCGAGCAATATGCCGGTGCATTTCCAGCGTGGCTTGCTCCAGTTCAGGCTGTGGTGATGAATATCACCGATAAACAGGCCGATTTTGCCCTTGAAGTGGAAAAAACTCTCAATCAAAGCGGCTTTCGTGCCAAGTCTGACTTGAGAAATGAAAAAATAGGCTTTAAAATCCGCGAGCATACTTTGCTCAAGGTTCCCTATCTCTTGGTTATTGGAGATCGGGAAGTTGAAACGCAAACTGTCGCTGTGCGTACCCGTGAAGGTGCTGATCTGGGCTCAATGCCCCTATCCCAATTCGCTGATTTCGTTACGCAAGCGGTTTCCCGGCGTGGTCGCCAAGATTTGGAGTAATCACTATTAAGCGTGAAATGAGACAAGATAAACGAGCTGCACCGAAAGCGCCGATCAATGAGAATATCTCGGCACGCGAGGTTCGGTTAATTGGCGCTGAAGGCGAGCAGATTGGCATCGTCTCTATTGATGAAGCGCTTCGCATAGCTGAAGAAGCTAAGCTGGATCTGGTTGAGATTTCTGCTGACGCTTTGCCCCCCGTATGTCGCATCATGGACTACGGCAAGCACCTGTTCGAAAAGAAGAAGCAGGTAGCAGCGGCGAAGAAGAACCAGAAACAAGTACAGATCAAAGAAATCAAGTTTCGTCCAGGGACGGAGGAAGGGGATTACCAGGTAAAACTACGCAACCTGGTACGTTTCCTTAGTGAGGGGGACAGGGCCAAGGTTTCATTACGATTCCGTGGTCGTGAGATGGCGCATCAGGAGTTGGGCATGGAGTTGTTGAAGCGAGTTGAAGGTGACTTGCTTGAATACGGCACCGTTGAACAACACCCGAAGATGGAAGGACGCCAGCTTATTATGGTCATCGCCCCCAAAAAGAAGAAGTAATCAACAGGGCACGGCAGGCCTTGCGATTATATTTATTAACTGAATGCGGAGTATCCGAACATGCCAAAAATGAAAACCAAGAGCGGTGCAGCGAAGCGCTTTCTGAAGACAGCTTCAGGCTTCAAGCACAAGCACGCTTTCAAGAGCCACATCCTGACCAAAATGTCCACTAAGCGTAAGCGTCATCTGCGCGGTAGCACCATGGTGCATCCGTCTGACGTGGCAAAAGTGGCGCGCATGCTGCGCGTTCGATAATTCGGTTAGGTAGAGGAAATAACTCATGGCTCGTGTAAAGCGCGGCGTAATTGCTCGTAAGCGTCACAAAAAAATTCTGAAACTGGCTAAAGGCTACTACGGCGCACGCTCACGCGTATTCCGTGTTGCCAAGCAGGCTGTGATCAAGGCAGGCCAATACGCCTACCGCGACCGCCGTCAGCGGAAGCGTCAGTTCCGTGCCCTTTGGATCGCTCGTATCAACGCTGGCGCACGTGTAAACGGTCTGTCATACAGCCGTTTCATTGCTGGCCTGAAGAAAGCGTCCATCGAGATCGACCGTAAGGTATTGGCTGATCTGGCAGTGAACGAAAAAGCGGCGTTTGCTGCGATTGTCGAGAAAGCGAAAGCCGAACTGGCTTAAGTCCCCGACAATCACCGGGTTCGCCCGGTGCAAGAACGGGATCAAGGTCGTTTCGAGCGAAGATCAGGCAAGGCGGAAGAGGGCGAGGACGCGGAGTTTACAGCTGTAAATGAGCCGTCCGAGCCGGATTCCAACACCGCATGATCAAGCGCAGTAGCCCTTGAACTTGTTCGAAACGTCACCGATAGGGGAAGAGCTTGAGCTCTTCCCCTATTTCGTATCTGGAGTCTGTAAATGGAAAATCTGGATGTGCTGGTCTCGCAAGCGCTTGAGGCCGTGCGCAACACCGATGATGTGAATGCCCTGGAACAACTGCGGGTTCACTATTTGGGCAAAAAGGGCGAGTTGACTCAGGTGATGAAAACCTTGGGCAACCTGTCTGCAGAAGAGCGTCCGCAAGCCGGTGCTCTGATCAATGCGGCCAAAGAGCGTGTTCAGGAAGCCCTGAGCAGTCGCAAAGAAATTCTCGAAAACGCAGCGCTGAGTGAAAAACTCGCAGCGGAGCGTATAGACGTAACCTTGCCTGGCCGTGGCCAGACCTCGGGCGGTTTGCACCCGGTTACACGCACCTTGGAGCGGGTAGAGCAGTTCTTCACTCGGATAGGCTACGGCATTGCTGAAGGCCCTGAGGTCGAGAACGACTATCACAACTTTGAGGCGCTCAACATTCCCGGCCACCACCCGGCGCGGGCAATGCACGACACCTTCTATTTCAACGCGAACATGTTGCTGCGCACTCACACCTCGCCGGTACAGGTGCGCACCATGGAGTCACAACAGCCGCCGATCCGTATCGTTTGCCCGGGCCGTGTGTATCGCTGTGATTCTGATATCACCCATTCACCGATGTTCCATCAGGTTGAAGGGCTCCTGGTCGATGAAGGCATTAGCTTTGCCGACCTTAAAGGCACCATTGAAGAATTCCTCCGGGTGTTCTTCGAGAAACCACTGGGTGTGCGTTTCCGCCCATCATTCTTCCCATTCACCGAGCCATCGGCTGAAGTCGATATGCAGTGCGTAATGTGCAGCGGTAAAGGTTGTCGCGTGTGCAAACAGACTGGCTGGCTGGAAGTGATGGGCTGCGGCATGGTTCACCCGAATGTGCTGCGCATGAGCGGCATCGATCCGGAAAAATACTCCGGCTTTGCGTTCGGCATGGGCGTTGAGCGTCTGGCTATGCTGCGTTACGGCGTTAATGACTTGCGCCTGTTCTTCGATAACGACCTGCGATTCCTAGCGCAATTCCGCTAGATGTTCCGCTGTATGGGCCTCTGAAAAAGGTAGCGAGCGCCGGGAGTACAAGGCGAAAAGATGTGAAGATGCGACCGGGGTCGCGCTCGACTTTAGTTTTCCTAAATGAGCATTCTGAGCAGCTTTTCAACGCAGTAATACCTAGCGCAGTAGTTTTTCAGTGGGTCATCAAGGTGTTAATCGAATTTAAGAGGAAGGCAGGATGAAATTCAGTGAACAGTGGCTGCGCAGCTGGGTTAACCCGCAGGTCAGCCGTGATGATTTAGTCGCTCGCCTGTCGATGGCGGGTTTGGAAGTCGATAGCGTTAGCGCTGCAGCAGGCGAGTTCAGCGGTATTGTTGTCGGTGAAGTATTGAGCACCGAGCAGCACCCCGATGCGGACAAGCTGCGCGTGTGTCAGGTCAGCAATGGCGCTGAGACCTTTCAGATCGTCTGTGGCGCACCGAATGTGCGTCCAGGCCTGAAGATTCCGTTCGCCATGATTGGTGCGGTTTTGCCGGGCGACTTCAATATCAAGAAAGCCAAACTGCGCGGCGTTGAGTCGAACGGCATGCTGTGTTCGGCCGCCGAGTTGCAGATCAGCGAAGAAAACGACGGCCTGCTTGAACTGCCTGTTGATGCGCCAGTTGGGCAGGATATTCGTGAATACCTGAACCTTAACGATGCCAGCATCGAAGTCGACCTCACGCCTAACCGTGGTGACTGCCTGTCGCTCGCCGGCTTGGCCCGTGAAGTGGGTGCGTTGTATGCCGCGCCAGTCACTCGTCCTGAGGTCGCAGCAGTTAGTGCGGTGAATGATCAGGTGCGTCCGGTTGACGTATTGGCGCCGAATGCTTGCCCGCGTTATTTGGGCCGTGTACTGCTCAATGTTGATCTGTCCAAGCCTACGCCGCTGTGGATGGTTGAGCGCTTGCGTCGTTCGGATATCCGCAGCATCGACGCCGTTGTCGATATCACCAACTATGTGATGATCGAACTCGGTCAGCCAATGCACGCTTTTGATCTCGATCAGATCAATGGCGGCATTTGTGTGCGCATGGCAGAAGAGGGCGAAAAGCTGGTCCTGCTTGATGGTCAGGAAGTGACCTTGCGCAGTGATACGCTGGTTATCGCTGACCATCAGCGCGCCTTGGCTATCGCTGGCGTGATGGGCGGTGAGCACAGTGGTGTGGCTGAAGGCACCCGTGACCTGTTCCTTGAAGCGGCTTTCTTCGACACCATCGCGATTGCAGGTAAAGCCCGTTCGTATGGCTTGCATACCGACTCATCACACCGCTTTGAGCGCGGCGTTGACTCGCAGCTGGCGCGCGAGGCGATGGAGCGCGCGACTGCACTGCTGCTCGAAATCGTTGGTGGCGAGCCGGGCCCAATCATTGAAGTGGCCAGCCAAGCTGATCTGCCCAACGTTGCACCGGTTATCCTGCGTGCCGAGCGTATCGAGCAGATGCTCGGCCTGAAAATGGACGACGCTGAAGTGGTCGCACTGTTGTCTGGTCTGGGCCTCGGCGTTAGCGCCGAGGGTGCAGGGCAGTGGCAAGTTGCTGTGCCGAGTCATCGTTTCGACATCAGCCTTGAAGTTGATTTGATCGAAGAACTGGCCCGCCTGTATGGCTATAACCGCTTGCCGGTACGTTATCCGCAAGCGCGTCTGGCCCCACAAACCAAGGCCGAGGCGGCTGTCGAATTGCCAGCGTTGCGCCGTTTGCTGGTTGCCCGTGGCTATCAAGAGGCTATTACCTACAGCTTCATTGATCCAAAAATGTTCGAACTCTTCACGCCAGGTGTTGAGCCTCTGATGTTGGCGAACCCGATTTCTGCTGATATGGCCGCAATGCGTTCATCTCTGTGGCCGGGTTTGATAAAAGCTGTTGAGCACAACCTCAATCGCCAGCAAGCGCGTGTGCGTTTGTTCGAAAGCGGTCTACGCTTTGTTGGACAGCTGGAAGGGCTTAAACAAGAAGCGATGTTGGCGGGTGTTATTACCGGTCGCCGCCTTCCAGAAGGCTGGGCTCACGGCCGTGATGATGTTGATTTCTATGACATCAAAGCCGATGTAGAAGCCCTGCTGGCAAGTGCTGGCGCCGCCGATGCATTTAGCTTTGTTCCAGGTGAGCATCCAGCGCTGCACCCAGGTCAAACCGCACGCATTGAGCGTGATGGCAACTTGGTCGGTTATATGGGGGCTATTCATCCCGAGCTGGCGAAGAAGCTGGGGCTTGATCAAAGCGTGTTTATGTTTGAGCTGGTCTTGAGTGAAATGACTCAAGGGCGTATGCCTGCATTTGCCGAACTGTCGCGCTTCCCAGAGGTGCGTCGCGACTTTGCTTTGGTGGTTGATCGTGAAGTTCCGGCCGCTGCGTTGCTTGACGGTATCCGTGAAAAAGCAGGGGAATGGCTAACAGACCTCAAGCTATTTGACGTGTATCACGGTAAAGGCATTGATCCGCATAGAAAAAGTCTTGCCGTTGGCTTGACCTGGCAGCATCCATCGCGCACTCTTAATGACGATGAGGTGAGTACCACGACACAGAATATCCTCACCTCCCTAGAACAAAGGTTCAACGCCACGTTAAGGAAGTAGCGTATGGGGGCTCTGACGAAAGCTGAAATGGCCGAACGTCTGTATGATGAGCTAGGCCTGAATAAACGGGAAGCCAAGGAGTTGGTTGAACTGTTTTTCGAAGAAATCCGGCAAGCGCTGGAACTCAACGAACAGGTCAAGCTTTCAGGTTTCGGTAACTTTGACCTGCGCGATAAGCGTCAGCGTCCCGGTCGTAATCCCAAAACGGGGGAGGAGATTCCTATCACGGCTCGCCGTGTAGTGACTTTCCGTCCCGGCCAGAAACTTAAAGCCAGGGTTGAGGCTTATGTTGGAACCAAGTCATAACGACGAATTACCTGTCATACCAGGCAAACGGTATTTCACGATCGGCGAGGTTAGCGAACTCTGTGCAGTCAAGCCGCATGTATTGCGGTATTGGGAGCAGGAGTTTCCACAACTCAATCCGGTGAAAAGACGCGGCAATCGCCGCTATTATCAGCGCCAAGACGTGCTGATGATCCGGCAGATTCGTGCCTTGCTGTATGACCAAGGGTTTACCATTGGCGGCGCACGACAGCGTTTATCCGGTGACGAAGCGAAAGACGATACCACTCAGTATAAGCAGCTTATTAAGCAGACTATTACCGAGCTGGAAGACGTACTTCACGTACTTCGTCACTAGAGAATCTACGGCAAAAGGTTCCATAATTCAGGAGCTTATTGTATGATTCTCGAAGGTTTCGAGGTTAGGCACCAGCCTAATTTCACCTAGTCGGGGCGTAGCGCAGCCTGGTAGCGCACTTGCATGGGGTGCAAGGGGTCGAGTGTTCGAATCACTCCGTCCCGACCATATTACATAAAGGAATCAAGCACTTAGCGGCTTGGTTCCTTTTTTCGTTTTGGGCTGGCGCAAAATGCGCGCAAAACTATCCAGTGATTTCACTGATATTTAGGTCAGGGACTGCATCGGACCAAACGATTTCCGCGTGGTCTTTCTGGTAGTTTTTGGTCATCCCTCGGTTGCGTGACCCGCGATCTTCTGCCCGTCCTTTCCGGCTTTCCTGTAAAGGTGTAGTTGTAGTGGTCAACTAATTTCGAACACAGTTTTAGGTTTTTTTTCGGCTGTTGCCCGGGCCTGTTGGTCGCTAGGTTTTACACTCCCAGCCTGACATCGATGGGAATGCTATTGATCGAAATGTCATAGGTTACGGTCCAACGTGCGATCAAGCGATCTGCTGTTGCAGCCAACGCTGATGTCCCGAAACTCCGTGGCCAAGCCGCCTGACGATAAGAGTATTTAAATATGACCGATATTTTTCTGACTCACGCTCCTGAGGTGCGCGCCAATTATTATCCCGAGCACACGCTAGAGCAGTTACAGGCGCTGGACACCGTCAGGCTGAATGACTCCCCCACATTGCTATCGCTGGATGAACTCGTCGAGCGCGCAGATGGCTGCCGGATTATCGTTGCTGGCCGCGAAGCAGCTGCGCCCGCTGAGTTGTTCGAGCGCCTTCCTCAACTGGCGGCAATCTGTCGAGTTGCAGTGGATATCCGCAATATCGATGTCAATGCCGCCAACAAGCATGGTGTGCTGGTAACCCGCGCGACACCTGGGTTTGATACTTCGGTTAGCGAATGGGTAATCGGCGTGATGATCGACTTGGCGCGAGGCATTAGCTGCGCTGCGGCAGATTACTGGCAAGGCAAGGCGCCGAAAATTGTCATGGGGCGCGAGCTCCGTGGTGCGACGCTTGGGATTGTCGGCTATGGCTTTATTGGCAGGCGACTTGCTGAAATCGCGCGCTTGCTTCAGATGCGCGTCTTGGTCAGCGACCCAATGGTTGCAATCGATGAACCGGGTGTTGAGCAAGTCTCCTTCGACCACCTGGTTCAAACTGCCGACTACGTCGTGTGCCTGGCACCGGCCGTTGAGCAAACGCAGAACCTGTTCAGGCGCGAGGTTTTTCAGGCGATGCGGCGCGACGCATTCTTTATCAACGCTTCTCGAGGTGAGTTGGTTGACGAGCGCGATTTGCTCGAAGCCTTGGACCATAAACTCATCGCCGGTTGTGCGCTGGATGTCGGCCGTGCGCTCGATCAAATGCCAAGCAGCGGATTAGCGTCGCATCCGCGGGTGATCGCAACGCCCCATATTGGTGGGCTGACCCCTGAGGCGAGTCAGCATCAGGCGATGGATACTGTGCGCCAAGTTAAAGCACTGCTCGCGGGCCAAGTGCCGGCCGGCGCAGTGAACCTGCAACACGCGACGCGTGCCTGCAGCATTTTCGGACTCCAACAATAAGCAGCAGGTCAGCCGAATATGACTGGCTCAAGCCGAGCAACCGATTGCAACGTCCACAAAGAGTAAAGTTCTGCTCTGAACCACGGCATTTGTTTCGTGGCTTTCTTATCAGATTGGACAAATTTGACGTGCTGCTCCAGCAAGCGACCCAATGCGGGCTTTTGGGCGCTGGCAATTATCTGGGTCCAATGCTGAAACGCCTGATTGATCCAGCAGGAGTACGACTTCGCGGAACCCGTCCAGGTTGCGCATCATTTGATGGCGGTAGATGCTAGGCTTGCGTCTCGGTCGGCCAACCCAGCAACGGCTTATTTTCTACGCGGGCTGGTGGCTGCACGCCCGCATATGGCGGCTTTTCGTTTCTAATAAACGGCCAGTACGAGGTTATAACAATGAATGTGACAACCCGATCGGGTTTGCTAATCACCGCAACATTGTTACTTGCCGCCTGTGGCGAGACCGCAAAACTGTCATTCCAGGCGGGTGTCGGTCCCAACCCGCAGTTGCCTGAACCCACCACTTCGTTAATCCCAACGCTCAAGGTATCTAAAGCCGTGGGCTGGAAGGGGACCGATACACCGAAAGCGCTGCCGGGCTTCAAAGTCAGCGCGCTAGCCGAGAATCTCGAGCACCCACGCTGGCTCTACACGCTGCCCAACGGCGATGTTCTCGTCGCCGAGAGCAATCATCCGCCAATGCCGGAGGACGCTAACGATGGCGGCTCCGGGCCGCTTGCGTGGGTAAAGAAACAAGCGATGAGCATCGTCTTCAAGCGTATTGGGGCTGATGTGCCGAGCGCCAACCGTATCACTATCCTGCGGGATGCCGATGGTGATGGCCGTGCGGAAGTGCACAAGGTCTTTATGACCGGGTTGATGTCGCCATTCGGTATGGCGCTAGTCGGCAACGATTTGTACATCGCCAACGCTGATGCAGTGGTCAAAGTGCCCTACACCGAGGGCACGCTGGAAATCACTGCCAAGCCAGTGGAAGTGACCGACTTGCCTGCGGGGATCAACCACCATTGGACCAAAAACATTCTATCCAACCGCGATGGCACCAAGTTGTACGTGACCGTTGGCTCAAACAGTAATGTTGGCGAAAACGGATTAGAGGTAGAAGAAGGACGCGCGGCGATCTGGGAGCTGGATGTCAAAAGTGGCCAGAAGCGCCTGTTTGCGAGCGGCCTGCGTAATCCTAATGGCTTGGCTTGGAAGCCTGGCACTGACGAGCTCTGGACGGTGGTTAACGAGCGTGACGAGATCGGGAGTGATCTGGTTCCCGACTACCTGACTTCGGTTAAAGACGGCGCTTTCTATGGTTGGCCGTGGAGTTATTACGGGCAACATGTGGACACGCGGGTTGATCCACCGCGCCCCGATAGGGTGGCCAAGGCAATCGCCCCTGACTTCGCGCTAGGTACGCACGTCGCACCCTTGGGGCTGACGTTTTCTGACGCCAGAGGTATGCCCGGCAACTTTACTGACGGCGTTTTCATCGGTGAGCACGGGTCATGGAACCGCAACCCGCAGGCGGGCTATAAAGTCGTGTTTATTTCATTCAAAGATGGCAAACCTGCAGGGCGCCCGGTGGATTTCTTGACCGGTTTCCTGAATTCGGAGGGGGAGGCACAAGGGCGTCCGGTAGGCGTGACTCTCGATAAGGGCGGCGCATTGCTGGTGGCCGATGATGTTGGGAATA
This sequence comes from Pseudomonas sp. EL_65y_Pfl2_R95, assembly GCF_963971045.1. Lineage (NCBI taxonomy): Bacteria > Pseudomonadati > Pseudomonadota > Gammaproteobacteria > Pseudomonadales > Pseudomonadaceae > Pseudomonas > Pseudomonas sp. EL_65y_Pfl2_R95. Next base: position 238,590 of record NZ_CAXAOV010000001.1, on the reverse strand, counting down.
AGGTCTGGCGTGTAGCAGTTGAAGGTAAAGATTGAACCTGATAATCGGCTCGTGCTCATCTTTTCCTGGGGGGTTGAGTAGAGGGCCAATGAAACCGCACACCTAATTAGGCGTTTACCAAAGCTCGGGCGATTCAGGTTAAAAAACCATCCCCTCGAAAGGCCTTTGTATCCCTTCGTATGAGAACCGCCCGTTGATACGAAAACATTCATTTTCGGGGTTCATGCACACATCTCCGATACATCTGATCGCTTAACTGAGCCCAACGGTTGACGTCCGCTATCACTCCTGAAGTTCATAAGGCCGCCAGGCACATATGCAGGTGAATCGATACTGAGGCCATTGCTATTCGCATCGGCTACATCAGTTGGCGCGTTCTGACAGGTGTTGTTTATTTGTGAAGGGCAGACATGCAAGACTCGAACATCGATGTTTTGATCCGCGGCTCTTCAATGAGCGGGAAATCCAGTCTCGAGTTGGGATGGGAGGGGCTGGCTCTGGAAAGGCGAATTGCCGGACCGCACTTTCGTGTCGAGGAGACGCTTGATCAGCACTATGGCCTTTTGTGGTGCGGACAGCCTACCGTGGCGGATCGCGCATATCGAAACAATCGTTTTTCCCGAGTAATCAAACAACCTGGCACTCTTTCATTGGGTGCTGCGGGCATCTTGCCGGCGGTTCATGCCCGCTCGGCCTATGACGTGATAGCGTTTGTGATCGACCCGCAGGTCGCTGAGCAGGTTATGCAGGAGTCGGAGTGTGCCAATCGCGTTAGCCTTCACGAACACCTGGGGATCGCCGACAAATCCCTTGCTTATCTGGTTCAGCTAGCCGCTCAGGAAGCGCTCGAGAGCGGGGCATCCGGGCGATTGTATGGTGAGTCAATTGCCTTGGCGATCATTACGCGTTTTGTCCTGTTAGCCAGCCAAAAGGGCATTCCTGCGCCCAAGCAAACAGCGCTGCCCAGCCATCTGTTGCACCGTGTGCTAGACAAAATTGCTAGTGAATACAGCGAGGATCTGAGCTTAGCCGAAATGGCTATCGAGAGCGGGTACAGTCGGGCGCACTTCATCCGCATGTTTCGTGCTGCTACTGGCCGAACGCCGCATGCCTACTTGCTGGAAGTACGGCTGGACCGCGCTCGCCATGAACTACTGCACTGTCGTTCAACGCTGGCCGAGATCGCCAACGCCAATGGTTTTTCCAGCCATTCGCACCTGACCCGGGCCTTTCAAGCCCGCTTTGGCGTTTCGCCGAGTGAGTTCCGTCGAATCAAATAGCACTTCGCAATCAACCTGAGACTTTTATGAAAGCGCGCTCAAACCACGGCGTTAGGATTGATGTGGAGGCAGGACAGCCCTAAAAAGCTGGTTTTACTGGGGGCAGTTTACGCGTGTGCTTTGCTGTGTAACACATGCGGTCAGACAATTGTTCCGCCTCGTCTTCCCTTCGTTTAGTCGAGACCAGGAATATGAGCAGACCCTTTTCAAGTGAGCTTCCAGTTCGATACCTCGGGCCTTTCGAGCGCTTTTTCTGGTCCAGCGATCAGCAAAGCGCCAAGCATTTTACGCTTGTAGCGCAGATCGCCGGACACACCCGTGTTACCGATTGGCGCCAGGCGTTGGATGCTGTCCAGGGTCGTCATCCTCTGCTTCAGGTCGGTATTGCCGTCGATATTGAGCGCCAGCCTTATTTCAAAAAAAAGGTTAACGCGCAGATACCGCTCAAGGTGATCAACATGGCACCGGATCATTGGCCGGATCTGGTCTCTAACGAACTGTCTACGCCTTTCTGCGCATCCTCCGAGTTACTGCTCAGGGCCACGTTGCTTCATACCGAGCAACGCTTGGCTCTGATTCTCAGTGCACACCATGCCATTGCTGACGGCTTGTCCTTAGCATTTATAGTGCGCGATTTGATGCAGGCCATGACCGGCGTGAAAATGCGCGAGTATCCGCTGCCCCTAGCTCAGGAGGAGTTAGTGGGCACTGCGCAGTCGTCACCAACGTACCAAGGTATTCCCCAAAGACCTGCTCGTGCGCAATTGCTCGACCGAAGCGCCAAAATACCCTTGGTACAGAGTCTTCGCATGGACGCCCGCGCTAGCGATATCCTTAGATTGCGTGCGCGCCAAGCAGGCGCCACCTTGCACGGCGCGCTGATAGTCGCCTTGATCAAAGCTGGTGATCAAGGGGGAGCCGCATGGGCCAAACGCCCCGTACGGATCAAATCTCCGGTCAACGTCAGGGGATTGCTGGGACGCACGGATGAATGCGCGCTCTCAATTGTGTCAGCCGAGAGCCTGATCGAGGATCGTGAGCACATCACCTTTTGGGCATTGGCGAGATGTCTATCAACTGAAGTAGGCGCGGCCCGGTCCGTTGAAACAGTGACAAAATTTGCCGCAGGATTAGGGGCACTGTTTGATGATCAATCAGACCCAGGTGCTGCCACTGAATTTCTATTAAGCGCTGGTTCGATCGACATGATGGTCTCCAACCTGGGGGAGTTGTCATTCGCGTCGCAGGTGGATGGCTTGCACTTGGAGTCGATGTGGGGCCCATCTACTTTCATGGGCATGGAGGGCGAGCAAAATATCGGGGCACTTACCGTCAATGGCGCCTTGCATTTAGTGTGCTCAAGCTATACGCCCGTAGATGACTTACTCGGCCGGGCAAGGTTGATTCTCATGGCCGCATGTGAAGTCAACGCCTACGCCTGCAGTTGACGGTCCTGAGCTTCGTGCCAATTTACAACAGAAAGGTACTTACTATGCGCTACAGCAACCGTTTGGGAGCGTACTGCAGTGCTAAACAGCGCGAGATCAATCAGCGCGGATTATTGAGTTTTCCGGTAGACAGCGCGCTGGATACAGAGCGACAAGCACTGTTGGCCGAGGAGATTGCCGCGCTGCCAGGGCTTGAGCTGTATGTAGGTCCGACAACCGGCCTCGTCTTGCCCGTGGATCCGTCGTTCCCGGCCAACATGCTGTATTACTTTCTTGTGGGCGATTACGAGGAACACGACATGCAGCTGATCCGGCGCTACATCAAGCCCGGAAGTCGAGTACTGGAGCTTGGTGGTGGCGTTGGTTTAACCGGAAGCCTTCTGGGTCGAATGAGCGGTAATGTTGTCAGCGTCTGCGAGCCTAATAGCGTGTTGTTGCCTTGGATCGAACGCACGTTTACTGCTAATGGGGAGCGATTGAATCTGATTAATGCCGCCGTGGTTGCAGACGATGAAGTCAGCGACTGGGTTACCTTGCATGTGGGCAAGGATTATTGGTGGAGTAGCTTGTACCGCGGGCACGGTGCAGCGCCAAAACAAGTCAGGGCACGACGACTCGGCGAGCTGATTGCTGAAACCGGTGCTGATACCTTGTGTGTCGATATCGAGGGTTATGAGATGGCGTTATTCGCGCAGACCTCGAATCTGGCGGCAATCAACATGTTGCTGATAGAAGTGCATACACCCTCAATCGGGACGACGGCGTCTGCCAAGGTGATCTCGAACCTAATGCGGTCCGGGTTCTCATTGGTGGATTTCGCTGGGCACACTTTCGTGTTCATGAGAACGTCCTAGCGTATCGCTGAAGTTACTGGCTTAAGATTAGTGTGTTTCCGCTCTCATGCAGTACCAGAACACCCAGTGTGGGTGTTTCGGCGCCACCTCCATTGCTCGAGTCGGCTTTTCAAGAGCGACAGCAGAGCCGAACCTCTACACATAGCCCACCCCCCTTGCGATTGCACAGGGCGATGGATCCGCCCATCGTGGCCATTAGTTGTTGTGCAATAGCCAAACCCAACCCGTTACCGCGGATGCTCTTGTTTTCACCTTCATCGGCTCTAAAGAAGGGTTTAAGCACATCATTTAATACCTGCTCTGCGATACCCGGTCCGCGATCCTGTACCTTGATCGAGAGTAATGTGTCTTCAACGCCTAGCGTGACGGCCGCGGCGCCTGCATATTTCAAGGCATTATCTATCAGGTTGACCACGACTCTGCGCAGTGCGATGGGTTTTGCATCAATCAAGGTGTTGCTTTTGCCTGCGAGGTACACACGCTGAGCAGTGTCTTGGTAGTCAAAAATAATACTTGCGATAAAGGCATCAACGTCGATGGCGCAACTGACTTCCTCAATGAGATGAACGCTGCGCGCATAGTCGATTCCCTCGCGGACCAAGTGCTCGACCTCAGATAAATCTTTGCACAGCTTTGTACGGTAAACCGAGTCGTCCATGCACTCTGCTCTGAGCCTCATGCGCGTAATAGGTGCCTGCAAATCGTGGGAGATAGAGCCGAGTATCTGGACCCGGTGCTGCATATACTCTGCGACGCGATTCTGCATTGCATTGAACGCGGCAGTGACCTCGACCACCTCGACAGGTCCTTCTTCCACCCTGTAGCTAGGGTTTGCAGGGTCTAGTGCATGCAACGCCTGGGCAATACTGCGCAGCGGCTGAGTGCTTATCCGGCTGGTTAGCCACGCGCATACCGTTATCAGCGCAATGCTGAGCATCAGGCCAAGGACCAGGGACAGGCTGGAGCCGTTCAGCTCGAGTCGATTCAGATTTTCATGCGCCGTCCATAAAAGGCAGTGGGCAACGACCAGCGCCAAGGTGAACAGGCTCAGTACTCGAAAGCTCAATGACCGGATGCCACCTAACACGCATGACTTATCCCCGTCTGACGCCTTTCTGTGGGTCAGTAGTGTGGTGTGTTCTACACGGTTCATGGTGCTGCTCCTGTTCACCGTCACTGCAACCCGCTGCCTGTTGTAAGTCTGAGTTGTGCACTATCAGCGGTGCTTGTGGTTTGGCGATGCCTCGGTGTTTCGAGTGTTCGAACGTCGATATGCCGATGCCCGCATACGATGGTTGCGCACCCGTTCATATCAGCAGATCGCAGGGGGCTAAACCATTGCACATTGGTGTTGATCAGCGCGCTGCCATCAGTTGTTTGAGTTGCTCGCCAGCGCTTGAGTTGTGCCTAAAAACAGCCCTCTGCGATGCCGCCGTGTCTGGCTGGATGCTTGAGGTTTTGAGTGAAGAGTGGCGCTGGTAGCCATCTTTGCCGTGGCGTTTGGTCATTAGTGTAACGCTCTGTATCAGCGGGGCTGAGGATACCTAGAGAGGTCATTGCCCATGTGCCCAGACGCATCCCAGATACCTCGCAGGCATTAAATGGGTATCACTGAGACAACAGCAGTTATCTCGGACAACTACTCACCCATTGATCCAGAGGAAACAGCCATGAACCTTAAATCCATCACTGCAGCCTGCCTTTTCACTACTTTCAGCTTGGGTATGCTCCCAGCCATGGCCCAAGCTGACCAACACGGGCAAAGCTATACCTACAACACTCACCTCGACGTCGCCAAAGTGGTGTCTTTGACTGAGGCCCCAAGCCTGACCTGCGGTGTGGTTAATGCCCACATGACTTACCTGGACTCGAAGGGAAAAAGTCAGGTACTCGACTACAGCAAACTCGCCGAAGTCTGCAGTCAAGGAGGTTGATTCAGCCGCAACCTCCGAGCAAATTTAAAACTCAAAAAGGACAACATTATGAAAAATGCAAAGCGTGTATTGGCTGCGATCGTCTTTTCTATCATTGGGGTGAGCGCGCATGCCAATGCAGCCGGTGTGACTCAGCGCTGCGATACCGCGAAGTGTTTCCTACAGGCTGCGCCAGTAGTAAAGGATGCGCTGCAGACGTTGACCGAGAATGGCTCTAGCCGAACGCCGCAGGGCCGCAATTTGGAAATGATTGTAGAGAATGGCTACAGTCATACCCCGCAGAGTAACTGGCTGCAGGGGAAGGCCCCGGCATATCAGGTCTGAATGTTGAAGCGGGCGGGGCGGCTAAGGTTTCTGGCTGCCTCCGTTAGCACGTGAAGCAAATACCTGTAGGGCGCCACAGCACTACTTCAGAGTGCGCGGGCTCTTGGCCTATGCGTCGCAAAGTCCTGTTAATAGCGTTAGCGTGTTGTTGGTAAGCAGCGTGTGGAGCAACGGGTTTTCAGTTGCGCCTGGACACCCGTGCTTAGCGCCACACATTACCCACCGCCAAATCCAGAATCTCATCAGCGCGTCCGTTCATCACAGCGCGCAGCATATACAGTGAAAACCCTTTGGCCATCTGCGCAGTAATGGCCGGCGGCATCGCCAGTTCAGTACGGCTGACTACGGCATCAATCAGTACCGGACCGTTGTGGGCGAGTGCGTCGGCGATGCCGTCGTGGATTTGCTCTGGACGTTCCAGGCGGATGCCGTGGATACCAATGGTACGCGCCATGGCGGCGAAATCGGGGTTGCTCAGGTCGGTTCCGACGCTGAGGATGCCTGAGGATTTCTGCTCCAGTTCAACGAAGCCAAGAGCGCCGTTGTTGAACACCACCACCTTCACTGGCAATTTGAGCTGGGCTAAGGTCAAAAAATCACCCATAAGCATGGTGAACCCGCCGTCGCCCGACAGCGAAATGACTTGTCGATTGCGATAGGTTGCCTGGGCACCGATGGCCTGGGCCATAGCGTTGGCCATGGAGCCGTGCACGAACGAACCCAGCAATCGGCGCTGGCCGTTCATTGCCAGATGACGTGCAGCCCACACCGTAGGCAGACCCACGTCGCAACTGAAGACTGCATCGTCGCTTGCCATTTCGCTGAGCACATCGACAATCTGCTGTGGATGGACGCGTCGGCTGTGCGGGGTAATTGCGGCCTGTTCCGCCAGCGAGCGCTTGCTTGTGGCATGGTGGTCACGTGCACGATCCAAGTGGGTGCTGTCGAGGTTACGATCAAGTTGTGGCAGCAGAGTCTCGAGTGTAGCGCGCACGTCGCCTACCAAACCGAGTTCGAGGTGGGCGCGACGGCCGAGGTTCTCCACTCGGATATCGATCTGGGCGATACGTACGTGTTTGCCGTTGGGGTAGAACTGGCGGTAGGGAAAGTCGGTGCCCAACATCAGCAGTACATCGCAATCAAGCATCGCGTAGTAGCCGGAAGAAACGCCGATCAACCCTGTCATTCCCACACTAAAAGCATTGTCGTACGCAACGTATTCCTTGCCGCGCAGGGTATGCACCACCGGGGCCTGCAGACGCTCGGCCAGTGCGATAATTTGCGGGTTCGCGCCGGCACAGCCAGCACCGCATAGCAGGGTGATACGCCGACCACTATTGAGCAACCCAGCCAGTTGCTGCACTAACTGAGAGGTTGGTGTGACCCGTGGCATGGCCGGCAGCAGGCTGCCCATATTTGGCAGCGGCGCATCCTCAGCCCTCTGCATGGCGACGTCGCCCGGCATGACCACCACCGACACCCCACGCTTGCCGATCGCTTCGCGGATGGCGATTTCGAGCGTGCGCGGCATTTGCGCGCTGCTGGAGATCAACTCGCAGTAGTGGCTGCATTCACTGAAATAGGAGTGCGGATGGGTTTCCTGAAAATAGCCCGAGCCGATTTCGGCTGATGGAATCTGCGCGGCAATGGCCAGCACCGGTACGCGTGAGCGATGTGCGTCGAAGAGGCCGTTGACCAGATGCAGGTTGCCCGGGCCACAACTGCCTGCACACACAGCCAACGAGCCCGTAAGGTGTGCTTCTGCGCCGGCAGCGAAAGCCGCGACCTCTTCATGACGCACATGTATCCACTCGATATCACCACGGCGCTGTACCACGTCAGTAAGCCCGTTGAGGCTATCTCCGACCACGCCGTAGATGCGTTTGACGCCGGCGGCAACGAGTGTTTCCACGAATTGTTCGGCAACTGTCTTGGGCACGATGTAGTTCCTCAATGATAGATGTCGGGCATAAATTCATGTGGTAAGTAGTCGCAACCAGAGATTCAATCCATCACCACAACGGCCTCGGCTTCGATGCAGAAGTTCTGCGGCAGGCTGGCAATGCCTACGGCGGCGCGGGCCGGATAAGGTGTGCTGAAATATTCGGCCATGATCTGGTTGACCTTCGGCGCATCGGCCAGGTCAGTGAGGTAAATATTGAGTTTGGCTACATGAGCCAGATCGCTACCGCTGGCTTCGGCCACTGCGCGTAGATTGGCGAATACTTGATGGATCTGTTCATCCACACTGGTGTTACTGGGTTTCTGGGTCTGCGGGTTAATTGGCAGCTGGCCGGACAGGTACAGGGTTTTGCCGCACTTGATGGCTTGGCTGTAGGGGCCGATGGCGGCGGGGGCGTGCTCGGTATGGATGGCTTGGAAAGGCATGTTGTTGCTCCATTAGCTCAGGATAAGGGGTTATTTCGATAGGATGGGATAGCCCTGCACATAGATCAGGTCGCTCGATCGCGCAGGCTGGTGACAGCCCAGGCATTCGTTGTGGTCCTTGGTGGTGGTCACGCTGGGGGTGTTCGCGTCAAACCATGACCAGCCCCATCCATCACCCCATAGCTTCGATTGGGGATACGAGTGCTTGCTGTCCTTGACCATCACAAACCAGCCTTTGAGAGAGGTGGCGTGGCTGACGGTTCCGGTAGTCATGCCAGCCGTACTGGTGTCGTATACCTCCTTGATCAGCACTGTGCCGTCGGGGAAATTCCCCAGTTTTTTGTAGGCTGCCGCGGCTCCGGCTGAGGAGTAAACCGTGTGCATTTGTTTGGCGCCTTGGCCTTTGTCAGCCGCCACTGCCCAGGTACCGAGAAACTGGTATGTATTGCGGTAGTTGGCCGGCACGTGGAGGTTGCCCGCGGCGTCACTGACAGTGGTGTAAGGAGTGTCAGATTCGGCGGCAGTAGCCAAGCCCGTGTTTAAAAGGCAGGCGGAGAGGACGATTGCTCTGCACAGTGAATACTGGTTTTTCCGGTCTTTTCGGGGCACGGGCTGAGCGTTGACTGAGCCCAGGTAACTGCACCAATGGGCAGTGTCGGTGGCCTTTAGGTAAATCTCGACAATCATCATGAAATCCTCGGTTAATCAGGCAACAGCGCGCTTGAATCGAGGCTATGCGCTGGAGGTTTTGATCAAAACATGACGAGTAGGGTGGTTCGATTGCACGAAAGTGTCGGGCAATACCAAAGCATCATGCCGAGCGCAGTGGCTACCGTTTATTTAAGAAATGGGAAGGTGGAGCGGATTTGAATAGCTCATTCGCGCTTTGGGGCAGTGGAGCGCTCAGTGCCGTAAATATACGATCTGCAGAGGGCCTTCAGGGCTATTTCTCTGATATCCCTTTGAGCGTCAGCCCGCGGGTTTCAGGCAATAAAATGGCGACGAGCACAACCAGTGTATATGCGCACACAACATAGGTAACGATAGCGTTGGTGATGCCCATTCTATCGGCAGTTGCGCCAATTACAGCGGGTGCTAATCCGGCTATGCCTCTGCCAACGTTGTAGCAAAACCCTAGCCCAGATGCTCGCAACTCTGTTGGAAACAGCTCGGTGAGCAATGAGCCGATAACGCCAAACATTCCTGTGGCAACAAAGCCGAGCGGAAAGCTAATCAGCAGCAAGGTTGTGGATGATACTGTCAGGCTGGAATAAATCAGTGCGGTGCAGATTCCGCCCAGCGCGAAGGTGATCAAGGTTGCTCTGCGTCCGACGCTGTCCCCCAGCCATGAGCCTGCCACATAACCAAAAAATGAGCCGCTCACCAGCACCGCCAGATACAGTCTGCTATCAAGGGTCGAAAGACCGTGCTCTGACATAAGCATAGCGGGCCACCAAGTTGCTATGGCCCAGTAGCCGCTGTGCATGCCGGCAGCGAGTAGGCTCGCCAAAACCGTCGACTTCAGGTAAGGAGCCGTCAGTATTGCTCGCCATGACAACTGCCGATTCGAGCTTATAAATGCCTTGGATTCTTTTAGCCTGAGGCGATAGATAAATATGAGAATTGCCGGAACTACACCCACTATAAAGGTGACCCGCCAGCCAAGCGCTGGGGGCAAGAGGGTCAAGCCAAAGCCGGAGATTATTGCAGCAAGCCCCCACCCTACGGCCCAGCCACTTTGCGCCATGCCGACCATTCTGCCGCGGACTTGCGGGTTGGCGACCTCCGCGATAAATACTGCACCCACTGCCAATTCACCGCCGAAACCTATGCCCTGCAGAGTACGTGCTATCAGTAACTGATCGAAGTTAGCGGCGAGCCCACACAGACAGGTGGATATCGCGAACCATAGGATAGTGAGTTTCAACACCTTCAACCGACCATAACGGTCGGCCAGTATTCCCGCTAACCAACCCCCTATAGCGGAAGAGGTCAGTGTTGCCGCGCCAAGCAGCCCAGCCTCCGAGTGGCTAAGCCCCCACAAAGTAAGCAGCACTGGAAGAATGAAGGCATACAACTGAACATCCAGCGAATCCACGGTAAAACCACTGAAAACTGTCCAGAACGAACGGCGATTGTCGTTGCTTAAAGTGCGGTACCAAATGGGTTGCATGTGATGTCACTGGGCTCCGTGTCGGACGGGGAAATACCAGCCTGCAGTTTGGCTAATATTGCGAAACTCAACGCTGCGGTTGAGCACGCTTTACGTGTCTGGAACATAACTACTGACTATTTTTCCGCCGCTATTTCCGATCAGGATGCTGCTATTAATTATGAGCCTGGAGCCAGCACAGACCGGCACTGTGCTGGCCCTGGGCTTCAAGTTGCAGACAGTGCAGATGATGGGGTTTCATCCGGCTTAAGCAATGGCGTCAGGCAAAGCAGCACGAGGCTCACCACCAACAGTAGTAGAAAGGATAGGCGATAGTCGTTTGAGTGCTCTCGTAAATAACCGAAAGCTATGGGGCCAAGAGCGGCGATGAGGTAGCCGATAAAGAGCATAAACACCGTCCACGCATTGGCATCTGCCGCCGTATGAACGTTGTCCAACGGCAGCGTCATCGCCAAGGTGAACGCCATGCCCAGGCCGACGGCAGTGACAATCACAAAGAGAACCACAGGTGAGTGCGGCGCCATATAGAGGCCAGCAGCACCTAGCGCTGTCATGACGGTAGCCGTAATCAACCAGCCACATCGATTCCTTGAAGGGCCTGCCAAGGCGCCCATGAGGAAGCTGGCAACAGCAAACACTGATGTGAACACACCGAGTAAGGCGCCAGGGCTAAGCGGGCCGATGTCCCAGTCACGTGCCGCTGGGGCAAGCCAGGCAAACAGGGCATAAACGATGAACTGGCTACCACCAAAATACAGGGCCACCAGCCAAGCCTGAGAACTGAACCAAGGCAAGTTGACCGGCTGCAAGTGGGTCGGGGCCGGGGAGTGAGTCGCAAACATGCGTGCCAAGACCCACCAGCTGATTACCGCGCCGACACATAATAGTGACCAAACCCCAGCACCGACTCGCCAAGTACCACTGAGCAAGGTGATGGATTCGGTGCTAACGGCTGCGACTGTGGCCCCGACGCTCAGCCCGGCCGCGTAGATACCCATATAGAACGATGCCCGGTTGGCAAAGTGGGTTTTGATCCAGCCGCCAATCAGGGCCCCGCCTATGGCAATCCCCACGCCAACCAAGACCGTGCTAAACAGTAACGAAATGCTGGACTGCGACAACGCACGGATCACGATCGCAAGCCCCAATAACACCAGCGCAGCAATAACCGTTTGATCGGCACCCAAACGCTTGGCGATTCGCGGCGCAATGAGCGCAAACACCGCCATGCACACATCAGGGATCGAGGTCAGCAGCGCGGCTTGTGCATAGCTGAGACTGAACTGGTGTTGAATCTGCAGTAACACAGGGCCTATTGAAACTATGGCCGGGCGCAACGCTATGGATAGAACCAAAAGGCCGGTAATCGCTGCAACAGTGTGGCCGGTCGAGCGCTGGGGTAGAGCATTCATCGCGCACCTATTATTCAGGTTGAAATGGCGCAGGACGGAACGGTAAGCGTCGTCGAGCGATTGAGATCACCGCTCTAGTTGAACTCAGGTTCGTATCACCTCTGTTTCCAGCGCCCCCGGCGAATCAATGCTTATGTATCTGGATGACCGGCAGATACACGCAGATACAAGTCCCGAGGGGGTTGCAGGAGAGATTGCGTAGCGTTCAGCTAACAGGAACTAACAGCGCATAACTGGCGGGAAGCTTCAGTTCCGGCGACTCTTCATGCTCGCTACTAAAATAACTGTTGCAACTCTACGGCGGATTCCACCCACCCAGTGGAACAAAGGATGCAAGGAACTTGATCATGGCTGACTGTTATCGCAGTAACTGCGTTTTCGGGGTCGATCGACCTAGCAATGAACAACTCGGTGCGTTAATTGCCGAGGTTGTTGCTCGCGGAAAAGAAGCGGTAGATCCGTTATATAGTGCGGTATCGCCCTTGTTGAGTGCTTTTTACGAGGGTCAGGTGCAAGCAGGCCGCGCTAAAAAAGAGCATCTTGACGCCCTGATCGAGTCTGCATTTGTTGCGGTTTGTTGGGAGTGCGCCAGTTACGACGCCAGTCGTCCGGTACGGGCTTGGCTAGTGGAGATTGCGCGCAGCCAATTTTTGGAATACCTATGCAGCCGACGCAGGCAGCCCACGGTCAAGGTGGTATCCCGTGCCCCTTCGGCCAGAAGCCTCGACATTGCGCGGGCAAACTGAGTCGCCCAGCCGCGAAGTCTAATCGCTATCGATTAAGGATTGACCATGATCACAATTGCTCAGACTCTCTACACCGGCCATACCTATACGACTGGTGGGCGTGAGGGAGAAGGGCGGAGCCTGGATGGGCGACTAAATGTGAAGCTTTCGCCGCCTGGCGCGCCGGGCAGTGGCAGCAATCCTGAACAGCTGTTTGCGATCGCTTGGTCAGCAAGTTTTATCGGTGCCCTGCGCCATGCCTGCAATGCCCGCAAGATCAGTTTTCCGGCAGACACTTCGGTGGACGCACACGTCGAGTTTGGTTATGGCGAGAAAGGGTTCTTCCTGCAGGCGCTACTGGGTGTATCTTTGCCCGAGATCGAGGTCGCTATTGCTCAGGAACTGCTAGACGCGGCTTACCTTAACTGTCCCTACTCAAAGGCCACCCAAGGCAATATCGACGTCACCATCAAGCTTGTCTGATCCACGCCTTCCTCGGCCGCGGCACGTCTCGACATCTTCTGTCGCTGCAATCTTGTACTCTCGTTCTATTTGGCCAATTATAGGCAGCCTCTATGTTGCGAAATATTGCATGCGTAGATCTCCCGCTGCAGTTATCCATTTCGAGAGAATGGCCCTTATGGAGCCCTCCACACCAGAGATGCACGAATCCCATAGCGCACACATTGTGTTTGGCCCTTTTTGCGTCGTTGCGTCCAAGCGGTTACTCACCAAAGACGGCATTCCTGTCGAGATTGGCGGAAGAGCGCTGGATCTATTGATTGCGCTGTTAGCGCGTCCCGGCGTGGTGCTGTCTAAGCGTGAGTTGATTAATCAGGTCTGGCCCGACACCATCGTTGAGGAGGGTAGCCTGCGGTTTCACATGACCGGTCTGCGGCGCATTCTCGGTGACGGTGAAGACAGTGCGCGGTATATCGCTACACAAGTGGGCGTTGGTTATGCGTTTGTCGCGCCACTGGAAAAAGTAGAATTACCTGCAGTCCTGCCAAAAGTTGCTGGGCCACTCGACTCCGCCACAGATACCAAGCGCTTTGTCAGTGGCGTGGGCAGTCTGCCGCCACGGATAAAATTAATTGGCCGTGAGACAGATATTCAGCGGGTCGCCGATCAGCTGGCCCAGCCCAAACTACTGACCATCGTCGGTGCCGGCGGCGTCGGCAAGACCAGTCTCGCGGTTGAAGTGGCGCATCAGATCGTTGCGCAAGCCTACGACCGAGTGCGTTTCGTCGATCTGGCTCAAGTTGAGGACGCCGATCTGCTGCTTTCTGCCTTGGCCGGAGCCCTGGATATTCCTGCGCAAGCCGAAGATCCGATGTTGGTTCTGCTTGCCCACGTGCGTGCGCACAAATTGCTCATGGTGATTGATAACTGCGAGCACCTGATTGACGCTGTTTCTGCAGTGCTCGAACAGATCAGGTATGCAGCGCCGAACGTGGGCTTGCTGGCGACTAGCCGCGAGCCTCTGCGGGTTCGCGATGAGTATGTACATTGGCTTAATCCGCTGGCTTTTCCCCATGAACCGCAAAATCTTTCCCTTGACGAGTTGCTGGCGTATCCGGCAATAAAGTTATTCGTCGAACGCGCCTCATCGGGCAACACGGCGTTGGTGTTGGAGGCTGACGGCGTTCAGTTGATTGCCGATATGTGTCAACGACTCGAGGGTATGGCGCTGCCTATTGAGTTGGCCGCCGTTCGCGTTGCCAGTCATGGTTTAAGCGCGACCCATGCGCTGATGGGCGAGCTGTTCTCTTTGAGTTGGGCAGGTCGGCGCACGGCCTTGCCTCGGCATCAGACCCTGCGCGCGATGCTGGACTGGAGTTATGACTTGCTTACGCCGCCCGAGCAATTGGTGTTCGGGCGACTGTCGGTGTTCGTCGGCCCGTTTTCTCAAGACGCAGCGGCCCAGGTTATTGCTGACGGGAAAATCGAGTCGGTCAAGGTGGTCGCCATACTCGATGAGCTGACCACTAAAGGGCTGGTCACTGTCGATCACTCCAGTCCATTTGCAGCCTATCGCTTGTTGGAAATGTCCCGCGCCTTTACCAGAGAGAAGCTGGCGGCAAGGGGTGAAGTAGAAGTTCAGGGGTTGGCGTTCCGGCATGCGGCGTTTTATACCGGCTTACTCGCAAATCTGGGTCATACGCCAAGTGATATCTTTGCCAGTGCAGCGCGCCTCGCCAATCAACTTGGCAACATCCGCAGTTCATTGGAGTGGAGTTTCGGCCCACATGGCAGCCCGGGGTTAGCGTTACCTTTGGCAGCCGCCAGCGCGCAGGTATTTCTCCACTTCTCATTGCTGGTTGAATGCCGAGCCTGGTGCTCGCGGGCGACGGAACTGCTTGAACTGGGTTTTTTCGGAACCCCTGTCGAAATGGAGCTGCAGGCTGCGCTTGGCCTGGTATTGATGTTCACCCGTGGCAACAGTGCCGCAGCAGAAACGGCGTTGCTCCGTGCGTTGGATATTGCGGTTTCGCTGAACGATTATTGGTCACAACTTCGATTGCTGGGTCGGTTGCAGATATTTTATGAGCGCACAGGTGATTTTGCCTCGTCGCTGGCCTGGGCTGAGCAGGCTGTCGTGGTTGGACAGGTCATTGGCGAACCTGAAGCGTTCGCGGTGGCTGCGTCGCTGGCAGGGGTCTCGCATCATTTGCTGGGTGATCAAGTGGTGGCGCGCAGGGAGCTGCAAAGCTCGTTGCGCAATAGTCTGCCATCCCAACGCAGCACCACCATTTATTATGGGTTCGACCATCGAAACCGCACAGGGTTGGCGCTGGCGCGCACGCTGTGGCTGCAAGGGTTTCCCGATCAGGCTCGACAGTGGGCGGCTAAGGTGGAAGCCGAAGCAGCTGCACTGGAGCATTCGGTGACTTATTGCATCGCGTTAATCTGGACCATGTGTATTTATATCTGGACCGGCGATCTAGGCCAAGCGACAGCCAGTCTCGAGCGATTCACCAAGATTGCTGAAGAGAATGCTTTCGGCCCCTATATGGCTGCCTCCAGAGGGTTTGAAGCGGCAATAGCCATACGCGCCGAACAGTCGGCAGGTGCCGTTGAGCGCCTAGAAGAGAGTCTCGCGCGGTTGCAAGGCATGCGCTATGAGTTACTGACGACCTCATTTGAGATCGCCTTGGTAGAAGGCCTCATACTCAGCCACCAGCCTGCAAAGGCAATGCCCATTGTCGAAGGCACGATCAGCCACTGCCGTAAGAGTGGCGATGCCTTTGCGTTACCTGAATTGCTGCGGCTCAAGGCAGAGATTCTCAGATCCATCGATCCTAACAACAGCACGGCAATCGAGCGATTACTGGAAGAGTCATTGGCTTTGAGCCAGACCCAAGGCGCGCGTGCTTGGGCGTTGCGCACAACGATGGACCTAGCACTGTTATATCTGGACAGAGGCGCGAGGGCGCAGGCAATTGAGTGCTTGTCCGGCTGCAGGGCATGGGTTTGTGAGGGCTTTGATACGCTTGATGTCCGGCGGTTGGATCTTCTCTGGCAGCAGGCAAACGACCCCCAACCGCTGGCTTGATCCGTGCATCTTTGGGCGCTGCACGCAGCGGCCATTGATGCACGCGCGACGGGCGTTCGACGATACCTAGGTGTAATCGATGAGTTGTGCCCGTTCTGTTCTGATTCGGCAAGCGCATCTGGCATGCGTATGTCCAAGCAATCAGGAACTCTAAAATGACTGTAAAAAAAACCCTATACACGGCCAAGGTACAGACCACAGGTGCTCGCGACGGGGGCTCCTCTCGCAGTGACGATGGACGCCTTGATATTCGTCATTCATTACCCGGCGCAAAAGGCAGTGGAACTAATCCCGAGCAGCTTTTCGCGGCGGGTTGGTCAGCCTGTTTCGACGGTGCATTGGGGCTCGCAGCGCGCACGTTGAGAGTAGACCTGCCGGCCGACGTTGCTATTGCGGCTGAAGTGGATCTCTGCATGGAAGATGGGGCCTATTTCCTGCAGGCGCGGCTAAACATCAGTCTCCCGGGGTTGGAGCGTGATATAGCCCAGCGCCTAGTCGATATCGCGCATTTGACCTGCCCTTATTCCAAGGCCGTTCGCGGCAATATTGACGTCGTGCTCAACCTCGTTTGAATTCAGCACTTAATCGCGTTCCTGTGTGCACGCGGCTGCCTGACGCGCAAGGCTTTTGCCTGCGCAGTGCAGGCGGCCTTCTGTTGGTGCCGATCCTTTAATGCGTCTGCTTCTCTGCAGCAACAGGCACTGCTGGGGTGTAAGCCGCTGTGGGGCCGTCGTTAGAGATACATCACCGTACAAAAACCGGCACTCACGAAATATTGCGCATACATGGCCTGTGCAATATGGGCTTTGGTTTCACGGTTTAAAGCCTGAGGGTTTTTTATGAACATACTGATAGTGGGCGGCGGCATCGCTGGCTTCGCCATGGCCCGGGCTCTTGAACTTCGGGGCTTTGCGCCAGATCTGGTTGAGCGCCGAGAGCAAGGTTTTTCCGCAGGGATGGGCTTATATATGCCAGGAAATGTCGCCCGCGCGCTTGCTCAACTCGGCTTGTTGAAGTCGGTGCGCGACATCGCAGTCCCGATATTGACGCAAAGCATTCTCGACCATCGCGGTCGGCCATTGAGTGTGTCCCGAACCCAAGATGTCTGGAGCGAGTGTGGGCCATGTCTCTCTCTGCCGCGCACGGCGCTCCAGGCTATTCTTCGTGGCTCGCTGCAGCAGACCAATGCTCGCTTTGGCGTCTCGGTAACCGCGATTCAACCGTCAGCGCAAAGGTGCGAGGTAGTATTCTCGGACGATACGACAGCCGTTTATGATCTGGTCATCGGGGCTGACGGAATCAAATCGACGGTACGCAGTTTGCTATTTCCATCGGCAGTACCTGCGAGCGTTGGCAATGTCTGCTGGCGCTTTATCGCACCCAACACCACTGAAATTAACGGCTGGACAGCAATGTTGGGCCAAGGACGTACCTTGCTGGCAATCCCCGTCAGCGCCGAGAAGGTCTACGTCTACGCTGATAAAACGTTGGGGGACGGCGAAGCCAAAGAAGACATCCAGACGACACCGCTCGCCACTGTGTTCGAAGATTTTTCGGCGCCGGTTCTGCCCCTCATCGCCAGCATGCCAAGCACCACCCCGGTACATTTTGGCAGTATTGAGCAGGTGGTCATGAGCACTTGGTATCTTGACCAGGTCGTGCTGATCGGTGATGCAGCGCACGCCTCATCACCCAGCATGGCGGAGGGCGCGGGGATGGCGATTGAGGATGCGCTTGTGCTGGCTGAAACCCTTGCTGCCAGTGAACGAGTTGATGCGGCGTTGCAGGCATACGTGACCCGGCGTAAACCCAGAGTGGATTGGGTGCAGCAACAATGTGTCGCACGTGACACGATGCGTTCGCTGCCACCCCTGGCACGCAACGTAATCCTCAGGCTGTTTGGTGAAAAACTGTACAAGCGCAGTTACGGGCCCCTGCTCGCGCAGGTGTGACGCTCAACAGTGGGTCATGAATATCAGCAACGATCAGCGATTGAGCGGGTGCCTTTTCCTAGACTATTAAATGCAAAGGAACCGTTGTTCGGCGTTGGTTCCAGTAGTAGCTCACCGAGCGACCGAGGCGAAATAGGCCTCAGGCCATAAAGTAACCTTATAGGGCAACGGCGCCCGCGGCAGCCCGTGTGCCTGTTGAGTTCTGCGTCGCATTGAGCTGTTCGGCCATTCTGACTAGTTCGGCCAGTGAGCGTGCTTTCATCTTGCGCATTGCTTTGCCGCGGTGGGCTTTGACAGTGATTTCGCTGATGCTGAGATCGGCGGCTATAACCTTGTTCATAAGGCCTGCAACCACCATTGCCATCACCTCCTGCTCGCGTGGGGTTAGACTGGCGTACTTCTCACGCAGTGAGCGCATGAAGTTCTCCTTCTCGAGTGCAACGCGACTGCTCTGGTGTGCATCCCCGATGGCTTTGAGTAAAACTTTATCGTCGAACGGTTTGGTCAGAAACTCTACCGCGCCAGCCTTCATCGCGCGCACCGAGCGGGGGATATCACCGTAGCCGGTAATAAAAATGATCGGCATGTCCGGTCGGTCATTGGCAATTTTGCTTTGCAGATCGAGGCCATTCAAGCCTGGCAAATTGATATCCAACACTAGACAACTGGGCACCTGCGGACGAGGCTGGTCAAGAAATTCTTGAGCCGATTCAAAAAGCACCGGCTGGCATTTGGCGAAGTCGATCAACAGTTCCAGTGACTCACGCACGGAAACATCATCGTCCACCACGAAAACGATCGGCAGCCCAGTGTTCTGAGCTGCTTGGTGTTCGCGGTCTAACCTATTATTCGTATTCAAGTGTCACCTCCTGTTGGGGCGCTCAGCACCTAGTTGAGCGGTATGGCCGCGCTAAGGGCCTTGAGCAACTCGGCCTCGCTGAAAGGCTTGAGCAGACACGCCACCGCACCCAGGCTGATCCATCTCGCGCGCTGCGCAACATCCACATGGGCAGTGATGAAAATGATGGGAATGCAGTAGCCACGCTGCTTGAGTTCTTTTGCCAGCTCCGGCCCTGACATCCCGGGCATGGCAATATCCAGAATCAGGCAGCTTGTCTGGTCAAGGCAGGCTGACTCGAGAAAGTCCTGAGCTGAGCTGAACGCTTGAACAGTGAAACCAAATTCTTTGAGTAAGTCGGGCAGTGATTCACGGACAGACTCGTCATCATCCACTACCGATACCAGTAACGGCATTTCCATCACAGATCCTCCTTGGCGTGATTAGAGTTGGCATCTTGGCTTAATTGATCGCGGTTGCCGTTTTGCGCTGTTGCATTCGGAGTAACTTGTTGCGCAATGGAAAAGCGTAGCGTCGCCCCCGGTCCCTCGTTGACGGTCGCCCAAAGTCGCCCTTGATGCTGTTCGATAATGGACCGGCTGATAGCCAGCCCAATACCCGTGCCGGTGCTTTTGGTTGTGTAGAACGCATTGAAAATACGTTCTGCATCCTCTGCTTCGAAACCACTGCCATTGTCCTGAACCGCGAAGTGGACGCTGTGTTCATCGTCCGTTGTGGTACTCACTAGTACATGCCGCGGCCGGCTGTTGATCTTGTTCAGTGCTTCAATAGCGTTCATGATCAGGTTAAGAATAACTTGTTGCAGTTGCACTCGATCCCCCTTGATCAGCGGCATCGGTTCGGCAAACTGGGTTTGCAGCATCACACCATTGCGTTTCAATTCACCGGCGAGCATCGCGACCACTTCTCGTGCCGCTTCAATGATGTCCACGCTTTGCAATGCGATGTTTCGGTTTGAGAACAACGCACGCAAGCGCTTGATGACATCGGAGGCCCGGTTGCCGTCGCGGATGGTGCGGCGCGCCGTTTCCAAAGCGCCCACGACGTTCGGCGGGTCCGCGCTAAGCATGCGCAGGCAGGTACTGGCATTGGTGATAATGCCGGCAAGCGGTTGATTGACTTCGTGAGCGATCGAAGCCGTCACCGTACCCAAGCTCGCTACCCGGGCGAGGTGCGCCAGTTCTGAGCGGGTCTTGCTCAACGCCTCCTCAGAAAGTCTACGGGTGGTGATATCTTGCATCGCCGCTATGTATTCAAGCCCGCCTTGTTCATCCCTGACGGCATGCGCTACCAAATGCAGGTACCTCACTGTACCGTTGGGCAGCAGCAGCCGGTGCTCATGCTCGAAATCCTGGCCATCGCTGCGCTGGCGTTTGACCATCGCCTTGAGCGCAATGATGTCTTCAGGATGCGTGCGGTTGTAAATTAAATCGAAGGTGGGCGTCACGCTGGGATGCACATCGAAGATGCGGTAAAGCTCTTCAGACCAAGTGACCGTGTCACTGCCGACTTGCCAGGAAAAGGTGCCTGTAGAGCTCAAACGCTGGCCCTTGCTCAGAAACGCCTCGCTCTGCTTCAGTGCCGCATCAGCCCGGGTGCGATTAATTACGATACTTGCAAGGTAGTTCAGCTGGGAAAATAGACTTTGCTCCTCCATGGAAGGTTGTTTAGGCTCGCGGTACAGCACCGAGAGCACCCCAATGACTTTGTCACCGTTCGAGGCAATTGGGGTCGACCAGTTAGCCTGGAGACCTTCGAGTAAAGCCGCAGTCCGCCACCCGTGCCAGCGAGTCTCTTGGTTCAGGTCGCCTACAATCACGGGTGTGTTAAACAGGGTCGCCCTGGCTACCGGGCACGTTTGCGCGTCCATAATCCTGCCGTCGGCCCGTGGCAGCAGGCTTGCTGGCATATTTGGACCAACACTCGTTTGCAGCTGCAGTGCCGCTGCCTGGGAAAGCGATGGTCGCTTGAGATCGATCAGCACGATACTGCACAAGCAACCCTCTAGCATTGCCTCAACCAACTCGCACAGCGCTCCCAGAACTGTAGGCAGGGACGAGTTTTCAGCCATCAGTCCAAATAGCTGTTTTTCGCCAGCAAGTAGCATTTGCGCTCGCTTACGATCGTCGATGTCAGTATTTTCGCCGTACCAGCGCACCAGTGTCCCATTCTCGTCAAATTGTGGCATCGCTCTGATCATGAACCAGCGGTATGTTCCGTCGAATCTTTTGATTCGTGCCTCGAACTCACCTTGCTGACCGGAGTCTATAAGTGCCTGCCAGTAGGTGCCCAGTGCGCCAGCATCATCAGGGTGGAGGGATGCTGTCCAACCAATGCCACGTGCATCTTCAGGGGATATTCCGGTGTAATCACACCAGCGCTGATTGATAAAAATGACATTGCCGTCCGGCGCGGCGCTCCAGAGAAAACCAGGAACAGCATTGATGATCTTGCTGAAACGATCCTCTGAAGCGCTGACATCGGCCAACGCCTGGGCGATCAATGCCTTGTCACGTTTTCGTTCGTCAATATTGACCTGCAACACGCACCAGCGGGTAATCCGACCTTCGCGGTTCTTGATGGGTAAACCACGAACATGGAACCATTGGTAAATCCCGTCTGCACGGCGAATGCGGTGCTCAATATCGTAGGGTTCGCCCGTTTGGATCGAGTGCGTCCAAGCGGCGATTACTGTTGGCAAATCATCGCAATGAACAGTGTCGGATGCTGCCCAGTGCCGCAGTTCCTCGAACGTTGAGCCGAGGTAATCTTCGATCTGACGGTTGACCAACTCCAATTGACCGTCCGGGCCCATAAAGGCAACCATCGACGGAATACTGTCGATGATGGAGCTGGCATCGACCTGCTGGTCGGCTCTGTTGCTGTCTCGATAATCGTCGATGTCGGTCCCGACACCGCACCATTTGCCCATGCGGCCATCGCTATCATCTAAACGACTGATCTGCAGCGCAAACCAACGGTAAAGCCCATCAAACCGCCGTAGCCGTGCCTGCACGGTCGATGATGGGGTGGTTCCTACAATAATCTGCCAGTTCTCAAGCAGTTGGTTGAGGTCGTTGGGGTGTACGCAGGATTGCCAACCAGAACCCGAGGCGTCCTGCCGGCTTGTACCGGTATAGGTACACCAGCCTGAACTCACAAAGTCGACGCCGCCATCGGCTTGTGCGGTGAATGCCACACCCGGCAACGCATCAAGGATGCGATCGAGTTCATTGGACATGTCGGTTCTCATTTTTCCTGCAGGCGTCTCTCTATGAGGATGCGCCTTAAAGTCGATGTTCGCCCATCATACTTTGGTGTCGCTTGCAGTGGATCTGTTGTCTGTTTGCGCAGCGATTAACGCAATGATAATTCTGTAGACGGGGCAATGCGCTGGCTCTCGATCTGACCCTTACCCGCTCAACTCTAATTCCTTACGTGGACGCTCGGCGGGGGACTAATCCACCGCTGTGGCACAGCAATCTTAGCGCTCGGCTCCCAGGTCGGCCAGTACAGCTGCGGCCTGTTTAAACGCCAGCGTAAGCGGCCGGTGAATGGTGGCAAATTCGTTGTCATCAGTTGGGTTTCTGTAAGCAACTGTATCTAGCCCTGCCCGGGTTACACAAACACGCATTCAGCCCGGTTAGCGACATACGGCAGATACAGGACTTGACCAGTATCCCTTCAGCTATTCGTCGCCTGCAGCGTGCCGGCGCTGAGCGGCTGTGAACATTCCACTTAAGTGCATGGAGCGGTTTCAGGCCGGCCGTAATACCTAAGTATTGACCGACACCATCGTGTAATCGCCAGTGTAAAACCAGGGTGCTTTTATCATCAGGGTGGCGCCAGGTGACTACACCAGACATTCATTTTGACTGTGAGTGATCTGCCCGATAACGAACGCCGTGAATGCCCGAAATTTTCTCAAGGAGATACATCATGCTTGCAGTATTGTCCGCCCTAACGTGGCGTCAGTGGCTGGGTTCAACCGCCAAGATTAGTGTGGTCAGTTGTGCATTGCTGGGTGCCAGCGGCGGGGCGTGGGCTGCAACTGGCGCTAGCGCCTCCGATGCGATTCGGCCTTTTCAGGTACGGGTTGATGAAGCGCAATTGACTGAGCTGCGAAAACGAATTGCGGCGACTCGCTGGCCCGATAAGGAAACAGTCAGCGACACATCGCAAGGCGTTCAGCTCGCCTCGGTGCAGGCGCTGGTGGAGTACTGGGGGAGCGGTTATGACTGGCGTAAGGCCGAGGCAAAGCTAAATGCCCTTCCTGAGTTTGTGACCACCATCGACGGTGTCGATATCCAGTTTATTCATGTTCGCTCGCGTAACCCAAATGCAATGCCGTTGATCCTCACTCACGGCTGGCCCGGTTCGCAATTTGAGTTTCTTAAAACCATTGGCCCGCTCACCGATCCGACCGCTTACGGCGGGCGTGCCGAGGACTCTTTTGATGTCGTGATCCCCTCCATCCCCGGGCATGGCTTTTCCGGTAAACCCACTGAGTTGGGTTGGAACCCTGATCGGGTTGCTAAAACCTGGGATGTACTGATGAAACGCCTCGGCTATAGCCATTACGTCTCACAGGGCGGTGATCATGGTTCGGTGATTTCCGATGCGCTTGGCCGTCTGGCGCCCAAGGGTCTGCTGGGAATCCACCTGAATATGCCGGCAACCGTGCCGCCAGAGTTGGTTGACGCGATCAGCAGTGGAAAGCCTGCGCCTGCTGGGCTTAGCTCGCCTGAACACGCTGCATTTGATTCCTTGAGCACCTTCTTTGGGCGTAACGCTGCTTACGGCGCGATGATGGTGACTCGCCCGCAGACCATCGGTTACTTGCTGGCTGATTCACCAGCCGGCAGCGCCGCCTGGATGTACGAAAAGTTTGCTGCCTGGACTGATAGCGACGGCAAGCCTGAGCGTGTATTGACTCGCGATGAAATGCTCGACGATATCAGCCTCTACTGGCTAACAAATACCGGTGCGTCGTCTTCCCGTTTCTATTGGGAAAACAACAACAACAATTTCAGCGCCGCCGCGCAGCGGACCTCAGAGATCAAGGTGCCGGTGGCAATCACGGTGTTCCCGCACGAGATATATCGCGCCCCGAAAAGTTGGGCAGAGCGGGCTTATCCCTCGCTTTCTTACTTCAGTGAGGTAAGCAAAGGAGGCCATTTCGCGGCTTGGGAACAGCCACAGTTGTTTTCGGAAGAACTGCGTAAGGCATTCCGACCGTTACGCACGTCGACTGATCTCAGTAAAAAAACCGAGCAGTAGGCCGTCCGAGACGACCTTTAACAATCACAACACAATTGCATAGATCGGAGAATTGCCATGAGTATCACCTTGCTTAATCAACAATCCACCGCGCGTCGCCGTCTGTTTGCACCGTCACTCCTTGTTGTCGCCTTGATGCAGTTCGGCGCTTTGGGCTTGGTTGGGAGCCAGGCTGTTGCTGCCAATCCTGAAACTACGGTCGGCCCAATCACTCCGGGCAGCCACACCTCTCTGGGGGAGCTGAAGCATATCAAGGCAGGTTTGCTGGACGTTTCCTACGCCGAGGTCGGCCCTGCCGATGGGCCTGTGGTTATTTTGCTGCACGGCTGGCCATACGATATTCACAGTTACGCTGATGTAGCGCCCGCGCTGGCAGAGAAGGGCTATCGCGTATTGATCCCGGCTGCCCGTGGTTACGGCGATACCCACTTTCTGTCGGCCAAGACATTGCGCAATGGTCAACCTGCCGCGCTGGCCACCGATGTGATTGATTTTATGGATGCCCTGAAAGTAAAAAAAGCCGTGCTCGGTGGCTATGACTGGGGGGCGCGCACAGCTGATATCGTCGCGGCCCTGTGGCCGGAGCGGGTCAAGGCGCTGGTGGCTGTGAGTGGTTATCTGATTGGCGGCCAGGAGGCAGGGAAAGCGCCGTTGCCGCCCGCTGCCGAGTTGCAGTGGTGGTATCAGTTCTACTTCGCAACACCGCGCGGCGAGTTGGGTTACCAGAAAAACACCCATGATTTCGCCAAGCTGATCTGGAAATTGGCCTCGCCACAATGGAAGTTCGACGATGCCACCTTTGACCGCAGCGCCGCTTCGTTGGACAACCCAGATCATGTGGCTATTACGATTTTCAATTATCGCTGGCGCCAAGGGCTGATCAAGGGCGAAGCGAAATATGACGCAATCGAGAAAAAACTGGCTGCCGGGCCTTCCATTCACGTGCCGACCATCACCATGGAAGGCGAGGCCAATGGCGCGCCTCATCCACCCGCCGAAGCCTATGCCAAGCGCTATACCGGTAAATATGAGTACCGCCTGATCAGTGGTGGTATTGGCCACAACCTGCCGCAAGAAGCGCCGCAAGCCTTCGCTCAAGCGGTGATTGACGCCGATCACCTTTGAAGGAGGCGCTAACCATGAAACTCATGCAACTGGCGATTTCGCTGTCTGGCGCTGCAGCGGTTGCGCTCAGCCTCAGCGGGCTCGCCGAGGCTGAGCCAGCGAGCAGTGAGGCGTCACCCATCTACGGTGTGACGTTACCTGACAGCTACCGGCAATGGCCGCTTATCGCACCCGCTCAGGAAGCTGCGCCGCTCAACGAGTTGCGCGCTGTGCTTGGCAATGAAGTGGCAATCAAGGCTTATACCGATAAAACCCTACCGTTCCCGGACGGTACCGTGCTGGTCAAGCTGGCCTGGAAACACATTCAGTCACCTGAGTTTGAGCCTGCCTCGATACCGGGTGCTGCGACCACCGTGCAAGTGATGGTCAAGGACGCAAAGAAGTATGCGTCTACCGGCGGCTGGGGCTTCGGCCGTTTCATCAACGGTAAGCCCGCGGACGAGGCGCAGCACAAAACCTGTTTCGCCTGCCATCAGGCACTGGTCAAGGATCACGACTTCGTATTCACCCGTTACGCACCGTAATTCTCTTACTGAAGGAGTCTCATATGAAACGAATACCTGCTGCTTTTGCCCTTGCGGCCAGCCTGGCCATGTCGGCTAGTGTGTTTGCTCAGACTGACAAGCCGACCGTGGTGCTGGTACACGGCGCGTTCGCCGACTCATCCAGTTGGAACGGCGTGGTGAAGATTCTCGAGAAAGACGGCTATCCCGTCATCGCAGCGGCCAACCCCCTGCGCAGTGTCAAAAGTGACGGCGCTTCTGTATCGGCGTTGCTGACGAGTATCAAATCGCCAGTGGTTTTGGTTGGGCATTCCTACGGCGGCAACGTCATCACTGAAGCGGCCAATGATCACCCCAATGTAAAGGCGCTGGTTTATGTCAGCGCGTTTGCTCCAGACACTGGTGAAACCGCTGCGGAGCTGGCCGGTAAGTTTCCGGGAAGCACCCTTGGGCCAACGCTGGCCGAACCGGTTGCGCTGGCAAAGGGTGGCAAAGACTTGTACATCAAACAGAACAAGTTCCGCGACCAATTTGCCGCTGACGTTCCCGCAGCGCAAGCCGCGTTAATGGCAGCAGGGCAACGGCCAGTAACTGATGCGGCGCTTAACGAAAAGTCAGGGGCAGCTGCCTGGAAGCATATTCCGTCCTGGTTTATTTATGGCGATAAGGACAAGAACATTCCTCCGCAAGCCATGATGTTTATGGCCAAGCGAGCCAAGGCCAAAGGTGAGGTTGAGGTTAAGGGGGCTTCCCATGTGGTGATGGTTTCAAACCCGGGGCCGGTCGCACGTCTGATTGAAAAAGCCGCTGAGGCGAAGTGATTTTCAGCGCCCTTTGCAAGGGCGTTGTTGTCCAATTAACTGATTGAGGACTAAGCAAATGTCCAAGCCAGCACAGCGCTTCACCGAAAAAATCGCTCTGGTAACAGGTGGGTCACGCGGAATCGGTGCCGCGATTGTCCGCCGCTTAGCCAAGGAAGGCGCTGCAGTTGTATTTACCTACTCATCGTCTGAGGCCAAAGCTGAGTCGCTTGTTGGCAGCATTAAATCTGCGGGTGGCAAGGCTTTGGCAATCAAGGCAGACAGTCGCAATGCCGAGGAAATCGAACGTGCCATTGCCATAACCGTAGAGCAATTTGGCGGTTTGAATATTCTGGTTAACAGCGCCGGGATTCTCGGACTTGGATCGATCGATGACTTCAGCGTCGAGCAGCTTGACAGCATGTACGCGATAAACGTACGAGCGGCCTATGTTGCCGCCCAGGCCTGCTCTAAGGTGATGAATCGCGGTGACCGTATCATTATGATCGGCAGTGTTGCGGGCGCGCGCACAGGCTTTCCGGGATCCAGTGCTTATTCAATGAGCAAAGCCGCGTTGGTCGGGCTTGTAAGGGGGCTTGCCCTCGACTTTGCCCCGCGCGGGATTACGGTCAACAACATTCAGCCTGGACCCACTTCAACCGATATGAACCCGCCCGATGCGCCTTATCTGGATCACGTCATTGCCCTGGTGCCTTTGGGGCGTTTGGGTTTTCCTGATGAAATTGCTGGTATGGCCGCTTACCTTGCAAGCGATGACGCTTCGTTTGTGACTGGCGCGAGTTTGACCGTAGATGGCGGTTATCTGGCCTGAGCATTGTCGCTGCGGGTTGAGTGTTTGCGAACAAGCCGCTGACTGCTTTCGTAAGGCACCAACAATCGTTCAGGTGTTTAGCTTTCTTGAAATTCACATTCTTTTTGTTCCGCAAGGAACCCGTTTAAAGAGAGAACTCAAATGCTTTTATATCAATCGACTTGGCCAGAAATCGAACAGTTTCTACAACGCAGCCGCACCGTCGTCATTCCCATCGGGTCTAACGAACAGCACGGTCCCACTGGCCTTTTGGGAACAGACTGGATGTGCCCGGAAATTATCGCCAACGAAGCGCAAAAAGCCGGCGATATTTTGATCGCGCCGACCTTCAATATCGGCATGGCTCAGCACCATCTCGGGTTTCCTGGCACCATCTCGCTTCGGCCTTCGACGTTTATGGCCGCCATCGCCGACTGGGTGCACTCATTGGCCGCACATGGGTTTGAGAAAATATTCTTTCTCAATGGCCACGGCGGAAATATCGCCTCGATTGAAGCGGCGTTTTCTGAAATCTACGCTGAGGCAAGTTTTGCCCGACGTAAAGCCGGCTTTGCCTTGAAGTTGTGCAACTGGTGGGATCTTGAGGGAATAGCAGAATTGGCCAACGAGCAATTTCCTGTCGGCCACGGCATTCATGCTACGCCTTCCGAAATTGCAGTGACCCAATGGGCCTATCCGGACGCAATAAAATCGGCTTATTTTTCGCCGCAGATTGCTAACTGGGGTCCTATTCGCGAAGCATTGGATTTTCGCGCGCGTCATCCCGATGGGCGCATGGGTTCGGACCCTTCGCTGGCGAGCCCGGAGAAGGGCGGGCAACTGGTGATGACGGCAGCACGAAGCTTGGTGCAAACGGTGGACGCATTCAGCGAAGAGCCCACACCAGGCTGAAATAGCATCAGCGTGAGATCAACCAATCAACGCTCGGATAGTCCGGGCGTTTTTTATTTAGGAAAACAGTCAAGGGCGGCTAACGCTTTTTACATCCGTGATTGGTAATGGAGAATGTTTGGACTTTTGATGCGACCAAGCGGTTTGCTATTTGATTCTTGTGGAGGAAAACTGCGCGTTGCCACACTCCACAGGACTGACCTTTATAGGGCTGATAGCGCCATTAGTGGCGGCGACCACAGGTGTCTGCGCGCCAAAATAAAACGCCCGATGCAGTGCATCGGGCGTTAGGTTGCAGGGCTATTCAGGGATTAGGCCGCGGGCGCAGCCTTGGATTCCTTGAGTAGCTGCTGAATCATCTTCTCCTGAGTGTCATAGCTGCCTTCGCCAAAGTGGGTGTAACGCACCTGGCCCTTGGCATCGATGAGGTAATGGGCCGGCCAGTATTGATTATCGAAGTTACGCCAAATGGCATAGTCATTGTCGATGGCAACCGGGTACGTAATACCGTATTCCTTAACCTTGGCTTTGACGTTGTCGATAATGCGTTCGAAACCGTATTCCGGTGTGTGCACACCGATCACAACTAGCCCGTCTTTACTGTATTTCTGCGCCCAGTCCTTCACGTACGGCAAGGTGTGCCGGCAGTTGATGCAGTCAAAGGTCCAGAAATCCACCAGCACTACCTTGCCTTTCAAGTCGTCTTTGCTCAGCGGCGGCGAGTTGAGCCACTGAACCGCACCTTTGAGTGAGGGCATAGGACCTAGTGACTGGTCGCTCAGGCTATCTGCTTTGACTTTGCTTACCACGTAGTCGACGATTTTAGGCACAGTTTGCAGCACGCTGTTTTCGACTTTGCCAACGCCTTCTGATGATGTGTTGGCCAATACAATGTTGTCAGTGCCCGTCGCTATCACGGCTGCACCGGCGAGGACCGCGACACCGACGCCTTTGCGCAACCATCCGGTTGCCGGTATCGACGGCTTAAGCCGATTGATTAAACCGCGCCCGGCGAAAATCAGTATGCCGAGTGAAAAAGCGCTGCCTAATCCGTAGGCCAGTAATAGCAGGCTGGTGCCTGCGTTCGCGCCTTGCAGCATGGCGCTGGTGAGGATAACGCCGAGAATGGGGCCGGCGCAGGGTGCCCAAAGCAGGCCCGTTGCGACGCCGAGCATGAGCGATGGTAGCGGCCCAGACAGTTTACCCATGCCGGGGTTGAGTCGATTTCCGAGCCGTACGAACGGCCGCGCCAACCATTCTCCGGCCCGAGCAGAAATTAGCGACAGGGCGAACAGCGCCATCACCAGTAAAGCGACGTATCGTCCAGTATTGTTGGCTTGCACCACCCATGCGCTGCTGACCACAGCGAGGCTGGAGACCAAGGCAAAGGTAAGGGCCATTCCTGCAAGGCTTAACAGGATGGATGAGCGCGTTCGATCAGCCCCGGCAAACAGAAAGGGTACGACCGGCAAAATGCACGGACTGAGGACGGTCAGAATGCCGCCCAAAAATGCAATGAGTAACATAGGGTCACCTTGAAATTAGCGGGTTTTGGCACGATCCCAGCTTGGCCTTAACGGTATGGTCGGGATGGATTTCAGGTTATTTTGGTGTCTCGAAAATGGGCCTGTAGTGTGCGGCTGGAACCATTTTCGGCAAGCATCCGGCCTTGCGGTGTAAGGCTTGAACCGTCCTCTGCGAGGACCTTGATAACCGCCTCCTTGGCGACCGGTGTCAACTGGAAACAGCTGGTGCTGCCGCAGGTTTTTTGCTCCGCCGCTTGGACATGGCTTGCAACACCGGCGAAAGCGAACGCGGCAGCGGATAAGTAACGGGTCAGGTTGTTCATAAGGTTTGGCCTATAGCAAATAGAAGGGTTGGCGCTGCACTCAGTTCTGCGAAGTGCAGTTGTCAGCAACTTTGCGGTAATCCAGGACGTGGGTTTTGTTATGCGAGTCCAGATAGGTCATCTGCGCATTGACGACGCCACATGTCGGCGCACTGTCCTCGGTCAGGGACAACACCTTGCTAACGTCCAAGTGAGTGGCGTAGGTATAAGTTTGAGGAACAGCTTTGGCCTCGGCATGAGCAGAAAAGGTGCAGATGTTCAGGGCGGCAAACAGGCTGGCAGCGAAAATCACTTTAGGGTTCATGGCGGTTCCTCAGGGTTTAGTCAGGTCAATCGTTGATTGGCTCGGGGCGCTTGAGCTGGCCTCGATGGAACCTATTTAAAACCCACGAGATATCTCGTCTGTGTCAGGAATTGGTGCGGATAAATTGCTAGGTATCTGGAGCCCTGATAGATACACAGCGATACAACTGTGCCTGGCAACACCCGGTTTTGCCTCTGTGTGTATCCAGCGCAAGGCCAGATACACTGCAATACAAAGGGATAAGGCCGAGTACGGCAAAGGCCCGATAGACTGTGTGATATCCCCCACCTTTCAGAGGCAAGCGCAATGGAACACGTCGATCACATTCTTATCGTTGACGATGACCGCGAGATCCGTGAACTGGTGGGTAACTACCTGAAGAAGAACGGTCTGCGTACCACTGTTGTGGCAGAAGGGCGGCAGATGAGAGCCTTTCTGGAAACCACCAAGGTCGACTTGATCGTGCTCGACATTATGATGCCGGGGGATGATGGCTTGATGCTTTGTCGCGAGTTGCGTGCGGGAAAGCATAAGGCCACGCCAGTGCTGATGCTGACCGCGCGCAACGATGAAACCGACCGCATTATTGGCCTGGAAATGGGCGCCGACGACTACCTGGTCAAGCCGTTTGCTGCCCGTGAGCTCTTGGCACGGATCAACGCCGTGCTTCGCCGCACGCGCATGCTGCCGCCGAACTTAATTGTCACCGAAAGCGGTCGTCTTTTGGCCTTTGGCCGCTGGCGCCTGGATACCTCGGCACGCCACCTGCTCGACGAAGACGGCACAATGGTCGCTTTGAGCGGTGCTGAATACCGATTGTTGCGGGTCTTCCTTGATCATCCGCAACGGGTGCTCAGCCGCGACCAACTACTAAACCTGACCCAGGGTCGAGATGCGGACCTGTTCGACCGCTCAATCGATTTACTCGTCAGTCGCCTGCGCCAGCGTCTGTTGGACGATGCCCGCGAAGCGGGTTACATCAAGACCGTGCGCAGCGAGGGTTATGTGTTTTCCCTGCCGGTGGAAATCCTGAGTGACCAGGTATGAAATTCGCCATGCACTGGCCCCGTACCTTGGCTTCGCGTTTATCGCTGATATTTCTCATCGGCCTGATTCTGGGGCATGGGCTGTCATTTGGTGCGCAGTACTACGAGCGCTACCAGTCGGCCAAGGACACCATGCTCGGCAATCTGGAAACTGACGTTTCCACGTCCATTGCCATTCTTGACCGTCTGCCCGTCGCAGAGCGTGCCAGTTGGCTGAGGCAGCTAGAGCGCCCTCATTATCGATATCAGCTCGACGAAGGATCAGCCGGCACGCCAATAAAAATGGGCATGTCGAATACGCCCATTGCCATGGCTTCGATCAAAGAAGCCATCGGTCATGATTATCCAATGACATTTACCGACATTCCCGGACCGATAAAGCACTTTCAGGTGCACCTGAAGCTAGCGGATGGCAGCCCGCTGACCATCGATGTTCGGCCCTCGATGGTGCCGCTGTCAGCCTGGCTGCCTGCAGTGTTGATTGGTCAATTGGTTCTGATGTTGATCTGCACCTTGCTCGCAGTCCGTGTTGCCATTCGCCCGCTCACACGATTGTCCGAAGCCGTCGGGACCCTGGACCCCAATACTCACCCGGTGCAACTAGATGAAAAAGGTCCGACGGAGGTTGCCCATGCAGCCAAGGCCTTTAATGCGATGCAGGCCCGTATTGCTGCCTACCTTAAAGAGCGCATGCAATTGCTGGCGGCCATCTCCCACGACCTGCAAACCCCCATTACGCGCATGAAATTGCGTGCCGAGTTTATGCACGACTCCAGCGAAAAAGACAAACTCTGCAATGACTTAGGTGAAATGGAGCACTTGGTGCGAGAAGGTGTGGCCTATGCCCGAAGTGTTCACGGTGCCACCGAGGAAAGCCGGCGAATCAACCTCGACTCCTTTCTCGACAGTCTGGTGTACGACTACCAAGACATGGGCAAGAGCGTCCAACTCAGCGGCAAATGTTCGGCGGTAATCCAAACGCGTCCCCATGCGTTGCGCCGGGTGCTGGTCAATCTGACGGATAACGCTTTGAAGTTTGCCAATGCGGCCGAACTGTGGGTGGGCAAGAGCCCCGATGGCGTGCTGTCATTGAAAATCATGGACCGTGGCCCGGGCATTGCCGAGGCGGAGTTGGAGCGGGTCATGCAACCCTTCTACCGCGTCGAAAACTCGCGCAACCGAAGCACTGGCGGTACAGGTTTGGGCCTGGCGATTGCTCAGCAACTGGCGATGGCCATCGGTGGCAAATTGACCTTAAGTAACCGCGAGGAGGGAGGATTGTGTGCTGAACTCAGGCTTCCAGCCTGAGCCCTAATGTCGAGGGGGCGCTAACGCGCTTTGGCGTCACCCAACCTCAAGGCCTGAAATAAACCGGTTAACAGTGGACTGCTGTGTTCACGCAGCTGGCGCCAGGTCGCTTTTTATCAGGGGATCAATAGCAGCTTTCCAGTGGTTGTTCTGCTTTCCATCGCTAAATGCGCGTTTGCCGCATCCGCCAAAGAATACTGTGCGCCCACTCTTACATTGAGTTGGCCTGCAAGAATCATATCGAAGAGCTTGGCCGCTCGAGAGCGCAATAGCTCCGCTGTAGGAATATGGTGGAGGAACACGGCATAACCAATCTTGATACTCAAGGGAAGACTCATTATATCGATGGGATCTGGTCCACCAAGAACCGGACCGTACCAGCATAACGTTCCGGATATGCGCAGCGAGTCGAGCGAGCCCTGAAAGGTCTTCGGGCCAGAGCCATCGTAGACAATATGTACGCCTTCGCCGCCGGACAGGTGAATAACCTGCTTGGCAAAGCTACCTTGTGTATCGACGATTACGTGGTCGGCGCCCGCTTGTTTGGCTATCGCGACTTTGTCGGTAGAGGAGACCCGTCCAATAACATATCCTCCTCTTAGCTTGATCATTTGCGTCAGCAGTAAACCGAGGCCCCCTGCGGCCGCATGTACCAGGGCAATGTCACCGGGTTGGACCGGGTAGAAATCGGATGTGAAATGGCTGGCTGTCAAGCCCTGCATCATCACTGATGCGGCCGTCAGATCGTCGATTTCATCCGGTATCGGCACAAGTGCAGAGGTCGGAATGACAATTCTCTGTGCATAGCTACCGGGTGCATAAACCCAGGCGACACGCTGTCCCGGGGAGACGCCCTGAACACCTTCACCGATTGCGAGAACCCGGCCAGCACCTTCGACGCCGAGTCGCTTTGGATTTGCAACGTCCTGCCAGGCGCCTCCGCGTCTGACACCAATATCCATAAAATTGACGCCGGCAGCGCTAACTTCGATCAGTGCTTCACCTGCGCCCGGATTCTGTTCGGGAAAGTCGACATATTTCATCACGTCACATCCACCCGCTTGGGTCATGACAACTGCTTTCATTTTCTAATCCTATTATTGAATGATCGTTCCAGAACTGGGCAAAAAATAGCTATTTCAATGCTTTAAGGGTCAGGCGCGACAGGGCAGAGAGTACATCCTGGTTTGCCCCGCCGCGTGCAGCAATACGAATTGCCGCTATGTTAGCCAGGAGAAAAGCGGCTGCTTCATCCGGGTCAAGGTCGACTGCAAGGTCCCCCGCAATCTTGGCTTGGCCGATAGCACTCAATAGGGCTGTGCCAAGCGTTCGGCCAGCGGCTTCGCGAATGTTGACCAGCTCTTCATTACCGACGCTAAACTCACTGACCGAACTCATTCCGAGGCATGGACGGTGTGCCTCCATTACCACGCGTTCGAGCATTTGTTCGATGCCAGCGATTGCTGTCGGGCTCTGCCGCAGCAATCCGATATGTGCGGTCGTTTCTGTGCCGCTATATCTTTTCAGCGCAGCGCAGTACAACTGCCACTTGCCGCCGAAGGTGTCGTAGAGGCTTTGCTTTCCGATCTTCATTGCACCCGTCAGCATTTGCGCAGAGGTGCCCGCAAAGCCATGCTCGCGAAATACCTCGACAGCTGCGTCGAGTGCGACATCGATATCAAATTCTTTTGGTCTGGCCATGTGCAGGATATTATTTATACTGGAACGATCGGTCAATAATTATATTCACATTTCCCCCTGCGCATTCAGTGCCCTGACAGTGAAATATCTAAGACACTTTGCTGGTTGATATCTCCGACTTCATGTATCACCTCTATCAGTGCTCGCAACCCGGCAGGCAGGTGTCGATGGCCAGAATAGTAAAGGGATAGCCCGGGCGCAGGGATTGACCATGGCTCCAATACCTTGACCAAATGCCCGCTGGCCAACTCATCTCTGACATACCATTCAGGGAGCTGCGCCAAGCCTAATCCTTGCTTTACCGACGCCAGCATCATCAGCGGGGCATCCAGAACCAGTGGGCCCGCCACATCAATCTTCAGGTGTTTGCCGTTGCGCATAAATTCCCAGGGCGACGTAATGCCACTGGGCAGCCGCGCGCATATGCACGCGTGTTGCGTTAGATCTTCAATGCATTCAGGCGCTGGATGTGTGGCGAGGTAGTCAATTGATGCAACCACTGCAATGGGAATTTGTTCGCTTATCGGGACGCGGATCATGTCCTGCGGCACGCCCGAACTCAGTCGCAAGCCAGCATCGAATCCCTCGGCAACAATGTCCACCATCCGGCCGTCGGTCGCGATATCAAGCACCATGCCGGGATAGCGCTGAAGGAACTTCAACAAGACGGGCTGAAAAATCATCTGTGCCGCACCCAGCGAACTATTGATACGCAGGGTGCCGGCCGGCTCCGAGTTGTGCGCTAGGATGGAAGTCATCGCATCTTTAATGTTGATGACCGAAGGGGCGATACGGGCGGTAAATTTTTGCCCGGCCTCGGTCAGCGAGACACTACGAGTGGTGCGGTGAAACAGTCGCACCCCAAGCCTGGCTTCGAGCTTGGCCACCGCATTGCTGACAGCCGTGGTTGACATGTCCAGTTCCACGGCCGCGGCACGAAAACCGCGACGTCTGGCAACCGCCAGAACGACTTCAAGTTCAGTCAGGCCACTTTTATACATAGTCCTGATTTCCGAAATAACTTATCCCTGTTTGAGCATATTATCAAAACAGTATTGGCGCCTTAAATTGTGGTTATCCGTCCACAACACTGAGGTACCTAGGATGCGCAACATAAATCAGGCTTATATCGACGGCCGTTTTGTGACCGTGCAGGGGCATGAAGTTGTACAGCGCATTAACCCGTCGACAGAAGCGATTGTTGGCAGGGTTACGCTCGCCAATCGTGATGATGCAATAGACGCTATCGCCGCCGCGACGCGTGCGCAAGTGACCATGGCTAGAACCACCAAGGCACAGCGTATCGATATGCTTAAGCGCCTTCAGGCAGCGGTTTTGGCGAGTACCGAGCAACTACGTGACAGCGCCATCGAAGAATACGGCGCCCCTTTGGCACGAGCCCAATGGGCCAGCCAGTATGCTTCGCAATGTTTCGCCAATGCCGCGCAAACCCTGACTGACTATGAGCTGGAACGCAACATTGGTGGGGCCAGGGTGTTTATGGAGCCTGTCGGTGTCGTCGGCTTGATTGCGCCGTGGAATAGCGCTGCCGGCACAATTTGCAGCAAACTGGCTTCCGCTATCGCGGCGGGTTGTGCATCGGTCATCAAACCAAGTGAGTTAAGTGCATTCCAAGCTCAAGTGCTCGCTCAGACTCTCCATCGGGCTGATTTACCGAACGGAGTTTTTAACTTCGTGCTTGGCAGAGGCCAGGATGTTGGCGATGAAATCAGTACCAGTCCGCATATCGCCAAGATTTCATTCACGGGGTCTACGCAAACCGGCAAGCTCATTGCCCATGCGGGTATCGATACGATGAAACGGATCAGTCTGTCGCTCACAGGCAAGTCGGCCGCCATTGTGCTCGAGGATGCAGATTTTGACCTTGCGTTGCCCTTGGCATTGAATGCGGCGTTTATGAACAACGGCCAGGCATGTGTTGCTGGCACCCGCCTGTTGGTGCCTCGCTCACGATTAAGCGAGGTGGTGGAACGGATTAAGGCGCTCGTTGACGGGATAGTCGTTGGCAATCCCCATGATCCAGCTACCGTTATCGGTCCATTGGCCAGCGAGGCTCAATACGACCGTATACAGCACTTCATCCGACGTGGACAGGAGCAAGGAGCCACACTCATTGCCGGGGGGGAGGGCAAGCCTGCCGGGCTGGAGACAGGCTATTTTGTGCAACCAACGGTATTTGCCAACGTCAGCCAAGATATGGACATCGCCCGCGAAGAAATTTTCGGGCCGGTTTTATCAATCCTGACCTATGACAATGAAGCACAAGCCATTGAACTTGCAAACGCCACGGTTTACGGATTGCAGGCGTATCTGTTCTCAAGCTCGCACGAGCGTGCCCAGCGTATGGCCACAGAGTTGAAAGCAGGCACTGTGCTGATCAACAGAGTCGTTCCTGACCTTCTTGCCCCGTTCGGCGGTGTAAAACAGTCTGGGCTTGGCAGAGAGTTTGGCGTCTTTGGTCTGGAGTCTTATCTTGAGGCGAAGACTGTCGCCTCAAGCTAGCGCTGTGGTGACAAGTTAAACACTGTCGGTCGCCGAGCCGTGTCAGGCCGCCGTAATAACGAAAAGAGCAGGTCATAAAGACGATTCGATATATCGGCGTGACACTTAGGTAGGCCGTCGAAACACGCGGCGGATACAGTAGATTACAAGGCAAGGGTATTTTGAAATTTCGTCGATACATTTAGGTGATTACCTATCACGACGTTAACCAACTATCAGTGTTGTCCTTGCAGCATGCTGATGCTCTAGTCGATGCGGCTACTCGACAGGTATATATAAGCGTAACGTTCTCGTGGTCAGCCATTCTTTTGATCACGATTAATGTGCGGCAGGAGTAAGCGATGCGCATTGTTTTATGCGGTAACACGTTTCCAGATACAACGAACGCCTTGCTTAGGGCACTTCCGGTGGAACAAGGTGATGAAGTCATTGTTTGGTCCGGGGATAGCGTAGATACGCTGCCGGCGGATATCGACGTTCTTATTCCGAAAATGCTTCGCATTGATGAGTCTATAATGGCCGCTAGCAAGTGCCGGTTAGTTCAACAATGGGGCGTAGGCTTGGAAGGCGTTGATATTGATGCCGCTGAAAAACTGGGTATTTCTGTCGCCTATGTACCCGCCTCGGGTGGCAATGCTGACTCTGTTGCGGAACACGCAGTCCTGATGATTTTGGCATTACTCCGTCAATTAGCCACGGCTCAGCACAATACACGCACGGGTGTGCTCGGAGCCCCTTCAGGACGAATGCTTGCGGGTCGTACAGCGTGCCTGTTCGGGCTGGGAGCAATTGCGTTGCCGATAGCAACAAGACTCCGTGCATTTGGCGTGAGGTTAGTTGGCCTGTCTCGCGAAGCGAACGCCGATAAAATTGCTAAATACCAACTGCATAAATTTTTCACGCTGGACCAGAAAGAGGAGTGCCTGCGACAAACTGACATTCTGATCATGTGTGCCCGGTTGACGGATGAAACACGGGGAATTATCGGCGCCAGGGAAATAGCCTGCCTGCCCAGCCAGGCATTGTTGATCAATGTGGCGCGAGGAGGGCTGGTCAATGAGCAGGCGATTGTGGAAGCGCTACGTACCGGGCGATTGGGTGGTGCAGGACTGGACGTTTACTGGCAAGAACCGATAAATCCCACACATGCTTTGTTGCAGATGGACAACGTCATTGCTACGCCACACATCGCGGGGATTACCAATGATTCGTTGGCCGAAATAGCCAAAGGCGTGGCCGAAAACATCAACCGCTTAAGGGTTGGAATGCCGTTGTTGAATACAGTGATGCAACCGCGCACACCTTGAGATCGCACCTTCAATAAACTAGACCTGCACGAAATATTTTACATAAGTACCTCGACCTCTAAAGCATGCTCACACGCGCAAACCGTGCTTTACGTTAGTTTAATTAACCGAATGAGTAATCTAACGATGCTAAAGAAATCCTGGCCTTTATTAAGTCATTTGCCGGCAGATACCGCGACACCGGCTGATTATATATACGATCAACTGGCGAGGGCAGATATTCCTGAGTTGGTCGCTGGTATGAAGCAGTGGTTTCCGGACTTGGTTGTGGGTATTGGTAGGTATTACAGCGATGCATCCTTTTATCACGACAGGGTATACCTGAAGGGTGAGCAAGAACGCGATATCATTGTCTATGTGGGTCGATATGACGGGCGGATTATCTCGGCCATTTGCATTGAGAAAAATGATGACAGTTGTACATTAATGGGTAAGTACGGAGTGTGCTCGCCTGAACACAGGCGTTCTGGTGCGTCTATATTCGCCGGCTATATAATGGATGCACTGGCTGAGTATTTAGGCGTTGCCATGGCGTATTCATTTGTGACCCTAAAATCTAAGGGCATGCAGGCAATGCTGGAACGTGATGGATTTAAACCTGTAGGGATATTACCGTTTTCCGACCGGGAAAAAGTTAACGGCACCGTTATGCATGTT
Source organism: Pseudomonas sp. EL_65y_Pfl2_R95 (assembly GCF_963971045.1). Lineage (NCBI taxonomy): Bacteria > Pseudomonadati > Pseudomonadota > Gammaproteobacteria > Pseudomonadales > Pseudomonadaceae > Pseudomonas > Pseudomonas sp. EL_65y_Pfl2_R95. Next base: position 199,559 of record NZ_CAXAOV010000001.1, on the reverse strand, counting down.
AATGAAGTTATATATGCGAAGCGCTACAAAGACAGGTGTGAGTTATTACCTGTCAGTACTGACAACATGACCAATAGTGTAAAGCAATTATGGGATACGCTTTTCAGTGGGGCAGAAGCCACGAAAGGTTGAATTTAAATGAGCGACTAAGTTTAGCAGCGGCATAGCTTTGCCCCTGACCGGCCATGCATTGCCATCCCACGTTCGTTCAGTCAACTATTTATAAGTTAATTGCTTGAAAACAAGCGGTTTTTTGCGGTTGGTGCGAGTTTTGCTTTTAGGTAGCGGCGCACAGTGCGCATTCGATTAAGGAGGAGGCAATGAGTACGATTGGAGGCATCGGTACTCTGGAAGGCTATAAAGGGTTGTCGTCCGTTGGCACGAAGGGCCAAAGTGCTTTTCGTGAGGACGCGCTGTTTTCCCTTCCTAAGGCTAACGCGGCTGTAGTATCTAAGCTCCCGCGTGAGGATAACGTTGAGTCTTACCAAGCCGCGCAAGCGGTTGATGAAGGGTTTGCTAAGCTTCGGCTAGGCATGCAGAACGCAGGCATCGGTACAACTGAGAGTAGTATGCTTAGTGAAAGCTCAAGCGGCAGCGGTAGCGCGGCGCTTGATGAGTTCAAAAAGTACATGGACATGACTCCGGCGGAGAAGATGCGCGATAGCATTCTCAAAGAGTTAGGGCTGACCGAGGATGAACTGGATGCCATGCCGCCCGAGCAGCAGTCCGCCATCGAGGAAAAGATCGTTCAGCGCATAAAGGAGCGATCAGAGGTGGCAATCAGTGGGGGCGGTGACGCAGCAAAATCCAACCCTTGGCGGGCTCAGCAAGTGGGTTCCGGTGCAAGCGCTTATGCCGATAATCAGATGTCGTTCAGTCAGCTAGCGTGAGTGAATAACAGCCGCCGAAAGGCGGCTTTTTCTTGGTTAAAAAGTGCGTAAGGAACCCTACTGATCTTGGGGCAAGCTAACGGTCCGATCAAGATGCAGTGGCGTGGACTGGGGTGGCGGGGATACGACTTGCTCTATGTCCTGAACCTAACCTGGCACGAAGGTAAAGCGATCCTGCTCAGTCACTATTACAAACAAGATCTGAACAATGGCCAGCGAAGCTGCCCAAGCTGACAATTATGCAATGATTTCGCCAGCCCCAATTTGTGAAGTGCGTCCGTCGTGTCAGTCTTGCACTGTCGCAAACTCACCAAGCCTAATATCGGATAGCGCGTCGAGTTTATCTTTTAGGCCTTGCGGCAGGCGTTGGCCGAAACTGTGTAAAGCGACCAAGCAAGCGATCATGTAAGCGACCAAGTAGTACGGATCACTTTTCTCAGCTCAGTGAGAGGATACATAGAGAGAGGGCGTTAGTGGCTCAGGGAGTTCGTATGTCGCTCTCATCCATTTGATTTCTGAGTGAGGCGTGCGGCCGAACAACCGCTTAAATTCTCGACTGAATTGTGATGGGCTTTCATAGCCCACATCGAACGCAGCAGCTGCTGCAGGCATGTCATTCCGTAACATCAACAACCGAGCCTGATGAAGGCGTGTTGATTTGAGATATTGCATTGGAGACGAGTTAGTTACCGTTCTGAAGTGTAAGTGGAAGTTGGGCACGCTCATACTGGCTACCTGTGCAAGTAACTCCACATCAAGCCGTTCACTGTAGCAGCTGTGTATCTTGCGAATGGCGCGTGAGACCTTGCCGAAATGGCCTTGTTTACTCAGTGCGGCGCGCATGGACCCCCCCTGTTCGCCAGTAATTATTCGATAGTAGATTTCACGCACGAGTGAAGGTCCCAACACCCGAGCCTCGCCTGGACGACTCATTGCTTCAAGAAAGCGCAGAGTCGACTCCCATAGCTTCGCGTCCATGGGCGAGGCGTACATGCCTTTAGGCTTTGCATTAGTTAGGCCAAACGCTTCGTCGATCTCTAACATCAGTTCGCCTGCGAGCTTGAAATCAAGGCGCATATAGACTGCCAGCATCGGTTCCTCCTCGCTGGCATCAGTCTCCATGGTAAAAGGCACCGGCACTGAGACCACTAAATAGTGTTGGGCGTCGTAGATGTATACATCATCACCTAGATACCCACGTTTGCGACCTTGGCAAAGGATTACAATGCCAGGCTCGTAGAGCACCGGTGTGCGTGTGAGAGGGCGGTTGGAACGCAAAAATCTTATGTCTCCCAACGGGCTTAGGTTGTATCCCTCCTGTGGAGCCAGCTGCTCCATCAGCTGGATAATTCGTTGCTTCTGCGATGCACAGTGATCCATATGCAACCTCGATTTATCGACATTCAGCCATCTGTGGATCGGCTCAGTGTCTCCCACTTATCAATTTCTTGCAGAGTCTGAGTGAGTTGTTCGCGAACAAAACCCAGCGCATCGCTGCCAAGCAGCAGGTGAGCGGGCGGGTTGTCATGGGCGATGAGTTGCAAAATGGCTTGCGCTGCCTTGTGCGGATCGCCTAATTGCTTTCCGCTTTTCTCACTCCGCGCCTGACGCACTGGGTCGAAGCTGGCATCGTAGTCGCCGATGCTACGAGGCGTGCGCAGCATTGAGCGACCTGCCCAGTCGGTGCGAAACGAGCCAGGTGCGACTGCTGTGACAAATATATTGAAGGGCTTGAGCTCCTTGCTCAATGTATCGGAGATGCCTTCCAAGGCGAACTTACTCGCGCAATAGTAGGAGATGCCCGGCATCGTGATGGTGCCGCCCATGGACGTGATGTTAATGATATGGCCGCTGCGTCGTTGGCGGAAATAGGGTACAAATGCCTTGGTGACCGCAACAGCTCCGAACACATTTACATCGAACTGGCGTCGCATTTCTTCCAGTGGTGACTCTTCAAATATACCCTCATGACCGTAACCGGCGTTGTTTACGAGAACATCCACCTGACCGAAACGGGCTTCTGTGTCGGCGACAACGTCGTCAATTCGCTCGAAGTCGGTGACGTCTAGAATGACCCCATGAGAACGACCTGCTGATAACGCCTGAAAGTCCTGCAAGTCGATGTCATTACGCACTGTGCCAATGACGCGATGGCCCGCAGCCAGGGCTTCGCTGGCGAGTGCCTTGCCGAAGCCACTGCTGATACCGGTGATGAACAGGGTTTTATGATTGCTCATGAGTAACTCCTTACCGTTGATGTCTGTCCATGGTAGGAAGCTGCCTGCACCCGAGCTATGCCAGACTCTCTGCAAAGTTTGCCTAATCCTATCAGGGGAGTAATGGAGCGTCGTCAACCTGACAGCGGCTAATTGCGTTACGACTCGTTTGTTGTCGGGTTGTGCGAGTAGGGTGCGGCTTCATGCGCTGAGGCTATTTGCCTATGTCGCTGGACCACCTCACTGATGACGAACTGCATCAGTCCCTCAACGAAAACCGGGTCTAGATCGGCATCCTCAGCAAGTTTTGTCAGTCGTTCGTATTGCTGCTGCTCTCTGTCTTTATCAACTGCAGGCAGGTGATGCGCTGCCTTCAGCCTGCCCACTTGATCGGTACAACGAAAGCGTTCGGCGAGCATATGAATCAGCGCTGCGTCGATGTTATCGATTGATTGTCGAAAGGATATGAGTTGGGTAGTGATATCTGACGGTTGCATAAAATGTCCTGTTTACAGGCGATTCGACTGGGTCTTGAGAGCTATCACGGTGATCCTTTCGTGAGAGTGGATCCGTATGGGCATCACTCTGCCGTTGTAACTGCCTCTTAGGTAAGCTTGTATTCCAATCGCTCCACCTGAATGTTGTGAAGAGAAAAACAGCTGCGTGGTGAATTGAAATGAGTAATCGCTGCAGTTTGTGGATAAGACTAAATAATCAGGATGTGCTCTCGGCCTAGGGGTCAAGGTATTTAAGCTTTGCTCCAGTTTCGCCACAGCGCTCTGAGATACCGGTGGAGAACAACATCTTTTATCCATTTCAGGTATCGACGCGTTGCGATCAACCTAATAGTCCGTCGCGATTGTCACGTTATGCCACGCTGCAAAATCGTTACGAACAGCGACAACTTTGCGTTCGAAGATGCCGAAAGCGGCGGGACCTATTGGCAAATGCAAAGGCGGTTGATCACTGTCCACAGCAAGTAAAATCACGGCTGCGGCTTTGCTCGGGTCACCGGCTTGATGGCCGTTGTTGGTATTGCGGTATTGGCGTCGTTTCCCGGAGGTGTGCGAGTAGGCTGGAATTTTTTGCTCAGCAACTACAATTGAGCGCCCAAGAAACGCCGTTCGAAATGGCCCCGGCTTGGCGATTATTACCGCGATACCTAGCGGCGCAACTTCCTGAGCAAGTGCCTCAGACAGGCCTTCGACGGCAAACTTGCTTGCATTGTAATAGCCAGATCCTGCCGAGCCTGCTATGCCTGCGCCAGACGAAATGTTGACGATACGACCGCTCCCTTGACGTCTCATCGTAGGCAGTGCGGCTCGGGTAACTTCGATCAGGCCGAACACATTGGTTTCAAATAAAGGTCGGTATTCATTGGCGACTGCCTCTTCAACGGCGCCAATCAGACCGTATCCAGCATTATTGACCAGTACATCGAGCCCTCCAAAAACCTCTTCAGCGACAGCAATAGCTTTAGCCGCTGTCTCTGGTCGCGTGACGTCGAGATGAGCAAGCCGTACCTGCTGCGCAAAGCGATCCGCTAAGTCCTTAAGGGTTTCTATATCGCGAGCTGTTGCGACCAAGTTATCACCTCGGCTCAGTACCGCTTCAGCCAGATGACGACCCAAGCCGTTAGAGCAACCTGTAATCAACCATGTTTTTTTCATGTCGTGACCCCTTCAATTTGTGGTTCTTTCATGAGAATACAAAACCTTCCGAACCGGCTATGGGCGTCCAGTTTCTGAGAGGCGAGGACGTGCAGCTCGAAACAATGTGATGGCCAGCCTTCATGAGCACAGGAGTAACTGCCCGTCCCATACTTCCTGTACCGATAAATCCGATGTTAACCATGTGTCCCGTTTCCTGCGTTGGGTGAAGGTGCATTAGGTTTAGTTTGCGCAGCAGGGGATTGCTACGGGAGTGCCATTGATGCAACCTTGATGTTCATTTTTGTGTGGGGTACGCCGTGGACTGGGGTGACATGCGTGTCTTTCTGGCAATTGCCCGAAGCGGCTCATTGGGCGCGGCTGCGAAGCTCTTGGGCGTCAGTCACCCCACTGTCGGGCGGCGTCTTCATGTGCTTGAGCAGGTAAGCGGCCAGGTTTTTTTCCGTCGTACGGCTCAAGGACTGATACTTACTGACAGTGGTGAGAGAATCCTCTGTCTGGCTGAAGAAATGGAACGCAGTGCGCTGGCTATCGAGCGCAGGTTGGCGGGTGATAATGATCAACCCGAAGGGGTATTGCGAATCTCATCCGCAGACTGGTTCGCCAGTTATGTGTTGTCGCCCGTGCTGAGTGAACTGACACGACGCTATCCGTTGATTGTCCCCGAAGTCATAGCGGGACACAGGTTATTCGACCTTTCCCGCCGGGATGCTGACATCGCCTTTCGTATTGTGCCTTTTACCGAACCTGACATTGTCCAGCGCCGACTGACAACCATGAATTACGGGCTTTACATAAGCACTGAAAGTCCACCGCCAAAGGCAGGAGGAGAGGGCCTTGGCTTAATCACAATGAACATAGCTCAAGCCCATTATCCCGATGTGCATTGGCTTGTGCAGTTGTATCCGCTAGCGCGAACTGTGTTCACCAGCAGCAGCCGAACAGTGCAGGCGCAAATGTGCGCGAATGGCCTTGGTGTTGCAGTACTGCCGCGTGCGCTCGGTGACAAGCTACCGACACTCAAGTTGGTTGATGCAGGGGAACCGCCGCCCGGTCGCGACATATGGATGGGCTATCACCAAGATATGCGACAAATGGACCGGTTGCGTGCTCTCGCGGATCTTGCGGCCGATATGATCGGGTCCTGACTGATTGAATTTGGTCGTCACAGGTAAACCTTCACACAGTTGCTGAGCGGTCACTTCAATCCACGCTGGAAAGACGCTCTGCGACCTGCTCGATGACAGCTCTCGCTCACGATAAAACCATAGAACCGAATCAACTCCATTGCTTATCCCGTACAAAAATGAACGGAACGTCTGCAGTAATGGCAGTACGCAGTCTCCATCCAAGGTTCCAGAATTCACGCATGTGCAGCTGTTTCGGCTGTACGCGCCGAGGCTTAGGAATTCTGGATATGATTATGAAAGACTCTTCAGCGATTGCATCGTCTTCCAGCAGATGGATTGCATTTGTTGTGCTGCTCGTCGGGGCATTCCTGCCGCCCTTGGATTTTTTCATCGTAAATGTGGCATTGCCCTCTATTCGAAGTGATCTGAGAATTACCACTGCCGAGATCGAGCTGGTGATTTCGGCCTACGCGGTTGCTTATGCCGCTTTTCTTATCACGGGCGGACGTATGGGCGATCTCTATGGTCGGCGGAATGTTTTCTTGTGCGGGATTGCTGGATTCGGTGCATCCTCAGCGATATGTGGTCTTGCGGTATCGCCTTCAATGCTGATCATCGGGCGTGTGCTGCAAGGTTTGAGTGCCGCAGCGATGGCTCCACAGGGTATTGCATCAATCCACACGCTGTTTCCAGAGCATGAAAGAGCAAGGGCCTTAGGAATATACGGCGCCACTATGGGGCTTGCCGCGGTCATTGCACAGGCCGTCGGTGGGGTGCTGATCGCGGCCGATATTTTCCAGTTGGGATGGCGGGTGATTTTTCTGATCAATCTTCCGGTCGTAGCCGCTGTTTTTATTTTAGGTATACCTTTTTTGCCCTGTACACGCGGCCAGAATCCACTGCCATTGGATAAGTCCGGAGTTGTGCTCTGCACGCTGGCATTAGGATTGTTGATTGTGCCCTTAGTGGAAGGGCGGGAATTTGGCTGGCCATGGTGGATATGGTTGATGTTGGCTGTCTCACCGGTGGTAGCCATGCGCTTTTGGCGCCACGAAGTCGCCCTGGCACGTCGCGGAGGGATACCGCTTATAAGCCCTGAGTTGGGCCAATCACCCGGTTTGCAGCTGGGTTTGATCGGGATTCTGTTCTTTTATGTGGTATCCGCTTTTTTTCTTACGTTCTCGATATATCTACAGGATGCCCTGGGTGTTAGTGCGTTGATGGCAGGCATGATGTTTATACCCTGTGGCCTTGGATTTTTTATTGGGCCACTCACCACGTCGCATGCCATTAATGTTTTTGGTCGTTTCGTGCCAGCAATAGGGATGACGCTGGAGGTTGCAGGTTGTCTGTTATTAAGTCTCTGCATAGCCCTGACACCCGCAGGAGAGTGCCCACCACTGGAGGTCGTTGTCGCCGCTTTAGGTTTAATCGGATTCGGTCAGGGGTGGGCGTTGCCCACACTCGTTCGCAGCGTTATAGACCGTGCGCCGCCGGGGGGCGCTGGCATGATTTCAGGTGTCGTCAGCTCTGCGCTGCAAATTAGTTGCGCGCTGGGCATTGCTATTCTGGGTGGGGTTTTCTTTAGCTTGGCAGATCCAGTCCATAGTCCTGCGTCACTCGCCGCCGCATTTAGCGTGACTATGTTGTGCATTGCAATATCACTGATTATTGCAGCACTGCTTTCGATATATGCGTCCTCACCTCGCGCAACAGATGGCTCTAGGTTTGCGAAGCCTAGAGCCTAAACGTACCTAACCTGCGACCTGCGACAACCCACCGTCGACCATGAGCTCTACGCCATTGATGTATTTTGCGTCATTCGACGCGAGGAAAAGCGCAGCAGTGGCTATCTCTTCTGGTTCCGCCATATAGCCCAGGGGAGTGATGTGTTCGACGTGGTTTCTAAGTTCCTGAATTTGACTCTCGTTCATCCTCAAACTGTTATCCATTAATGGAGTTCTGGTAAAGCCCGGGCTCAATGCATTAACGCGAATTTTTCGACCCTTGAGCTCATTTGCCCAGGTTCGTGCAAAAGAGCGAACTGCAGCCTTTGACGCGTTGTAGAGGCTTAAACCTTCCATGCCATTACTTGAGCAGATAGAGGCTGTCAAAACGATTGATGCGCCATTCTTCATTAACGGCAGAAGGGTTTGAACCGTGAAGAACACCCCTTTAACATTGATGTCGAATAGCTTGAAGTAGGCCGCCTCTGGGGTTTCGCCGAATTGATTTTTTTCGCATATTCCGGCATTGGCAAATACCGCGTCCAACTGGCTGTCTTGTTGTTCAATGAGCGCTTTTAATGCATCAAGTTCAGACTGGTTGACGACGTCGGATACCACCGCTACCGCCTTTTCGCCCAGCGCGTTAACCGCTGCGTTCAATGTTGCAGGTGATCGGCCCGTCAGGTAGACACGCTTTGCACCGCCAGCAATTAGTGCTTTCGCGATGGCAAAGCCTATTCCTGTCGAAGCGCCGGTGACGACCGCTACTTGGTTTGCAAATTTACCCGACATGTTGTGCCCCCTCAGTAAATCATTGGTTTGACGTTGAAAGCACTGACTAGGTGTTAGTTAATGCTTGTGACTTAGTGTGGGAGGCACTGAATGGCGATACCACTGTCAACACTGCACGTTACCTGTGCACTTTTGTCAGGAGCATAGGTAAAATTGTGGGTGGAAACCTGAAAGTATCTGTCGAAATCTAATCGCAAATGGTTTCAGCAAATAGCGCGCTACGGGAATCAATATGCCCATCCAAGCAGGCTCATCAAAAGTAGCGCACCATTAATGTGGGTCGAGTGTGAGCGGCTGGTCGCCGAGCATTTTTCAGTGAAAGGTTCACAGTTCTGGTTGATCAAATGCTCAGGATAAGCACATCCGTGCGATATGAGTTAAAGCCATCTCACGGTAGAGGAGGACGCGGCATTCAGGGTTGAGGGAAATACAACGAAAAGCGAATCGTCCCGGCCTTGGGTTGTTTTACCCTTGCGTCACCACCATGCAGCTGCATGATTGCTGCGACGATCGTCAGTCCCAGGCCATAGGAGTCTGAGCTTTGGTGGCGGGACGCGTCGCCACGATAAAAGCGGTCAAATAATTTACTTAAGCTCTCTTCGCTCATTTCAGGACCCTGGTTTTCTACCTCAATCTGCCAGCCGCCGTTAGCTGTGACTGCGCGCACCAGAATCTCGCTGCCTTCGTTGGCGTAGCGGATTGCGTTGGCGACTAAATTGCTCAAGGCACGACGGAGCAGCAGGGGGTCCGCATTAAGGGTGCCATCGCCGCTGGTGTGTATGGTTATCTGCCGTTCTTCGGCTAAACCTTCGAAGTATCCGCCAATGCGCTGTAATTCGATATGCAGTGACAGCGGTTCACGCTTGACCACCGATTGGGCTTCATCAGCGCGGGCGAGAAACAGAATGCTTTCAACTATGCGCGAAATGCGCTCCAACTCTTCAAGGTTGGATACCAGCAAGGCTTGGTATTCGTCCCCGCTGCGAGGCTGACGTAGGGCAACTTGGCAGTGCCCCATCAATGAGCCTATTGGCGTGCGTATCTCATGAGCCAAGTCCGCGGAAAACTGTGTCAGACGCTTATAACCATTGGCTAGACGGTCGAGCATGGCGTTGTAGGCGTCGCTCAGTTGTTGCAGTTCAACCGGCGTTTCGCTGTTGTCCATTCTGCTGTCGAGCCGCTGCGGTGTGATGTGTGCTGCATGAGCAGCCATTTTACGCAGCGGACGCAGGCCGCGACGCAGGAGGATGTAACCGAGTAAAGCGGTGAGTAGAAACGCCAAGCCCACGGCCAAATAAATACGCTGACGAAAAGCCTCAAGCATGGCCATTTCCCTGGACATGACATGGGCGGCTGTGAGACGGACTGCGCGTCCGCCTGAGCTGGTTAGCACGGTTGCGGCGCGCAAGGGTGCACCGGAGGCGGTCATGCCGCTGCGCAGGTCGCTCACGCTTAGCCTTTTCTCTTGGTTGATCTCTGGCAAGTCGGGCAGTTTTGCATTCAGCGGATTAACCCTGATTACTGGCTCTTGATCAGGCTCTCCGATGATGAAAATGTCGTCTTCGCTAAAGAGCATGTTTTTCAGAATCTGCGGGTTGTCGCGCAGCTGCTCGATGGCCAGCTCGTAATGCAGTAGTTTGCGAAAATGATCCAGCCGTGCGAGCACGGCATGGTCGCTGTTCATCATGACCGAGGCTTTCATCGACTGATACAGATAAAGCCCGGCACCACCCACTGTGAGCATCGCCACCAATGAGAACGCCAAGGTCGAGCGCAGTGTCAGGGATGGCTGGCGTCGGGTTCGCATGACCGCACCTCGCACACATAACCGATGCCACGGATGGTATGGATCAGCTTGATCGGGTAGGGCTGATCGATCTTGCTGCGCAGGCGTTTGACTGCCACATCGACCACATTGGTATCGCTGTCAAAATTCATATCCCAAACTTCCGAGGCAATTTGCGCCCGGGACAGCACATCGCCTTCGCGGCGTAGAAACAGATGCAGCAGCGCGAACTCCTTGTTGGTCAGCACTATGGCTTGCTGTTGGCGGGTGACGCGCCGGCGCAGCAGGTCAAGTTCGAGGTCGGCTAGGTGAAAGTGATCAGCCTCGCGAACCACGCCCCGGCGGAGAATGGTGCGAATGCGCAGCAGCAGTTCGGTGAACGAAAACGGTTTTACCAAGTAGTCGTCCGCGCCGAGTTCCAGGCCTCGAATACGGTCATGCAACTGATCGCGGGCAGTCAGAAACAGTACGGGCACGTCCTGCTTGGCGCGTAATAGCTCGATAATCTGAAAGCCATCGATGCCGGGAAGCATCACATCCAAGACGATCAGGTCATAGGCGGTTTGCAGCGCCATGTGCAGGCCATCGGCGCCGTGCGGAGTCCAGTCGACGTTGTAGCCGGATTCGCCAAGGCCCTTTTTCAGGTACTCGCCGGTTTTGGTGTCGTCTTCAATCAGCAAAATGTGCATCGTCAGGGGCGCTCGGGTCTCTCTGTAACGGGATTTAGCCCGCAGCAGTGGAGTGTAACTATATGCGAGCGCGGCGTTGGTTACATTTTTGTCATTCATCAATGCAGAGCGCTGAATGACAAAAATGTAATCCCGCGGTCATCCTGAGGTGCCGGTCAGAGGTCGAGGATGGGGGCACATAAACCCCTGAGGAATCATCCTAATGAAGCTCAAGAATGCTCTGTCCACCACGTTCGGTATGCTGATGCTCAGTGCGGCGGTCATGGCCACTGCAGCTGATATGCCAGTGGTCAAGCCACTGCGCGGTACTGTCGAAGCTGTCAGCAATAACACCCTGACCTTCACCAACCGTGCGGGCGCACAACAGACCGTGGGTTTGACCGACAAGACCGGCTACAAGCGGGTATCAAAGGCTGACCTTGATTCGATTAAAGCCGACAGCTTCGTCGGCTCGGCCGCCATTCCACAGGCTGACGGCAGCCTTAAAGCGCTGGAAGTCACCGTATTCGAGGCCAGCCTCAAGGGCAGCGGCGAAGGTCATTACGGCTGGGAAAACGCGGATGGCAGCACCGGCACCATGACCAACGGCACCGTGGGCAAACTGTCGAAAGCCAATGGTCGCACCCTGACTGTCAATTACAAAGGTGGCGAGAAGCAGCTGGTTGTGCCGGATGATGTGCCGATTGCTTACGTAGAGCCCGGCAAAGTTGAAGAGTTGATCAAGGGCGCGAAAATTGTTGTTTTCCCGGCTGAAGATGGCAAAACCGCACGCGGTGTTGCCGTTGGCAAAGATGGCTTCCAGCCGCCTATGTAATCGCCGTTGAAGGTTGCAGCGAGTTTTGATGAGGGCTGCAACCTTTGCATTATTTGCGAAGTAGGGAAATCCATGAGTAAAAAAACCATCCATCCCTGGCCCGTGCGCCTCACGCATTGGATCAACGCCGCCTGCATGGTCTGTATGTTTATGAGTGGTTGGGCTATTTACAACGCTTCGCCGCTCTTCGACTTCAGGTTCCCAGGCCAGTTGACGGTCGGCGGTTGGCTTGGCGGCGCCCTGGCCTGGCACTTTGCGTTTATGTGGTTGCTGTTTATCAACGGCTTGCTCTATGTGCTTTACGGGCTGATCAGTCGCCACTTCAAACGTGATTTTTTGCCCATCAGCATGCAGGCGGTTAAGCATGATCTGACCGCTGCATTGCGGTTTCGACTGGTGCATAACACCGGCGTTTATAACGCCGTGCAACGCTTGATGTATTGGCTGGTGTTGGCAGCAGGAGTGTTGGTGGTGATCTCAGGGCTGGCCATCTGGAAACCCGTTCAGTTGCAAGAACTGGTGGGGCTATTGGGCGGCTATGACTTTGCTCGTTATGTGCACTTTGCCGCGATGACGGTCATCGGCGCCTTTGTTGTCGTCCATCTGGTGTTGGTGCTGCTTGTGCCGAAAACCTTGTTGCCCATGATCACCGGCGGTGTACACGACCATGATTGAGCCCAAAAAAAGCGCGATTGCGCGCATTAAACTTGAGCCGGCACAACAGCTTCAGCTCGAAAGCATCCAACGCCGCAACTTCCTGCGCGGTGGTTTGACTGTCGGCGCGATGGCCATGCTCACGGGTTGTAATCTGCAGGACGGCGACCAAGTGGACAAGGTGCTGTGGGCCATGTCCCGCTGGAACGACCGGGTTCAGGCCTGGCTGTTCAGTGGCCAAAAACTAGCGCCGACCTACGCCAAGGCGCAAATGACCACGCCATTTCCCTTCAATGCCTTTTACGGCGAAGACGATATCCCCGACGTGGACCTGGCCGATTACTCGCTCGCTGTTTCCGGGCTGGTGCGGGATAAGATGCCGTGGACGCTTGAAGGTTTACGCAAGCTGCCGCAACGCACTGATATTACGCGCTTGATTTGCGTTGAAGGTTGGAGCGCTATCGGTCAATGGGGCGGCGTACCACTGAAAAACTTTCTGGAACATATTGGTGCTGATACCACGGCCAAGTTTGTCGGCTTCAAGTGTGCGGACCGGTATTACTCGAGCCTCGACATGCCGACCGCATTGCATCCACAAACCCTCCTGGCACTGGATTACGGAGAAGTCGCGTTACCACCGGAGTACGGCTATCCGCTGCGGGTCCGGGTACCGACCAAACTAGGCTTTAAAAACCCAAAACATATTGTCGAGATCTTCGTCAGTAATGACAATCCGGGCGGGTATTGGGAAGATCAAGGCTACAACTGGTTTAGTGGCATCTGAGTAAGGCAAAATCACTCATGACAGCGGCAATGCGGCAGTTGAAAAGCCCAGGAGGCATTTAGATATGATTCCTGCGCGAGGGCATACAGGAAAAGACGTTCAGCGCACAAAAGAGCGATCAGAGGTGGCAATCAGTGGGGGCGGTGACGCAGCAAAATCCAACCCCTGGATGGCTCAGCAAGTGGGTTCCGGTTCAAGCTGATAATCAGATGTCGTTTAGTCAGCTAGCGTGAGGGAATAACAGCCGCCGAAAGGCGGCTTTTTCCTGGGTAAAAATCGCGTAAGGAACCCAATTGAGCTTGGGGTAGTCCAACGCTCCGATCAAGATGCAGTGGCGTGTCTGAACACATTGCTAGCTTGGTCGAGCGCCATTTTCCCGTAAAGAGCCTGTTTAATGATCCTTTCCACGCTGTTGAAGCGCCATCGCGTTGCCCTTTATTCGTTAGCGCTTCTCGGCGGTGTCACGCTGCTGGGGGCTGTGGCTGTTGAAGGCCGCGCCGCGCCTGTAGACGGCACCCAGACTTTGGTGTTTCTGCGTCATGCTGAAAAACCTGGAGAAGGCCTTGGACAGCTCAACTGCCAAGGTCTTAATCGTGCTTTGGATTTGTCGGTCTTGCTGCCGGAAAAATTCGGCAAGGCTGATTATGTGTTTGCGGCCAACCCTTCGCGGCACGTTGAAGAGGGTAGCGAGGGTGATGCCTATAGCTACATCAGACCGCTGATGACCATCAGCCCAAGCGCCATCAAACTTGGTCTGCCGGTAAATATCGATTTTGGGGCCAATGACACCAGCGATTTAGCTGACGAGTTGCAGGAAGATAAATACCGCAATGCCACTGTCTACACCGCTTGGTCAAGCGGTTACCTGCCTGAGCTGATCAATACTGTGGCCAGTGAGGCAGTGGGTAAAAAACAAGTGGTTCTCAATGACTGGGCTGGCGACGATTATGATTCGCTCTATGTCCTGACCCTGACCTGGCACGACGGTAAGGCAACCCTGCTCAGTCATAACTACAAACAAGACCTGAACCATGGCCAGCGAAGCTGCCCAACCTGACATCGACGGGACGCTTTTGGGTAGCGCCATGCTTGAGATGGCCAGACAGCTGAAAACAGTAACAGAGCTAGCCTCGCAATCTTTTGTTGCCTGCGGCATTCCCAAGGGTGGTTTCTGCATCGCCTCAGGCTGGAGCAAACCAGCAACAGCCTGCCCACGACTCATGACAGCTCGCAAAAATCGAGCGCTTCGATACGCCGCTCTGTATCAGGTGCAGCCGAAATCGGTTAGGCCAACATCAAGCGGGCAGTACGTCATTGAACCGTTGGCCTATAGTTGGATCAGGTGCCTGTAATTCGCGTAAGCCAAGCGTGTAGCCGTTACATAAGCTCAAGCTGCACGTGATAGCCTGCCCATCAAACCTCGGAACCCTGGCCACTATGTCTCAGAAAGTTGAAGTCGCTGGGCAAGCGTGTGCAAAGAAGCGACGCCAGCCAAGTCAGAGTCGGGGCGAGCATCGGGTCAATCTGATCATTGACGCCTTTGAGCGGTTGTTGGTCGCCAGTGGAGACGGTGCCATTACCATGCACAAATTGGCTGCAGAAGCGCAGACTTCCGTAGGGTCGCTTTATCACTTCTTTTGCGACAAGCAGAATGTGTTAGTGGCCTCATATGAGCGGCATGAACGTGCTATGGCTGAAGTCTTGGCTGCAATTGATAGCACCGGTGATGAGGTATGGCGCACTGATAGCGCTGAGCAACTGATCGGGCGTTTGATCATCCCTTTTCTGGATTATGTATCGCGTAACCCTGTAGTGCTTCAGCTTATGCGCCTGGATCGAGTCGCCGGGAAATCACCAACTGACACGCCGATCCATCCATTGATTCAGGCGCTGTGCCTGCGCATTTTGACCTTGCGTTTACCCTCAGCCACTGATGCTGACAGGCGCGCCTACACCGCTACCTTGCTTGGTTTGCCGGTCGGTTTGGTGGTAGATCTTATTGCTGAATACGATGACGAGTTGCGTAGCCTGGTGCTGCATCGGGAGATCCCGCGGGCATTGGTGGCGTATCTGGAGTCAATCGAGGTGCAGCAGGGCTGAGGTTGCTTCAGCTGGTGATGGGTGTGGCGTTAAAACCAGATGCTGTATCTGGCGCTGTGGCACTTGCGTCCACAGCGCATAGTCCGGTTTATAACCAGGTAGAAAGTGACAGCAAGCCGAACTGATCGGGTTCATTCTGACCCTTGAATTCTCGGGTGCGCCAGATGTTTGCGGCAGACAGTTGCCAGCGATCCCACATCAGCGTCAGACCCAGTTGCGCATCTCCAACTAGGTCTTCACGGTCAACCGAGTGGCTGTCGTGAAAGGTGTTGCCGTCGAGCAACATGTTGTGCGCCACGTAGCGGCCTTCCAGGTTGGCGTAAACAAACCAGCCAAACCCGCCGTCGGGGTTGAAAAACTGCACATCACCTAAATCCGGGGTTGGGCTGGCTTGGCTGATACTGCGTGATAGGCCCTGGCCTAAACGCACACCCCCTCCAGTTGACAGGTAAGTGTACAGATTACCCAAGGCGCCACCGACGCTTGGGCCGTACTCCATTTCGAGTCCGCCAAGCTGAGATTGCAGCCACCAGCGTTTTTCATAACCCAGGTTGACGAAGGGTTCATTTGTCAGTTGGTTGTCCCAGCCTTCCGGTGAGTCGCTGCCGGTGATTTTGTGCACTTCGCGCTGGATCTTTTCGCCGCCAGCACCTTGTCCCACCAAACCAATATCGAGACTAAAAGTGCTGGTTTCACGGTGGCTGGCCAACTGTTCTATCGACATAAGTGTCAGGCCGCCATAGAACAGGCCCGCATAGGGACGGTCGTCTTTTTGCAAATCAGTCTGTTCGATATCTTCGGGTGTATATATCTGATGACCAAAGCGATAAGCGGCATAGCCCAAGTCTTGTGAGGTCCAGCCCGGAATCAGGTTGGCTATATCGCGCGTCCAATGATCAGCCTCTGGTTCAAAGGTTAAAACACCTTCCAAGCCATTGGTGTAATGACCGTCCTTACCGCCGGAAAAGATATCGTTTTCGGCCTTCAAACTTAAAACATCAGCCGCTGCGGTTGAAGACAGCATTAGTGCAGCAGTCAGCAGAACAACGTCACCTAAAGCTTTCATAAACAGCCCCCAAGCCAACATTAAAATAGCTCGCTGCCCGAAAATGGCGCGGTAAGAATCAAGCGAATGGCAAGTATTACCAATAAGCTCAAAATTATTCAAATAATTCTAGTTTCAGGCAGGCAGTTAGATTTACGCCATCACTTGATCCCACAGTTAAGGGCTGATGCAGGGTTAGGGTCGTTCTATGTACGCTGGCGGATAGTCTTTAAGAGGTCTAGCCCGGGGAAGAGCGGCAATCAGTCATATAGCCTGAGTGAGCTATCGCTACTGTCAGTTCGCTAAAAATAAATCTGTCCCCATTGAGGGGTTCAACAGTAAAGTAGCCGCCGATGGTTTTAGGCCGCCGTTTGTGGGCGGGCCTAAATGAAAAAGGGAATGGGGTGAAAGCTTTACGGCTTGATTCCTCAACTGCCTCCGCAACTGTAAGCGAAGAGTGATACCCGGATACCACTGGCAATGCTGGGAAGGTGGGTAGAACGATGACGCGCAAGTCAGGAAACCTGTCATCGAGACCGCGTTTTGCCGGTCATTCACTCATATTTATCGCGCGGTGGGTGCGATGGAGGATTCATAATGCATATCGAACCGGGTGTCGTTGACGGCGCTAAAATCTTTCTCAGTTATGCGACAGCGGTAGGCGGCTTTGGCCTCGCTGCCAAAATGGCCGTTGATAGCATCCGCAATAACGGAGGCATTGCAGCATTAGTGTTGCGCAGCCTGATTACCACTGCATTGGTATTCTGTTTCTTTGAGGTCCTGCCTCACCATGCAGTGGGCGTTTCAGAGGTCCATCTGATTCTCGGCTCCACGCTGTTATTGGTGTTTGGAGCAGGGGCGTCGGCAATTGGCTTGGCCGCAGGCCTGCTGATCCAGGGACTGTTTTTCGCCCCCTTCGACCTGCCGCAATACGGTATGAATGTGACAACGCTGTTGGTGCCTTTGTGGGCCATTAATGCCTTGGCGCAGCGCATCATTCCGGCGAGCACGGCCTACGTCGATACCCGTTACAGCCAGGTGCTTGCATTGTCGACGGCTTATCAGGGCGGCATCGTGATGTGGGTAGCGTTTTGGGCGTTCTATGGCCATGGTTTTAGCATGGAGAACCTGGCTAACGTCGCAACTTTTGGTCTGGCGTATATGACCGTCATCATCGTTGAGCCTTTGATCGATCTGGGCGTATTGGCGGCGGCTAAAGCGTTTGCTAATTCCAGTCGCGGCCCAGCGTTCAATGTGCGCCTGCACCAACCTGCCTAGTTTGACTGTTTAGGCAGTTGGGCGAGTCGTTATCGATGCCTTTTCAGTCTGTTTGATCAGGCATCGAGCCCGCCAGAACGCGGGCTGACCCGGGTGCATACTCTCCTGTTTTTGCCCCGTAATACTGGGCTCATATTCATGGGCTGCGCGGTAGTGCGCGGTTGCCCTGCATGGGCGACTCGGGTACTCTGCGTGGCATCGAACAGGTGCCCCGAGCGCAACCGCGCAACGGGTGAAACGGGAAGTCCGGTGACCGCGTGGATATATCCACCGCGTATTCCGGCGCAGCCCCCGCTGCTGTAGAGCCTAACGCAATCGCGATATACCACTGGGTAACCGGGAAGGTGCGATTAGCGAATGATGGCGAGCCAGAAGACCGGCCTGATCGAAAAGAGGTGCGTACCCCGGGGTGTGGGTTTGCCGATGCTGTAGATTGTCTTAGCAGACACCTATTTCCAGTCGTCATCAGGTCTTGGCATAGCCACGTCCTGCCATACCCTGTTGCTGCGCTCCTTTGAGCTGCGTGCGCTTTATCGCGCGTGCATTTCCCGATTCCAGGAGTGTCGGCAAGTGATCGATGAAGACAAAAAGCGCAGCCACAATGAGCGCATGCTGCGCAAGAAAGCTGTGGTCGATGCGGGTATTGAACGTGCTCAAGAGGAGCGCGGGATCGTTATCCTTATCACCGGCAACGGTAAGGGCAAGACCACATCCGCCTTCGGCACCTTGTACCGTGCGCTGGGTTATGGTCATCGCGCCGGTGTGGTGCAGTTCATCAAGGGCACTCAGGCGTCGGGCGAAATCACTTACCTACGTCAGCACGCGCCATTGGTTGACTATCACGCAATGGCGACGGGCTTTACCTGGAACACTCAAGACTGGGATCAGGATAAAGCAGCTGCCGATGAGGCATGGGCGCACGCTGCCAAAATGCTGCAGGACGACAGCTTGAATCTGGTGGTGCTAGACGAGCTGACCTATATGCTCAAATACAATTACCTCGATACTGAGTTGGTGTTGCAAGCCATTCGTGCGCGCCCGCCGATGCAAAGCGTAATTGTTACCGGGCGTGCAGCTAAGCCTGAACTGGTTGAGCTGGCCGATACTGTCAGCGAAATCCGCGACGTTAAACATGCCTACAAGCAAGGCGTGCGCGCGCAAATGGGTATCGATTTCTGATGCGCGCCTTGCTTGGCTTGATGGGCTTGTTTTGCCTGCCGGCATTGGCAGCTCAATTGCCTCGTGTGGTCTCTACAAACCAGTGCGCCGATATGTTGGCATTGCGCCTGGCTGCGCCTGAGCAACTGTTATCGGTGTCGAGCAAGAGTCGTGATCCGCAGCTATCTGCAATGGCCGCGCAGGCCCAACAGGTGCCGATTAATCACGCCAGCAGTGAAGAAATCATAGCCTTGCACCCAGATCTGGTGCTCGCCTCACGGCGTTGGCAGAGTCACAACCAGGCCGCGCTCTTACGCGAATATGGTATTGAAGTGCTGGTGGTGCCGTACCCGACGACGTGGGCAGAAATCTTTGCCAGCACGCGCTTGGTTGCCGCCAAACTGGGCCGGGTCGAGGAGGGGGAAGCCCTGCTTGCTGATGTGCAGGCGCGACTTGATCGCCTCAAACAACAGCCGCGTCCGCTTAGCGCGCTATACCTGCGTCCCAATGGCGGCAGCGCCGGACGCGATACCTACGTCGATACAGTGTTTCAGGCTGTCGGCGTGGTCAATCATCAAGCGGCATTAGGCCGTAGCGGCTGGGGCCGTTTCAACATAGAAGATTTGGTGCGTCAGCCTCCTGATGTCTTCGTCACTGCGGATATGCCAATCGACAAGGGTTATGCCAAGTCAGCCTTTTCGCGCCATCCATTTATCCAGCAATTAACGGCCAGCCGTCCGCTGTTGCGAGTTGAGGGCAACCGCTGGGGGTGCAGTGACTGGCAGTTGGTCTACAGCGCTGAACAGCTTGCGGAGCAAATGGATGCGCTAAGTTTGCTTGAGCAGTCCCCACAGTGAGCCGCTTGAATGCAGTGCTACTGGCCGTACTCGGATTGTTGTTTTTGTTGTCGTTGACCATTGGGGCGGTGCCGCTGGGGCTGGATGACGTTGCCCGTGGTTTATTGAACCAGGCTACCGGCAGTCGTGATCTGACAGATGTGGCCGTGCAGCAACAGATTATCGTCAAGCAGATTCGCTTGCCACGGGTCATTCTGGCGATTCTGGTCGGTATGTCCTTAGGCGTCTCAGGTGCAGCGCTGCAAGGTCTATTGCGCAATCCCTTGGCAGAGCCAGGCTTGCTAGGGGTAAGTTCCAGCGCCAGTTTGGGGGCAGTAGTTTGTTTGTACTACGGGCTGAGTGCATTGAACCCGTGGCTGCTGCCTGTGGCTGCAATGGGCTGCGCTGCATTGGCTACCTTGATTTTGTATCTGATTGCCCGGCGCCGGGCGAGTAACCTGACATTGATTCTCGCGGGCATTGGGCTTTCTGCGCTGTGCTCGGCATTGACCTCGCTGGCCATCAGCCTGGCGCCCAATCCAACCGATATGCAAGACATCGTCCTGTGGCTGATGGGCTCGTTGAGTGACCGCAGCTTTGCCGATATTCAGCTGTGCTTGCCCTTTATCGCCGCCGGGGTGCTGTTGTTGCTCGCTTGTGGTCCGCAGCTTGATGCGTTGACTTTGGGCGAGGATGAAGCCAGCAGCCTCGGCGTCAGCCTGCCGCGTTTGCGTGGGCAAATAATCTTGGGTACTGCGCTCTGCGTGGGTGCCAGCGTGGCGGTCACCGGGGCTATTGGATTTATCGGCTTAGTGGTGCCACATCTGCTGCGCAAATGGGTCGGTTATCACCCTTCACGCCTCTTGCTGAGCAGCGCCATCGGCGGCGCGGTATTGCTGTTGGCAGCGGACATTTTGTTGCGTTTGATCAGTGGCGAGCAGGAATTAATGCTCGGTGTTGTCACTGCGTTATTGGGCGCACCGTTCTTTTTGATGTTGGTGCTGCGCCAGCGGCTGGTGAACGCATGAGTGGCTTACGTATTGCGCAATTGAACGTTGCGATTGACGGTCGGAACCTGCTTTGGGATTTGTCACTGGAGCTGGCGGCGGGCGAACTGTTGGGGGTTATCGGCCCTAATGGTGCAGGTAAGAGTACCTTGCTTAAAGCCATTGCTCATTTACATCCCTATACCGGGACGATTGAACTGGATGCAGCCGCCTTGAATAAATTGACTTCGCGTCAACGGGCACTGCGTCTGGCCTATTTGGGACAGGGCGACAGCGGCGGCTGGCCACTGTATTTGCGCGATTACATTGCGCTGGGGCGCCTGCCGCACCGTTCACCCTGGCAGCGCTCAAGTGCGGCTGACGCGGAGGCCGTCGCAGCGGCCATCAATCAGATGGGCTTGAGCGATTTGGTCGAGCGGCGCTTCGATCAATTATCCGGCGGCGAGCGGGCCCGTGCGCGTCTTGCTCGTGCACTTGCAGTCGGCAGCTCGTTGTTGCTTGCCGATGAACCAGTGGCCGCGCTTGATCCCTTTCACCAACTCAATGTCATGGCGCTTTTGCGCCGTCAATGCACCCAAGGGCGCAGTGCGCTGGTTGTGCTTCACGACCTGACGTTGGCCAGCCGCTTTTGCGATCGATTGCTACTGCTTGACCAAGGTTGCGTGGTCGCGTTCGGCACGCCGAGACAGGTGCTTACACCGAAAAACCTCCAGCAGGTTTACCGCGTGCAAGCAATGCTCGGCGAGCATGAGCAGCAAGCGTTTGTCTTGCCCTGGGCCTGTCGCCCCGATGAGGAACATCTATGACCGTCACTTTAACGCTGTGCGAGACCTGCGGTTATGACGCCGCCGAACCCGAGGCCGAGCGCCCGGGTGAACGCTTTGTGCGTGAGGTGCAACGCCAGCTGTGTGCAAGCGACGCGCTTAGTGTTCAGCGCACGCGTTGTCTGATGGTTTGCCAGCGCCACTGTGCAGGCGTGCTGCGAGCGCCCGGCAAAATCACCTACGTCCTCGGGGGGTTCAGCCCGGAGCCCGAGGCTGCAGCTGCACTGCTGGATTACGCCCGTGAGTATCAACGTTCAGAAACCGGCCAAGTGCCGTTTCGCAGTTGGCCGGCCGGTATCAAGGGTAAATTCATTGCGCGGATTCCCGTGCTCGAAAACTGATTTATTGGAGTGTTTGTTATGTCCGCCAAGATCCCCGTCACCATCGTTACCGGCTTTCTCGGTAGCGGTAAAACGACGCTGCTACGCCATATTCTGGACAACGCGAATGGCCGGCGCATTGCTGTGATTGTCAATGAATTTGGCGAGCTGGGCATTGATGGCGACATCCTGCGTGGCTGCGGCATTGGCTGTGATGAGGAGGGGATCGAGAGCACGGGGCAGCTGTATGAACTGTCCAACGGCTGTGTCTGCTGCACGGTGCAGGAGGAGTTCTATCCGGTGATGCGGGAGTTGATTGAACGCCGTGATCAGATCGATCACATCATCATCGAAACCAGCGGCTTGGCTCTGCCAAAACCTTTGGTTCAGGCGTTTAACTGGCCAGAAATCAAGAATGCATGCACGGTCGATGCGGTCGTCACCTTGGTTGATGTGCCTGCGACTGCAGCCGGCCAGTTTGCGGCTAACCCCAAAGCCGTTGATGAGCAGCGTCGGGCTGACCCGAACCTGGATCACGAGTCGCCGCTGCACGAGCTGTTTGAAGATCAATTGCTGGCCGCCGACCTGGTGGTGCTGAGCAAAACTGATCTGGCCGACGCAGCGGCATTGGCGCGCGTTGAAGCACTGGTGCGGGCGGAGGTTCCTGCACAGGTCAAGCTGATTGTCAGTGACCAGGGTCGCCTTGAGCTTGACCTGATTCTGGGGCTGGGCAACGCATCGGAAAACACCATTGATTCTCGTCAGAGCCACCACGACCACGGCGACGGTGATGAGCACGATCATGACCACGACCAGTTTGACTCACTGGTGGTAGATTTGCCGTTGGTTGATCGCGAGCGCTTGCTCAGCGTGCTGCATGAATTGGTTGAGCAGCACAGCTTGTTTCGTATCAAGGGTTTTGTCGCGCTTAAAGACAAACCCATGCGCTTGGTTGTGCAAGGCGTTGGCCAGCGCTTCGATGCCTACTTTGATCGCCGCTGGAACGCGGATGAAACCCCATGCACTCGCCTGGTTTTAATCGGCCAGGACCTCGACGCCCAGGCGTTGCGACAGGCACTGCACGTCGCTGTGGCAGAGGGCTGATCAATGCATATGCTCGCCGCGCTGCCAGGTGGCTACGTTGATGACAGCGGGGCGACCATCACCACCGTTGACCAGGATCCGGCCGACATTGTTATTCTCAGTGCGGCCGATACCACTCTGGCGCTGCTGGCGGCCACTTGTCCGCAGGAAGGGTTTCCCTCTGTTCGCTTAGCCAATCTGCTGCACCTGCGTCAGCATGCGTCAATTGACATGTACCTTGATCAAGTCGTGCAGTACGCCAAGGTAGTTGTCATCGACCACCTTGGTGGTGAGAGTTACTGGCCGTACGGCACTGAACAGTTGGTCGCGCTGTGCCAGCGCAAGGGTATTGCGCTGGCCATGTTCTCTGGTGACATGACCGAGGACCACAACCTCACGACTTTGAGCACGGCGCCAGCGCATATCTGTCATCAGCTTTGGCGTTATTTGCGCGAAGGGGGAGCGGGCAATGCCCGTGAGTTGTACCGCTACATTGGTGCTGCGTTTTTTGCCTTGCCGCAACCCGCACAAGCGCCTCGCTCATTGCCCCCATTTGCCCTGTTCGATCCGCAACATGCCTTTGCGTCCCTTGAAGATGTTCAGGCGCGTTGGCTGGCGGATGCACCCTGTGTGGCAGTGGTGTTTTACCGCGCGCATTTACAAGCGGGCAATACCAGCGTCTTTACGGCCCTGTGCGACAGCTTGCTCGCCCATGGCCTTAACCCGTTGCCAATAGCCTTGATGTCACTTAAAGATCACCACTGTCTGGCGGCGTTGCGTCAACTCTGCGCCGAACAGGATGTGGCGCTGATTCTTAATACCACCGCTTTCGCTGCATCAAGTATGGATGACCCGGGTGATCACGCGTTGGCAGGTGATATTCCAGTGCTGCAGGTGGTGCTTTCTGGTGGCAATGAACAGAGCTGGCGCGCGGATGCCCACGGCTTGCAGCCGCGCGATATGGCCATGCATGTGGCCTTGCCCGAAGTGGATGGGCGCATTATTACCCGCGCCATCAGTTTTAAAGGGTTGGGCCAGCACAATGAGCTGACACAAAGTGATGTGGTGGAATATCAGCCCGAACATGGGCGGATTGCCTTTGTCAGCGAGTTGGCCCAACGCTGGTGCCGTCTGCGTGGCTTGGCCAACGCGGACAAGCGACTGGCGCTGGTTTTGGCCAACTATCCAACCCGCGAAGGGCGATTGGGTAACGGTGTTGGGCTGGATACACCGGCCTCGGTGATCGGCATCCTCAAGCATCTGCAGGCACAGGGATATCGGATCGAGGATATCCCCGCTGACGGTGACGCCTTGATGCGTCTATTGCAGCAAGGCGTGACGAACGACCCGCAGCAATGGGCCTTGCGTCCGGCGCGGCAAAGTCTGGCACTGAGCGATTATTTGACTTTCTTTGCCGAGCTGCCGCAGGCCAACCGCAACGCAATCATCGAGCGCTGGGGCGCACCGGATGCCGATCCTATGCTGCGTCAGGGGCGCTTTATGATTGCCGGGTTGCGGTTGGGCAATATCTTTGTTGGCATTCAGCCTGCGCGCGGCTACCAGCTTGACGCGTATGCCAATTATCACGACCCAGACCTGGTGCCCCCGCATTATTACTTGGCGTTTTATCTGTGGTTGCGCCGAGCATGGGCCAGCGATGCCATTGTCCATGTTGGCAAGCACGGTAATCTTGAATGGTTGCCGGGCAAGAGCGTTGCCTTGAGTGAAAACTGTTGGCCGGATCTGGTGTTCGGGCCAATGCCGCATTTGTATCCCTTTATCGTTAATGATCCCGGCGAAGGCAGCCAAGCCAAGCGGCGCGCGCAGGCGGTGATTATTGATCACTTGATGCCGCCATTGACCCGTGCTGAAAGCTTCGGCCCAACGCGTGATCTGGAACGTCTGATTGATGAGTTCTATGAGGCGCTTACCCTCGATCCTCGCCGTGCAGCACTGTTGCGCAAACAAGTGTTGGCACTGATTGTCGAGCACAATCTCAATGCAGATCTGGGCCTCGGCTCACCGACCAACGAGGTCGAAGAACAGCTGCTACTCAATCGCACAGACAGCTATTTATGCGAGCTTAAAGAGAGCCAGATTCGTGATGGTTTGCATGTATTTGGCTATTCACCGCAAGGGCGATTGTTGCGTGACACACTGCTGGCACTGGCCCGCCATGGCGTGAGTGATGGTCAAGGCGCCAATGCCAGTCTGGTCCGAGCGCTGGCGGCTGATCTGTTGCCCGACAGCCGTTTCGATCCACTCGATGCGCAGTGGGGCGAACCTTGGCTGGGCGAGCAACCCGCTGTGTTGCAGGCTATAAGCGAACAACCTTGGCGCAGCTTGGGCGATACCCGTGAGCGCTTGGAATTGTTTGCCCTTGCGTTACTCGAAGATGCCCAGTGTGCAGGCTCCGCCTTGCTGGAGAATATGCTGCAGACCCGAGCTGTGATGCACCGCGTCGAGACAGATCTGCGCCCACGGTTATTGGCATGCGGCCAGCAGGAACTCTATCAACTTGGTCGGGGCCTGAGTGGCCGTTTCGTGCCGCCGGGTCCAAGCGGCGCACCGTCGCGCGGCCGGCCGGATGTGTTGCCAACTGGGCGTAACTTTTTTTCAGTCGATACGCGAATGATCCCCACGCCAACCGCCTGGGCGCTGGGAGAGAAGTCTGCAAGCCTGGTTGTCGAACGCTATATGCAAGATCACGGTGACTATCCGCGCAGCCTGGGTTTGTCGGTGTGGGGCACGGCCACCATGCGTACCGGTGGTGACGATGTGGCGCAGGCCTTTGCCTTGATCGGCGTACGTCCAAAATGGGCCGAGGGCAGTTGGCGGGTCAGTGACTTTGAAGTGTTGCCAGCCAAGCGCATGGACCGCCCTCGGGTGGATGTCACCCTGCGGGTTTCGGGCTTCTTCCGCGATGCCTTTGCCAATGTGATGCAGATGTTTGATGCGGCCGTGCAGAAGGTTGCCGAACTGGATGAGCCTGATGACGTTAATCCGATTCGGGCGCGCATCCGCAATGAAATGGCTGAATTACAAGCCAAAGGCTTGGACAAGGACGCCGCAAGGCAACGCGCGGGCTTTCGTATTTTTGGTGCCAAGCCCGGTGCCTATGGCGCGGGTCTGCAAGGCCTGATCGATTCGGGCGACTGGCAAGATGATGCTGACCTGGCCCGTGCCTACCTGAATTGGGGCGGTTACGCCTATGGCCAGCAAGCCTACGGCGAGGAGCGCCGTGACAGTTTCGCCACACGCCTGAGCGAACTTGAAGCCGTGGTGCAGAACCAGGATAACCGTGAACACGACCTGCTCGACTCGGATGACTACTACCAATTCCAGGGTGGCATGAGTGCTGCCGTGCGCCACTTAAGCGGCAGCCAGCCGATGATTTTATTCGGTGACCACTCCAATCCCCAAGCGCCGCGTATTCGCAGTCTCGGTGAAGAAGTCAGCCGTGTCATGCGTTCTCGTGTGACCAATCCCAAATGGATCGACGGGGTTAAACGCCATGGCTACAAAGGTGCTTTTGAAATGGCAGCCACTGTTGATTATCTGTTTGCCTATGACGCCACAACGGGCGTGGTCCGTGACGATCAATACGCCAGCCTGACTGACGCTTATCTAAATGACCCGGCGACACTTGAGTTTCTTCAGCAACACAACCCTGATGCTTTGTTGGAAATCAGTGAGCGGTTGATGGAGGCCATGCAGCGCGGCTTATGGCAGGAGCCCGGCGAGTATCGCGAACAAATAGAGCAACACCTGCTCGCTGCTGAACACCATCTGGAGGAACGATGAGCCTGAGCCCGCAATACCCTTTTGCAGCGCTGCACGGTCAGCCGCAGCTGCAACTCGCACTGCAGCTTGCGGCTATTGATTCACAGATTGGCGGCGTCTTGATCGAGGGCCCGCGTGGCACGGCTAAGTCAACCAGTGCCCGTGCGCTGGCGGCCCTTTTACCACAGGGGCGCTTTGTCAATTTGCCTTTGGGCACCAGTGAGGAGCAGCTAGCAGGATCTCTGGACCTGCAGGCAGCGTTGCAAGATGGCGAGGTGAGTTTCAAGCCAGGGTTGCTGGCCCTTGCCGACGGTGGCGTGCTTTATGTCGATGAGGTGAATCTTCTTGCAGATGGCCTGGTCGATTTATTACTCGACGCCTGCGCAAGCGGAGTAAACCGGATTGAACGTGACGGCATTTCGCATCAGCATGCCTCGCGTATTGCGTTGGTCGGCACCATGAACCCGGAGGAGGGCGAATTGCGCCCCCAACTACTCGACCGGTTTGGTTTATTTGTACGACTGGACGCCCAAATAGATGCCGGCAGCCGGGAAGCCATCGTGCGTAGCCGTTTAGCTTTCGATCGCGACCCGCAAGGTTTCGTCGAGCGCTATGCCCAGGCGCAGCAAGGGTTGATCACACGCATCGAGCAAGGGCGCGAGCGGATACGCCATTTAACCTTTAGTGATGCGCTCCATCGTCAGGTCAGTGAAATCTGTGTGGCAGCGGGCGTTGAAGGAGTACGGGCTGATTTGGTTCTTTTACGCGCTGCTTGTGCCCACGCTGCTTGGCTTGCGCACGATGAAATCAACGCGGCAGATGTAGACGCTGTGGCTGAGCTGGTGTTGGCCCATCGCCGCAAACATCCGCCCCAGCAGCCGCCAGCGTCGCAGTCGCCAAGTACTGCGGGCCTCGGTGTGAACAACACTGATAATGGCGTCAGTGAATGGGGGGAGATGCCACCCCAGGCCGTGCCGACTCAAACACTCAGCGGTATAAGGCCACTGCCGACAAAAAAGCCCTGAAACCGGCTGCTGTGGGTGAGCAACCGGTGCAAAGTGAGGGGCAAGCGCGGACCCGAGAAGTGGGTAGTGCGCAGAGCACTGCTATTCACTGGCCGCGTAGTCTGAGCAAAAAGGCCAATCAGCCGTGGCAGATGCGGCACCTGCAGTTCAAGCCACGAGCCGGTGGTGCCAGGCAACTGCACTGCTTACTGCTCGACTGCTCAGCTTCAATGCTCAAAGACCAAAACCTCGCACTGGCCAAAGGGCTGCTGATGCAGTGGACGCGCCAGCTTTATAAGCAGAGAAGTGAGCTGGCGGTGATTGTCTTTGCCGGTCGGCACGCGCGGGTGTTGCAAAAGCCACAGCGAGTGGCTGCGTTCAATCAGTGCTGGATTGAGCCCATCACGGGGGGAGGCGGCTCGCCGGTAGCCTCGGCCATTGATTTAGCCGAGCAGCTTATGGCGCAGGTCCGTCGGCAAGCGCCAGATAAGCAGTTACACCTGTGCCTGTTGACGGACGGACGTTATAGCCAGTTACCGCGACGGCCACTGCATACAGACCATTGCCTGGTGGTTGATTTTGAATCCGCCGCCTTGCGTTTGGGGCGCGCCGGGCTAATTGCCCAAGCATGGGCGGCGGACTATATCCATGCTGAAACACTGGCAGCTGACGCAGAACAGCTCAACGGCCGGTAAGGCCATTGGTGTCGTGTTTTTGCCGCTGTGCTTGTGGACGAAGCTGGCAAATGGGTATCATGCGAATAGTTATCATATGCATTTTTGGTGTCGACCGAATATTGCCTCTAACGTCTTTAGCATGCCGTGACAGCCCCGTCTTTTGAGAAGAAAAACATGACCACCCGAAGCCTGCGCAACTGGTATCTGGTGCACAAGTGGACCAGCTTGATCTCGACGATCTTTCTGCTGATGCTGTGCCTGACTGGCTTGCCGCTGATCTTCCACGAGGAGATCGAGCATTACTTTGAGCCCCATCCGGAGCTCACGCCAATCACCGCTGAAACCCCGGCGATCAATTTTGACGACGTCATGACCCGCGCTTTGGCTGCGCGGCCCGGCGAGGTTGCACGCTTTGTGTTTTTCGAGCAGGACGATCCACTGGGTGGGGTGATTTCCGGGCCAACATTGGTTCCTCCGCCAGAGAACGGTCATGTCCAGCCGTTCGATGCGCGCACCGGCGAGTTTTTTGACCCGCTGCCGCCACCCGGTGGCTTTATGTACATCATGCTCAAATTGCACACCGATATGTTCATGGGGTTGCCGGGCTATTTATTCCTCGGGTTTATGGGCTTGCTGCTGGTGGCTTCGATTGTGTCTGGCGCGGTGGTTTACACGCCATTTATGCGGAAACTTGATTTCGCCACCGTGCGCACCAAGCGCAGCACGCGTCTGAAGTGGCTGGATCTGCATAACGTATTGGGCATCGTAACGCTGATCTGGGTGCTGGTAGTCGGCTTGACTGGGGTGATCAATACCCTGGCAATCCCGATTCTGGGCTTGTGGCAGAGTGGCCAACTGGCAGAAATGACAGCGCCCTATAAGGACATGCCGCCACTCAAGGATCCAGGTTCACTGCACAGAGCCCTGGAGACTGCGAAAAAGGCTGCGCCGGGTATGGACGTCAGTTTCGTTGCATTCCCTGGCACCCAGTTCAGCAGTCAGCATCATTACGCGATCTATATGCGTGGTGCGACGCCGTTGACCGAGCGTCTGCTCAAGCCTGCATTGGTTGATGCGCAGACAGGTGAGTTGACCGATATGCGCGAAATGCCTTGGTACGTGCAAACCCTGCTGCTCTCACAGCCCCTGCATTTCGGTGACTACGGCGGGCTGCCGCTGAAAATCATCTGGACAGTGTTGGACCTTATCTCCATCGTCATTCTCGGCAGTGGCCTGTATCTGTGGTTGGGGCGGCGTAAGTCGTCGCTGGAAAAGCGTCTGGCTGAATTGGATGCAGGTGGAGTAATGGCGGAGGCCAAGGGATGAGGCGTGGATTATGGATGATTTTCCGCTGGCCCTTGCTGTTGGGTGTACTCAGCCTGCTCGGCTTGATTTCAGCATTGGTTGGCGATGATGGCTACGATCTGTTCTCTTGGCTCACGCTCGGCCTGCCGCTGGCGTTGGTGGGTTGGGTCTCCTGGCGCTTAACCCGACGGGTGTAGAGCTCTGTTTTGCAAACAATACCCTTCAATTTAAAAGGGTGTGGTTTGCCGCAAGTGAATACGGGTACCCGCGGGACCACGGTCAGGTCGTTGCCTATGACTTGGTTGACAAGGATAGCGCTGCGCATGTGCACAAATCTTCTAAACAGGTTTTGCAGAACCCCGTATTTTAGTAGTCCTTGCAGATTAAGCATGAACCACCAATGGAGTCGTTCGTGGATAAACGCAGCTGGATCGAATTGTCCCAGGATGCCGATACCGGGATCGAGTCGATCCGTGCCCACTTTAAGGGGCATGCCTATGATCCCCATTGGCATGACAGTTTTCTGGTGGGCGTCACCGGGCAGGGCGTGCAGCAATTCAATTGCCGGCGGGTTCGCCACCTGAGTACGCCTGGCAAGGTCATCATGCTGGAGCCTGGCGAGATCCACGATGGGTATGCCCCGACCGAGGAGGGCTTTACTTACTCCATGCTGTACCTCGAT
Source organism: Pseudomonas sp. EL_65y_Pfl2_R95 (assembly GCF_963971045.1). NCBI lineage: Bacteria > Pseudomonadati > Pseudomonadota > Gammaproteobacteria > Pseudomonadales > Pseudomonadaceae > Pseudomonas > Pseudomonas sp. EL_65y_Pfl2_R95. Next base: position 169,305 of record NZ_CAXAOV010000001.1, on the reverse strand, counting down.
CCACATTGGCTGGAACGCGAGTTGCACGCCCTGTTTGAGCATGTACCGGCCGATAGCCAATTAGGTTTTGCCTCTACCCTGAGTCAGGACGCTGGCCTTTCAGCTGCTATAACGCAAGCCTTCCGCGCCTTTCATGAGGCCGATTTACGCATCGTTCGTCAGAGCACGCTCGACACCTTGCTCGGCTCACTGACCTGCCACCTTGATTGGCGCAAGCGTCAAGTTAGAGATCCGCGCCTGCCGTTGGTAGCCCAGGTTGCGCGTGACTACCTGCATGCACATATCTGTGATGACATCGGGCTGGACGATCTGGCTCAGGCCTGCGCTGTAGATCGCTTTCGTTTAACCCGGGCGTTCAAGGCCGCTTTTGGCTTGGCACCCCATGCGTATCTGATCCAGCTGCGGTTGGCCAAGGCACGACAACTATTGGCGCGGGGCGAGCTGCCGGCCCAAGTCGCCAGCACGCTTGGCTTTGCCGATCAAAGTCATCTGGGGCGCTGGTTTCGCCGGGCCTACCAACTCACACCCGCCGATTACCGCAAGCGCTGCTCAAACCTTCCAGACTGACCTGCAATGATTTGCCACGATGGACTTCTTAACTGATTGAGGAGTTCATGCCATGTGTTATTCATCATTGTTGCTTCGTATCAAGGGCGTTTGAGGGATGGAGACTCTATTGCCTTTCATCATGTTTGCCTTTGTCGCGGCGATTACTCCCGGCCCGACCAATATTCTGGTGTTGAGCCACAGTTCCAGAAATGGGCTAGGACCCACGGTACCAATCATTTTTGGAGCGTGCCTTGCAGCAGCGTTGATCGTGCTTGCCGTCGGTCTCGGCATCGGTGAAACAGCACTGCAATTTCCGCTTGTTCAGCAGGTGATGGCTTGGGCTGCAGTTCTGTGGTTGAGCTGGCTGGCTTGGCAGATTTTCCATAGCACACAGCTTTCACTGGACGTGGATGCGCCACGTGACAAAAGCCTGAATGTGGTTAGTGCTGCGGCGCTGCAGATGGTCAATCCAAAAGTCTGGATGATGGCAGTGGCTGTTGTGAGTGTGTTCGTTAGCGGGGCCGACAAGCGTACTCAAGTGGTGATCCTGTCGTTGTCGTTTCTACTGGTCTCATTGCCGTGTATGACGCTGTGGGCATTGCTCGGTTTGGGGAGTGTGCGGTTATTGGGTTCGCCACGGGCCGTACGACGGATGAACCAAGCGCTAGCAATCTTGCTGCTGATATCGGCCTGGTTGCCGGTATTAATCTAGACCGAGAAGGCCACGACCGGCCGGTCGTGGCCTATCACTCATTTGACGAAGCTAGCACCGCGAGTGTTGACGAAGACCGAATAGATGGAGTGACTGCTGGCCATAAACAAGCGGTTGCCTTGTGGGCCACCGAAGCACAGGTTGGCGCATCGTTCCGGCAGGGAGATAGGGCCGATGGCTTTCCCCTGAGGGCTGAACACGCGTACGCCATCCAGCTCTTCCGGTTTGCCCTCTGGCGAGCCATTGCTGCCCCAACCGCACCAGAGATACCGGCTTCGTCGCAATGGCTAATCCCAGTTCCAGCTGCTTTCAGCGACGGCGTCATGGGCATGTAAGCTTTCTGCGTGAACGACTTTGAGCTTGACGGCTGCACTACCTGGTTGCTCGCGCAAGGTCATATCAAGGCGCCTTGCGGCATCTTCACAGAACATCAGGTTTTGGCCGTTGCGCAGGGCGAATGCTTGTTCATCTGCGCGCTTGACTGCAGTTTGTACGGCGGTGCCCAGTGCTTTCTCGGCGCGATCAATCACCGCCAATACCGCAAAGTCAGTCGTCTGCTCATGCAAGCGCAGTTGGATGTGTGCTGTGCTGCGCTGACTATGGGGCGTGGCAACTATGCCGTCGGTGCTGCCGAGCCAGTTATGTATTTGCTCATGGAAGATGGGTGTATTGATGAACTCGTCAGCGAAGCGTTGTTGTATCAACTGCCGCGCCAATGCTGCCGAACAAGGACAGGTCGAGGAGTAGGTGAGGGTCACCCCAAGTTCTAACTTTAGGCCGTCAGCGTCCAAGTAGGCGTCAATGGTGACGGGATAGGATCTCCAGCCAGATAAGTCACTGACCAGTGCTTCGCGTTGGATCATCCAGTCCAGACTTATTCTCAGAGATGCACGCTGCGATAAGCCGCTGTGGCTAGTTAAAAACTCGGCCAATACGGCTTTGAGCAAAGCCGGTGACAGCGGCGTTTGCGCAAGCCTTTGCAGCGCCAAATACAGGCGCGACATGTGAATGCCGCGAGCCGTTTCATCATCAAGACTAACGCCCGCGTCTACTTTGCCAGCGGTGCGCTGTCCCTCGATAAGTAGCGGGATGTCGATATTGCACATACCGACCCAGTCGAGTGCTTGGCGCGCCGGCGCGGACTGCGCAGCGATATCGGGCAAAGTCTGGTTGTTGAGGGTCTGGCTACTGATAACCCGGTTGTTCATTGGGGGCCTCATGCGAATTGATTTTGATCTGCAGAGCACTTCAGGCGAAGCTGGCCGGTCAGGCTTCTCGCAGGTGTTTTTCTTTCAGCTCCTGACGCTCTTTAGCCTCAATACTGAGCGAGGCGGTTGGGCGAAAAAGCAGGCGCTTGAGGCCTATGGGTTCTCCCGTTTCACGGCACCAGCCATATTCGTCTCGCGCAAGACGTTCGAGCGCTTGATCGATCTTGCTCAGCAGTTTTTTCTCTCGTTCAAGCAAACGTAACTGCCACTGACGTTGCTCTTCGGCGCTCCCTGCGTCCATTGGGTCACTGTTGGGCTCTTGTTCGCGAAGCAGCTGTATTTCTTCCTCGATACGCCCTTGCAGCTCAATGCGTTGCCCTATCAGCAGGCTTTTGAAGAATGCCTGCTGAGCGCCATTCATATAGGCGTCGGTCGGTTGTTCGAGCAATTCTTTTTCGGTCAAGCAAGAACTTGCGGTGCTGGCGATGCTCATCAATTCTCCGCGGGGTGAGGGGTCAATAAATGTTAATTGTTAAGTTATAACATATCTTTTGAAAAGACATGCAATAACTCCATATTGGCGCACTTATAGAGAGCGATGGCGGGCGAGAGGGCGGGGCGTGCCTGCTCGGTCTGCGAGCAGGCCAGTACCTTAGCGCGTTGTCGGGTTCAGATCTTTGAGGCTCTTGACGGCGATACCGGGGAAGTCGGTGATGATGCTGTCGACGCCGAAGTCCGCCAGCCGCCGCATCAATGCGGGTTCGTTAACTGTCCAGACAGACACATGCAAACCCGCTTTTTGCGCCTTGATCAGTCGTTCCGGGGTGCAAAGCGTCCAGTTTAATGCCAGGTACTCACAGCCATAATGTTGGGCAACCTTGATAGGGTCGAGCCAAGAGTATTCTGCTACCAGCCCACGTGACAGGTGTGGAGCGAGACGTTGAAGGGCGCTGAGCACTTCCCGCGAACTGGATGTGACTGTGACTTTATCGCTAATGCCAAATTGATCGGCAAGTCTGGCGATGGCTTCAACGGTGCGCGCGGCACGAACTTTCGAGGCGCTTTTGACTTCGAGTTGCCAGTGTTCGAAGGCGCACTTCTCAAACAGCTCGCGGAGCCGGGGAATCGGGCAGGCCTTGACCCAGCCAGGACCGCCTTTGCGGGCGTCATAGCTGACGAGATCTTCAGCGTCGTGCTCAACCACCTTGCCGCGACGGCCTGTGGTGCGTTTGAGCGTTGGGTCATGAATGACCATCAGCTCGCCATCGCGAGACAGGTGCAGATCAAGCTCACAGCGGTTTACGCCATGCTCCAAGCACTGCTGAAAGCCAGTCAGGGTGTTTTCAGGGGCTTCGCCTTTCGCGCCACGGTGTCCATAGATCAGCGTCACAGTTGCTCCTTGGGTTTAACGGTCAGCGATGCACTATTGATAAAGCCAGTTACGTCGTCGGTCAAGCTGGCAGAGCGCTACTGCGCAGGATGCACTGGCAGGTGGCGTACGCTATCGACCACATGGTCATACTCGAAATAAACACTGAACTCGCGGTAGTCCCAGCGCGTGATTGGCGGTTGGCCGACAGGCTTGTGCTCTTCGTCGGCTAGCCCATAGCGATTTAGCACCGCGCTGCGTGACTCGCCACGCTTGGGCAAGGGTTGTGCTTGGTTAGCGTCGCCTTGATGGCCAATCGGGATGGTCAAAGTTTCAGCAAAGCTGCTAAGCGGCAGCATCAGGCTAAGCGCTAATAGGGTAGATAACAGGCGCGGCATAGGCACAATATCCCAGTGAATTAAGTCAGTTAGGGTTCTGCTCTGGTTGTTCCTCTGGCTGTTCAAGGGCTTGGCGGCGCTCGAAAGCCTGACGCTGGAGGATATGCCGAGCGAGTAATTGGCGCTGTGCGTCAGTCAAGGCTTCGAACTCAGTCCCTATTTCGAATTGGCCGTCGTCAGAGGCCAGGCAGTGAATAGTTTTGGCACGTAAAAGTAGGCCCAATGCTTGCGGCATAAGCACTAATTTAATTGCAAGGTGTGTCCCGACCTCAACCGCTTCCGGGCTATTGAAACTGACGCCGCCTTCGGAAATTGTGACCTGCTTAGGCGGCCCGATATCACCGAGCAGGCTCTGGGCTACGGTCTGCCCGAGCATGTCGATACGCTTGTTCATCACCTTTAAATAGCTGGCCAGAGTGCGGTCGCGCTCGCTGATGTGGCGCAGCAGATGCTGCGATTCGAAATCGAGAATATGCAGCTCGCTAAGCAGATTAAACAGCGGCGAGTTGTCATGCAGGGCATCGGTGGATTGCGCCTCGGTGTCGGATAGGCGGCTAAATTCCAGTGCTAAGGTATCTTCGATACGATAGTATTCACGGCGATCTTGATCATCTTGAGTCGACATGGCGAACCCATGGTAGCAGTGGTTGTCTGAGTGTAAGGCTGCTGCCCCAACCTCGCCACATGGACGTTTCTCTTTTCTTCGAACAAGCCCTCAAAAATGTTCAAACCCCTGTTCGTATTTATCGGCACGCGATACACCCGCGCCAAGCGTCGCAATCATTTCGTTTCGTTTATTTCCCTGACTTCCATGATCGGGCTGGCACTGGGTGTGCTGGTGATGATCGTGGTGCTCTCCGTCATGAACGGTTTCGATCACGAAATGCGCTCGCGTGTGCTCGGCATGGTGCCGCACGCCACAATCGAAAGCCCGACACCCATTGATAATTGGCGCAACCTGGCTGACAAAGCCTCGAAAAACCCGCAGGTGTTGGCGGTTGCCCCGTTCAGCCAGATGCAAGGTCTGCTGACCCACGATGGCAAGGTGCAGAAAGTGCTGATAAACGCCATCGACCCGAAAGAGGAGACCAAGGTTTCGATCATTGGCAACTTCTTTAAGGCCGGAAGCTTGCAAGCGCTGCAACCGGGTGAGTTCGGCATCGTTATTGGTGATAACGCCGCGAAAAAGCTCGGTGTTGGCATTGGCCAGAAAATTACCTTTGTTTCGCCTGAGATGACGGTGACCCCAGCTGGCATGTTTCCGCGGCTCAAGCGCTTTACCGTGGTCGGTATCTTTCACGTCGGTGCGGGTGAGATTGATGGTTATGTTGCCATGACCCATATCGACGATCTGGCGCGCTTGCAGCGCTGGAAAGTAGGGCAGGTTCAAGGTATTCGTCTGAAGTTTGCCGACTTGTTCCAAGCACCACGTACGGCTTGGCAGATTTCGCAAAGCCTCGGTCAGGGTGAGTACTACGCCCGCGATTGGACTCGCACCCACGGCAATCTTTATCAAGCTATTCGCATGGAAAAAGCCATGATCGGCTTGTTATTACTGCTGATTGTCGCGGTCGCCGCATTCAATATCATCTCGACCCTGGTGATGGTGGTGAATGATAAAAAAGGTGATATCGCGATTCTGCGCACCCTGGGTGCGACGCCGGGGCAGATCATGCGTATTTTTATGGTGCAAGGCACAGTGATTGGGGTATTTGGCACCGCAATAGGCGCCATACTGGGGATCTTTGCTGCACTTAATGTCAGTGCGGCGATTGCCGGCCTGGAACATTTGCTCGGCATTAAGTTTCTGAATGCCGACGTCTATTTCATCGACTATTTACCCTCGCAGCTATTACCCGCCGATGTTGTGCAGGTCTGCGCGGCTGCGTTGGTCTTGAGTTTCCTCGCCACTTTGTACCCAGCTTGGCGTGCTGCGCGCACCCAACCTGCAGAGGCGTTGCGCTATGAGTAATCAGATTAAAGGTGAGCACGTGATGCAGGATCAGGCTGTTCTAAGTTGCCGTAACCTCAGCAAATCCTATGATGAAGGCCCACAGTCGGTACTGGTGCTGGATGACTTGCAGCTTGAGTTGTTTCCCGGTGAACGTGTGGCGATCATCGGCAGTTCAGGCTCAGGTAAAAGTACCTTGCTCAATATGCTCGGTGGGCTGGATACGCCAAGCACCGGCAGCGTTTGGCTGGCAGGTGAAGAATTGTCTGCACTGAATGAAAAGCAGCGCGGCTTGTTGCGCAATCGCTCGCTGGGCTTCGTCTATCAGTTTCACCATTTGTTGCCCGAGTTCACCGCGCTGGAGAACGTGTGCATGCCACTGCTGATTGGCCGTACCTCGATCAGTGAGTCACGCAAGCGCGCGACAACCTTGCTTGAGCGCGTTGGTCTGGGCCATCGACTGTCGCATAAGCCGTCGGAGTTGTCCGGTGGTGAGCGCCAGCGTGTGGCAATCGCCCGTGCGCTGGTCAATCGGCCGGGGCTGGTGCTGCTTGATGAGCCAACCGGTAACCTCGATCATCACACTGCAGAAGGCATTCAAGAGTTGATGCGCGAACTCAGCAGTTCTTCGCAGACAGCATTTTTGGTGGTAACCCATGACCTGGAGCTGGCTCAGCAGATGGACCGTATCCTGCGTCTTGAGGACGGCAAATTGGTGGCTAACTGATGTTTCGCCCGCTGAGTATCTTTATCGGTGCCCGCTACACGCGGGCCAAACGCCGCAATCATTTTATTTCGTTTATCTCACTGACCTCGATGATTGGCTTGGCACTTGGCGTGCTGGCCATGATCGTGGTTTTGTCTGTGATGAACGGCTTTCAGCGTGAAATGAGTTCGCGGATTCTGGGCATGGTCCCTCACGCCAGCATTTCGGCAGTCACACCGCTGGATGATTGGAAAGCTGTGGCGAGCGCGGCGCAGAAAAATCCTGAAGTGGTGGCTGCGGTGCCATTCGCGGAGCTGGAGGGTATGTTGTCGTTTCGCGGCGCCATGCAGCCGATTCAACTGCAAGGCGTTGATCCTGAGTTGGAGCCTAACGTATCGATCATCGGCGATCACATGGTTAAAGGGCAGCTGGCTGACCTGAAACCCGGTGAGTACGGCGTGGTGATCGGTGAGATTACGGCGCGGCGTTTTCGTCTCAACCTCGGTGACAAACTGGCACTGATTGTCCCTGAAATCAGCACTGTACCCGGTGGTATTACGCCACGCATGAAGCGCTTGAATGTGGTCGGTATCTTTAAAGTAGGCGCTGAGCTTGATAGCTCGCTGGCGCTGATTAACGTTGCCGATGCGGCTGACATTCAGCGCTACAAGCCGGGGCAAGTGCAGAGTGTGCGCTTGAAGGTTAAAGACTTGTATGCCGCACCTAAGGTATCGGCAGAGGTTGCCGCCAGCTTGGGCGCCGAGTATCGCGCCAATGACTGGACGCAAACCCAGGGCAGTCTGTTTAGCGCCATGAAGATGGAGAAGACCATGATTGGTCTGTTGCTCCTGCTGATTGTCGCGGTTGCTGCATTTAACATCATCGCGACATTGATCATGGTGGTGGCTGATAAAGGCGCCGATATCGCTATTTTGCGCACCATCGGCGCAACACCACGGCAAATCATGGGCATCTTCATTGTTCAGGGCACCGTGATTGGCACTGTAGGGACCTTGATCGGTTGTGCGCTGGGCATCGTTGCCGCCTTGAATGTCAGCCAGTTGGTTGGATGGATCGAACGCGTCAGCGGCCAGCACGTGTTCAGTTCCGATGTGTACTTCATCAGCAACCTGCCTTCTGAATTGCAACTTACCGATGTACTGCTTATTTGCGCGGCTGCATTTGGCCTGAGCTTTCTGGCGACCTTGTATCCGTCGTGGCGTGCGTCGCGGATTCAGCCAGCGGAGGCCCTGCGTTACGAGTAGCCGCAACGCGGGTCCTAACGCGAATCAGTCATTCGCGGCCAATAAAAAGCCACTCATTTGAGTGGCTTTTTGCATCAGCTGGATTTGTTATTGCGGCGGCGCTCTTGGCGTTTGCGCCATGCGTGTTTGACCCACCAATGCCAATACGCATTGGTGGCAACATAACCGATAACAGCGAGAATTATGCCAAGGGTGAAGGACCCCAGAAACAGTGGCTGCCAGTGGCTTTGCAACACTTGGCCGACCCACGCGAGTGTGACGTGTTCAGGAATGTGCAGGGTAGGGGTGTCGGTCAACCAGGCGCCGAATTTGTAGCTGCAATAAAACACCGGCGGCATGGTCAGAGGGTTGGTCAGCCAGACCAAGCCAACCGATATCGGCATATTGGCGCGAGCCGGAATGGCTGTCAGCGCAGCTGCCAGCATCTGCATGGGCATTGGGATCATGGCCCAGAAAAGGCCAATTGCCATTGCCCGTGAAACCGAGTGGCGGTTGAGGTGCCAGAGGTTCGGGTCGTGCATCAGCGTTCCCAGAAAACGCAGGGATTTGTTGCCCTTGATTCGATCTGGGTTAGGCATGTAGCGCTTGAATAAACGACGCGGCATGAAGGTTCTCTGGCAGGCTTAAGCGGCAATATTATGCACACATTCATTGCAAACTGCCGCCTCGGATTATGAGACTGTCTGTTACACGACCGGTTAAGCCGGGTTTCATGGATGAAATCCAAAGGGCAGGCAATGATGCTCGCACCGATGATAACGCTGATTGCGGGTCTACTCACGTTAAGGTTTTTACCGCAGTTACCTTGCACATGGTTTTTGGCCGTTTGTTTATTGGTTGCATGGCTGCTGGTGCTGCGTCGGCGATTGCTGCCAGCGCTGTTTTTGCTCGGGTTTGTTTGGGCCTGCGTCAGTGCTCAGTGGGCGCTGGATGACCGGTTGAGGCCTGCGCTCGATGGCCGCACCCTGTGGTTGCAGGGCCAAATTGTTGGTTTGCCTGAGCAAGACGGCAAGGTCGTGCGATTCGAGTTGGCCAATGCTGTTTCACGCCGGGCGACGCTGCCCACGCTTCTGCGGTTATCCTGGTATGGCGGCCCCCCGCTTGTTGCAGGGGAAACCTGGCGCATGGCGGTTCGCCTGAAAAGACCCCATGCGTTGGTGAACCCGCAATCCTTCGATTATGAAGTCTGGCTTCTGACCCAAGGGATTGGCGGCACTGGCAGCATCAAGGCCGGTGAACGCATTAGTGCCGAAGGCGGCGTAAGGACCTGGCGCCAAAGCATTCGCCAGCGCATCCTGGCAGTGCCTGCTTACGGTCGAGAAGGGGCTTTAGCGGCCTTGGTTCTGGGCGATAGTTCAGGCATGAGCCGCGCTGACTGGCTCACTTTGCAGCACACGGGCACTGTTCATCTTATGGTGATTTCTGGTCAGCACATTGGGCTGCTGGCCACGTTGCTCTATGGCTTGGTCGCAGGCTTGGCACGGTTTGGCTACTGGCCAAAGACGTTGCCTTGGCTGCCCAGTGCCTGCTTGCTGGGTTTTGCTGGCGCCCTGATCTATGGCGCGCTGGCTGGCTTCGAGGTGCCGGTGCAGCGCGCCTGTGTGATGGTCGGCCTGGTACTGCTTTGGCGCTGGCGCTTTCGCCAGCTTGGACTGTTAATGCCACTAGTGATGGCAATGCTGTTGATTCTGTTGTGGCAGCCCCTGGCAAGTTTGCAGTCCGGTTTTTGGCTGTCGTTTGGCGCTGCCGGGTTGCTGATGCTGGTGTTCAGCGGGCGCCTCGGTCGTTTGAGTGGGTGGCGTTCTCTGGGGCGAGCGCAATGGGCGATGGCGTTGGGGCTATTGCCCCTGTTGCTGGGCTTGGGATTGCCGGTCAGCATCAGCGGGCCCCTGGTCAACTTGGTCGCCGTACCGCTGGTGGGGTTGCTGATTGTACCATTGGCGCTGCTGGGCACCCTGTTGTTACCGCTGCCATGGCTGGGAACAGCACTGCTCGGGTTGGCCGGCGGCTTGCTTGAGTTGTTGTTCCGAGCGCTGGAATTTGTCGCGCTGTGGTTGCCCGCATGGCTGCCGGCGGGCTTAGCACTTTGGGCCTGGATGCTGGTGGCCATTGCCCTGTTGCTGCTGATACTGCCTAGGGGCATACCGGGGCGCAGTTTGGCGTGGTTGTTGGTATTGCCGTTGCTGTTTACTAAACCCTCGCGTCCCAATGAGGGACACGCTTTGGTGGTGATGTTTGATGTCGGGCAGGGCTCATCTGTATTGGTGCAAACCCATGGGTATGCATTGCTTTATGATGCAGGGGCTCGTTCTCCGGGGTTCGATATGGGTGAACGAGTGGTTTTGCCCTCATTGCGAACGCTGGGACTTAACCATCTGGACATGCTGCTGATCAGCCATTCCGATAATGATCACAGCGGCGGCGCGCTAGCGATTTCTCAAGGCATGTCGATTGGCCAGGTGATGAGCGGCCAACCGGCTGAGCTACCTGTAGCACTGGCCGCGCACGCTTGCCAATCCTCGACTTGGCAATGGGATGAAGTGCGTTTTACCACATGGCAATGGCACGCCGCCAAGCACTCGAACCCCTTGTCCTGTGTCCTGATGGTCGAGGCAGCAGGCGAACGGCTGCTGTTAACCGGGGATATCGATGCGGCAGCGGAGCAGGCCTTGGTGGACAGTGGCATGGACGTGCGCGCTCAGTGGTTGTTGGCACCTCATCACGGGAGTGCCAGTTCTTCTTCGCCGCTATTTATCGACGCAGTCGCGCCGGATTCGGTCTTGATAGGCCGGGGTAAGCATAATTCGTACGGGCATCCCCACCCGGCAGTAGTGCGGCGTTACCAGCAAAGCGGCGCCACGCTCTACGACTCGGTTGAGTATGGCGCAGTGCTGATTAAGCTGGGTTCTTACGACTCTGCGCAAGGAATGCGAAAAATACCGCGCTTTTGGCGAGAAAAATGAGAACAGCTACGGTCGGCGCGCTCACAGCCCTATGCTAGAGTGACGCCAATTTTGTTGAGGGGATACGCCACCGTGTGGGAATTGGTTAAAGCTGGCGGCTGGATCATGCTGCCGATCATCATGTGTTCTATCGTCGCCGCAGCTATTGTTGCTGAGCGCTTATGGACGTTGCGGCCAAGCCGCGTCACCCCGCCCAATCTGTTAAGTCAGGTCTGGCAATGGATCAAAGACAAAAAGCTCAACAATCAAAAACTCAAAGAGCTGCGCGCAAGCTCGCCGCTTGGCGAAGTTTTGGCGGCGGGTTTGGCCAACTCCAAGCATGGTCGCGAGATCATGAAAGAGTGCATTGAAGAAGCAGCTGCCCGAGTCGTGCACGACATGGAGCGTTACCTCAATGCACTTGGCACCATCGCCGGTATTGCGCCACTGCTCGGCTTGCTCGGCACCGTGCTGGGCATGATCGAAATCTTCAGCTCCTTTATGGGCGCGGGAATGGCCAATGCTCCTGTTCTGGCGGGCGGTATTGCCAAAGCCCTGATTACCACTGCAGCGGGTTTGATCGTGGCAATTCCTGCGTTGTTCTTCCACCGTTACCTGCAGCGCCGGGTCGACGAGTTGGTGGTCGGCATGGAGCAGGAGGCAATCAAGCTGGTCGAGGTGGTACAAGGCGACCGCGAAGTTGATCTGGGTGGAGACAAGGCGTGAAGTTCCGGCGTAAAGCGCGGGAGAACGTCGATATCAATCTAGCGCCGCTGATTGATGTGGTGTTTATCCTGCTGTTGTTTTTCGTGGTGACGACGACGTTTACCCGCGAAACCCAGATGAAGGTGGACCTGCCTGAAGCCGTCACTGGCGCGCCTCTGGAGGACTCTCAGACCAAGCCGTTGGAAATTTTGATAGCCGCCGACGGCAGTTTTTCAATCAACGGTAAAGCGTTGCTGAAGAGTGACCTGGCAAGCTTGCTCACCGCGCTGGAAAGAGAAGCGGCAGGCAACTTCACTCAACCGCTGGTCATCAGTGCCGATGGTAAAACCCCGCATCAGTCGGTGATCACGGCGATGGACGCAGCTGGCAAGCTGGGGTTTGCCCACTTGCGCATGACCACGGTCGAGGCGCAACCAGCGCCTTGATGGAGATTGCTTGATGGCACTGTCTGATCGGCTGGTCGACGCTTGGTATAACGGCCACCCCGCGCTACGTTTGCTGGCGCCGCTGGAGGCCTTGTACCGGCGGGTTGTGCAGGGCAAACGTCAGCGTTTTGTTGCAGGCGAGGGCGATATCTACCGTGCGCCGGTACCCGTTATTGTGGTGGGCAACATCACGGTCGGTGGCACCGGCAAAACCCCGATGATTCTATGGCTGATCGAGCAGTGCCAACAACGCGGTCTCAAGGTGGGAGTGGTCAGCCGAGGTTACGGCGCTAAACCGCCTTCATTGCCTTGGCGGGTGACAACTGAGCAAAGTGCTGCCGTAGCCGGCGATGAGCCGCTCTTGATTGTCCAGCGTAGCGGCGCACCTCTGGTGATTGATCCTGACCGCAGTCGCGCGGTCCGGGCCTTGCTTGAGGCTGAACCGCTTGACCTGATCCTCAGTGACGACGGCTTGCAGCATTACCGGCTGGCCCGTGATCTGGAACTGGTGCTGGTGGATGCCGCACGTGGCTTCGGCAATCAGCGTTGCTTGCCGGCGGGGCCGTTGCGTGAGCCCATGGAACGCCTGCAGAGCGTTGATGCGTTGCTGTATAACGGCGCCACAAGTGACCCGGAAAAGGCTTACGCCTTTACCTTGCAACCGACGCAACTGATCAATTTGCGCAGCGGGGAATCTTGCCCACTTGATCATTTCTCGCCCGGTCAAGCAGTGCATGCCGTTGCTGGCATCGGCAATCCGCAGCGTTTCTTCAACACGCTTGAGGCGCTACACTGGCAGGTAAATCCGCATGCTTTTGCCGATCACGCGTCCTATAGCCGCGAGTTGCTGAATTTCAGCCCGGACTTGCCGCTGGTCATGACCGAAAAAGATGCGGTGAAGTGCCGTGCTTTTGCGGCTGATAATTGGTGGTATCTCGCCGTCGATGCGCAGCCCTCAGCGGCATTCGCTGATTGGTTTGATGCCCAATTGAAGGCTTTATTGCCGGCTCGCTAGCTTTATACTGGCGCCCGCCGTTTTACCTCAAGGATCACCCATGGACCCGAAGTTACTCGATATATTGGCCTGCCCGTTGTGCAAAGGCCCGTTGAAGCTGGTGAGCGACAAGACCGAACTGGTCTGCAAGGCAGACGCCCTGGCGTTTCCCGTGCGTGACGGCATCCCGGTGATGCTCGAAAGCGAAGCGCGGACCCTCAACGTTGACGAGCGTCTGGACAAGTAATGAGCCAAGCATTCTGCGTTGTTATCCCGGCGCGCTACGCCTCGACCCGCCTGCCGGGCAAGCCCTTGCAGGATATCGCCGGCAAGCCGATGGTCCAGCACGTTTGGGAGCAAGCCTGCAAAAGCAATGCTCAGCAAGTGGTTGTCGCCACCGATGACGCGCGCATTGTCGAGGCCTGCAAGGCCTTTGGTGCGCAAGTGGTGCTCACCCGCGTCGATCACAACTCGGGGACTGACCGCTTGGCCGAAGTGGCGACCGCATTAGGCCTTGAGCCCGACGCTATCGTGGTCAATGTGCAGGGCGATGAGCCGATGGTCCCGCCTTCGATTATCAATCAAGTGGCGGCTAATCTGGCGGCCAATCCGCAAGCGGCGATCGCCACGCTGGCTGAGCCGATTGAAGACGTTGCCGCGTTGTTCAATCCCAATGTGGTCAAGGTTGCTACCGATGTGACGGGGTTGGCGCTGACCTTCAGTCGCGCGCCGTTGCCGTGGGCCCGTGATGATTTCGCGCAGAGCCGTGACACGCTGCCGGCTGATGTGCCTTATCGCCGCCATATTGGCATTTACGCCTACCGCGCGCAGTTCCTCCACGATTTTGTTGCGTGGGGCCCGTGCTGGCTGGAAAACACCGAATGCCTGGAGCAGCTCCGCGCGCTCTGGTATGGCGTGCGCATTCATGTGGCTGATGCACTTGAAGCGCCGCCTGCGGGGGTTGATACCCAGGAAGACCTCGATCGCGTACGGCAGTTGCTGCGCCAGTAATGCGGATTTTATTCGTCTGTCTGGGCAATATCTGTCGCTCGCCAACGGCTGAAGCGGTGTTTCGCAGCAAGCTGGAGCAAGCGGGACTGACAGAGCAGGTGCAGGTCGATTCGGCTGGCACCGGCGACTGGCATGTCGGCAAGCCTGCTGATACCCGCGCCGGTCACGCGGCGCAATTGCGCGGCTACGATATGTCCGCCTTGCGCGGTCGACAGGTTGAAGCGGCTGATTTTCAGCGTTTCGATCTGGTATTGGCCATGGATAACAGCAATTTAAGCAATCTCGATCGCCTGCGCCCGAGCAATGGTGTCGCCGATCTGGATTTGTTTTTGCGCCGCTTCCAGCTTGAGGTTGATGAGGTGCCAGACCCTTATTACGGCGGTGATCAAGGATTCGAAGATGTGCTTGATCTGATCGAGCGAGCCAGCGATGCCTTGCTTATTGAAGTTAAAGGACGGTTATGAGTTTGCAGGTGGAGCACGGTGTTTCGCTCAAAGCCTATAACAGCTTTGGCATTGATGTGAGTGCGGCGCAGTTTGCTCAAGCCCATACCGATGATGAGGTGTGCGCGGCGATTGCCCATGCCAAGGCGCAGCAGTTGCCGCTGATGTTGCTCGGTGGCGGCAGCAACTTACTGCTTACGGCTGATGTGCAAGCCTTGGTGCTGCGCATGAGCGGTCGGGGTATTCGCATTCTCAGTGATACCCTTGAGCGTGTTGTGGTCGAGGCTGAAGCCGGTGAGCCTTGGCACCCGTTTGTGCAATGGACCCTGGCCGAAGGCTTGGCGGGCCTGGAAAACCTGAGCTTGATTCCAGGCACGGTTGGCGCCGCACCGATGCAAAATATTGGTGCCTACGGCGTCGAGATCAAAGACCTTTTCGTGGGCCTGACTGCCCTCGACCGGCAAACCGGCGAAGTGGCTGAGTTCAGCCTCGAAGACTGCCAGTTTGGATACCGCGACAGCATTTTTAAGCGCCAAGCCGGGCGCTGGGTCATCCTGCGTGTGCGCTTTGCGTTAAGCCGCGCTGCCCATCTGAATCTGGCTTATGGGCCGGTCAAGCAGCGCTTGAGCGAGCAGGGCATTGATACGCCAACGGCGCTGGATGTCAGTCGTGCCATTTGTGCCATTCGCAGCGAGAAGCTGCCGGACCCGGCAGTACTGGGCAATGCCGGTAGCTTCTTCAAGAATCCGCTGGTGCCTGCCGATTTGGTCGAACATTTGCGCAAGCAGCAACCCGATCTGGTGGCCTATCCTCAGGCCTGCGGCCAGTCCAAGGTGGCGGCAGGTTGGTTGATTGAGCGAGCAGGCTGGAAGGGCTTTCGTCAGGGTGATGCCGGGGTACATAAGCTGCAGGCGCTGGTGTTGGTCAATTACGGTAATGCCACCGGCACACAATTACTTGACCTTGCCCAGCGCATTCAGGCGGATATCAAGCAGCGTTTCGCAATAGCGCTTGAGATCGAACCCAACGTTGTGTAACTGATTCTAGCGTGGTCGATGCTCTGTTCGGCCACCATTTGCAGCCACAATCATCCAATATATTTGCAAATCCCACGGTGGCCAAGCTTCGCGTTGACACACCCTACAATTCGGCCTCTGCGTAGGTCCCGTAAGGTGGTTGACGCTTTTTCAGCCACCATTGCGATCTCTAATATCCGTGGTTTTTCGCGCCGGCCACGGTGGCCAAGCTTCGCGTTGCCAAACCCTTGATACGTTGAATCCATTTTTCAACTCGTTGCTAGCCATCCGCAATCGCTAAGTTTAATTCGGCTTATGGGTGAATTGGCTGTATGAAAAGCTAAATTCAAACTACCTATGTTAACGATAACATTATGCTGTTAGAGTGGCCGCTCATTGTTATTTTGCATTGGAGTACTGCCCGTGTTGACGTGTGGAGAGTTGTTGGTTGAGATGTTGGAAGACTGCGGTGTGGATACTGTTTTTGGTATTCCCGGCGTGCATACCGTCGAGTTGTATCGCGGCCTGCCGTCGACCAAGATCAACCACATTACGCCTCGACATGAGCAGGGCGCCGGCTTTATGGCCGATGGCTATGCGCGGGTCAGTGGCAAGCCGGGCGTGTGCTTTATCATCACCGGCCCGGGGATGACCAATATCACCACGGCAATGGGCCAGGCTTACGCCGATTCGATCCCGATGCTGGTGATTTCCAGTGTTAATAACACCGAGCAACTGGCCATGGGTGGCGGACGCCTGCATGAGCTGCCGTCGCAAAGCAATCTGGTGGCCGGGGTTGCCGCATTTAGCCACACCCTGATGCGTCCGGATGAACTGCCGGAAGTGCTCTCCCGTGCCTTTGCGGTCTTCAGCAGTGCCCGTCCACGGCCGGTGCATATTGAGATCCCGATCAACGTGATTACGGCCTCTGCCGATCATGTCAAACGCAAGTTAGGCGCCTTACCAAGCCGTCCGGCACCCTGCCCAGATGCGATCGCACGCGCGGTGCAGATGCTCAAGTCTGCCAAGCGGCCGTTGGTCTTACTTGGCGGCGGTACTGCAAATGCCAGCGTTGAAGCGGTGCGTCTGGTTGAGGCGCTGGATGCGCCAACGGCTTATACGATCAATGCCAAAGGTGTTTTGCCCAAGGGCCACCCCTTGGCGCTGGGCTCGAACCAGTCGCTGGTGCCGGTGCGTGAGTTGGTGCTGCAATCGGATGTGGTGTTGGCGATCGGCACTGAATTGGGCGAAACCGATTATGACGCGGTGTTTGATGGCAATTTCCGCATCGACAGCCAGTTGATCCGGATCGACATCGACGCCGAGCAGCTAAACCGCAATTACCCGGCTGATATCGCCATTCTCAGTGATTCGCGTATGGCCATGCAGGCATTGTCGAGTGGGTTGGGCGAGGGTGCAGGTTTTAGTGCGGATAGCCCTGGCAGCACGCTGGCCGCAGAGGTGCGGGGTCAGCTCGAAGCCTTGATTCCCGATGCCTGGATTGCACAGAAGCGGGTGTTGGATGTTTTGCAGGAAACACTGCCAGATATGGTCTTTGTCGGTGATTCGACGCAGATTGTCTATTCCGGTAATCACCTGTTTGAGGCCAATGCGCCACGCACCTGGTTCAACTCATCAACCGGCTATGGCACCTTGGGCTACGGCCTGCCTGCTGCTATTGGTGCTAAGTTGGCCGCGCCGCACAGGCCAGTGGTGTCATTGATCGGCGATGGCGGCATCCAGTTCACGTTGCCTGAACTGGCCTCGGCGGTTGAGGCCAATGCGCCGGTTATTGTCTTGCTGTGGAATAACAGCGGTTACGGTGAGATCAAGCGTTACATGCAAAACCGTAATATCCCGACCATTGGCGTCGATATCTACACTCCGGATTTCCTTGCACTGGCCAAGGGCTTTGGCTGCAACGCTGAACGGGCTGAGAGTTTTGCCCAATTGCGCGAGCTGCTATTGAGCGCAGCGCAGGCCGATCGGCCCACGGTGATTGAGATCCAGGAAAACGCGGCATTTGTGTCTGCCTGAGCCATGTGGCGACGGACCAGGACCCGTTTGCCATTAGTGATAGTGGCAAACGGTCTCGCCATGGATAATAGCCGCGCCTGCATCAGGCAGGTGCCATGAGGCAGTGAGCGTGACCAAGAATAAACCGACCGTTCAGGATGTCGCACGATTAGCCGGTGTTTCCGGTATGACCGTGTCACGGGCGCTGAGTAAGCCCGATCTGGTTTCGCAAGCCACGCGCGAACGCATTGATCTGGCGGTGCGTGAATTGGGTTATGTACCCAATCTGGCCGCCAGTGCGCTGGTAACGCGGCGCAGTGGCGTGGTTGGTGCGCTGATTACTACGATCACCAACCCGATTCTGGCGACCACCATCGAAATCCTCCAGCAAGGCTTGAGTCAGGCTGGGCTGCACATGTTGATTGGTGAAACGCGCTTTTCACCGGAAGAAGAAACCAAAATGCTTCGCGCTTTTCTTGGGCGACAGCTGGATGGTTTGATTTTGGCCTATGGGTATCACACGCCGGAAACCTACGAGCTGTTAGCGGCGGCGCGGATTCCGGTTGTCGAGTTGTGGGACCTGCCTGAAGGCGATAATCCGCGGCAACCAGTGGGGCAAGTGGTGGGTTTTTCTAATTGGGCCGCGGGTGCGGCAGCGGGTCGTCATTTGGTCGAATGTGGCTATCAGCGCCCTGCGTTCTTTGGCTTTGATGACGCCCGCGAGAATCTGCGCTGGTTGGGCTTCCGTCACGCCGTCATGCAGGGGCTGGCGATCGAGCCGCTACGGATCAAAACCTCGGCGATCCCGCATATTGATGATGGCGTCGATGTGATTGAGCGCTATGCAGCCGGAGAACTTGAGTTTGATGGGGCATTTTTCACCAACGACATGCCCGCCATAGGCGCGTTGTTCAGTTGTCAGCGTAAAGCGATTGATGTGCCCGGTGAACTGGGCATTTGTGGCTTCGGTGATTTGCCGATCGCCCGTGTCGCCACCCCCACACTGACTAGCGTACGGGTGCCAGCAGAGTTAGTCGCCAATGCGACGGTTGAGTTACTGACGCAAATGATCAAAGACCGAAGCCCAGCGGTGGGGCAGGTTGATGTGGGGTGCGAGCTGATTGCCCGTGAATCAACCAATCGCTAGCGACTGCGTGCGGCGATTGCAGGCTAAAAGCTATGCGACGAGCAATACATGCACCGCCCGTGGTCCGTGCGCGCCATACAGTAACTGACCACCAATATCGGCAGTGCTGGAGGGGCCGGTAATTAGCTGTATAGCCTGCGGGATGCGCTGATCTGTGTCGTTAAGCAGCGGCCAGAGCTGATCCAGATGGCTGAGCAGGCGTGTGCTGTGCAGCACCACCAAATGATGTTCGGGCAGAAAACTCAACCCGGCAGGGTTCTGTGCATTCGCCAGCATCACCAGGCTCCCGGTCGCGGCAATACCGGCGAACGCCTGAGCAACACCGATCTGGTGATGCCCCTGAGCCGTGCCACTGTCTATCTGTTGGCCAGCCTGGCTCCAAGGTAGCTGAGCCAAGGCTGGTGCGACTGCTAGGGCACCCTCCAACCGGTGGTCTAGGTAATACGCGCAGACAGCAGCTGGCACCTGGGAAATATCCGTCAGAAATTGCAGGGTCACACCGGTAATCTTCAGGCGCTCCAGGAAGCGCTGTTGCGGAGCTGCACTGACTTCGCTGAGTGCTATACGTTTTTTGAAGGGGTGCGCCTCAATCGCTGACTGAGGCTCGCGGCCGAGTGACTTACGAACATTGTCCAGGATAGCTTGGCGTGACGTACTCATTGTGTACCTTTGCTTGTTTGCGCTTGACGCTGCTTCCAGAGCTGCTGAAACGTTCGGCCTTGCGGTGCAGGCATGTCACGCTGCTGTGTCCATCCACCTGCAAGCGGCAAGCGCTTGATGTGGCCGTGTTTTTTACCGGCCAAAGCCATAATACGTGCCGCTACACCAGTGGCGAGGCGATAGAGTCTTGGCCGGCTTGTTAATGCTGCCCAGACACCGATACCCCAACGTGTCGTGGTCGCCGTCAGGTGCTTTTGCCATTGTTGATTGCGCAATACACGCATCATGTCGGGCAGGGGGATCTGCATGGGGCAAACCTCTGCGCAGCGGCCATTGAGCGTGCAGGCATTTGGCAGGTCGACCGTCTGCTCCAGACTCGTGAGTTGTGGCGTCCAGATTGAACCCATGGGTCCTGGATAAATCCATCCATAAGCATGGCCACCGACCCAGTTGTACACCGGGCAGTTGTCCATACAGGCGGCGCAGCGTATGCAACGCAGCATGGGTCGAAACTCACCTGCCAGCATTTCGCTGCGCCCGTTGTCGAGCAGTATGACGTAGCATTGCTCTGCGCCATCGAGCTCATCGGCCGTTTTCGGGCCGCCGTAAACAGTGGTGTAACTGGTGAGCGGCTGGCCGGTGGCACTCAGGGCGAGTAGCTGCAAATGGACCCCGGCATCTGCACAGCTTGGCAGCACTTTTTCAATGCTGGCGAGGACGATGCGCACTTTCGGCAAGATGCTTGTGAGGTCACCGTTGCCTTCATTCGTGACCAGTACGTGACTGCCATCTTCGGCGATCAAGAAGTTCGCGCCGGTAATGCCTACATCTGCTTCAAGGAAGCGCTTACGCAAAAGACGCCTGGCTTCTGCCAGCAAGTCGGCAGGCTCACTGAGAAAACCTTCCCGCCCCAGATCTTGATGATGCTCATGGAACAGCGTCTGTACCTGCTCCAGCGTCTTGTGAATGGCAGGCCCATTGATGTGGCTCGGTGGCTCATCTGCCAGTTGCAGTATGTATTCGCCCAAATCGGTCTCGTAACGCTCAATGCCCGCGCGGGCGAGGGCATCGTTGATGCCCATTTCCTCACCGATCATGGTTTTACCCTTGATCACGCTGCGTGCTTGAGCTTGATTACAGATGTCCAGCACGATCTGTTGCGCTTGTTCAGGCGTTTGCGCCCAGTGGACCTGTGTACCTTGCCGGGTTGCAGCGGCTTCATATTGCTCAAGGTAATGATCGAGGTGGGCCAGTGTGTGGTCTTTGATTGCTCTAGCTTGATCGCGTAAAACTTGAAAATTGATGGTCGAGTTAACCTGCTCACGAACATGGGCGGCAAAGTTACGATTCTCGGCCATCGCCGCTTGTAGATTTGGGTCCTGCAATGCCGCGCGAGCTGCATTTTTGAAGTTGGCGGAGGCAAGTTGCATCAGTGACGCTCTCCTTCACCAATAGCCGGGATATGGGTCATGCCGGCCAGAACTTCAGCCACGTGGAAGACCCGCACTGGGTTGTTTAAGCGAGTGAGTCGACCACTGATATTCAACAGGCAGCCGAGGTCGCCGCCGACAAGGGTATCGGCACCACTTGCGACAATATTGCTGACTTTCTGACTGGCCATGCGCGCGGACACTTCGGGGTATTTGACGCAAAATGTTCCACCAAAACCGCAGCAGGTCTCGGCTTCAGGCATCTCCACCAACGTCAGACCTTGCACCTGTCCAAGTTGTGTCCGGGGTTGCTGCTTGATGCCCAGGTCGCGCAAGCCGGAACAGCTGTCGTGATAGGTCACTGTGCCTTGATAGTGGGCTTGATTCTCGGTAACCCCCAGCACGTCACTGATAAAGCTAATCAGCTCGAAACTACGATCAGCCAACTGCTGTGCACGTTTCAGCCACTGTGGATCATCGCGGAAGAGTTGCGGGTAATGCACTTTGACTTGACTCATGCACGACCCGGAAGGGCCCACCACATAATCAAATGCTGCAAACGCCTCAATAACCTGGCGAGCCATTGCGCGGGCCGCATCAATGTTGCCGCTGTTGAAGGCGGGCTGCCCGCAACAGGTTTGTAAGCTCGGTACCTGCACCTCACAGCCAGCTTGTTCGAGCAACTGAACGCTGGCAAAGCCAATGCTCGGGCGATACAGATCAACCAGGCAAGTGTGCAGAAGCCCAACAAGAGGCTTGGATTTTGGCATTTGCATAATGGCCATTCGGCTGCGAGTGGGGAGGCCGTGAGTCTATGTTATCGATAACATTTCTGTCAATTAATGGCCTGACCAGGCTTTTTGCGGTTTCGAATGCGGGGCTAAGCCGTTCTATTCTGTGCGATATGGGATTGGGCGCTACGCTTGTTCACGCCATTGCAGCAACCATTGGGCGAAGTGATCGACCTTGGGCTCGCGATTCAATTTGGGCACGACCACATAGTATTCGCCGCAGTTGAGCGGGGTCTTGCACGCGATTTTGAGGCGTCCTGCATCGACTTCCGGAGTGACGAACAGGCGGGGCAGGACAGTTGCACCCAGGCCATGGAGTGCGCCATCAAGGACAAACTGAAAGTGCTCCAGGCGTTGCCCTGGGAGCATGTCTATTTCTTTTGGGCTGAGGCCCGCGTCGTCCAGCCAAAGTTGGGTCGATGACCTGAACTGTGGCGAATGAGCGGCGTGGTGCAGCAGGGGATAGCGCAGAATGTCACGGCGTTCGATGATTTCGCCATAGCGTTCCAGCAGTTCCGGTGTGCAGACTGCAACCATTTCACCGTGCATCAAAAATTGCGAGTCAAACTCCGGCCAGTGACCGTCGCCGTAGAGAATGCCAACGTCATACCCTTCATGGCCGTCATACAGACGGCGCAGGTCATTCATGATTTCCAGATCTATTTCCGGGTGCAGGCTTGCATAGTCGCGCAATTTCGGCAGCAACCAGCGTGTGGTGAAGGAGGGCTCAGCGCCGACCCGAAGGTGCCCGGCATGGCTGCTTCTAACCTGGTGGGTTGCGGCTTCGATTTGGTCCAGTAGCAGGCTGATTTCCTGTACGTACTGACGGCCATTGTCGGTCAGTTGCAGGCGCTGCTTGACCCGTTCGACCAATGAGCAACCCAGCATATCTTCCAGATTTTTGATCTGCCGGCTGACCGCGCTTTGGGTCAGGTTCAGCTCTTCTGCCGCTTTGGTTACGCTCATGTGACGAGCGAAGGCGGCGAAGCAACTCAGTGAGATCATGCTGGGAAGTTGTCTGCGCATGTGACTTCATGACGTTTTGGAATGATTTGCTCAAGAATAAGTCGATATTCCTCATGGTTCAAGCCACCTACTCTCGGCTCATGACAATAAGAGCAGTGGCGTGAACAGCCTGACTCAGCTAAAGCGTGGGTCGCAGTCTGCGCGGTTGCTCTAAATAGCCTGAGGAACCCTGATGCATAATAATTCAACCACAGAGCAGTCCCTGCGTACCGACTTGGCCGCTGCTTACCGGCTGCTGCAACTCAATGGTTGGAGCGATCAGGTATTCACCCACATCTCTGCGCGCATGGCCACGGCCGAACCGGCGTTCTTGATTAATCAGTACGGCCTGTTGCCTGAGGAAATCACAGCGTCCAACCTGGTCGGCATTGATGTCAACGGCAAGAAGCTCGATGCCAGCAGCCCGGACGTCAATCCAGCTGGGTTCACGGTACACAGCGCCATCCATATGCAGCGCCACGATGCTGTTTGCGTGATGCACACTCACACCCTTGCAGGCATGGGTGTGGCGGCGCTTGAAGAAGGCTTACTGCCGCTTAATCAGACCAACATGGCCTTCTATAATCGCGTGGCTTATTACGATTACGAAGGTATTCCGCTTGATCTGGAAGTGCGTGAGCGAATTGTTGGTGCTCTGGGCAACAAGAACTGCGCAATTATGCGTAACCACGGTTTGCTTACCGTCGGGCGCAGTGTCGCTGAAGCCTACTTCTTTATGTTTTACCTGAACAAAGCCTGCGAAATCCAACTTGAAGCCATGAAAACTGGACGGCCGTTGACTATCCCTTCGCCTGAAGATTGCGAAATGACCGCACGCCAATTTGAGCATCCGGCCTACCACCAGGAGAGTGTCGATTTGGTCTGGCAGGCAGAACTGCGCCGGCTTGATCGCATCGACCGTTCATTCCGCGGCTGAAATTCCCGGTTAAAGCGCACAGCTGGCTGCGCGCTTTAACGCCAACGACTGCGTGCCGTCAGAGCAGTACTACAACTACAAAAAAAGGTGAGAACATGCTGGAGTCATCCGAGACACAACCTGCATCAAGTCATAATGGATCGCCCTTGGGACCCTACACCACCAAGCAACTTTTACGCTTCATTATTCCGACGCTGATTGGAATATTGCTCTTCCTGACACCTGTGAGTGTTGATGGCCGTATCACGGTGATGATCGCCTTTATCATTGACTATGTTAATGATGTGCTTAAACCGACGTTGGTACCGGCCACAGTTGCCGTAGCAACCATTCCTAGTTTGATTACCCTGTTGGTGCGTTTTAGCCCGCTGAAAAACAACCCTAACCGTTTCATTCAGTTGTTCAATCCGAGCTTGGCCTGGACTGCTGTTCGGGTGATTGGCGCTGTGTTGATGCTGATGGTGTTTTTCCAGGTGGGGCCGGAGTGGGTCTGGAGCCGGGATACCGGTGGGGTCATGCTCTATGATGTTGGGCCGGTGGTGCTTGCGATTTATCTGCTGTCGGCCATCTTGCTGCCGTTGCTCACCGACTTTGGCCTGATGGAGTTTATCGGCACGCTGGTGAGTCGGGTTTTTGAGAAACTGTTTGGTTTACCTGGGCGTGCGGCAGTTGACTGCGCAGCATCCTGGTTGTCTGCCTCCAGCGTTGGCATCATGCTCACCACCCAGCAATACCGTGGCGGTTTTTATACCAGCCGTGAAGCGTGCGTGATCTCGACCAACTTCTCGATCGTATCCATTGCTTACTCCTACCTGTTGGTCAAACTGATCGGTATGGAGCACGTGTTTATTCAGTGGTACTTATCGGTCGCAGTAACTGGGGTTATTTGCGCGCTGATCGTACCTAAACTGCCGCCATTGCGTGGCAAGCTCAATAGCTACAACCCAAGTGTTGGCAAGCAATTGGCAACTGATAACGGCGAGGGGCAGGGATTGTTTGCGCTGGGTCTGAGCCGGGCAATCAAGCGAGCTGATAAAGCCGATGGCCCCGCTGAGCTGGTCAAGAAAGGGGTGCATATTAGCGCCGACATTGCGATTTCGGTGTACCCCGCAATGATGTTGATCGGGTGTGTGGGGCTGGCGTTGATCAAGTACACCAGCGTGTTCCACATCCTGTCGTTGCCGTTGGTGCCGTATCTGGAGTTACTGCAGATTCCGCAAGCCGCTGAGGCGGCGCCGGCGCTTTTGGCCGGTATTGTCGACAGCATCATGCCGTCGATCCTGGCGTCCGGCATCGAGAGTGAAATCACTCGCTTCGTGCTGGTCGGCGTTGCAGTCACCCAGATCATTTTCTTCACTGAAGCAGCCATTATTCTGGTGCGCGCTAACTTTGGTTTGCGCTTGCGTGACCTGTTTGTGATTTACCTGCTGCGGGTTTTGATCTCGCTGCCGGTACTGTCACTTATGGCCCATTTGGTGCTGTAGCGCACCGCTGTTTTTAGCGCACCAACGGTCTGTCCCGCCCGCTGGAGCGCCTTTTTGATATTTGACAATAATCTGCCTGCTTCGATTTGGCTCGACTGAGCCGCGGAGCATATTGCTTCGAGGTTTATTCGATGGCCAAGTCCGATAATTTTCTTTCCTCCAATATTCCGGGCGCAATCGGCGCCGCTGAGCTGGTGCTGATTAACGGTCGGATCTACACCGTTGATGACCAGCAAAGCTGGGCTGAAGCGGTAGCGGTCAAGCACGGCCGTTTTGTTGCGGTGGGCGATTACCACGCAGTTGAGCCATTTATTGGTGAGCAGACACGGGTGCTGGACCTTAAAGGCCGTTTTGTCATGCCGGGTTTGTATGACATGCACACCCACCCGGACCTGGCGCTGGCGCCGGGCTATTCCGGTGATCTGGCGATTGGTTTGGATGACCCGACGCCTGAGCAGGTTAAACAGTCGGTGCTTGATTATGCCGCTGCCAATCCGGGTGATGGCTGGGTCTACGGCCAATACTTTGTGCGCTACACATTCAAGCAAGCAGGCTTGGTAGCGGACCGTGAGTGGCTTGATAGTTTTATGCCGGATCGCCCGGTGGCAATTCTGGATCGCTCCTGGGGTTGCATGATGGTCAACTCCAAGGCACTGGAGCTGGCGGGAATTGATGCCGAGACCATGGATCCACGCCACGGTTATATCGAGCGTGACAGCATCACCGGCGTGCCGACCGGGGTGCTGGTTGATGGCGCCTATGCACTGATTCACGCCGCCATGCCGCCGACCCCGCAACATGCGCTCAAACGAGCCTACCGCGAAGGCGTGCAGTTCCAGAGTGGCCATGGCGTGGTCGGCACTAAATACGTGCATGTGTGTGAGCATCGACTTAATGCGCTGAAGTCGATCGATCAGGCCGGCGAACTGACGGTACGGGTTGAGGCTGCAATCAGTTGGCAAGATGACATCTTTCCGGTCAAGCGCCGCTGGGAACTGTTGGCCGGTGAGCGGCATTTCTATCGCAGCGCTCGCCTTAATGCCAACGCGGTGAAATTTCACTTTGATGGTACCCACGAATCACGTTCGTCCTACCTTTCCAGCGCTTGGCCAGGTGAAAGCAGCTGGCGCGGCCACCTTAACCTGACCCCTGAGCATATCAGCGACATGGTGGTGGATATGGACCGCAAGGGCGTGCGCGTCATTGCCCACTGTACCGGTGACGGTGCGTCGGACTTGTTCCTCGATGCAGTGGCTGAAGCGCGCCGTCGTAACGGCGATAGTGGCGTGCGTCATCAGTGTGCACACAGCACTACCTTGCTGGATGCCAACTTGCCGCGCTTTGCCGAGTTGCAGGTGACGGCTGAATTCTCTCCGGTTGGCTGGTTCCCGTCTTCCTTTGCCAATGCCCGGGCGGTGTTTGGTGAGGACCGTATGCAGCGTGCCTACAATTTCAAAGGTGTGCTGGAAGCGGGCGGGGTGGCGGTGATGGGCACCGACTGGCCTGTATCGAGCATCAATCCCTGGATTGGCTTCGAAGCGATGATCACCCGGGAAAATCCATTTGGTGATGTAGAAGGCTGCTTCTATGGCAACCCAATCACCTTGGAACAAGCCATGCGCGTGATGACCATCAATGGCGCCTGGTGCATGGGTATTGATGACAAGGCGGGCTCGATTGAGGTGGGCAAGTCGGCCGATTTGATCGTCCTCGACCGCGATCTGTTCGCCCAGAGTCCAAAGGGCAATATCCACAATACCCAGGTACAGCTGACCCTACTCGAAGGGGAAGTGATGTGGGACCGTTTAGGCGAGTTTGACGACACCGACCATGCTGCTATCTGGCAGGGCGAGTTACCCGATTTTTGATCGATATGAGCAGGGCGGGTGTTCTACTCAACAGTTTTGAGGCTTGCGGATTATGAACAGAAGACAAAGTATCCCGGTGACTATTGTTTCCGGCTTTTTGGGCGCGGGTAAGACCACGCTGCTTAACCGCATCCTTAACAGTGACCACGGCCTGCGTATGGCGGTCATGGTCAATGATTTCGGTGCGATCAATATCGACAGCCAGCTTATCGTCAGCCAGACCCAGACCACGGTAAGCCTCACCAATGGCTGCATCTGCTGCACCGTTGAAAGTGACTTGATTGAGCAGTTAAGTCGTTTGCTCAGCAGCCGGGAAAGTCGCCCCGAATATATAGTGATTGAAGCCAGTGGGGTTTCCAATCCGCAGAAAATCGCCAATACCCTCAGGTATCCGCAGTTCCGCGACGCATTGACTATCGACAGCATTGTGACCGTGGTCGACGCGGCGCAGTTTGATGGGCTCAAGGGTGAGATGGCGCAGTTGGCGATGGATCAACTGGATGCAGCCGATATTATTGTGCTGAACAAGATTGATCAGGTCGCTGAAGAGCAGGTAGCGGCGTTGCGCGCGCGCTGGCTCTATCCCAAGGTGCGCCTGTTGCAGGCCAACCACTGTGATGTGCCGCTGGAGTTGGTATTGGGAGTAGGGCGGATAAGTGTTGCAAGCAAGCTTAAGCCAGTGACCTCAGCCAGTGTTTTGGGTGCTGTAACTGAACCTGATCATGGCAATGTCTTTGCGACCTGGAGTTGGCAGTCTGATCAACCCCTTTCACTCAATGCCCTGCGAAATGCTCTTGCAGCGTTGCCTGCGAACATCTACCGGGCCAAGGGTATCTGTAATATCGCTGAAGCGCCTAAGCAGCGAAGTGTGCTGCACTTAGTCGGAAGCCGCAGCGAAATCAAATTGGCAGAAGACTGGCGCGATACCCAGCCTTACAGCCAAGTGATTGTGATTGGCACACGCGACGCGATCAACCCGCAAGACCTGCAAGCCGCATTTGATAAGTGTATTGCCTGACCCGTGGGGTGGATGGCGCTTTTTCATCCACCATTGCGGTTTCGAATATTTACGTGTTTTCGGCACCATGGTGGGCAAGCTTCGCGTTGTCACACCCTACGGATCCGCGATTGCGTGGCTCTGCCGTAGGATGGTCGACGCCTTTTTCGGCCACCATTTACGCTTACACATTCAATTATTGTTTGAGCCACGGTGGCCAAGCGGCGTGTTGTAATCTGGCGGAATGAAAAAGGACGCCGAAGCGTCCCTTTTTCATTACTGAGTGAACTTAGGCTTGCGGTTTTTCCGCGTCATCAGCCTGTTGCTCTTCAGCTTCTTTTACGTCTTTGCTTTCGACTTCCGGCGTTTCGGTAACCACTGGAGCGGGTGCTTCAGGGGTTATTTCAACCGGTGTTGCTGCTGGAGTCACTGGCACAACTTCAACCGGCTCATCTGCAACAACCACTGGTGTAGCTGGGGCTGCTTGTTCAGCTTCACGAGCCAGGCGTTCTTCTTCGCGCTTGCGGCGACGAACTTCGCGTGGGTCGTTCGGTGCACGGCCGTTGCTTGGAACAACCACTGGCGCAGGTTCAGCTTCTACTACGGGTTCAGCAGCCGCTTCAGTAACCATTGGTGCTGCTGGCTCTTGAGCTTCTACAGCAGCAACAGTCTCAGCTTTGGCTTCAATGACTGGCTCCGCGGCTGGCAAGACAGTTGGCTCAACAGCCTCAATGCGCGGCTCAGCTTTTGGCGCTTCAGGCGCTGACGGCTCAGGTGCAGCTTCAGGCGTTGGCAGAACAATAACCGACTCAGTAGCCAGTGCAGGTGCTTCTTCAGCTTTGCTTTCTGCCGCAGGGGCTTCGGTTTCGGCTGCAGGCGCTTGCTCTTCATACTGCTTGCGGCTGTGACGCTGTGGCGCTTCAGCTTGAGCGTCTTCAGCGACTGATTGATCGGCAGGTTGTGCGGCTTCAACTGTTTCTGCAACGACAACACTGGCGACTGCAGCAGCGGCTACGGCGCTGTCATCTTCGTTGCTTTCGCTGTTTTCATCAGTGTTTTCGATCACATTGCCATTGGCATCGCGCTGACGCTCACGACGATTGCTACGACGACGCTGACCGCGTGAACGACGACGTGGGCGCTCGTTCTCATTGCTGTCTTGATCATCATCCTGAGCATTTTCAGTGCTGCTCAGTTCTTCATCTTCAGTCGCCGCTGCAGTCTGCTCTTTACGCGGTTGACGCTCTTCGCGTGGCTGACGCGGCTGGCGTGGTTCGCGTTGCGGGCGCTCGTTGGCAACAGCAGTCTCACCGGCGTTTTCGCTTGGTGCGTCCAGCGGTTCACGCAGCTCACGTACCTGGCGCTCTTCGCGTGGCTTGCGCTCACGTGGTGGGCGCGACTGGCGATTTTCCTGCGGTTCACGAACTTCTACAACTTCGCGTGGCTGACGCTCTTCACGTGGCGCGCGCTCTTCACGCGGCTGGCGCGGTTGACGCTCTTCACGCGGAGCACGTTCTTCACGCGGCTTGCGCTCTTCATCGCGACCACCGTCACGACGGCCACCACGGTTACGGTTTTGTTGACGGCCATTGCGACGCTCGTCGTTACGCGCCGGGCGCTCCGACTTCTTCTCAATGACAACCACTGGCTGCTCTTCTTCCTTGGTCGCAAACAAGCTGACCAACGACTTGACCAGACCTTTGAACAGGCTCGGCTCGGCAGCAGCGACTGGCGCTACGGTTTCGCTCGGCGTTGG
The DNA here is from genome assembly GCF_963971045.1 of Pseudomonas sp. EL_65y_Pfl2_R95. NCBI lineage: Bacteria > Pseudomonadati > Pseudomonadota > Gammaproteobacteria > Pseudomonadales > Pseudomonadaceae > Pseudomonas > Pseudomonas sp. EL_65y_Pfl2_R95. Next base: position 139,499 of record NZ_CAXAOV010000001.1, on the reverse strand, counting down.
GGCGGAGCGAGGCGGGGCTGCCTTGATCGCAGCTTCCTGGCGAACCAAGGTGCGGGTGCCGGTAGCTGGCTTTTCTTCTTCAACTTCAGCGGTTGCCATTTCATAGCTGGACTGAGTCGTTTGCGCTTCCATGCTGTCATCACGCAGACGCTGCACTTCGAAGTGTGGCGTCTCGAGGTGATCGTTCGGCAGAATGACGATGCGGGCACGGGTGCGCAGTTCAATTTTGGTGATCGAGTTACGTTTTTCGTTCAGCAGGAAAGCGGCGACTGGGATCGGCACTTGTGCGCGAACTTCAGCCGTGCGGTCTTTCAGGGCTTCTTCTTCGATCAGGCGCAGGATTGCCAGCGACAGCGACTCAACATCACGGATGATGCCTTGGCCGTTGCAACGCGGGCAGACAATGCCGCTGGTCTCGCCGAGCGATGGGCGCAGGCGTTGACGGGACATTTCCAACAGGCCGAAGCGCGAGATGCGGCCGACTTGTACGCGGGCGCGGTCAGCTTCCAGGGCTTCGCGGACTTTCTCTTCTACGGCGCGCTGGTTTTTAGCCGGCGTCATGTCGATGAAGTCGATAACGATCAGGCCGCCGATGTCACGCAGGCGCAGTTGGCGCGCGATTTCTTCAGCGGCTTCAAGGTTGGTCTGCAGTGCAGTCTCTTCGATGTCGCTACCTTTGGTGGCGCGCGCCGAGTTGATGTCGATCGACACCAGTGCTTCGGTTGGGTCGATAAAGATCGAGCCGCCTGAAGGCAATTTAACTTCACGTTGGAAAGCGGTTTCGATCTGGCTTTCGATCTGGAAGCGGTTGAACAGCGGAACGCTGTCCTCGTAAAGCTTGATCTTGCTGGCGTACTGCGGCATCACCTGGCGGATAAAGCTCAGGGCTTCTTCCTGTGCTTCAACGCTGTCTACCAGAACTTCACCGATGTCTTGGCGCAGGTAATCGCGGATGGCGCGGATGATGACGTTGCTTTCCTGGTAAATCAGGAACGGAGCGGCGCGGTCTTGCGAAGCTTCTTTAATTGCGCTCCACAGTTGCAGCAGGTAGTCGAGGTCCCACTGCATTTCTTCGCTGCTACGGCCAAGACCAGCCGTGCGTACAATCAAGCCCATGTCGACCGGGGCATTCAAGCCGTTCAGGGCTTCACGCAGTTCGTTACGCTCTTCGCCTTCGATGCGACGCGAGATACCGCCAGCACGTGGGTTGTTCGGCATCAGTACCAGGTAACGACCAGCCAAGCTGATGAAGGTGGTCAGGGCTGCGCCCTTGTTGCCACGCTCTTCTTTTTCAACTTGAACGATAACTTCCTGGCCTTCGCTCAGCACATCTTTGATGTTGACGCGGCCATCAGGGGCTTTTTTGAAGTACTCGCGGGAGATTTCTTTGAGGGGCAGAAAGCCGTGGCGTTCTGAGCCGAAGTCGACGAAAGCGGCCTCAAGGCTAGGTTCAACGCGGGTGATACGGCCCTTATAGATGTTGGCCTTTTTCTGTTCCCGAGCGCCGGATTCAATGTCCAAGTCATAGAGGCGTTGGCCATCGACCAGAGCAACACGCAACTCTTCGGGTTGAGTTGCGTTAATCAGCATTCTTTTCATGTAGTACCGTCGGTTTCCGTTGCATCGGAAGCGGCGTTCGGCAAACACGACGTTCAGAGTCGGTGTTAGGCGCGTCAGAAACGGTTGTAAGGCGTTTCATTGTCGAGCGACGGTCAGCCAATTGTGCTGGGCCGCGACAGACGTCTCCTGCTTGCTGTATGTGACAGTAAGCACTAAGTCAGGAGGAGGAATCAGCAGTTGGTAGCGGACGAGATAAGGCGTCTTGATAAAGCTCATTGCTACGCAAACCAGCTGCTGTACATCTCCACCCTACACGTATCGCTGAAAATCTTGTGCCGCTCGCAAAATCCGTAGCGGGTTGGCTATTACCGCAACTCTCCAAAGGGGAGCGTTGCGCATCATTACGTTTTGAGGCTTTATTTCCGAATTCTTCGAGGGCCTTAAAAGGCCTATCTAGCTCTGAAGAACCCGTCGGACGGCCTTGCGTCCAAAATGAATTGCGTTGGTTGGGATGGCAATTTAGCGAACATCGCCGAACCAGACCGCTTTTGGCGGCATTCGCGACTATAACAGCAATGATTAAGTGCTTCAAATCCATAAAAAATTGTTATTATTGACTGAGGGTCTGTTCCCGTTTCAGCGCGAGCCGCGTTGCAGCGTAAAACCTTGTCAGGCTAGGCGGAGGACGCGGGTAATGGTTGTTCCCTTGCCAAGTTCTCCAGCACCGCATGGCGAGATTTTTACGCGCAACCTGAAGGGGCGGGCCTGTTTTAGTGCGATACTGCGTTTTTCGACACTTATTTGGAATAACCAAACTTCGTGTCTCGTGCCTTGCCTCGCGCTAAAGCAGGCTCCGGCGCGGCCGTGAACGAAACGAGAACAGACCCTTGATGACAAATCCTTCCCCTCCAACCTCTGGCGTGCAGCTGATTGAGGTTGCGCCGGAACTTGCCGGCCAGCGCATTGATAATTTCCTGCGCACTCAATTAAAGGGTGTGCCAAAGACATTGATTTACCGCATCTTGCGTAAAGGTGAAGTGCGGGTCAATAAAGGTCGGATCAAGCCTGAATACAAAATCCAGGCGGGCGATATCGTTCGCGTACCACCCCTGCGGTTGCCTGAGCGTGATGAGCCTGCACCTTTGGCTCAAGGGCTGCTTGAGCGTCTTGAGGCGTCCATCGTCTATGAAGACAAAGCCCTTTTGGTGATCAACAAGCCAGCCGGCATTGCGGTGCACGGCGGTAGCGGTCTCAACTATGGCGTGATCGAAGCTTTCCGTCAGTTGCGCCCGGACACTAAAGAACTTGAGTTGGTGCATCGTCTGGACCGCGACACGTCCGGGCTGTTGATGATTGCAAAGAAACGCAGCATGTTGCGCCACCTGCACGAAGCGTTGCGCGGCGATGGTGTCGATAAGCGTTATATGGCCTTGGTGCGCGGGAGCTGGCCTGCGGCCAAGAAGTCGGTCAATGCTCCGCTGCAAAAGAGCAACCTGCGTTCCGGTGAGCGCATGGTGGAAGTACATGATGAAGGCAAGGAAGCGTTGACGCGTTTTCGCGTGCTGCGTCGTTTTGGCGAGTTTGCCACCATTGTGGAAGCCAAGCCTGTTACCGGTCGCACCCACCAGATTCGCGTGCATGCGCAGTTCGCAGGGCATTGTATTGCTGGTGACACCAAGTACGGCGATGATGATTTCAGCCGCGAAATTCGCGATCTGGGAGGTAAGCGCTTGTTTTTGCATGCCTATGAGTTGGTGGTGCCGCTGCTTGATGGTGGTGAACTCAAGCTGTCTGCGCCGGTTGATGAGGTTTGGGCGAGGACCGTGGAGCGTTTGAGTGTCTGATTACCGTCTGCTGATTTTTGATTGGGACGGCACCCTGGTGGATTCGATTGGTCGTATCGTTGAAGCCATGCATCGGGCCTCTGATGCCTGTGGCCTGGTTCGCTGCACTGACAACCAAGTCAAGGGCATAATTGGCTTGGGCTTGCCCGAAGCTATCGCCACCTTGTACGCCCATCTTGATCCTGCTGCGATTGAAGCGTTCCGCGCTGTCTACAGCACGCAATACTTGGCGCTTGAGGCTGAACCTTCGGCCTTGTTTGCCGGGGTTGAGCAGTCGCTTGAGGCGTTTCGTCAGCAGGGCTATTTATTGGCTGTTGCAACCGGCAAGGGGCGTCATGGCCTTGAGCGTGTATTGCAGGGGCGTGGCTGGACTGATTATTTTGATGCCACCCGCTGTGCTGATGAAACGGCAAGCAAGCCGCAGCCTTTAATGCTTGAGCAATTGCTGGCTGAGTTTGATCTGCAGGCCAGTCAGGCATTGATGGTGGGCGATTCTGTGTTCGACTTGCAGATGGCGCACAATGCGGGAATGGATTGCGTGGCTGTGGGCTATGGCGCCCAGTCATTAGACGTTTTGCGTGCGTGTTCTCCGACGCTGGCGATTGAAGAATTTACTGAGCTGCGCAGCTGGCTGCAGAGGCGCGCAGGTAGTCAACGAGTTGAGGTGGGCAGTTATGTCGGATGAGTGGAATTTGCCTGAGTCAGGCGAAGCTAAGCAGTCGAAAGAAGACGTTAGAAGTTGGAAGCTGTTGGAAAAAACCCTGTTGGCGGGCGTGCAGGAACAACGCCGCTCGCGCCGCTGGGGGATTTTCTTCAAGGCGCTGACCTTTATATACCTGTTTGTCGCGCTGGCGCTGTTCTCGCCAATTTTCAAGCTCGGCAAGGGCGCAGTGGATGCCAGTGCTTCCCACACTGCCTTGGTCGAAGTGCGCGGTGTGATCGCGGATAAAGAAGCAGCCAGTGCTGACAACATTGTTGGCAGCCTGCGCGCTGCATTCGAGGACGAAAACACCAAGGGCGTGATTATGCGCATCAATAGCCCGGGCGGCAGTCCAGTGCAGTCGGGCTACATCTACGACGAGATCAAGCGTCTGCGCGGCGAGCATCCGAATATTAAGTTGTATGCAGTCATCAGCGATATCGGTGCCTCTGGCGCTTATTACATCGCCAGTGCTGCCGATGAAATCTACGCCGACAAGGCCAGCTTGGTCGGCTCTATTGGTGTTACGGCAGCAAGCTTTGGTTTTGTTGGCTTGATGGACAAGCTCGGCGTAGATCGTCGCGTCTACACCTCTGGCGAGCACAAAGCCTTTCTTGATCCGTTCCAGCCACCGAAACCTGAGGAAACCCAGTTTTGGCAGGGTGTGCTCGATACCACGCATCAGCAGTTTATCGACAGCGTGAAGAAGGGTCGCGGTGATCGTCTCAAGGTTGCTGAGAATCCGGAGCTGTTTTCTGGCTTGGTCTGGTCGGGTGAGCAGGCGCTCAAGATTGGCCTGATCGATGGCTTGGGCAGCACAAGCTATGTAGCGCGTGATGTGATCGGCGAGAAAGAGTTGGTCGACTACACCGTCCAGGATTCGCCGCTCGACCGCTTCGCCAAGAAGCTCGGTGCCAGTGTGGCTGAAGATCTGGCGCTGTGGATGGGCTTCCAAGGCCCGGCCTTGCGTTAATCAAGGCGCTCAACAAAAAAGCCCGGCACGCCGGGCTTTTTCGCATCTGTCATTTAGATAAAGCGCACGGCGCGGTTGAGGTTTTTTTCAGCCATCATTGGCAGCGCCGAAATTTTTCAGGGTGCCGGGCCGTTGAACTTGGGCGTCTCACGCTATCGCTTAATGCAGAGCAGGGTGGTGCGCTATGTCGAATTTTTCCGCGAGCCTGGCAAGGCGTTTGTCCAGTGTCCATAGCTGTGTGCTGGGTGTTGTGAGGGTGGAGGCAAGAAGGGTTATGTCTACTAGGCCGCAGTCGAGGCCATAGAGCTTTTCACGCTCGATGAGCGCCATTGCCTCGGCTAGGCTGGTCTGATTGCATTGCTGTAATAGCGAAAAGCTGTCCAGCGTCTGCGTTCTTGGAGCGGGTGGTGTGCCGCAGGCAATTTCCATAATGACCATCGGGTGAGTTATCGCAAGGTCAAGCCCAATAAGGTTGGTCAGTTGAGCATTGCCGTGGCGGAAGTGATCTACCCAGACCGATGTGTCGATAAGTACCCTCATTTCTACGCTGGGCCACCACTGCGGCGCGGTGCGTCCTGAATTTCAGGCGTCGTGCCGCTCAGCGCTGCAAGGCGCTTTCCAGCTTGTACGCGTATGAAGGTTTTCATGGCTTCACGGAAAATATCCGCTTTATCCATGGTGGGGTCGGCCATCTCAAGGGCTTTTTTATAGAGCGCGTCGTCGATGGTGATTGTGGTGCGCATGGGCTTGGCTCCTTGTCGCTTTTTTGTCCGTTATCTGCGCCGCATAATTCCGCTATTCGCTGAGGGGCGATGGACAAGCTTTGCTCGTCGCACCCTACGGGATTTTCCAGCCTTCGTTGTGCAGCATGTCAACCAGGCGGATCAGAGGCAAGCCGATCAAGCTATTGGCGTCTGTACCTTCGGTGCTGCGAAATAGGCTTACGCCTATGCCCTCTGCTTTAAAGCTGCCCGCGCAATCGAAAGGTTGTTCAATCTCCAGGTAGCGCTGGATCTGCTCTGGGCTAAGCTCGCGAAAGTGCACGGTAAAGGGTACGCAGTCGACCTGGTGCTCACCGGTGGCGCTATTCAGTAAGGCGAGGCCGGTCAGGAAGATCACGCTTTTGCCGCTGGCGGCGCTTAACTGGTCAGTGGCGCGCTCCAGAGTGTGGGGCTTGCCGAGCACCTGCTGGTCAAGTACGGCAACTTGGTCAGAGCCGATAATCAGGTGTTGAGGGTGGCTGCTGCTCAGTGCATGCGCTTTTTCAAGTGCTAGGCGTTTGACCAGGTCTATGGGCGTCTCGTCAGGGTGGCGGCTTTCATCGATATCGGGCGAGCTGCAACTAAATGGGATATTTAGCCGGCTCAGCAGTTCGCGACGATAGGGTGAGCTTGAGGCGAGAATCAGTGGCAGCATGGTGTGTCCTGTTGGGCGATCAAGCTATAGAAGGCGTTGGGTTGAACCGTTAAAGGTCTATTATAAAGGCTCTAGGTGCTACTGTTTAATTGGCAAAATTGGCGGCTTGCATGGCCAGATGTTGGGTGTAATCCTCGGTGTCAGGCGAAATTTTCACGCGAAATTAGGCGGGACTTGGCAGCTTAATAAAGATTGATGATCTTTTGTGCTGCAGATAAGCCTAATTTCCTTTGACAGGTACGGGTCTCATCCCTAGAATGCGGCGCCTATGTCGAATGGACCGATTCCACCTCACGTTGATCCGCGTAAGTTAGCAGATCGCACTGCCACCCTAGAGGGTGAGATTGCGCTTGCCGATTTACAAAGGCTCTGCAGCCCGCTTGCCGCTAATGACGGCATGGTGCGCGCGAAGTTTTTCTTCGAGCGTGACGAGCGCAATGCTGTGGTTTTCCACAGTGAGCTTGAGGTTGATGTCAAAATGGTTTGCCAGCGTTGTCTGGAACTGGTCGCTCTGCCGATCCAAAGCGCATGTGATTACGCTGTGGTGAAAGAAGGTGCGAATACCCAGTCTGTGCCGCAAGGCTATGACGTGCTGGAGTTGGGTGAAGATCCTTTGGATCTGCTTGCGCTGGTTGAGGATGAGCTTTTGCTTGCCTTGCCCATTGTCCCAGCTCATGACCCCGATGATTGCCAGCAGCCCGGCGGGCTCGATGAGCCTGAACCGAGCGAGGACGAGGTAACGCGGTCCAACCCGTTCAGTGTATTAGCACAGTTAAAGCGTGACCCAAACGTTTAGGAGTTAATTAGTATGGCTGTTCAGCAGAACAAAAAATCCCGTTCCGCTCGCGATATGCGCCGTTCGCACGACGCACTCGAAGGCAACGCTCTGTCCGTAGAGAAGAGCACCGGTGAAGTTCACCTGCGTCACCACGTATCGCCAGAAGGCGTTTACAAGGGTCGCAAAGTGATTGATAAGGGCGCTGACGAGTAATCTTGTCCGCTCCAATCATCGCGATTGATGCAATGGGTGGGGACTTCGGTCCTCACTGCATTGTTCCGGCAAGTATCGCTTGCCTGCAGAAATACCCCTCGCTGCACCTGGTCCTCGTCGGCCAATCTCCCGTAATACAACGTCTGATAGACCAGCATGCCGCTATTGATCGCTCGCGCCTGAAGATCGTTCACGCCAGCGAAACGATTGCGATGGATGAGTCGCCCGCGCACGCCTTGCGTAATAAGCCAGATGCTTCCATGCGCGTTTCTCTCGAGCTAGTTGCTGCTGGGCAGGCGGATGCGTGTGTCAGTGCCGGAAATACCGGCGCCTTGATGGCGTTGTCGCGTTATGTGCTTAAAACCTTGCCGGGCATCGATCGCCCCGCGATGATTACGGCTGTACCCACTGAGCGGGGTGTCAGCTATTTGCTTGATCTGGGCGCCAATGTAGATTGCTCGGCTGAAAACCTGCTGCAGTTTGCGTTGATGGGTTCTGTTGCGGCTCAAGCTCAAGGTATTCAGAAGCCGCGAGTGGGTTTGCTCAATGTTGGAACCGAGTTGATTAAAGGTAATCAGCAGGTGAGGGCGGCTGCGGCGCTGCTGCAGCAACATCCCGAGCTTAATTACGTCGGCTTTGTCGAGGGGGATGGTCTCTATCGCGGCGTTGCTGATGTTGTGGTTTGTGATGGTTTCGTTGGCAATATCGTGCTCAAGTCCAGTGAGGGGTTGGCGAGCATGATAGCCGGGCGTATTACAGAGTTGTTTACCCGCAATCTGTTGAGTCGTGCGCTGGGGCTGATGGTTTTGCCGCTTTTGAAGCGTTTGCAAGGGGAGTTGGCGCCCTCGCAGCACAATGGCGCGAGCTTGATGGGCTTGCAGGGGATTGTTGTCAAAAGTCATGGTGCGGCGGATGATGCAGGCTTTCAGAGTGCAATTCGCCGGGCTTTGACGGAGATCGAAGAAAATCTACCGCAACGATTGCAGGGTCGCCTTGACGATCTGTTGCGTTAGAATGTGACCGCACTGGATGCTCGGTCATCCAAGCGACAGCGTGTTGTGCACAGGTACCCCCTGCGCCAACTTCCCCGACGTTAAACAACACTAGGGATCTGTTTAAATGTCTGCATCCTTCGCATTCGTCTTTCCCGGTCAAGGCTCACAATCCTTGACCATGCTGGCTGACCTTGGCGCCCAGCAAACCGTCATTACCGACACCTTTGCCGAAGCCTCCGCTGCCCTCGGTTACGATCTCTGGGCGCTGACCCAGCAAGGTCCTGAAGAACAGCTCAATCAAACCGATAAGACCCAGCCTGCGATTCTCACGGCTTCGATTGCCTTGTGGCGTCTGTGGTTGGCTGAGGGTGGCGCTAAGCCGGCTTTCGTCGCCGGGCACAGTCTGGGTGAGTATTCGGCCCTGGTTGCGGCTGGCAGCGTTACCCTGGCTGATGCGGTGAAGCTGGTTGAGCACCGTGGTCAGTTGATGCAGCAGGCTGTGCCGGCTGGTCAGGGCGGCATGGCGGCGATTCTCGGTCTTGAAGATGCCGACGTCTTGGCTGCCTGTGCAGAAGCGGCGCAGGGTGACGTGGTCAGTGCAGTGAATTTCAATGCCCCGGGCCAGGTGGTCATTGCAGGCAGCGCTGAAGCTGTCGCGCGGGCTATCGAGGCGTGTAAGGCGCGTGGCGCCAAGCGCGCCATGGCATTGCCAGTCAGCGTGCCTTCGCATTGTGCACTGATGCGTCCTGCGGCTGAGCGTTTTGCCTCGGTTGTCTCGGCTATCGACTGGAAGATGCCACAGGTTCCCCTCGTGCAAAACGTCAGCGCTGCTGTGGTTAGCGATCTAGAAGTGCTCAAAGCTGACCTGTTGGCGCAGCTGTATAGCCCGGTGCGCTGGGTTGAGTCGATGGTTTGCCTGTCTGAACACGGGGTTACCGATCTGGTCGAGTGTGGCCCTGGCAAAGTGCTGTCGGGTCTTAACAAGCGCTGCGTAAAAGGTATCAATACCCATAATCTGGAAACTCCAGACGCTTTCGCTGCAGCACGTGCGGCGTTGGCCTGATTGAGGAAATGAGTATGAGTTTGCAAGGTAAAGTCGCACTGGTAACCGGTGCAAGCCGTGGCATTGGCCAAGCTATTGCCCTCGAATTGGGCCGTCAGGGCGCAGTGGTGATTGGTACTGCTACGTCCGAGTCGGGTGCCGGTCGCATTTCTGAGACGCTAAAATCCAACGGCATCGAAGGCGTTGGTATGATGCTCGATGTGTGCAGTGACGAATCAGTCAGTGCCGTGCTGGAAAATATTCAGAAAGAATTCGGTCAGCCGCTGATTTTGGTCAACAATGCTGGCATCACCCGTGACAATTTAATGTTGCGGATGAAAGACGACGAATGGTTTGATGTGATCAATACCAACCTGAACAGCCTGTATCGCCTTTCGAAAGCTGTTTTGCGGGGTATGACCAAGGCGCGTTTTGGTCGTATTATCAACATTGGCTCCGTTGTGGGTGCCATGGGCAACGGCGGACAGGTAAACTACGCTGCAGCTAAAGCAGGACTGGAAGGTTTTGGTCGTGCTCTGGCACGTGAAGTGGGGTCGCGTTCGATTACAGTGAACGCAGTGGCACCGGGCTTTATCGATACAGATATGACCCGTGAATTGCCGGAAGCACAGCGTGATGCGCTGCTAACGCAGATTCCGCTGGGCCGTCTTGGGCAGGCACAAGAGATAGCAAATGTTGTCTCTTTCCTCGCTTCTGATGGCGCAGCATACGTCACAGGGGCTACTATTCCTGTGAATGGCGGGATGTACATGAGCTAAATGTGACGGCGGTCATCCGAAAACTGTCATAGGTTTTGTCTAAAATCCGTTATAAAGCTGCAACAGGTTTATAGGCAGATCGTTGATGTGTTTTTGGGGGCCACCCTGCATTCAGCTTGAAATGCTAAAAACCCTTTATATACACTTGGCTGCACTGACAAGCTGCCTTGATTTGTCCAATTAGGAGTGAAAATACGGTATGAGCACCATCGAAGAACGCGTCAAGAAAATCGTTGCTGAGCAACTGGGCGTGAAAGAAGAAGAAGTAACCAACAGCGCTTCCTTCGTTGAAGACTTGGGTGCCGACTCTCTTGACACCGTTGAGCTGGTGATGGCTCTCGAAGAAGAGTTCGAAACCGAGATCCCGGACGAGCAAGCTGAAAAGATCACCTCTGTTCAGGAAGCCATCGATTACGTTACCGCTAACGCCTAACGTTTATCGTCGGTTACCCGATTAGAAAAAGCCGTACGGTCTTTATGTCCGTGCGGCTTTTCTTTAACTGGCTGTTGCTAGCCGGCTTTTTTGGATTGCAGCGCGTAGTGGCTCGGCTTAATCTGCCCGGTAATACGCGGCCTCTTCACTGTGCAGGTTTTTGCAAAGTGGCTGAGTGTTTAGTGCACTCGTATGGACTGCAACCGTGCGTTGTAAAACAGAATAAAGGAGATTGCTGTGTCGCGTAGACGCGTCGTAGTTACCGGTATGGGCATGCTGTCGCCGCTGGGTAACGATGTGCCGAGCAGTTGGCAGGGCATTTTGGCCGGACAAAGCGGTATCGGCCTGATCGAGCATATTGATCTTTCTGCTTACACCACCCGTTTTGGTGGCTCGATCAAAGGCTTTGATGTCGAGCAGTACTTGTCTGCCAAAGAGGCGCGCAAGCTCGATTTATTTATTCAGTACGGGTTGGCGGCCAGTTTTCAGGCCATGCGTGATTCCGGTCTGGAAGTCACCGATGCTAACCGTGAGCGCATTGGCGTGGCACTGGGTTCGGGTATTGGCGGTTTGACCAATATCGAAAACAGCTGCAAGGTTTTGCAAGACCAGGGCCCGCGGCGTATTTCGCCATTTTTCGTGCCGGGTTCGATTATCAATATGATTTCCGGTTTCCTGTCGATCCACCTGGGCATACAGGGACCAAACTATGCAATTGCAACGGCCTGTACCACCGGTACCCATTGCATTGGCATGGCAGCGCGCAATATCGCTTACGGCGAAGCTGACGTAATGCTTGCCGGCGGCGCTGAAATGGCGGCGTGTGGTTTGGGTATGGGGGGCTTTGCAGCGGCCCGTGCACTCTCGACGCGCAACGATGAACCCGCCAAGGCCAGTCGTCCGTGGGATGTCGACCGTGATGGTTTTGTCTTATCTGATGGTGCCGGTACGCTGGTTCTTGAAGAGCTTGAGCATGCCAAGGCACGGGGCGCACACATTTATGCCGAGTTGATTGGCTTCGGTATGAGTGGTGATGCTTTCCATATGACTTCACCGCCGGAAGACGGAGAAGGGGCTGCGCGTTGCATGGCCAATGCCATTCGTGATGCGGGCGTGAACCCGGATCAGGTGCAGTACATCAATGCCCATGGCACCTCTACCATGGCCGGCGACAAAGCTGAAATTGCAGCGGTCAAGTCGGTCTTCGGTGATCACGCCTACAAGCTCAGCGTCAGCTCGACCAAGTCGATGACTGGCCATTTGCTCGGCGCTGCCGGTGCTGTAGAGGCGATCTTCAGTGTATTGGCGATTCGCGATCAGATTGCGCCGCCGACCATCAACCTCGATCAGCCTGATGAAGGCTGTGATCTGGACCTGGTGGCGCACACGGCTAAAGAAATGCCGATCGATGTGGTGCTGTCCAACTCATTCGGTTTTGGTGGCACTAACGGATCGCTGGTGTTCCGCCGGTTCAACGATTGATGTTGAGTTGGATCGACGGTCGCCCTGAAGAGTTGCTGTCGATCAAAGATCGCGGCTTGGCCTACGGTGACGGTTTGTTTGAGACTGTCGCCGTAACTGCCGGGGCCCCGGTTTTGCTTGAGCGCCATTTGAGTCGTCTGGCTCAGAGTTGCGCCCAGCTGAAGATCGAACTTGATCATGCCCTTGTGCGTACCGAGTTGCTGACCTTTTGCGCCGCCTTGGGTGACGGCGTCGCCAAGCTGATCATCACCCGTGGTGACGGTTTGCGCGGATATGCACCACCGCCAGCTGCGCAGCCACGGCGTATCCTGCAAAGTTCTGCAACACCTGCCTACGCACCTGAAAACGCCGAACAAGGTGTGCGCCTGTTTGCCTGTGCCACGCGTCTAGCCGAGCAGCCTCTACTCGCTGGGATGAAGCATCTCAACCGTTTGGAGCAGGTACTGGCCCGCGCCGAATGGAATGACCCACTCCACGCCGAAGGCCTGATGTGCGATGTCAGCGGCCGGGTGGTAGAGGGGGTCTACAGTAATATCTTTATGGTCAGGGATGAGCAGTTGTTCACCCCGGACTTGAGTCGTTGCGGCGTTGCCGGGGTGATGCGTGCCGAACTGCTGGAGGCCGCCGCGAAGCTGTCGATACCCTGTAGGGTGACGGATATCAGCTTCGACGAACTGCGCCGCGCTGACGAGGTCTTTGTTTGTAATAGTGTTTATGGCGTTTGGCCGGTGCTGGAACTGCTTGATAGTCGCTGGTTGGCAGGGCCTATGACCCGTAAACTGCAAACAATCGCTCGTGATTTATTGGATAGCTAATTCGTGATTCGCAAACTACTGCTGTTTCTTGAAGTCTGTGTGCTGCTCGCGGGCCTGACATTTGCGCTGGCCGCCTGGCAGCAACATTCGGCTTTGGAGCAACCGCTTCAGCTCAGCCAGGAACGTCTGATAGAGGTGCCCAAGGGCGCTACACCGGGCGGGGTGCTCAATCGACTGGAGCGTGAAGGGGTCATTGATAAAGCCTTTTGGCTGCGCTTGTATTGGCGCTTCAATCTACGCGACGAACCCCTGCACAGCGGTGAATACCGCTTGATGCCTGGGCAGTCGGTGCGCGACATGATCGGCTTGTGGCGCCGGGGCGAAGTGGTGCAGTACAGCCTGACCTTGGTTGAGGGCTGGAATTTTCGTCAGGTTCGTCAGGCATTGGCGCGTCAGGATGCTTTGCAGCTCACCTTGAGTGATGTCACTGATGAGCAGTTGATGGAGCGTTTGGGTGAGCCTGGAATGAACCCGGAAGGGCGATTCTTCCCCGATACCTATCGCTATGTGCGCGGCATGAGCGATTACGAATTGCTTAAGCAGGCCCATACGCGCTTGCTGCAGGTGCTTGATGAAGAGTGGCAGGCGCGGGCGGATGGTCTGCCCTACAAAGCACCCTATGACGCCTTGATCATGGCTTCCATGATCGAAAAGGAAACCGGCGTGCCGCAGGAACGCGATCAAATCGCTGGCGTGTTTATCCGCCGGTTGACGATGGGCATGCGCCTGCAGACTGATCCTACGGTGATCTACGGCATGGGCGAGCGCTACAAGGGGCGGATTACCCGTGCAGACTTGCGTGCGCCGTCGCCGTACAACACCTATATCATTGATGGTATGCCGCCGACCCCCATTTCATTGGTAGGGCGTGAAGCAATCCATGCAGCGTTGCACCCGGCGCCAGGTAAAAGTTTGTACTTCGTCGCCCGCGGCGACGGCAGCCATGTATTCTCCAATTCCCTTGAGGCGCATAACAAAGCGGTACGTGAGTATCAGCTCAAACGGCGGGCGGATTACCGCTCAAGCCCTGCGCCGGTTCCAACCCCTGATCAAAAGGACACTCAGTGAGCGGTTTGTTTATCACCCTTGAAGGCCCGGAAGGCGCAGGCAAGAGCACTAATCGCGACTATTTGGCGCGCCAGCTCGAGTCGCAAGGTTTAGAGGTTGTCCTGAGTCGTGAGCCGGGCGGCACACCGCTGGCTGAGCGCGTACGCGAGTTACTGCTGACGCCCAATGACGAGCCGATGGCGGCAGATACTGAATTGTTGCTGGTATTTGCGGCGCGCGCCCAACATATCGCCCAAGTGATTGCGCCTGCACTGGCCCGTGGCTGCGTGGTGTTGTGTGATCGCTTTACGGATGCGACCTATGCCTATCAGGGCGGCGGGCGGGGTTTGTCAGAGGCGCGCATTGGCCAGTTGGAGCGCTTTGTCCAAGGTGACTTGCGCCCTGACTTGACCCTGATTTTTGATTTGCCGATTGAAGTCGGATTATCCCGCGCTGCAGCGCGTGGACGGCTTGATCGCTTTGAGCAGGAAGGCACTCAGTTTTTCAATGCCGTGCGTCACGCGTATCTGAAGCGTGCCCACGCTACGCCTGAGCGTTACCGCATTGTGGATGCAGCGCAAACCCTGGAGCAGGTGCAGCGGGCCCTGGATGCATTGCTGCCTGATATTCTGGAGTTGCGCCGTGGCTGAGGCTTACCCTTGGCAAGATCAACTGTGGCAGCAACTGGCTGGGCGCGCTCAACATGCCCATGCCTATTTGCTGCACGGCGCACCGGGCATCGGCAAGCGTGCGCTGGCCGAGCGCCTGCGCGCACGCCTGTTATGCCAGCGTCCACAGGGGCTGGATGCCTGTGGTGAATGCAAGGGCTGCCACTTATTGGCTGCTGGTACCCATCCTGACTCGGCCGTGCTGGAGCCGGAAGAATTTGATAAGCCAATCAAGGTTGACCAAGTGCGTAGTCTGGTCAATTTTTTGGTGCAGACGGCGCAGCTAGGCGGTCGCAAAGTGGTGTTGGTCGAGCCTGCTGAAGCAATGAACCTGAACGCCGCCAATGCTTTGCTGAAAAGCCTTGAAGAGCCTTCCGGCGATACGGTTATTTTGATGATCAGTCATCAGCCCAGTCGCTTGCTGCCAACGGTCAAGAGCCGCTGTGTGCAACAGGCTTGCCCCCTGCCAAGCGAGGCCATGAGCCTGCAATGGCTGGCTCAAACCTTACCCGATAACAGCGCAGACGAGCGCGCTGAGTTGCTGTGCCTGGCCGCAGGCTCGCCTTTGGTTGCAGTGCGCATGCAGGAGCAGGGCGTGCCTGAACAGCGCGCTCAGGTGGTTGAAGGTGTTAAAAAACTACTCAAGCAACAAATTGCCGCGAGTCCCTTGGCTGAAAGCTGGAACTCAGTGTCTTTGCAACTGCTGTTTGACTGGTTTTATGATTGGTCTCAACTGATGCTGCGCTATCAATTGACCCAGGATGAACAAGGGCTTGGTCAAGCCGATATGCGTAAAGTTGTGCAGTATTTGGCCGATAAAAGTTCACAGGCCAAGGTGATAAAAATGCAGGACTGGATTTTGCTGCAACGACAAAAAGTCATTGCAAAAGCTAACCTTAACCGTGTGCTGCTTCTCGAAGCCTTACTGGTACAGTGGGCAAGCTTGCCCGGACCGGGCTAGAATCGCCCACTAAGTATTAAAAAATCAGGAATGCCGCATGAGCTTGCCACCTAACCTGGGCCCGCGTAATGGAATTTTGTCTCTGACCATCAAAGACAAGTCCGTGCTCTATGCCGCTTACATGCCTTTCATCAAAAATGGCGGGTTGTTTATCCCGACCAACAAAAGCTACAAGCTGGGTGATGAAGTGTTTATGTTGCTCAACCTCATGGATGAGCCTGAAAAAATCCCGGTTGCCGGTAAAGTCATTTGGATCACCCCGAAAGGTGCGCAGGGCAATCGTGCCGCCGGTGTTGGGGTGCAGTTCAATGACGGCGACAACACCGCACGCAACAAGATTGAAACCTATCTGGCTGGCGCGCTTAAGTCGGACCGTCCGACGCACACCATGTAAGTGGATTGACGCACAGGCTATAAGGCAAAAGGCCGCATTGATTGCGGCCTTTTGCATTCACTCTATTTGCTGAAGATTATTGAGTTTTTATGTTGATTGACTCGCACTGCCACCTCGATCGCCTGGACCTTGGCGCCCACAACGGCTCGCTGGATGCTGCACTGGATGCGGCGCGCGCACGGGGTGTTGGTCACTTTCTATGCATTGGTGTCAGCGCGGATAACGCCGTAGCGGTCAAGGATCTGGCGGATCGCTATGCCGATGTGGATTGCTCGGTCGGCGTGCATCCGCTGGACTTGGAGCAGGGCGCTACCCCGACGATGGATTGGCTGCTCAGCGAGCTTGAGCACCCACGGGTGGTTGCTATCGGTGAAACCGGGCTTGATTATCACTACGAGCCAGAAGCCGCTGAATTGCAGCAGGCATCGTTTCGCCTGCACCTAGAAGCGGCTCAGGCCACCACCAAGCCTGTTATCGTCCATACCCGAGGGGCTCGCGCAGACACCTTGCAGCTGTTGCGTGAGGCCGCATTGCCGCAAGCCGGGGTTTTGCATTGCTTTACTGAAGACTGGGACATGGCCAAGGCCGCCCTGGACTTGGGTTTTTATATCTCACTGTCGGGTATTGTCACCTTCCGCAATGCTGACGCCCTGCGTGAAGTCGCACGCCAAGTGCCGGTTGATCGGTTATTGGTTGAGACCGACTCGCCGTATCTGGCGCCTGTGCCCCACCGTGGCAAGCCGAACCTGCCTGAGTACGTGCGTGACGTCGCTGAATATCTGGCGGTGTTGCGGGGGGTTAGCTTTGAGCAATTAGCCGAGCAGACGTCGACTAACTTCAAGCGTCTGTTTCCGTTGGCGAGGGTGGTCTGAAACCGGCGAAATTAACGCGCCGGGCAAAAAAAACCCGGGTTCTGGGGGATGAATCCGGGTTAAGACCATTAGGAGTAATCAAGGTACGCGGTCCACGGTACCTTGGCTGGCGAGTCACTTGGGGGGAGATGCCCCGCCAGTACCTATGAGTATTGGCCAACTTTTCCGATCGTCCAGTAGGTTCTTAAACGTATTTGGAATACCTCACCAACTGCTCAGTTCTCAGCCGCTGCTGGCTTGGCGTATAAGGCGTAAAGTCGACTCAATGACCTCAGGTTCCGTATAAAAGTGTGGCGAGAGGCGAATACCCTTACCCCGTCGTGCGCAGACTAAATTGTTCTGCTTGAGGTGCTCGAACAGCGCCTCAGTATTCCAGCTATCGAGGGTGAAGTTGATAATGCCCGCCCGCCGCTCTGGATTCAGCGGGCTGTGCAGGTTAGCCCCGTTAATTCGGCCCAGCTCAGTGGTCAGATGCAGCACGCGCGCTTCGAGTGCCTTGCCCACGGCATCCATACCCACCTCTTCAAGTAGCGACAGGCTGGCCTCAAGCGCCATGGTGCCAAGCATGTTGGGGCTGCCGGATTCAAAGCGTACGGCGCTCTTGGCAGGCTCCCAATCGGTGCGCGAGTAATCACCGGCATGCTCAAGCATGTGCCAGCCGTACTCATGAAGGTTGAGCTGGTCACGCAGTTCGTTACGGCAATAAAACAGGCCAAGACCTTCTGGCCCGAGCATCCATTTGTGCCCATCGGCCATGGCGAAGTCGCATTCACTGGCTTGCACATCGAAGGGCAGGGCACCAATGTGCTGTATCGCATCTACGCAGAACAACACGCCACGCTGTTTGCAGCCGTGACCGAGGCGTTGCAGGTTGAGGCGCAAACCGCTGGCAAATTGCACCGCGCTGATAGACAGCAACCGGGTTCGCGGACCACAGGCTTCCAGTAACGCCATTTCAGGGTCATTGTTGGCCAAGTTGACCTGTTTCACCTCGACGCCTTGAGAACTTAAGGCCTCCCAGACAATTTTATTTGAAGGGAATTCTTCGTCGCTGATAACCACCTGGTCACCGGGTTGCCAATCCAGTCCAAAGGCGACGTATGACAGCGCTTGGGATGTGTTTTTGACCAAGGCGATGTCGTCAGTCGAAGGCGCGTTGACCAAGCGGGCCAGGCGTTCGCGCAGCAAATGCTCGGTTGCCAGCCAGTCAGAATAGTTACGAGCGCCCAAGCTGGCGTTCTCATTGGCGAAACGATTTACTGCGTCTACGGCGCGCTTTGGCCAGGGTGAAATGGCGGCATGATTGAGGTAATTGATTGCAGAAAGCTGCTCAAACTCGTAACGAAGTGCGTTCATAGTCGGATGATCCGTGCAATTTGGCGCTATTGAGGCATAATAGTCGGCTTCGATTTTTGACCACTTAGTCCCTTTATGCAGAAAGAACCCCGTAAGGTCCGTGAGTTTCGCCGCCGCGAGCAAGAAATTCTCGACACTTCGCTAAAACTATTCCTTGAGCAAGGCGAAGACAGCGTGACTGTCGAAATGATCGCCGACGCAGTAGGGATCGGTAAAGGCACCATCTACAAACACTTCAAATCCAAGGCTGAGATTTATCTGCGCCTGATGCTCGACTATGAGCGTGACTTGAATGAACTGTTGCACTCGGCCGATGTAGACCGTGATCAGGAAGCCCTGTCACGTGCCTACTTTGAGTTCAGGATGCGCGACCCACAGCGCTATCGTCTGTTTGACCGTCTTGAAGAAAAGGTGGTCAAGGGCAATCAAGTGCCTGAAATGGTCGAGCAACTGCACAAGATCCGCGCCTCAAACTTCGAGCGCCTGACCTTGCTGATCAAGGGCCGGATTGCCGAAGGCAAGCTTGAGGACGTACCGCCATACTTCCATTATTGTGCCGCTTGGGCGTTAGTACACGGTGCGGTTGCCCTGTATCACTCGCCATTCTGGAGCAATGTTCTGGAAGATCAGGAAGGCTTCTTCCAGTTCCTGATGGACATCGGCGTGCGCATGGGTAACAAGCGCAAGCGTGATGGCGAGCACGACGCGTCCAAGCCGTTGTGATCGATTTCAGCCGCATCATCTCTTGGTGCGGCTGTCAGGCTCCCCGGCACGATAACGCTGTCGGGTGCAGCTGAAATGCCCCTGGCATAAGGCATTCAAAAATCCCCAGAACACTTTGAATCCCTCGTCTGTCTGCGCTGTAAAGCAGCGTCCTGTTATTAGGCGCTCGGTTCGCGCAGCATCATCGCCGCCTGGGTACGACTCGATACGCCCAGCTTGAAAAAGATGTTTTTCATATGCGACTTGATGGTTTCTGGGGTGACACCCAGTTGCTTGGCAATTTCTTTATTGGATAGACCGTCAGCCACCAAATTCAAGATTTGCAGCTCCTTGCTGGTCAGCTCGTCGGTGGGGTCGGTCAGGTTTTGCACCTCGCCTTGGATCATGCCCAGCAGTGCGCTGAGTTTTTCGCGCTGGTTACGGGTCAGCGTCGGTTGTGCGCTACAGATATTGAGTTGATTGCACAGGAGCCCGTGGGCCGGGTAGTCGAGCAGTATCTGGCAGGCGCCGCTTTGCTCAATCAACTGACTCGCCTCAAGCAGGCTAGTGCACGCCTGCTCAACTTCTTCAAGAACGGCCACGGCAATTAGCAGTTCGCTCAAGTGGATCGAGGCATTGCAGGTGCGGGCGATTTGTAACTGTTGTTGGAGTTGCGCTGTGTCTGGCAGTTTGGCCGGCGTTTCGCTGGCGGCAATCCAGAGTTGCAGCAGCAATAGCACTCTTTGCCCGGCGTCAATATCGGGGTTGCTTTGCAGAGTCTGTTCTAACTGCTGGGCGCAGGCTGAAGCCTCGGCCATGTTGTGTTCAAGCAGCGCCAATCGTCCACGCTCGAGGAGCATATGGACACTTAGGCGTGGCCAGTTGCGGCTCTGGGCAAGCGCTTCGGCTTCATCCATCTGTGCCCGCGCTGCAAGCGGGTTGCCGTGCAGAATATCCAGGCGGCAGGCAGTGCTGAGTGCGCGGGTGACACAGTCAAGAAAGCCGACTTGCTTGATGATGGTCAGCGACTCGAGGTTGAGCAGCCGTGCTTCTTTGTGCCGGCCTTGTTGATAGCGTATGTAGGACAGCAGTGCGGCTGGCAGTCCACGTAAAACCGGGCTGGCGTGCGGGTCAACACTGCCCATGCCCGGGGTTGCCTGACGGATTGCTTCCTGCAGCAGGGCACCGGCTTGCAGCAGACGCCCTTGATTGGTATCACCAAGCGCTATCAGGCAATGGCGGTAGGCCAGAGTCACCAAGTAGCGCTGGGACTTATGGGGCATGGCCAAGGTGGCGGGCAAACTGTAGAACGCTTGCCAGTCACAGGCTTGCAGGTCGCCAAAGCCGATCACGTTGTGCAGCACGTTGGCAATCCATGGGCGGTCATTGAGGTGCGGCAGGCATTCACGGGCCAGACTGGCACCGGCTGTGCTTTTGTCAGCCAAGGCTAGCAGCATGGCTTTTAGTGCAAGGCATTCCCACTTCAGCTCGCTGTGCTCAAGGTTGGGGCCGAGGGCGCGGCGGGCTGCATCAATCAATTGCAATGAGTGGTCGCTGAGCATCGCGAGGCCAAAGGCCCAAGCCAGCGCAAGTTGCAAGGGGACGGGCGCCTCGATCAAACGGTCATGAAGCCGACGCTGCCAATCGAGTAGCTGGATAAAGTCGCCGTGCTCTACCAGCGGCATTGCGCACTCTGAAATCCAGCGCAGTGCGTCCTGTTCTTCACCCGCTGCGAGCGCACAGCGCACGGCATGGGCCCACATCTTTTGTTCGGCAAACCAATGGGCTGCGCGCACTAAAGCCTGCTGCTGCGCTCCTTGGCGCGTGCGTAGGTGGCGCAGCAGGTGTTCGCGAAACAGCGGGTGCAGGCTGTACCAGGTACCGCTGTCATCCAGGGCATTGATAAACAGCTGTTGCTGCTCAAGCTGCTGGATCAATGCGTGGCCGTCGGTATCCGCGCATAACTCCCCGGCCAGAGTGGCGCTGAACTGCTCGACCACGGACAACGACAGGAGTTGTTCAAGCAAGGGGGCGGGAAGTTGTACCAGCAGGTTATCGAACACCTCGCTCACGCCAAGGCCTGCAGGAATCACCGCCTGGGGCGTCTGGCGCAGCATCAGTTGGCGCGCTCGAAGCCCGGCAATCCAGCCATCGGTTGATTGCTGCAGGCTGTGTGCGGTGCTGGCTTGCAGGGCGCTGTCGCCCGCGATCAATTCGCAGGTTTCTTCAAGCGTGAAGCGTAATTGATTGGAGCCCAGCAATAGCGCTGCATCGCCATACAGCGATTGGCTGAGGGAGGCGGGCAGGTCGCTTCGCCCTGACAAAATAAGGTGCAGATTATCGGGTGCGTAGCGGACCAGAGGCGCCACGGCTGCCTCGAGTATGGCGGGCGGCACGGTATGGCAGTCATCCAGGAACATGTAGCACGGGGCGTCGCATTGCTGCACTTCGTGTACTAGACGGCTGATAAGTTGCTCGCGCGGCATCAGGGCCAGGCTTTGCAGGGTTACGCTGGGGGCTTGCAAGGCGTGTCTGACCGAGGCCGTCATGTATTGCAGCAGCCGTTCCACATCATCGTCGTGCTCATCGAGCGTGAGCCAGGCCACCCTTGCGCCCCCGGCGCGTGCGGTCTCTGCCCAGGTGCTGATCAGGGTGGTTTTGCCAAAGCCAGGAGGCGCCTTGACCAAGGCCAAGGTCGTTTCGCCAATCTGCTGAATCAGTTGATCAAGGCGCGGCCTGGGCAGCGTGTGGCGGGCACGTCGCGGCGGGGCAAGCTTGGTGGTGATCAATGGTTCTGGATGGCTGTGGGTCATTTATTAGATTCATCCGCCCCCCATCAGGGGGATATATCCCGTTTAAGTACTTATCCAAGATCGCTCAATGAAAGCGGAGCCCCCGCTCGACAAAAATTTGGAGAGGACAACAACAATGAGCGGATACCTCCCGCGAGTAGAACTTGAACCCACTGGACTTGAAGTCGGCCTCAGTGAAATGGAGCGGGCGGTTCAGAACAACGTCCGGCGCTTTGCTGAAAAAACCTTAAGGCCCATCGGCCAACAACTGGACAAACTCAGCCCTGAGCAAGTCATCGCCGCCGACTCGCCATTATGGCGTGTGTTCGCCGAATTTTCCCAGCTTGGATTAACCCTGTCGGATATTTTTGCGCTCGAGCCGCAAGAGCAGGCTTCGATGATGAGCCTGGTGTTCGAAGAGTTGGGTTGGGGCGATGGTGGCCTGGCGGTTTCCCTCGGTGCTGCGATGTTGCCCAGTTTGGTAATGCACCTGATGGGTCGCCAGGATCTGCTTGAACGCTATGCGGACCGTCCTCTTGGCTGCTGGGGTATTACCGAGCCTGACCACGGTTCAGACATGCTCGACGCCAGTGGACATGCCCGACACCCGAATGTCGGCGTGGGTCGCCTGAGTTGCTATGCGCGTATCGAGGGTGACGAAATTGTGGTCAACGGGCAGAAATCTGCCTGGGTATCCAACGGGCCGATCGCTCAGGTCTGTGCATTGTTCTGCGGTTTGGATGATGGTTCCGGTGAGGACAAACGTTGCGTCGTGCTGGTGCCAATGGACGCCCAAGGTGTCAGCCGTGGCCAGCCGTTGGACAAAATGGGCCAGCGGGCACTCCCGCAGGGCGAGGTCTACTTCGATGAGGTGCGCATCCCCCGTGACCATTTGTTGGCTGGCCCCGAGGATTATCAACGCGCAGAGCAGGGCATTCTTGCTGAAGCCAATGCCCTGATGGGGTTGATCTGGACCGGGGTTGCCCGTGCCGCCTATGAGCTGGCCTATGACTACGCGCATGAGCGTAAGCAGGGCGGCGTAGCCATTATTCAGCACCAGAGTGTGCGCGCGCGTTTGTTCCATATGTTTGCCCGGGTCGAAGGGGCTCGGGCCTTGGCTCAGCGCGTTATTCGCTACAACTGTGTGGCGCCGGCCCCTGCGCTGCAAGGCTCGATTGCCTCGAAAATCACGGTGACCCAAACCGCGTTCGATGTCGCCTCCATGGCTATCCAACTGCACGGTGGCAACGGCGTTACCCGTGAGTATCCGGTCGAGAAGCTGTTGCGCGACGCGCGCTCATCGATGATCGAAGACGGTTGCAACGACATGCTCGCCATCAAGGGCGGCACTTTGATTTCTCGCGTTTGAGGCACAGTTTATGAAGATGAATGCTTATGTAGCTGGCGTTGGCATGGTGCCGTTTGGCAAACACCTGGATAAAACGCTCAAGAGTCTGGCTGGCCAGGCCATTGAGCTGGCCTTGGCGGATGCCGGGGTCGATAAGTCTGCCTTGCAGGCGGCCTGGATGGGCAACGCGGCAGCCGGTGTCGTCACCGGTCAGGAAATGATTCGCGGCCAGGTGGTGTTGCGCGCAATGGGCATCGGCAAGATTCCGGTGGTCAATGTCGAGAACGCTTGCGCGTCATCCTCCACGGCGTTTCAACAAGCCTGTGCGATGGTCACTGCCGGGCTGTATGACATTGTGCTGGTCTGTGGTTACGAGAAGCTGTTTCACGAGGATAAATCCCGCAGTCTCGGTGCGTTTTCCAGTGCCGTCGATGTTGAAGATCCGGACGGCGCAATCAATGTGGTGAAAAAGTTGGCTGAGGCTGCAGGTGAGCCTTTTGATGCGCAGGGCGCTGGCCAAAGCCGCTCGGTGTTTATGGACATCTACGCAATGATGGCCAAGAAGCACATGAAAAACTATGGCACTCGTGTTGAGCATTTTGCAATGGTCGCGGCGAAAAACTCGTTCCACGGGAGCCTCAATCCACGGGCGCAATTTCGTGATGTGCTGACCGTTGAGCAGGTGTTGCAGGCGCGACCTATCGTTGATCCCTTAACCCTGCCGATGTGTTCACCCATTGGTGACGGCGCGGCCGCAGTGATTCTGGTGAGTGAGCGTAAAGCCCGGCAGATGGGCTTACGCAACCCTGTGCGGGTGGCATCTTCGGCATTGGTTTCCGGTTGGGATTTCGAAGATCCAGACGACAGTGTTGGCGCCTTTGCTGCCGAGCAGGCCTATGCTGCCGCGGGCCTGGGTCCGGAGGATCTGTCCTGCGTTGAATTGCATGACGCCTCTGCACCCTCTGAGATTCAGGCCTATGAATACCTTGGCCTCTGTGGTCGTGGTCAGGGCAGCGAGTTAATCGAGTCGGGCGCTACCCGTCTGGGCGGACGTGTGCCGGTCAACACATCTGGCGGTTTGTTGCGCAAAGGACATCCGGTCGGCGCCAGTGGTTGTGCGCAAATTGTCGAGTTGACCGAGCAGCTGCAAGGTCGTGTCGGCGGGCGTCAGGTTGACGGGGCCCGTGTGGGCCTGGCGCATAACGGCGGTGGTGCCATTGGCCTGGATGCCGCCGCGACAGTGGTGAGTATTCTGGTGCGGGAGGACTTTTCATGAGTGCTCTGAGTGAGTTGCACCTCACTGGCCTGATCGGCAACCGTGCGGATCAGCAGCCGGATTTTCCGGTGCTGACCGTTGAGAATGCGGGCCGTAGCCCCTTACAAACGCGCACCTATGCTGAGCTCTGGCGCAACGGTCATCGTTTGGCGTGGGGCCTGAGCAAACTAGGTTTGAAACCGGGCGATAGCTTTGCCCTGTTAATGGCAAACCATGCTGAGTTTGTCGACGCGATGTTGGCCGCTGCAATCACCGGCACGGTATTTGTGCCCATCGATCCGCGGGCCAAGGGCGACAAGCTGGCGTTCTTCCTCAACCATGCCCATTGCCGTGGCGTGATCGTGGCCGATTACGCCCTGGCCAATCTGCAGGATGTACGGCAACAGCTGGAAACCGTCGACTGGGTGGTTGGCCTGGCGTCTGGCGAGGCAGCCAGCGCCGCACCGTGGCCAGAAAATGTTCGCTGTTATCAGCAACTGCAAGAGGACGCCGAAGGGTTGCACCCTCTGGCCGAGCAAAATCCTGAAGCGCCGATGCAGTTGATCTTTACCTCTGGCACCACGGGCGATCCCAAAGGGATTGTCATGACCCACGGCCGCTATTGCCAAACGGCATTGCTGACGCGTCAGGTTTTCGGTTATCGCGACGACGACCGACCTTACTCTGGGCTGTCGCTGACTCACGCCAATGCGCAACTGGTTACTCTGGGTGCTTCGCTGGCGCTGGGGCTGTCTTGCGTGCTGTCGCGACGCTTCAGTAAATCACGCTTGTGGGATATCTGCCGCGAATATGGTTGCACCAGCTTCACCTTGCTGGGCGGCATGACCACCGCTTTGTATGCCGAGCCGCCGAAAGCTGACGATGCCGACAACCCCGTACGGTTTGTCGTGTCGGCGGGTATGCCAAAGGCCATCTGGAGTGAGTTCGAACAGCGTTTCGGTCTGCAACTTCTGGAGTTCTACGGCGCTGCTGAAGGCGGCTTGACCGTGAAACCCATTGGTACTGGTCCTATCGGCAGCATCGGGAAGCCCGTGCCGAGCTTGCGCCATCGCATCGTCGACGCTGACGGCAATGACTGCGCCCGGGGTGAGCCGGGTGAGTTGTTATTCAAGCCGATTGATGGCAGCCCATTCAAAGTCGAGTATTTCGCCAATCCGCTCGCATCGGCCAAGAAGTGCGCCGATGGCTGGTTGCATATGGGCGATGTGGTCAGCGAAGACGCAGAGGGTTGGTTGTTTTTCCACTATCGCCAAGGCAGTGGCATTCGCCGTAACGGCGATTTTATCAACACTGCATTTATCGAAAAAGTCGTGGCCGAGTGCCCAGCAGTGGATGACGCCTACATCTATGGTATCGCCTCTGCAAACGGGGTGGCGGGCGAGCGAGATGTGGTCGCCGCCGTGGTACCCAAAGACATCAATGACTTTGATGTACAGCAGGTATTTAAGCGCTGCCGCAAGCAGCTGGAAGCCAACTCTGTGCCCAGCTATGTGCAGGTGCTGACGCAAATTCCCAAAACAGCTTCTGAAAAGCCCCAGGAGCGCTTTCTTGTTGAAGCGCTTGCAAGTGACCCCGTGAGTGTTCACCGCGAAGTGCGCTGAACCGCATCATTCTAATTACAAGAGAGGAACCCTTCATGACTCAAGCACCTAAAGTTCTCATCTATGGCGGCAGCGGCTACACCGGCAAACTCATCGCCGAAGCATTGGCCCGCCGCGAGATTCCGTTCTATTTCGCCGGCCGCACCCGCGCCAAGTTGGAGGCCGCGCTGAAAATCGTCGAAGAGCGCCGTGGCAGTCCAGTCAATGCAGAGATTGTTACTGCCAACAATACCGTTGAAGAGTTGCTGCCGCTGTTGCGTGAGGTCGACGTTGTGATCAATGTGGCTGGGCCGTTTATGCAAATCGCCTGGCCGGTGGTGGAAGCCTGTTTAGAGGCCGGCTGTCATTATATGGACACCACGGGTGAACAGGATTGGACAGCTGCCATCGCCGATAAATTCGGCGACGCCTTCGCTGCCAAGCAATTGCTGCTGGCTCCGGCTACCTCGTTTATGTGGGCCTCAGGCGCCATGGCGGCTGAAGTGGTATTGGAAAACCCGGAAATCGACAGCCTGGATATTCTCTACCAGATCGATAACGGTTTGCCGTCGGAAGCATCGACCAAGTCATTTCTGCGGATGGCCTGCAACGACACCTCCCAGTATTACTTGGAGCAAAAGCAGCTCAAGGCCTGGCCAAATGATGTGGCCTACGACGTGCAAGTGCCGTATCGCAACGCCAAGTTGCGTGCATTGCCTTGGGGTGGTGCCTGCGAGCCTATCTGGTTCAGCAAGGATGAGCGGGTGCTCAATTGCAAAGTGCTGACCGCGATTGGTGAACATTTGGTCGACGGTGTACTGGCGGCGATTAATGCATTCAACGCTGTGGCGCCGAGCCTCAGCCAAGAGGAGCGCGAAGCCTGGACCAACCAGATGGGCGACCAGATGGACACCGGCGAGCCGCCAAAAGATGATCTTGATGTGCAGCGTGGCGTGATTGTAGTGCACGGCCAAGGCCGCCAAACGACCAGCACTTACGTGATGAACTTGTCGGCAGCCTACAGCTGGACCGGTGAAATCTGCGCTGAGTCAGCCGAGCGACTGCTCAACGGCCAATTGAAAAATGCTGGCTTCCAATCTTCAGCCAAGGCCTTCGGTCACCGTGAACTGATCAGCGCCTTCCACAAACTGGGTTATTGCAGCGCGCTGCCAGACGCTAAGTAAGGGCATTGAGAATGACGAACTATTTAGAGCAAACACGTCTGGACGGCAAGGTTGCGTTGGTCAGTGGCGCTGCTCGCGGGCTGGGCGCTGAAATTGCAGAAGCACTGCTGCAAGCCGGTGCCTCTGTGATGCTCAGCGATGTGCTGAGTGATCTCGGCGCTGAAACCGCTGCCCGTTTGGCAGCTGCTCACGACGGCCGTGCGGCGTTTTTCAAGCACGATGTGACCCAAGAGAATGATTGGGCTGCAGTGGTAGAGGCAACAATCAAACAATTTGGCCGCCTTGATGTCCTGGTCAATAACGCCGGCATTGAAACCGCTGCGTTGGTGACTGACTGCGAGCTGGCGGATTTTCAGCGCACCATGTCGATCAACGTCGACGGGGTGTTTCTCGGTATCAAGCACGCCCTGCGTGCTATGCGTCCGGGCGGTAGTGCAGGGCAAGGCGGCTCGATCATTAACCTGTCGTCAGTTGCAGGGCTGGTTGGCATGCCGACATTAACCGCCTACTGCACCTCCAAGGGCGCCGTGCGGTTAATGAGCAAGGCTGCTGCAGTCGAAGCCGCCAAGTTGGGTTATGGCGTGCGGATCAACTCGGTTCATCCCGCCATTATCAAGACGGATATGGGCGCCAATGTGGTGAAGAACGTGGCACGCCTTGGCTTGGCGCCTGATGAAGCCAGCGCTGATGCTTATGTTGAATCCCTGCACCCTCTGGGGTACGGCCAGCCGCGTGACGTGGCGTCAGCCGTGCTGTTCCTTGCCAGTCCTGCGTCGGCGTGGATGACCGGTTCTGAGTTGGTGGTTGATGGCGGCGCTTCGGCGGCCTAGGCGAGGACAACTTGATGTCACACCGCAGCCTCTACCTCAGTGCAGCACTGTTTAACGGATTAGTTGGGCTGGGCCTGCTTTTCGCCCTGACGCCGCTGTTGCCGTTATTGCAGTTGGCGCCTATGACTGGCGCAGCGCAGCTGTTTGTCGATCTGTTTGCCGTGTTGGTATGCGGCTTTGGCATTGCGTACTACCTGCTGGCAATCGACTTTGAGCGTTACCGGGTGCTCGCTGCACTTGGCGCAGGTGCCAAGCTCGCGGTGGTCGCCCTGGTGCTCTGTTATTACCTAGCCGGGCATATTGCCTGGCCATTGCTGGCGCTTTCAGGTGGCGACTTTATTTATGCCTTGGTGTTTATCGGCACCCTGCGCAAACCAACGGCTTAGGCAGGCACGTCTGCAAATTCGGGAGTCTAACAATGAAAAAGACCGTAACCCTGTATGGCGCCACTGGTGTGGCCGGTAGCGCCTGCGTTGATGAAATGCTGGATCAAGGGCTGTTCAATATTCGCGTTCTGGTGCGCCAAGGCCAGGACCGCGACCGCTCGACCATGGGTGCCCGTGGTGAAGCAGAAAAGCAGCAGCTCTACACTCGCTGGCGCGACAGCGGTGTGGAGTTTGTCGAAGCCGATATCGCTTCCCATGCCTCCTTGATTCCAGCGCTCAAGGGCACAGATTATCTGGTGTCTTGTGCGCCGTATGCGGCCACCGAAAGCCAATATGCGTTGATTTATGCCGCGCGTGAAGCGGGTGTGGAGCGCTTTGTTCCCTCTGAATTTGGCTTTATCTATGAGTGGGAGCAATTCTGGCCCACCGAGACCGAGCACCGTGCGATGGCTCGGCAAAAGGCTTTTATCCGCCGGATGATCGAACTGGCTGGGCTCGACTACACCATCATCCCAGCGGGACTCTGGCCGGAGTACTACTTGCTCGAACCGGTTGCCGTCATGGGCGATGGCAACACCAAGTTTTCATGGTCAACCGGACGCGATGTCGGGCGCATCATTCCTCACGTGCTGGCTCACCCAGCCTCGCGCAATGCAGTCTGCCCGGTCGCGGCCACTGCTTACTGCACATGGAATGAGCTGCTCGCCGAGCGCGAACGTCTGCTAGGTCGCAGTGTGGAGCGCAACTATCTGGATGCAGCGCAGTGGCAAACCGCCTATGCCGCTCAGTCTCCCGGTCCGCTCAAAACGGTGATGGCCATTGGTGTAGCAGCTACTCAGTTCCCTGAAGGCATGCCGCTGTGGGCCAACTGGAATGGCTTGTACCTGCCTGACTTCAAAGGCACCCCGCTTGATCAGTTATTCCCCAATTATATTGAACCCTTCACCGCCGCCATGAAGGCGAGCCTGAATCTCTAGTGCATCGCGGCCGCGAAAAGCGTGCCGCAAAGGGAGCTGTTGATGAAACGTTTGAATAACCAAGTGTGTCTTGTCACGGGTGCTGCCAACGGTATTGGCTTAGCCACTGCCGAGCGCTTTTTGCAGGAGGGTGCGATCGTCATCCTGACTGATGTGGATGTTGCCAACGGCCAGAAGCAGGTTGAGCGCTTGCGTGGTGAAGGCTTCAATGCGCACTTTATTGAGCAGGATGTTAGCCAGGAGGCGTCATGGACGCAGACCTTGGCTCAGGTGCGCGAGTCTTGGGGCGCGCTGGATGTGTTGGTCAATAACGCTGGCGTCGCCGTGCTGGCAGATGTCGAGAGTTTGACCCTGGAGCAGTGGCGCAAGACCAATGCGGTGAATCTTGACGGTGTTTTTCTGGGCACTCAGCAGGGCATCGCAATGATGAAAGGCCGTGGCGGCTCGATCATCAATGTCGCCTCGATCGAAGGCATCATCGGTGAACCCTTGGTGCCTGCATACAACGCCAGCAAGGGTGGTGTGCGCATCTTCACCCGCTCTGCAGCGGCACACTGCGCGCGCAAGGGCTACAACATCCGCATCAACAATGTGTGTCCCGGCTATGTTGCAACGCCCATGATAAGTGGTGGATTGGTCGATCTACCCAGCGAGCAAGCCCAAGCGTTCCAGGCTTATCTGGGCCAACGTATTCCGATGGGCCGTTTGGCTGAGGCCGCCGAAATTGCATCCGCTATCGCCTTTCTCGCCAGTTCAGACGCGAGTTATATGACGGGCAGCGACATGGTCGTCGATGGCGGTTATCTGGCGCAGTAGAGGCTTACGCCCCAATGAAACTTTATGGGTTTCAACTGTACCAATTCAGAGGTACTACACTGCATGTGTTTTGAGCTGTTGCAGCTAAACACCTGCATTTACCAGGAGTGGTTGAATGAACATGGACACGCGCATAAGCAAACTTAAACTTATCGCGGTGGCGTGCGGCATGCTATGTGCCGTTCAAGCAAGCGCCGCCTCAACTGACCTACAACGCTTGCAGGCGTTGGCGCAGCAACCTTTCGTTAAAGATTATCCCACCGAGCAAACCAGTCGCACGCTTGAGCAGGAGCTGTTCTTTCAGCGTGCTGTGCAGGTTTATCACTGGGCATTGCCTGCTGTAAATATGTACGCGATGAAAGAGGGGGCCGAGAAAAATTACGGCGCGGGTTACAACGTATTGAGTATCTGGAAGAAACGCCTCGATGCCAAGACGCTGATTCTGACGCCGAACTCAGACGTGATCTACGGTGTGGGTTTTCTCGATCTAGCCAAAGATGGGGCGATGGTGGTTGAAGCACCGCCAGGCTTGCAGGCATTAATTGATGATTTTTGGCACCGGCCAATTCAAGGCCCGACCATTGAGGGTCACACCTATTTCGCTGATATTGGCTTGCCCGGACCCGACAAGGGTAAAGGTGGCAAGTACCTGATACTGCCGCCAGGCTACAAGGGTGAAATCCCCGATGGCTACTTTGTGTATCGCAGTGAAACCAATGGGGTTTTTCTGTTCTTGCGCAGTTTCTTCAAAGACCCGAAAAATCTTGAACCTGCAGTCAGCAGTATGGAACAGATCAAGGTCTATCCACTGGCCAAGCAGAAATCTGCCAGCGCCATGGAATTTCCTGATGCTTCGGGCGTAGCAGCCAACCTGTTGCCGCCGGGTGACGGGCATTATTTCGATATTCTTAATCGCTTTATCCAAGGCGAGGTGGTCGACCCTGAAGACCACTACATGCGCGGCATGGCCGCTGCCATCGGCATCGTCAAAGGCCAGCCATTCAAACCCAGCGAAGAGCAGCGCCAACTGCTGGATCTGGCCGCTAAGACAGCCTGGAAGATGGCCAAGGTCGTCGCTTTTGACCAATTTGAGAAACAGCCCAAGGCCAAATGGTATGCCGACCGTCAGTGGCTAGCGCATGTGCGCAATGGCGGCGACGACTTTGCTCAATCGAGCGTCAATTTCAATTACGAAGTTGAGGGCGAGCACTACACCGACCTTGATGCTCAGGTGCATATGTTTATCAATGCCTACTCAATGAGTCCGGGCATGATGACCTCGATCCCCGGTGTGGGGGCTAAATACCTGGAAGGTGCCAAGGACGCTAGCGGCCAGTTCTTGGTCGGCGATAACACCTACAGTCTGACATTGCCTAAAGGCATCCCGGCTAAGTTGTTTTGGTCGGTCACCGCGTATGACGCCACTACCGGCTCTGGCCTGGCTAACGGCCAGCCATTTCCGTCAATTGGCTCGCGTGACAATGTCAAGGCCAATGACGATGGCTCGGTCACGCTGTATTTCGGCCCCGAGGCGCCTGAAGGCAAAGAGACCAACTGGGTGAAGACAGTACCTGGCAAGGGCTGGTTCTCGTTGTTGCGCCTGTATGGCCCTGAAAAGCCGTTCTTCGATAAGGCGTGGATTCCGGGCGACTTCGAAAAAATGCAGTGACGCGCACCTAAATCCTCCGGCCGGTGATGCATCCGGCCTGTTGCTTGGTAGACATGGAGTAAGTGAGATGAAGCAATTTGCAGTGGCAACCTTAAGTGCGCTGACCCTAGCGGTGGCGTTCAGCGCCCAGGCTGACGGCGTACCCCTCGAGCAGGCCAAGCTTCACGGCGACGAGACGATTCAAACGCCGGTTGGCGATATTGAGCTGCAAGACAGCTACTTTAATGATGATGCATCCAAGCGTTTGTTCGATGAAATGGACTATCAGCGTGCCAGCCAAGCCTATATCTGGAGCACCCCGCTGGTTAGCATCACCGCCTGGCGCAACAATCAGGGCAAAGCCTACGGGGTTACCAAGGACACCGACTTTGTGGTGCTTGAGTCACTGAAAGAAAAGCGTGGCATCGTTACCGGCAACCTGACCACGCCTTATATTTTCAATTTCATTAGCCTTAAGGATGGCCCGATCGAGATCAAATACCCGGCGGGCAAAACTGCTGGCGGGGTGCTCGACTTCTGGCAACGCCCGATTTTTGACTTGGGTTTGACCGGGCCGGATAAGGGCCAGGGTGCCACTTATGTGCTCGTTGGACCGGGCCAAGACCCCGCCAAATTCAAGAAAGACGGCGTCAATGTCTATCAAAGTGAGACCAATAACGTTTTTATCGGCCTGCGAATTCTTGAGTCCGACCCCGGCTACTTCGACAAATTTGCCAAGCAATACCAGATGGGGCGTGTCGGCAAACCCTTGGCTGCGAGTCGCTTTATCAAGAGCAAAGATGTTGAATGGAGTGCCACTGCTCCCCGCGGTATCGAGTACTGGAAGCTGCTCTCCGATATCCTCAATGAGGAGCCTGTACGCCCGATCGACAAAGCCTGGACCGCCATGCTCGCACCGCTTGGCATAGAGAAAGGCAAGCCGTTTGAGCCTAATGAGCGCCAGAAAACAGCCTTGCTCAAAGGGGCGGCCATGGGCGAGCTGATGACCCGTAACCTGCAGGTTAATCCGCGTTACGTCGACGTCTACTGGCCGGGTACTTCCTGGTATAAGAGCTTTGATTTCCAGACCGAACAGGAAACCAAGGATCGTGCGCAGATTGATGAGCGTGCAACCTGGTTCTATGAAGCGGTATCCAGCACAAAAGGTATGCTGAATCCGCAGCCTGGTTCTGGGCAGGTCTACATGACCACCAAGCGCGACAGCGAAGGTCGACTGCTACGGGCTGACAAAAACTACAAGCTGCACGTGCCTAAAGATGTGCCGGTGGCGCAGTTCTGGGCGCTGACGCTGTACAGCGAGAATACTCGCCGGCCTTATGACAATGGCGGTACTGATATTCGCAGTGCCAACCTCGACAGCCACCTGAAGGACCTCAAGCAAAATGCCGATGGCAGCATTGATCTGTACATCGGGCCAAAAGCCCCAGCCGGCTTTGAAAAGAACCACATGAAGACTGTGGGTGACGACGGTTGGTTCGTTTACTTCCGCCTGTATGCGCCAACCCAGCCCTTCTTCGACAAGAGCTTCAAGCTGCCGGACTTCGAACGGTTGGACTGATGCCGTTTGTTTGAATGCACCACTGGTTATGGAGCGCTTGCGCTCCATAACTCATTTGAATCTTGGTTTGGCCGAACACCGATTTCTGTTGCCGTTGTACTGGCTTTTCCCTCCTGATTTCTTACGCCCGCAAATCGCTGGTTGTGATTGTTCGGCTGTGCGTTGCTGATCAAAAATTTGATGAGCTATTCGTGTGATTTTGGCCGGCAGCGAGTATCTTTGCAGTTATTATTCCCCGCCTGAATTGCTTCTTGACCGTTATTCAGTCGGATCGACTATCTGACTTGGTTTGAGTGATTTCCCATGGCTGCAACATTTCCCATTGACTATATCGAGCCGGTATTTCGCCCGCCGAGTGAGGCGCATTCGCTGATCTTGCCGGTTACCAACGGCTGCTCATGGAACAATTGCAGCTTCTGCGAAATGTACACCCAACCACAAAAGAAATTTCGCGCCCGTGATGAAGCGCTGGTGCTTGAGGAAATTCGCAAGACTGGCGAGCAGTTGATCGTGCAGCGCGTATTCCTAGCCGATGGCGATGCGCTGGTGCTGCCCACACGGCGCTTGCTGACTATCCTCAACGCGATCCGCGAACACATGCCTGATGTTAATCGGGTATCGAGTTACTGCCTGCCGCGTAACCTGCGTAAAAAATCGGTGGCTGAACTTAAAGAGCTGGCAGATGCTGGCTTGCGCATGGCTTATGTGGGGTGTGAGTCTGGCGACGATGAGGTGCTGGCACGCATCAACAAGGGCGAAACCTACGAGTCGAGTCTCAGTGCGCTGGAGAAACTGGGCGAGGCGGGGATCACGCGCTCAGTGATGATTCTCAATGGTCTGGGTGGCAGTGTGCTGAGCGAGCAGCATGCCGACAATTCGGCGCGCTTGATGAATGCTGCGCAGCCCGAGTTTCTGTCGACCCTTGTGGTGAGCTTTCCCCAAGGTGAGGCACGCTTGCGTCGCGGCTTTGCTGACTTTGAGCAACTGAGCCAAGCGCAGTTGTTTGTTGAAATTGAGCGATTACTCCAAGGCCTTGAGCTCAAGGACACCGTATTTCGCAGCGACCATGCCTCGAATTATCTGGTGCTCAAAGGTAACTTGGGTGCCGATAAGCGACGTTTGCTGGCGCAGGTTCGGGAAGCCATTGAGCGCCCGCAGCAGGCGCATTTACGCCAAGAGTGGCAGCGCGGGCTTTAGGAAACCTCTGAAAACTCCCATCGCTCGCCACCTTTTTCAGAGGATCCTTAGCGGCTACGCGAAGCTGGCTACATGGCGTACCCTGTATAGCCGGTCTCTGTAGAAGAAGGAAACCCGCATGAGTTGGTCTGCCCAGCAGTATTCGATGTTCGAGCAGCAACGCACTCGCCCGGTTCGTGACCTTGTCGCTGCAATCGCCACGGCGGAGGTGCGCACCGCCGTCGATCTGGGCTGTGGCCCCGGCAACTCAACTGAGGTGTTGGTCCAGCACTTTGCTGGCGCGGCCGTCAGCGGTCTCGACAGCTCCGAGGACATGCTGGTGAAAGCGCGTCAGCGTTTGCCTGGGATTAACTTTGAACTGGCCGATATCGCGCGTTGGCAGCCCGTGCAACGCTTTGATGTGATTCTGGCGAATGCTTCATTGCAGTGGTTGCCGGATCATGCCGTGCTCTATCCGCATCTGGTCGCGCAACTCAATCGCGGCGGCACCCTAGCGGTACAGACCCCAGACAACCTGAATGAACCCGCCCACCTTCTTGCCCGTGACGTTGCTGTGAACGGTCCCTGGGCTGAGAAGATTGGCGATGTGAAACACAATGAACGCCATACAGCGAGCTATTACTATGAGCTGCTCAGCCCACATTGCAGCACCGTGGATGTCTGGCGCACGACTTATCATCACCCGTTAGCCGATGGGCATGAGGCAGTTGTGGAGTGGTTCAAGGGCACCGCGTTGCGCCCGTTTTTGGCTCCGTTAACGGTCGATGAGCAGGCTAGCTTTATCGCCGATTATCGCCAACGAATCAGTCAGGCATATCCCGCACAGGCAGACGGCACTGTGTTGCTGCCATTTCCGCGGCTGTTTATTGTTGCTCAGCGTTAGCTGCGATCGATAGAACCTATGCCAGGCATCAGGCGAAACGGCGAGTGGCTCTGCTGTCGTTTAATCTGTAGACTAGATATTGTTAGTTCTAAGTCTGTAGATTGTTGGTGAGGTGGCAAAGATGAACGCAGTTATCCAGACTCAGGAGTTTTCCAAGAGCCAATGCGTGGCTGGCTTGCGCGCGGCATTGAATATTCTCGATAAGTGGCAGGCTACTGCCGAGCAAGCGTGTCGCGTGTTGCGCATTTCGCGCAGCACCTATACGCGCGCCAAACAACCTGATTCGGAGTGGGCCGTGGCTCTGGATTCTGATCAGATGCAACGTATCAGCTTGCTGCTCAATATCCATGGGGCGCTACGGCTGGTGTTCGACAATCCGGATAACGTCTATGGTTTTGTCGGGATGGAGAATCACAATGAGTTCTTCAATGGCCGCACTCCGCTTGAGATCATTGCTCAGGGCGACATGATTTCCCTGTATGAGACATTCCGGCGCATTGATGCGCTGCGTGGTGGGCTGTGGTAATGCTCAATAGCTTGGCCGTGTTGGATGGCGAGCGTTTGCAGGCATATCGGTTGGTGAATTCCAAGTTTCCGCCCATTGCCTTGTTCGATGATGTGGCTGATGCAGCGGATTTCGACACCCTATATTCACTACAGGCAATGACCAATCCCAGGTTGCTAAATGAGGTGGGTCGCCTTGAGCTAATTGCGCGCAGTGAAATTCCGTTCGGTATCACCGGCTGCTCATATGCAACGGCGCCATTTACCCATGTAAATCCACGTGGCTCGCGTTTTAGCAGGGGTGGGTTTGGTGTCTTGTATTTAGCGGACAAGATGGAGGTGGCCATTGCTGAAGTGCGTCATCATCAAGGGCAATACTGGTCGAAGGTGCAGGGGCTGAACTATGAGCGGTTTGTCTTTCGTGGGCTGACGTGCAAGTTCGCTGACACGCAGATGCGAGACCTTGGGACCGTGGCTTTGACCGACCCGGTTTATGACCCTGACGATTACACTCAGTCGCAACAATTAGGCGATCAAGCCAAACGCGACAAGTGTCCGGGGCTGCGGTACAACTCGGTGCGCTCGCCAGGCGGTGTGTGTTGGGCACTGCTGACGCCTCGACCGGTCACCTCGATTATCCAGGCTGCCCATTACGAGATGATCTGGAGCGGGCAAATCATTAGCGTCAATCGGCTCAGCAAACCCACTCCGCGCTAAGGGTTGCTACTAGTGCTTGGGCGAAACATTGTCGTTGCACGGAATCACCCGTCTGACCACTTTGCCGATGGTCATACCCTGCACCAGTATCGAAAACACCACCACCAGATAGGTCAGGGAAACCACCAGGTCGCGTGCTTCGCCCGCCGGCAGCGACAACGCCAGCGCTACGGATATTCCGCCGCGCAAGCCACCCCAGGTGACCACACTCCAAGAGCCTTTTGGTAGCCTGAAACGCTCGCCAAGCAGGGCAATCGGCAAGCCCACGGTTACCCAGCGGGCAACTAAGGTCAGCAGGATAATCAGTGCACCGGTGGCAAGCAGTGAGTTGGAAAACTGGATCAGCACCACTTCTAAGCCGATCAGCACAAATAGCACCGCATTGAGGATCTCATCGATGAGCTCCCAGAACATGTCGACGTTTTTCTCGGTCTGTTCAGACATCGCATAGGAGCGGCCTTGATTGCCGACGATCAGGCCCATTACCACCATCGCCAGCGGACCGGAAATGTGTAGGTGAGTGGCAACGGCATAGGCGCCAAGAACGGCCGCCAAGGTGATGAGTACCTCTTCTTGGTAGCTGTCGATGCTCTTGAGCATGCGGAAGGTGATGTAACCGACCACTGCGCCTAACAAGACCCCACCGCCGGTTTCCGTGAGCAATAGCTGCGAGGCCCCGGAGACAGACGGTGCTTCACCACTGGCGATCATTGCCACAATGAGTGAAAAGAGTACGACGCTGACGCCGTCGTTAAACAGTGATTCGCCGGAGATCACCAGCTCAACGCTCTTCGGCGCACCTGCTGACTTGAGGATGCCCATTACTGCGATGGGGTCGGTCGGGGAGATGAGCGCACCGAACACCAGGCAGTAGCCAAACGGCAATTGCAGATCAGTCAGGGATAACAGTTTCCAGAGCACAAAGCCGATAAACAGTGTTGACAGGGTTGTACCCACCACTGCCAATGATGCGACTTGCCAGCGATAGGCGCGCAGTTGCGACAAGTCAACATGCAGCGCACCGGCGAACAACAGCAACGACAAAATGCCCTGCATCAGCAGCTCGGAGAAATCGATCGATTCGACCAGCGACTGCTCCAGGGTGTGCAAGGTGTGAAAGCCCACTGCATCGAATGCCATGTTCAGCAACGACAGCACTAGCGCAATCCCCATTACACCGATGGCGGACGGCAAGCCGATATAACGGCGATTAAGGTAGGCGAGCGCTGCCGTGATGCAGAGAAATAGCGCAATTATGTCGAGCATTGGGCAGGGGATTCCTTATGTGCGAATCGTCATTCTCATCTCAGCAGGTGACCGCGCGTTACACGTCCGGGGACTCCAGCATACACCTTGACAGCCCGGCCAAGGCCTCAAAGACCAGATATTGACTAGACTTTTGGTACTAACCGTCGGTGTTGTGCGTGACGAAATCCGTTGTTTTTTTAAGTTTTTGTAACGGTTTATTTGCCGAAGGTGCTGAAACCCAATAACCTAACCGTTAAGTCAGGTTTTGATTTCCGCTCAATCGCTTGGTTTCGTCAGAAATAGCGTTTTTGAGCGACTAAGCTTGCAATACATAAGCAAAAGGGCAGGCCGATAACTGCCCAGAGGATGAGTTATGTCCAACCGTGATATTTCCCGACGTTCGTTTCTTCAGGGCGGGCTCGTAGCGGGCGTGAGCGTGACGCTTATGCCTCTGGGCAGCAAGGCCATGGCTGCCTTGATGGAAGACAGCGTAACCGTACCGTCCGAGCAGTGGCTCGGCAATAATGGCAAAGCGCGCGCACGCAACGATGCCTTGTCCAAAGTCTGTGGCAGCAAAGTCTTCGCCCGCGATATCCGCGCCAAAGACATGCCCGGTTGGCCTGAGCAGCAGGGGCACGCCATGCTGCTGAAGACCATTAAAGCCGACCATATTTATGCTGGCATGGATTTGACGTGGCTCGGCGCCGAGTTGCAACCCGACCGCATCGTCACCGCCGAAGATCTGGTGAACGATGGCATCGTGTTCCCTGAAGAACATGCCCCTGATCCGCTGTTGCCAGCCGGTAAAGTGCCGATGTTCATTGGTCATCCGGTGGCGATTCTGATCTGGAACGATTTCGAGCGTTTCCGTCAGGCCAAAGCCAAGCTCAAGTTCAATGACAAGGCCATTCGCTACGGCGCCAAGGCACCGCTGTACCAAACAGATCCCTATGGCAGCTTCCGCTATGTGCGAGTCGGCGGGGCGACCTCGGCGGATGAAGATGAGTTTGCCAGCCTCAAGGACTCGATCCTCTTTCCGATGCTGCGCAATCGGCGCCCAGTGTGGAATTCACAACCGGATCTGCACGGCAACCTGACCGAGCGCGGGCTGTTCTATGCCGAGCGCATGAAGCAGCAGGTCGAAAGCCCGCCTGACAACTGGTTGGTCTTCGATGAACGCTATAAAACGCCTTCAATCGAACCCGCTGCGATGGAGCCGGATAACGGCAACGGCTGGTATGACCCGGCGACCCAAACCTTGCATTTTGTGGTGGCTACCCAGTGTCCGCATGAGGCCGCAACAGAAACCGCGAAGATGATCGCGCCGTCGCGTTTTGGCTTGGCCAAGCTGAATATGCACCCCGGTTATACCGTGGGTTACGGCTCCAAGGACCACAATATTTTTGTGTACTACGCAGCCCTTGCGGCCTTGTACGGCGCCGGTGTGCCAGTGCGTCTGGCCAATGATCGCTACGAGCAGTTCCAGAGCGGAATCAAGCGTCACCCGTTCGATATTCGTTACCAGTTGGCGGTGGACAAAACCGATCATAGCTTCAAGATTTTCCGCGCTGAAATGACCGTTGATGGCGGCGGTCGGGCTAATTACAGCCCTTCGGTGGCGGCGGTTGGTGCTACCGCAGCGCAGTCGATTTACTACATGCCGCAGAACGACTTGCAGGTTACGGCCTATCATTCGCGCGGTGTCGAAGCCGGATCGATGCGCGGCTACGGCACGCTGCAAAGCATGGCCTCGACCGAAATGATGGTCGATGAGATTGCCGGTCGCCTGGGTATTGATGCCATCGATTTGCGCAAGAAAAACGCCATGGTCTCGGGCATGAAGAACACCCAGGGCGCAGTGCCAGCAGGTGCGTTACGTCTGCACGAAATTCTCGACAAGGCTGCAGCTCACCCGATGTGGAAAAATCGCGATGCCTTCAAGCAGCAACGCGAAGCTGCAGATGCGGATCACTGGTATGGCGTTGGGTTTGCCATCTGCCAGAAAGACTTCGGCACCGGCTCCGAAGCGCCGATGGCCAGCGTCGAATTTACTGCCGATGGTCACATCAGCCTACGCCACATCGGTATTGAAATTGGCACCGGTATGTCGACGTCCCAGGCCTTGGTGGTGGCCGATTTTATCGGCTTGCCGGCCAGTGAGGTGAAGACGGGCGAAACCGAATGGCAAGAGTTGCAGCTCACCTCGGGCGGCAACCCATACACCATGAGTCAGGCTGAGCAAGACGGTTTTTTGCGCAACCCGCGTTGGGTTGGCAAGTTGGCCTCGGCTTCATCAGCGACCAACTCCGCCTACTACTTCAGCCATGCTACCCGTGAAGCCGCACGCGTGCTGTTCAACCATGGTTTATGGCCTGCGGCGCTGCAGATATGGCGTCAAGGTCCTTACGGCGGTCAAGCCAACCCCTACGTGGTTCGTCGTGAAGACGCCCATTGGGTTGACGGCAAACTTACCGCCAATGGCATGCAGCCGCTGAGCTTTGCCGAACTGGCCAAGCACGCCCATGAGCAAGGTCTGGTCACTGGCGCGACCGTGCATGGTTTTAACCGTTGGAGCTGGGCAGAGGCTGAGTTCAGCATTGACGGTGTACGTGAACGTCTGCCGCTCGACGGCCTGGCCGTGAAATACGGCGATGGCGCTGCGGATGTCAAAAAAGCGCAGATGAG
Organism: Pseudomonas sp. EL_65y_Pfl2_R95; assembly: GCF_963971045.1. Taxonomy (NCBI): domain Bacteria; kingdom Pseudomonadati; phylum Pseudomonadota; class Gammaproteobacteria; order Pseudomonadales; family Pseudomonadaceae; genus Pseudomonas; species Pseudomonas sp. EL_65y_Pfl2_R95. Next base: position 98,819 of record NZ_CAXAOV010000001.1, on the reverse strand, counting down.
CAGCGCTGGCTTCCATCTGCTCGACCGCCAGAACGTGCATTACCCGGACACGCAGTTGAACAACGCAGCGGTGACTTACTACAGTCCGGTGGCGACCTTGGTCGAGCTAAAGGTCAATAAGGGCACCTATGACGTCCAGGTACTCAACCATCATTCATGGGTCGAGTGTGGTCGGGTGCTGGTTGAGGAACTGGTCAGAGGGCAGTTGGAAGGCGGGATAGCCATGGGCATTGGTCACGCGCTTATGGAGGAAATGCCGTTGTATGAGGGCGGGCCGGGCGAGGGGGACTGGAACTTCAACCGATACCGTCTGCCGATGGCGCGGCATGTTGCGGTCTGGAAACAGACTGCGGACATACTGCCGCCGTTGTCACCGAGTGACCCGTCCAAAGGCATCGCCGAGGTGGTGATGATCCCGGTCGTGGGCGCTATCGGCAATGCCGTGACCCACGCCATCGGTAAGCGCATTCGCGACTTGCCTATCACTTCTGCGCGCATCAAGGAGGCCCTCAATGGCTAATCGTCCGCTGCAACTGACCCTCAACGGTAAAACCGTCGACTCCGCGGACATCCCTGATGACCTGCCGATGATCGACTACCTACACGAATATAAAAATCTCACCGGCTCGCGCTTGGGTTGTGGTCAGGGCATCTGCCATGCCTGCGTGGTGATCGTCGATAATCCCGACGGCACCAGTGAGGAAGTGCGCACCTGTATCACTGGGGCCCATTATTTCGCCGGCAAAAAAGTGCGGACCATTGAAGGTCATGCCAGTCGTGATGAGCAAGGGAAGGTGACCGAGCTCAACCCGATCCAGCAGCGCTTTGTCGATGAATTTGCGTTTCAGTGCAGCTACTGCGCGCCGGGTTTCGTCAATGCGGCCACCCTGTTGGTGGAAAAGCTGCAACGCAAGCCGGTCCTCACCAGTCAGTTGGAGCAGGTTATTGAAGGCAGTCTCGGCCATCACATCTGCCGTTGCACTGGCTATGTGCGTTACTACAGCGCTACACGCAATGTGCTGACCGATCTTGGTCTGGTCAAGGAGGGTTGAGCATGAAGTACCTACTTTCTTGCATGACCCTGGCGCTGGGCATGGCTGCACCGGTGCTCCAGGCCCATGCCGAAGATCAAGCGCAGCGCGGTGCCTATCTGGCTCGTGCGGCCGATTGCATGGCGTGCCATACCCAGCCGGGTGGTGCGCCTTACGCCGGTGGTTTGCCGATCGTTTCACCGTTCGGCACCATCTATGGCACCAATATCACCCCGAGCAAAGAGCACGGCATTGGTCTGTACAGCGATGAGGAGTTCTTTGCTGCGCTTACCGAAGGTAAGCGTCGTGACGGTGCCAATCTGTATCCAGCAATGCCGTACACCTCGTATCACCTGATGCCCCGTGAAGACTCAGACGCAATACACGCCTATCTGAAAACCATCGAGCCGATTGAGCGTGCTGCGCCAGAAACCAGCCTGAGCTTTCCGTTCAATGTGCGCTTGGGCTTACTCGCCTGGAACATGGTCTATGCCGACGATTTGCAACTGCAACCCGCAGAAGGCAAAAGCGCTGCCTGGAAGCGTGGTCAGTATATGGTCGAAGTACTGGGACATTGCGGCGAATGTCACACGCCTCGCAGCCAGACCGGTGCGATGGAGCTGGACAAGCGCCTGACCGGGGGCGTGCTCAATGGCTACTTAGCGCCGAGCTTGCTGACCAATGATTTGGCCGCCCGTGGCTGGAATCATCAGGACCTGAGTTCTTTTCTCAAGCATGGCATGAGCGCTCAGGGCACCATGTTTAACGAGATGTATCCGGTGTTTCACAACAGCACTCAGCACCTGAGTGACGCCGATCTTGCGGCGATGGCGACATTTCTCCTCAGTGATAAACCACCAGAGGCGAAAGCGCTGACTGAGGTGCCATTGGATAAGCTCAGCGCCAGTGCCCAAAGCGGTCGCCAGCAGTACCTCAATGTTTGCGCCGGTTGTCACGCCGCCGGCGGTGAGGGCAAGCCGCATATTGCCGTGGCCATGCGCGGGAACACAACCTTGCGCCTGGATGATCCGCGTAACCTGTTGCGGGTGATTGAGGATGGCATCGGTGAGCAGCAATTCACCGGCTTTGAGCGGATGCAACCCATGCCGGGGTTCGCCGACAAGCTGAGCCAGCAACAACTGACTGACCTGCTCAATTACCTGCGCCAAAGTTGGGGAGGTAACGCCGGGGATATGGCGCTGAGTGATGTGCAAAAATTGCAGGAAGAGGCGCCGCAGACCGAGCATTAATCAAGTGCTTTAACCTGTAAGCCCGCTGTCATCCAGCCAGATGCCAGCGGGCTTTTTTGTTGAAGGTGTGTAGGGTGGATGACGCTGTTTTCATCCACCATTTTCGTCTTGCCATTAAAGCTGAGGATCAAGATGGGGCAGTAAGCGTGTGGCGTGCGCTGTTTTGGTTCCCCTGGCTCGGTGTTTTCCACTCACGCGCATTTCAAGCGTCCACGAGAGGGCTCTGCGGCGCAGGTCGGGCTAGTTTGGCGCGCAATTTGCTCTGTTACTGGTGAGTTAATTGATACAAGCGCTACAAATCAGCTGGAGCCCCATGATCAACGGCGATCAGAAGGCATAACCCTTCACTGACAGTTGCGCAAACAGGGCGATAGAGCCCCTAGAATAAACAGGCAAAGGCGCCTGGAGCTGAAAGGCTTCAGGCGTCTTTTTTTTTTGCGTTTAAATACCCCCACTCAGAGAATAAATATGTCCTATTTAGCGCCCGCTGAGTTTGTCAGCAAAATGGTGGATGCCGGCGAATCAAAGGTGTTCATGTCTACCCGCGACACCCTTATTCGGGCCTTTATGGCCGGTGCAATTCTGGCGTTGGCGGCTGTTTTTGCGATCACCATCACCGTGCAAACAGGGATGCCATTGGTTGGCGCCATGCTGTTTCCGGTTGGTTTTGTGATGCTCTATCTGATGGGTTTTGATCTGCTCACCGGGGTTTTCGTGCTTGTTCCCCTGGCCTTGCTCGACCGCCGCCCGGGTGTGACAGTCAAGGGTGTGCTGCGTAATTGGGGCCTGGTGTTTCTGGGCAACTTCGCAGGAGCTCTGGCCGTGGCTTTTATGATGGCATTTGTTTTCACCTACGGCTTCTCTACCAGCCCAGGTGTTATCGGCGAAAAGATCTCGCACATTGGTGAGGCCCGGACGCTGGGCTATGCCGAATATGGGCTTGCCGGTTGGTTGACCATTTTCCTGCGCGGCATGCTGTGCAACTGGATGGTATCGATGGGTGTTGTGGGTGCGATGATCTCGACCACAGTAAGTGGCAAAACCATCGCCATGTGGATGCCGATCATGTTGTTCTTCTACATGGGTTTCGAACACTCAGTTGTGAACATGTTCTTGTTTCCTTCAGCCATGATTATGGGTGGAAACTTTTCGGTGATGGATTACATGCTGTGGAACGAAATTCCTACCGCACTGGGAAATCTGGTTGGCGGCATGGCATTTACTGGACTGACGCTGTACACCACTCACGTGAAGACTGCTCCCAAGCGCACCTTCAGCTAATAGTGCTAGAGCGGCTTGCCTGCAGCATTGGCAGGCCGTAGTGGGAGCCGCATGGCAAATCAGCTCAGTGTCTCAGTGGGGCAATATTCTGATAAGGGGCGCAAAGCTGCCAATCAGGACTTTCACGGCATCTGCATTCCTCAGGAACCGCAATTATCGGCCAAAGGCATTGCTATCGCGCTGGCAGATGGCATCAGCAGTAGTGCTGTCAGTCATATCGCCAGCGAGTCTGCGGTTGCCAGCTTTCTCGGTGATTATTTCTGCACCTCCGATGCATGGTCGGTAAAGAAATCTGCACAGCGGGTGCTGATGGCGACCAACTCCTGGCTATACGCGCAAACACGGCAAAGCCAATACCGTTATGACCTCGACCGTGGTTATGTGTGCACCCTGAGCGCCATGGTGATCAAATCCACCACCGCACATATCTTTCATGCCGGCGACACGCGTATTTACCGCCTGCGCAATTCCAGCCTGGAGCAGTTGACCGAGGATCACCGGCTCTGGGTTTCTCAGGACAAGAGCTATTTGAGCCGGGCGCTGGGCATTGGTACTCACCTTGAGCTTGATTACCGCCGTTTTACCGTGGAGCAGGGTGACCGCTTTGTATTTGCCACTGACGGTGTTTATGAATTTGCCAGTGCTACACGTATGGTCGAGCTGATTGACGCTCAGGATCACGATTTGGATGAGGCCGCACGTGCAATTGTCGAGCATGCTTTTGAGCAGGGCAGCAATGACAACTTAACCGTGCAGATTGTGCGGATCGACAGTGTGCCGCAGCAAGGTGCAAGTGAACTGCAGCAGCAATTGACTGAGCTGCCGTTTACGCCGGTACTTGATGCCCGAGCAGAGTTCGATGGCTATCGGATCATTCGTGAGTTGTACGCCAGTAGTCGTAGCCACATTTATTTGGCTGAAGATCTGAGCAGTCATGCCCAAGTGGTGATCAAAGCGCCATCGGTGGATTTGCACAGTGACCAGGCACATTTAGAACGTCTGCTCAGCGAGGAGTGGGTGGCGCGGCGGATCGACAGCCCCCATGTACTTAAAGCGCCCACGCAGACACGCAAGCGTAACTACCTGTATAGCGTCAGTGAATTTGTCGAAGGGCAAACGCTGCGCCAATGGCTGCTTGATCACCCCCAATCTGAACTGGAGAAGGTCCGAGATATAGCTGAGCAAATTGGCAAAGGCCTGCAGGCATTTCATCGTATGGAAATGCTTCATCAGGATTTACGCCCCGATAACATCATGATCGATGCCTGTGGCAGCTTGAAGCTGATCGACTTTGGATCGGTGCAAGTTGCAGGTCTGATGGATACGGCTTCGCCGATTGAGCGCAATCAACTGCTGGGCACTGCGCAATACACCGCACCGGAGTACTTTTTGGGCGAGAGTGGTTCACCGCGCTCTGACCAATTCTCACTGGCGGTTATCGTTTATCAAATGCTCAGTGGGCGGCTGCCTTATGGTGCCGAAGTGGCCAAGTGCAAAAGCCGCGCAGCGCAGAATCGTCTGGTTTACCAGCCGTTACGCAATAATGAACGAGAGTTGCCTGCATGGCTGGACGATGTTCTGCGCAAAGCGCTGCAGCCTGATCCACTCAGGCGCTACAGCGCGCTTTCGGAGTTCATTTTTGAATTGCGCCAACCGAGCAAGGAGATCCTTAGCAAGCACCGCGCACCCTTGTTGGAGCGAAACCCCTTGCTGTTCTGGAAGAGTTTGTCGGCGCTGCTTCTGGTGCTGGTCGTCTGGTTGCTCAGCCGCGGCTATTGAGTTATCCGGCATCAGACTGGTGCACAGCACCTGCAACTGCACCAATGGCGTTCTAAAGCAGCGCCTAATTAATCCTTTTGTTTTGGTAGTGAAGCCTCTGGTACGGCGCTTCTGGGTAAATGGCATAGCCTTTGCTAATACTGGGTAGTGCTCTCACACGTTGAGAGCGGCCCAATCGATCAATGGCGATCGAAACATCTGCAATGCAGTTGGGCATCAAAGGCTAAACGAGGCATTGCGGCCGGTTGTTTAGCGGCAATGAACAGGCAAAGGCGCCTGAGACCGAAAGGTTTCAGGCGTTTTTTTTGCTTTGAAAATGTGCATGGCTTGGATGGGTGAACTATGAACTCCACTGACGCAACCTTGAATCATCTGCAAACCCTGATTGTTATCGGCAACGGTATGGTCGGTCATCATTGCGTCGAGCAATTGATTGAGCGCGGTGCGTTAGCCCAATACAGCATTCACGTATTCAGCGAAGAGCCGCTGCGCGCCTATGACCGCGTGCACCTGTCCGAGTACTTTACTGGCCGTGATGCCGAGTCATTGGCCCTGAGCAGCGTTGAACTGTATCAGCAGCCTGGCGTGACCCTGCATTTGGGCGTACCCGTGCTGGAGATCGACCGTGAGCGCCGCGAAGTAATCACCGCAGACGGCTGTTTCTCCTTCGATAAGTTGGTGCTTGCGACGGGCTCTTATCCATTTGTACCGCCAATTGAAGGCGCTGAAGGCAATTCGCGCCTGGTTTATCGCACCCTGGCCGATCTCGACACCATTCAGGCTGCTGCAAAGGGTGCCCGGCGCGGTGTCGTCGTCGGTGGCGGCCTGCTGGGCCTGGAGGCCGCCAATGCACTTAAATCCTTGGGGTTGGAAGCCCATGTGGTGGAGTTCGCCCCACGGTTGATGCCGGTACAATTGGATGATCACGGCGGTTTGGCGCTCAAGGCCCAGATCGAAGCACTGGGCGTCAGCGTGCATTTGTCCCGCGCGACTCAATCGATCAGCGCTGGCACCGAATACCGCTACCGCATGAATTTTGCGGGCGATGAGTTTCTTGAAACCGATCTGATCGTGTTTTCTGCCGGTATTCGCCCACAGGATGTATTGGCCAAACAGTGCGAATTGACGCTGGGCCCGCGCGGTGGGATTGCAATCGATAGCCAATGCCGAACCAATGATCCGGATATCTTTGCGATCGGTGAGTGCGCGGCATGGAACGGGGGCGTCTATGGTTTGGTTGCTCCGGGTTATCAAATGGCCCGCGCGGTTGCCACGCAATTATGTGGCGAAGACAGTGAGCCATTTATGGGCGCCGATATGTCGACCAAGCTGAAGTTGCTCGGCGTCGATGTTGGCTCTATTGGTGATGCCCATGGCGCCACACCCGGTTCACGCAGTTACCGTTTTATCGATGAGGCCACCGCCAGCTATCGCCGTTTAGTCGTCTCGCCAGACGGCAAACATGCCATTGGCGCGGTACTTGTGGGTGACAACAGCTACTACGACAGCCTGCTGCAGTACGTGCAAAACGGTATAAAGCTGCCAATAGACCCATCCTGCTTGATCCTGCCGCAAGGCGAGGGCGCACCGGCCTTGGGTGCGGATGCATTGCCGGACACGGCAACCATTTGCTCCTGCCATAACGTCAGCAAAGGTGCGATTTGCACTGCCATTGACGGCGGTTGTGGTGACCTTGCTGGGCTCAAGGCCTGCACCAAAGCAGCAACAGGCTGCGGGGGCTGTGCGGCCCTGCTCAAACAGGTATTCGAGCACGAGTTAACAGCCCGCGGTGTGGTGGTTGATAAGAGCTTGTGTGAGCACTTCGCTTATACCCGCCAAGAGTTGTACGCGATTGTGCGTGTCGAGGGCATCGAGACGTTCGATGAGCTATTGAGCACGCATGGCAAGGGTCATCTGGGTTGCGATATCTGCAAACCCGCAGTGGGCTCGGTGCTGGCGTCCTGCTGGAACCGTTCAATTACGGATCCGCTGCTGGTGCCGCTGCAAGACACCAACGACACTTTTATGGCCAATATGCAAAAGAACGGCACCTACTCGGTGGTGCCGCGTATTCCGGGTGGTGAGATCACCCCGGATGGCTTGATCGCGATTGGCGCGGTAGCAAAAAAATACGACCTCTACACCAAAATTACAGGTGGTCAGCGCATCGATTTGTTCGGTGCGCAACTTCATGAGCTGCCTGATATCTGGGGCGAATTGATTGCAGCGGGCTTTGAAACTGGCCACGCTTATGGCAAATCACTGCGCACGGTGAAGTCCTGTGTGGGCAGCAACTGGTGCCGTTACGGGGTGCAAGATAGCGTTGGCATGGCGTTGATTCTTGAGGACCGCTACAAAGGGCTGCGCTCGCCCCACAAAATCAAGTTCGCCGTCTCTGGCTGCACCCGCGAATGTGCTGAGGCGCAGAGCAAGGATGTCGGTGTTATCGCTACTGAGAACGGCTGGAATCTCTACGTTAGTGGCAACGGTGGTATGCGCCCACGCCATGCCGAGTTGTTTGCGACTGATTTGGATGACGCCACGCTGATCCGCTATATCGACCGCTTTCTGATGTTTTATGTGCGCACTGCCGACCGTTTGCAGCGCACCTCGGTGTGGCGTGAATCATTGGAAGGCGGTTTGGATTACCTCAAGGCCGTGATCATTGATGACAGCCTTGGTCTCGGCGCGGAATTGGAGTCGCAGATGCAACTGGTAGTTGATCGCTACGAATGCGAATGGGCCAATGCGCTGAAGGACCCAGAGAAACTCAAGCGCTTCCGCACCTTCGTGAATGACAAACGCAGTGATCCTGACATTCGCCTAGTGACCGAGCGCGAGCAACGGCGCCCAGTACGCGCGACCGAACTGTCACTTATTCCGCTCTATGAAGAGGTGGTCTGATGAGCCTTCCAAAAGCCGTTAAGCAACAGCAAGCCCTGAATTGGCAATTGCTGTGCAACCGCCAAGATTTAGTCGCTAATTCCGGGGTTGTTGCCTGGGTCGATGGCGCGCAGGTGGCACTGTTCTATGTGCCGACCGATACGAACGGTCAGCAACTGTACGCCGTTGATAATCGTGATCCTAAGTCCGGTGCCAATGTGATTGGTCGTGGCATTATCGGCAGCTTAGCGGGTGATCTGGTGATTGCCGCGCCGCTGTATAAGCAGCACTTTCGTTTAAGCGATGGCACATGTCTGGAGTATCCCGAGCAACGCCTGCGGACCTGGCCAGTGCGCTTTGATGGCGAAGCGGTCGAGATTGCAGTGCGCTGAATAGCTCCCCGAGGCAGGGCTAGTCTGGCGTTGCCTCGGGGGGCGGTTTAGATCTGCGTGAACAGGTAGCCACCGCACACAGCGCAGATCCAACCCAGAACCTGCAATATGGCTCGGCCCTTGGTCAGCTTGAATAGAAGCGTCGCGCCCACGGCACCCACTACATGAAGAAATGCGGTGGTGCTGAGAAAGCCGGCCGAGTAGGCCAGTTTGTTATCCATCACCGGCATTTCGTAGCCGTGGGCGTAACCGTGAAATACCCCGAATATGCCCACTCCGAGCGCTGCGATTGCGACAGGAAAGGTTTTCTCCAAGGCAATCGCAAGGCCTAGCAACACCACCGACAGGCAAATGCCGATCTCTGCACCGGGCAACTCCACTTGCTCAAAGCCGACAAGGCCGCCGAGCATCATGCAGCCGACAAAAGCGCTGGGCACAATCCAGATGGCGCGGCGTCCCATTTGGCAACTCCAGGCCCCAATCGCAATCATTGCCAGCAGGTGATCGAGGCCGGATAACGGATGGAGCCAGCCAGCCTGGACACCGGCGTGCGCCTCGGCGCCGGTACTGGCGAACATGATAAGCAGCCAGATCACCAGTTGCTGAAGCTGTTTCGGGCGATAGGTCATGGGGTTTTACTCGCTGGATTTGTTGGTCAGCTGGACGGTCAGGGATGCCCACAGGCTTTCCCAGTCACTCCCGTCTTCGATGCTGGGCTCCATGTGTACGGCGTTGAACAGCCATAGTCCGTCTTTGGGAAGCTTGAAGCTAACGCGACCTTGGGCATCGGAGGTGGCGCTTAACTCAATAACCGGATCAGCTTTGAGTTGTGCCTTGATCAAGGTATTCGGCAATGGGTCACCGAGGTACATCAGTTGCAAGTTGAACGGCTGCTCAGGGCTCAGTGCCAGTGGGTCTGACAACGGCGTAAGCTCCATGGGCAGTCCGATCTGCCGGTCAAACCCCTGGCTTTGCCCGTCAACCAGAACGATGCTTTTGGCGCAGCGGGAGAAGTTTTCCCGGCTTGGCGCATCACTCATGCCGAAACGCTCGCGGGTCTTCAGTACCTCGGTAAGACCTTCGTCCTTGAGGTACTGATTGAACTCCGAAGCCGGTAACTCAAGATGAGCGCTGTTGGTGCGCATGCCAACCACGGTCGCGCCTGGCGAGCGGGTGGTGAAGTTGCCGACTGCAAGGGTGCCATCGCGACCGGCGACCGGCCATTCGCCTTGGGCATCCTTGGCTTTGAACCAATTAACCAGGTTGTCGATGCGAGGTGTCTGTACCCCAGGCCACGTCGGCCCGACGCGCAATTCAAAGACCACTTTTTGCTTGAGGCCAGTCTGTGCATCGTGGGGCACCAGCCAGAACTCATGAGCCATGGCCAGCGGAGTGAACATCAACATTGCCAGCAAACCGATGCACAGGCGTAGACGCCGGGTCAGAGGCGCAGGCAAAGCACCGCCTGCTAAAAAATGCGTTAGCGAAAACACGGTTTCATCCTTGCTTATGAGGGAGGCTACCCGCCACGCAGCCATTTGGTGCATGGCGGGTAGTGGGCCTGAGGCCGATCAGTTAGCTGTCGTTGGGATCAGGAAAGGGAAAGCTGTAGTATGCAGTTTCGGATTGCTGATTTTCTGATCCGTCGGCGTGCCCAGCAGCAGGGTCAATACGGTGCTCATTGCATCGTCGTCCAGCGAACGGCCATTGCGCTCGCTCACGGCATACTTGGCCGGTGTGCCAACCTTGTAAGTGAGCACATCCGGCACCAGCAAATCGGCTGTTTTGTCAGCGTATTTGATTGGGTCTTGCTGTGATTTTGCCAGCAACACGGCCCGGGTGATGCGCGCTGAGACTATAGACTTGGTTGCCTTTTGCGTGTCCGGACGGCTGCCGTCATGCGCGGCCTTGAGAGCGGCATTCTCGAACAACATGGAGTGCGAGAGCAGCGGGTTAGCCGAGTATTGGACCTGCTGCCATGCACCGTTTTTCTCAACATCGGTGGTCATAAATACGCGGATGTCAGCGCCCAGCATTTTGTTCGGCACATCCAAGACGATGGCCGCGGCTTTACGGCCGATAAAGATGCTTTTGCCTTCAGCCTGTGCCCAGATGGCCGGGTTGTAAGGGCTGCCATTGTGCAACTGGGCGCGCAGCAGGCCCAAGCTGGTGGAGTTGCCATAGAACGGATCTTTAACCACGCCGGTCCAGGCTTTGATGCCGTCAGCCAGTTCGATGACCTTGCCAACACTACCTGATCCAAGCTTGTTGCCCATGCTGCCGGGGGCCGCGTTGGGAGCGTCGGTGCCATAAGCGCTGAACTTGTCTGCACCTTGGAAACTGAAGCTAAAGGTGTGCCCGGTTTTATAGGCTTTGTCGTTGGCTACGTGGATGTTGTACAGGCCATGAGTTGAGAACGTGCCATCAACCCCGGCTTTCGGCACTGCGCTTACCGTCATCACAAATACGGTGTGGTCGGGGCGGTCCGAGGGGAAAACGTAGTTATCTAACTGATTAAGCGTGGGGGTTTGCTGAACGATGGTGGATTCGAAGTGATGGCTGGCCAGTGCTTGGCCGCTGCAAACGATAGCTGTTGTAAAGGCGATTGCCGTGCCGATGCGCTTGAACATGTGTATCTCCCTATTGAGTGTGTTGAGCGCGGTCACGCCTGTCCATCGCGAAACCGTCCGTAAGGATGTCGAACCTGTGCTGTGTGAGGTGATATCACGGTGCCCAGGTCCAACGACTCAAGGCGGGCAGGGTATAGATCGAGTTTCGGTGGGTCAACATAGCTGGACAAGTGGTTAACAGAGCGACTTTGTGGCAACTGGGCTGTTACTACAGACTGGGCCGGCACTACATAGTTGGATTCGCGCAACTGGGCAAATGATTGATCAGCACAGCAAATGCTGGCTACCTTTACCCCGCGCCAAGCGCTGTTTCCGGGGTTTTGGCTCATTGCCAAGCACGCTCAATGGGGATTGCAGCACGTAGTTGGCTGACCGTTTTTCCTAGCGACACCTATTGTGATCCACGAAACCATATCGACTAAAGCGGGCTTGTCGTTCGCCAAAGGTACGGTGCTGCCTCCCGCAATCGGGCTTGGCGCCGGATTTTTCGCAGTTGCAAGCGTACTTTGCGGGCGGCAAAGTTCACACTTTCGCTGGGCGTTATTGCTGGGTTACTGCTTTGCCTGGCCCTGGCTGGCGTATGGATTGTCACCCATGACGGCCTTATTCTCTGGCGTACTCTATTGAAGGCGCTGCAGCTCAAGTTGAGTGAAGGAACAAGGCCGAATGCTGTGCGGTTGTTGACCGGCGCCCCTAAGTAATGAGCACTTATTTCAGGCGGCGTTGTCATCTAGGCATAGAGCAGTATTACTTAAAGATTGCCTCCCGAAGGATAACAACATGGACTTACGCTCAGGGCACTGTTTTTGGCCAATTAAGTCAGGTTTGGTCCGCACATATCCGAGCCTGTCGCAAAGCCTTGATTGTGATGTGCTGGTCATTGGTGCAGGCATTACCGGCGCGCTGGTGGCTGATCATCTTGCACAGCAAGGTCTGAAAATCGTGGTGCTGGATCGGCGCGATGTCGGTCGGGGGAGCACCAGCGCCTCTACTGCGATGCTGCAATATGAAATCGATATGCACCTCAGTGAGTTAATCACCCGTATTGGCAAGGCACCCGCCCAGCGGGCCTATCAGCTATGTTCTGACGCCATCGACACATTGGCGGATATCACCCAGCAATTACCCGATTGCGGTTTTTCCCGCCAGACCAGTTTTTACTTTGCCTCATCTGCAGATGACGTTGAGTCCCTGGAGCAGGAGTACCAAGCGCGTAAGGAGGCGGGGTTCGATATTGAGCTTTGGCGGCAGAAAGACATTGAAGCCCGGTTCAATTTCAGCGCGCCGTGCGGGCTGTATTCCAAACAAGGCGCACAGGTTGATCCCTTTTTATTGACCCACGCTTTACTGCAGCGTGCAGCGGATAATGGTGCGCAGATTTTTGATCGCACGCAGGTGGGTAAGATCGAACAGGCAGAGCAGGGTGTGACGGCTTTCACGCAACGGGGCTACCAGGTTCGTGCGCAAAAGGTGGTTTTCGCTTGCGGCTATGAAGCGCAGAGCTTTCTTGAAGAAAAGGTCGTCGACCTCAACAGCACCTTTGCATTTATCACCGAGCCCGTTACGACCTTTGAGGGCTGGCATGAGCAGTGTTTGCTCTGGGAGTCGGCGCGCCCCTACACCTATATGCGCACCACCAGTGACAACCGGATTATTATCGGAGGGGCCGATGAGGCCTTCAAAAACAGCGAATTGCGTGACGCCGTGCTGCCAGTAAAACGCGCGGCGCTGAGTAAAAAACTCGCCGAACTCATGCCGAAGATACCGTTCGAGATCGCCTATGCATGGGCGGGAACCTTCGGCGAGACTAAGGACGGCCTCGCTTATATCGGCGAGACGGCCGAGTTTCCCAATGCATACTTTGCCTTGGGTTATGGGGGCAATGGCATCACCTACAGCGTGGTGGCCGCGCAAATCATTGCCGATCTATATCAGGGTAAGCCTAATGCCGATGCGGAGATATTCCGCTTTGGGCGCTAGCATCCACAGCAGCCTGTCCCTCTGATTGCGGTCGCTGCGCAGTCCAGCTGCATTTTGGCGTGGATTCTGCATTGCCTGCTTATTCGCCGGTTTTCTGTCACCGGTACCGGAGGGATGTAATGCGTAGCCTGTTTCCATTGTTAGCCATGCTGGCACTCCTGCCGCTCAGCGGATGCATGACCGTCAGCGATATGGCGGCGGGTACCGAGTACCAATTGCGCGACGCTGGCGTGCTCGACCACAGCAATACGCAACGAGCCAACTCGCGGCGCCTGCAGGCCGATTCGTTTATTTATATCGCCCAAGGCTACTTCACGCCCCGCGGCGAGGCCAACCCCAAGGCAAATATCGTCGCCGAGGAAGCCTTTAAGGGCTTTATCGAGTACTTCCCTCTGGTTCGTAGGGCGAAGACACCGCTTGGGTTAGAGCAGGCGATGAGCGAGGCACGGGCGGCCGGGGCGCATTATCTGCTATATGGACGCTTCGCCACCGCAGATGACCGCATCGGCACCGGCACCGAGTGGGAAGATCAAGAGGCGTTGGACCGCATTGGTGTGGACAGCGGCGTGATTCAGTTGATGCTGATCGAGACCAACACCCGTTATCTGGTCGATACTGCGCGAATTCGTAGCCGCGGCGGCTTCCTGACGTTTTATGATGAGAAGCCTGAGGACTTGATCGGGCCACCGCTGGAGCAATATGCGCGTAGTCTGATTGGCTTAAGTGATTAATTTCCCAGTGTTGGACCTTCGTGCCGATGCTGACCAGAGCATGGAGGAGAGGGTATGAGTGATCCAGGCAAAGCCAATGACCTGCTTTCGCAGATTCCGAAGAGCGAGAAGAAAGGTCTGCCGCCGGTGCACCTTTGGAATCCGGATTTCTGCGGCGATATCGACATGCGTATCGCCCGCGATGGCACTTGGTTCTATATGGGTACGCCCATTGGACGTAAGCCGATGGTCAAACTGTTCTCAACCATTATCCGCCGCGATGGTGATGACTACGTGCTGGTGACCCCAGTCGAAAAAGTCGGAATTCGCGTCGATGTAGCACCTTTTGTCACCATAACGCTGGCGGTTGAAGGTGACGGTGAGGGCCAGGTTTTGCGCTTCACTAACAATGTTGACGATGAAATTGTTGCCGATGCCGAGCATCCGATTCGTGTCGAGCTCGACCCGCAGACCCAAGAGCCTGCGCCGTTTCTATTGGTGCGCACTAACCTTGAGGCACTGATCCATCGCAATGTGTTTTATCAGCTCGTTGAATTAGCGGTGCCTCGTGAGATTGATGGTCAGAACTGGCTCGGTGTCTGGAGCAGTGGAGAGTTTTTCCGAATAGCCCCGCAACCGGACTGAAGTGTGGCTCGTCTTGGGTATGGCAACGGGAAAATTGTCGCCCACTGTTCGGCAATGTGCCGAATCTCTGCGAGCAAATGGTGGATGAACAAGGCGTAGTCGGCCCGCTGAATCCTTTAGATCGCAGCCATAAAAAATGCCCGCTGATTTAGCAGCGGGCATTTTTCTTAGCGGCTGAAATTACATGTTCGGGTAATTCGGGCCGCCAGCACCTTCAGGCGCCACCCAGGTAATGTTCTGGGCAGGATCTTTGATGTCGCAGGTCTTACAGTGCACGCAGTTCTGCGCGTTGATCTGGAATTTCTTCTCGCCGTCTTCCTTGGTCACGATCTCGTAAACCCCTGCAGGGCAATAGCGCTGCGCCGGTTCATCGTACATCGGCAAGTTCTTCTCCACTGGAATGCTCGCATCGGCCAGTTTCAAGTGGCACGGCTGCTCTTCTTCGTGGTTGGTGCTGGAGAGGAATACCGACGACAGCTTATCGAAGCTCAACTTGCCATCCGGCTTTGGATAGTCGATGCGCTTGGAGTCAGCCGCCAGCTTCATGCAGGCATAATCAGGTTTGGTGTCATGCAAGGTGAACGGAATTTTACCGCCAAAGATATTCTGGTCGATAAAGTTGAACGCACCACCGAGCAGGGCGCCGTATTTGTGCATGGCTGGGCCAAAATTACGGCTGCAGAACAGCTCGTCGTAGAGCCAGCTCGACTTGAAGCCGTCGACGTAACCGGTCAACTCGTCGCCACCTTCCTTGCCGGCGAACAGTGCGTCAGCCACGGCGTCTGCTGCCAACATGCCAGATTTCATGGCGGTGTGGCTGCCCTTGATCTTGGCGAAATTGAGGGTGCCCAAATCGCAACCGATCAGTGCACCGCCGTTGAAGACCATTTTCGGCAGTGAATTAAGACCCCCTTTGGAAATCGCACGCGCGCCGTAGCTGACGCGCTTGCCGCCTTCCAGGTACTGAGCAATCACCGGGTGATGCTTGTAACGCTGGAATTCATCGAATGGCGAGAGGAATGGGTTGCTGTAGGACAGGTCAACGATCAGGCCGACCACCACTTGGTTGTTTTCCAGGTGATAGAGGAACGAGCCACCCATGTTCTCATCGTCCAGCGGCCAGCCGGCGGTGTGAACAACCAGGCCTTGCTCATGTTTGGCAGGGTCGATGTCCCAGATTTCCTTGAGACCGATGCCGTAATGCTGGGCATCTGCTTCGGTGTCGAGGTTGAATTTTTTGATCAGTTGCTTGCCCAGATGGCCACGGCAGCCTTCGGCAAACAGGGTGTACTTGGCGCGCAATTCGATGCCCGGCGTATATACGCCTTCTTTAGGATTGCCTTCGCGGTCAACGCCCAGATCGCCGGTGAGAATACCAGTGACGACGTTATTTTCGTTGATCAGCACTTCTTGTGCGGCGAAGCCCGGGTAAATCTCTACACCAAGGTTTTCAGCCTGCTGGGCCAGCCAGCGGCACAGGTTGCCCAACGAGATAATATAGTTACCTTCGTTGTGCATGGTCTTGGGCACAAACAGGCCAGGGATCTTGGTGGCACTGTTAGCGTTCTTCAACATATAGATGTCGTCACGCTTGACCGGGGTGTTGAGCGGGGCTTCAAGCTCTTTCCAGTTAGGGAACAGCTCGTTCAGCGCGCGCGGCTCGAATACCGCACCGGATAAGATGTGCGCGCCGACTTCAGATCCTTTCTCGACGACACAGACGCTGATCTCTTTACCTGCGTCGGCAGCTTTTTGTTTCAGTCGGCAAGCGGCAGACAGGCCAGCAGGCCCAGCGCCGACGATGACGACGTCGAACTCCATAAATTCGCGTTCCACAGGTTATCTCCTACTCAGGCACTCTTAATATTTTATAATGTTGGCTGGCTCGCGCCCAAAGCCATGCTGGCGCATTATATCTACACACGCCGTTTGGGCCAATACAAACGTTTGTTTGAATTTTCTGTAGGGCATGTAGAATAGTACTACATGAAAGATGACTGGCCAGTTCGGTGTATTGACCACACCGGGCTGTGCAGTCAAGATACGGTCGGTTTTGCGCTCGCCGTCTGGGCTGAAAAGTCGGTTAACCCCGATTGGCAACACTGGCCAGGTCCATCTTGGCGACATTCCTATTCACCAGAGAGTAACGGGGAATCCATGAAGGTTCTTGTAGCTGTCAAACGAGTGGTCGACTACAACGTCAAGGTTCGCGTTAAAGCGGACAACAGCGGCGTTGATCTTGCGAACGTCAAGATGTCGATGAACCCTTTCTGCGAAATCGCTGTTGAAGAAGCGGTCCGCCTGAAAGAAAAAGGCGTGGCGAGCGAAATCGTCGTCGTGACTATTGGCCCGACAACGGCTCAAGAGCAACTGCGCACTGCGCTGGCTCTGGGTGCTGATCGTGCAATCCTGGTTGAATCCAGCGAAGAATTGAGTTCCCTGGCTGTGGCCAAGCTGCTTAAAGCAGTGGTCGACAAAGAGCAGCCGCAGTTGGTCATCCTTGGTAAGCAAGCGATCGACAGCGATAACAATCAGACCGGCCAAATGCTGGGCGCTCTGACCGGTTACGCTCAAGGCACCTTCGCCTCCAAGGTAGAAGTGGCTGGCGACAAAGTTAACGTAACCCGTGAAATCGACGGCGGCCTGCAGACTGTTGCACTGAATCTGCCCGCTATCGTGACCACTGACTTGCGCCTTAACGAGCCGCGCTACGCGTCGCTGCCAAACATCATGAAAGCCAAGAAGAAGCCACTGGAAAACATCACCCCAGACGCACTGGGTGTTTTCACCGCTTCTACCGTCAAGACCGTGAAAGTCGAAGCGCCTGCTACGCGCAGCGCTGGCATCAAGGTGAAGTCGGTGGCTGAATTGGTCGAGAAACTGAAGAACGAAGCGAAGGTAATCTAAATGGCTATCTTAGTTGTTGCAGAACACACCAATGACGCGCTGGCTCCTGCCACGCTGAACACTGTCGCCGCGGCAAAAGCGATCGGTGGCGATATTCACGTACTGGTTGCAGGTTCGGGCTGTGGCGCTGCTGCTGAAGCCGCTGCCAAAGTTGCAGGCGTGGCTAAAGTACTGGTTGCCGATAACGCTGCCTTTGCTCACCAGCTGCCTGAAAACGTTGCTCCGCTGATCGCTACTCTTGTTAAAGAGAGCGGGGGTGCTGGCTACAGCCACATCCTGGCGTGCGCGACCACCAACGGCAAAAACTTCCTGCCACGCGTTGCAGCGCAGCTAGACGTTGATCAGATCTCTGAAATTATCTCGGTCGAAAGCCCGGATACCTTCAAGCGTCCGATCTACGCCGGTAACGCCATCGCGACCGTGCAGTCCTCTGCTGCGATCAAAGTCATCACCGTGCGTTCCACAGGTTTTGACCCGGTTGCTGCTGAAGGCGGCTCTGCTGCCGTTGAAGCCGTATCGGCTGGCGCTGATTCGGGTAAATCTGCATTTGTTGGCGAAGAGCTGGCGAAGTCTGATCGTCCTGAGCTGACCGCTGCTAAAATCGTCATCTCTGGCGGTCGTGGCATGCAGAACGGTGATAACTTCAAGCACCTGTACGCGGTTGCCGACAAGCTGGGCGCTGCTGTAGGTGCTTCGCGCGCTGCCGTTGACGCAGGCTTTGTACCAAACGACATGCAAGTCGGTCAGACCGGTAAAATCGTTGCGCCACAGCTGTACATCGCTGTCGGCATCAGCGGTGCCATCCAGCATTTGGCTGGTATGAAAGACTCGAAGGTTATCGTCGCTATCAACAAGGACGAAGAAGCACCGATCTTCCAGGTTGCAGACTACGGTCTGGTTGCTGACCTGTTCGAAGCCGTGCCTGAGCTCGAAAAACTGGTTTAATCCGGTTTAGCCCGCTCAATAAAAACCCGCTCATCGAGCGGGTTTTTTTATGCCTGTATAAGGCCTCAGGTAGAGGGCTTTGCAGTGGATTGGGCAACTTTGTCGAGAAACGCTTGGTAATGCCCGGCTGTTTCGTCCGGGCGTTCGAGCATAGGTACGTGCCCGCAGTCTTTCATCACCACCACGCTTGGGTGTTTAAGCAGCGGCTGCATCACCTCGATACTTGATACATCAAGCACGCGGTCATGATCACCCCAGAGCACCAGCGTTGGTGCTTCAATCTTGCCCAACTCGGGCTCAAGTGGAATGTAGCGATCACGCAATTGCTGGAATATCTGTTGATTCATGCTGCTATTGGCAATGGCTTGCTCGGCCATGTAATGCTTGAGACGTTCAGGCAGCGCCGGGGCTTGGTAAAACACGAAGTCGATCAATTGATCGAACTCTTGCACCCTGTTGACCACCAGAGGGTTGGGCTTGCCCTGTTCAATGCGCTGGTAGAGCTCGCTTTCGTGTGGGGCATTGATGCCGGCATTGTCCAGCAACGCGGCACTGGCTACTTGCCGCGGATAGCGCGCCGCATAGAGTGCGGCGATGTGCCCGCCCATGGAGTTGCCAATAATGTGCAGCCGCTTGATACCCAATGCCTGGGTGAACGCTGCAATGCGTTCAACTTGAGTGCCAACATCGTAACTGGCGTGGGGTTTACTGCTTTCACCAAAGCCGGGCAGATCAAGCGCGATAACGTGGTAGCGCTGGGTGAAGTGACGGGCAAATTGCAGCCAGTTATTTTTATCGGCGCCAAAGCCATGAACCATGACGATGGTTTCGCCGTCCTGTGGGCCGCCTTCATAGTAATGAATGCTAAGATCGGCGACTTCAACTTGCTTGCTCGAAAGGCCGGCAACGGTTTGGCCGATCAACTGAAGGCTTGCCATCAGCGTGGCCGGGAATACATAAAGCACTGCGCCCGCGGTAGCAATGACCAGGATCAGGGCGAGTAAAATTTTTTTCATTGCATGTCCTTATAACCCGTTATTCTGCGCTGGGGTTAAACTATCACGAAGTTCAATCCGGGCGTTGGCGCAACATCAAAGGTTAATTTGAGAGTTATGAATGCTTGATCGTCACTTGCTAAAATCCTGGGTACTGGCCATCTCATGCATGAGCGCTTGTAGCCTGACTTTTGCCGAAGGTTCCTGTGAGCGGCTAGTCGCAACGGGCAACCCGAATAACCCGCCATTCATGTGGCGTGACCCGCAAAATCCCAAGCAATTGATGGGCGCCCAGGCCGACATGCTGCAAAAGGTCGCCAAGGACCTTGGGCTGCAACTGGATGTGCTGTACAGCCGCTCATGGGAGAAGGCCGAGGATGAGGTGCGCAGTGGGCGCATCGACCTGTTGGCCGGCGCAGAGCTTAAGCCAGCCGCGCTGGATGATATGGATTACATCTACCCGTCGGTATACAGCCATGATTCAGTAGTCTGGGTGCGAAACATCCTTAGCTTCCCCTACATAGAATGGGCTGACCTGCGTGAACGCAAAGGCGCGAAAGCGGCGGACATATTGAGCCCAGCCTTTACCGGCTATGCCAAAGCCAATTTGAACATCGAGCAAGCGGCCAACCTCAGTCAGGCTTTTCAGAAGCTGATGCTGGGTGAAGTGGATTATGTACTGGCCGAACGTGAGTCGGGGTTAGCGCGAGCCACCACCATGGGTTTGCAGGACGATTTGTTGCCGCTGTCGCCGCCGATCGAAGGGCAGCCAATGTATCTAGCCTTGTCGCACAATTCAGCATGCAACGATGCGTGGCTGCGCGGACAGTTGGCGAAAAAAATGACAGAATTGACCGCGTCCGAGTTGCCTGCCTCCTTACTTCAGAAAAATTTGCAGCGTTGGAAACAGCAACAGCCGCAGTTGGAATCTGTCAGCGCGCCTAAATCCTAGGGTATTTCAGTGATTAATCGATTTTTCCCAGCCTCCCTGGCTTTGCTGGTGTTGACCGGCTGTGCCAACGACCCAGTGCCAACCGAACAATTGCGTCTTACCGATCAGGCCATTGAGCAGGCGACTGCCGTCGGCGCAACCGCTGATGATGCCTCGATGCAGTTAGCCTTGAGCAAGCAACAGCTTGCCCAGGCTGCGCTGTTGGATGAGCAGTACAAAGAGGCGCGCGTTCTGGCAGAGCAAGCTGAGCTGGACGCCCGTGAGGCAGAGTCGAGGGTGTTGGCGAGCAAAAGCACTGAGCAATTGGTGGAAATCAATAAGCGTATTAACCGTCTGCGCAAACAATTGGGTTATCAGTTATGAAAAAACTGAGCCCCGTTATTATCAGCGCCGTTCTAGCCTTGGCGCTGAGTGGCTGTGCCAGTTCGCAGCAGACCAGCGATGATGCATTGGAAGTGGCGCGCTCAAGTTTTCAGTCGGTTAAAGAAGACTCGAATGTATTGCGCAGTGCGCCCAAGGATGTGATTCGTGCGGGCGAGTCATTGGCGCGCGCCGATCGGCTATCAAATTACTGGGGCAGCGAAGCGGATGTTGAGCATTATGCTTACCTGAGCCAGCGCTACAGTGCGATCGCCAAGCAGAAAAGCGAGTTGATGCTTAATCAGGAGCGTGAGGCCAAGCTTGAGCTTGAGCGTCAGCGCCTGCAGTTGGCTCTGCGTGAAGCAAAAATGTTGAGCCTGCAGGAGCAGGGCAGCTTGCTGGGCGATCAGATGATCAACTTGGCTACGACTGAGACCGAGCGCGGTTTGATCATCACCCTGGGCGATGTGCTGTTCGATGCAGGTCATGCTGATTTGAAGGCCTCAGCCAATCGCACCGTGCTCAAAGTTGTGCAGTTCCTACAGCTCAATCCACGGCGCATTGTGCGCATTGAAGGCTATACCGACAGCAGCGGTGATGACGCGCAGAACCTGGAGTTGTCACGCGACCGGGCGCAGGCGGTGGCGGATGTCTTGACTGATTTGGGCGTCGAGAGCCGGCGCATCAGTGTCAAAGGCTTGGGCGAAAGCTTCCCGGTTGCGGAGAATGCCTCGGTCAAGGGCCGGGCGCAGAATCGTCGGGTTGAAATCGTTTTCTCTGACGAGCAGGGCAGTCTGGGTGAAAGCCGTTAACGTATCGCCTGATTGCTCATAAGTTGGCTGACGATTTTTTCAGCCACCATTTCCGCGCGCACATTCACAATACCGACCCCACCGCGGTGGGCACGCTACACATTGCCGGGCAAAGCTTATCCCGCTTGGATGGCGCTCAATCAAACAGCGATTTCTTGCTGGTCTGCTGGCCTGACCACAGCTCATCAAGGTGTTTAAAGTTCCACTTGGCAGGGTCTTCGCGGCTGACGATCTTGTCGCGTCCGGCGATCTTGCTCAAGTCGACTATTTCTTGATTGATTGGCACTTTCGAGCGTGCTGAAAAGAATACTTTAACCACCGGGGTCAGCAATGATTTTGTGCTTTGCTCCATGACCAACGCGAGTCTGCCGCTCTCGAGACGCACTAAGGCACCGCAGGGATAGATACCGACGCATTTGACGAAGGCCTGGAATACCTGCGCATCGAAATGGCCGTGCCACTCCGCCATTTTGCGGATCGATTCGGCCGGGTCCCAGCCTTTTTTGTAGGGGCGGTCCGAGGTGATAGCGTCATACACATCACACACCGCACCCATGCGCGCAAACAGGCTGATGTCCTGCTCTGTTGATCCATTGGGATAACCGCTGCCGTCTATCTTTTCATGATGGCTTAGGCAAACATCCAGTACTTGTGCGCTGATCTGCGGGTTATGCAATAGCATTTCATGGCCGGCAGCAGGATGGCTGCGTACGATATTGAATTCTTCTTCGGTCAGGCTGCCTGGCTTGTTCAGAACTGAATCGGCAATTGCCATCTTGCCGATGTCATGCAGCAGGCCACCAATTCCAGCTTCTCTGACGAGTTCCGCCGGAAGCTCAAGCTCTTGGGCCAAGGCGATCATCAGTGCGCTGACCGCGACCGAGTGCATGTAGGTGTACTCATCAGCCGTTTTTAGTCGGGCCAAACTGATCAAGGCACTGGGATGGCGCTGCACTGATTCAGTCATCTCGTCTATGAGTGCCGAAACCTGTTCGACTGCAACCGCTTTGCCCATGCGTGCGTCAGTGAACATCTCAACCACGGCGGCTTTAGATTTGGCGCATACCCTTAAGGCACGGGTGATCTCATCATTAAGATCGACTTTGCCGGCCCGTTTTGAATGCTGCGCACCGCTGAGCAATGCATCGGTTTCCTCGGCGACCTGGGCCTGAGTTTTGCTGTTTTCCACGTCGGCAATATCATCGCCCTTGCTTGCGTCTATCCACAACTCACGCAGGTTGGAGTTACGAATCGCCCGTAAATCTTCAATTCGAGTAAGTAGGAAACGGCCTTTCCAGAAAGGGTGATCCATCCATGAACCACTGAACTCATGGATATACATCCCCATTCGCAACTGGCTGACTTCGATTTTTTTGAGCACGGTAGGTCGATTACTCAAGCGGTTATCAACTGAGTTTAGTGGCGAAATGTCGAGGCCGTGAAGCAAATCAGTGAGCGCCGTAACAATTGTCTGGCCGAGGCGAGGGGATGCACACAATGAGTTGCTGCCATTTGGCGTTTAGCGCTTACCTGCGCTGGCGAAACTCAACTGTATCGTCCACTATAAAATAATCTGTACCGGTGCAGTTTGCAGGGTTCAGGTTACTGTAACGGTTCAGTAAAGCGAGATCGCCAATATGACCAATCTGTTGCTCTACCAACGTATCGCCCAGCAATTAGCTGAGGATATTCGCCGGGGGGTTTATCAGCCCGGAGAGCGCGTGCCATCGGTGCGTAAGATGAGTACTCAGCTCAGTGTCAGTCATGCCACAGTGTTGCAGGCCTATGCCAACCTTGAAGATCAGGGGCTGATCCGGGCGCGTCCGCAGTCCGGTTACTATGTTCACCAAACCCCAGCATTGACGGCGCCCACGCCTGATGTGGCGAGGGTTGAGCGGCCAAGTCTGGTGACCCGCAGTAGCATCATCAATCAGGTGCTGGATGAGTCACGCCGGGAAGGGGTGTTCCCATTGGGCGCCGCTGTGCCACATATTGACTATCTACCGGCGCGGGCCCTGCATCAGCAATTGGCCAAGGTTACCCGTTTTCAGAGTGCGCGGGCCTTCAACTATATGTTCAGCCCCGGCTATGAGCCTTTGCGCCGCCAGGTTGCTATCCGCATGCGTGATGCGGGTGTGGTGGTTGATCCATCGGAAGTGGTGATCACCCACGGCTGTGTGGATGCGCTGCAAATGTCGTTACGCGTATTAACCAAGCCTGGCGACCTGATAGCGACTGAATCACCCACTTATTATGGCCTGCTGCAGTTGGCAGACTTGCTTGGTTTGAAAGTGATCGAGATCCCCAGCGATCCCACCACTGGCATGAGCCTGGAAGCATTGCAGTTGGCCGCCAGCCAGTGGCCAATCAAGGCCATGGTATTGACCCCGCGCCTGAGTAATCCCCTGGGCGGAACGATTCCAGAGGACCGGCAAAAGCAGTTGCTCAGGCTCGCCGAGGACTTCGATATCCAGATTATCGAGGACGATATCTACGGTGAGTTGATGTTCGAGCAAGGGCCGACCAAAGCCTTGAAGTCAAATGACCTCGAAGGGCGTGTGGTGTATTGCTCAAGCTTCTCGAAAACCCTGTCGCCCGGTGTGCGAATCGGCTGGATTATCGCCGGTAAGTATCAGGATGAGATTCAGCGTTTGCAGACCTTTTCGACCCACTCAGCTTGCAGTGTCACGCAGATGACGGTAGCGGCGTATCTGGAAAACGGTGGCTATGACCGGCACTTGCGCTATATCCGTCAGGAGTACCGGAAAAATCTCAGCGCCTTCCAGCTTGCGGTGCAACAGCATTTTCCAGAAGGTACGCAAATGACCCGGCCCAAAGGCGGCTTTATCTTGTGGGTGAGCTTGCCAGCGCGAGTCAACACCAAGGACCTGCACACCCGCGCCTTGCAGCAAGGCATCAGCATTGCCCCAGGCCTGATCTTCAGCAATACCGAACAGTTCAACCATTGCGTGAGGATCAACTGCGGTGTGCCTTGGAACCGTGAAGCTGAACGTGCGGTGATGACCTTGGGAATGCTCGCCACTCAACTGTGCCAAGAGGTGCAGCCCGCGCAAATAAATTAATGGCGGTTAACCCGGCTGATTGAACGGCTGCGTCTACTTGGATGAAAGGAATTTTATTCAAGGAGACGCTGTCATGCGCACCCCCATTCGTTGCCCTGAATCACTGGTCTATGGTTTCACCGGTTCGCTGCTGATCGCCTTAAGCGCTTGCAGTTACGATGCACCTGATCCGGCTAAAGCGACTTTAAAAAGCCCGCAACCGGCAGCCGACGCATTGCAACAAGAGATAGTCGCCCCGGCACTGCGCAAGCAGCTTAGCCGTGAGCCTGTGCAACTGTCTGAGTACGCGGCAAGCCCCGCCAGCCAAGCCTATATCCTGCCGGCTCCAGTCGAATCTCAGGCGGCCCTTTACGCCACTGAGGACCGTGAGCAGTACCAGCATTACCCGCAGAACCCGGTCTTCGCAGTGGCGCAGGCGCCCGTATCGACCTTTAGCATTGATGTCGATACAGGCGGCTATGCCAATGTGCGGCGCTTGCTTAACCAAGGTCAGCTGCCGCAACCGGATGCGGTGCGCCTGGAGGAGATGGTTAATTATTTTCCCTACGCATACCCTCAAGCCAAGAGCGACGCGCCTTTCGCACTGAGCACCGAGGTAGCCCAAACGCCATGGAATGCGCAGAGTTTGCTGTTGCGTGTGGCGATCAAAGCTGAGGATCGCTCGGTTGCAGAGTTGGCACCGGCGAATTTGGTGTTCCTGGTGGATGTGTCTGGCTCGATGGATCGGCGTGAAGGTTTGCCCATGGTGCAGAGCACGCTAAAACTACTGGTGGAGCAACTGCGTCCTCAAGACCGTGTCTCGCTGGTTGCCTATGCTGGCAGTTCATCAGTGGTGTTGGCGCCTACATCCGGAAGCGACAAGTCAACCATTCGTGCCGCTATCGACCAACTTCAGGCCGGCGGCTCGACTGCGGGCGAATCGGGAATTGAGCTGGCCTATCAGCAAGCGCAGAAAGGCTTTGTCAAACAGGGAATCAACCGAATTTTGCTGGCCACCGATGGCGACTTCAATGTGGGGATCAGCGACTTTGATGCACTGAAGCAACTGGCAGCAAGCAAGCGCAAAAGCGGAATATCACTGACAACGCTGGGGTTCGGCACTGGCAACTACAACGAGCGGTTAATGGAGCAGTTGGCCGATGCGGGTGACGGCAATTATGCCTATATCGATAACCTGCGCGAGGCCCGCAAAGTGCTGGTTGATCAACTTGGTTCAACCCTGTCGGTGGTCGCTAAGGATGTAAAAGTCCAGCTGGAGTTCAATCCTGCGCAAGTCAGTGAGTACAGCTTGCTGGGCTATGAAAATCGCGCACTGGCCCGCGAGGATTTCAGCAACGATAAAGTAGATGCGGGTGAGGTTGGCGCAGGCCATAGCGTGACAGCCTTGTATGAAATTGTCCCGGTGGGTAAGCAGGGTTGGCTGGAGCCTTTGCGCTATCAATCAGTAACCGCCAAGCCCGCCGCAGACCAGCCCAGCGACGAATTAGCCTGGATACGTCTGCGCTATAAAGCACCTGAGCAAAACACCAGTCGTCTCCTGGAAGTGCCAATCGCCAAGCCTGCACAAGTGGCCGCCATCGACAAGGCTTCTGAGGATTTGCGCTTTGCCGCAGCCGTTGCCGCCTTCGCCCAGCAGCTGAAAGGTGGCCAATACACACGGCAGTTTTCGCTAAAAGACAGCGCCGAGCTGGCCCGCGGGGCTAAAGGTGATGACCGCTTTGGTTTGCGCGCTGAGTTTATTCAGCTGGTGGAATTAGCGCAGAGCTTGCAAACTTCAACCCATGATCTGGCCACTAATCGAGTTGACTGAGTGTGAAATCAGCTGTTTCTGAATCCAAGGAGAGCGATGACGCCAGCCTGTTGCTGCGTTATCGACAAGGTGATGCCGATGCGTTTGCGCAACTGTACCAGCGCCATCGCCTTGGCTTGTTTCGTTTCTTGTGCGGACTGTGCGGTGATCAGGCTCTGGCCGAGGAGATCTTTCAGGAAACCTGGCTCAGCATTGTCCGCAGTCAAACGGTGCAGCGCGAAGCGGTTTTATTTAAAACCTGGCTGTACCAGATCGCACGTAACCGCTTGATCGATTATTGGCGCAAACATGGCAAGCGTGATGCCTTGCTCGATGAATACGATGAGCAGGAGCATGCCCAGGTCGATTCGCAGCGCGGGCCTGAACAGCAGCTCGACTTGAGTCAAGATCAGCGCCGCCTGCAATTAGCCTTGGATGAATTACCGCCGGAGCAACGCGAGGTGTTTATGTTGCGCGCGCAGGGCGAGATGGAGCTGCACGAAATAGCCGAGTTGACCCACACAGCGGCTGAAACGGTGAAGAGCCGCTTGCGTTATGCGATGCAGAAGTTACGTCGGTTGCTGGAAGAGGTGGCAGTATGAAAACCCAACATGATGATCAACAGCTATTGGAACACTTTCGCCAGAACCAGCAGCAGGCGCCTTCAGCTGAGCTGGATGCGAGCATTTTGGCTGCAGCCAGCGCCGAAGTACGCAAACCCTCTATAGGGGCGCGTCTGCACCGCTGGTTCTTCGCTGGCGGACACGGGCGTTGGTCGGTGGCGTTAGGCAGCCTTGCGGTCGTGGGGATTGCGGTTGGTCTTGTGTTCAACGGTTATCGGCCTTCTTCTCCTGCCTATGACAACCCGGCCCCGGCAATGCAGCGTTACGCTGCGCCAGCGCAAGCCCTTAGCAGCGCGCCACAAGCGGATAGTGTGCCGTTGCTGCGCAAGTCCATGCCGGCCAAGGAGGCTGCTGGCGAGGAGATGGTTGAACCAGCCATTGCTCCCCGGGCCGCTGAGGAGGCGCTGACCCAGTCACCGTCATCAGTTCAGGCTGAGGCCGACGAGCTGCAGAGGCAGCTGCAACTGATTCTTCGTTTGCGCAGAGACGGCCACACACAGCAAGCTGAGGCCCTGACTAAAGACTTGCAAGTGCAGTATCCAAGACTCGACATCGATCATGAGTTGCAAGCCTTGGGTACACAAGGTAAATAGCCGGTGCGACAAAGGCGAGAGGCGTACTATTGCCAATGTGCCTGCCAGCTTAAGGATGATGCAGGAGGTGTGCAGAGGTGCTGTTACTGCATGGGTTTAATTTTATGTGTGTAGATTAATCATGAATGTGATGCGTTTTGCCCTTGTATCAGTTTTATTTGTCGCCCTGAGTGCTTGCGGCCCTGATAACGAGCCTGCCAAGCCGGCTGTGAAGGCTGATAATTCTTCTAAAGACTCAACCGCTTCGTCAGCGGCAAAAAGCCCCGCAGTTCCGCAGGCTGGCCAGGCAGATAGTAGCGCTGAAACGAGCGTAGAACCCGCGCCTGCCGCTAAGCCCGAAGCGTCAGAGCAAGCCGTGAAGCTGGATCTTAATTTGAAGTTGAAGCCAGCGCCCAAGCTTGAAACTGATTTTGAGCCCGAACTGGAGCCCGAGCCGGTTGTGGAAACACCAGTTGAGAAGCCGGCGGTGGCCAAGCCGGTGGCAGAGGTGCCAAAGCTCAAGCTTGATCTGAGGCTACCCAAGGATTTGGTCCAGGAACTCAATGATGCAGATACCAATGAGTACAGCGCGGAACGGGCCTTGCCGCCGATGTTCGCGCCCAAGGACGCTGAGCCAGAACCCTTTGAATTGAGTGGCAAGTTGCTGATGGATGAAACCGGAAGTAATGGCTCCCATGACACTATCGACGGTGCGCAGCTGCAATTCAAATTCAAGCAGTAACCCGTTGCTTTTCCAGTCGACATAGTGGAACCGGCATCAATGGCACAGCATCTCAGTTTGACTTAGAAGCGGTAGTGCTCAGCAGCGATCGCCAAATACACCTGTGCGGTTAAAGGCGTAAAGCTATCGCTACCCGGTAGGCGGACGAACAGTGGATCTTCAACCCGCTCCGGGTTGTAAGCGCTGTGTTTAAGCTCGGCCTTTTTGTACTTGAAGGTGCCGGTTGTTTCAACATGATCAAGCAGGCGAATAAACACCGGTACTGCATACCCAGGCAGTTGACTATCCAGGTAGTGGGCCAAGGCCGGACCGTCAAAGCTCGACTCTGAATCGAGGCGCAAGGCGGCCATGCCGCACCGGCCACTGGCGCCTGCAATCTCGACACCGTAGACCACCGCATCTTCAATGCCGGCAAAGGTTAGCAGCGTACTTTCAACTTCGGTCGTCGAAACGTTTTCACCTTTCCAGCGGAAGGTATCGCCCAGGCGGTCAACAAACTGGGCATGCTTGCAGCCGATGTTGCGCATCAAATCACCGCTGTTGAACCATGCATCGCCCTTTTTGAAGACATCACGCAGAATCACTTTTTCACTATTGGTGGCGTCGGTATAGCCGTCAAAGGGCCATTTATCAGTGATCTCGCTGATTAACAGGCCGGGCACGTTTTTCTTGGTTTTTTGCATAAACCCCTTGGCGTTGCGCACTACCCGGTCATGCTCCAAGTCGTAGTTGACGATTGCAAAGGTCGCCGGTGAAAAGCCCACGGTATTGTTGAAATTAAACACATTGGTAAAGCCAATGTTGCCTTCACTTGAGGCATAGAATTCGGTCACTTGCTCAATTGCGAAGCGCGCTTTGAAGGTGTGCCAGATGGCAGGCCGTAATCCGTTGCCGATCATGCAGCGCAAACTGTTGTTCTGTTCCTCGGGGCACTCCGGTTGATTGAGCAAATAGCCACACAGCTCGCCGATGTAGCCGAAGCAGGTCGCGTTAAAAAACTGCACATCAGCCCAGAATGCGCTGGCCGAGAAGCGCCGACGTAGCGCGATCGCTGCTCCAGCGGCAATCGCGGCGCTCCAACACACTGTCACGGCGTTATTGTGGTAGCAGGGGAGTGTCAGGTACAACACGTCGTTGCAATTCAGGGTCAGGCCCGAGTGACCAAAGCCACCGTAGGCTTTGATCCATTTGCCGTGACTCAATATCGAGGCTTTAGGCAGGCCTGTGGTGCCTGAGGTGTAGATATAGAAGCAGGGGTGCTTCATTTTCACCTGATAGCTTTCTACAGGATTGTTTTCGGGCTGGCCCTGCGCATGCTGTAACAGGTTTTTCCAGCCTTGAGGGGCGCAGCCGGTATCTTGCAGGCAGTCTTCGTCGGCAACCCAGTAACGTTTAACAGGGGTGGGCTCCAGCAGCGGCGCGGCGTCACTGATGCTGGGCAGCAGTTCTTCGCCAATCACCATATAGCTGGGCTTTACCAGATTGATGCTGTGCGCCAGAACCTTGCCCCGTTGCGTGGTGTTGATCAGCGCCGAGACCGCGCCCAATTTGCTCAGTGCGGCGAGAATTGCCAGTAACTCAAAACGATTTTCCAGCATCACCGCGACCACCGAACCTCGGTGCACGCCATCCGTTCTTAAGGCGGCGGCGATGCGGTTTGCCCAGGCATTTAACTCGGCGTAGGTGAGTGAGCGTTGTTCATCAATCAGGGCAGGGCGTTGTGGGTACTTAGCCACTGTGCGTTGCAGCGCCCAGGCTAGCGAAAGGTTTTTTTCGCGATTACCTATGCGGGTGTAGTACAGCCCCAACAGTCTACGTGGTAGGTCTGGCAGCTGTTTCGGCAGAACACGGAGGAGATCTAGCGGGGAGATTAAGTCTGAATGGCTCATTAGGCTCGCACCCTTGGCTTGGCAAATAGCCACTCTAGGTGCGGGCTATCACGCCCGACTATGGCCCTAAGGCGAAACAGTCGGGCAGATTGGCGAACTTCAGGCAGTCGTGCGGTTAATCGAGGAACAGGTCGGCGATCAGCGGGCCGCCTTGCGGGTCGTAACGGTAATGCTCGAACTCGGTGTGTCCTTGTTCGCGCAGGATTTCTTCATCAATCAATAAGCGCCCGCTGATGCTGCGCTTATCGCTGCTTATAATTGCACATGCGGCATCCGCCATGATTAAAGGGGTGCGTGCGCGCTTGAATACATCGCGGCTGCCCAGTTCAAATTCAATGGCTGCGGTGGCAATCATGGTTTGCGGCCACAGCGAGTTCACGCTGATGGCGTATTTCTTGAATTCCTCACTCATGCCCAGGGTCAGCATGCTCATACCGTACTTGGTTACGGTGTACGGTCCATGCTGGGCAAACCATTTGCGGTCTAAATTGAGTGGCGGTGAGAGGTTCAGGATGTGGCCGTTGGCGCTTTTTTTAAGATAGGGCAGTGCAGCTTGGCTACACACCATCACCGCGCGGGTGTTGATCTGGTACATCAAGTCAAAGCGTTTAGGGGGAAGATGTTCAACCCCGAGTAGCTTGATCGCGCCGGCGTTATTGATCAGCACATCAATGCCGCAGAAGTGTTTAGCTGCTTGCTCCATGGCCTGTTTGACAGCCTCTTCATCGCGCACATCCACTTGCAATGCCAGCGCTTGGCCGCCTGCGGCTAGCACTTCTTCAGCGACGCTATGAATGGTGCCCGGCAGTTTGGCGTGCGGCTCTGCGCTCTTGGCTGCAATTACAACATTAGCGCCCTCACGGGCCGCGCGCAGGGAAATCTCGCGGCCGATGCCACGACTGGCGCCGGTAATAAAAAGGGTTTTGCCTGACAGTGACATTGAAGTTCTCCGGTTTAGCTCGCCAACACGTCGGCGTCATTGGCTTGAATTTCGACCAGCAGTTGACGGTTTTTCACCTGCTCCCCTTGATTGACCTGCACGCGGCTGATGACGCCATCAATACTGGCCTTGAGCGGGTGTTCCATCTTCATCGCCTCGAGCACCACGAGCAGCTGCCCTTTAGTGACATGACTACCGGGCTCAACCAGCACCGCCACGATGGCGCCGTCCATGGGCGCTTTAACTAAGCCGTTGCCGGCCGTTTCAGTGCTGCCTATGGTTGTATGTGTGGCGTTGTGGATTTTCAGCGAGCCGTTATGCCCAAACAGATGCAGGGTTGTGCCTGTCAGTTGATAGGCATAGCGTTGGCGCACACCGTCGATTTCGACGCTGCAATCAAGGCCATCTGCGCTCAGTAGCTGCAACTCGAAACAGTGCACCCCATGGTTGACGCGCAGTTTGGGTTGCTCGCCAGCTTGAACAATATGGACCGTTAGCTGGACGCTATCGTCAGACGAGTCGAGTTGGTAGTTCAGTGCTGGGCTAGCCGCATTACTCCAGCCGCTGAGCCCGGGTTGATGGGCTCGGCCCATAGCCGAGTCCTGATAGAACAGCGCTGCCGCCAATGCTAATTCTTTGCTCGAAATCGCCGCTGCGCTCAGGCTTGGGTCATCGCTGAAGTCTTCGCTGACAAAGGCTGTAGTGGCGTTGCCTGCGGCAAATTGTGGATGCTTGAGCAGGTTGGCGAGAAAGCGTTGGTTGGCTTTAACCCCAAGCAACACACAATCTTCAACTGCACGGGCGAGCTTACGCCGGGCTTCTTCGCGGGTGGCGCCATAGGCGATGATTTTTGCCAGCATCGGATCATAGAAAGGACTAACCAGTTGTCCCTCGCGTAAACCATGGTCAATACGCACGCCCTCCAGCAGGGCCGGTTGCCAGCGTAAAACTTTTCCGGTTTGCGGCAGAAAACCATTAACAGGATCTTCTGCATACAAGCGGACCTCCATAGCATGGCCGCTGAGGCGTATCTGCTCTTGTTTGAGCGGCAATGGCAGACCTTGGGCCACGCTGATTTGCCAGGCAACCAGATCTTGGCCGGTCACCAGTTCGGTTACAGGGTGCTCAACCTGCAAGCGGGTGTTCATTTCCAAAAAGTAGAAATCACCGCTCTGATCGAGGAGAAACTCGACCGTGCCGGCGCCTACATAGTTGACCGATGCGGCCGCCTTAACCGCTGCTTCCCCCATGGCTTGGCGCAGCGACTCGGTCATGATCGGACAGGGTGCTTCTTCTACGACTTTTTGATGCCGGCGCTGCACTGAGCAATCGCGCTCGCCGAGATAAACCAGATTGCCGTGCTGGTCGCCGAAGACCTGGATCTCAACGTGACGCGGTTTTATCACCGCTCGCTCGAGAATTAACTCTCCAGAGCCAAAGGCGTTGAGGGCTTCTGAACGGGCAGTACTTAACTGCTCGGTAAGGTCAGTCGGTGACTCGACTAAACGCATGCCGCGACCGCCGCCACCTGCGCTGGCTTTAATCATCAGCGGGTAGCCAATGCGCTGCGCCTGCTCATTCAGGGTCGCGTCGTCCTGGGCTGCACCTTCATAGCCGGGTATGCAGGGCACGCCCGCTTCGAGCATGGCAATTTTCGAAAGGCGTTTGCTGCCCATCAAGTGAATCGCTTCAACGCTCGGACCGATAAATGTGATTCCGGCGGCTTCGCAGGCTCGGGCGAACTCGGCGTTTTCCGACAGAAAACCGTAGCCAGGGTGAATTGCATCTGCAGCGGTTTTTTGTGCTGCGGCGATGATAGTGTCGATCTGCAGGTAGGACTGGTTGACCTGGGCGGGCCCGATACACACGGCCTCATCCGCCATTTGCACATGAAGGGCTTGAGCGTCAGCCTCGCTGAATACCGCCACTGTGCGGTACCCCAGGGCATGTGCTGTACGCATGACACGACAAGCAATTTCGCCGCGGTTAGCAACCAGTATTTTGTTGAAGGCGGGCATGTCGATTACTCCTGCCGGGTTGCGAATTGTGGGGGCACATGGCAGCTCATAGCGCCCAGCCGGGTGCGCGTTTCTGTACAAACGCGAGGGTGCCTTCGACGCCTTCCTCGCTCACTACAGCTTCGGCAAACGCCTGCGCGGCCTGATCCAATAATTGCTCAAGGGGTTGTAACTCAGTGTTCAAGAGCAGGGCTTTGGTGGCAGCGTTGGCTTGCGGTGCGCAGCGTTTTATCTGCACCAGGGTTTCGTCGAGGCGTTGCTCAAGGGCAACAGTGCTGGCTTCACTGAAATGCACAAGACCCAAGCGCGCGGCCTCCTGGCCGTTGAAGCGGGCTGCGGTGAGCGCAAGACGTCTGGCTTGGGTTAAGCCGATGCGTTTTGCCACAAATGGGGCGATTTGTGCAGGCAGGATGCCAAGGGTGGTTTCCGGCAAGCCGAACTTGGCGTCGTCGATGGCGATAGCAATATCCGAGATGCAGGCCAGACCAAAACCACCGCCCAAAACCGCCCCCTCAAGCACGGCAATGACCACTTGCGGTAGTTGCTGCGCGTGCTCAAGCATGCTGCCAAAGGCACGGTTCAGATCGCGGTAGGCATCGATTCCGCTGGCCCGTGCGTTGGCCATGTCCTTGATGTCGCCACCGGCACAAAAATGGCCGCCAGCGCCACGAATAACGATGGCCCGAACACTGGATTCACAGGTGAGCTGGCGAAACAGTTGGCTTAGCTCCTCAACCATATTCAGGCTCATGGCGTTACGCGATTCAGGACGGTTGAGGATCACCGTCAGAACACCGTGCTGCAGGCTTACAAGCAGTGTTTTAAGTTCAGGCAGTTGCATGGGCGTATCTCTGGCTGAGGGCTTACGGGCGGTCTGCGTCAGTCTTTCTTTTTGCCGGGCAGAATGCCCATCAGTTTGCAGATGATGCCAAGCATGATTTCATCGGCGCCGCCGCCAATCGAAACCAGGCGCACATCACGGTAGGCGCGAGACACAGGGTTGTCCCACATAAAGCCCATGCCGCCCCAATATTGCAGGCAACTGTCGCTGACTTCACGGCCCAGTCGACCGGCTTTAAGCTTGGCCATCGATGCCAGCTTGGTGACGTCCTTCCCGGCGACATACAGCTCGGTAGATTGATAGACCAACGCACGCAGGGCTTCGATTTCGCAGGCCAATTCGGCCATGCGGAAATGAATAACTTGGTTGTCGATAAGTGCGTTGCCGAACGTTTTGCGCGTTTTGCAGTAGTCGATGGTGACGTCGACGCAGTGCTCCAGGCCTTTGATCATATTGGCAGCACCGAACAGGCGTTCTTCCTGAAACTGCAGCATCTGCATCATGAAGCCAGCGCCTTCCTGGCCGATCCGGTAGCGCTGCGGCACCCGTACATTGTCGAAGAATACTTGGGCGGTCTCGGAACTGCGCATGCCCAGTTTGTCGAGGTGCGGGCTCAGGGTGATGCCCGGACTGTTCATCGGCACCATGATCAACGACTTGTTGACGTGTGGCTTGCCGTCCGAGGTATTGGCCAGCAAGCAGATAAAATCTGCGCTAGGGGAGTTGGTGATCCACATCTTGCTGCCGTCGATGATGTAGTCGTCGCCGTCTTTGCGGGCAGTGGTTTTCAAGCCGGCGACGTCTGAACCCGCCCCCACTTCCGACACCCCGATGCAGCCGACCATTTCACCGCTGATCGCCGGGCGCAGGAATTCATCGCGCAGTTCGTCAGAGCCAAAGCGGGCAAGGGCGGGCGTGCACATGTCGGTCTGTACGCCCAATGACATCGGCACGCCGCCACAATGGATGGTGCCAAACTCCTCGGCTGCAACGATTGAATAGCTGTAATCAAGGCCCATGCCGCCGAATTTTTCCGGTTTGGAAATTCCCAGCAATCCGAGATCACCGGCTTTCTTGAACACCTCGTGGATAGGGAAGCGGCCGTCTTTTTCCCACTGATCAACATAGGGGTTGATCTCTCTATCAACGAAGTTTTTAACCGTGCGGCGCAGCTCTTGGTGTTCTTGAGTGAAGATCATTTTATTATTCTCCAGAGCAAAGAGGCTTAAGTCGGGCTGGCAGGGCTAGAAGCGGGCCACGCCAAAATGGTTGGTTTTAAGAGGGCGGACGGCAGCTTCTGCACAGATATCCAGCAGGTAACCCAATAGCTTGCGGGTGTCGCGGGGGTCGATCAGGCCGTCATCCCAGAGGCTCGCCGTGCCGTACAGCGCCGTCGACTGGCTATCGAGCTTTTGCGCGGTGACCTGTTCCAGCATGTCGAGCATTTTGGGATCTGCTTCTTTTCCTTCTTTGACATGTTTGGCCTCAGTGACAATGCGCAGCACCTTGCCTGCCTGTGCTCCGCCCATGACGGCCGTTCGGCTGTTGGGCCAGGCGAAGATAAAGCGCGGGTCAAGGCCGCGTCCGCACATTGCATAGTTACCCGCACCGTATGAACCGCCGACTACGATAGTCAATTTGGCCACTGTGGCATTGGCCACTGCCTGAATCATTTTTGAACCATGCTTGATCACGCCCTGTTGCTCAGACTCGGTGCCAACCATAAAACCTGTGGTGTTGTGCAAGAACAAAAGAGGCGTATTGCTCTGTTCACACAACTGGATAAATTGCGCCGCCTTGCTCGCACCTTGGGGCGTGATGGGACCGTTGTTGCCAATCAAACCGCAACGTTGCCCTTCGATACTCAGGTGACCGCATACGGTTTGCTGATCGAACTCGTGTTTGAAATCGAGAAACTCTGATCCGTCGGCAATCCGCGCAATGATTTCACGTACGTCGTAGGGCTTTTTTGGGTCCGCAGGAACAACACCCAGTAGCTCTTCAGCGTCATGCAGCGGCGGGCAATAGCGCTGTGTTGGGCGCACAGGCAACTGCGCATTCCAGGGCAGCATGCTGACAATTTCCCGTGCAAGCCGGATGGCGTCGGCATCATTTTCGGCTAGGTATTCAGCGGTGCCGGCGGTTTGCGCATGCATTTCGGCGCCGCCGAGTTCTTCATCGGTTGCCACTTCACCGGTTGCGGCTTTGAGCAGGGGCGGGCCCGCGAGAAACATCTTGGCTTTGCCACGCACCACCACTACATAATCGGAAAGCCCGGGTTGATAGGCGCCTCCCGCCGTGCTGGAGCCATGCACCACGGTGATTTGCGGCAGACCCATGGCCGACATGCGCGCCTGATTGGCAAAGCCGCGCGCGCCCTCGATAAAGATGTCTGCTGCGTAGTTGAGGTTGGCGCCGCCACTTTCAGTCAGCGCAACCAGGGGTAATTTGTTCTCAACCGCAATCTGCTGCAGTCGCAGGGTTTTTTTCAATCCGGTTGGCGAGATGGTGCCGCCCTTGATCGCACTGTTGCTCGCGCTGATCAGGCAGCGCACGCCGGCGATATAGCCGATGCCCGAGATGATGCCACCGCCGGCTTGGGTGCCGTCTTTATCGTCGTGCAGCTTGTAGCCCGCCAGTGACGACAACTCAAGAAAAGGAGCGCCGGGGTCGAGCAGCAGGCTCAGGCGTTCGCGGGGCAACAATTGCCCACGTTTGTCGAATTTGTCTTTGGCCGCTGCGGCTTTATCCAACACCTTTTGTTCGGCGTCGCGAAAGCTGCCAATGGCTTTGAGCATGGCGTGGCGATTATCAGCAAACTCGCTGCTGAGCACATCCAACTCAGATTGAATCACCGGCATGGCTTATTCCCCTTTGAGCACGTCTGGCAGGTAAGCGCGGTGAAAACCATTGAATGGCGGATTCGCGCCAGCTTGGGCTTTGGCCAGCGGGAAGGCGCGGGTGCCTTGGCTGGATGCGCCATCAATACGCAGGGTGGTGCCACTTATAAATGCTGCGCCGGGGCTGAGCAAAAAGACAATCGCCGCAGACACTTCAGACTCAGTGCCGATGCGTTTCAAAGGCACATGTTCACGCAGCACCGGAATGATTGCCTTGAACGCGCCTTCATAGGTGTCCATGCCGCTGGAGGCTATCCAGCCAGGCGCTACGGCGTTTACGCGCACGCCTGAGCACGCCCATTCAACGGCTGCGGTTTTGGTGAAGTTTTCCATCCCAGCGCGAGCTGCCCCTGAGTGACCCATCCCAGGCATACCGCCCCACATATCGGCAAGCATATTGACGATACTGCCGCCGGTATTTTTCATTGACTGATTAAAGACTTCGCGGGCGACTAAAAAACCGCCAATCAAATTCGTTTTGACCACCGCCTCGAAGCCTTTGAGGGTGATTGAAGCCAATGGTGCCGGATATTGCCCACCGGCGTTGTTGACCAAGTGGTGAATCTGGCCGCGCTCGGCAACGATGTTTTCAATCAAGCCTTTTACTGCGACTTCATCGCGAATATCGCAGCTGTAAAAACTGACGCTGCCGTTGTCTTGACTGATCTCAGTGGCGGTTTTTTCGAGCTTTTCAATATTGCGCCCAACCAGCACGATATGAGCACCCAGCGCCGCCAGTTCATGAGCAGTGCAGCGACCAATCCCACTGCCACCACCGGTGACGATGATGGTTTGGCCGGCGAACAAATCAGGCTGAAAAATCGAGTTATAGCTCATTGTTATTCTCGTCTGGTAGAAGGCATAAATACCGCTGTATCGGGATCAATCACTCGAGGTCATTTGCCAGCGAATTTGGCACGGGTACTGGAAACTCCAGCAATTGTTGGGCGAAAGCTTTGCCCTGTGGATCTATGCGCACGCTGGCAACACCACCGCCACCCAAGGCATTTTCGAGCAAAAAATTCAGACTATGGCTGCCGGGCAAATACCAACGGCTGACCTTGCTCTGTTGCGGGTCAAGGACGTGGGCCATCCATTCGGCCACGGCTGACTCGGTTAATGCAGCCGCGATCCACGCCATGTACTCGGGCTTTCTGGCCATGACCCCGATATTGCTGTGATTACCCTTGTCACCTGAACGCGCCACTGCCAACTTCACCAACGCTACCTGTGTTTCAGTCGAGCCGGAGACTGTCGGCGCTTCGACTTCTGGCGCATGTGGTTGGGATGTTAGCTGTGAGGGCAGGGCAACGCTGGTGCGCTCTCCGTTCAATTCGACTTCAAGCGTGCAAGCGCCTTTGTCGGTCAGAAATGAGAACAGGCGAATGACCGGGTAAACCGTAGGTCGCCCACCGACAATGCCGGTAAGGCCCGGCGCCATGCCTGTGGCCGCTTGGGCGATCTCCCGGGAGAATAGAATCAAGGCATGTTTATTGGCGTGGCGTACCCCAAGTTTGATCACTACTTCGCGGCTGTCCTGACGTTGCCCATGGGGACCATAAGTGGCTTCGCTGCCGAGTAGTTCTATATTCACCTCGCGATAGTTGCCCCAACCACGTTCAGCGAAAATCTCCTGGGTTTTATTGATAATCGCTTGGCTGACCCGCTGGGCTTTTTTCACCGCATCGATGCCACTGATCAAGCAACTCGCGCTGCAACGAAAGCCATCTGGGTAAGTTGCGCTGACTTTATAGCTGTCTGTTGGCGGCAAACCTTTAGCACCGCTGACGCTGACAACGTTTGCTGCAGACTGCTGCAATTTGACCTGACTAAAATCGCAGATGACGTCCGGCAGCAGGTAAGCCCGAGGATCACCTATTTCGTAAAGCATTTGTTCACCAACTGTCAGTATGCTGACCAGCCCACCAGTGCCTGCTGGTTTGGTGACAACAAAGCCGGCATCGGCATTGACTTCAACCACCGGGAAGCCGATGTGCTCATAATCGGGTACGTCTTGCCAGTCAGTGAAGTTGCCACCGGTGCATTGCGCGCCGCATTCAATGATGTGCCCGGCCAGCGCTGCTTGTGCGAGTTTGTCGTAATCATTCCACGACCAGCCAAACTCATGAACCAAGGCGCCACTGACCACCGCGCTGTCGACCACACGGCCGGTAATTACGATATCTGCGCCAAGCTCAAGCGCCGCGGTAATTGCCGGTGCCCCAAGGTAGGCATTTACCGAGACGCAAAAGGCTGGCATTGCGGCGCCGCTGAACATTTCTACGGTGCCTGCTTTGGCCAGTTCTGCGGCTTTTCCTTGAAGGTTGTCGCCATGCACCACAGCTATTTTGAGATCCACACCAGCCGTGTGGCAGGCAGCGCTTAGCGCGGCTGCGCAGGCTTGCGGGTTAACCCCGCCCGCGTTACTGATGACCCGAATCTTGTTGCTGGCGATTTTATTCAACAGGGGCGCCAAGGTCTCGACGAAGTCAGTGGCGTAGCCGGAATCCGGGTTCTTCATTTTCGCCGCGGCCATGATCGACATAGTGATTTCGGCGAGGT
This sequence comes from Pseudomonas sp. EL_65y_Pfl2_R95, assembly GCF_963971045.1. Taxonomy (NCBI): domain Bacteria; kingdom Pseudomonadati; phylum Pseudomonadota; class Gammaproteobacteria; order Pseudomonadales; family Pseudomonadaceae; genus Pseudomonas; species Pseudomonas sp. EL_65y_Pfl2_R95. The sequence continues at coordinate 59,308 of NZ_CAXAOV010000001.1, read as the reverse complement.
AATCAAATACCAGGTAGTCAAGCGGGCTGCCGTTGACGAGCTGGGCAGCGGCAGTAGAGGTGTCGCCCCAGAATGCGGAGGCGCAGCCAATGCGAACGGTTTTAGTCATTAGAGTGGGCCCGCAACACGCTGATAAGGTGGAGTCAACACTACCAAGCAAGCGCTTGGTTGAAAAGCCCTGGTGGAATATTTATCGGGGAAAGTAGTGCCAAGCGCTTGCTTGGTTTACTCTGTGGCATAGATCTTAGTTAATGCCATCAAGCACTTGCTGCGCACTCTTAATCACTTAAAGAGCAGGCGGCTCGCAGAGGGAGTAACGGTTTGGATGACTTAAAAGCCCAGGCAGTGATGCAGGATTTGGTGGCCAGAGGTTTGGTAACCGATCCCGACAGCGCCCGCGGCAAATTACTGCAAATGGCCGCTCACCTGTTTCGCAGTAAAGGCTACGAGCGCACAACCGTGCGCGACTTGGCCAGCGCTGTAGGTATTCAGTCAGGCAGTATTTTTCATCACTTCAAAAGTAAAGATGAGATTCTGCGTTCGGTAATGGAAGAGACCGTTCGCTACAACACGGCATTGATGCAAGCCGCGTTAAGCGACGCCACCACTTTGCGTGAGCGGGTTCTAGCGCTGATTCGCTGTGAATTGCAATCAATTATGGGCGGCACGGGTGAGGCGATGGCCGTGTTGGTGTATGAGTGGCGGTCCCTGTCGGATGAGGGCCGTGCGCATATTTTGGCCCTGCGTGAAACCTATGAGCAGATTTGGCTTGAGGTTTTGGACCAGGCAAAAGCCAAGGGCTACTTCAATGCGGACCCTTTCATTATCCGACGCTTTCTGACGGGCGCGCTGAGTTGGACCACAACCTGGTTTCGCCCGGAGGGGCCAATGGGGCTGGACCAGTTGGCCGAAGAGGCGCTGTCGCTGGTTTTGAAAGACTAAGCTGTCGAAATCGGACAAAGCTTAGCGGAAATCAGCCATTTTCAGCCGAGTGGTCATTTCGGTCATTTTTCAGTTTGCTTAAGTGGGGTAGAGTTTGCGTTAGTGGCTATTTGCCAATATGGATGTTCGGGTAATAGGCCAGACTATGTTCAAACCCTTTCTAGCGCTTGTGTTTATCATCTTCTCCACCCCGCTGCTGGCGAAACAGATCGTTAATGTCAGCGGTGTGTACTTCCCGCCCTATGCGTTTGGTGACAGCGAGGTGACGACCCGTGGCATATTGCCTGAGTTGATCGCCGCATTGAACAGCCAGCAGTCTGAGTTTCAATTCCTGATTGTCCCGACTTCCTTGCAGCGCCGTTACGCGGACCTGAACAGCGGACGTGTGGATATCAGTCTGTTCGAGAACCCGGATTGGGGGTGGCAGGCTATTCCACATCAGACTCTGGATATGGGGCTCGAAGATGCCGAGGTGTTTGTCGCACGTACCGCACAAGGCCGAAATCAGGCTTATTTCGACAATATACTGGGCAAACGCCTAGCCTTGTTTAACGGCTACCACTACGTGTTTGCAGGCTTTAATACCGATCCAGACTATCTGGCTAAAAACTACAATGCCATGGTCAGTCGATCGCTAGACGGTAACATCAAGATGGTGATGCACCGGCGGGCTGATATCGCGTTGATAACGCGCTCGTACCTGAAGGTTTTTCTCGAGGACTACCCCAAGTATGCCAAGAGCCTGTTGATCTCCCAGCGGGTCGATCAGATCTACAGGCACCATGCGATTTTGCGGCCCAATTCGCCCATCTCTGCGCAGCGCTTTCAGCAGTTGTTTGAGAGCCTGCGTCAATCAGGGCGGCTGGAGAAAATATTTGCGCCTTACAGCATCAAGGTAGAGCCTGATAGACAGGCGGAAAGCAGGGCCATGCAACAGGCCCAGCAGCAACCTGCTCAGCCTCAGGCTGAGCAGGTTGGGCATGCACAAAATTAAGAGTCCTGCGCGTCTTTAGCATCTTGTTCAACATTACGTTTGTGGATGCGCTTAAGTTGCTCATCGGTCAGGTTCAGCGGTTTTGCAGTGTCGCGCAACATCAGCAGACCGCCAACAATCGAACCCAAAACTACGATAATCAACAACCAGATATACCAAGGCATGCTCGGCTCCCAAGCAGGGTGTGAACCCTTAGCTTACTCTGGGATTTGCAGGCTGTCATTGTGCGTAACAGTCTGATGCTTAGGCGGTAGTAGAGCGGTTGCCTGGCCAAAGGTGATGCTCAGATTTTCAGCAGGTTACTGTCATCCTTCAAGGTCACGCCGGAAAGCTGCAGGCGCAGGGACTCACGGGCCAGGTAGTTGAGTTTTATGGCCGCCTGAACATAGCTCAACCCTTCCGGGCGGATATTGGATACGCAATTGCGTTGGCTATCCATGGTGTCGAGCTTGGGTTGGTAGGTTAAGTACAGTCCTAAGCTGTCGGGAGCGCTTAAACCCGGTCGCTCGCCAATCATCAGTATCACCATCCGCGCGCGTAGCGCCACCGCGATGCCGTCACCAATCGCCACGCGACCCTGTTCAGCAATCACCACCGGGGTGTTGGCCCAGTCCGTCTCGAATTGCTCGCGAAACGCCTGCAATACGGGCAGGGCGTGGCGTTGTGCAGCGATTGATGACAAACCATCCGCAATCACGATCACCAGTTCCGGTGCGGCCAATTCGTGTTCCAGATAAACCCGGCTGTCGTTGTGCAGATGGCGGCCGTAGTCCGGGCGCAGCAGGTAGGTTTGTCGGTCTTCAGCATTGCTATGGACGTGCAGGGTGCGAAAGCCTTGGACCTTCAACTGATGCTTGAGGTCGTTAATATCCAGCGGTCGATGCACTGCGTCCCTGGCTTGGGCATGAGCCATACCGAACTTCAGCACTTCACGGGTTGGCAGACTTGAGCCGACCCGGCCTAGCGCGATACGAGCGCTGGTGTGGGCACGCAACTCGTCCCAAGGATTATGCTGGATCAGATCATCAGTCATGGGTCAGCTCCTCAGGCTACGCCAGAGATATGTTGCAGTTGTTGCAGCAGGTGATGGCCACGCCCGACGTCGCGCAGCTTGCCACTGGTGTCGGTGATCGCCATGCGAGCCAGCCATGCGTCAAACTCGGGTGCGCGCTTCAACCCCATTACGCTGCGTAGATACAGGGCGTCATGAAACGAGGTGCTCTGGTAGTTGAGCATGATGTCATCGGCCCCAGGGATGCCCATGATGAAGTTAATGCCCGCGGCGCCAAACAGTGTCAGCAGGGTGTCCATGTCATCCTGATCGGCCTCGGCGTGGTTGGTGTAGCACACATCACAACCCATCGGCAGACCGAGCAATTTGCCACAGAAGTGGTCCTCAAGCCCCGCCCGAATAATCTGTTTACCGTCGTACAGGTATTCTGGCCCGATAAAGCCGACAACCGTGTTGACCAGCAGAGGCTTGAACGCACGCGCGACTGCATAGGCGCGAGCCTCACAGGTTTGCTGATCGACTTGATGATGCCCCGCCGCCGATAAGGCGCTGCCCTGGCCTGTTTCGAAGTACATCAGGTTGTCGCCAACCGTGCCTCGTTTAAGCGACAGTGCGGCGTCATGGGCTTCAGCAAGGATCGACAGGTTAACGCCGAAACTGCTGTTGGTTTTCTCAGTACCGGCGACTGACTGAAACACGAGATCCACTGGCGCGCCGGCTTCAATCGCTTGAATCTGGGTGGTGACATGGGTCAGCACGCAACTCTGCATAGGGATTTCAAAGTGCTGGCGGATTTCATCCATCATTTGCCACAGGCGCATTAATGTCGACAGTGAGTCACTCGCCGGGTTGATGCCAACGGTGGCATCACCTGATCCGTACAACAGGCCATCAAGCATGCTGGCGGCGATGCCACGAACATCATCAGTCGGGTGATTGGGCTGCAAACGAACCGATAGATGGCCGGGCAGGCCGATGGTGTTGCGGAACGCGGTAACCACGCGGCATTTCTTCGCCACCAGAATCAGATCCTGATTGCGCATCAGTTTACTGACGGCGGCAGCCATCTCAGGCGTAATGCCTGAGGCCACTGCCGCCAATACACTGCTGTCTGTGCTGTCGAGCAGCAGCCAGTCGCGCAGATCGCCAACGGTCAGGTGACTAATAGATGCAAACGCCTTTGGATTATGGCTATCGATGATCAGCCGGGTGACTTCATCGTGCTCATAGGGAATCAGCGCTTCATTGAGAAACTGTTTGAGCGGCACGTCGGCCAAAGCGATTTTCGCGGCCATGCGTTCTTCATAGGTGGCAGCGGCCACGCCCGCCAGATAGTCACCGGAGCGCGCCGGGCTGGCTTTGGCGAGCAAGTTTTTGAGGTCGTCAAAGCGGTAGTGCAGGGCACCCACTGAAGTTTGGTAAGGCACTTAGTGCACTCCACGGTTGTGCAATCATCCAAATTGCGCGAGTACAGCATACGCGCTGCTGTCAATGGCGTCTGCCAGCGCCAGCAACAAGCACGGCGTTGTGTAGAGCTTGCTATTGCAGCCTGCATGCCAGCGCATGCGCGGGTGTCCCGGCCCGTCAAATGAGCCTTGCGCGACATTGATGGCAGGCATGACTGAGCCATGCTGGTGCGCGGAGCTCGCTGATGCACGGTTCTGACCGCCTGATGACAGAAGCATTGCAGTCTGCGCAGCTGAGACCGGTGTCACATGATGGCAACTTGATGCTGCTTAAATGGCAAGCCTCTTTCCCAAGGAGTTGCCAGATGCCCACCGCCAGCGCGTTAACGCAGTTGCTCAGAGCTGTTGAGCCACTCGCGCCGGATATGAGTATTGCTGATGTTGCTGACAGGCTATTAACGCCCGAGCATAAAGCCTTTCTATCGCTGCCGATTGTTGATGCCGCTGGCAAACCCGTGGGGCTGGTTAGCCGCACGACTCTGCAGGATATCTTTATGCAGCGCTTCGGCCGTGATTTGCGCGGCCGTCATCCCGTTGCTGAGGTGATGAATCCGCAACCTTTGGTGGTCAGCATTGCTACCAGCCTGGAAGAGGCGTCCAGGCAGATCACCGGGCAACTGCAATATCCGATTACCGAAGATTTCGTATTAGTGGATGAGGCTGGCAATTATCAGGGCTTGGGTACTGTGCTTGATTTGCTCAAAGCCATGGAGTCACGCATCGCCCAACGCAACACTGTGCTGCACAAGGCGCTTTATGATCTTAAAGAGTCGCAGGCGCAGCTGATTCAGTCGGAGAAAATGGCCTCGCTCGGGCAAATGGTGGCGGGGGTCGCCCACGAACTCAATACCCCGCTGGGCTATGTCAAAAACAATGTTCAGTTGATGCATGAACTGGCCGCGCCGCTGTTTGAGTTAGCGCAGTCGCAAGCCGATCTGGCGGACTGCATGGCCAATCCAACTACTACTGAGGAGCAGCTCGCGACCGCGTTCTGCACCGCTGCCAGTGCGCGCGAGGCGGCGGCGCCTGAGTTGCTCAGCGCCGATATGCAGCAATTGTTCGCCGATACTCTGTATGGCCTTGAGCAAATCGCCGAGTTGGTTGTCGGGCTCAAGGATTTTGCCCGGCTCGACCGGGCGATGAGTGAAGAGGTCGATATCAATGACTGCATTCGCAGCGCTTTGCTGATTGCCCGTAATAACACCAAGGACAAAGCCGAGATCAGCTTGCAGCTCGGTGAGTTGCCACTCATTCCCTGCGCGCCCTCACAAATCAATCAGGTGCTGCTCAATCTGCTCAATAACGCGGTGCAGGCGATTGAAGGGTTTGGCCAGGTGGTGATCAAGAGCTGGGCAGATGAGGGCGCGGTGTTTATTTCGTTGCAGGATAACGGCAAGGGCATGGAACCGCAGGTGATAGCACGGATATTCGACCCCTTCTTTACCACCAAGCCTGTGGGTCAAGGCACCGGTTTGGGGTTGTCTATCTGCTTCAAGATTGTTCAGGACCATGGCGGCTTGATCCGCGTGGCTTCAGAGCCTGGGCGCGGCACGCGCTTTTTGATTCGCTTGCCGCGCCCCCTGGCGGCTCAACTTCAACGGAGCGCCTGATTATGAGTAATTTGCCACGCATCATGTTTGTCGACGACGAAGAGCGCATTTTGCGCAGCCTTGCGGTGCAGTTCCGGCGTCAGTACGAAGTATTGACCGAGAGTGACCCCCATCGTGCGCTGCAACGGTTAGAGACTGAGCCGGTTCATATTTTGGTCAGCGATCAACGTATGCCGCAGATGACAGGCGCCGAGTTGCTGGCCCAGGCCCGAGACCTCGCGCCCAATACCCTGCGTATCTTGCTGACCGGTTATTCGGATCTGGATGCAGCAGTTGATGCGCTGAATAACGGTGGCATTTTCCGCTATCTGACCAAGCCCTGGGACCAGCAGGAAATGGCGTTTACTCTGCGCCAAGCAGCTGAAATCGCCATGCGCAAATCGCTTGTTAGCCAACCGGCTGAATTGTCGACCATTAGCGCCTTGAGTGCCCCGTTGAATGTCTTGCTACTGGATAATGACACTGAAACCTTGGCCGTGGTTGATGGTTTCTGTCAGCAAGGAGCGCATCGTCTGCTACGCGTGCGCAACATTGCCGAAGCAATGCACCTGCTTAATAACGAGGCAGTTGATCTGTTGGTGAGTGATTTGAAACTGGCGGGAGATGACACTGCGCCTTTGCTGAAAAGCCTGGCGCAAGCGCATCCGCGCTTATTAAGCATCGTCGTGACACCCTTTTGCGACACTCAGGCGTTGCTCAAATTGATTAATGAGGCGCAAATATTTCGCTATTTGCCCAAGCCAATACGCCGGGGGCTGTTTGAAAAAGGCTTGGGCGCCGCTGTGGAACAAGCAATTATTTGGCGAGCTGAGCCTGAGCAAGTGGTGATGCGTCTGGCGCAGGTGCCGAGCAACGAGCCTGAGCGCGAGCGCGTCGGCAGCTTGTTTGGCATGTTGGGACGCTTGCGTGAGCGGCTTAGTGCTTAGTCAAGTGATGGCTAGGTACGACAACGCGAGGCTTTTTGCCTGATGCATCCAGCCTCCCAAACATTCACGGTTCGATAACCCGCCAGGCATCGCTTTGCCAGATGGCGGATGACAACAGAGCATCCGCCATCTGGCTTGCCTAGCGGCGAACCTGCTTCAGGGTTTCGGCAATCAGAAATGCCAATTCCAATGACTGATCAGCATTCATCCGCGGGTCGCAATGGGTGTGGTAACGATCAGACAAACCGTCTTCTGTAATAGGGCGGGAGCCACCGATGCACTCGGTGACATTCTGCCCGGTCATCTCGATGTGAATGCCACCTGCATAGGTGCCTTCGGCCTGATGCACAGCAAAGAACTGCTTAACTTCGGCCAGAATCTGGGCAAAATCGCGCGTCTTGTAGCCGCTTGAGGCTTTGATGGTGTTGCCATGCATCGGGTCTGAACTCCAGAGCACGTTACGGCCTTCGCGCTGCACGGTTTGAATCAGGCGCGGCAGACCCGCTTCAACTTTGTCAGCGCCCATGCGCACGATCAAATTGAGGCGACCCGGATCATTCTCAGGGTTGAGGATGTCGATCAAGCGAATCAGGTCTTCGCTGTCCATGCTTGGGCCGACTTTAACGCCGATTGGGTTCTCCACACCGCGCAGGAACTCAACGTGCGCGCCGTCGAGTTGGCGGGTGCGATCGCCAATCCAGAGCATATGAGCGGAGCAATCGTAAAAGCGCCCAGTGAGGCTGTCCTTGCGTACGAAGGCTTGCTCGTAACCCAGTAACAGGGCTTCGTGGGCGGTGAAAAAACTGGTCTCACGCACTTGTGCTGAAGTATCCATGCCGCAGGCGCGCATAAAGGCCAGGGTTTCATCAATACGGTCGGCAAGGGCGCTGTATTTTTCAGCCAGATCCGAGTTGGCAATAAAGTCGAGGTTCCATTGATGCACTTGATGCAGGTCGGCAAATCCACCTTGGGCAAAAGCCCGCAACAAATTCAGCGATGCAGTCGACTGATGGTAAGCCTGCAGCAGGCGCTCCGGATCCGGCACGCGGCTAATCGTATCAAAGCCAATGCCGTTGACGATGTCGCCACGGTAAGCGGGCAGGGTAGTGCCGTCGATGGTTTCATCATTGGCTGAGCGTGGCTTGGCGAACTGGCCAGCCATGCGTCCGACCTTAACCACCGGGCAACCGGCCGCGAAGGTCATGACAATCGCCATTTGCAACAACACCTTGAAGGTGTCACGAATCTTACCGGCGCTGAACTCTGCAAAACTCTCGGCGCAATCGCCGCCTTGCAGCAAAAAAGCACGACCTTGAGTCACTTCCGCAAACTGACGACGCAACTCTCGGGCTTCGCCTGCAAATACCAGCGGCGGATAACCGGCCAGAGTTTGCTCGACCTTAGCCAAGTGGGCTGCGTCTGGGTATTGTGGCTGTTGCTGGATTGAACGGGTTCTCCAGCTATCGGGACTCCAGGGTTGTGACATCGCGGTTCTCAATTCCATAGGTTAGGCAGAGCTCCATGGTAACCGATTGGCTTTGCGCTTGATAAATATTGCTGTGATAGACCGCCTATATCGATGGCTAACCTCTGTTAACTGAACAACCCGGGCGAGTTGCTGTTTAGGCCCAGAACACTTGGAAAGCACTTTGTAGCAATCAGAAATCAATTGCTGCGCCAGCCTGGCCGCAAGCGCTTGCTCAATAATCCAAGGCTATGCTCGAATGCAGTCCACTTAACGCTTTGGCTGGTTTGCGCCTTGCGCAGATTTTCCTGGCTCAGTCACTTTGCTTGCATGGATCAGGGTCAATGCCTGGCTGCACCTTTACCCGCAGAATGCTTCGCGCGCTAAGCCTGACCTTTTTAATGGTCTGGCTTTGGCAGACGAGCGCCTTGCTGACAGGGATCGAAGCGCCGCCAAGTGTCACCGCTGCCGGAGCGATTAAAGGACAGTCGGCCACCTCCTGCATGCTCTGTACAGCCGATAATCAATCGTCCTCAACTGCTGATCATGCACACGAGCCCCCTTCTTTGGTCACGGCAACTCTGGCACCTGCATTTCTGCGCAGCCCATTGCCAGTGAGCAATGCATTGGATCTTGAGCCATTGCGCTTTATTGAGCCCATTGAGCGCCCCCCAGAACCTTGTTGCTGATCTGATCAATAGCCGCACTGCGGCTCCATATATCTGCAATTAGGACTCAACCTATGCAACTGCTTTCTCTTTACTGGGCGAGTGCGCTGTATGCGCATCTGCGTTCTGTACTTGCGTCTTGTTTGTTAACCCTTGCCTGTCGGGGGCGATCATGAGCTCGGGTAAACCTATGGCAAGAACACTCAGTTCTTGGTACCTGCTGCTGTGCGCTTGGGCATTGGCGCTGATAGCAACCCTGAGCGCGTTGTTCATCGGCGAAGTGATGGGGCAGGCACCGTGCAATCTGTGCTGGTTTCAGCGGGTCTTTATGTTTCCGCTGGTGCTCATTCTGGGCGTTGCCTGCTATCAGTCGGATACCGGCGTATGGCGCTACGCATTGCCCGTTGCAAGTGTCGGCTGGGCAATCTCGCTCTACCACAGCCTGCTCTACCTGGGCGTCTTTGGCGAAAACATTCAACCCTGCGGGGCGGGTGGCTCTTGCAGTGGTAGCAATATGACTATTTTGGGTGGCGTCGCCCTGCCTGTGCTGTCGCTGATTGCGTTCAGCCTGATCGGCACACTGCTTTTTATTCTTTCCCGGAGAACAACTCAATGAACCGAAAAATTAGCGTGCTGGTGATTGCCGGCCTACTGGTGACCGCATTTGTTGCCTTCGCCGTCTTGTTTAAGTCGGCACAGACACCTGAACAGGTCGTGACCGCGCAACCTGCTGCCAGTCCACTGGTGCGCTTTCATTCTCCCGTGATAGGCACAGCCAATGCGCCGGTAACCATTGTCGAGTTTTTCGACCCCTCCTGTGAGGCCTGTCGGGCGTTCTTTCCATTGGTCAAGAAAATATTGGCGGACAACCCGAACGACGTGCGCTTGGTGCTGCGTTACGTGTTGTTTCATGAAGGCTCGGAGACTGCAGCGCGAATCCTTGAAACGGCGCGCAAGCAGGGTATTTATCCGCAAGTGTTAGAGGCGGTAATGGCCGCACAACCTCAGTGGCACGATGATCCACAAGTGCTGATGGCGTGGGCGGCGGCAGAGCAGGCGGGTTTGGATGTCAGCAAAGCCAAAGCCGAGATGATGAGTGCTGATATCACCTCGACCCTGGAAAAAGATGCCGCCGATGCAAAAGCCGTAGGCATCAGGCAAACGCCAACCTTTTTCGTAAACGGTAAATCGCTGCCGAGCTTTGGCTCGCAGCAACTGACTAACCTGGTTGACACTGAGGTGGCGCAGGTTAAATAGGCTTCGCGTATGCAGCTAAGCAGTGGCCGGACATTAATGCTTGGCCACTGGTTGTTGCCAGGCGTTATGCCACAACGGGTTTTAAGCCAATCAACTCTGAACTCGGCTGACGGACCCGCACATCTTTACCCTCAAGAAACTGGCCAAAGCCTTGCTGCTTACCCAGCTCTTCAGGGAACTCCAGACCACGCTGGTAGGCGACGCGGCCATTAATAAGGCAGTATTCAACCGCCTGATCATTGCGCTTGACCACCCGCTGCAAGCCCAGCACCTCCATGGGAGCTTCACAAATGGCGTCAAGCTCGTCGGTCAAGCCTTCGGGGTTGACGATCACCACGTCAGCGCGATCTCCCACGCGAATATACCCGGCGTCGATACCGACAAAATCAGCCAGCTCGCCAGTCACCCGATGCACCGCGCGGCCCGTATCCATAAAGGCTTTGCCGGCCAGCTCGGCATCGCGCACATATTTGAGCAGGCGAAGCGGGAAGTTGTATTGGGCGATAGAACGCAAGTGCGCACCGGAGTCAGCGAAACCAGGCTGAGTCCACTGGCAAGCGAGTAGTTTATGCATAACCTCGGGGCGATGGTTGCCGTAGCAGGTCTGCCACTTGAGTTGGTCGCGGTATTGGCTGGCAATGTCGAAGTAGGCATCGACCGCATCGATACCGAGTTCGCGACCCAGTTGCTCGAAGTTCTTGCCGATCATCGCGGCATCGGGGCAGTCGGTAACCCAGCAGTCTGAGAAGTCGCGGTGCCACAAGCCTATGCTGAAAATGGCTTTGACATGTTTCTTGAATAACGCACGAAACGCGGGATCGTTGACCTTGGCGTAGATCTCATCCGGCTCCTTGAGGTTGCGCAGTATCTCCCCGGCGCCGAACTCCTCAAAGGCGTTCACGTTGAGTCCTTCCAGACTCAAGAGGAAGGGGGCAGGCAGGGTTTGCCAACGGAAATTGCCGCGCAGCACTTTATTGGCCAACCAGCCAGAAAAGCGGGTGAAACGGTGCAGCATGGGCTGTGACTTGAGGTCCAGCGCGGTGAGCATGGTGCTTTTCAGTGGGCGACGAAACCAGCCATGGGCTTGCCACAAAAAGGCGAACACATTGATCTTGGTCACGGCATCCGGTGCGCCTTGCATCACCGCGTTGCGCCGCCGCAGAATGGCGAACAAGCGCGAAAACTCATGCCAGTTGGCAAAGGTTGATGGCAGTGGGCTCGACCACGCCCGGTCACCGTCCATCTTGTCGAGGCGGGTGGTCATAACCGACAGGCCGAGGCAACCTGCATCCAGTGCTTCTTCAAGCAGCTGCTCCATACGCTGCAGTTCAGCCTCCGTCGGCTTGAGCTTGCTTGTCGCACGCTCAAGCCCCATCACCGCCACGCGCAACTCGGAATGACCGAGAAAGGAGCACAGGTTCGGACCCAGTGCCTGCTGGTTGTAAAAATCGCGGTAACCGGCAGCGTCACGCCAGGTTTTCTTCTGCTGCAGAATCGGCAGCACATAGTCACGCGGCACAGCCTCAACGCGGGTGAACAGGTCGGAGCAGTCTTCGGCATCGGCCAGCACCATGCTGATGGAGCAGGAGCCGACCGTCACAGTTGTCACGCCATGGCGCACCGATTCCTTCAGCGCCGGGGCGGCGATGACTTCAGCATCGTAGTGCGAGTGAATTTCGATAAAACCCGGGGTCACCCATTTTCCCGAGGCGTCGATGACCTGATCGCAGCCGCTTTCGTCTAACGGGCTGAGGCTGATGGCATCGATACGATTGTCTCGAATACCCACGTGGCGAGGTTGCCCGGGTTGATTGCTGCCGTCGAAATACAGGCCGTTTTTTATAATTATGTCGTAGTTCATCAGAGGCTCCAGGCGCTTAGCGCGGGATCAGCAGCAAACAACCGGTTATCAGTAACAGGCTGTAAATGGCAATGCGGAAGTACTGCTCGTTGAAGTGGCGGTGCAGGCGCTCGCCAAGCCAGACGCCGACCACCAGAAGTGGCGCGTAAAACAGGACTTGGGGTAGTGTCGGATAGATTCTGCCGTCGACAATGAAGGCCAGAGTCAACAACGCGTTGAGGCTGAACCAGACGCACACCAATGTGGCGCGGAAGCGGCTCTTATCCAAGGTGTTGCCTGCCAATGCATGAACCAGCAATGGCCCGCCGGAGGCAAACAGGCCATGACAGATACCCGCTGCCACAGTGATCAGCCGGTTTTGCCAGAGCGGACGAGCGCTGCTGATAGCGGCCGTGCGCAGGCGCCACAACTCGCGCCCGGCAAATAGCAGAATCAGGATGCCGAGTCCGCGCTTGGCCAGTTGTGCGTCAATGATCGGTAGCACGGCATAGCCAATCACGGTGCCGACAGCCATGCCGGGAAGGATCATGCCGAACAGTAACTGACGATCAACCAGTTTGCGGTATTTCCAACTGAGGTAGCCGGTCATGCAGATATTGAGCGGCACCAGAATGGGCAGCAGCAGTTCAATTGGCAGCAGTAAGGCGCCCAGCGACAAGGCAATGACAATACTGCCAAAGCCGGTAATTGCTTCAAGCGTGTAGGCAAGCAATATGAATACCCCGAGGGCAATCCAAGCCAGTTCCATAAGTGTTCTCTGTTTTGAAAAGGGAGCGGAGCGCTGTTGTTAAGCCATTTCGCCGGCGAAGCGCTGGCTCATTTTTTTGTAGTAAAAGCCCGGTGCAACGCGCCAGAGCACGCTGGCAAGCCAACTGCCGCGATCCGGAAACAGGCGTTCGCGGCGTTGCTCCAGGGCTTGAAATATTTGCTCGGCCATCCAGTCTGCGCCCTGGATCTGGCCGATGGTTGAGCGTGCATGCCCTGCGGGATTGCCATCAGCTCCCAGGGCGTTACGGTCAATAGGGGTATCGAGAAAGCTCGGATAGACCATCAGCATGCCGATGCCGTCTTTCGCGATTTCTGCGCGTAGCACTTCAAAGCTTTGGCTCAATGCACTCTTCGCTGCGCAGTAGCCGGCCCGGCCTAGCACTGGCATCCAGCCTGCCATGGAGCCAATTGCCGCGACCTGTCCCGCACTTTCGCGCAGAAGTGGCAAGGCGCTCAGCGTCAGCTCAAGGGGTGCGTGATAGTCGACCGCCATGACCTTGCGGAACACCGCAGGTTGCGTATTGATGGTAGGCGAGCGGTGGGTAATGCCTGCATTGTTGATCAACAGATCGAGGCGGCCGAATTTAGCTCTGCAAGCTTGCAGCAGTTGCCTGTGGGTCTCGGGGTCAGTGATATCACCGGCAATGCCCAGCAGATTTTCACCGCCCAGTTGCTTAACACGCTGTGCCAGGCCTGTGGCGTCGATATCGGTTAGCAACAATGCATGACCACGACCATGACTGGCGCGAGCAAGCTCCCAGCCGAGGCCGCTGGCGGCCCCAGTGATAAGAACGACTTTCATGACTGTTTTTCTCCGACTGGCGTCAGTTTATTCAGTGCCGTGGTGTCAGCCGTGAGTGGTCTGCGTGACCAGAAATAAGCCAGGCTCAGCCCTGTGACCAAATGCCAGCAGCCCCAGAACGCAGCAATCAGCAACATGCCGCTGGCTTGGGGGAAGAAGGTGAAAATGATGACCAGACCCAAGGCCGAATTTTGTATCCCGACCTCCAGGGTGATCGCACGGCGATCAGCCGCAGGCAAACCACTCAAGCGGGCGCTGATGTAGCCGGTGCCAAGGGCCAAGGCGTTATGGGCAACCACCAGCCAGAAGAACAGATGAAAGTTGGTCAGGAACTGCTCGAAGTTCTTGCTAAAAGCGATGCCCACAAAGGCCAGCATGACCAACAGCGCAAATATACGCAGGGGCTTTTCGACGCGTTTTGACAGGCTGGGAAAGTGCTTGCCAGCCCACATGCCAAGCACCAGCGGCAGCCCCAAAACCAGCAGCACCATCAGCAGTAAGCTCAGTGGGTCGATCGAAATCTCGGTCAGCAGTGGGCGGGTGTAGGGGTTAAGCCAGGCGTAGAGGGCGAAGTTAAGCGGGGTGAGTACACTGGCGGCGACGCTGGAAACCGCTGTCATACTTACTGAGACAGCGACATTGCCGCGCGCCATCCACGTCATGACATTGGAGAAACTCCCGCCCGGGCAGGCGGCAACAAGCGCCATGCCCATCGCCAGCATCGGTTGTATCTTCAGCGCCCAGCAGGCGAGGCAGGTGAGAGCTGGCAGCAGGATAAACTGCGCAACCAAGCCGATGGCTGGCGCTTTGGGTTCCCGGGCGATGCGTTTGAAGTCATCGGCTTTAAGGTCCAGAGAGACGCCGAACATCATGACCGACAAGATAATGTTGATCAGGATCAAACTTGAGGGGTCGAATTCAATCGCTACGCTTTCCACAAGACGTCCTTAGAGTGCACTGTTGGTCATAAGCGAATCCGGCTGGCTTGCCCGTTCACTGCGCAGGTCATTGCTGTGTTTGGCAATGCTTTGACGGTATGTGTCTTTATGCACGTAGTAGGCCATGCGCTCTAATTCAAGGTAGTGGTACCCGCCATCGAGCCGCGTGCGGGCACGTTCGCGCTTGATTGCCTGAAATGCTTTGGCAGCAGCGCTACCGAGTTGCAATTGATGGATATAAAGCGCGACCAGTTCCGCCTGTTCATCACGGCCTTGCCAGCCGAGGCCGGAGGCTTCAACCATGCCCATCATAAACAGGTCATCGTATTCAGGATGGAAGACATTCAAATACAGCTGCGGCGCGCCGACGTTGGCGGGCCAGTTAAGGTGTTCGCGCGCAATGAAGGGGTAGTCAAGCTTGTAGCCGGTGCCTTGCACAATCAAATCGTACTCAGCCGTCTCACCGTCGGTGAAAGTCACCTGTTGGCCATCAATGGCGGCGATATCACGGCGTGCCTTGATGTCGCCATGGCCGAGATAATGCAGGACCAGCGAGTTCATCACCGGGTGCGACTCATACAGCTTGTAGTCGGGGTCTGGCAGGCCGTAATTGGAGGGCTTGCCAATTAATGCGCGGACCATCAGGCCATCGAGAAACTGCTTGATGGGCCGTGGTAGCTTGATTGCGCCGCCAAAGGTATCGGTTGGTCGACCCAGAATAAACTTGGGCAGAAAGTAGTAACCACGCCGCACTGAAAGGTCGACAGAGGCTGCGTGATGCACCGCATCGACAGCAATATCACAAGCTGAGTTACCACAGCCAACAATCAGCACCCGCTTACCGTTAAATGCGGCAGGGCTTGAGTAATTGCTGGAGTGCATCAATTCGCCGCTGAACTCCCCCGGCATTTTGGGCACATTCGGTGTGTGCAGGGTGCCGTTGGCGATCAGTACGCCATCGAACTGCCAGGTGCGTTGCTCGCCGTTGTGTTCGCTGATCAGTTTCCAACCTTTGTCCAAGCGTTGGATTTCGATCACACGGGTGTTGAACTGATAATGCGGGCGCAACTCGAAGTGCTCCGCGTAGTCACGGAAATAGCGGCGCATCTCGCTGTGGTGAGGGTAGGGCGCCACATCATCGCGCATCGGGAAGTCGGTGAATTGCGTGGTGCCTTTTGATGAGATCAGGTGAGCCGACTGGTACATGGTGCTATGCGGGTTGTCTATGTCCCACAAGCCGCCTACATCGCTATTAAGTTCGAAGCCAATAAAGTCGATGCCGTATTTTTTCAGCTGGCGTGCGCTGCACAAACCCATAGGACCTGCGCCGATGATGCCGTACATACTTAACCTCTGGCGTTCTTATTGTTGTAAAGCCTGTGGGTGTTAATTATTGCGTGACCGCAGGGGGCTTATTCAATGACAATCGGCGCCTTTCCCTGACGATTCCTGGTCAGGGATGTCACGGTAGAGAGCGGGTGATGCCTGGATTACCTCCTGAAGATGAGCTGCAAGGCGAACGCTTGCTGGCTGAAGTCCACGATGCGTTCGGCGTGATTCGAGTGGTCGAGATCGGCGAATACCGCTTCCTCGAGTTTGGCGATGCGATCGAGCAGAGCTGTGTGTTTAGTGGCGATCCCAGCTGGCTCGAATATGACTACACGCGGGCAATGTTTTTGGGTGCGCTGGCCCATGATGCTCCCGAAACGGCGCTGTTTCTCGGTTTGGGTGCGGGCAATCTGACTCAGGCATGCTTGAAGTTTTTGCCGCTTGATGACGTTGAAACCATCGAGCTTCGGCCAGATGTACCGCGCCTGGCCATGGAGTTTCTGGGTCTTGATGATGATCCGCGATTGACTGTGCGGATTGGCGACGCCATGGACCTGTTGCCCAGTGCAGAAACTGCAGACTTGATCTTCGTTGACCTCTATACCGATCACGGTCCGGGTGTAGCGCATCTGGCGTGGCGTTTTCTTGAGGATTGCCAGCGTAAACTCAATCCGGGTGGCTGGTTGATCATAAACCAATGGGCCGCCAATGATGGCAAGCCACTGGGCGCGGCATTACTGCGTGGGTTGTTTAGCCGTCACTATTGGGAGTGCCCGGTAAAAGAGGGCAATGTCATGTTGCTGGTTCCGGCGGACCTTGAGCAACCGTTGGATATGCCGGGTATGCAGGCACGCGCTGAGGCGCTAGCGCCGGCGCTGGGGTACTCGCTGCAGCCACTGATCAATGCGCTACGGCCTGCAAGCTGAGGCACTGCAGGGCTAAGGGCGCGTCAATCTGACGGAGTTACGGCCACCATGGCGTTGCAAATTCTCGACTGTTTGCGGCGGCCAACGGTGGCTGATAAAGGCGTGCACTATTCTACAAGAGCGGTCCGGGCCTTTGCTTTAACGGCCTTTAAAGTCGCCGGGGCGGCGTTCGAGCATGGCTTTAACGCCTTCCTTGGCATCTTCGGTTTTCATTAAGCGCAACAGATTCGGGTGCAGGTCGGCGGCCGCCGCCGCTTCGCCTTCGCGCACGGCTTTGCGGGCCGAGGCCAATGTTGCGCGAACGCCCAAGGGGGCTTGGGCGGCGATGCGTCCTGCCAGCCACAGGGCTTGGGGCATCAATTCTTCGCTGGCGACTACTTCCTGAACAAGGCTCAAGCGGCAGGCCTCGTGTGCATCAAACTCATCGCCAGTCAGCAACCAGCGCATGGCATTGCCCCAGCCGGTGACATGGGGCATGCGCAAGGTCGCGCCGCCAAATGGAAAGATGCCGCGTTGTACTTCCATCTGCGCAAAGCGGGTATTGCTGGCACAGAGGTTGATGTCCGAGGCCAGCATCAGTTCGATGCCAATGGTGTAGCAGTAGCCTTTTGCAGCAACTATGACCGGTTTGCTCACCCGGGGCCCGCCAAATACACCCCAGGGATCACAGCCTCCTGCTGGAACTTGCCAGCCGGCAGCGAAATGCGGACCAATGTTGGCCAGATCAAGGCCGGCAGTGAAGTGGTCGCCATGGGCAAATACCAAGGCAACACGCGTATCGTCGTCTCGTTCAAACTCCCCGTACGCCATGCACATGTCGTTGAGCATCTCGAGGTCGAAGGCGTTACGTTTAGCCGCCCGATCAAGGCCAATCAACATGATGTGGCCACGCTTTTCGCGACTGACCTTGCCCGCGTTGCTTTCGCTCATCGTATGAAAACCTTCTATAAATAGCGGTTACTGGGGTATAGCTGGCAAGTACGGGCTTGTCCAAGCCCAGAGGCGGCGCCCTAATCAGGACTCAAGAATGTGACCGTTTGGCAGTGTTTGAGTTTAATTAACGGAAAACCGTCACATTTGTCAGCTTTTCCGGTATAGTGCGCGCCGGTCAATTCATGGCCGCGTTCAGGTTGTGCAACTCGCTGGGGGATTTACTCCGGCAGCCGGTCCGTATAACGGGCTATCCTTAACGATCCAATCATCATTACGTTTTCGCAAATCCCCGCCGACACGGCTGCCAGGGTGACTTTAGAGTCTTACACGGCATGCGCAGCTTTGGAGCATGGGTCTTTGCGGATGCACTTAGAGGCAGACCCATGACCCAGGAAATCGGCGGCTTCGCCGCGCTCGGACTTACCCAAAATATTCTCGCAGCCCTGACTTCAGTTGGCTACGAAGAACCATCTCCGATCCAGCAGCAAGCCATTCCAGTAATTCTCGCCGGCCACGACATGATCGGCCAGGCACAAACCGGTACCGGTAAAACTGCAGCTTTCGCGCTGCCGTTATTGAGCCGCATCGACTCGAACAAACGTGAGCCACAAGCGCTGATCCTCGCGCCAACCCGTGAGCTGGCGTTGCAGGTTGCTACCGCGTTTGAAACCTATGCCAAGCAAATGCCTGGCCTCAACGTGGTTGCCGTTTACGGTGGCGCGCCAATGGGTCCTCAGCTTAAAGCTATCCGTCAGGGTGCTCAGGTTATCGTGGCTACGCCGGGTCGTCTGGTTGACCACCTGCGCCGCGACGAAAAAGTACTTTCGACCATCCAGCATCTGGTACTCGACGAAGCTGATGAAATGCTCAAGCTGGGCTTCATGGATGATCTGGAAGTCATCTTCCAGGCCATGCCGGAAAGCCGTCAGACTGTGTTGTTCTCGGCCACCTTGCCGCATTCGATCCGCGCCATTGCTGAAAAGCACCTGAAGACCCCGCAGCACATCAAAATTGCTGCCAAGACTCAGACCGTTGCTCGTATCGAACAGGCTCACCTGTTGATTCACGCCGACCAGAAAGTCAACGCAGTGCTGCGTTTGCTTGAAGTTGAAGAGTTTGATGCGCTGATCGCATTCGTGCGTACCAAGCAAGCCACTCTGGACTTGGCCAGTGCCCTTGAAGCCAAAGGCTATAAAGCTGCTGCCTTGAACGGTGACATCGCCCAGAACCAGCGTGAGCGTGTAATCGAGTCACTCAAGGATGGCCGTCTGGACATCGTTGTCGCCACTGACGTTGCCGCCCGTGGTCTTGACGTACCGCGTATCACTCACGTGTTCAACGTTGACATGCCGTACGATCCAGAATCCTACGTGCACCGTATCGGTCGTACTGGCCGTGCCGGTCGTGAAGGTCGCGCACTGTTGCTGGTAACGCCGCGCGAGCGCCGTATGCTGCAAGTGATCGAGCGCGTAACCGGGCAGAAAGTTGGCGAAGCCAAGCTGCCAAACGCTCAGCAAGTACTGGATGCACGCATCAAGAAGCTGACTACAAGCCTGGCGCCTCTGGTTGCTGATGCTGAAGCAAGCCATGGCGAACTGCTGGATCGTCTGACTGCAGACATCGGTTGCAGTCCGCGTGCGTTGGCAGCAGCGCTGCTGCGCAAAGCAACCAACGGCCAGGCACTGACCCTTGCCGATGTTGAAAAAGAGCAGCCGTTGGTGCCAAGCAGTGGTCCACGTGACCGCAGTGACCGTGGTGATCGCCCTGATCGTGGCGAGCGTCCAGCTCGCAGTGATCGTGAGCGTCGTGCGCCGATGCCGTTGGGCGAAGGCCGTGCACGTTGCCGTACCGCGCTGGGTGCGCGTGACGGTATCGCTGCGAAAAACTTGCTGGGCGCAATCCTCAATGAGGGTGGCTTGGCACGTGAAGCAATCGGTCGTATCCAGATCCGTGAAAGCTTCAGCTTGGTTGAATTGCCAGAAGAAGGTCTTGACCGTCTGCTCGGCAAGCTCAAAGACACCCGTGTCGGTGGCAAGCCGCTCAAGCTGCGTCGTTATCGCGAGGATTAATCCTCGGTCATGAAAAAACCCGCCGAGTGCGGGTTTTTTTATGCCTGAAACTATTCCCTGAGCGATGGCCGTTCAGCACAACGGCTCAAGGCGGTATCAGGCGTTGCTGACTTGCTCAGAGGCACTGCCTGCGTATTCTTTGATCTCGCAGCCTTTGAGTACCAAGCGGGTGATGGTGTCTATGGCCGCATCGTAATCGGCATCATCCAGTTTGGCTTTGCCGGTCACGGTAGAGATTTGCCAATCAAAGTCTGCATAGGTCTGCGTCGCCGCCCAAATGCTGAAGAGCAGATGGTTAGGATCAACTTTGGCCATCAGGCCTTGATCAATCCAGCGCTGAATGCAGGAGATATTGTGCTTGGCCTGGGCGTTCAGCTGATCAGTTTGATCGCTGCTCAAGTGCGGCGCGCCATGCATGATCTCGCTGGCGAATACCTTAGACGCAAAGGCAAAGTCGCGGGAGATACGGATCTTGGAGCGAATGTAGCCGGTCAGGACTTCCGCCGGTTGGCCAGGCTGGTTAAAGGGTGCAGAGGCCGCCATCAACGGCTCGATAATGCTCTCGAGCACCTCGCGATAGAGATTCTCTTTGGATTTGAAGTAGTAATAAACGTTCGGCTTGGGCAGGCCTGCTTTGGCGGCAATGTCGCTGGTTTTGCTCGCTGCAAAGCCTTTTTCGGCGAATTCTTCACTGGCTGCTCGCAGAATCAGCTCTTTGTTGCGCTCGCGGATACTGGTCATAAGCCTCTAGGCGTCCATGTTGCGCCCGGCTTCGGGCGGCGGTCGGGCATGTTAGCACCGGCCCAATAGCGGGCTCAAGTTGGTGTCTGTGAAATGCGTTCTGACTTTAGAGTCAGGTATTTGTGTACAATACCGGCATTATCTGCTTGTATCGTCATCTCAGATTCATATTGAACGTGTCCAGCTTTCAGGGCTTTTGGAGACTTGCTGTGCAAAATGCCCAACTGGTCGACCCCTTTGGTCGGCGTATCACCTATTTGCGATTGTCCGTCACCGACCGCTGCGATTTTCGCTGCACCTATTGCATGAGCGAAGACATGGTCTTCGCCCCGCGTTCGCAAATTCTCAGCCTTGAAGAGCTTTATGCAGTGGCCGATGCCTTTATTGGCTTGGGCGTTAAGCGCATACGCATCACCGGCGGCGAACCCTTGGTGCGCAAGAACCTGGTCGGCCTGCTTGAGCGTCTAGGGCAGCGCGAAGAACTTGAGGATTTGGCGATTACCACCAATGGTTCGCAGCTAGTCGAACTCGCGCCCCAGCTTCGCGCAGCCGGGGTTAATCGGCTTAATGTCAGCCTTGATTCGCTTAGGCGTGAGCGCTTCGCTGAGTTCACCCGACGCGACCGGCTGGAGCAAGTGCTCGCCGGCATTGATGCGGCGCGAGCCCTGGGTTTCAGCAAGATTAAGCTCAACAGCGTGATTCAGGCTGGGCGCAATGATGATGAAGTGGTTGACCTGGTTGAGTTCGCGGTAGGTCGCGGTCTGGACATCAGCTTTATTGAAGAGATGCCGTTGGGCAGCATCACCAGCCATCAGCGACAACTAACCTTTTGTTCCAGTGATGAGGTGCGTGAGCGGTTGTCCAAGCGCTTTAAGCTGACTCGCAGCGCCAAGGTCACCGGTGGCCCATCGCGTTATTGGCAGGTTGAAGGCACACAGACGCAGGTCGGCTTTATTTCTCCGCACAGCCATAATTTTTGCAGCGCCTGTAACCGGGTGAGGGTGACGGCTGAAGGCAAGTTGGTGCTGTGCCTGGGCAATGAGAGCGCGCTCGACCTGAAAGCCCTGATGCGCGAGAACCCTGGCAACACCGAGCTTTTGCGCGGCACCTTGGTTGATGCGCTCAAGCTCAAGCCTGAGCGCCATTATTTTGCAACAGATGAGCAAGTCCAGGTTGTCAGGTTTATGAGTATGACCGGCGGCTGAGTCATTCTGGTGTGCCGTGTTCTGCCGCTGTATTGCGTCGCAATTTAATAACAATAATCTGGAGGGTTGCTGTGAAGCGCCGTCACGTCTGCTGTTTGTCGATCATTCTAATGTCTGCCCCTGTTGCCGCCGAAAGCTATGTGGTGGGAGTAGAAGCCTTGTCTTTTGCCCCGCACTACAGTGTTGATAAGCAGGGTCACTACCAAGGTTTTGCCCGTGAGTTGCTCGACCTATTCGCCGCCGATAGTGGCGTTGAACTGGTTTACCGGCCATTGCCGGTTAATCAACTGTTGCCGGCTTTGCTCGAGGGGCGGGTGGATTTCAAATACCCGGACAGTGACCTTTGGGCGCAAGAGCAAAAAGCTGGTACCGGCATAAGTTACAGCAAACCGGTGGTTGATTATGTAGATGGGGTATTGGTCGCACCTTCGCGAGTCGGGCAGCCAGTTTCGAGTTTGAAGCGGCTATCAATAGTCGAAGGCTGGACGCCCTGGGCTTATGAGCAGCAGGTCGAGAATCAGCAGGTCAAGCTCAGTTACAGCCCTGACCTGCGCAAGATGATTCAGCAAGCGTTGAAGAAAGACACTGACGGTGCGTATTTCAATATCGTGGTCGCTACACACTATCTCGATAACATTCGTGCGCGCCCCGGCGCCTTGGTGTTTGATCCGAAGTTGCCGCACACCCGCGGTAGTTTTCACTTATCAACGATCAAACACCCTGAGTTGATTCAGCGTTTTGATCGTTTTCTGCTTGAGCACAGCGCTGAAGTGAGCGCCTTGAAAAACAAATACCAGGTCGAGGCCAATCTCGATTCAGAGTTTATGGGCATGGAGCAGTGGAAGGTCGACTTCCTCAAGCGGCAAAAAGCCAAGGCCGCAGCCGGCGATTGATGCGCTGAGTTTTGGCCTGTGCAACCCTTGTTGCGACAGGCCTGTATGGCTATTGACGAAAGCGGGCGCAGACAGGCCAGTGGCGCATCAGCAGATAATAGCTCAACCCGGCTGGGATCAGGCTGGCGTACCAGGACACTGAAGAAAAACTCAGCGCGACTGCCGCCCCGAGGAGGGATGCAATGATCGCGGCGAAGTTTACCCCGCGATAAGGGCCTTGCTCGTCATAGAGCTTGGAGATGTCGAGCGTACGCCGACGCACAATAAAATAATCAACCACCAGCACGGCAAAAATGGGTCCGAGGAATGCTGAATAGGTTTGCACGAATATCTGCAGGCCGGCGGATGACTCGTCTTTCACCAGTTCCCATGGGAAGGTACAGAACGCCAACAAACCGACCAAGATGGTGGCCGTGCGAAAGCGCAGCTTGAATACATCCATCAGGATATAGGTCGGTGGCACCACGTTATTCAGCACGTTGGTAGTCACTTGGGCAAAGGCAATAAACAGTAGGGTAGCGACCAGTAGCGGCGTGTTGTCGACGGCGCTGGAAAACACCTGCACCGGGTCCGATACGCCAGTTGCGCCCGATACCATGAGGCCGATCAGGCCCATAAACAGCGTGCATGGCAGAATCGACATGGCGTAGATCACCGTCAGCAAACCGGGACCCGAGCCTTGCTTGAGTTCGCGCGAATAATCGCTGACGTTGAGCATCATGGTGCTGTAGATACCAAGAAACAGCATGGTCGCGCCCCAGAATGGCAGGCCCCAGGTCCCTTCGATATTGACCAAGTTAGTGGTGATTTCGGCGCCGTAGCGGTTTATCACGCTGTAAAACATGTAGATCAGCGAAAGCAGAATAAAACCGCTACCCACGTTTTCCAGCCACTTGATGCCTTGGAAACCGTACATCGACAAGCCGATCTGCAAGAACTGGAAGAGCACAAAGAACAGCACCAGATTGTCGAAGCCGAACAAGGTGCTAGACACCGCATTCAACGCGCCTGCGCCGATCCAACTTTGAAACCCGTACCAGACAATCGCGGGCACTGCCCG
Organism: Pseudomonas sp. EL_65y_Pfl2_R95; assembly: GCF_963971045.1. NCBI lineage: Bacteria > Pseudomonadati > Pseudomonadota > Gammaproteobacteria > Pseudomonadales > Pseudomonadaceae > Pseudomonas > Pseudomonas sp. EL_65y_Pfl2_R95. The sequence continues at coordinate 35,443 of NZ_CAXAOV010000001.1, read as the reverse complement.
GACCAGGCCGGGAAAACGTGTGCCGCTAAAGCCGAAAGCGCTGCGGGCCTGCACCATAAACGGGATGCCGTACTTGTAACCGGCGGCGCCATTGAGGGCCAAGGCGATGCCAATAACCAGACAACCAATGGCAATTGCCACACAGGTTTGCAATAGATTAAGGGTGCCGACAATACTCGAACCCATGGCAAATGTGCCGATCGATACACAACCCCCAAACCAGGCAAGAAGGTAGGAGACCCTGCCCATGATTCGATGCTGTTGTGGCGCGAGTGATTCTTCACCGGCGGCCTTGGTTGCTGTTTGTTGCCCCTGAAGCGAGGCCTGTGCAGCAGTGTTTAGACTGTCCATTGTCATTCCTTATTGTTAGAGGTACAGCTTTGAGGCATCGTTATTTCTGTTGAGCGCTGAAGTGGCTAAATTGGCCGGTGAATGCTTTTGCTCGAGGAAAGTCGAGATCACCGAACTTGCTGGTACACAAACGCAGGCTAACCAATGTTTCGGCGAGCTTGACGGCAGCGGTTACTCCTTCAACCACAGGTAGGCCAACTGCATCGCTGATCTTTTCGGTTAGGTCGGCCATACCGCCACAGCCAAGAACAATGCTGCCAATGTTGTCTTCTTTTTTCGCGCGCAAACATTCGTCGATGATTAGCTCGAGGGCACGACAACCATCATCTTCAAGGTCCAGTACTGGAATTTCTGCGGCCCGAACCCGGCGGCAATGATGGGAAAAACCGTAAGACTGTAAAAGATGTTCGGCGATAATGCCGGTGCGGCCCAGCGTGGTAACTACCGAGAATCGAGTGCTGATCATTGTCGCCAAATGAAATGCCGCTTCGGCGATACCAATGACCGGCGCTCTGGTCAGTTCCCTCGCGGCGAGTAAGCCTGGATCACCAAAGCAGGCAATGATGTAGGCATCCGTGGCTTCACGTTCACCGACCATGACTTGTTCAATAACGCCGACAGCGCTGACGGCTTCGTCAAAATGACTTTCAATAGAAACAGGTCCGCTCGCTGGGTTGCAAGCAATGATCTGGGTTCCTGGCGCTGCGATGAGCGTCGCAGCTTCACCGATTTTTTCAGTCATGCTGGCGGTGGTGTTCGGGTTTATAACGCGGATTTTCATATTGGCCAGATCCTTGGTAGTAGGTCATGTTAAGCGCGGGAGACGCTCATAAGCACTCGGTCAAGGCTGAGCGCCTATGGTTTATTTTTCACGCGCAAGCGCGAACGCGTGCGCCGTGGTGGCGCATGAGCACGTAGTGGAAGAGGGCGCCGAGTAATGCGCCGAATATCCACGAGTAACCGTTGAAAATACCCAGACTAGGCACCCAAACCGTGGCGATAGAGAAGATTGAGGCAACGGCGAAAGCGGCCATGGCCTTGCGGTTCCAGCCGCCGTCGTAGTAATAGCTCGCGCCTTCATCCGCGCTGAACAAGTCTTGCAGATTGAGATTTTGCTTACGGATCAGGTAATAGTCGGCAACGATGATCCCGTAAAGCGGGGCGAGTACTGCACCCAGGGTGTCAACGAAGCCGGCAATGCCCACTTGGCTGATAAACGAAACCCACAGCGCACCAATAAAAAAGGCGATGCCCGCGGTAATAAAGCCGCCGGTCCGCGCACTTATGCGATCAGGTGCGAGGTTGGCGATGTCGTAAGCGGGTGGAATAAAGTTGGCAACTAGATTGATGCCGACTGTGGCAGCAAAAAAGGTAATCGCCGCAATGATGGTCAGTGCCAGGTTGTCGACGCGGGCAATAATGTCGGTCGGGTTGGTCAGGGTTTCACCGAATACCACGACGGTGCCGGCGGTTATCACCAGGGCAATCATCGAGAAAATAGCCAAACTCACTGGCAAACCCAGGAAGTTGCCCTGAGTCATTTGCTTTTGGGTTTTGACAAAGCGGGCGAAATCGCCGTAGTTAATAACCACTGCAGCAAAGTACGCCACCATGGTGCCGACTACCGCTGCGAATGCGGCAACAGGGCCGGCCTTGTACTCGCCAGTGCCCTGGAAGATGGTGCTTAATTCGCTGAGCAGTGACGGGCCTGCCTTGTACCAGATCATGATCATCAAGGCGATCATCACCGCATAGACCAATGGACCGGCCCAGTTGAGAAACCGGGTGATCCAGGCGATCCCGCGTAGAAACAGACCCACCTGAAAAATGCATACAATCACATAGGATATCCAGCCGATTGTAGTCATGCCTAAGAATGTAGCGCCCGAACCGACTCCAAAAATCGAGTTGAGCATCAGGGCGACAGCCGTTGAGGCGAAATAGGTTTGTACCCCATACCAGAAAATTGCCACGATCCCACGCACTATTGCCGGGAAGTTTGCACCACGAACGCCCATGCTCGCGCGCGCCATGACCGGGAATGGAATGCCATATCTAACGCTGGGCTTACCGGTTAACTGAACCAGGAACATCACGATAAAGCCAGCAAGGACAATGCCTGACAGCACTGCCCAGCCACTCAAGCCGTAGGAAATGAATAGCGTCGCGGCCAGGGTGTAGCCAAATAAGCTCTGAATATCATTGGACCAGACGTTGAATATCTCAAAGCTGCCCCAGGTGCGCTTGTCATGAGCTAGCGGTGCCAAGTCTTCGTTGTAGAGCGAGGGTTCGATGTGTTTTATTTTTAGATCTTCATCGGGCATTGGAACATCCTTAATTCTCGGGTCGCCGGTGCGGCGTTATCGGGCGATTGTATGCATTTATTGTTCCGTTTTTTCTGGCTGTAACCGGGATTTCTCAAGCAGTTGTACACAAAAATAATATTCATGCGCAACAATGATTTTATTTTTTCCACAAAAAAAAGGTCATTGTGCGTATACACAATGACCTTTGAATGCTGCAGGCGTTACATCAATCCGTCTTCCTGGACGCTATGCGTCAATCAATGGAACGGGAAGATGTAATTCAGCCACGAGGACATGCGCAGCAGAATCTTGCGCATCACCGAGAGGTGGTGAAAATGCTCGGTGTACACCGCTGCCTGAGCATAGGCGCCCCCAGGCATGACATCGCGGTATTGATCGTATTTCGGGTCGGTGATCTCAATGATCACTGGAACTCTGCCGGGTGGCGGCGAGTTTGTATAACTGACCATATCACCACTGGGCCTGACCTGACCTTCGCCAATCACCTTGAGTATTGAGCTCACCTTGCCCGCAAACACTTGGCCGGGAATGCCATCAAATGCAATCTCAGCTTCGTCTCCCACCTTCAAGCGTAGTTGGCTGTTTTGGCGCATCCAGGCGGTGTAATAGTGTTGTTCTTGTGGAATGAAAATCATCGAGGGCGCGATGGGGAAGCGGGCGGCGCGGACACCTGGACGCAGCGATACCTGAGTGACGAAACCATCCGCGGGAGCACGAACTGTGGTGTGGTCCAGGTTGTACTGGGCGCCAACTATCTGAGCATTGAGGTCGGCAACATTGGCGCTAGCCAAGTCAAGGTTGCGACGGTTTCCCACATTACGCTTTACCAACTCAGCCGCTCGGTTTTGGTCTGCTTTGGCAGAAACCAACTGTGCTTTAAGCGAATTGAGCTTGGCTTCGAAAGGCACTGAATCAATACGAAACAGCACATCGCCTTTTTTAAGCGGTTGATTGGTCTTGACCGGCACTTCGGCAACGATCCCGCCCACCGCAGCATTGATCGGTGTGGATATAAAGTAGGACCGGGTAGCTTCTGAATAGGGGTGGTTGTAGTTCATGGCAAAAACCAGCGTGCCCACCAGCACTATCCCGCCGAGCACGGCTGTTGGCACAGTCCATTTATTCAGCGGGATTTTAAAAAGTTTGAATATAGCAACGCAGAAAGCGGCATAAGTCAGGACCATTAAGGTTTCCATTATGGGCGCTCCTCACTTGGCAATGTGCTGTGTTGTTCAGCGGTTGCAGCTGTTTGGCTTTCCAGAACGGCCAAACGCTTTTGCAAGTCTGCGACTTGGCTTTCCAAGTCGACGACGTGGCTCTTCGGTGACCCGCCATCGCGAAGACCCCAGCCGCGGTCTTCGCGATAAAGCATGGCCCAAATCCACAGCAGCGGCCAAAGCGCATGCAAGGTGAACAGGCTTACCCAGCCGGTAGCGTGAATGGCATCTTGATGGGGGTGGTTACGGCGCACCGCGATTTCGTAAGGAATGTCATGCAGTGCAATTATTCCGTAGAACAATACAACCACGACAAAAATCACCAAGCCTAAGGCAACATAATCAAGCATCTTTCTTCCCTGTGCTGTAATCGAATTTCGCTGAGGGCAATAAGCCCTCGGCCTGTCTTTCAATATGGGCTGGTGTGAGTAGTACGCACGTACCCATACGTGATGACGAGGCAAGTGTAATCGGTTTAAGCAAGGTGGCACTAGCAAAGGGCAAGGATAAAAAAAGGCAATTACGGCTTAGCGCAATTGCCTTTTTGTCGAACAGGGAAGCCTTAGAAGTAGTACTTCACCAGCGCCTGGACGGCGGTTTGGTCAAAGCCATCACCCGAACCATCGATTGGCTTAACACCATATTTGTTGTGCCACATATTCAACTCGGTACCGATGTACAGCTTGCTCTCTTGGTTAAACAGCGCTTTACCTGCGTCCCATTTGACCTGAATCGATGAACCCACTGAAGTCTGGGTTCCAGCCTCATCCGACGGTGCGCGCCAGTCGACGTAGCCGTCTACCAAGAAGCTTTGATCGCCGATTGCAAATGGATATGCCCCCGCAACCGTCAACTGGGTGGTGTAGCCGTTGCTATTGCTGTCGGCAAAGAACACTTGGTTGTTGATTTTGACCTGATACAGGTTCGTCTGGAAAAAGGCAAAGCCGGGTACATCCCAGTCAAAACCCAAACCGTACAGGTAGTTTTCGGTGCCTGGACCGCCTTCACCTTTTTCATAAGTAAAGGCTGCCTTGACATCTTTCAGCGGGCCTGCCGAGAGGTCTTGCCCGGTTAACCAACTCAGGCTGACGCGCGGAGAGAACTCCATGTAGTAAAAGGTGTTGTGTTCCTTTTGCTCAAAGGTGTTGTTGCTGAAGCTACCGCGTGCCTGCGTATTGTCCGCGTTGATGTAGTCGAGAAAGTAAAACACATCGCCCCAGACCCAGCCGCTGGCATGTTCAAAGGTGAATGTACTCTGCGAGCGTTGCTCTTCCGCGTTGAAATTCATGCGCTGGAAGTTGCTGCCGTAGAGGTAGCTGAGGCTATTGCTTTGCCACAGCAACATATCGTCAGCGAGTGCGCTTTGACCAGCGAGTAAACCGGCTGTGAGAGCGAGGCCATGGGGCAGGTGCTTCAGGTTCATCGGGGCTTCCTTATTGTTTTTGGAGTGAATGAAGTGTTGTTTACCTGCACTGTGCCGCTGGCCCATAGCAGGCTGCGTGGAGCCTTTTAATTGGTATAGGGCTGCTTTAAAACGCCAAATGGGTAGTCAGCGTGCTGGTATGGCACGACCGGGCTGGACGAAGTTGCGCAGGGGGCGCCGGTGTCATCAGGTGGGGTCGTGTACATTTTTTGCCTGCCAATTGTTTTTATAGGGACACGGGCCTGGGACGCTCAATGGCGTTCCTGTGACCCATAAAAACTGTCTGCCCGGTCAAGATATTTGAACTATAGCAATATGTTTACAGGCTTAAAAACAATTTATTTAAATATTGTGCACAAAAAATGAATTACTAGTCACGACCACAGCTGTTCATCTTTACGCGCTTGAGAGGAGGGCTCTAATACGGGGTGGCAGGCAAGGTGAGCTGGGCAGATTGCCCAGCTCGAACTTCAGGTTAGTGCGGTGCAACTTGACGATTTATCAGTGTACGCTCTGCGCCGCCGAGCACATTGAACAGGATATTGAGCAAGACAGCGCTGATCGTGGCCATGGCTATTCCACTGTGGGTGATCGGGTCCATCCACTGGGGTAACTGCGAGAACACATCTGGGCGAACCACCGGCGCCAGACCCATGCCGATGCTTACCGCGACCAGCAATTGATTGCGTCGGTCAGCGATATTGGCTTCTTGCAGGATGTTGATGCCGGTCGCTGCCACCATGCCGAACATTGCAATGCCTGCGCCGCCCAACACTGCCGGAGGTATTGAGGCCACTAGATAGGCTGCCTTGGGCAGTAGACTCAGGGTAATCAACAGTCCACCGGCGCAGGCCGTGACGAATCGGCTGCGCACCCCTGTCATCTGGACCAGGCCAATATTCTGGGCAAATGAAGAGTGAGTGAAGGTGTTAAAAAAACCGGCCACGAATGAAGCCCCGGCATCGCAAAGCAGGCCACGACGCAGTTTGGCAGGGGTTATTTCGAGCTCGGTGATTTTCCCCAGGGCGATAAACATCCCGGTTGATTCAACAAAGATGATCACCACCACCAGGCACATCGACAGAATCGGCGTGAGGTGAAACTCGGGCATCCCTAAGTGCATGGGTTTGACCATTTGTAGCCAGGGTGTTTGTGCCAGGCCGCTGAGGTCAACCATGCCCAAACAGGCTGAAATTGCGTAGCCAAGAAGCATGCCGACCAGCACCGAAACATTGACCCAGAAACCGCGCATAAATCGGTTGATCAGCAGAATTGAAACCAGCACCAGGGCAGAGATTGCCAAATAACTTAGGTCGCCAAATTGACTGGCTGAGCTGCCACCGCCTGCCCAGTTAATCGCCGCCGGGAACAGTGACAGGCCGATAGAGGTGATCACGGTGCCAGTCACCAGCGGCGGAAAGAAGTGCACAATGCGTGACATAAACGGCGCGATCAGCATGCCGAAGAAGCCAGCGGCAATGGTTGCACCAAAAATTCCAGTTAAGCCAATTCCTGGGGTGCCCGCCATTGCGACCATACTGCCTACGGCTGCAAAGCTTGCGCCCATCATGATCGGCATACGAATGCCCATGGGGCCGATGCCAAGTGACTGCACTAGCGTGGCTGCACCTGCTACCAGTAAGTCGGCATTGATTAGAAATGCCACTTCTTCCTTCGACAAACCCACTGCCTCACCGATGATTAGCGGCACGGCAATTGCGCCGCCGTACATCAGTAGCACGTGCTGAAAGCTCACCAGCAGCATCTGCATCCATGGCAGGCGTTGATCGACTGCTGAAACGGCAGTCGAATTGTTCTTCAACAAGGTCATGCAAATACCTCAAGCGCTTTTATTTTTGTAAGTCGCGGGGTCGCTAATTCGCCCTAGGCCGGGCCCATTAACACAAGCAAGTCAGCTTTATTGCAGATACAAAAATGCCGCAGCGGGTTAGCGCTGCGGCATGGGGTCAATCAGTTAATTTGCGCGCCTTTGGCGATCCAATTCCCGATCAGGTCACGTTCGGCTTGGGTCATCTGGGTGATATTGCCCAATGGCATCGTCTGGGTCGCAACGGCTTGTGCCTGAATGCGTGGCGCAAGCTGTTGGATTTGTTGCGCAGTATCGAACATCACACCTGCCGGCGCCGCACTGAACATCGGGCTGCTGGGTTTCGCGGAGTGGCAGACTGAACAGCGTTCTTGAATAACGCTATGCACTTGCTCAAATCCACCGGCGCCTGCAGCCGCTGACGCCTGGGTGCTGTCTTGGGCTGGCTCGGTTGCAGCTTGCTCAGGCATGTTGCGGGCATTTTTGTCCGCGCCTGGGCCTGGGCTGGCAGTGCCTGGCAGTGGTGCATATTTGATTGCAGCGGGCTTTCCGGCAACAGTGCTGGTTGGCTGAGAAGCCGGGCCCGTTACATAGGCCAGACAGATCATTGCCAATGCGCCAGCTGGCAGTGCCCAAGCGAACTTGTTGCTGTTATGGCGCGTGTTGAAGTAGTGACGAATCAACACTGCTGCAATGGCAATACCGGCCAGAATCAGCCAGTTGTAACTGCTGCCGTAAGTGCTTGGGAAGTGGTTGCTGATCATGATGAACAGCACCGGCAAGGTGAAATAGTTGTTGTGACGTGAACGCAGCAGGCCTTTGGCTGGCAATGAAGGATCGGGCGTGTTGCCTTCCTCGATTGCCTTAACCAGTGCGCGTTGTGCCGGCATGATAGTGCGGAATACGTTGCCGACCATGATGGTTCCGATGATCGCGCCAACGTGGATGTATGCACCGCGACCACTGAACACCTGGCTCAGGCCAAATGCAGCGCCAACCAGCAGCACAAACAGCACCAAGCCGAGCAGTGCAGGTTGCTTGCCGAGTGCTGAGTCGCAGAGGATATCGTAGATAAACCAGCCAGCAACCAGCGAGCCGATGCCAATAGCAATGGCTGTAGCAGGGGTTAGATCACTGCCAGGCGCAATCAGATACAGCGATGGATTGAGGTAGTAAACCACCATCAACAAGGTAACGCCCGACATCCAGGTCCAGTAAGCTTCCCACTTGAACCAATGCAGGTTGTCCGGCATTTTTGGCGGGGCCAGCTTGTATTTTTCCAGGTGGTAGATACCGCCACCGTGAATGGCCCATAAGTCGCCTGCGAGGCCATCCTTTGGGTTAACCCGGTTGAGGTTGTTTTCCAGCCAGACGAAATAGAACGACGCGCCAATCCAGGCGATACCCACGATCATGTGAACCCAGCGCACGCTCAGGTTTAGCCATTCAATCAAATGTGCTTCCACAGTCTTTACCTCTATTCCTAGTGCCCTGAATCAGGTCCCCTAGGCTTCTCTTATTGGTGGGGGTTAAGGAGCAGTTGCGCTTCCTCAGTAAAAAAATACTCATCACAGTTGTTACCAGAACCACTGCGATCAACCACCAGGAAGTCATCCCGCTTTTCGATCGTAAGCACCGGATGGTGCCAAACGCCGCGATGGTAATTGATGCCCTGCTTTCCGTTACTGCGGAAAGCGCGGACAAGCTCTGATTCAGGTACATCGCCAACTGGCGCGACCACGATCAGAAAGGGGTTGCCGAGCAGCGGTATAAACGCTTGGCTGCCCTGCGGATGGCGCTCCAACATGCAAACGGTCAACGGCATTTCAAGCGCCTCGGCACTGAAAATACTAATGATCGCCTTATCGTCTGGCTGAGCGGTTTCGACTGTGGCCAGTTTATGATAGCGGCGAGTTGAACCGTTATTGATCATGAAATACTCACTGCCTTCAGTCTCGATGACATCGCCAAATGGGGCGAATGCTTCTTTGCTCAAGGGCTCGATGATCAGTTTACGCATGACGGTCATTCTCTTGTCTGGGAGCTGCTGCAGACTGGGTGCAGCAGCGCCTCAATAATTATATGTGTGAAGCGGGCAGGGCGTTCAGACCCTGCCGGTCAAGCAAGGGGTTTACTTGGTTACTTTGCCAAACAGGCGCAGACGGCTGATACCACCATCTGGGAATACGTTGACCCTCACGTGAGTCAGAGTGCCCAGTGCTTTGATTTGCTCTTTGAATTCGTGTTCAGCGTGCATTTCCAGCTTTTGGCTTGGCAACAGATCGCGCCAGAACAAGCTTTGGGTTTCGATCTGGCTGTCAGTACCGCCCTTGACGAAGGCGCCCTGAATCGAGCAGCTGTCCGGGTAGTTGCCCTTGAAGTGCAGGGTGTCAACGACGATGCGTTCGATTTCACCTGGTGCGCCCAGCGCAACGATGACCCAGTCGTTACCTGGCGTGCGGCGGCGTGCGGTTTCCCAGCCGTCGCCCATGTTGATACCGCGGCCTGGGTTGAGAATGTTGCTCATGCGGCCGAAGTGCTCATCCGAGCAAGCCAGTGCGCGCCCGCCATTCAAGGCAGCAGCCAGATCCACTTCTTCGTTGTCGCCCACGCTGTTCCAGTCGCGGAATGGGATGCCGTGTACGCGCAGGCGGGCAACACCGCCATCTGGGTAGATGTTGAAGCGCAGGTGGGTAAACGCCTGTGTATTACTGACTTCGTGGTAATGATGGCTATTGCCTTGCAGCTCGACGGCGCCGAGCACTTCTGTCCACTCGGTGGTGTCAGTTGGGTCGCCTTCAGCCACGTAACAGGCTTCAAGTGAAGCAGATGGTGGGAAGTTACCGGTGAAGAAGCTGGTGTCGATATCAACACCTTTGATAGAGCCCGGAACGCCCAAGCGAATCACTGCACTGTCATAGCCTTCAAAGCGCTTGCGACGTGATTCCCAGCCGTCCATCCACTTGCCGTTGTCATCGAAAACGCCCTCCTTCCACACGGCCGGAGTCGGCTGGAACAGGCGGTTCACATCGGCGAACCAATCATCGGTTACCGAAATGGCCTTGGTTCCCAGACGGGCGTCGGCGAGGTTGACGTATTTTTCGAATGGTGCGGCGTAAGCTTTCATGGATGTCTGCCTTGTATGATGGCGTAGGAGAATAATCACGTTGCTGATTGCAGAGTTCTCCGGTCGGAGCTACAGCTGCTGCAAGCGGAACAGCGCGATCTTGTTGATTTCAGCCAGAGCGCGGTCAAATTCTTGTTCCGGGGAGTTGTTCAATCGCTCCTCGAACGCGGCCAGGATCTGGTGACGGTTACTGCCTTTTACCGCCATGATAAAGATGAAACCGAACTTGGCTTTATAGGCATCGTTCAGCTCGGTAAAGCGGGCAAACTCTTCGGCGGTACAATCTTGAATGCCCGCGCCCGCCTGCTCCGACGTGGAGGAGGCGGTCAGCTCGCCCTGAACGGCGGCTTTACCCGCCAAGTCTGGGTGAGCGTTGATCAATGCCAACTGTTGTTCGCGGCTGGCGCTGAGCAAAATGTCAGCCATGCGTTGGTGCAAGCCATCGACGGTATTGAGGCTATCATCCATGCCACGATCAAAAGCTTGCTCAGCCACCCAGGGTGAATGCTCGTAAATATCAGCAAAGGTGCTGACAAATTCATCGCGGCTGAGTTGTGTTGGCGTCAAGGTTTGGAAGCGGCTCATACAGCGTGTTCCTGTTTGTAAGGGTGAGTGGCATGCCAGTGACGGGCAATATCAACCCGACGGGCAATCCAGACTTTGTCGTGGCTCTTGACGTATTCGATGAAGCGCGCCAGTGCCGCCAACCGTGCTGGACGACCCAACAAGCGGCAATGCATACCAATTGAGAGCATTTTTGGTGCGCCTTCTACGCCTTCTGCATAGAGCACATCGAATGCATCTTTAAGGTATTCGAAGAAATCGTCGCCCTTGTTGAAGCCCTGCGCTTGGGTGAAGCGCATGTCATTGGTGTCTAAAGTGTATGGAATCACCAGGTGCGGGTGTTGCTCGGTGCTGGCTGGATCCCAGTACGGCAGGTCATCGTCGTAGGTATCTGAGTCATAGAGAAAATTACCTTCTTGCATGACGATGCGGCGGGTATTTGGACCTGTACGCCCGGTATACCAGCCATATGGACGCTCGCCGGTAATCTCGGTCAGGATGCGGATGGCTTCGAGCATGTGCTCGCGTTCCTGGGCCTCATCCATATATTGATAGTCAATCCAGCGGTAGCCGTGGCTGCAGATCTCGTGGCCTGCAGTAACCATCGCCTTGATCACGTCAGGGTGGCGCTCGGCGGCCATGGCCACAGCAAAGACAGTCAGGGGAATATCGTGCTTCTGGAACAGTTTGAGCAGACGCCATACACCCACACGGCTGCCATACTCATAGAGCGACTCCATGCTCATATTACGCTCGCCTTGCAACGGCTGAGCTGAAACCATCTCAGACAGAAACGCTTCAGATTCCTTGTCGCCATGCAGAATGTTGCGCTCGCCACCTTCCTCATAGTTGAGGACAAAGGACAAAGCGATGCGAGCATCATTCGGCCACTGCGGGTGCGGTGGGTTGTTGGCGTAACCGATCAGGTCGCGTGGGTATTCAGCGCTCACTGCAGTCTTCCTTCTAAATGTGTTGCGGTCGTTACATCCAATTTCCAGGGATGTGGCCGGGTTGTGCAATTGTATACAAAGTGTACCGCATTTTGTAAATCTAAAATTTCACTATTTTCCCTTTCGTTTCAAAAGCAAGAAACTTGCCTACTTGGTCAAGTCGTGTCGTTGAAAGGTGCTTTAATTGGGCGATAAGGAATTTTTGGCCAAAGGACTGTACTGAGTGTGAGGTCGGTCTAAAGCCGGGTTTATTGTGTACAATTTTCTATAAAAGTGTCGCAAATAAATTTGTTCATGCTATTCTCCGCTCATCTCAAGGCGCTGTTGCCTTGGCTTGCACCCTATAAACATCAGAGAGGAGGTGTGGTTTTTACCTGTTAATCAACAGTGTAGAAACCCTAGCCAAATGGGAAGACTGACCACTCACGTACTCGATGCTGCACATGGCTGCCCCGGTAGCGACCTGAAAATTGAGTTGTTCCGCGTTGAGGGGGCTCAGTTAGAGCTACTGACAACCGTGCAAACCAATAGTGATGGCCGCTGTGATGCACCTGTCTTGCAGGGCGACGATTACCGCACCGGGGTTTATCAGCTGCATTTCCATGCCGGTGATTATTACCGTGCGCGCGGTGTCAAGCTGGCCGATCAGGCGTTTCTTGATGTCGTTGTTCTACGTTTTGGAGTCGATGCTGAGCAAGAGCACTACCACGTACCTCTGCTAATTTCGCCTTACAGCTACTCGACGTATCGAGGGAGCTAAAGCAACGATCACGATTTACCCGAATGCTTGTCACCCTCAGACTCAATAGAAGAGTCCTTGCCCGTACCACACTGCGGGCTTTTTTTTGCCTGCGATTTATCCAGTCATTTGGCTATGTTGAGCCTGATCAATGGGATTTTAAGGCGGATGCTTTATACTGCACGCCACTTTTGTAAAGGTATTGGTCCAATGCGCCATTGATGCCGCCGTCTTCCTGACGGCCAACTTCCAGCCCAGCTACACCGGTAGCAGGGGAGTTATGGCATCCAAAATGGAGGCGCGTATGACCCATACGTATCTCACGCTTGATAGCGTTTCCTGTGTCCTGCCCGATGGTCGGACCCTTTTCAGCAATCTCAATGCACAATTTGACCAGCGAAAGACTGCCTTGGTTGGGCGTAACGGCGTGGGCAAAAGCCTGCTCGGAAAGATCGCTGCTGGCCGTTTGGCACCGAGTTCGGGTAGCCGACTATGTACGGGCACGGTGTACTACATTGGGCAACAAATATCCCTCTCCGCTAGCGTCTGTGTTGCCGATTTAGCTGGGGTTAAGTCTGTTATTGACGCCCTGCAGCGCATTGAGGCGGGTGGTGTTGAACCGCTTGATTTCGACAAGGTGGGTGAGCGTTGGGATATTCGTCATCGGTTGCAACTAGCCCTTGCTCAGCACGGACTGGGCCACCTTGAGATAGACCGGCCTGCTGCCACTTTGAGTGGCGGTGAAGCGATGCGCGTGTGCCTGATTGGCGCTTACCTCGCGCAAGCAGAGTTTTTAATTCTCGATGAGCCAAGCAATCACCTTGATTACTCTGGACGCCAGGCACTTATCGACCAGTTAAGTGCATGGCCGGGCGGGTTGCTGGTGATCAGCCATGACCGGGCGCTACTGACCACTATGGACAGATTGGTTGAATTATCCTCATTGGGGCTGCGCAGTTATGGCGGTGATCTGTCCTTTTACCTGCAGTGCAAGGCGCTGGAACGTGAGCAGGCCGAGGCTCAGCTTGTCCAGGCCAAGCATCAGAGAAACCGACAAGAGCTGCAAATGCTGGCGCTGCAAACTCGCTTGGAGCGTCAGCGTGCCCGCGCCAACAAGCAAGCGGGCAATGCCAATCAAGCGAAAATACTGCTGGGCCGCGACAAGCAGCGCAGTGAAGACACTGGTGGCAAACAGGTCAAGCAGCAGGCCTCGCACCGTCAGCAATTATCACAGCGAGTTAGACAGGCGGCTCAGCAGGTTGAGGATTCTGCGGCGGTCTGCATGCAGGTGCCGGTTCCGAGTAACATTCATGGCAAACGATTGATTGAGCTGGATTCACTGGAACTGCCATGCGTCGCCCCCGCTGCGCGCTATCTGAGCTTGATTATAAATAGCCAGCAGCGTGTAGCGATTACCGGACCAAATGGTAGTGGCAAGTCGACCTTGCTCAGAGTCTTGGCAGGTCTTCAGCAGCCACTGGCAGGGCAGTACCAAATTCAGGGTGCTTTTGCATATCTGGATCAACAGCTTCTCTGCATCGATCCTGCGAAGTCGGCAATCGAGCACTTGCAAGCGGCCAATCGGCAGTTGAAGGAAGGTGAGTTGCGAACTCATTTGGCCCAATTGGGGCTTGATGCTGCAACGGTGGTGCAGCCATGCCAGCTACTCAGTGGCGGGGAAAGGCTGAAAGTCGCCTTGGCCTGCTCGCTGTATGGGCAAAAGCCGCCGCAATTATTGATGTTGGATGAGCCCAGTAACCACCTTGATTTCCCCTCGATGCAGGCGCTTGAGCAAGCCCTGCGGGCATATCGTGGTGCTTTGTTGGTGGTCTCGCACGATGAGGTTTTTCTGCAGCAACTAGGGCTGACCCATCGTCTGGCAGTCAGTGCTTGCGGCTGGGCGCTCGACTCGTGGCAGGGCGTTCTTCCTCGGGGTTGAGCCCAGACCGTTACTGAGAAAGCCGGACAGTGATTCTTCTATCATTGTCCGGTTGTCTAGGGCTCAGCGACTCAATAATGACGCAGTACCGGCTGCACCAAATAGCCCAGCGCTGATGCGATTGAACCAGACCTGCCCCTTGCCTGAGCGCAAGTAACGGGAGGCTCCCTGAGCGCTCAGGCCGTAGAACAGTTTGCAGGCGAGATCGAGGACTGCCCATGTGGCAATCATAATCAGCAACTGTTGGGGCAATGAGTGATCGCTGGAGAGAAACTGCGGCAAAAAGGCGGCAAAGAACAAAATGTCTTTCGGGTTGCTCGCGCCCAAACCAAAAGCTTTCCAGAACATGCTATTGAAGCTTGGGTTTACCGGCTGCTCATCGGCGGCGACAGGTTTCGCGGCTTGACGCGAGGCTTGCCAGCTCTGCCAGGCAAGGTAGAAGAGGTACAGGGCGCCGATTAGTTTGAGCGCGGAGAATAGCTTTTCCGAGGCCAGCAAGAGAGCACCCAGCCCTAGCGCGGAGGCGCTAAGCAGGCAGATAGAGGCAGACACGCCGCCAATAAATGCCGGGATTGAACGGCGCAAGCCATAGTTCAAGCTATTGCTGACCATCAGCAGTGACAGCGGTCCGGGAATCAGGATCACGATCAAGGCGGCGCTGCTAAACAATAACCAGGTTTCCATACTCATGTTGCTAACTCCAGATGTCGAAAAACCCCGGCGCAACAGCGTCGGGGTCTAGAGCGTTCCTCACGCGTCGCCTGACAGTAGTCAGCCGGCGCGGGCAAGCACTAAAAGCCGCTTAGAGGAAGGCAAATTTAGCGATGAAGATAATGCACAGAACATACAGCGATACCGACACTTTGTCGCGTTGGCCGGTTAACAGCTTGAGGGTCGCATAGGTCAGAAAACCCAGAGCAATACCGTTGGCGATTGAGAAGGTCAGCGGCATCATGACCACGGTCACAATGGCTGGAATGGTGTCAGTCAGGTCGTCCCAATCGATGTGGGCCATGCCGCTCATCATCAGCATGGCAACATAGATCAGTGCACCAGCCGTGGCGTAAGCCGGGATCATCCCTGCCAGCGGGGCGAAGAACATTGCCCCGAGAAACAAGACACCAACTGCAACGGCTGTCAGACCAGTACGGCCACCTGCGGCTACGCCAGAAGCACTTTCAACGTAGCTGGTAACTGGTGGGCAGCCGACCATTGCGCCGATCACGCTTGAGGTACTGTCTGCCTTGAGGGCGCGGGAAAGGTTTTGAATCTGACCGTCTTCATCCACCAGTTTGGCGCGGTGAGCAACACCCATTAGCGTGCCTGCGGTGTCGAACATGTTAACGAACAGGAAGGCCAGAATAACGCTGACCATCGAGATGTTGAACGCGCCCTTGATGTCCATCGCCAGGAAGGTTGGTCCCAAGCTCGGTGGCATTGAAACAACGCCATTGAACTCAACCAAGCCCATGCCCCAGCCTATTGCAGTGACTGCGAACATGCTGATCAGGATGGCGCCAAATACATTGCGATGGCTAAGTACGGCGATCATCAGGAAGCATATGGCAGCAAGCAGAGCAGTGGGTTCACCGAATGAGCCCATGGTCAGCAATGTGGCGGGGCTGTCGACAACAATGCCGGCGGTCTTCAGTCCAATCAACCCGAGGAATAAGCCGACTCCAGCGCCCATGGCAAACCGCAGACTCATGGGAATACTGTTGAGCAGCCATTCACGGATTCGTGAAAGACTCATGATCATAAACAGCACGCCGGAAATAAATACCGCGCCTAAAGCTGTTTCCCAGCTGTAGCCCATCTCGCCGACAACGGTGTAGGTGAAGAACGCATTGAGGCCCATGCCGGGTGCCAAGCCGACCGGCCAGTTGGCGTACAGGCCCATTAAGAAACAACCGAGCGCCGCGCCAATACAGGTCGCAACGAAGGCGGCGCCATGATCGACGCCCGCATTAGCCATAATGTTAGGGTTAACGAAAATGATGTAGGCCATGGTGACAAAGGTTGTCAGGCCTGCAAGCAATTCGGTTCGGACTGTGGTGCGGTGCTCGGTCAGCTTGAAAAAGCGGTCCAGTAGACCGCTTTTACCAAGCCCAGCGCTAGGCTGAGCAATTTGTTCTGATTTAACGCTTTCCACGCGGGTACTCCTCATCTCTCTTGTTGTGTACCACCCAGAGCTGGCGCAGTGCGCACGTTAACTCTCTGAGGCAGGTGGCAGGTTGAGTGTGCTTGCTGGCTAAGTTGTTGACCGAGCGGTCAGGAAGTCACACCCCGCGATTATGCTGTTGTATACAAAAAATGCAAATACTGTTTTTAATTGCTGAGCTGGCTATCAATAGCAATGCCTTAGTTATGGGCCGCGTAAGGCGCAGGGATCAATAAGAAAAATGCAAAAAAAACATATGGATAGCTGATTTATCAGTGCCTGGCGAAAACGCCAGTCGTCCGGTAAATTTGCGGTCTATTTTTTGTGGTTGAGGACTGTTTATTTGACTGTCGGGTCAGCAATTGGCAGTGATGAGCGGCTGTTCACCGCCGGCCACCGCTGGAGAGATATTTGTGCACGTTAAGATTAATCTTTCAGGCGCATCGAAGACCGCATTCGACGCATGCAAAATAGGCAAAGTTCAAGGCGATTGTGTACAATAGATGCGGAATTTTTGCGTTTTTTGCACATGCGACTTGCCAGATACGCGGTATTGCGTAATAACGCTAACTAACAGTGATGAGTGTGGGTCTAGCGCCAAGTAGTCGTCTTGCGCAGCCTCTGTTTTAAATTGCTGAATCTCTCTTGACGCGAGCGCGAATGAACGAACAATTACAGCCCCTAAAAAAGCAGGCCCGTGCACTTAAAAACGGTCGCACTGGAACGCAGGACGATGTCGTTTATGCCCATATCTTTGATGCCATCCTCGAGCAGCGCCTTGCGCCTGGCACCAAGCTAAGTGAAGAGGCATTGGGTGAGATTTTCGGCGTAAGCCGGACCATCATCCGTCGTGCTTTATCGCGTTTGGCCCACGAAGGTGTTGTGTTGCTACGGCCTAATCGTGGCGCTGTCGTCGCCAGTCCAAGTGTTGAAGAAGCTCGGCAGATTTTTTATGCGCGGCGCATGGTAGAGCGGGCTATTACAGAGTTGGCGGTGCAGTACGCTACGCTGGATCAGCTTAATGAATTGCGTCAGATGGTTGAGGATGAGCAAACCAGCTTTTCCCGTGGGGATCGCGGCGCGGGCATTCGCCTGTCCGGGGAATTCCACCTGAAGCTGGCAGAAGCAGCTAAGAATGCGCCGCTGGTTAGTTTTCAGCGCAGCTTGGTCTCTCAGACCTCGCTAATCATCGCCCAGTATGAAAGTGGTAGTCGCTCGCATTGTTCTTACGATGAACACAATCAACTGATTGATGCGATACAAGCGCGCGATACCGAGCGGGCCGTTCATTTGATGATGCATCACATGGATCATATCGACAGCAAGCTCAACCTTGACGAAGAAAGTGCGTCTGATGATCTGCATGCGGTATTTTCCCACTTGCTGCACACCAAGAAAAAATCCGGTAAGGCCATCATTAACAGCTGATCCCCATAGATATATAGTCGGATGCAAATAAGCCCTGCAATCTTGAATTGCAGGGCTTATTTTTTGGCTCGAAACTTAGTGCAACAGCCGCGACTTAGTTATTGATCAGGCTGAGGAACTCGCTGCGCGTTGCGGCGTTTTTGCGGAACTCACCGAGCATGACCGAGGTGACCATTGATGAGTTCTGTTTCTCAACGCCACGCATCATCATGCACATATGCTGAGCCTCTATCACCACCGCAACACCAAGGGCGCCAGTGACTTGCTGAATAGCTTCGGCGATCTGTCGGCTGAGGTTTTCCTGAATCTGTAAACGGCGTGCATACATATCGACGATGCGCGCAATTTTTGACAGGCCCAAGACCTTGCCACTCGGGATATAGGCCACGTGGGCCTTGCCGATAAATGGCAACAGGTGGTGCTCGCAGAGCGAATAGAGCTCGATGTTCTTGACCAATACCATTTCACTGGCATCAGAGCTGAACAGTGCGCCATTGGTAACTTCTTCCAAGGTTTGCTGGTAGCCACGGCAGAGATACTGCATGGCTTTAGCCGCGCGTTTCGGCGTGTCGAGCAGGCCTTCGCGGGACACATCTTCGCCAAGCTGACCGAGAATCTGAGTGTAGTTCTGTTCCAGGGACATGGATCTTCCTGTTGGGACTGACAAATATGCACAGACGCGCAGGGTAGGGTGCAGATTGCCGGCTGGCAAGCGCGGCGTACGCCAAGCCGATACAGATTTGGCGTCACCTGCGCTAAAAACGGCCTAATTGGAGTCCGTACAGCAGATTAATCTTCGTCGCGGCCATCCATCATTGTGCGCTTGAGGACTACATAAACGGCGCCTGTGCCGCCATGCTTAGGCTGGCAAGAAGTGAAGCCGAGCACCTGAGGATGCTGGCGAAGCCAGGTATTGACGTGGCTTTTGATCATGGGCTTGCGACCGTCCATACGCACGGCTTTACCGTGGGTTACGCGCACACAGCGTACTTCAAGCTTGCAGGCTTCAGCGAGAAACTCCCATAAGATGTCCCGGGCTTTTTCAACGCTCATGCCGTGCAGGTCCAAGCTGCCATCGAATGCAATCTGGCCGAGCTTGAGTTTACGCATCTGGCTTTCTTGCATGCCATTGGCGGCCCAATAAAGCGGGTCTTCGGCCCCCACATCAATCACGAACTGGTCAGACAGGCCATCAACCTTGGTGGTGTTGGCGCGCACTGTTGCGTTCTGTCGCAATGTAGCCAGTTTTGATTTATCCAGCTTGGGCTTGCCGGTGTCGGCAGCGCGGTCCTGCTTAATCGGCTTTACGCCCTTAAGTTGAGCTTGGAATAAAGAAAAATCGTCGTCTTGCATTGTGGCCTCCACACTGGCCACTAGTGTAACCAAGACCGTTGTATTGCGGCTGCCTTCGTGTGCAATGAATGGGTAAAAATATGAGTGAGCGTTAGCCAGGAGTGGTTGTGCAACGCGTTATTTGCGCTTTTTCATAAGGTGGCGAGGCATGCTTAAATCGTTAGGGCGGCGTGCGCGACGGCGGCACATGCGCCACAGCGCAACGCCCAGCCACAGCAGCAACAGACCCACAACCAATAGCACAGCTGAACCGGTGGATGAGTCATTCAGGCTGCCCAGTGCAGACGGGCGACCGAGCAAGGCTGCAGCCCCAGCCGTGGCCAGAAGTAGACCTGCAGCCACACATAAGGCAGCGAATGCTGTAGCGAAACGCATTCGCCAGTTGCCCGGCTCACGCTGGCGTAAACGGCGGGGGTCGAAACCATCGGATTGCTTCATTCCGATTTCCTTTTGGGTATCGGCGTGTGACAGGCATAGGTCCTGGTGGTTCAGAACTTTAGCAGGATCATCCGTATCAACTCATCTGCTCTGGCAGGTTCGCTATTGGTTGAGCACTGCACTGGCGTCTGCAACCACAGCTGCAAAGTTGTCGGCGAGGGCAATCATCTCAACGCGGTGCATCTCGGCGCCGCTGATGACTTTGCCGTCGAGCGTTGGCAGGTCACGGGTGGCGCAGGCCGAATCAACCATGGTGCAGCGGTAACCGTAGTCTTTGGTCGCACGCACGGTGCTGCTGACACTGGAGTGAGTCATAAAGCCGCAAACAATCAAGTCCAGTCGCCCTAACGCTTGCAGCTGTTCATGCAATTCTGTGCCTGAGAAGGCGTTTGGCAGACGTTTTTCAATGACCGGTTCACCCGCTAATGGCGCAACTTCAGGGATATGCTCGCCACGTGGACCGCGGGGGTCGAGGACGCCGTCAGGAATGCCCAGATGCTTGACGTGTACGATGGGAGTGCCCATGGCGCGTGCCGCATCGAGCAACTTGGCGATTTCAGCCACTGCTTGTTCGACCTGGGGCAGTTTCAATACGCCGCTGCGATACTCTTCCTGAGTATCAATAACCAGTAGGGTCGCGGTCTTCAAGGTGGCAGGGGCATGGCTACGGCCAGTTAGCTGCAATAGCGTTTTGGGGTGCGACATTAAAAGGCTCCTTGTTGACTCTGACGGCAGCGTTCATTGTCTGCCTGTCTGGCGCCGCTGTGAACCCGTTACTGCATTAGCGGTTCAATGCAAGTGCAAAGTTCAGGCGTCTGCGTAGACTCAGATGCTGGAAATAGTGAGCAATGGATTGCTCGTAAAGGGTTTTGCTGCCCCTGGGATATTCAGGGTGCTGAATCTGTATGGGGGTGGATAATGGCAGTAAGCCAGCCTAAAAAGCCAGTGTTCAACCCACACAATTGCCTGAAATATCAGCTTCGAGGCGCGGGGCGATTCTTATACTGAATTTCAGCCAAGGTTGCACTATTTGGTGCATTCGCAGTGCCTCGGTAAGTGCTGTTAAACTGTCCGATCATCTATAAAGGAGAACATCTGTGACTGACGTTGCTACCGCCCGATCCACTCGTTTGCGGACAATTCGTGACTACATTCGTTGGGCTGTAACGCGTTTCCAGACCGAGGAGCTGTTTTTTGGGCACGGTGCCGATAACGCTTGGGATGAAGCGCGTCAGCTGGTACTTGGGGCTTTGCAGTTGCCCTATGAAATCGCTGACAGTTACTTGGATTGCCGCCTTGAAGATGATGAACACACGCACCTGCAGGTGTTGCTGGCTCGGCGTATTGATGAGCGTGTACCGACTGCTTATTTACTCGGTGAGGCGTGGTTCTGTGGATTGCCGTTCCTGGTAGATGAGCGCGTTCTGGTTCCACGCTCACCCATCGCCGAGTTGATCAACAGCCGCTTCCGCCCATGGCTCACCGGTGAGCCAACTCGAATTCTTGATCTGTGCACCGGTTCTGGTTGCATCGGTATTGCCTGCGCTTATGAGTTTCTCGAGGCTGAAGTGATACTTGGCGACCTGTCGTTCGAGGCGCTGGAAGTGGCCAACCAGAATATTGAACGTCACGGAATCGAGGATCGGGTCTTTACGGTCCAAGGCGATGGTTTCACCGGATTGCCAGGCCAGCGCTTTGACCTGATTGTCTCCAACCCACCCTATGTTGATGCTGAAGATTTTGCTGATATGCCGGATGAGTATCAGCATGAGCCCGAGCTAGGGTTGGCCTGCGGTGAAGACGGCTTGGACCTGGTGCGGCGCATGTTGGCGGAGGCGGCAGATCACCTCAACGAGAAAGGGGTGCTGATTGTTGAGGTCGGAAACAGCCAGGTGCATGTTGAAGCGCTGTACCCGGAAGTTGATTTCACGTGGCTTGAGTTTCAGCAGGGCGGACATGGCGTGTTTCTGTTGCCAGCGACGCTGTGCCGCGAACATCAAGCGCTGTTCCGTTCACGCCTGAACCCCTGAGAATAAAGGCAATTCGGCCTGCCCGGTTAGGGGCAGGCTAGTGGGTCGCGATCCAAATCAACAGACCTGCCTGAAACACGCAAAAGGTGACAAGACAGGCGATGGTAAAGCGCAAACTGCCGTCTTCACGTTTGTATTGTGCGGCCCGTTCTTCTAATTTGCGCAGCCTGGCTTCTTGTTCATTGAGTGCTTGGTCGGCGCGCTGAAGCATGGCGGCGGCTTCAAGTGTTTCCACTATCTGCACTTTATCGCTATGCCAGTCGCTGTGCAGGATACTGACGCGCGCAGCGCTGTAGCTCGCTTTTAACTGCAGTGGATCTTGGTAGTCGATGGTGAACCCTTGAGTTTGCAAGAAGTGATCCCGTCGGGCGCGTGCGTCATCGGTGGGCGCATCTCTGACGTGCAAAGCGCCGCCTTCAACCAGATAGTGCGCGCAATGTTGCTGAGCCCATGCAACGCCTTGGGCGACCAGAAAGCGCCCCAAGCCACGGTTAACGGGTTCAAGATGCAAGCCTTTGTCCGGTCCGAAGCGCAGTTCACGCGCACGGTGATCAATCCATATCTCTAAGGTGTTGATCTGTTTGCGCACGGCTTGATCAGGCAAATGTATGGTCAGGCGCAGCATGCTCAGCTGTGGGCTGTGACGTTCGACTCGACCCAGTTGCACAAAACGTAGCGGTCGAGCACCTGTGTGCCGGTCAATAGGCAGTGCTGCGAGTCTTAGCAGGCGAAAGTGTTCCGCACCCAGCTCAGCCCACGGATGTACCTTTGCTTCGCTGGCTTGCGGCTCTGCTGGGGCCCCATCTGTCATGGGGTCAGGGTTTGCGGTGGTCATGAATGGCGATCCTGTGCGCTGAAGTGCTCTTAACGTTGCGCTTGCTCAGGAGTTATCGACCGTTTTGCAGAGTTCTGGAGCCGTTTAGGTACGATTGTTCTGAATAAATTGACTTATTTTGTCGGTCAGCATGCGCGACAACGGCAATTTGGGGTTGTTGTAGGACGCAAGCTGCGCTTTCAGGTCAAGGGGAACGATGCGCATCGCATGATTCATGCCCTCGATTAGCGCCAATTGTGCATTGGGATTGGCCTCTTTCAGCATCAGCGCATCTGCCACATCGACTTGAATATCGTGGTTTCCCTGAAGAATCAGTGCAGGCATCTGTAGTTGAGCAAAGGCCTTGGCAGGGTCCTGACGGAACAGGCTAATCAGGTAGGGTTGAACGCTCGGTCGGAACAACCCCTGCATGTCCGCAGGTACGTTGGCGATGGTGTGACCCGCTTTCAGCGCATCGAGAATGTGCATGCTCACCGCCAACTGCTGGGGCGCCAGTCGGCGTTCACTGAGTTGCTCACGCAACACCTGATCAATTGGACGCGCACTGCCGGCAATTGAAATCAGTGCATCGGCCTTGGCGTCAGGCGCGGCCAGCGTCGCAATTAATGCCCCTTCACTGTGGCCAATCAATATCAGCTGATTGAAGCGTTGGTCGGCCTTTAGTTGTTGGCTCCAGCCCACAGCATCCGCCACGTAACGCTCAACACTGAGGTTGCGCTCATCGGGTGTTGCTGGCTGACTTTTGGCAACGCCGCGTTTGTCGTAGCGCAGGCTGGCAATACCATGTTTGGCCAGCACATAGGCCAGCTTGCGCAATCCGTCATTGTTCCCGCCACCAGGGTTGTTGCCGTCACGATCAGTGGGGCCGGAGCCTGCAATAAGCAGGGCAACTGGAATGGGTTTGCTGCTTTGCGGGGCAACCAGGGTGCCAAATAATTCGCCCTGATCGGTTTGCAAGGTGACCGGGCGCTGGGAGATAGGTGTCGGTGCTGCGTGGGCAAGGCCCGCTAATAGTGGAAGCATCAAGAGAACGACTCGCAGCATGTTATGGGCACTGTTCATAAAGGGTTGAAACAAAGGCATCTGCCTAAGTCAGTTTTTGCCAAAGACGGCCGATGAAGGCGACTTGGCATCATCGAGCTATTCGACGTGTATTGTGCAATAAGGTTCGAGGGTGAAGTGTCGCACCTCCACAGGTATACTTGCGCGCTACATAAATGTCCTGCTCGCCATGATTGGCAGTGAGTGCTTGAGAGTATCTCCAGCGCTGAACTGATCTTACCCATGGTCTGGCTCAAGGTTAATATCGCGGAGCGTTTTGCACATGTCCGGCAATACCTACGGCAAGCTGTTCACCGTCACTAGCGCTGGTGAAAGTCACGGCCCAGCACTAGTCGCCATTGTTGATGGCTGCCCTTCAGGGCTTGAATTGTCGCTTGAAGACATGCAGCGCGACCTCGACCGGCGCAAGCCTGGCACCAGCCGTCACACCACTCAGCGTCAGGAAGACGATATCGTCGAAATCCTCTCGGGCGTGTTTGAGGGCAAAACCACAGGCTGTAGCATTGGCTTGTTGATTCGCAATACGGATCAGAAGTCCAAAGACTACTCCGCGATCAAAGATGTATTCCGCCCGGCCCATGCTGACTACACCTATCATCATAAGTATGGCCTGCGCGATTATCGTGGCGGTGGTCGTAGCTCTGCACGTGAAACGGCGATGCGCGTGGCAGCGGGTGCCATTGCCAAGAAGTTTCTGGCGACTCAGGGCATTGTGATTCGCGGTTACATGAGTCAGCTTGGACCCATCCAGATCCCATTCAAGACCTGGGAGAGTGTCGAGCAAAATGCATTCTTCTGCCCGGACCCGGACAAAGTGCCTGAGCTTGAAGCCTTCATGGACCAGCTACGCCGTGATCAAGACTCCGTAGGCGCAAAAATCACGGTTGTCGCGCAGGGCGTTATGCCGGGCTTGGGCGAGCCGATTTTTGACCGCCTGGACGCTGAACTCGCCCATGCACTGATGAGCATCAACGCGGTTAAAGGCGTTGAAATCGGCGCTGGATTTGACTGCGTGGCACAGCGCGGTACCGAGCACAGGGACGAACTGACGCCTGAGGGCTTTCTCAGTAACAATGCTGGCGGTATTCTCGGCGGCATTTCTTCTGGCCAGCCCATTGTTGCCCACTTGGCGCTCAAACCGACGTCAAGCATTACAACCCCCGGGCGCTCGATTGATATCAATGGCAATGCCGTGGATATGATCACCAAGGGGCGTCATGACCCTTGTGTCGGGATTCGGGCAACACCGATCGCTGAAGCAATGATGGCCTTGGTCCTCATGGATCACCTGCTGCGTCACCGTGGTCAAAACGCAGATGTGCAGGTCGCAACCCCAATTTTGCCGCAGCTGTGAGCTGCTTTGTCGGTGAGGCTGAGTTGAGGAGGTCAGGAACTCAGCGCTCAACTCAGCCAAGCGGGCCAGTATGCGTTTTGGTTAAGCGTTAGATGACGGCTGCATTGCCGTATTGGCGATTGTCCGGCTTTTACTTCTTCTATTTCTCGCTACTCGGCGGTACGGCGCCGTTTTTGGCCTTGTACTTTGACCACCTTGGCTTTGCCCCCGCGCGAATAGGTGAGCTGATCGCAATTCCTATGTTGATGCGCTGTATTGCGCCCAATATATGGGGCTGGCTGGGCGACCACTCGGGGCGACGTCTGGCGATTGTTCGCTTTGGAGCAGTGGCGACACTGTTTTGCTTTAGCGGCATTTTGCTCGACAAAAGCTATGTGTGGTTGGCTTTGATAATGGCCTTGCATGCATTTTTCTGGCATGCCGTATTGCCGCAATTCGAGGTCATCACCCTAGCGCACTTACGCGAGCAAACGGCACGCTACAGTCAGATCCGCTTGTGGGGCAGCATCGGCTTTATCGTTGCGGTGGTCGGCCTTGGTCAGCTGTTTGAGTGGGTCAGTCTCGATGCATACCCCTGGGCATTGATCCTGATCATGAGCGGCATCGTCATGAGCAGTTTCTGGGTGCCCAATGCGCAGCCGCAAAACCGTCCGCACAGCCTTGCCGAGGGGGGCTTTGTCGCGCAGTTGCGTCGCCCCGGAATTATTGCGTTTTATCTCTGTGTTTGTCTGATGCAGTTAAGTAACGGCCCGTATTACACATTTCTCAGTCTGCACTTGGAGAATCAGGGTTATACCCGCGCAACGATCGGTGTGCTCTGGGCACTTGGGGTACTGGCTGAAATCATCCTGTTTATGTTTATGACTAAACTGCTGGTGCGCTTTTCTCTGCGTAAAGTATTGCTGGCCAGTTTTCTGATCACCGCTGTACGCTGGTTGCTATTAGGTAATTTTGCCGACCACTTGTGGTTGCTGCTGATCGCTCAGTTGATGCACGCGGCGACGTTTGGCAGTTTTCATGCGGCGGCTATACATTTTGTGCAGCGCAGTTTTGCCGATCGCCAGCAAGGTCAAGGCCAGTCACTTTATGCGGCGACCGCCGGGGTGGGTGGCGCGATCGGCGCACTTTACGCCGGCTACAGCTGGAATACCTTAGGTGCGGCGTGGACCTTTTCCCTCGCCAGCTTGGCAGTACTTGCTGGCGCCATCATTATTGCCACTCGTTTGCAGGAGGACAGGCCGTGACCCCTGATCAGCAATTAGACACCACGCAACCCGAGCACCATTACCTCAACCGTGAGCATCTGACCCAGCAAATTATCGATGCCGGACGCTTCCTCTACGGCAAGGGCTGGTCACCTGCGACGAGCAGTAATTATTCGGCGCGTCTGTCCGAAGAAACGGCGTTGCTGACGGTGTCTGGCCGGCACAAAGGCGAGCTGGGTTTTAATGACGTGCTGGCGACAGATCTTGAAGGGAACAGCCTTGAAGAAGGTAAGAAGCCCTCTGCCGAAACGCTGCTGCATACCCAGCTGTATAAATGGCGTACGGAAATTGGCGCAGTCCTGCACACCCATTCAGTGGGTGCCACAGTACTGACCCGTCTGGCCGAGGGCGACACACTGCAGTTTGAAGACTACGAACTGCAGAAAGCCTTCACTGGTGTCGCAACGCACGAGTCAGTGGTGACTGTACCCATTTTTGATAATGATCAGGATATGGAGCGCTTGGCCAGCAAGGTTCAGCCTTGGCTTGACGCGCATCCGGACTGTGCCGGCTACCTGATTCGTGGCCATGGTTTGTATACCTGGGGCGCGCAAATGAGTGATGCACTGCGTCAGGTTGAAGCATTCGAGTTTTTGTTTGAGTGCGAATTACGGATTCGCGCATTGCAAAAAAATTAGTCCACCACAGGGCCGCCGCAGGTATGCCCCGAAGACGTATTAGGAACACAGACTATGAGTATGCTCAGTGTTTATCACGAGTCGACCCCTGAATTGCCAAACAAAGTTTTGACCCATCTTGAGGACATTGCCAGCACGCTCGCCAGCGTCGGCGTGCGTTTTGAACGGTGGCAGGCAAGCGCGCCGATTGCGGCCGGGGCAAGTTCCGAGGATGTGTTAGCCGCCTACCGTAGCCAGATCGATCAACTGATGAGCGAGCGCGGTTACGTCACGGTCGATGTCATAAGCCTGAGCGCCGATCATCCACAAAAGGCTGAGTTGCGTGCCAAGTTTCTCGATGAGCACCGTCACGGCGAAGACGAGGTTCGATTTTTTGTGGCTGGGCGTGGTTTGTTTACCTTGCACATCGACGATTGCGTTTACGCCGTGCTCTGTGAAAAGAACGACCTGATTTCAGTGCCCGCCGGCACTCGCCACTGGTTTGATATGGGGGAGAACCCGCACTTTGTGGCGATCCGCCTGTTCAATAACCCTGAGGGCTGGGTGGCGCAATTTACCGGTGACAAAATCGCCGGTAACTTCCCGGGATTGGACGACTAAAACACTGGCAGCGCTGTATACATGCGCTGAAAAAGCATGGGTTATTTCAGCCAACGGCCACCTTCAGCGTTGGCCGTTGGTGTACTTGGAGACAGCATGGCGATCAAAGCAATTCTCACCGATATCGAAGGCACTACCAGCGCCGTTAGTTTTGTCTTCGACGTGTTGTTCCCGTTCGCCGCTGAGCATTTGCCAGGCTATGTATCGCAGCATGCGGCAGAACCTGCCGTTGCTGAGCAACTCCAGGCTGTGCGGGTTGAGGCGGGAGAGGGGGATGCCGATACCCTTCGCGTGATTGAGATTCTGCTTGAGTGGATCGTTGCCGATCGCAAGGCCACACCTTTAAAAGCCTTGCAAGGCATGGTCTGGGCGCAAGGTTACGCCAGTGGTCAGCTTAAGGGCCATGTGTACCCAGACGCGGTTGAAGCATTGCGCCGTTGGCATGAGGCGGGCTATGCCTTGTATGTCTATTCGTCGGGCTCGATTCAAGCTCAGAAGCTGATTTTTGGCTGCTCTGAGGCCGGGGATTTGTGCCCATTGTTCAGCGGCTACTTTGATACCACATCCGGCCTCAAGCGTGAGGTGAACTCCTACCAGAACATCACCCGGGCGATTGGGCTGCCCGCAGATGAAATCGTGTTTCTCTCTGATATCGTCGAAGAGCTCGACGCCGCCCAGCAAGCCGGTATGCAGACAATCGGTGTGGCGCGCGAGGGTGGTGAGTTGCGCGGTCATGACACCGTTGCCAGTTTTGCCGTGATTGATCTCACGCGCTTTTAATGCCCGGTCGAGTCTAGTTGGCGGGCAGCGCGTCTACTAGGGTTTAACCTAGTCCCCAGTAGTGTCGAATTGTCGGTGCGGGCACTTATTAGGTGGTGATCGCTCATGCCCGTAATCAATCGTCTATGCTTATAAGGAGTGGTGGAGTTCTGTGCTGCGCGGGAACAGCAGATGATAGGCAAGTGAGCAGAATCCACTGTGGTGCAGAACGTCTGGTTTATGGCGCAACCTGCAAAAAAACAGCCTTGAATTAACGACGCAAGTAATAACAACAATAATTGCGAGCAGCTGAGCTGCCGTTGCTTGAGAGGACGCGATTATGCCTCGTTACCTGCTGATTCTGCTTATTCCGTTACTGATATTCGGTATTAGCTATTTGTCCAATAAACCGTCGAGCACCCCGTTGGCGAGCCACACGGCTGTGCAAACCATGCCCTTGGCTGGAATTGGCGATATCTTCACTCGCTAAACCTTGAGCTGCTATCAGATGCGTCAGTTCAAGGTGCGATTTTGCGCAGTGGCTTTTTTCAGTGGCCTTAAAATCCGCTTTCGCGCAGTAATACGGCAAACAGATGGGTGACACCCTCCACCAGTAGGCTGCGCTTGGCGCCCTCTACCTGAATATCACCTAAGGTTTCATGCATACCGATTGGCGCTTTGTCCAACTGTATAAGCACATGAAACAGTGACTCAGTAGGCGCTAGGTCATTGCTGTCCTGCTTGGTGGTCAGTGGCCCACCAAAACGCGAGGCCAGCATTGGATTCGCCAATTGATTGCTGCGGGTGCTACCAATCGCGATGACCTTGCCCAGTACTGGGGTTGGCTGGCCTTTGGCATAGAAGCGCACCGGGTCACCAATTCTCAGGCGATGCACATCATTCTGTTGTACATAACCATCTGCCTGCCAGCGATCGGTCGCGATTAGCACCCCGATGGGTTCTTTATTGCTGATCCACTGGCCAGCCTTCCAATCCGGGTTGATATCAAGCCACTCGCCATCGAAAGGCGCCTTCAATATCAGGCGGTCGATCTCCGATTGTGCTGAGCGCGCTTGCTCGAACTCTACCCAGAGCCGTTGACGGGTTGCGGTTTGCAGGCGTAAACCTGAGTTGTCAGCTTGCAGCCCAGTGAGCTGCGATTCAATGTTGCGCATGCTGGTTTCACTTTGGCGCAGCTTTGAGGCGATATCTGGCTGATCCAGCACGGCCAGTTTCTCGCCGGCACTGACCTTACCTTCCGGATGGATTCGCTGGATATGAGCCGGATAGGGCGAAAAAACCTGTACCTGCTGCTCCGCCCGGGCGACACCGTGAATATGAATTTGCGAGCGCCAAGGCAAGGCCAGTAGCAGGACAATCGCTGCAAGGATTGAAACGAACAGATAGCGGCGCCCTTTACGGACTTCGCTGCGGTTTTGCCACCAGTGTTTTAACTCTCGCCAGATCGGCATAAAAATGAACCATGAAAGTTCGACGATAAAAAGGAAGATGCCCAGCAGCTTGAAAAACAGCAAATAGACAGCCACTGCAATGCCCAGGAACAGGGCTAGACGGTACAGCCAGGTCACGAACGCGAAAGCAATTAGCCCGCGACGTTTACCCCTGCTGAACGGTTCGGGCCAAGGCTCATCCAGACCCAATATATAACGCCGCAAGAAGATCCTCGCCTGCGCTGACGAGCGCTCATGCAGGTTGGGAAAATCGAGTATGTCGGAGAGGATAAAGTAGCCATCAAAGCGCATAAACGGACTGGCATTCAACGCCAGTGACAAAATCCAGCCGGTGGTCGCCAGATAGAGCAAGCCATTGCGCAGCGGCCCAGGATCACACAGTGCCCAGCCCAGGGTCGCGAGTCCTGCCAGTGACAATTCGGTGATAATCCCCGCACTGGCAATGGCCAGGCGTTGCCGAGACTTGCCCAGCCGCCAACTTTCCCCTGTGTCGGTATACAGCATTGGCCATAACACCACGAAGGCGACGCCCATATGCGCCACGCGTAAACCCAGTCGCGTTGCTACCAGAGCATGCCCCATTTCGTGGAGGCTTTTACCGACTATCAAGGCCATCGCGAAACCGAGCAAGCCCTCCATCGAGAACGACTCGACCACATCGTGGGTGAAGGTATCCCACTGGTGCATGACTAAAACAATGCCGGTCAGGCTCAGCAGTAGAATTACCAGCGCGGTTTTGCGATTAAACAACCAACCGAGCGCCTGGTTCAGCGTGCCCAAAAACCGTTGTGGGCGCAGGAGCGGAATGCGAAAGAACAGGTAGTGGTGCAGCCACCATTTCCAGCTTAAACCGGCGTTACCCTCACTGCGTTTGCTGAGCCGGTCAGTGGCCTGCATGTTCGGCCGCAGCAACTGGTTGTGTTCCAGAAACTGGCTGAACTCCAATACCTGATCGGCATCGGGCTGCAGTGCGGTTTCTTCGGTGATTTGCGCACTGATCTGCTTGGGTGTCTGCCCCCAGCGCAACAGGCACTCGAACTCCAACCAACCAATCTGGTAATAACGATTGATCACTGTATCTTCAATCACCCAACTGGGTTCGCCGCTGGCAGTGATTGCTGCTTCGCTCAGGCGCAGGTCTTCACGCAATGGGGCCAGAGGCAGTTCGCTTGGGTCCTCCATTACCAGCCAGTCCAGGCCCGTACTGAAGACAGGGGACGGCGCAACAAGTAGTAGCCGAGCATGACCCGCTCACCATACAGCTTGGCCGTACCGTGCAGACCAAGACGCGCATGTTTCGATTCGCCATCAACACTGGCCAGCAATCGATAAGCCACCACACCTTCGTCCGTCGGCTTGGCTTTATAACTGGTTTCCAGAACCTTGCCCTGCAATGGACTCAGCGGATACGCCGTCAGGTACAAGGTGACAGGCGCGCCGGGTTCTAGCGCAATGGCATCAGCAACGGGCAGTTGGATACGCATTGCCGGGGTTTTCGGGTTCGCCACTTGCAGGATTCGTTCGCCAGTCACTACGGGTTTGCCAAGCCAGTCGTTGGGATCGCTGAATACTGCGACGCCGGCTGTTGGTGAGCTGACTTGGGTGCGTTGCAGTTGCGCACGAACAGCATCAAGCTCTGCCCGGCGCTGCTGTGCGCGACCATTGAGCAGGGTCAATTCGCTTTTGCTTTGTATGTTGTCGAATGCCCGTTGGCTGGCAGCTAACAATTCGGCATCCGCTACTGCGACCTCTTTTGTCAGAACCTCGGCGCGATTTCGCAAGGTGGTTTCATCCAGGGTAAAGAGCAGGGTGCCAGCCTCAACCGATTGATTCGGCCGCACGAGCATTTGCGCTATAACCCCGTCGATCGGTGAACTCACCACCTGGGCCTGTGAAGAGACAATTTCGGCGGGCGCGAGTACAGTTTGCCTGACCGGGATTAACAGCAAGGCGCCAAGCACCAATCCGCAGATCAACAACTGGCGCTTGCTCGGACGCCAGCCCAGTAACCTGTGTTGTACGGTCAATGCCGCCCAGCAATAGGCCCATGTTTTCCATAAGCTTTCGAGCAGCGGTAGGAGTGGCTCTGGAGGGGGCTCATCAAGCAGGAAAAAAACGAGACCCAAGCGTTGCCCGTTCGACCCCATTAGCGGCACACAAAATATGCCATTTGGCCACCACTCGGCCCAGCCCTGCGCAATGTCTTCAGGCGGTTTGAGTGAGTCACGTGCTAGCCACTGCGCGTTGTTGTCCGGCAGTTGCTCGCTCAACCATCGGCTGGCGCGGGCCAACCAGATCAAGTAGGGCGAGTCTTCAGTGGGTTTAGCCAAGCCGGAAACGCAGAGTAGCTCAAGCGTGTCGCTCCGCTGAGCCATTACCAACGCCTGCCGGTATTTCAGCAGCGGGTAAAGGTCATTGGCCATAGAGAACGTCAGCGCATTCAATGTTTCAGCTTGCAGCGCGCGATCTCGCAGGGCATTAAGGCTTAGCAATAATTGAGGGTGGAGTAGTCGATCACTCATCTGCGGCTGGGAAACGGGCAATTCCACTCATTCCTGCAATCAAATCTGGGTGCTCAGCATCAAGCCGGGCCTCGAGCTCAACCGTCTGCGCAACGGCGTCTACACGCGCATTGATCGCAGTGACATGGGCAGAGTAAGTTTTACCTGTTTCGTAAATGCTAACGTCCAACGGCATGCCATCGCGCAGGGTAGGCAAGCGCGTGGAGGGTACATTCAGCCGAACCTTCAGCGCACCGTCGCTGACCAAATCCAGCAGCGGTGTCCCGGCGGTGACTGTTTGATAACCTTTGACGTGAACCTTGGCGACGCGCCCATTGAAGGGTGCCTTTACGATGCAATAACCACTTTGGGTTTGTGCCATAAGGCGTGCGCCATCGGCTTTTTGAACCTCAGTCGAAGCAATGGCGACTTCTAAATCGCCCACCGCATCAAGTTTGCGCAAGCTTTGTTTGGCGGAGAGGTTTTGTTTGGCCATGGTCAATTCAGCCGCAGCGACTTTCGCTCGCGCCTGTGCTTCCTGGCAATTGAGTTGCGCCAGTACCTCATCTTTTTTGACCTGCTTGCCGAGCGAGACCTTAAGTTCGCCGAGCGTGCCATTCATTTGGCTGGACAGCGTGGTTTCAAGATCCGCTGCGAGCAATACACGTATGGCCGATGGGTCAGTTAATCCTTGTGCGGTAACAGGTGTTTCAGCGGCGACCGACGTTGCCATAATTCCTGCCAGCAGCGCTGAGATCATGACGGGTTTATGACTGCGTTGATGCATTGGTGCTTCCTTGTGTCAACGGAACTAGTTTTTGTTGTTCCTGTTGATCCATTTTCTTCTTGATTTCCTCTGCGAGGGTCTTCACGTCGTAGCTTTTGACCACATCCGGCATGATGTCCAAGCCGACTGAGTTGTAGAGGCGACCCCAAGCGGCCTGCGTATTTGAGTAAGCGGCTTCACGTTGGTAGCGTGAGAGCAGATAACGGCCTTCCGCGCGGATCACTTCAAGCTCCGAGCCGACAGCGGTGCTTTTTGCGGCTTGGGCGTAGCTGAGCAAGCTCTGGTCAACGCGCAGGCTTTCATTGGCAAACTCAAGTTGCTCATGGGAGAGCTGATAGCGAAGGGCGCCGACACGCACCTGGGTCAGGATAGCCATGGACAAGGCAAGGCGACGGGTGTCATCGGTTTTGGTCTGTGACTCTTCTGCATTATTAAGAGCAGGTAGTTGCAGCATACGAATCAAGTTGACCGACACCTGTAAGCCAGTCTCAGACCAGCTGTTGTTATACAGGTACTTGTTGGAGTCGTACTGATAGCTCCAATTAACACTGACGTTGGGCCATAGTTGCGCCTTGGCGATCTTCAGGTCATTGGCGTTGACCCGCTTGCGGTACCACTCCTCCATGATTTCCGGGCGGTTTTCCAAGGCTTCCTGCTCAAGATTGGCAATGTCGGCTTTGAGCTCGGGCATGTTCGGTTCTGGCTCGTCCGCGAGAACCATTTTTGAGCCTGGCGGTAGCGACATCAGCGCCGAAAGTTCGGAGCGGGCGAATTCCAAGTCCTGACGGCGCACGCTCAGCAAGTCGATAGAGTCGATAAGTGCGCGTTGGTAGGCGAGTGCGTCCTGGCGTGGCAGCAAGCCACGGTCTTCAGCAGAGCGAGCCGATGTAAGCGCATTATTGGTCCGCGCCAAGAGGCCATCGACCTCAGGCATCAAGCGCTGAGCGGCGAGGGCGCGCCAATAAGCATTACGTACATCTTGAAGGACGTTCTGCGCCACCTTACGCCGGCGCTCTTCGGCCATCATTATTTGGTCGGTCTTCTGTTGGGTGCGGTAGTAGGCAACACCAAAGTCCAGCAGGCTCCAGCTCAGTCCAAGGCTATCGATATCGCGATATCGTTCTTCAGAGGTCGATGCGCGCAAACTCTGTTGGCGGTCTTCAATACCGATAGAGGTGCCGCCTGAGTCATTATTGCGTCCTGCATAACCGGCCGATGCGACTAGTCGCGGCAACATCTCATGGCTGGATACGTCGCGCAGATCAGCTGCTAATGCGCTTTCCATTAGTTTGAGTCGATAGTCGAGGTTGTATTTCAACGCACGCGCAACTGCTTCATAAAAACTAATAGGGTGAGTCACGGGTTCCTGGTCGGCGTACATCCGCGCCTGATCTTCTAGAATCCGCTGTTGTTGTTCCTCGACTGTATAGGGCCGAGGTTCCATGGCATTACACGCAGTTAGCAGCGTGGCTGCGATGGCAAGGCTGAGTGTTTTGGCTGGACGATTAAGCATTGCAATCCTTGCTCGGTCAGAGGAATTAGAAGTAAGTAAAGCAGTGATTGGCGATAACGTAGCTCTATAATCGCAATCTAACGTTGGACTCGTACTGTGCCAGAGCAGCGACTCCTCTTAAGCTGCTGCGTAGGCACTGTGCGCTTTTGACTCTGCGCTACAAACCTTAGGGTTGTTGTTATGTCATTCAGCTTTGTGTAGCTGTTTTATGCCCTCAATACGCACCTATATATAGAAGCGTTGCTGGACTTGTCCCTGCCGACCAGCATTTCGCTAGGCGGTCTTGATGCAGTGCCCATGCTAAAGGCGTCCGCTATTGATACTAGT
This sequence comes from Pseudomonas sp. EL_65y_Pfl2_R95, assembly GCF_963971045.1. Taxonomy (NCBI): domain Bacteria; kingdom Pseudomonadati; phylum Pseudomonadota; class Gammaproteobacteria; order Pseudomonadales; family Pseudomonadaceae; genus Pseudomonas; species Pseudomonas sp. EL_65y_Pfl2_R95. The sequence continues at coordinate 455 of NZ_CAXAOV010000001.1, read as the reverse complement.
AGAAAGTTAGGGGGTTGTTCAATATAGGTTTTCACAGGGATTTTGATCTTTCTCAGTTTTTTTCGATTTAAACCCTTGACGGCAAATCTGAGGTGCCTATAATGCGCACCTCTTCCGGCGTAGACCTCTCGGAAAACCTCTTGCAAAACAAGAAGTTAGCTTAAAAAGAGGGGTTGCAAAGCAACGAAAGTTGTGTAGAATGCTCCGGGCTCTGAAGGGTGTTTTAAAGCCTTTTAGAGTGATCGCCACGGTGATTGAAAGCGGTAGAAAAAGAGGTGTTGACAGCGAGTTTGAACGCTGTAGAATGCGCCTCCCGCTAACGAGAAGCTGGTTTGATCGGATAGCGCAAGTGGTTGAGTAGAAACGGTTTTCTTCGGAAAAGAACTTCGAAAAATAGCTTGACAGTAAATGAGGCTGCTGTAGAATGCGCGCCTCGGTTGAGACGAAAGACTTAA